>NZ_LGHS01000067.1 GCF_001202025.1 Pseudorhodobacter aquimaris
ATGTTCGGCGCTTCTGGCACCACCTGCGCGTCGGGCTTGTCCCGCTTCATCCTTTTGCGGGGTTTGATCTGTTACCCGGCAGGGCATTGCGTAGCAATTGCCCGAAAGGGCGCAGGTTCAGTTCAAGTTCACAGTAGATGCGGTAAACTCTTTTGTGCCTTCTCATGCATGTGAACATGCACTGCCAGGTAACAGTATCCAAGGCTGCCCCTTCACGTTGCGCAGATGCAGAAAGCATAATCCAGATCCCCAAGTCTTCCGGGCTTCGGTCAGCCCAACAAGCAGATCGGCAATATGCTCATTCTCGTCGCTCAGCAGCGGGCTGTAACGATAGCAGGTCTCGCTGACACCAAAGGCGCGGCAAGCCAGCGCAATGCTGACTGCGCAGCGCGCCACAGCATTCACGGCCATCTCTCGGCGTTGAGATGGCCCGCCTACTTTTTTCCAAGAGCTTCCTTCAGCAAATCAGCCTGCATGCTCAGGTCCGCATACATCCGCTTCAGCCGACGGTTCTCGTTCGGCGCGCTCTCGGACCAATGGCGTTTGCGCCTCACTCCATGGCCTTCATCTGGCTGATCATGGACGCGTCTGTTACCCGGCAGGGTTTTGCAAAGCAAAAGCCCGAGAGGGCATGCCGCCATACTTCGCCCGCCATTTATAGAAGGACGCGTTGCTCATACCGTGCTCGCGGCACAGCTCTGCCACCGGCACGCCACCTTCGCCCTGGCGCAGGATCGAAAGGATCTGCGCCTCAGTGTATCTGCTTTTCTGCATTCAAAATCTCCTCAGACATCTTGCCGAGAAAATTCTACTTATGAAGCCCCTTAATTTGGGGGGGGGATTACCTCCCCCCACACGGGTTTGCGGATTACTGGCAGCTGGCCAGACCCGCGTGTTCGCCGGAACCGGGATCATACAGACAGACCTCGGATGAGCCGGGCCAGTGCTTCTGGATCATAGCTGCCGACAATCCTCAGCTGATGGCCTGCGATATCGATCTCAATCGCGCTTTGTGTGGGCTGGGCGTCGGTCGTTGGGGCTGTGTCTTTGGTCTGAGGGCGATCCACAATCTCGACGGGGAGAAAGCATGGCGTCTGAGCAACCTGCTCTTTAAATATCGCTCGATCCGGCGCAAACTTGGGATCACGCAACCATTTATGGATCAAATTGGGGTTCATGGCATACCGCCGCGCGACCTGCGCGACAGATACCCTCGGCGCGCAGGATTACCCGCAGATCGACACCTTCTCCTCATCAGGCCAGAACCGCTTCTTCTTACCCGTCATATCTGCACTCAAGATGTCCACTATCAACGGGGGACACTTATCAACACACTCTATGACGCGTCAGTAAAGGCAGACCGATGGACTGTGAGGGAATGTCGGCGTCTAAAGTGATCGAGTACGGTAAAAATGCTCGGATTTTTACGTAAGCTTTTCACTGGCTGAACTTTTCAGTTTCGGGCGATGTCGCGCAAGCTCAGCCGAATACGGAAAGCTCGGTTTCTAGAAGGTCCCCGACCTTTGGAGCGGTCCCTTTTGCATAGCGGATACCTCTGTTTGGCAGTGCAAAGATGCCAAAACCGGGATCCAGATTTTCAGGCCGGTCCAATAGCAAGCAAGCAAAACCCTGTTGTGCCAACGCGCGGTATAGCGGACCTGCTGCTGCTACGATGCGGTCGACGTCTCCGAACAGGAACTGGGCTGCGGGAAGATACCGTTTAAAGCGTGTACTACGATAGAGCGTCAGCATTGGCCCATGATCATCTTCAATCTTCAGAGCTCGGCATCCGAACCCGATCTGACGCTGAACCACATCCTTCAAGGAATGATCTTCGTGACAAAGCTGCACTATTTCTTCTGCTGAGGCAGTGGAAACCTTCGCAGACCCCGATTTGAAAGCCGCCAATGGTCCCATTAGCAGCATGCCTTGGGTGTAGGGCTTGAAGCCAAAGGCTTGGGCAATTGGCAGGGCGACAGCTGATGGAGACAGATTGACGTATGTACCGCCCTTGGTTCGCATGCTGCGCTGAAATAGAAATGCCGCAAACTTCCGATGGGGTTCGCGCACATACCAGCTTGAAAGATTGCTGAATATCCTACCCTTTTGCGAGGAGGTCAAAAGCAAAATAACACCTTCCGCTTTGCCTTCCACCTCTAGAAGATACCCAAACCGGGGGTAGCCTTCTACCTCGGGCCGCTCATCAAGATGCTGGAGAGCGGTGTGCCAATATGCTTCGCTGCGGCGGGGGAACCCTTCGCATAACAGGTTCTTGATATCGGAAAGATCGTCATGGGTGATTTCCCGAATGCGCATATTGCTCATGCTGTGCTGCCACCGTCGACTGTGATCACAGTTCCGGTAGTGGCGGCTCCATCCGGACCAAGCAGATAGGCCACAGCGCCCGCTGCATCCTCGACCCTAGGTAGGCCGAGCGGCGCGCGGCGGCGTACGGAGTTCAACTTTTCCCCGGCCAAGCCATCAGTCATCTCTGTTTCCATGTATCCTGGCGCAACGCAATTGACGGTCAACTTCATCTTGCCAAGCTCTCGTGACAATGAACGGGTGAATCCCTCCAGCCCGGCTTTGGACGCGGCATAGACCGCAAGGCCATGAAAGCCGGTGGAGGCGATGATCGACGAGATGTTGACGATCCGCCCCTCTCCACGTGCCATCATGGAGCGGCTAACATACTTTGTAAGCGTGATCGGGCCCGTGAGGTTCGTTTTCAAAATCTTGTCGATGTCACTTTGGTGCTGGGTTGCAAGCACGCCATCAAGGCCGATGCCGGCATTGTTGACCAGGCCATACACGGGTGCATAGGTTTTGAGCAGCTTGCGCACATGATCCGGCATCCCGGCAATATCGGAGACGTCGAATTCTTCAAAAGAGACAGCTTCGGGCAGGTGATCCATCAATGTTTTGTATTCAGCAGACAGCCTGCGGCTCAATCCAACAACACGGTATCCATCGGCCGCGAGTCGTTTTGCGATGGCCAGGCCAAGTCCCTGAGAGACGCCTGTAACGAATACTGTTTTCATTTCAGCTTCTCCTTACTTTTCCAGCAGGGTTGAGAATAATATCAGGCACCACCCTGATAAGCGCCGGAACCGCCTCTTTTGGCAGCTTGTCCCGACAGTGTCGCAGCAAATCGGTTTTCAGGTCGGCCTCATTATCGATGCCGGGGCTGATGACAACCTCTGCGATCAAAATGTTGCCTGAAAAGGGATTTTTCTTTGAGAATACATGCGATATCATAACCTCGGGGCGGGCATTCAGGATTTGTTCCACCGTTTCCGGGTAAATCTTCACGCCGCCGATATTCACAGTGCCATTGTCCCGCCCCCGAAACAGAACACGGCCGCCGATTTTCTCGACGGTATCTTGTGTATCTAGGTACCCGTCATCATCGGGAGCCATCTGTTGCTCGGCCCCGGATGCGGCAGATGTTGTGGCGGCCTTGATCCGCAGGGTGCCCTCCGTAATCCGCATGGCAATGCTGCCGGGCGCTTGATCAAGCCACGCCGCAGGAAACCCTTCCCGAAGGTCTTTGACCGAAAATCCGACGCCCAGTTCTGTCGAGGCATAGATATGCACGATCCGTGCATCGCTAAACTGCCTGTGAAGGGCATCCAGAATGGTCTGATCCGCGATTTCGCCACCCAAGGTAATCTGGCGTAGTGCAAGGCTCGATATCTCCGGCTGCATCAGAAACCGGCGCCAGAGGGTCGGTGTGGCCGACAGATGGGTAATGCCTTCGTTTCCGAATAAGGCCAAACGTTGCCCCATTGAATCCTGCGGGGATGATACGACAAGCACCCCGCCCCCAAGCAACGATTGCAAAACGACTTGCATCCCAGCAAACCGGGTTGGATCATATACCAGCCCCCAGATGTTCTGCTGAGCGCCTTCTGTGGGGCGTGAAACAGTTCTGGAGAGGCTTTCAAGTGTATGTGAAATCATCTTCGGACGCCCGGTTGTACCGGACGTGGTCATGATCCACTCCGTTTTACAGGGAGTGATGCTGCTGCCGGGCTGCCCGGGTGCCATCTCCAGAACCTCGGAAACAGGGCGCGCTGAGTGCAGGTCGGTACGGTCGGAGACGATCATGTCGATCCGGGCCTCTTGTGCAAGAGACTCGACATCATCTGCGGGAAGGCTGCCGGACAGTAGTAGCAGTGCTTCGCAATGCCCATCACAGGCGACTAACAGCTGTATTAATGCGCCGACGTCTTCGACAGACACGGCCACTCTCTGAGCAAAAGGTATGGTCGTTTGAACGCGGCAAACCTGGTCAACAGAGAGTGTTTTTGACTTGTTTTTGACCAGAACACCGTCTTGACGGCTTTGAGATATCCGCGTTCCGAGTGGACTCACGCTTTTGGCCTGTGCAGCTCATAAAACTCTACAAACTCACCGAAAGTCTGCGGGTAATAGGCATCCTCGGAGATCGAGAAAGGGTCATACCCGAGTTCTTCCTCAAGCCGCGTAACGACGATTGCAAAGCCAAGACTGTCAAGACCTGTATCAAGGAGCACGGTATCATTTGTCAGAACGGGGGGCTCAGACTGGGTTTGCTCAACCCAGATCCCCTTAAAAATATTTGAAATTATCTCGCGCATGACAAACTATCTTTCTTGAAGGGCAAACCATCCTGCTTATATAATAATGGGATTAAGTAACGCAATAAGCGATTTATGCGAGAAATTTTCAATATGCCCGAACTGATCTTGACCTTCCATGGCATCGGCACGCCCGCAGACAGCATCGGGGACGAGGAAAAGAACTACTGGGCCACTGCGGACGTGTTTCAGAAAATCATTGCAGAGGCTGCTGAATTTACAGCCCGAACAGGGTTCGGGGTGCTTGTGACCTTTGATGACGGCAACAAGAGCGATATTGCCATTGGTGCCCCCACACTGTTGCAGTATGGAGTTCCGGGCTTCTTTTTTCCCTGCTCCGGCAGGGTCTCTGATCCTGCCTATCTGTCACAAAGTGATATTCGGTCCTTGTCCGAAAGTGGCTTTGGCATTGGCAGTCATGGGATTGATCACGTCAAATGGCCTAGCCTGACGCCCCAACAGCTTGATTATGAATTGTCCCAGTCTCGTCTTGAAATTGGTGAAGCCTGCGGCGTTGAAATAGTAGATGCGGCCTTGCCCTTCGGGTTCTATGACTCAAAGGTTTTGCGGGCTCTGGGCTCAAAGGGTTACAAGACGATCTACAGCTCGGATCCCGGACTGTCCCGTGCCAGTGATCGTTTTCGACGGCGTTACAGCTATCGGTCTGATAGGGGCATAGATATCCCCTCCCTGATCAGAAAATTTGAGGCCCCTTTTTTCAGGGGGAAATCACGGGTGAAACATGTTCTGAAGTCTTGGCGCTGACAAAAGACATTGGTTGCCCTGCGATGGCTTTTTTTATGGCCTAGCAGTCTGTACCGTTGCACCTAAACATAGAAGTGCTGCGCACGAATGGTTATAGCTGTTTCTAATGCCAGGCGCCATCGTTTGCGAGCACCTTCGGGCGACTGTCGGGCAATAGCAGTAAAGAGGCCATATTGCGATATAGCTAGAAGTTGGTGATGGCCCCTGATGGGCGGCATATCGTGGCGGTGTTCAAGACGCCGTCAATTCTCAAAGAGAAAAGGATATGCCACATGACAGCGGATACCATTGCACGACTGGGCGATCCACATGGATTTTTACCTGACCTGTTGAGCGATCTGCTCCGAGCGGGCGAACGCGACTTGATCCAGCAAGCATTTGACGCCGAACTGTCAGTTTTGCTGGAAGCTCATTCTGGCGATCGGACGGTGGATCGCCGTGCACGATTGGTGCGCCATGGCCACCTGCCGGAACGCGACGTGACAACCGGGCACGGGGCAGTACCAGTCAAGGTGCCGCGCGTCCGCGATCGGGGTGATGATGCTGAGAATATCCGTTTTACGTCAACGATCATGCCGCCCGATCTGCGTATGGCCAAATCCATCGAAGAGCTGCTGCCTTGGCTCTATCTCAAGGGTATTTCGACCGGCGACTTTCACGAGGCGCTTGCCGCGCCCCTCGGCCCCAATGCCGCAGGGCTGTCCGCGACCACAATCTCACGGCTTAAGGCTCAGGGCTGATTGGTGGGACGAGTACGACTGCTGTCACCGCGAATGGACAGGCATGATCAAGACTAACCTGGTGGGGCTAGAGGCTCGATTTCCGCGTGGTTACGGGAAACAACTCAGTCGCATTGTGCTTGAGGATCTTGTCTCGAACGAAACCGCGACCCCGCCGCCAACTGGCTTTACGCTGGCGCAAGAGGCCGTGAATTTATCTTCGCGGGATCGCGCGGTACGGATTGTTGCGGTCGTTGATGACTCGGGCCGTGAGGATTTGCAGCTTTATGCAGGGTACAAGCGGACTGGGGCCGGGATTTTGATTATTAACCCATGGCGCCCAATGTCAGCGGGCGTTGGTGAGTTGCGGGCCGGTTCCGATGTGATGTCGGACGGTCTGGAATATGATGTT
Organism: Pseudorhodobacter aquimaris; assembly: GCF_001202025.1. Lineage (GTDB taxonomy): Bacteria > Pseudomonadota > Alphaproteobacteria > Rhodobacterales > Rhodobacteraceae > Pseudorhodobacter > Pseudorhodobacter aquimaris. The sequence goes on from NZ_LGHS01000067.1 coordinate 6,519, forward strand.
CAGGCTTACCATTGTTGGGTCGCGCTTGAATATTCTTCATCAGGATGATGGCACCGTCAGGATCGACAAGAGCGGATACTTCCGTAACGAGGTTTCCGAACACCGCAACACGAAAACAGATGTCTGCCCAACGGCAAGCGGCAACCGTGTTGGCAATTGGACCACTGTTCACAACGTGAGCTTCCGTAAAAACACCTGCCCGCGCGGGTCTAATATGGGCGGCACTGGCGATTAGGGACACGGTGGTTGGCTTGGTGATACCAGCGCAGGTGGCATGTCGGGGTTGCTGTGTGCTGACGACGCGTCATTCACCGGGAGGGGGCTGGGCGGTGGTGAATATACGCCGCAAGCTGGGTCGCTGATCGCAACCATCCCCGCGATTGATGTTCATGCATCTTTTGACCGGTTCGGGCGGCCGATCCCACTTGATGGGTCTGCAGTTGCTGGTGCTATCCAGCCGACATGACAAACCCCGACACCATTGACGAGCGGAAAGGAAATGTGGTGCTGTCAGACGGCACCACCGTCTACCTGACACCAACGCTGCTGCGGATTGTGTTGGGCCCAGCATCGTATCCGGGCTGGACCAAAAGCCCGGATGGTATTGTTTTGATGATCCACCGTGAGGCATGGGCGATAGACCGGCGCGGGGTGCAAGCACACATAAAGTGCATCCGCAAGCTGATCGGATATGACATGATCGCAACGCATTACCGCATGGGGCACTCATGGACCGAGGACGTGCCGACGGCTGTGATCGGGCGCGGCGATTGGGTAACAGCAATGAGGCCATGGTTCCTCCTTTAAATTGCCACACGGTCTTGTGATCTGTGGCGTTGAAACCGAGGGAGAATCGATTGAAACGTTGCATAATTTTATCTGTCACCCTTTTGCTGGCTGGATGCGCGCAGGAGCCTCTTACCGAGTACCGCCCGGTCGTTGATCCGGCTAAATCCAGTGCGGCAAAATTTGAGCGTGATCTGGCGGCTTGCAAGAACGTCGGCCTCAATGCCGAGGCTGAATATAAGAAGCGGCAGAGTGAGGAAATGGGCCGCAATATGATGGCTGGCATCCTTTTGGGTGCAGTCGCGGGTGCTGTCATTGGTGACAGTTCGGGCTATGCGGCAGCCGGTGCCGCTTATGGTGCTGGCGCTGGCGCGGCTGCGACCGATACTGAATTGGCGCAGGGTGGACCACGCCGGATCATCGATCGCTGCATGGCAGACCGGGGTCACACCATATTGAACGATATCGGTCGAGGGTGATTGGTGAGCGTGGGGTGATGATACCCAATTGTGCGATTAATGCCCCTGCCTGAATAGGCGGGGGCCTTTGACGTTTGAGTTCCATTTTTCGCAAACTCTCAATGCCGGTTACGCACTTTTTACGCCCTAATCTAACAATCTGTTGATTGTAAATAGATTCCGCACCCCACCGCCGACATCATAATCCAACATACTCAATCAACCTTCGCCGCGCCTCCTGTCAGTTGCGCTGCATTTTGACGGGCTCACTCCGTCCCAGTTTCAGGAAATGTGCCATATAGGGCTTGGCGGCGTCATCCTCGCGGATGGCGGCATAGAGACGTTTGGTGACGGTTTGCGGTCCTAAGGGGCGGGTGACGTAATCCGCATTGGAGCGAATATCGCGCAAGACCCAGTCGGGCAGTACCGAAACGCCGCGGTTAGAGCCGACCAGCATCAAAATAACGGCGGTAAGCTCTACCTGACGGATGCTGCGGGGTTCAACCTTGGCAGGGGTCAGGAACTCGGTGAAAACATCCAGCTTGTCGCGGGTGACGGGATAGGTGATCAACATCTGATCACGGAAATCCTCGGCCTCGATCATGGGCTTTTCGGCCAAGGGGTTTTGGGCCGAGGCCACAAACATCGGCTGGTAATCAAACAGCGGGTTGAAAACGACGTTGGGCAGGGGAACGGGGTCAGAGGAAATGACAAGATCGACCTCTTCGCGTTGCAGGGCGGGCATTGCTTCAAAGGCCAGTCCTGCGCGGATATCCACATCCACTTCGGGCCATGCGCGGCGAAACAGCTCCAGCACCGGAAACAGCCATTCAAAACATGCATGACATTCGATCGCGATGTGTAACCGTCCGGATTTTCCTGAGCGCAGGCCCCTGAATTCTTCCTCCAGCGCCTCGATCTCGGGCAGAATCCGGTCGGCCAAGCGCAGCATCCGCAGACCGGCCGCCGAAAGCTTGAGCGGCTTTGACCGGCGCACGAACAACTCTACCCCGGCTTGTTCCTCCAGCCCCTTTACCTGATGCGAAAGCGCGGATTGGGTCATGTTCAGCATCTCGGCCGCGCGGGCCAGCCCACCGGCCTGATGTATGGCGCGGATTGTACGCAGGTGGCGGAACTCGATGTGCATTATGGGGGCATCCTCATAAACATGATTAGAATTATGAAATTGTCTCACATCACGAAATCGGCGACAAGAGAGGTCAGAGCAGGAGCTTATATTATGTCCACGATCCCGAATATCTCGTTTGAGTTTTTCCCCCCGCAAACGCTGGATGCGTCTTTCCGGCTGTGGGATACTGTGCAAACCTTGGCGCCCCTGGCCCCGAAATTCGTATCCGTAACCTATGGTGCGGGCGGGACAACACGCAAGCTGACGCATGAGGCCGTGGGGGCGATTGGCAAGAATTACGGACTGAATGTCGCCGCGCATTTGACTTGTGTCGATGCGACCCGCGCCGAAACCCTTGAGATCGCTGACAGTTATTTTGACGCCGGCGTGACGGAAATCGTGGCCCTGCGTGGTGATGCGCCCAAAGGTGCGGAAAAGTTCACGCCTCACCCCGAAGGCTTTGCCTCTTCGGTGGAGCTGGTGGAGGCGTTGGCGGCGACCGGAAAATTCAAGGTCCGTGTCGGGGCCTATCCCGAACCGCACCCCGATTCAGCCGATACCATGGCCGATGTGCAGTTCCTCAAGCGCAAGATCGACGCGGGTGCCAGCAGCGCGATGACCCAGTTCTTCTTTGAGGCGGAAACCTTCCTGCGGTTCCGCGATGCCTGTGTGCGTGAAGGGATCACCGCGCCGATTATTCCGGGCATCCTGCCGATCCAGTCTTGGGCTGGCACCAAGAAATTCGCGGCCCGCTGTGGCACCAAAGTTCCGGCTTGGCTGGATGAGGCGTTTTCCGCCGCAATCCGTGACGGCCGCGAAGAGTTGTTGGCGACGGCGCTTTGCACCGAGCTTTGCGATACTTTGCTGGCCGAAGGGGTAGAGGATCTTCATTTCTACACGCTCAACAAACCGCATTTGACGCGCGAAGTTTGCCATGCATTGGGGGTGACGCCGCAGGCAAACCTGCAAGATGTGGCGTGATTTCTATTAGATAACGTGATTTCTATTAGATAAAACGAACAAGGGGGCATTGGCCCCCTTACCGTTTGCGCCGCCCCGTGCGTGGAATACTGGACACGACGGTGTCATATTTTGCGATAGGATGCGGCGGTAGCCCGTGATTGCGGTGCCAAAACGCCGTGCCCCCCAGTTTCTGCCAAAGCGGAACCATCATAAGCAATCCCGCAATAAACCCGCCGGCATGCGCCCAATAGGCCACCCCGCCTTCCTCCCCCGGGATGGACACCCCGTTGAACACTTGCATGGCGAACCAAAGGCCCAGCATGATCCATGCCGGAATAGGAATGATGCGAAAGAAGATCACAAAGATGATCAGAATATCCACTTTGGCGCGTGGGAACAGCAGCAAATAGCCCCCCATCACGCCGGCAATCGCGCCTGAGGCGCCCACCATCGGAATGAGAGAAGCGGGATCCGCAAGGATCTGCAGCGCGGCGGCGGCCAGCCCTGACAGGATATAAAAGCCAAAGAAACGCCCGTGGCCCAGAGCATCCTCAAGATTATCACCAAAAATCCACAAAAACAGCATGTTGCCCGCAAGATGCATCAACCCAGCGTGCAGGAACATCGAGGTGAAAATGCCGTGCAGCCCTTCTCCGCCCATTACCAGTCGTGGAACAAGCCCCCAGTTTATGAACAATATCGAAAGCTGCGTGTCCGAAGGCATCGCCAGCCAATAGCTGAAAAACACGCCGATATTCGTTAGAATAAGCGCATAGGTGACATAGGGCGTGCGCCCTGACGGGTTATGATCGCGGATCGGAAACATGGCGTCACGTTTTCCGATCCGCGATCAAGGGTCAAGGCCTGTTTGCCTACAAAGCTCAGGCATCACCCATTTCTGCCAAAAGCTGCGCATTCCCGCCCGAGGCTGTTGTGTCGACGCAGACGTGACGCTCCAACCGCACATGTGCCACATCGGGCATCCCGCCGATCAGGGGCAAAATCGGGCCATCCCGTTCGGCAAGGGCGCAGGCATAGGCGCGGCCAATTTCGGCATCCCCCCACCAAAGCGCGCCGGCAAAACCTTGCAAATCGCGCAAGGTCTCGGGATCAAGGTTGCCTGCCTCAATGGCCGTGCCACCAAGGGCGCGCACGGCCTCGGCTTGGGAAAGGCATTGCGGCGCGGTCGGGCCAAGACAAAGCAAGGGCGCACGGGCAAATGCCGAAAGCCGGTTGGATTCGCCTGTTGGCCCCGGCAGGTCGCGCACATGGATTGCTGCGCGCGATGGCGTATGATTGGCCAAGTTGGTTTTGACATCGGCAAGGCGTGTCGTTGCCTCGCCGCCCGGTAGATCCGGGGCGGCAAGTCGGGTAAATCGCGCGATGTAATCGGGGCCGCCCGCCTTGGGGCCAGTGCCAGAAAGGCCCTCGCCGCCAAAGGGTTGACTGCCGACCACCGCGCCAATCTGGTTTCGGTTGACATAGGTGTTGCCGACGTTGATCTGGCTTACGACCCGCTCTACCCGGTCGTCGATACGGCTGTGAAGCCCGAATGTCAGGCCGTATCCCATCGCGTTCACCTCAGTCAGGACGCCGCTCAACCCGCCCGATTTCCAGGGTGCGACATGCAGCACGGGGCCGAAAATCTCGTCCGGCATGTCGCTGATGGAGGTGACGGCAATCACCGTAGGGGCGATGAAGGTGCCACCTGCGGGTATACGACCTTCTTTCAGCACACGCCCCTCGGCGCGGGCGGCCTCAATATAGGCGCGGATGCCGACCTTTGCCTTGGCATCGATAACGGGACCGATATCCGTTGCCAGATCCCAAGGGTTGCCCGCCTCCAGATCATCCATCGCCCCGAACAGCATATCCAGAACCGTGCCGCGCACATCATCTTGCAGATAGAGACAGCGCAGGGCCGAACACCGCTGCCCCGCGGATTGAAAGCTGGAGGCGAGGATATCGCGTACGGCCTGTTCGGGCAGGGCGGTGCTGTCGACGACCATGGCGTTCAACCCGCCGGTCTCGGCAATCAGCGGAGCTGTCGGGTCAAGGTTTTCGGCCATAGTGCGGCGAATACGCAGCGCCGTCGCGGTGGAGCCGGTAAAGCACACCCCCGCCACACGCGGATCGCGGGTTAGCGCCGTCCCGATCACCGCCCCTTCGCCGGGCAACAGTTGCAGCGCCGTCGTCGGCACACCGGCTTTGTGCAGCAACCCTATGGCAAAGCCTGCGATTAGGCTGGTTTGCTCGGCCGGTTTGGCCAGCACGGCGTTGCCTGCCGCCAAGGCCGCTGCGATCTGGCCTGAAAAGATCGCCAAAGGGAAGTTCCACGGGCTGATGCAGGTGAAAATCCCGCGCGCGGGGGCGGTGAGCGCCTCGCCCTGATCGGCGTAATAGCGCAGGAAATCGACGGCCTCGCGCAATTCGCCCACGGCATCAAGCTGGATCTTGCCGGCTTCGCGGGCCAGCAGGGCAAAGATGGTGCCGAACTCTGCCTCATAAAGGTCGGCGGCACGGCGCAGGACGGCTGCGCGTTCGGCAGGGGCGGCCTGCCAAGGGGTGGCGGCGCTGAGGGCGGTTTGTACATCCGGTGCCGTGGCAGGCAGGACATAACCGACCAGATCGCCGGTTGCAGGGTTATGCACCTCTTGGCGGGGGCCGCCTGCAACGGGACCGGCCAGAACGGGGCCTGCGTTGAACAGCGCGGTTTCATGCGGTGCGCGCGCCTGTGCAATACCCTCCAGATCGGCGGTATCGGTCAGATCCCATCCCTTGGAGTTGGCGCGATCCCCGAACAGCGCGGGCCCCGTGGCAAGGATCGGGCTTTCAACGGGTGTGATTTGTTCCATCTCGGTCAGGGGGCAGGCGGCGACCTCCTCTGGTGGGACGGCCTCATCGACGATCTGGTTGACAAAGCTGCTGTTGGCCCCGTTTTCCAGCAAGCGCCGCACCAAATAGGCCAGCAAGTCGCGGTGCGCGCCAACGGGGGCATAGATACGGCAACGGGTGCCCTGATCCTCTAGGACGATATCATGCAGGCGTTCGCCCATGCCATGCAGGCGCTGGAACTCAAAGGCGCGTTTATCGCTGGCCATATCTAGAACGGCAGCAACCGTATGGGCGTTATGGGTGGCGAATTGCGGATAAATCCGGTCGGTCATGCCCAGCAGTTTTCTGGCATTGGCGATATAGGATACATCGGTTGCCTGTTTGCGGGTGAACACCGGAAAGCTGTGCAACCCCATCACTTGTGCGCGTTTCACCTCGGCATCCCAATAGGCACCTTTGACCAAGCGCACCATGATCTTGCGGTCCAGCCGTGCGGCAAGGCCGTAAAGCCAGTCGATCACGGGGCCCGCACGCCGCCCGTAGGCCTGTACCACGACGCCGAATCCGTCCCAGCCCTTCAAATTTTCATCGGCCAGAACCGCCTCGATCACCTGCAAGGACAGGGCCAGACGGTCAGCCTCTTCGGCATCGATGTTGAACCCCAGACCGGCAGCCTTGGCAAGCCCTGCCAGCGCACGGACACGGGGCACCAGTTCGGCCAGCACGCGGTCGCGCTTTGCGACCTCATAACGGGGATGCAGCGCGGAAAGTTTCACCGAAATGCCGGGGTTTTCGCGGATGTCGGCGGATTTCGCGGCCTTGGCAATCGCGGTGATCGCCGCCGTATAGGCCAGATGATAGCGGCGGGCATCGGCTTCGGTGCGGGCGGCCTCTCCCAGCATGTCATAGGAGTAGGTAAAGCCTTTGGCCTCCAGATCCTGCGCGCGCTTCATCGCGGCCTCGATGGTCTCACCAAGAACGAACTGTTTGCCCATTTCCTTCATTGCGCGCGACACCGCGCTGCGGATCACGGGCTCGCCCAGACGTTTGACCGCGCCGCGCAGGTTTTTTGCCACGCCGGGCTTGCGATCATCCAACACGCGCCCCGTCAGCATCAAAGCCCAAGTCGACGCATTGACCAAGGATGAGGCCGAATGCCCCAGATGCTTACCCCAATCCGAGGGCGCGATCTTATCCTCGATCAGCTTGTCCATCGTGTCGGCATCAGGCACGCGCAAAAGCGCCTCGGCCAGACACATCAGCGCGATGCCCTCATCGGTAGACAGCCCGTATTCGGCAAGGAAAACCTCCATCAGACCGGGCTTGGCACTGCTGCGGATGGCGCGAACCAGATCGGCGCCGCTGGCGGCGATGCGGGCGCGATCCTCAGGGGCCAGTCCTGCCTCGGCAATCAATTCGCGGATAAGGTCTGCCTCGGGGCGCAGGGATTGGCGGTCGATGATGGTCCAGGCGGTTTGATGGGGGGTAATGGGCATGGGCAAACACTCCTCTTTGAGGTAGTGTACTGCGGAAATGAAAGCCGTTCGTCCCTATTTGCGTCAATCCGCGGGCGATTTGGCTGAATACAAGGGGATAAACCATGCCGTCAGAGGACATTGAGTTGGATCGTTTTGACAAGGTGATTCTGCGGGTGCTGTCTTCTGAGGGGCGCATCAGCGCGACCGAACTGGCGCGGCGTATCGGCCTGTCAAAATCCCCGACCCAAACGCGGATGAAGCGGCTGGAGGAGGCAGGCGTCATCACCGCTTACCGCGCGCAGCTGGACCCGATCAAGATGGGCCTGTCACATGTCGCTTTTGTCGAGGTGCGCCTGACCGATACCCGCGAGGCGGCGCTTCAGGCCTTTAACAAGGCAGTGTTCGCGATACCGGAGGTGGAGCAATGCCACATGATGGCCAGTCGTTTCGATTATTTGCTCAAGGTGCGCACCGGCGACATTCAGGAATATCGCCGTGTGTTGGGAGAGCGGATCTCGGCGCTGCCGCATGTTTCCTCTACCTCGACCCATGTTGCGATGGAAGCGGTAAAGGAAAGTGGTGTCTGACCCGAGGGGGCGCGGCTTATTCGCCGCGGATCACCTTGCGGAAGCCTTCAAACAGCGGCTCGTTGCTGCACAGGATGGTGCCGTTGATCAAGGGATCATGGCCCTCGCGTACGGCCGAGAGTAAACCACCTGCTTCGCGCACCAGCACCAGACCGGCGGCGATATCCCAAGGCCTCATGCCGCGCGCCCAATAGCCGTCAAAACGGCCTGCCGCAACATAGGCCATGTTCAGCGCGGCCGAACCCCAGCTGCGCACGCCGGCAGAGACCGGCGCAAGGCGTGCGAAATCCTGCAAGCTGGCCGGAAGGGTGGCTTGGCCAATGGCAGGGATCTCGGTGGCAAAGATGCTCTCGGACAGGCTGCGACGGCCCGAAACCCGCAAGCGGCTTTCGTTCATCCATGCACCGCCGCCTTTTTCCGCCCAGAACATTTCATCCTTGGCCGGGTCAAAGATCACGCCTGCAATAATGTCGCCCTTATGCTCTAGCGCAATAGAGATCGACCAATGCGGCATGCCGTGCAAAAAGTTGGTGGTGCCGTTCAGCGGGTCCACAATCCAGCGGCGGGTAGGGTCCGCGCCTTCGGTCTCGGCAGTTTCCTCGCCAAAGAAACCATAGGTAGGGCGTCCGCCCAGCAGCTCTTCGCGCAGGGTCTTTTCCGCCTCGCGGTCGGCGCGGGTGACAAAATCCCCCGGGCCTTTGGCCGAAACTTGCAGGTTTTCCACTTCGCGGAAATCCTTGACGAGCGCGCGCCCAACTTTGCGCGCGGCTTTCTTCATTAGGTTGAGGTTCGCGCTGCCTTGCATGCCGGGGCTCCATCCGTGTCCGGCCAAAGCCTATAGCGGTGAGCGCCCCGGATGCCAAGGGGGCGCAACCCGTAATCGGCATCCAAGGCGGGCTATTTGGGCAAGGAAGGGTTAATGACGCGACAAAATCGCATCAGGACGCAATCTGGCGAGGCCTTGGGTGATGAAACCGGTCAGGCCAACCTTGATCAAGTCGCCGGGCAGATAGACGGCCATAATACCCGCCGCCGCAATCCAGCTTTTGCCCAGAACGATTGCCATACCGGTGATTCCGACCCCGTAGAGCACCAACACACCGCCCAAAAGCGACGCCCCTGCCGCGGCAATACCAACCGGCGCCCGCCATTTCTCCATCAAGAGTCCGGTCACAAAGGCCGCTATGGGGAAGCCGACCACAAAGCCAACTGTCGGCCCCGAAAATACGCCCAAACCGCCGCGCCCTCCGCTAAGCAATGGCAGCCCCAAGGCGACCAGCCCGATGAACAACAGGGCCGCCAACGCGCCACGCTTCGCCCCCAGTACCGTCCCACAAAGCATGACACCCATGCTTTGTGCGGTGACAGGCACGCCGACGGCCAATGTGATTTGTGGAACAAGGCCCAGCACAGCGATGAGGGCTGCAAACAGGGCGATATAGGTTACGTTCTTTTCCATGGGATCCAGTATTTTCCAAAATGCGTTGCGAAAGCAGTAGCTAAAACTGCTTGCTACAGCAAGAACGGCTTTGTTTTTCGCCCAGATGACTGCGGTGCTCGGACAGAGGTGCTTGTGGTCCAGTCACTGACTTGGCGGAATGACAGGCCAAGGATCGCCGGCGGGTAAAGCGTCCTTGCGGCGCTTTCAGCGCGGTCGCCCATCGCCAAAAGTCGTGCCTGTCGGAACAGATGCGGTCTGCTCGCAACGATAGGTGCCCTTTCAACTTTGGCAAAGGAGAGGGGTTTTGCCTAAGACTTTTCTCAAATGATGACAACCTATCTTAGCATATGTTTTCAATCACTATTCTTGCTGTAACCATAGGCTGAAACAGGCGCTTTTGCGCCGCCCAAATCCATAAAAACGGGTCAAAAACCATGCGTCCTTGCATTTGCATTTTGCGCGTTAAGTTAGCCTTCAGGATTTCCGGGCCATGTTGCCATTTCCAGTGTATGTTGGAATGTTAACGAGTGGCCGGTGCCCCCAGCATCGGCGTTTGTACGGCCCGCTGTACCGGCCCCCTGCAAAGGGTGGTTTCTTCGATATGGCGGGCCACTTTTACCTCTTGCCCCCTGCACTGCGCCAAGGCTAACAAGCGGTCATGGCCAAGCTTTATTTCCACTACTCGACGATGAACGCGGGCAAATCGACCGCGTTGTTGCAAGCCTCGCATAACTACCGCGAGGGGGGTATGGCGACTTATCTGATCACTGCCAAGCTGGACAATCGGGCAGGGCAGGCGCGCATTGCCAGCCGGATTGGCATCGGCGAGGATGCTGACACCTTTGCGCCGGGTGAAGATATGTTCTCCAAGATCGAAACCCGTCTTGCGCAGGGGCCGATTGCCTGCATCTTCATTGACGAGGCGCAGTTTCTGACGACCGCGCAGGTCTGGCAACTTGCCCGTGCGGTGGACGACCTTGGCGTGCCGATCATGTGCTACGGCTTGCGGGTGGATTTTCAGGGCAACCTTTTTCCGGGCTCTGCCGCGCTTTTGGCTTGGGCGGATGAGATGCGCGAAGTGCGCACGATTTGTCACTGCGGCAAGAAAGCGACCATGGTGGTACGCAAAGGCCCGAATGGTGAGATCCTGCGCGAAGGGGAACAAGTGCAGATCGGCGGCAATGAAACCTATGTTTCTCTTTGCCGCCGTCATTGGCGCGAGGCTGTCGGCGATGGTGCCGCCTCGTGATCGATCCGTTGCAGCAGTTTGGTCGCGCCAACAGGCAGCCCCGCAACTTTCCGGCGACGTTCCTTGGTGCAGGCTGTAAGATTGTGCAATTGTTCCGGCTCGGCTATCGTTGCCCTCAATACGGCAGCAAACAAGGCCACAGCAGGCAATGACGGCCCTAACGAAATATCAAAAGCTGGAATGCTCTGGTCTTTGGCGTGAAAACGCAGGAAGCCAGAGGCGCGAGGTTATTGCCAATTTTGGTGACACCTCGCTGATCCTATCGGATCCCAAGCAGGATATGGCGCTTGCTCATTGGTCGCTGCCCGCCATCAAACGCGTGAACCCCGCTGAGATGCCTGCCCTCTATACCCCCGGCCCGGATGGGGGAGAGACGCTGGAGATCGATGACGCCGAGATGATCGCAGCGCTTGAAACCGTTCATGCGGCCATCCGCGCGGCCAGCCCGCATCCGGGGCGATTGCGCAATTCGCTTTTGGGGGCGATGGCGGCCGGGGTCCTGGCGGTTTGCGTCTTTTGGCTTCCCGATGCTTTGGTGCAGCATACGGCGTCCTTCCTGCCGCGTACCACAAGGGCGGAAATTGGCCGCGCGGCCTTGGCCGATCTGACGCGTCTGACCGGCCAACCTTGTAGCGCCAAAAGCGGGCAGGCAGCCCTTGCAAAGCTCTCGGCGCGGTTGTTCGGGCCCGATAGCGGGGTAGAGATTGTCGTGGTTCGTACCGCCGTTGCGCAGGCCCAAAGCCTGCCGGGGCGGCTGATTGTGCTACCCGAGTCGCTATTGGCCGAACATGACGGGCCCGAAGCGGCCGCCGGTTTTGCCCTTGCCGCCCGCATCAGCGCCGAGATGCAAGACCCGATGCTGCCTTTGCTGCATCATGCGGGGATCGGGGCCACCTTTCGGCTTTTGACCAGCGGTGCGCTGCCGAGCGGTGCAATTGCCGGATATGCGGAAACGCTGATCGCTACGCCGTTCTCGCCGCCCTCGGATGCGATTTTGCTGGCTCGGTTTGAGGCCGCGGGACTGGCAACGACGCCTTACGCTCAGCTGCGCGACCCTTCGGGCGAATCTACGCTACATTTGATAGAGGCGGATCCTTTCAGCAATGTTGTTCCCGCAGCGATTATGCCGGATGGTGATTGGGTCAGTTTGCAAGATATCTGCACCAGATAGCGCAGTATTTTGTAGCTGACACGTTCGCAGCCCCTAGGTGTGGGGGCTCAGCGTCAAACTGCCACCCGTATCGTATTTTATTGAGAAACCGCGCCGCTCTTGCTAGAATTAGCCAAGGCAGTAGATGCAGCAGGGCCAACCCTGCGCAAAAATGAGGTCGAGCAATGACTAAGATTTTCTTCGCGGCAACCGTTCTGGCACTTTCCCTACCCGCGGCCGCAATGGCCGGCCCGATTGAAAGCGCCTGCCTGAAATCGGACCGTAAGCAGGCGAATCGTGCTGTTTGCGGCTGTATCCAGCAGGTCGCGGATATGACCTTGAAGGGTGGCGACCAACGCAAGGCCGCGCGTTTCTTTACAGATCCCGATCAGGCCCAAAAAGTCCGCATGTCCAAGAGTGACCGGGACAATGAATTCTGGGCGCGTTACAAGAATTTCGGGGAAACCGCTGCAGTCTATTGTGGCGGCTGACCCCTTGTTCCGGCGGTAGCGCCGAATAGATTTCTTCGAAGCTGATTTGCCAAAAGTAAAGCGGCCCCGATCCGGGCCGCTTTGTCATTTTCCAATAGGGCGCTGAGGATTACTGACCTTCACCCTTTTTCATTTTGCCATGGTCCATCTTGCCTGCGCCCATTCCACCGTCGGTACGCTCGTTATTGACAGGAACTTCGATCACGACATCACCGGCTTTTTCAAAGGTCAATGTCACAGTGATGACCTCGCCCTCTGCCGGGGCTTCTTTGAGGCCCATAAACATCACATGATCGCTCCCCCGAGCCAATGCATGTTGGCCGTTTGCGGGAATGGCAAAACCCTCTTCGACATGTACCATCTTCATCACACCACCCTCACCGTGCAGATGGGTATGCAGTTCGGTCTTCATGGCGATATCGGATTTGGCGTCGATAAGGCGGTCTTCTTCACCGGTGTTTTCGATCACCATAAAGGCCGCGCCGGATTTGGCCGTAGGGCCGGAAATACGTGCATAGGCGTCCGTCACGGTGATATCATTTGCCAGCGCCATAGGGGCCGCGGCGAGGACCAGAAATGCCGCGCAAGTAGCAGTAGAAAAGGATTTATAGATCATTTGAGTCTCTCTCTTTTGGTTGAACATCTGGAATAGCGGAGATCAAATGTTTACCGGCGGCCCCCTTGCTTGCGGGGCGCGGCGCAAAAGAGGCGCAAAACGCAGCTGAAACGGCGATGTTGTGACCCTGCGAGAGATGGGATCCGGGTGCAAGGCATGGATTTGGTCGGGGATCAGACAAGCAATATGTCCCGCCAGACAGTCGGGGCAGGGGTGAATATTGCCAAGCGGGTCGCCGCGTTGGTCCAGCGCGATCGTCATCACCCCATAGCCAGAGCAGATAACTATCGTCGTTCCGCCGCCTGACAAGGCCGCCGCCTGTCCGCGGGCCACAGCCATAGATGTGCTGCCCGCAACCAGCGTGGCGCAAAGGGCCATGAGGGCCATGAGGCGGAACATATTTTTCATGCGCCAAACCTAGCTTGCAGGGGCAGATAGGGGAAGGGGCATTTCACCACAGTCCTAAATGCAAAAAGCCCCGCGATTGGCGGGGCCTTGCATAGACTTGAAAACATATCAGGCGCTTGCTTGTGCCTTGGCCAATTCTTTCTTGATTTTCAGAGCTTTTGGCGAAAGCTCGTCATCCTTGGCTTTTGCCAGGAAGGCATCAAAACCACCGCGGTGATCGACTGTGCGCAGGGCAGCAGAGGAGATCCGCAGGGAGTAAGACTGACCCAGTGCCTCGGAAACCAAGGTTACTACGTTCAGGTTCGGCAAGAAGCGCCGACGATTTCTGTTTTTGGCGTGGCTGACTGTGTTGCCAGACATTGGGCCTTTACCGCTCAGTTCGCAGACGCGCGACATAGTCGTGATCCTTGTATTCAACGCCCTTCGGGCATCACTTCAACATCAAAGGCCACCGCGAATGGCAGTGCCCAAAATTCCATCTGCGTTAGTTATGGGGAATCTTCTGCGCCGTCAAGCGAACAAGGGGGGGGTTGAGGCAGATTTAATACCTTGGCAGGCAATTGCACCCCCGTCGGAAATGCAAACGGCGCGCAAGTTCCCTCGCGCGCCGCCTAATTCAACGGAAAGCGGGGCTAGCCGACCAATTCACCCGCCAGCCCGCGATCAATCAATGCGAGCGATTCGGTCACGCCATAAAGGGCGATAAACCCGCCGAAACGTGGCCCCTCAGAGGCGCCCAAGAGCACCTCGTAAAGCGCTTTGAACCAATCGCGCAGCGGCTCGAACCCGTGTTCCTTGCCCACGGCAAAGACCATGGATTGCAGCGCCTCGGCATCCGTGCCGCCATCCCATGCGGCTAGCCGGTCGCGTAGATCCCGCATCGCGGCACGCTCGGTATCGCTTGGCAGGCGGAACACCCGTTTGGGCGCCACGAAATCCGCGAAATAGCGCACGGCATAGCCCGCCGCCGCATCCAGATCGGGATGGGTTTCGGGGCTGGCATCGGGGGCGTAACGTTTGATGAACCCCCAAAGCCCGGCCGCATCCTTGGCCGCCGACACGCTGGCAAGGTTAAGCAGCATCGAGAAGGGCACCACCATCCGGCTTTCGGGCGGGTTGCCGGAATGGATATGCCAGACCGGATTATTCACCTGCTGTTCCAGCGTTTGTCCCGGATAGGCACGTAGCTGTTGGTGATATTCATCCATCGCACGCGGGATCACATCGAAATGCATCCGCTTGGCAGTTTTGGGCTTTTGATACATAAAATAGGACAGGCTTTCGGTGCTGGCATAGGTCAGCCACTCATCGATCGTCAGCCCGTTCCCCTTGGATTTAGAGATCTTCTGACCCTCTTCATCCAGGAACAACTCATAGGTCATATGGTTTGGCTTGGCCCCGCCCAACACCTTGCAAATCCCGTCATAGATCGGGGTGTTGGTGCTGTGGTCCTTGCCGTACATCTCAAAGTCAACGCCCAAGGCGGCCCAGCGTGCGCCGAAATCGGGCTTCCATTGCAGCTTTACATTGCCGCCGGTCACCGGAATCGTCCATTCACGACCGTCTTCATCATCAAAGGTGATGGTGTGATTGGCGCCGTCCACATGTTTCATCGGCACGTAAAGCACACGCCCTGTTTCGGGATGGATCGGCAAAAAGGCGGAATAGGTCTGCTGGCGTTCCTCGCGCAGGCTGGCCAGCATGATCTTCATGATGCTGTCATAACGCTCGGCACAAAGGCGCAGAACATCATCAAACCGGCCGGATTTATAGAAATCAGCCGCGCTGATGAATTCATATTCGAACCCGAAAGTATCCAGAAAGCGGCGCAGCATGGCATTATTATGCGCACCAAAGCTGTCATATTCGCCGTAAGGATCGGGAACAGAGGTCAGCGGCTTTTGCATATGTTCGCGTAGCATTTCCTGCTGGGGCACATTTTCCGGCACCTTGCGCATCCCGTCCATATCGTCGGAAAAACAGATCAGACGGGTGGGGATATCAGAGATCGCCTCAAAGGCGCGTCGGATCATCGTTGTGCGCGCCACCTCGCCAAAGGTGCCGATATGGGGCAGGCCGCTTGGACCATAGCCGGTCTCAAACAGCACATAGCCCTTTTCAGGCGGCTTTTTCTCATAGCGTTTAAGAATGGCGCGCGCCTCTTCAAAAGGCCAGGCTTTCGACTTCATCGCAGCATCGCGCAGGGCAGACATATGCCTCATCCTCATATTGGTTACAGGGCAACATTACGTTACCGGACGGCCTCTCCTATTGCTCCACCGCCTCGGGGTCAATAATCTGCGCCCAAATGACCCTATAAGGACGCGTAAAATGACCCCTCTTCCCACATCACTGACGGCTCAGGATGCGCTTTTGGCCGTTATGGTTGCGGTCTCTGCCTCGGATGAGAATGTCCGTACGTCTGAACTGGTCGCCATTCAACGCATCGTGAACCATCTGCCTGTGTTTGCGGATTATGACGCCGACCGGATCGAGCCGGTTTCGCGAATCGTCTTTGACCTGTTTGAGGAGGAGGAAGGGCTGGATGCGTTCTTCGGTCTTTTGCGGGCGGCCCTTCCCGAAAAGCTCTATGAGACGGCCTATGCGCTGGCCTGTGATGTCGGTGCGGCCGATGGCGCGCTTTATGAGCAGGAATTGCAGTTCTTGCAGGAAATCCGGGACGAGCTGATGATCGACCGGCTGCATGCGGCCGCGATCGAGCGCGGCGCACGGGCGCGGCATATGACCATCTAGGGCACGGGTTCAGGTAAACTTTGCCGCCCAGTGCCGGATCAGATGCGCCTGCATATCGCGGGCATTCCGGGTCCATTGCCTGCCGCCGGGGGGTTGTTCCCGCTCTGTCATGGACAGGGCGTTGCGGCGGCGGGTGTCAGCGCTGAATATTGCGAATGTCAGGCCTTGGCCCGATGGCGGGCGGATGTAGCCTGCCAGTCCCGACACGAAGTTGAGGGTGCCGGTCTTGGCATGAACCCGGATGGGGTGGTTCTTGACCTCTTTGCCCGTTGCATCGCGCAGCCCCTGTTCACGCAAGAGCCCGGGTAACAATCCGCCCCGCGAACGGTGCAATGCGTTTGCCATATCGGCGGCGGAGACCCGGGAATCGCCCCCCAAGCCGGAATGGTCGACAAACTTGCAGCCGATACCATGTTTGGCCGCCGCCCAGGCCTGCATCTGCGCGCCGGACTGGCGCAAGTCCGATGCGCCCGATGCGGTCAGCCCGACAGCCTCGGCCGTAAGGTTGTTGGAATATTTCAGCATGGCGCGCGTCAGATCTGTCAGCGGATCGCTGCGGCTCTCGGCCAGAACCACGCCTGCGGGCAAGGCAGTGATAAACCGCGCAGCAGGCAGGCGCAGCCCGTGGGCCTGCATCAATGTGGCGAACACCTCGGCGGTATAGGCCTCGGGGTGGCGCACGGGCAACCAACGGCTGCCGTTCTTGTTCAGGGCGCTTTGCGCGACGGTCCAATGGTCACGATCACTGCCACGTTTATAGGTGAACAAGGGGGATTTGCGCGCAACCGTTGCCACATTTGACATGGAAACCGAGGGCACATAGCGTTTGCCGCGCGCATCCATTGACAGGGCATAGCCCTTGGTTCCGCGTTGCCATTTGAAATTCACCCGGTTGTAGTTCAGGTTCAGCCCCGCAATCGCCGGGTTATAGCCGACATGATCGGGCTGGTCGCGGTCGATCTCGTCAATATGGGGTATGCCACCGGCAAAGGCGAGATAGCGGCCCGTCACCTCCTTGATGCCGCGCACGGCAAGGGTTTGGGCCAGATCGCCAAGACGGTCGGTGTCAAGGCTGGGGTCGCCGCTGCCGACAAGGATCAGGTCGCCCTGCAACTGACCGTTCTGCACCGGACCCGTAGCCATGACGCGGGTCGCATAGCGGTAATTGGGGCCAAGCCGGTCAAGCGCATACAGCGTGGTCATGGCTTTGGCGACCGATGCGGGCGGCTGCGCGCTGTTTTCGTTCATCGCCTCCAGCACCTTGCCGCTGGCGCTGTCCATCACCACAAAGCCGACGGTGCCACCCAGACCTGCGGCGTGGACAATGGCCTCTGCCCCGCCTGCACCGGGTTTCATCGCTGGACGTGGGGAATGAGAGGGCGCCTCGGCACAGCCCGGAACAGCTGCGCTTGCCAGCAGTCCCGCCAAAATCCAACGTCTTGAATACATGCTAACCCTCAAGTGATTATCCGCAGCCTAGCCAGATCCGGAATGGACGTCCAGTGCTACGGCTTGTTGCGCCAATCGCCCGCAGCCCGAATGGCGGTTGAGGACATATCTATCATTGGCATATTAACAAAGCTCCACCGAGGCAGGGGGGCATATGGCAAAAGTTGTGAGGCGCTGTCGGGCAGGCGCCGATGCCAGAACACCTGCGCGGCCTTGGCGTGGCGCGCGGGGCCGCGACTGCCGGGGCGGGCCAGAACACCGATGGGAACCATCGCCATGATGTCCCGCCATCGGTCCCATTGGTCGAACTGGATCAGGTTGTCAGACCCCATCAGCCAGACAAAACGCACGCCGGGATAATGCGCGATCAGGGCTTCAAGCGTTTGGGCGGTGTAGCGCGTGCACAGATGCGCCTCCACGTCGGTCACAATCACACGCGGGTCACACAACACCTTTCGCGCCCGTGCCATCCGCTCCTCCAGCGGCGCAGGTTGGCGCGCCTTGAGCGGATTGCCGGGGCTGACCAGACACCAGACCCGATCCAGCCCGAAACGTTTGATTGCCTCTCGTGCAAGATGGGCATGGCCTGCATGGGCTGGATCGAACGACCCGCCCAAAATGCCGATGACCATACCTTTGGTCGCGATGGGAAAGCCCTGCCGCATCCGGTGCCCCTTACCTTGCATGACCCGATTGCCAGCACTTCGCGGCATTTTCAACCGGAATGCGCAACGAGGCCTGCCCAAGCCTGATTGCCCTTTCCGCCATTCCACACTAAAAGACCGCAAAATCATATGCCGGCGGGTTGCCCCAACCCTTTGCCCAGAACGTTTAGGAATATCATCATGGCCAGCTATCAATACATCTACCACATGGACGGCGTGTCAAAGACCTATCCGGGTGGCAAGAAATGTTTTGAAAACATCCAGCTCAACTTCTTGCCAGGTGTGAAAATCGGTGTGGTCGGTGTGAACGGTGCGGGTAAATCCACGCTGTTGAAAATCATGGCCGGCATCGACAAGGACTTCAAAGGCGAGGCATGGGCCGCCAAGGGCGCGCGCGTGGGCTATCTGGCGCAGGAACCCTATCTGGACCCGAACCTGACGGTGAAGGAAAACGTGATGCTGGGCGTGGCGGATAAAACCGGCATTCTGGAACGCTATAACGAATTGGCGATGAACTACTCGGATGAGACCGCCGATGAGATGGCCGCCCTGCAAGACCAGATCGACGCGCAAAACCTGTGGGAGCTGGAGGCAACCGTGGGTGTGGCGATGGACGCGCTGCGCTGCCCGCCCGATGATGCCAATGTCGAGGATCTGTCAGGCGGGGAACGCCGCCGGGTCGCCCTGTGCAAGCTGCTTTTGGAAGAGCCGGACATGCTGCTCCTCGATGAGCCGACCAACCACCTTGACGCGGAATCCATCGCCTGGCTGCAAAAGCACCTGATGAACTACAAAGGCACGATCCTGATCGTGACCCACGACCGCTACTTCCTCGACAATATCACCAGTTGGATTCTGGAACTCGATCGTGGTCGGGGTATCCCATATGAAGGCAACTACTCCGACTGGCTGGAACAAAAAGCCAAACGGATGCAGCAAGAAGCCCGTGAGGACAAGACCAAGAAAAAAGCACTGGAGAAAGAACTGGAATGGATCCGTTCCGGTGCCAAGGCGCGTCAGTCCAAGGGTAAGGCCCGTCTTACACGCTACAATGAGATGGCGGGGCAAACCGTTATGGAACGCGCCAGCACCGCGCAGATCGTTATCCCGAACGGCGAACGTCTGGGCAATAAGGTGATCGAGGTTGTCGGCCTGAAGAAACATATGGGCGACAAGCAATTGATCGAGGATCTGACCTTTACAATCCCGCCGGGGGCGATTGTCGGTGTTATCGGGCCGAACGGCGCGGGGAAAACCACCTTGTTCCGCATGCTGACCGGGCAGGAACAGCCCGATGAGGGCACGGTAACCTTGGGGGAGACGGTGCAGCTTGCCTATGTCGACCAGTCGCGTGATGCGCTGGACCCCGAGGCCACAGCATGGGAGGAGATCTCGGGCGGGGCAGAGGTGATCCATCTTGGGGATATGGACGTGAACAGCCGTGTTTATGCGGGCTCGTTCAACTTCAAGGGCACGGACCAGCAGAAAAAGGTCGGGCTTTTGTCGGGCGGTGAGCGCAACCGCGTTCATATGGCGAAACTTTTGCGCTCGGGCGGCAACGTGTTGCTCCTCGATGAGCCGACAAACGATCTGGACGTGGAAACTCTGCAAGCGCTGGAACAGGCCATCGAGGATTTCGCGGGCTGCGCGATCATCATCAGCCACGACCGTTTCTTCCTTGACCGTCTGTGTACGCATATTCTGGCCTTTGAGGGCGATGCGCATGTCGAATGGTTCGAGGGCAACTTCGAGGCCTATGAGCAGGACAAGATCCGGCGCCTTGGTCCCGACGCACTAGAACCCAAGCGCGCAAAATACAAGCGCTTCGCTCGCTAAAATTCATCTACCGGAGCTGCGGTCAACCGCAGCCCCGGTAGTTTACATACAGTCAGAAAACGGCCTTTTTTAAAACTTGGCCGATAAGCCTGCCTTGGTACGATCTGGCCGTCCCGACAGAGGGCTTTGGCTGAATGGAACCAAATGAGCCCGTCTGGCACCTGCCAGCGCATTGCAAGATGGAGCGCCTTGGACAACGCGATGGCCGCGCATGCCTGCATGTGGCGCGTCTGGCAACCCTGATGGGGCGCTGGAGGTCGTAGATGCGCAGCACAAGCAAACAGGTTTGATGGCAAGCAGTACAGCTGACCTGCGTCCCGCGCCCATGATTGCGCCGATGCGATCACCTGCATCACTTATAGGCATATGCTAAGACTATGCTTTCGCGTAATTTTCCCTTGGCCGTTTGACCCTCGATATCGCTTGAGACTACTTGGAAGAGGCGCCGAATTCAGGGCAAGGTGCCCGTGCGTTCTGGAAGACGAACAAGACATCGCATTGCAACAAAATTCAACAGATTGGGGGAAGTACAGTGGCAGTCCGTAGGGGAATCGAACCCCTCTTCCCAGGTTGAAAACCTGGTGTCCTAACCGATAGACGAACGGACCGCGCTTTCTGTGAGGCAGTATTTAGATGGGGTTGCCGTGACTCGCAAGGGGTAAAAACCACCTTTTTGGAAATATTTTAGGCTCGTGCTGCATCTTCCAATCTTAGCTGCACTTTGCTGCGACCGCCGAAGGTATTTATTTCCAGCCGCCCTGCCAAATGGAACCGCGCCGCGCCTGAATTTTCAAGCATTGGCCCGATCGGACCGTCAAATGCACCAAAGGCGATACCGTCGATTCGTGCGCCTATGCCATCGCCAAAACTGATGCGCAGATGGCTCTCTCCGACACGGCGGGCGGTAACGCTTTGTTCGGCAAAAGCAAAGCGCGGGGCGGGGGCGCCTGCGCCAAAGGGACCTGCGGCCTCGATCTGCTCGATAAAGGCGGGGGTGGCGGCGGATGGCATCAACAAGCCGTCAAGGCGAAGATCTGCGGGGCCAGCCAGGCCCGCGCCCTGTTTCGCCAGCAATTCTGCCAGCCGTTCCATCGCGGCGGGGATTGCGCCTTCCTCAACCGTTAGGCCCGCGGCCATCTTATGCCCGCCGCCACGCAGCAAAAGCCCCTCACTGGTGACGCGCTGGATCGCGGCGCCAAGATCGACACCCGCGATGGAGCGGCCCGACCCTTTGCCGATCCCGTCCTCTATGCCGATCACCACGGCAGGGCGGTTTGTCGCCTCTTTGAGGCGCGCGGCCACGATCCCCACCACGCCCGGATGCCATCCAGTGCCCGCTGCCCAGACCAAAGGGCCGTCCAGCCCGCGCTCCTCGGCCTGTGCCAAGGCGGCGGCACGGACGGCGGCCTCGATATCGCGCCGTTCGGTATTGAGCATATCGAGACGTTCCGCTATAGCGGCGGCCTCGGCA
The DNA here is from genome assembly GCF_001202025.1 of Pseudorhodobacter aquimaris. Lineage (GTDB taxonomy): Bacteria > Pseudomonadota > Alphaproteobacteria > Rhodobacterales > Rhodobacteraceae > Pseudorhodobacter > Pseudorhodobacter aquimaris. The sequence continues at coordinate 28,285 of NZ_LGHS01000067.1, forward strand.
GGGTTATCGGTGGCCAGAAGCCGCGCGCCAAGATCGGCCGCCCCGATGCGCCCGCCGGCATTTACCCGCGGACCAAGCAGGAACCCCAAGGCATAGGTGTTGGGGGCCTGATCCATCCTTGCGACATCGGCCAATGCCCGCAGGCCCACACGTTCGCGCCGCGCCATCACCTTGAGCCCCTGACGCACCAGCGCACGGTTCACCCCGATCAGCGGGGCAACATCGGCCACCGTTGCCAGCGCCACAAGGTCCAGCATCGCCATTAGATCCGGCCCCTTCACACCCTCACCGCGCAGCTGGCGGTTGGCCTCTACCAGCATCAAGAACACGACCGAGGCGGCACAGAGATGCGCAAGGTCGCCGGTCTCATCCTGCCGGTTCGGGTTGACGACGGCCAGTGCGGGGGGCAGTTCCTCGGTCCCTAGATGGTGGTCAAGCACGATCACATCCGCCCCTTTGGCGGCGGCAATCGGTTCATGGCTCAGGGTGCCGCAATCGACGCATATGATCAGGTCATGGGCCTTGGCCAACATCTCCATCGCGGGGACATTGGGGCCGTAACCCTCATCAATCCGGTCGGGAATATAAAGCGTGGCCGAATGCCCCATGGCCCGCAGCCAGACCAGCAACAGCGCCGCAGAAGAGCCGCCATCCACGTCATAATCGGCAAATACCGCGATACGCTGCCGGGCCTTGAGTGCGGCCAGAAAGCGGGTCGCCGCCACCCCCATATCCTTGAGCGTCAAGGGATCGGGCAGCAGGTCGCGCAGGGCAGGGGCCATATAGCTCGGGACATCTTCGGGCGATACGCCGCGCCGCACCAGGGTGACGCAAAGCGCTTGGGGAAGGCGCGTGACCTGCGTCATTGCCTCGGCCAAGCGATTGGTTTCCGGCTCGGGGCCAATCCAGCGCCGCCCGGTTGCCGATGAGTCCACCCCCAAAAATGCGCGTTCTGTCATGTCATGCCCCAATTCTATTTCCGGCCTGAATACTTAAAAACCCGCCCTTGTTGAAGGGGCGGGTTTTCAGGTCTGTGTTTATGTCGCGCCCGAAGCGGTGATCACTTGACGGGGCTACGATATGTCATGCGCCGTACCGATCCGGTTTTGGAGCGCATGAGTAGCGTTTCGGTGGTGAACCAGCCCGGCTCGCTTTTGATGCCCGCAAGGATGGACCCAGACGTCACGCCTGTCGCGGCAAAGATCACATCGGCGGTGACCATTTCATCCCGGGTATAGATGCGGTCCAGATCGTTGATCCCAGCCTTGGCGGCGCGGCCCCGCTCGTCATCATTGCGAAACAACAGCTTGCCGTACATCTGCCCGCCCATACATTTCAAGGCCGAGGCCGCCAAGACACCCTCTGGTGCGCCGCCTGAACCCATATACATATCGATGCCGGTGATCTCGGCCTCGGCGCAATGGATGACGCCTGCGACATCGCCATCCGTGATCAGGCGGATCGCGGCGCCGGTGCTGCGCAGCTCGGCAATCATTTCGTCATGACGTGGGCGTTCCAGCACGCAAACGGTGATTTCCTCTGGCTTGCAGCCTTTGGCCTTGGCCAGCGCGCTGACACGTTCGGCCGGGCTCATCTCAAGGGTGACGGTGTCGGGGGCATAGCCGGGGCCGATCGCCAGTTTCTCCATATAGACATCAGGCGCGTGCAAGAGCGTGCCACGCGGCGCCATCGCAATAACCGTCAGCGCATTGGGCATGTCCTTGGCGGTCAGCGTGGTGCCTTCCAGCGGGTCCAGTGCGATATCCACCGCAGGCCCCTGACCTGTGCCGACCTCTTCGCCGATGAACAGCATCGGGGCCTCGTCACGTTCGCCTTCGCCGATCACCACCACACCCTTGATGTCGAGCAGGTTCAACTGGTCGCGCATCGCATTGACGGCGGCCTGATCTGCGGCTTTCTCATCTCCGCGACCGACCAGCTTGGCCGATGCCAGCGCTGCGGCTTCTGACACGCGCGCCAAACCGAGTGAGAGCAAACGATCCTGAAATTCCTGTGCATCAGCCATAAGGCTCTCCTGTGATATGATGTGTTGGGTGTGGACTAAACGGCTGCTGTCCCCATCGCAAGTGCGAGAGCGCTAACAGATTGCCCGAAAAAGCAAACGCACCCGCAGTGCGTGCGCGGGATCAGACCTCCTCAATCCGCAAGGCAACGGGTTCAGCAACCAGTACGCCCGCCGTGGCAAAACGGGCCAATGCGTCGTCGATATCGGCGCGGGTGGCTTTGTGGGTCACGATCAGCACTGGGGCTTGCCCGTCCGAATGGCCGTATTGCCGCATCCGGTCAATAGAGATCCCGGCCTCGCCCAAGGCGGTTGCGATCTTGGCCAATGCACCGGGTTTATCCAGTAAGGTCATGCGCAAATACCACGCACAAGCGGCCGAGACCGCCGCCGCAACAGGCACCGTCAGCGCGGTCGCAGGCAGCCCAAAGGTCGGAATCCGCAGCCCGCGGGCGATATCGACAACATCGCCCATAACAGCGCTTGCAGTTGGCCCCATTCCGGCCCCGGCCCCGCGCAATACGATCTGGCCCACGGAATCGCCCTCTAGCACAACCATATTCGTGCCACCCGAAAGCTGTCCCAGCGGGCTGCCCACCGGCACGAGGCAGGGTGTCATCCGTTGTTCCAGCCCGCGGCCGGTCATCCGTGCCACGCCCAGAAGTTTGATCCGGTAATCCATATCGGCGGCATGGCGGATATCATCGATGGAAATCGCGCCGATCCCCTCCAGCTCTACGGCGTCAAAGGAAACCTGCGTGCCAAAGGCGATTGAGGCCAGCAGCGCCAGTTTGTGCCCTGCGTCGATCCCGCCGACATCCAGATTAGGGTCAGCCTCCAGATAGCCAAGCTGGCGGGCCTCCTCGAATACCTGCGCATAGGGCAGGCCCGCATCTTCCATACGGGTCAGGATATAATTGCAGGTGCCGTTCATCACACCCATCACGCGGCGCATCTCATTGCCGGCCAGCCCTTCGGTCAGGGCCTTGATCACCGGAATACCGCCCGCAACAGCGGCTTCAAAGCGGATTATGCATCCCGCTGCCTCGGCAGCAAGGGCAAGCGCATGGCCGTGATGGGCCAGCAAGGCCTTGTTGGCCGTGACCACATCCTTACCGGCGGTCAGCGCGGCCTCGGTTGCTTCGCGCGCAGGGCCCTCATGGCCGCCCATTACCTCGATGAAAAGATCGACATCATCGCGGCGCGCCAATGCCACCGGATCGGTTTCCCAGGCATACCCCGACAGATCCGCATCGCGGTTCTTGCTGCGATCACGGGCACAAACGGCGGTGATGACCACTTCACGCCCTGAACGGGCGGCAAGCATTGCTGCGTGTTTCTGTACGATCTGAACGATGCCAATGCCCACCGTTCCAAGACCGGCCAGACCAATACGCAAAGGGGCAGCCATAAAATTCTCCATTTTTCTGGGGGCATGCTGTTGGGCAACTGTTAGCCTGTCATGCCCGTGCTTGCAACGCGGCAGGATACGCTTTTGTCAGTTGAGCTGTGCCGGATGGGCGGCGACCGCGTCGGCCAAGCGCGCCCGTGTCGCAGGGCTGTGGACCGGTCCGCGCATCGCTGTTGCCCTTGCGCGAAGGCCTGCCGCCCGCGCCGCCACGGTATCGCGCGCAGATGCGGTCGCGCGTCCCGGTTCAGCCTGGGCAATGAGCCCCTCGATCGGGACAAGTTGCGGTTCGGTACCGCCGCGCACGGTCTGTGTCTGGATGGCGTCAATCTCATCAAAACCGCCGCAGCCGCCCAAGGCCGCAATAAAACACAGCACAAAGGGCAAGAGGGCAGGGCGCATCAAAGAGGCTTTCGCAAAGGAGGTTCCCTACCTTTAACGCCCGCCCCGCTTATGGGCAAGGATGCAGGACAGCCATCTTGAATTGAACGGGCATTCAGATAAGTTGGGCGCATGGCACGTAAAATTGGATCCTCATCTGAAATTACCGGCCCGCGTATCCGTGACGCGGCCTTGCGGCTTTTTGCGCGGCACGGGTTTGCGTCTGTTTCCATGCGTCAGATCGCGGCAGAGGTGGGGGTGCAGGCCGGTGCGCTTTATCTTTATACCGCCGACAAGCAGGCGTTGCTGTTTGATCTGATGCAAGATCACATGACGGACCTGCTCTGCGCGCTCCAAGCGCTTCCGCAATGCAGTGACCCGGCGGCACAGCTTGACCAATTCGCGCGGTTTCATATTGGCTATCACCTTGACCGCCCGGATGCGGTTTTCATCGCCTATATGGAATTGCGCAGCCTGAGCGCTGACAACTTCGCTGCCATCGAATCGCTGCGCCGCCGCTATGAGGACCATTTGCAGGGCATCCTGATCGAAGGCGCGGCCAAAGGGCGCTTTATCTTTGGCGATGCCAAAATGACGACACTTGCGTTGATTGCGATGTTGACCGGCGTGACAAATTGGTACCGTGAGGGCGGACGGCTGAGCCGCGCCGATGTGCAAACCCTTTACGCCGATATGGCCCTGCGCGCCGTCAGCGTAGCAATTGAATAATTATCAAAGGGCTGTCCCTAAGGGTAATTCCGCCTATATTGGCGCGCAAGCGGGTATTTTGCGGCTGTCACTGCAAACCCTTTTGGCTTCAACGGACTGCGTGCGCCGGTGCACGCTTAGAATAAGGAAACTCGTGATGATCCTTTATGGCATCTCTACCTGCGATACCTGCAAGAAGGCCCTGAAGGCGCTGACCGCCGCAGGCCATGCCCCTGAGTTTCGCGATGTGCGTGCCAACCCGCTCAGCGAGGCTGAAATCCATGAATTCATTTCAGAATTTGGCGGTGCTATCATCAATCAGAAATCCACCACATGGCGCGGGGCTACGGATTGGCTCAAGGCTTGTGAACCTGACGAGCAATTGAAACAGCAACCTACCTTGATGAAACGCCCCGTCATTCGCGGTGATCACGGGCTGACATTGGGTTGGGATGCGGACGTTCAGGCAAAATACCTCTGAATGCCAAAACGGCCCGCAAACAGCGGGCCGCCACATCCCCCCTTAAATCCTCAGAGCAAGCGCAGGTCTCCCGCTGATTCCTTGCCGTCCCGACCTGATTGCAGCTCATAACCAATTTTCTGGTTATCGCTCAGCCCGGTCAGCCCCGCGCGCTCTACCGCTGAGATGTGGACAAATACATCCTTTCCACCATCATCCGGTGCAATGAACCCATAGCCTTTAGTGCCGTTAAACCATTTGACGGTGCCAGTTGGCATGCCGCTTCTCCTTCATCAATCCATCCCGTGGCGACATGCCGCAAGATCGTGCGGGCGCCAGCCTAAGGCGATAATTTCGCGCCCAGAGCCGACCCGCACATTTAAAATCATGCCGAAACAGAAACAGAAATCAAGATACTTGTTGGCGTTGCGCAAATTCCGGCAGTGGGTTTTGTCACAACCATGCATCGGAAAGAAGGGGGGCAGGCTTATTCCTTGGGCAGATCGCGGCCCAAGGGTTCCAGACTGCCCATGCGCCCCTCGGGCAGTTCCATCGCTGTGCAGGCGCCGACGCGAACCATTTTCCAGGCGTTGCCCTGAAAGTTTACGGTTGATTTGCCGCCACCATCAACCCCGTCGGCCTGACCCGCGAGTGCAACGCCATAGCATTTTTCCATACTATCTTGCGCCGCCACTGGGCCGACTTGGCCAAGCAGCATGCCAAGCAATGCGACCCTGAGTAGTTTGGAGTGCGCTATCACAAGGAATCCTCCGGCTTTTTGGGTAACTGCATATCGGGCGGGGTTGCCTCATCGCGCAAAAGCCGCACGATTGCATCCATTGTGCTGGTCTCGGTCTTATTCTCGCCCAAACGGCGCACCGAGACGGTTTTTTCCTCTACCTCGCGCATGCCGACGGCCAGAATCACCGGCACTTTACCGACGGAATGTTCGCGGATCTTGTAGTTGATCTTTTCATTGCGCAAATCGACCTCTGCCCGCACACCTGCGGCGGTCAGGGCCGCGGCCACCTCCAGCGCGTAATCATCGGCGTCCGAGACGATCGCCGCGACAACCACCTGACGAGGTGCCAGCCAGAACGGCAGTTTGCCTGCGTGGCTTTCGATCAAAATCCCGATGAAGCGCTCGAATGAACCGAGGCAGGCACGGTGAAGCATGATGGGACGGTGTTTGCCGCCGTCTTGCCCGATGTAATGCGCATTAAGCCGTTCGGGCAGGTTCGGATCGACCTGCAAGGTGCCGCATTGCCAGTCGCGGCCGATCGCATCGGTCAGCACAAACTCCAGCTTGGGGCCGTAAAAGGCGCCTTCGCCCTCAAAGATCTCATAGTCGCGACCGGCGGCCTTTACCGCATTGGCCAAAGCCGCCTCGGCATAATCCCAGCTTTCCTCCGATCCGATGCGTTTTTCGGGGCGGGTCGAGAGCTTGATCCGCCATTTGTCAAAGCCCAGATCCGCATAAACCGCCGAGAGGAAATCAATAAATTTGCGCGATTCGGCCTCGATCTGGTCCTCGGTGCAGAAGATGTGCGCATCATCCTGGGTAAAGCCGCGCACCCGCATGATGCCATGCAGCGCGCCCGAAGGCTCATAACGGTTGCAGGAGCCGAATTCCGCCATCCGCAACGGCAGATCGCGATAGGATTTAAGGCCGACATTGAAGATCTGCACATGGCAGGGGCAGTTCATCGGCTTGAGCGCATTGATGGTTTTCTCGCGGGCGTGATCCTCGTCAACCTCGACGATGAACATATGCTCTTGATAGTTTTCCCAATGCCCCGACGCTTCCCACAGTTTGCGGTTGACCACCTGCGGTGTGTTCACCTCGACGTAGCCATCGGCGTGCTGACGGCGACGCATATAGTCTTGCAGCTCGGTATAGATGGTCCAGCCGTTGGGGTGCCAGAAGATCTGGCCTGGGGCCTCTTCTTGCATATGGAACAGGTTCATCTCGCGGCCCAGCTTGCGGTGGTCGCGTTTGGCGGCCTCTTCGAGCATGGTCAGATGGGCGCGCAAATCGTCGCGGTTCTTGAAGGCCACGCCGTAGATCCGCTGCAACATCGCGCGGTTGCTGTCGCCGCGCCAATAGGCACCGGCCAGCGACATCAGCTTGAAGCTGTCGGCCGGAAGCTGCCCTGTGTGTTGCAAATGCGGGCCGCGGCAGAGGTCCTGCCAATCGCCGTGCCAATACATGCGCAAGGGTTCGTCACCGGGGATGCTCTCGATCAGCTCCACCTTATAGGGTTCGCCCTTTTGCTCATAATGCGCGATGGCACGGGGGCGGTCCCAGACCTCGGTGCGGACCGGATCGCGCAGGTTGATGATTTTCTTCATCTTTGCTTCGATCAGCGCGAGGTCTTCGGGGGTGAAAGGTTCGGCGCGGTCAAAGTCGTAATACCAGCCATCCTTGATGACCGGGCCAATGGTGACCTTTACATCGGGCCACAGCTCTTGCACGGCGCGGGCCATCACATGCGCAAAGTCATGGCGGATCAGTTCCAGCGCAGGGGCATCATCGGCCAGCGTATTCAGGGCAATCGTCGCATCGGAATTGATCGGCCATTGCAGATCGAAATGCGCACCATTGACGGTGGCGCTGATCGATTTTTTGGCAAGGCTGGGGGCGATGGAGGCCGCGACCTCTGCTGCGGTTACACCGGCATCATATTGACGGATATTGCCATCGGGAAAGGTCAGGGAAATCTGGGCCATTTGGGCCACCTCCTCGGTTTGGCGCCCACGATGCGCCCGGTTGCGGGTTTACAAGCGCCCCAAATGGCGATTTGTTTTGGAAATGTCAACCGCTTGGCCCGCGCGCGGCACTGGTCTATGCTCGGAAAAAAGCTTGAGGACCGCATGTCAAATCCATCCTTTCTGACCACCCCGCAAAACCGCCGCATCGCCTATCATCAAACACCGGGGAGCGGGCCGGGCGTGGTGTTTTTGGGCGGGTTCAAATCCGATATGGAGGGCACCAAGGCCCTGCATCTGGAAGAATGGGCGCGGGAGAGGGGAGCGGCCTTTTTGCGGTTTGACTATTCCGGGCATGGGTCTTCGTCAGGTGAATTTCTGGAGGGCGCGATTGGCGACTGGTTCGAGGATGCGCTGGCGGCGATCACCACGCTGACAACCGGTCCGCAGATCTTGATCGGCTCATCCATGGGAGGGTGGATCTCATTGCTGGTGGCGCGCGCCGTGCCCGAGCGTGTGGCGGCATTGGTGGGAATCGCTGCTGCGCCTGATTTTACCGAAGATAGCATGTGGGCCGGTTTCACGCCTGCGCAGCGCGCGGAACTGGCGCGCGGGCAGGTGGTTCTGCCATCGGATTATTCGGATGAGCCTTATATCATCACCAAACGGTTGATTGAGGAGGGACGCGACCGTCTTGTCCTGCGTTCGCCGCTGGAGCTACCGTTCCCTGTGCGTCTGCTGCAAGGTACGGCGGATGTGGATGTGCCGCCCTCAGTTGCTTTGCGTCTGATGGATCACGCGACCAGCCCGGATTTGCGGCTGACCTTGGTGAAGGATGCTGATCACCGTTTTTCTACCCCTGAATGCCTCGATTTGGTGACGCAAACGCTCGAGAGCCTGTTGCACCGCTGATAGAACGCAAAAGCCCCCGCAGATAGCAGGGGCTTTGCTGTCGAATGGCGTCGAATTCAGGATGCAGCCTTTACCGCCGCTACTGCGACCGGCTTGGCCTTTTCTTGCGGCGCATCGCCAGAGTTGGCGTCGATGAAGTCCAGAACCAGCGGGCGAATGTTCAAACGCCAGCTTTTACCAGCAAAGATCCCGTAGTGGCCTGCACCGGGTTCGACATGGCTGGCTTTCTTGCTGTCGGGCAACCCTGTGCAAAGATCAAGCGCCGCAATACATTGGCCGGGGGCCGAGATATCGTCATTCGCGCCCTCGACCGTCATGACCGCAACCCGTGTGATCGCACTGATATCGACGCGCTTTCCGGAAACTTCAAAGGTATTCTTGGCAATTTCGCCATTTTTGAACAACCGTTCCACCGTCGAAAGGTAAAATTCCGCCGGCATATCCATCACCGCCAGATATTCATCATAAAAGCGGTTATGTGCGTCATAATCCGAGGCCTCATCACGGGCGACGCGGATGATCTGTTCCTGGAACGCTTTGCTGTGACGTTCTGCATTCATCGAGATGAAGCTTTGTAGCTGCAAGAGACCAGGATAAACCAAGCGGCCCGCGCCCTTGTATTTGAAACCGACCCGCTGGATGGCCGAATGTTCCAACTGGCCCATCGTCACCCGACGGCCAAAATCGGTAACCTCGGTCGGGGCGGCATCGGGATCTACCGGACCACCGATCAGCGTCAGGCTGCGCGGCTGTGCATCGGGATCCTCGGCGGCAAGGTAGGCCGTCGCTGCCAATGCAAGCGGCACCGGCTGACAGACGGCAATCACATGCGTATCCGGCCCAAGTTCACGCATAAAATCAACGAGATAATGGGTGTAGTCTTCGACATCGAATTTGCCTGCCGACACCGGGATGTCGCGCGCATTGTGCCAGTCGGTGACATAAACCTCACAGTCGATCAACAAGCTTTTGAGGGTGGAACGCAGCAGCGTGGCATAATGCCCTGACATCGGTGCGACCAGCAAAACCTTGCGCTTCATCGGATCGCGGCGGCGGACCGAAAAATGGATCAAATCGCCGAATGGACGCTCCACAACCTTCACAAGATCAACCAGATGGTCTTGTCCACTGGTGCCCACGATGGACCGGACTGCCCAGTCGGGCTTATCAACCATGCGCGCAAAGCTGCGCTCCATCACCTCGCCCCACGCGGCAGTCAGTTGGATGGCTGGATTCATTGATAACGCAAAGAGCGGGTAGTTGGCCATCGCCTTTGCTGTAGCGCCGATCCACTCATTTGTGTTTCTGGCACTTTCCATCAGGTCGTAGGTCATCATATACTTCATAGCATCTCCTGAGCCGTCAAGGTTTGGGCGATAGGGCTGTGGATCCTTGGTTGGGGCGCATCCGCCATGCTGCGCTGCAGCGAATATAGGGGGGAATGATTAAAATGGCAATAACGCAGAATAAAAGTAACGAAAGTTTAGCCCGGCTTAATGCCAATCTGGCAAAAGTAGAAGAGCTTTCAAAACGTCTGACTACTGCGCTTTCGCAACGGAAATCATCAGATCCGGCGCTTTCTGGCCCTAGTCAGGATGTTTATATGAAAGCGGCAAACGCCTATTTTTCCGATGTCATGCAAAACCCTTCGCGGATGATCGAGAGTCAGGTCAGCTATTGGGGTAAAACCCTGCAACATTATGTGGATGCGCAGAGTGTTTTGTTGAAGGGTGAGGTGAAAGCCCCTGAAGATAACCTTCCAAAAGACCGGCGCTTTTCCAATCCGATGTGGGATGAAAACCCCTTTTTCAATTATCTGAAACAACAATATCTGCTCAATGCGGAAATGGTGGCAGAAACGGTAAGCGGTCTGGAAAATCTTGACCCGATTGAACGTAAGCGGGTGGAATATTTCACCCAGCAGATCGTGGATATGATGTCGCCCACCAACTTTTTCGGAACCAATCCCGACGCGTTGGAGCGTGCTGTGGCAACCGATGGCGAGAGCCTTGTCGCGGGGCTTGAGAATCTTGTCCGTGATATCGAAGCGAATAATGGGGAGTTGCTAGTCAATCTTGCGGATAAATCGGCCTTTGAGGTGGGCAAGAATATCGCAACAACCCCCGGTGCTGTGGTTTATCGCAACAAGATGATGGAGCTAATTCAATACAGCCCCACAACGGAAACCGTGCATGAAACCCCGTTGATCATCTTTCCGCCTTGGATCAACAAATTCTACATCATGGATCTGAAGCCGCAAAACAGCCTGATCAAATGGATCGTCGATCAGGGCTTCACTCTGTTCGTGGTGTCCTGGGTCAACCCCGATCAAAGCTATGCCGATGTCGGGATGGACGACTATATCCGCGACGGCTATTTGCGCGGGATGGCCGAGGTGCGGCGGATTTGCGGCACTAAACAGGTGAATGCTGTGGGTTATTGCATCGCGGGAACGACGCTTTCGCTGACCTTGGGGCATTTGGCCAAGGCGGGGGATAATACCGTCAAATCGGCAACCTTCTTTACCACCCTTACCGATTTCGTCGATCCCGGAGAGGTCGGCGTCTTTTTGACCGATGATTTCGTCGATGGCATCGCACGACAGGTGGCGGTGGACGGGATATTGGACAAGACGTTCATGTCGCGGACCTTCTCTTTCCTGCGCTCCAATGACCTGATCTATCAACCTGCGATCAAGAGTTATATGATGGGCGAGGCGCCGCCCGCCTTTGACCTGCTGTTCTGGAATGGGGATGGCACCAATCTGCCCGCCAAGATGTCGGTCGAGTACATTCAGGGGCTGTGTCAGCAAAACGGTTTGGCAAAAGGTGAGTTTCCCGTTTTTGGCGATCCGGTGAAGCTGTCCGATATCAAGCTGCCGATCTGTGCGATTGCCTGTGAGACCGACCATATCGCCGCATGGAAAAGCAGCTATAACGGCATGGCGCAATTCGGGTCCAAGGATAAGACCTTCATCATGGCGCAATCGGGCCATATCGCGGGCATTGTGAATCCGCCGAACAAAAACAAATACGGACATTACACCAATGATGCCCCGCTTACGACGCCCGAGGACTTTATGGCGGGCGCTACTTTCCATGAAAAGCAAAGCTGGTGGCCGACCTGGGGTACGTGGCTTGCCAAACAGTCCGGAAAGCAGGTCGAGGCCCGCGAACCGGGCGGCCCAGACAACCCGGTTCTTGCCGCGGCCCCGGGCACTTATGTGGGTGCGGTGCCTGCCAAAAAGACCGAAAGCTAACCTAGGGGAAGTTTTTGTGTTTTATCCTGAACGGGTTAGGCGTTAAGAAATGCTGCAGTGCAGAATAGCCCTTGCAATGCCGCAGTGCAGCATGTATATCTTTTTTCAGGAAACGCGGAAAGCTCCGCTGATTAGGAGAATTTGAAATGACTAAGACCCTGACATGACAAAAATGGTTCAAGACATGATGGCTTCGTTCCCAACCGACAATTCTGCGTTCCAGAACGCATTTAAAAGCCAAGCTGCAATGGCTGAAAAGCTGTCCAAAGTTGCCTTTGAAGCTGCTGAAAAATCCACCGAGATTTCTTCCAAGTGGGCAAAAGATGCAATTTCCAAAGCAACCAATGTAACAGCGGCCAAAGCCGATCCAGCCGAGTACAGCAAAGCTGCAAGCGATTTCGCTTCTGCTGCTGCTGAAATGGCGTCCGAGAACATGGCTGCTTTCGCTGAGGTTGCCAAGAAAGTTCAGATGGAAACTGTTGAGCTGATGCTGGCTGCTGGCAAAGACATGACCGAAGAAACCACTGCTGCTGTGCAAAAAGCAACGGCTGACGTCCAGTCTGCTGCGAAAAAAGCGACAGCCTCGAAATAAGCCAACCGGCTTTAGGCGCGTTTGGCTTCCTCCCAGCCAATTCATGCGCCAAGGGCGGGCTTCTTATGAAGCCCGCTCTTTTCTTTTATGCTGCACTGGCCTAAGCTTTTGCGGCAGTGCAACATTTCCAAGGGGGGCTTGATGGCCGAAACCGACAAACCGCTATTGATTAAGCGTTATGCCAGTCGCCGCCTGTATAATACCGAAACATCGGATTATGTGACGCTGGACGATATCTCCGGCTTTGTACGGGCTGGGCGTGAGGTCCAGATTATCGATCTGAAATCAGGCGATGACCTGACGCGCCAATATCTGCTGCAGATCGTGGCAGAGCATGAAAGCAAGGGTGAATCGGTTTTGCCGACCAATGTGCTGAATGATCTGGTGCGCAGCTATACCACGGGTGTCAGCTCTATTGTTCCGCAGTTTCTGGCCTCTTCTTTTGATATGCTGCGCGACAGCCAATCAAAGATGGTGGAAAATATCACCAAGGTTCCCAACCCGATGGCCTCGGTTCCCGGGTTTGACGCGATGCGCAAACAGCAAGAAGCCTTTCTGAAATCCATGATGGGTGGCGTGCCAGGCTGGGGTGGTGGCGAAGAAGATCCCGAAGGAACCCCGAACAAGGACTCGGATGAGCTGCGTGAGATAAAGGCGCAACTGGCAGAGCTTCAAAAGAAGCTTTCCAAAATGTAAGGCGGCGCAGGCTTGGCGTTAAAGGCCCAGCCTGTCGCGCAATCCGTACCATGTCATCGCTGCCGCCAGCAATGGCCAACGAAGCGTCGCCCCGCCGGGAAACCGCGGCTGGGGTAGGGCGGCCAGCACATCAAAACCGCTTGCCTGCCCCTGCACCGTTTGCGCCAAAAGCTTCCCGGCAAGCGTGGCCATCGCCACCCCATGCCCTGAATACCCAGCGGCCGATACCACATTTGGATGGGTCCGGATCAGGCAGGGCATCCGGTTGCGTGTAATCGCCAAAGTCCCGCCCCAGGCATAGTCGATTTTGACGTCGCGCAGATGGGGATAGACCTCCAGCATCGGCTTGCGCACGGTTTTCACAATATCGGGAAAACGGTAGCCATAGCTTTCCCCACCGCCAAAGAGCAGCCGTTTATCATCCGACAAGCGCCAGTAGTTCACCACAAATTTGGTATCCGCCACGGCCACATTGCGCGCCAGAACACTTGCGGCCTCTGCGCCCAAAGGTTCCGTTGCGACGATGAAATTGTTGATCGGCATCACGCGGGCGGCAACCTTTTGGTCCAGCCCTGCCAAATAGCCGTTGCCCGCCAAGATCACATGGGCGCAATCTACGCGCCCCGCGCCGGTGTGTACGATTGCGCGCGGCCCGTGAGTGATCTGATGCACCTCGGATTGTTCGTATATTGTGGCGCCCGCCTTGGCCGCCGCCTTGGCCAAGCCCAAGGTGAAATTCAACGGATGCAAATGTCCGGCACCCAAATCCAGATCGCCGCCCCTAAAGGCCGCAGATCCGATCAGCCCGTCGGGTAAGGGCTCGATCTGATCATAGCCGTAATCGCGCTCCAGCTTTTCGGCATAGCGGCGGGCGTGGGCCACTTCCGCGTCGCTATAGCATGCATGCGCCACACCCGCATGAAAGGGCAGGCCCATTCCAGCGGCAAGATCGCGGACCAGTTGCTTGGCCTCCTCGCCCATATCCCACAGGGCATGCGCGGCCTCATTCCCTGCCAGCTTTTCCAGCGCGTCCTGTTCCAGCCGCTGGCCAGATCCGACCTGCCCCCCGTTGCGCCCCGATGCGCCAAAGCCGACACGGTGCGCCTCCAAAAGCGCCACGCTCAACCCCGCCTGTGCGCAATGGAATGCCGCCGACAGCCCGGTATAGCCGCCACCAATTATGCAGACATCAACCGTCACCTGTCCTTTTAGGGGGGCAAAAGGCGCCAGCTCAGTCGCGGTCGCGGCATAATAAGAGGCGGGATATTCCCCCGGCCGGTCGTTGGCATGCAATAGGTTCATACGTTCAACAACAGATGCTCCCGCTCCCACGGGCTGATAACCTGCTGAAACTCCTTATACTCATTGCGTTTGACGGAATCATATATCCGACAGAATTCGGGGCCGAGAACCTCGCAAAGCGTTGTGTCCAGCTCCAGCAGATCAAGCGCATCATTCAGCGTATAGGGCAGATCCGTCTCAATGTTATAGGCATCTCCGGTGCATTCGGCGCGGGGGGCTTTGCCCTCAACCAGCCCAAGGTATCCGCAGGCAAGGCTGGCCGCGATCCCGAGATAGGGGTTGCAATCCATTCCCGCCAGCCGGTTTTCCACACGCCGCGCCGCCGGCCCCGAAATGGGCACGCGCAGGCCGGTTGTGCGGTTGTCGCGCCCCCATTCAAGATTGATAGGTGCAGCAAAATCCGGAACATAGCGCCGGTAGCTGTTCACATAGGGCGCAAGCAACGCGACCGCGCCGGGCAGGTGGTTCTGCATCCCTGCGATAAAATGCAAGAACGCGTCCGTTTCCGTGCCATCGGATGCGGAAAAGATATTCTCGCCCGATTCAATATCCACGACCGAATGGTGGATATGCATTGCCGATCCCGGCTCTCCCTCAATCGGTTTGGCCATGAAGGTGGCAAAGCAATCATGACGCAAGGCAGCCTCGCGGATCAACCGTTTGAAGAAGAAGATCTCATCGGCCAGCCGGATCGGGTCGCCATGGGCGAGGTTGATCTCTACCTGACCGGCACCGCCCTCTTGCAAAATGCCGTCGATCTCCATGCCCTGCGCCTCGGCAAAGTCATAGATATCGTCGATCACCTTGCCGTATTCATCGACCGCACTCATCGAATAGGCCTGCTTGCCCGCAGCGCGGCGGCCCGAACGCCCCATCGGAGGCAGGACTGGCATATTCGGATCAAGGTTACGGGCGGTCAGAAAGAATTCCATCTCGGGTGCGACGACCGGCACCCAGCCCTTGGCTTTGTAGAGATCAACCACGCGTTTCAACACATTGCGTGGCGCGGTGGCAATCGGGTTGCCCTGCTGGTCTTGGGCGTCATGTATGACCTGAACCGTCACATCGGCGGTCCATGGCGCGGCAGTTGTGGTCGAATAGTCAGGCACCAGAACCATATCCGGCTCGGTGAATTGCCCGCCGGGGTTTTCGGCCCATTCCCCGGTGATGGTCTGCAAGAAAATAGAGTTGGGCAAAAAGTAATTGGCCTGCGTCGCGAATTTTGAGGCGGGCATCGCCTTGCCGCGCGCCACACCTGCAATGTCGGCGATGATACATTCCACCTCATCCAGGCGCCGCCCTGCGATATACTCTTGTGCTGCTTGGGGGATGGTGTCGGTCCATTTGGTCATTACAACGCTCCGGTCCTTGGGAAATCAGCCCCGAGGCTGTTTGAAAAAAGTGGCGATTCGCGTGGCCATGGCACTATCGTCCAACGGCTGCGCTAGCTTGGAAGTCGCTGTTGCCAGCAGATCATCCGGCACCACGCCCTTGCCACGTGTGTTGATCAACCCGTCGATAAATTCGGCACGAAATTCGGGGTGGGGTTGTACGCTGAACATCCGGTCATCATAGAGAAGGCCGGCATTGGCACAAAACTCATTCGCTCCCACTACCTCGGCGCAATCGGGTTTGGCGACGACCTGATCTTGATGCCAGGCATTCAGCACCATGGCGGTGCCGTCAAAGTCGTATTCGGTTGGCCCCACGGCCCAGCCTTGCGGGAATTTCTCGACCCGGCCGCCCATGGCCTGCGCCATGATCTGATGGCCGAAACAAATGCCGACCGTCGGCACATGGGCCGCGTATGACGCGCGGATGAAATCCTCCAGCAACGGGATCCAGGGGTGGTCCTCATAGGCGCCGTGGCGTGATCCGGTGATCAGCCAGCCCTCTGCGGCATGAACGTCCGGCGGGAATTCGCCGTCGACCACGCGCCATGTCTTGAATGTCAGCCCATGCCCCGCCAAAAGGCGTTGGAACATATCCGGGTAATCCCCCATCTCAGCGATAAGCTGGTCAGGCGAGAGGCCGGTTTGCAAAATACCGATCAGCATAAAATCCCTATGCGGTTGATGCCACTAGCCTATCCGCTTCCTCCCCTCATCGGCAAGAGGGAAACACCCGCGATCCCCCTTGCTCTGGCCCGCGTCCTGTCGCACCATGGCGCAAAGCGAATTAAGGACAGCCCATGATTGAAATCAGCCCCAGTAAAGTCGTCCATATTATCTTTCAGGCCCGCGAAGGGCATAGCAGTTCGGCAGAGCTTTCGGCCTTCATCGACAATCTGAACGTGGATGAGCAAGACCACCTGACCGCCATTGCGTGGGTCGGGCGCGGCAGCTTTGAGGCCGAAGATTACGCCGAGGCACTGGCCACAGCACAATCTGAGAAAACCGTGCCCACGGCTGATTATCTGATGGGCATGCCGCATCTGGCCGAGAACCTTGAGGCGGGGTTGGATGCTATGGGTATTGATGTTGATGGCGAGGAAGAAGACCTGCTCTAGGGGGTCATGTGCCGGGTTCCCCGCTCCAAAGCGGGCGTTTGACCATTACCGCGTTGAAACGGTCAGAGGCAAGGAATGCCGCCAGCCATGCATGGACTTTTGGCCATGGCTGCGCGTCAAACCACGGCTTGTCGACAAAGGCGAATTGCCGCACGAAGGGCAACATCGCGTAATCGGCAAGGCTGGCCCGGTCAAAAACCCATGTGTTGAGCGTGGCCTCAAGATCGTCAAAAAACAACACGGCATTTGCGCGGGCGGCGTCTACATCGCTTGACGGATGGCGGCTTGCGTATTTCACACGGTCGAGGGCGGCTTTGAAAGGCCCGTCGGCGCGGGTGATCCAATCATATCCTGCCTGAGGCATATCCAGCCAGCCCTCGGGGTCGCTCTGACGCAACGCCCAAAGCATCACATCAAGGCTTTCATCTATCACCCCGTCTTTGGTCACAAGACATGGCACTGTTGCCGAAGGCGATGCGGCCAGAAATGCTGCGGGTTTGCTGCGCAGCAAAATCTCGCGCATTTCCACCTCAACGCCCGAGGCATGCAGTGCAAGCCGCGCACGGATGGCATAGGGGCAACGGCGAAAGGAATAGAGAACGGGTGTCATTTGGTCTTATCGTTGATGTTTGTTGCGATCAGACTGTATCGAGGTAAAGCTCGACCTGCTCTTCGGGGCTAAGCTCTGCCAGATAGAGCTTCTCTTGCCGTTTGGTCAGAGTCAGGTTGCGGATCAGGTCCTTGCTGAAAATCCGCGGCATAATGTCCGAGCTTTCAAAAGCATCGATCGCAGCCCCCCATTCGGTCGGGATCTGGGGCAGACCCTCTTGGGAATAGGCGTTGCCGGTGATCGGAGAGGGCGGCTCTACGCCGTCCTCGATCCCGTTCAGCGCGGCCCCGAGAATAACGGCGAGCATCAGATAGGGGTTCACATCGCCGCCCGCAACGCGGTGCTCGATACGCCGCGCGGCGGTGGAGCCTGCGGGAATGCGCAGTGCCGCCGTGCGGTTCTCATAACCCCAGCAGATCGCGATGGGGGCGTGGGCATCGGGCACCAACCTGTCATAGCTGTTGCCATGCGGGGCGAACAGCAGCGTAGAATCGTGCATCGCATCTAGACATCCCGCTACGGCATGGCGCAGGGCGGCGGTGCCTTTTGGTCCGCCGCTGTCAAAGATATTATCGCCCTTATCATCGAGCACCGAAAAATGCGTGTGCAGCCCTGATCCCGAATATTCCGGATAGGGTTTTGCCATGAATGAGGCCGCAAACCCGTGCCGCCGCGCCAGACCTTTGACCAGCATTTTAAACAGCCAGGCATCATCCGCCGCCCGCAGTGCGTCATCGCAATGCATCAGGTTGACCTCGAACTGGCCAAGCCCGGTTTCGGAGGTAGAGGTATCGGCAGGGATATCCATCGCCTCACAGGCATCATAAAGATCGGTGAAGAAGGTATCAAAGGCGTCCAGCGCGCGGATCGACAATGTCTCGGCGGCCTTGCGGCGTTTGTTGGAACGGGGCGAGGCGGGAACCTGCATCTTCTTGCCGCTGTCATCGATCAGGAAAAATTCCAGCTCCATCGCGCAAACGGGTGTCAACCCGCGCGCCTTGTAGCGGGCAACAACGGCGGCAAGCGCCTGGCGCGGGTCGCCGTCGTAGGGCTGGCCGTTTTCACGAAACATCCAGATCGGCAGCAGTGCCGTCGGCGCCTCCAGCCACGGCATCGGCATAAAGCCACGCTCGGTCGGGCGCAGCACGCCGTCCTGGTCGCCTTCCTCAAAGACCAGCGGGCTGTCGTCAATATCCTCGCCCCAGATATCGAGGTTAAGGACCGAAAACGGAAAGCGGGTGCCGCCTTTGACCGCGTTATCGGCAAAGCGCGCTGGGATGCGTTTGCCCCGTGCCTGCCCGTTAAGGTCTGCCGCTGCTACGCGGATTGTGCGGACCTCGGGGTGTTTGCGCAGCCAGTCTTTCATATTTCACCTGATGATTTGCGGGCGCAGCTTGACGCGGCTGCGCTCGTTGGACGGCAGATGTCTGTTCAGCCGTCGGTTGATAGCCCCGAAAACCCCCGTCAATGCCAATGTCAAAATGACGAAATAGAAGGCAACGATCGGGTAGGGGACAAAAGGGTTAAAGGTCTTGTCGACGAAATAGCTGGCATAGTAAAGCGCGTCGCCTTCCTGCCGAAAGGCCGGAAAGCCGGAGAAAAACACCAAGGTGGTGGCATGAAACAAAAAAATCGCCTCATTGGTATAAGAGGGCCAGGCCAGCCGCATCATGGTCGGCCATTCCACCCGCCGGAATCTGTTCCAGCCGGTGATGCCATAGGCCTCGGCCGCCTCCAGATCGCCCTTGGGAACAGAGCGCAGCGCGCCGTAAAAGATCTCGGCGGAATAGGCGGCCGTGTTCAAAAACAGCACGATAAGGGCACCGGCCCAAGCCCGCGACAGCCAGCTGACCTCGGCGGTGATGCCGAAAATCTCTATCCCGTTGCGTGGGAGCAGGACAAGCGCCTCATAGGCGAGAAAGAACTGGATGAACAAGGGAGAGCCGCGGAACACAAAGATGAACCATTCGGCCGGTTTGCGGGCAAGCGGGTTGCGCGCGGCCTTGGCCAGCGCAAGCGCATTGGCAAAGAAAAACCCGAACAGCAAGGCCAGCACCCCGAAATAGATGTTCCAGATCATGCCGGACCCGATCAGCGTGAACTGTTGGCACAGGGTAAAATCCGCCCTTGGCAATAGCCGCTCACCAATCCCCATGGAACGCAGGCCGTAATCGGCGATGGTTTGTAAACAGCTCATGCGGCGGCCTTTCGCTGGGCTTCACCGGCGGCGGTGGCCTGACCGTGGCTCAGCCGGTTTTGCAGCCGCGTCAAAAACACCTCAGAGATGCGGGTCATCAGCAGGTAGAACACCAGCAGTCCCAAGAAGTAGTAAAGCCGCCAGTCAGGATGCGGATAACTGAAGGCGCTGGTTTTCGCGCCGCCCAACTCCCGCGCCCAATAGACGATATCCTGCACGCCCAGCAAGAACAGCAAAGGGGTGGCCTTGATCAGGATCAGCCAGAGGTTTGACAGGCCGGGCAGGGCATAGATCCACATTTGCGGCACCAATACGCGGCGAAACACTTGGCCTTGGGACATGCCATAAGCCTCGGCGGTTTCCAGTTGCGCGCGCGGCACCGCCTGCATCGCACCATAGATCACATTAGCGGCAAAAGCCCCGAAAACCAGTGCAAAGGTCACGACGGCAAGCGCAAAACCGTAAACCGAATGCCAGACCTGTGCAGCCGAGTTGGGCGGGACCTTGGCCTGAGGGCAGACGCGAAACTCCAACCCGTTGCGGATAGGATCGGTCCAATCAGGGCAGCGGGCCTGATGCATGACCCATTCGATGCCCTGATCAAGCGCAATCACGAAAAACAGGAAAAACACGATATCAGGCACGCCGCGCACCATCGCCGTATAGCCCTTACCGATAATTCGCAGCACCAGATGATGTGATCGCGCCAGCATCGCCCCGCCAAAGCCGAACGCAAGCGCGACAGGCGCGGTCACGGCCAAAAGCGTCAGCACGGTGACAAAAGACCAATAGAAATCAAGGTGCTTCCCCGTTGTCAGGTAACACATCAGCCAGTTCAGGCCTTGAAGGGTCGAAGGGTCGGCGCAGCTTGAAAACATGGGGATCCCGTTGCCGCAGCCCGCCCCTTTGTAGTGCCAAAGGGGCGGGCCGGGGTATTTTTGCCAATCAGTAGGTGATGGCGTCTTCGCCGAACCATTTCTTGATCAAGTCATTCAAAGATCCATCGGCTTTCATAGAGTCGATAGCCTCATCCAGCGTGGCTTTCAGTTCGGTATCAGATTTGCGCAGCCCGATGCCGATGCCATCGCCCAAGGGAACATCCCCGCCGATAAAGGAAAACTGGCCGTTGGATTCCGCCTGAATTGGCACCAGAAAATCCTTATCGGCAAAGACAGCATCGGATTCGCCATTGCGCACGGCGGCCACGGATTCGTCGGGGGTCGCAAATTCCAGCAGGGTCGCACCGCTTTGGGCCACATGTGCTGCCTGAATGGTGCCGGTCTGTGCCGAGACGACAGCCGTGGATACATCAATATCAGCTGACAAGCCGATATAGGCGCTGGCTGTCGGCGGAATATAGTTTTGGGTAAAGGCAAGCACTTCCTTGCGCTCTGCGGTGATGCTCATCCCGGCGATGATCAGGTCATAGTTGCCGGATTGCAGGTTCGGGATGATGCTGTCCCAATCGGTTGTGACCCATTCACATGTCAGCGCGGCGCGGGCGCAAAGCTCGTCGCCGAGATCACGTTCAAACCCGTCAACCTCACCGTTGTCATTGATGAAGTTATAGGGAGGGTAGGCGCCTTCGGTCCCCATACGGATGGTGTCGGCAAAGGAAGTCCCAGCGGTCAATGCCAGCAGGGCTGTTGTCAGGATCAGTTTTTTCATTGGTTTTTCCCTATCGTAAAGTTGTTATCATTCTTTGTGCCTTAGGCGCCTGCAGAAAGGAAGCCACGCAAACGTTCTGTCTGCGGATTTCCGAACACGGCCTCTGGCGGGCCTTCTTCTTCGGTGCGGCCTTGGTGAAGGAACACGACATGGTCCGAAACATCGGCGGCCATTCGCATGTCATGTGTCACGATCAGCATGGTGCGGCCTTCTTCGGCCAGTGCCTTGATCACCTTGACGACTTCTTGCTCCAACTCCGGGTCCAGTGCCGATGTCGGCTCATCAAACAAAAGCGCGCGGGGTTCCATGCATAGCGCGCGCGCAATGGCGGCGCGCTGCTGCTGCCCGCCTGAAAGCATCGCAGGCCAGGCATCAGCCTTGTCGCCAATCCCCACCTTTTCCAGATATTGGCGGGCTTTTGCCTCTACCTCTAGCGGGTTGCGCTTCAGTACAGTAACAGGTGCCTCCATCACATTTTGTAGAATCGTCATATGGGACCACAGGTTGAACTGTTGGAACACCATCGACAGATTCGTGCGGATGCGGGTGACTTGGGTGCGATCGGACGGATGGCGGTTCAATCCCTCGCCCTGCCAGGCCACGGCCTCGCCCTCAAACTTGATCGTGCCCTGTTGGCTGTGTTCCAGCAGGTTGCAACAGCGCAAGAGCGTTGATTTACCAGAGCCGGACGACCCGATAAGCGAGATCACATGCCCTTTGGGGGCCACCATGTCGATGCCTTTCAGCACCTCAAGGCTGCCATAGCTTTTGTGAAGGTCCTGATCTCTATGACAGGAACGCCATCGGGCGATGTCTCGGCGGATTGGGCTTGGGCTGTCACGAGGTCTCACATCAATTACGCTTTGCACAATTAAGGCCGTATTCCGGGCCCTTTGCAACTGCGATAATTGGTGGACTTTACGTCACGTCCGGCTGGGGCGTTGGTTTTGTGCTGCCTGCTGACGTGCCAGCGCTGATTGCTGATCGGTCACGCCCAGCAGGTTTGCGACAAGTCGCATCAATTGGTCCTCGGCGGCGTCGCGTGCGCTGTCGGCAAGGGCAACGGACCACATCGCCTCCAGCAGATGGGTGCGATCCTCAAGGGCGGTGGCCTCTTTGATGGCGCGCGTAAAGCGTACGGTGTCGGGGGCCTCTGCCTCCAGCACTTCGGCGCGCGCGCGCAGATCTGCGGCTTCGGCCTGTGAAATGCCGCGCTGGGTGCCAAGCACCCGGTCGATCCGCGCAACCTCGGATTTTGCATAATCGCCATCCGCGCGCGCAAGTCGCACAAGTAGCGCCGCCAGCGCCAGATCGGCGTCAGGGTCGGGCAGGCGTTCGGGTGTCGGGGCCGTCAGGCGGCGGAGCAATGCTTCAAACATAGCCGATATATAGGCGCATCTTGCAGGGCTGCCAATCACAAGCGAGAGAGTGTGGATAATTTGATACAGTTGACCGTGATTCCGGCGTCGTTCATATTCTGTTAACCCATTTCCGAAATGCTCGGGTCAGATAAACCCAAAGGCATATTCATGTATTCGGACCTTGCAGATGACGCGCATCCCACCGCCCCTGACTTGACGGCGTCAGAGCGGCTGGATTGGCTGCGCCTTATCCGGTCGCGTCGGGTGGGGCCGGTGACGTTTCACGGGCTGATCGATGAGCATGGAACTGCCGCTGCCGCGTTGCAGGCCTTGCCCGAAATCGCTGCCGCCGCAGGTGTGGAAAAATACACAATCTGCCCCGTAGAGGTGGCCCAGCATGAGATGTCGCTGGGTCGCAAGGCGGGCGCACAGTTGATTTGCTGGGGCGAGGCGGCCTATCCAAAGGCGCTTTATGGTCTGAATGATGCGCCGCCGGTGCTGTGGGTGATGGGCGATGCCAGTCTGCTCAACCGGCCCGGCGTGGCGCTGGTGGGTGCGCGCAATGCCTCCAGCCTTGGGGTGCGCATGGCCACCCGCCTTGCCGAAACGCTGGGGGAGCGTGGGTTCGTGACCATCTCTGGCCTTGCGCGGGGCATTGATGCCGCGGCCCATAAGGCCGCGCTGACGCTGGGCACGATTGCGGTGCAGGCGGGCGGCGTGGATGTGATCTATCCCGAGGAAAACACCCAGCTTGCCATTGATATTGCCGAAAAAGGCTGTCGCATATCAGAGCAGCCTATGGGCACGGCCCCGCAAGCCCGCCATTTCCCGCTGCGCAACCGGCTGGTGTCGGGCCTGTCGCGCGCGGTGGTGGTGGTTGAGGCGGCCGTGCGCTCGGGCAGCCTTATCACCGCGCGCAATGCCTTGGATCAAGGGCGCGAAGTGCTGGCGGTCCCGGGGCATCCCTTTGATGCGCGCGCGGCGGGGTGCAACCTGTTGATCCGCGAAGGCGCTACCTTGGTGCGCGGCTCATCCGATGTGATCGAGGCGATTGGCACGGGCGTGCCTTTGGCCCCGCGTGTGGCAAAGCCCACCACGACGCCCGTGCAGAAACCAAACCCGCTGCCCGGCCCGGTGCCAAACCACCGCCCGTTGTCAGAGGTCTCGGCGCTTCACAGCCAGATCCTCGCCCGTCTTGGTCCCAGCCCCTTGGCCGAGGATCAGCTGATTCGCGATCTGGCCATGCCCCCCGCCCGCATCACCCCCGAATTGCTGACGCTGGAACTGGATGGCAAGGTCACGCGTCAGGCCGGCGGGCTGTTGTCGCGGGTGGATTGAGGGGGCAAACAGCCCCGATCCTAAATGCTGGCGCAACAGTGGTTTTTCGAATGGGGGTTGGCTCCATTGACAATGGGGCCTATTCACCCACATCTATTGCGCCGCAATTGGTGCCGTTTCGGAAAAGAGGTTTTCATGGCTGTTGTCGTTGTAGAGTCGCCTGCTAAGGCCAAGACAATCAACAAATATCTTGGATCCGACTTTACGGTTCTGGCCTCTTTCGGCCATGTGCGGGACTTGCCGCCCAAGGATGGTTCGGTCGATACCGAACATGATTTTGCGATGAAATGGGAGGTTGCCTCTGACAGCAAAAAGCACGTCAAGGCGATTTCCGATGCGCTGAAAACCGATAATGAACTGATCCTCGCGACCGACCCTGACCGTGAGGGGGAGGCGATTTCCTGGCACCTGCAAGAGGCGCTGGCCAAGAGCATCAAGAAAGACACCAAGGTCAGCCGCGTCACCTTTAACGCGATCACCAAGGCGGCTGTGACCGAGGCAATGAAAAATCCGCGCCAGATCGATGTGCCGCTGGTCGATGCCTATCTGGCGCGCCGTGCGCTGGACTATCTGGTGGGCTTTACCCTGTCGCCTGTTTTGTGGCGCAAGCTTCCGGGGGCGAAATCGGCAGGCCGTGTGCAATCGGTCTGCCTGCGCTTGATCGTCGAGCGTGAGATGGAGATCGAGGCCTTCCGTCCGCGTGAATTCTGGGGGGTGAACGCCCGGCTGAAGACCCCGCGCAATCAGGAATATGATGTCCGCTTGACGGTTCTGGGTGGCAAAAAGCTGGATAAGTTCGATATTGCCACCGTCGATGCCGCCGATCTGGCGGTGCAGGCCGTTACCAGCCGCGCTTTGACCGTACAATCGGTAGAGGCCAAGCCCGCCACGCGCAACCCCTCTGCCCCCTTCATGACCTCGACCCTGCAACAAGAGGCAAGCCGCAAGTTCGGCATGGGTGCCAAGCAATGTATGGGTGCCGCGCAGCGTCTGTATGAGGCGGGCCACATTACCTATATGCGGACCGACGGCATCGACATGGCCCCCGAGGCGATCACCGAGGCCCGCGCGTCGATCAAGGCACGTTACGGCGACAAATATGTGCCCGACAGCCCGCGTGTCTATAAAAACAAGGCCAAGAACGCCCAAGAGGCGCATGAATGTATTCGCCCGACCGATATGGCAAAGGCCGCCGATGACCTGCGCCTCGAGGGAGAGCAAAAGAAGCTCTATGATCTGATATGGAAACGCACAATCGCCAGCCAGATGGCCGCCGCGCGGCTGGAGCGGACGACGGTGGATGTGGGCAGTTCCGACAAGCAGGTGGTGCTGCGCGCAACGGGGCAGGTTGTGATGTTTGACGGATTCCTCAAGCTTTACGAGGAAGGGCGCGATGATGACGACAGCGACGAAGGTCGCCTGCCCCAAATCACCCAAGGCGAGGCCGCCGCGTTTGTTGCGGGCGCCTTTGCCGAGAGCTTTGCCAAGGCCGCCGCCGCGCAAGATGATGTGATTGAAGGCTCTGCCACGCGGGTTGCCTCTGCCGTGACCAACGCGGATCAATCGGTGCTTGGCGCGCAGCATTTCACCCAGCCGCCGCCCCGCTATACCGAGGCGACCTTGGTCAAGCGGATGGAAGAATTGGGGATCGGGCGTCCATCGACCTATGCCTCTATTCTGACAACGATCGTTGACCGCGAGTATGTGCGCAAAGACAAAAACCGTTTGTTCCCGGAGGATAAGGGCCGTTTGGTCACGGCCTTCCTGTCGAATTATTTCGAAAAATACGTGCAATATGATTTCACGGCCGATCTGGAAGGGCAGCTTGATGACGTCTCGGCGGGGGAGCGTGATTACAAAGAAGTCCTCGCCCGTTTCTGGCGTGATTTCTCGGCCGCGGTTGCCGAGACGGCCGATTTGCGGATCAGCGAAGTCCTGACCAAAATCGATGATTTCCTGTCGCCGCATCTCTATCCGCCGCGCGCGGATGGGTCCGACCCGCGGGTCTGTCCGGTCTGCGGTGAGGGGCGTTTGCATTTGAAAACAGCGCGTTCCGGCGGGGCATTTATTGGCTGTGGCAGCTATCCCGAGTGCCGCTATACGCGCCCGATCTCGGTGGCGGGCGGCGATGAGGGGGCGGTGATTTCCCCCGATGGGCAGGTCTTGGGCGTTGATGATCAGGGTGAGGAAATCAGCCTTCGGACCGGCCGGTTTGGGCCTTATGTCCAGCGCGGAGAGGCCACCGAAGAGGTGCCAAAACCGCCGCGTGCAAGCTTGCCCAAAGGCTGGCCGCCCGAAAGCATCACCTTGGAAAAGGCACTGACCTTGCTGTCCTTGCCACGCCAGATCGGCCCGCACCCCGAGGATGGCGCGATGGTCGAGGCGGCGATCGGGCGCTATGGCCCCTATGTGAAACACAACAAGGTCTATGCCAACCTGCCGGATGTCGAGGAAGTCTTTACCATCGGGATGAACCGCGCGGTTGAGGTTTTGGCAAATAAATACTCCAAAGGGCGGGTCGCGGCAGAGCCGATCAAGGATCTGGGCGAGCACCCGGATGGCGGCCCTATGGCGGTGATGCCGGGGCGCTATGGTCCTTATGTCAAATGGGGCAAGATCAATGCCACCGTTCCAAAAGAGATGGAACCGGCGGATGTGACGGTTGAGCAGGCCATAGAGTTGCTGGCCGAACGGGCGGCCAAGGCGGGGGCCAAAAAGAAGGCGCCAGCCAAGAAGAAAGCACCTGCCAAGAAAGCGGCGGCCAAGAAGCCTGCGGCAAAAGCAGCCCCTAAAACGGCGACGAAAACGACGGCCAAGAAACCTGCGGCCAAGAAACCCGCGGCAAAGAAGGCTGCGCCCAAGGCCGACGAACCAGAAGCCTAGGCCGCGGATCGTTTAACCCATTGAAAAGACTTGGCACGCATTGATGTGCTAAGCCTTTTCTTTTGGGCTACCCCCTCGGGTCGACCAGCCGTCCCATCACATGTGCGGCGGTCAAGGTGCCGATGCGCTGGCCCCCATCCGTCACGGCGATTTCATGCGCACCGTCGCGGATCGCCTCCATGATCCGGAGTACCGGGGTTTCGGCAGGAAGCTCTTGGTCGGCGGTGCTTTGACGATCTTCCATCACATCGCGGGCGGTCAGAACCGTAAGCGGGTTCATATGGGCGACGAAACTGGCGACATAGTCATTGGCCGGATTTGCGATAATCTCGCGCGCTGTCCCGCATTGAACGATGCGTCCCCCATCCATCAAGGCGATGCGATTGCCGATCTTAAAGGCCTCATCCAGATCATGGCTAACGAAAATGATGGTGCGGTGCAGACGCTTTTGGAGTTCCAGCAATTCATCTTGCAGATGGGCGCGGATCAAAGGGTCCAGCGCGGAAAACGGCTCATCCATCAAGAGGACCGGCGCATTGGTGACAAAGGCACGGGCCAAACCGACGCGTTGCTGCATGCCGCCCGAGAGTTCTCCGACCTTGCGATCGGCCCATTGCGACAGGTTTACCAGCTCCAGCTGGGCCTCGACGGCGGCGCGGCGCTGACGGGGGGATTGGCCGGCAAGCTCCAGTCCGAGGCCGACATTCTCGCGCACGCTGCGCCATGGCAAAAGGCCAAAGGCCTGAAACACCATGGCAATATTGGATAGGCGCAACCGGCGCAGGGTGGCCGCATCGGCATGGGTGACCGAGGTCATTTCCTCACCGTCGCGCACCCGCACCTCGCCGCGTGCCACAGGGTTGAGCCCGTTCACCCCGCGCAAAAGCGTCGATTTGCCCGATCCAGACAGGCCCATCAGCACCAAAATCTCTCCCTCCTCGACGCTAAGAGAGCAGTTGTGAACGCCAAGGATCTGTCCTGTGGCGGATTGGATTTCGCTGCGGCTCTGGCCTTGGTCCATCAGCGGCAGGGCCGTTTCGGGATGATCGCCAAAGACGATAGAGACATTGTCAAATTCGACTGCGGTTCTTGTGCTCATTTCTTGCGCACCTCCAGCATGACCCGCAGCACGGTGGCAAGGGCAACAATCACAAAACCGGATTCGAAACCGAGGTCAGGTTTCATCCGGTTCAACCCGTTCAGCACCGGCTGGCCAAGCCCCCCCGCGCCGACCAGCGTGGCGATCACCACCATCGACAGCGACAGCATGATGGTCTGGTTCAACCCGACCATGATTTGCGGAAAGGCCGAGGGCAGCTCTACCTTCAACAGCCGTTGCATGGGCGTTGCGCCAAAGGCGGTCGCGGCCTCGGTCAAGGCCGTGGGGGTTGAGGAAATCCCCAGATGCGTCAGCCGGATAGAGGCCGGCAGTGCAAAGATCACCGTTGCAATCAGCCCCGGTACCGGGCCGAGCCCGAAAAAGATAACGGCCGGAATAAGATAGACGAACGGCGGCAGGGTTTGCATCAGGTCGAGAACCGGCTCCAAAATCGAGAACACCCATTTGCGCCGCGCCGTCAGAATGCCCATCGGCACCCCGATCCCCATGCAAACGATGCAGGACACAAGGATCAGCGACAGGGTTTCGATTGTCCGGTCCCAATAACCCTGATTGATAATGAACAGCATCCCCAGCGCCACGATCACAGAGCGTTTCACACTGCGTTGCAGCACATAGGTGAGGGCGACAAACACAAGTGTCATCCCGATGGGGCCGATGCTCTCGATGGACCATGTTACCCCTTCGATCAGCCCGTCCAGCAGGCCCGAGATGATGTCAAAAAGCCCGGAGGCATGGGATTTCAGCCAGTTAACCGCATTTTGCGCCGCATCCCCGACAGGGATCTGTGCAGAGGTCAGCGCGTCGACAAGGGGGGTAAAGAGGGCCATTTTTCTCCTTTGCAAAAAGGCCCCGGTTTGTACCGGGGCCGATTGGTTTATTGGGCAAGTGCGGCAGTCAGGGCAGGCATCGCCTCATTGCCATCTTGGGTCGTCACGCCCTCAAGCCATCCATTCAGCACCTCGGGATTTGCCGCCAGCCACGCCTTTGCCGCGTCTTCGGGGTCCTCGCCGTCATCAAGGATCGCGCCCATGATCTCGTTTTCCAGCTTCAGCGAGAATTCGAGGTTTTGCAGGAATTTGCCAAGGTTCGGACATTCCGCTGCATAGCCGTGACGGGTATTGGTGGCGATATAGGCCCCGCCAAGGTCGGGCCCAAAGAAGTCATCGCCCCCAGGCAGATAGGTCATGGAGATATTGGCATTCATCGGGTGCGGTTCCCACCCGAGAAAGACGATAGGCTCTTCGCGGTCTTCGGCGCGCTGGACCTGTGCCAACATGCCCTGTTCCGAGGATTCGACGATATCGAAATCCTCGAGGTCAAATGCATTGCTTTCGATCATTTCAAGAATCAGGCGGTTGCCGTCATTGCCGGGCTCGATCCCGTAGATCTTGCCGTCCAGCGCCTCGGCGGCCTGGGCGATAGAGGCAAAATCGGTGATGCCGGCGGCCACACCCGCGGCATTGGTGGCCAGCGTATATTTCGCGCCGGTCAGATTGGTGCGCAGCGTGTCAACGGTGCCCGCCTCGCGGTAGGGGGCGATGTCGGCCTCCATCGTGGGCATCCAGTTGCCAAGGAACACATCAATATCCCCTTCGGCCAGCGATGCATAAGTGACTGGAACCGAAAGAACTTTGATCTCTGTGTCATAGCCAAGCGCTTCAAGCACGAAGGCCGTTGTCGCCGTGGTGGCGGTGATATCCGTCCAGCCGATATCGGAGAAGGTGACCTCGCTGCAATCGGCAAGGGCAGGGCTTGCTAAAAGCAAGGCGGCGGTGCCGACCAGAAGGTTGGATTTGATATTGGTCATGGTGCTCTCCATTGGCGTTATTTTTGTTGATTGACGAGTCAATTAACTTCAAGATAGATTAGACAGCAAGTTATTCGTGGAAAAAAATGCCAAAACTGGGAATGGAGCCTATCCGAAAGACGGCCCTCGTCAATGCCACGATCATGGAGATCGGGCAGGCGGGGTCACTGGATGTGACCGTGGCACAGATCGCCAAACGTGCGGGCATGTCGACGGCCCTTGCGCATCATTATTTCGGCGGCAAGGAGGCAATCTTTCTGGCGGCGATGCGGCATATTCTGGCGCTTTACGCCGCCGAGGTGCGGGGCGCTTTGGCGGTGGCGACATGTCCGGCCACGCGGCTGGATGCGATATTGCAGGCATCGTTCAGCGCGCCGAATTTTCGCCATGAGGTGATCAGCGCGTGGTTGAATTTCTACGTTTTGGCACAATCCGTGCCGGGCGCGCGTAGGCTTTTGTCGGTGTACCAGCGGCGGTTGCGATCAAACCTGCGCTATGCGCTGCGCCCTTTGGTGGGTGCGCGCGCGGATGCCTTGGCCGATGCCTTGGGCGCTTTGATCGATGGGGTGTACCTGCGTGAGGCGTTGCGCGATGGCCCTTCGGATGGGGCCGCGGCGTTGCGGCTGGTGCAGGGGCATCTTGCTGCGGAATTGAATATTGAACCAAGGAAGGACAGGCCATGATCGCACAGCCCAAGGCGAGCCATTACATTGATGGCAACTGGTTGGAAGATACTGCCGGCACCCCGTTGGAGGTGGTTAACCCCGCAACCGGCGAGGCAATCGCGCGGCTGCACGAGGCCACGCCAGCGGTGATTGATGCCGCGATGGATGCCGCCAAACGTGCGCAGGCCGAATGGGCGTCACGCAAGCCGGTCGAACGCGGGCGCATTTTGCGCCGTGCGGCGGATCTGATCCTCGCGCAGGGTGGCAGCCTTGCGCGGCTGGAGACGCTTGATACCGGCAAGCCATTGCAGGAAACGCTGGTGGCGGATTGGCCCTCGGGGGCGGAGGCGCTTGAATATTTTGGCGGGATGGCCGCGACTGTGACCGGGGAAACCATCCCCTTGGGCGGCGATTTCGCCTATACCTTGCGTGAGGCGCTGGGGGTTTGTGTAGGCATCGGCGCGTGGAATTATCCCAGCCAGATTGCCTGCTGGAAATCGGCGCCTGCCTTGGTGATGGGCAATGCGATGGTCTTCAAACCGTCGGAGCTGACGCCTTTGGGTGCATTGAAACTGGCCGAGATTTTCACCGAGGCGGGCCTTCCTGCGGGGCTGTTCAATGTGGTGCAAGGGCGCGGTGCGGTTGGGGCATCGCTGGTAACGGATAGCCGGGTGGACAAGGTTTCCTTGACCGGCTCGGTGCCAACAGGGCGCAAGGTCTATGCCGCCGCTGCCGAAGGGGTGCGCCATGTCACGATGGAGCTGGGCGGAAAATCCCCGCTGATCATCTTTGACGATGCCGACCTTGAGAGTGCGGTTGGTGCGGCGATGATGGCGAATTTCTACTCGGCCGGGCAGGTGTGCAGCAATGGCACGCGGGTTTTCGTGCAAAAAGGCATCCGCAAGGCCTTTCTGGAGCGGCTGACCGCGCGGGCGGAAAAGATCGTTCTGGGTGACCCGCTGGACATGGAAACCCAGATGGGGCCGCTGATTTCACCGGCACAGCATGAAAAGGTTCTGGGCTATATTGCCGGTGCCCGTGCCGAGGGGGCAACGCTGGTCACAGGGGGCGGCAACCATGGCCAATTCGTGGAGCCGACCGTTTTTGCCGATGTCACAGATGATATGACCATCGCGCGCGAAGAGGTCTTTGGCCCGGTTATGGCGGTCTTTGATTTTGAGGATGAGGATGAGGTTATCACCCGCGCCAATGCGACCGAATTCGGCCTTGCCGCAGGGGTTTTCACCGCTGATCTGACGCGCGCGCACCGTGTTATCAGCGCGCTGGAGGCCGGAACCTGCTGGATCAACACCTATAACCTGACCCCTGTGGAAATGCCTTTCGGCGGGGTGAAGATGTCGGGTGTAGGCCGTGAAAACGGCAAGGCAGCGCTGGAATATTACAGCCAGATCAAAAGCGTTTATGTCGGCATGGGGCCGGTTGACGCGCCCTATTGAGGCCGTTGGTTAGGATATAAAATGCAAGCGGATTATGTGATTGTCGGCGCGGGTTCGGCCGGATGTGCGATGGCTTACCGGCTGGGTGAGGCGGGGGCCTCGGTCATCGTGGTGGAATTTGGCGGCTCGGACGTGGGGCCGTTTATCCAGATGCCTGCGGCGCTTTCCTATCCGATGAATATGGGCACCTATGACTGGGGTATGGGCACAGAGCCTGAACCCCATCTGGGCGGGCGCTCCCTGGTGACGCCGCGCGGCAAGGTCATTGGCGGGTCCAGCAGCATCAACGGCATGGTCTATGTGCGTGGTCACGCACGGGATTTCGACCATTGGGCCGAGACGGGCGCGGATGGCTGGTCCTATGCCGATGTGCTGCCCTATTTCCGGCGGATGGAGCATTGGCACGGTGGCGCGTCGGACTACCGCGGCACGGACGGCCCGTTGCATATCACCCGCGGGCCGCGGGATAACCCCTTGTTTGATGCCTTTATCGCGGCGGGCGAACAGGTCGGCTATCCGGTCACGCCCGATTATAACGGTGCCGCCCAAGAGGGTTTCGGCCCGATGGAGGCGACGATCTACAAGGGGCGGCGCTGGTCGGCGGCGAATGCCTATCTTCGGCCTGCGTTGAAGACGGGCAATGTGCAGCTGGTCCGCGGGCTGGCGCGCAAAGTGGTGATTGAGGATGGCCGCGCCACGGGTGTAGAGGTCGATCGCGCGGGCAAGACCGAGGTGATCCATGCCGCGCGTGAGGTGATCCTCGCTGCCTCCAGCCTCAATTCGCCAAAATTGCTGATGCTTTCGGGCATAGGTCCGGCCGCCCATCTGGCCGAACACGGCATAGAGGTGGTCGCCGACCGCCCCGGTGTCGGGGCCAATCTGCAAGACCATCTTGAGGTCTATATGCAATTTGCCAGCAAGCAGCCAATCACGCTTTACAAACATTGGAACCTTTTGGGTAAGGCGCTGATCGGTGCGCAATGGTTGTTCACGCGCAAGGGGCTGGGGGCCTCCAACCAGTTCGAGGCTTGCGGGTTCATCCGGTCGCGGGCAGGGGTGGAATACCCGGACATCCAGTATCATTTCCTGCCGATTGCCGTGCGCTATGACGGCAAGGTCAGTGCCGAGGGGCACGGGTTTCAGGTCCATACCGGCCCGATGCGCAGCCCCTCGCGCGGCACGGTGCGGCTGCGTTCCGCCGATCCGGCGGACAAGCCGGTGATCCGCTTCAACTACATGTCGGAACCGCAAGACTGGGAGGATTTCCGCGCCTGCATCCGTCTGACGCGTGAGATTTTTGCCCAAGAGGCGATGCAGCCCTTTGTGAAACATGAGATCCAGCCCGGCGGCGCCGTCGAAAGCGATACCGAGATTGATGATTTCATCCGTGAGCACGCCGAAAGTGCCTATCACCCTTGCGGGACGGCGCGAATGGGGCGGCGCAATGACCCGATGGCCGTGGTCGATCCCGAGTGCCGTGTGATCGGCGTGGAAGGGCTGCGCCTTGCAGATAGTTCAATTTTTCCGCGTATTCCCAACGGCAATCTTAACGGACCGTCAATCATGGTGGGGGAAAAGGCGGCCGATCACATATTGGGTCGCACCCCCCTTACACGCCTGAATTTACAGCCAAAAACTTCACAAGATTGGCGTGAAAAACAGCGTTAACAATGATTTACCAGTAATCGCCATAACGCTTGATTGCTGCCCGGACGGGGCGGCATATCGAGGGTATGTTAATCATTCGTACCCTCCTTGTTCTTCTTTTGGGGCTGACAGCCCCCACATTCGCAATCGCTCTATCTGGAAAGGTGCGGGTGGTGGATGGCGATGGCCTTGTGATCGCCGGAGAGCGCATCCGCCTGCATGGCATCGATGCGCCGGAATTGCGCCAGCGCTGTGATCCATCGGGGCGCAATTGGAAATGCGGGGCATGGGCGGCAGAGGTATTGGCCAAAATTGTCGCCAAAGGAGAGTTGAGTTGTGAGGCGGTGGACCGTGACCGTTATGGCCGCACGGTGGCGCGCTGTTCCGTTTCCGGTCGCGATGTCGGTGCGCAACTGGTACGGGCGGGTGCCGCGATGGCCTATCGCCGCTATTCTAGCGGCTATATCGCATTGGAGGATCAGGCGCGGGCGCAGGGCCGCGGCCTTTGGTCGGGGGAGGTAACGGCACCGTCCGAGTACCGAAAAAGCACCAAACTTGTGGCAAACAAGGCGTCATCGGGGTGCAAAATCAAAGGTAATATCAGTGCCAAGGGCGCGCGGATCTATCACGTTCCGGGGCAGCGCCACTATCTTGACACGCGGATTTCCCCCAATAAGGGGGAGGCCTATTTCTGCACTGAGGCCGAAGCGCGCGCGGCCGGATTTCGCCGATCAAAACGCTAAGGTTTTCCGTGCGGTTTGATCAGGGTCAATGTCGCTGAAATGGTCTTGGGATACCATGATGCCATGGCGAACAAAGAAGGAGCTTCCCATGGCGAACACACCTCATACATTGGCCGAAGAGTTTCCGGCCGAAGTAGATAAAATGCACAAAATGAAGCTGGAAAATGCTCATTTTTCAAAGATCTATGATGAATACCACGAGGTGAACCGTGCCGTGCATCGTGCGGAAACAAATGTAGAGCCGACCGATGATGCGAATGAAAATGCCCTTCGCCAGCAACGCGCACGTCTAAAAGATGAAATCTGGGCGATGTTGAAGGCCGGTTAAGGCGGGCTGTCCGTTGTGCCGATCCCATAGGGCACGACACCGCGCCTGTCTGGGTCCACCAGCAGGCGCTTTTCCAAGGGCGGCACCGAGCGTTGATGGCAATCGGGCCGCTCACAGATGCGGCAGGAAATGCCAATTGGCTCAAACCGTCCACGCAGGTCAAGCCCGTCGGCATAGACCAGCTTTTCGGCGTGGCCGATCTCACACCCAAGACCGATGGCATAGCGCCGCACAGGTGCGCCGAAGGCACCGCCCGATTTGGACACATCCCGCGACAGGCAGACATAGCGCACACCGTCCGGTGTTTCGGCCAGCTGGCGCAGGAACCGGCCGGGCATCTCAAAGGCTTGGTGTACATTCCAAAGCGGACAGGCCCCGCCGAACCGCGCGAATTGAAAACGCGTGGCCGAATGGCGTTTGGTGACGGTGCCGGCCTGATCGACCCGCACAAAAAAGAAGGGCACCCCTTTTGCCCCGGGACGTTGCAGGGTTGAAAGACGGTGGGCGATCTGCTCGATCGACGTGCCAAACAGGTCCGATAAACGCTCCAGATCGTGGCGCTCGCGGTCGGCGGCTTGCAAGAACGCGGTATAGGGCATCAATGCGGCGCCGGCGAAATAATTGGCCAGACCGATCTTGGCGATGCCGCGTGCTTGGGGGCTGTGAAACTGCGCAAGGTCCAAGGTCGCCTCTAGCAGGTCGTTCTGGGTCAGCAGGGCAATCTGATGCAGCAATTGAAACCGGCGCGTGGTGGCCGAAACCCTTCCCGACAGGCGCAAGTTTCTGGTTTGGGCGTCAAAGCTGCGCATTTCGCCGTTGTTGGACAGTGTTAGGTCAATACCAAGCCGCTTTAGCGTCGCAAGCGCGGTATTCTCAACCGGCACATCGGGGCCTTTCGCGGTGGCGAAATGTTCGGCGGCGCGGTCTATGGCGTCGATGTAATTGTCGCAATAGTGAAAGAAATCGCGCACCTCATCCCATGGGGAGGGGGCAAGCGGGGATTCGTCGCGGCCCAAAGCCTCATCCAGCGAGGCCAGCCGTTCATGGGTCTGGCGGTAAGCGCGGTGTAGATCCAGAAAGGCACGCGCAAGCCCCGGCGCGTTAGAGGCCGCAAGCCGCAGATCAGCCAAAGGCGGCGGCGCGGTAAAGACCGGATCGGCCAGCGCCTCGCGCATGTCGGTGACGATGCGTTCGCTGTCGCCGCTGGTCAGCTCGGTAACATCCTGCCCGAACTCCTGCGCCAGCGCCAATACGACACTCGCCGAAATGGGGCGGTGGTTATTCTCCATCTGGTTCAGGTAGGGCAGAGAAATCCCCAGCTTTTGCGCAAAATCCTTTTGCGTCAACCGGATGCGCCCGCGCAATTCACGCAGCTTCACACCGGCATAGAGTTTTTGGGTGGCCATGTTTCGCACCTTGCTTTGCAAAGTCTAGGGTGACTTTGCAAAGCGGTGGCGTCAAGGGCCGCCAAGCTGCTTTTGGCGGTGGCGGACCCATTGGATGCAAAAAATGCAGATGACAGAGGTAAACAGCATTAAAAGCACCAACGGCAAAGGTCCGGTCGTCGGCCCGAGCAGCCAGCCGGCCAGCGCGGATAAAACCGCTCCCGCGCCGATCATCAAGGCCCCGCCAAGCCCCGCGGCAGACCCCGCAAGCTCAGGTCGTACCGAAAGCATTCCGGCATTGGCCGACGGGATCAGCAATCCGTTGCCAAGCCCGACAAAGATCATCAACCCGAAAAAGGCCAGCGGTCCGGTCAGCCCAAGCACCGTCAACAGCGCAAGGACAGCCATGCCAGATGTGGTGGTCACCGCGCCGACGATAATCATCCGGTTGATGCCAAAGCGTACCGCATAGCGGCCCGACAGAAAATTTCCTGCCATATAGCCCACAGCAGGCGCGCCAAAACAAAGCCCCAAAGTTGCGGCATCCATATGGAAAAAGGTGGTCCCGACATAGGGCGCGCCCCCCAGATAAGCAAAGAACGCCCCCGATGAGAATGCCGCCGCCAGACAATATCCCCAAAACCGCTGAGAAGTTAGCAGGGCGGGATATTGCCTGAATTGTGCGGTCAGGCTGGTCGCGCGCGTGGTGGCCGTTTCGCCCATATCAAACCAGACCACTGCAAACAGCGCCATGCCCGAAAGGGTCAGCATGACAAATGAGGCCTGCCAGCCGAACACCTCATCCAGCAGCCCCCCGATAATCGGAGAGATCATCGGCACCAGCGACATCCCCATCGAGACATAGCCGATCATCGAGGCCGCCTGATCTTGTGGCACCATATCGCGCACCGCCGCGCGGGACAGGACAAACCCTGTTGCAATTGCGGCCTGTATCATGCGGCAGGTCAGAAACACGCCAAAGTTTGGCGCCAAAAGCGCGCCAATGCTGGCGACTGTAAAAACCGCTGTGGCGACAAGCATGACCGGACGCCGACCGAAACGGTCCGAGATCGGCCCCACAAACAATTGCAAAAACGCCGTGGCCCCGAGGTAGAGCGACAGCGAAAGCTGCATCAACGTGTATTCGACGCCGAAATGACGTGCCATTGACGGCAGTGACGGCAAAAACACGTTCAGCGACATGGCGGCAACGCCAGCGAGCATGACAAGGGTGGTGATATGCGGGGCGGTGGTCCGGTCTAGGTAGCGGACGGTCGGTCTGTTATTCATTCCCAAGGGGTATGCTCTTTGACCTGCCCTGTCCATCGAGCAAATTGGCGATATCGAAATAACCCGCGCGCGATCTGTTTTGGCTGGCCCGCCCCCCGCAGATATGGACAAAGCCCGTTTCATGTGACAAATCGGCATGGTTCAGGAGAGCAAAATTATGACAACCCGTCCCACGATCACGCGTTTCGCCCCGTCACCGACCGGATTTATCCACGTTGGCAACCTTCGTACCGCCTTGATGAACTGGATGATCGCCCGCAAGTCGGGCGGCACCTTTATCTTGCGGCTTGATGACACCGATCAGGAACGCTCCAAACAGGAATATGTCGACGGGATCATGGAGGATCTGGAGTGGCTGGGCCTGACATGGGACCGGGTAGAGCGTCAATCCTTGCGGCTGGAGCGTTACCGTGAGGCAGCCGAAGAGCTGAAGGCTGCCAACCGCTTTTATGAGTGTTTCGAGAGCCCCACCGATCTGGACCTCAAGCGCAAAAAGCTTTTGAATATGCACAAGCCGCCGGTCTATGACCGTGCCTCTTTGCATTTGTCGGATGCGGAAAAAGACAAGCTGCGCGCGGACACCCCCGGCTATTGGCGTTTTTTGCTGGCGCTAGAGCGGATCGAATGGGATGACGGGATCATCGGGCCGGTTTCCATTGATGCGGCAAGCGTGTCGGATCCGGTGCTGATCCGGGCCGATGGGCAGGTGCTTTATACTTTTGCCTCTTCGGTTGATGATATCGATATGGGCGTGACCTCGATTGTGCGCGGTGCCGATCATGTGACCAATACCGCAACGCAGATCCAGATCATGCAGGCGATGGGGGGCACCCCGCCAAGCTTTGCGCACCATTCGCTGTTGACTGGCCCGCAGGGTGAGGCGCTGTCGAAACGTCTGGGCACGCTGTCCTTGCGTGATTTGCGCGCGCGCGGGGTGGAGCCGCTGGCCCTGCTTTCGCTGATGGCGCGTCTGGGGTCATCCCAGCCTGTGGAACTGGCCGGCAGCCACCAAGAGCTCATCGACGGCTTTCAGATCGGCAATTTTGGCGCGGCACCCACCAAATTCGATGCCGAGGACCTGTTCCCGCTGACCCGTGCCTATGTGCAGGGGTTGCCCTTTGATACCGTCGCCGCACGGATCGCCGAGCTGGGCGTGCCGGAAGAGTTGCGTGAGGGCTTTTGGCGCGTGGCCAAGGAAAATATCACAGTGCTGTCCGATCTGGACGGCTGGTGGGCCATGTTCCGCGACGGGGCCGAACCCCTGATCGACGAGGAGGACCGCGCGTTTGTGGCTGAGGCGGTTGCAATGCTGCCAGATGCGCCCTTTGGACCCGACACCTGGAAAGAGTGGACCTCGGCGGTAAAGGAGGCCACGGGCCGCAAGGGCAAGGGGCTGTTCATGCCCCTGCGCAAAGCCCTGACCGGGCAGGCGCATGGGCCAGAGATGGCCGATGTGATGCCGCTGTTGCAAGTGGTTCGGGCGCGAGGCTGATCCAATCTTGCGCGCGATCTGGGAAACCGGATCGTGCGCCGTTAATTGAAAACGGGTTTCAAAGTCATATCTGCTCTGTTTATGACGTCCCACGCACAGGATTGCGCTGTTTGGATGAAAGCGTGGGCGGCAGATGATCCACGCAGTTTTTATGACAGCCGACATGAAAACAAGCGGGCGCGGTTTTCTCGATTCCAGACTCGCCTAAAGGTTTATTGTTGTATTTCATAGCGGTCTTTATCATCTCAGACGTCAGGCATTTGCGGAATTTAACGCCGGCATAAGCCGTGTTTCGCCAAGCGACTTTTCCTTCACGTTGAAAACCGGCAAAATTATATTCCGCCCAGGTTTGGCCCATGTATTTCTCGGTCGCTTCGATCTTCATGCCTCCCTCACTCAGATCAACGATCCGGGTTACTGTGCATTGTTTGCCGTAGTAAATGTGCAAAGGGATATTGCAGATTCTGCGAGTGCTTCCCCGCTTTTTCTTTCGGGGATAGAATATGATGGCCAATAGAGCGATCAGGGTTGCGAAAATTGCCAGATAGCCGCCGGACGGGACAAGTTTTTTGAATGTCCTTTTCAAATCTTCGCTCAGGGATTGCTGGTTGTCACCCCGGCGCGCGGTGCGGGAACTGCTGCGTGCTGCGACCACAGACCCACAATCCAATGCGCCGCCGATGAAGGTCAGATCCCGTTGGATGATAGAAAGATTCCAATACATAGTAGAGCGAACTGCGTCCTCATTCAGGCTTTGAATGCCCGCTGAATGGTTCCACTGGTTGAACCTTGTGGTCAGGCGGGTCGCAATTTCCGAGAGATTGGGTGCCGGATTGCGGACCAGATATGCTGTGAAATCCCTGCTAAGGCTACCAAGGCCCCTAAGGGCCGCGAAGGGTGTGTCGACGGATCTTGTCCGCAGGGCAATGCTATACGTAAGTTTCAAATCTGCAACGGCGGCACAGATGTCGTTGACGCTGGCCATTGCGGGCGTACCCAGGGGGATTAGGAAACAAACGAGTACCCAGATGAAAAAACGACGCATTATAGTATAGTACCCTCATATCCGTACCATTTGGCGTCAACTTCGTTAAGTAAATGTGAGGTTTCGCCTATGCCGCCATCATAATTTCACTAAATTGTCTTTGATCCGAAAAGGTACACAGCCGCGCAGCTGTGAAAAAATGTGCCGGTTTGGACGGCAGTCAGACGGAGTGTTGTCGGATGATTCGGGCGCCCAAGTCGTGCAAACCTTCATCCACCAGCGCGGTTTCTTGTGCGGTCAGCCGCTGGGCGCGCGGGTAAATGGGGGTCTTGCGATCATCCAGAATCGGGGTGTGCCAGCCTGAGGTGGTGTTAAAGAAATCGGCAGCCCCCTGAGGCCCGTATTCAACTACAAACCCTTGGATCACCACATCGATATAGCTCAGCAAGATCGGATGCGGATCGGATGCGGCACGGTTCTGTGGCGGGACGGCATAGACCTGAATCGGATGCGGTTCCTGGCCCAGTGCGGCATGGTCATGATGGCGGGCATATCCGGTCTCGCGAATATCGAGGGCGGCCCAGTCACCGTTTGGCACATGGGCGACAAGGCCCGCAATCGTGCAATCGGGGTCGCGGATGACGGACAGAAAGGACTGCGGATGGGTGCTGGTATGGATCCATGTGCGCCGCCAGCCTTTCAGTGTGGCAGGGCGTGCATCCGGATAGCTATGTGTGGCACGGTTGACGAGAGAGCCGTAGCCGAAGAAATGCTGGGTCATAAAGGCAGTCCGTTTCTGTATGCAGTGGTATCCTTTTCGGGCTTGCTTTGGGGCAGGCCCGCAGGATAGGTTTTGAGCCATCAGGATCGGGAGAATCCGGTCTGGGCGCAAGCCCTCTTTCTGGTGCCGAAGGAGCAACCGCCCCGGTAAACTCTCAGGCAAAAGGACCGGTTCTGATGGTGGACTCTGGAGAGTGGCGTTTTCGCCCGCCGAAGGGATAACGATCTCAGGCGCCCTTTTTGGGCAAGGACAGAGGGGGCATTTTGCGGGTAGGGTTGGCCTGTTCGCGGGGTGCCGGGGATTTCCGGCGTTTGAAGGGGGCGATATGGCCGATTTGAAACGGACCGGATTATACGATTTGCATGTGGAATTGGGTGCCAAGATGGTGCCCTTTGCGGGTTATGAGATGCCCGTGCAATACCCGCTTGGCGTGATGAAAGAGCATTTGCATTGCCGCGCGCATGTGGGCCTGTTTGACGTCGGCCATATGGGGCAGGTGATCTTGCGACCCAAGGACAGCATGGATGCGCTGGTCGCGGGGCTTGAGGCGATGATGCCGGTGGCCGTTGCCGGGCTTGCCGAAGGGCGGCAGCGTTACGGCTTGTTTACCAACGATCAGGGTGGGATCATTGACGATCTGATGTTCGCCAACCGTGGTGATCATTTCTTTTTGGTGGTCAATGCGGGCTGCCGCGACGGCGATATCGCCTTGATGCGTGAAAAGCTGGCGGATGTGGCCGAGGTGATCGAGGTCATGGATCGCGGCCTTTTGGCGGTGCAAGGGCCGGGAGCAGAGGCTGCGCTGGCAAGTCTGGTTCCCGATGTTGCCGCGATGCGCTTTATGGATGTGATTACCGTGGATACGGTCTTTGGCGCGCTGTGGATCTCGCGTTCGGGCTATACCGGTGAGGACGGGTTCGAGGTGTCGGTCCCCGATGTTGAGGGCTTTACCCGCTCTTTGCTGGCGCTAGAGGGCGTTGAGATGATCGGCCTTGGCGCGCGTGACAGTTTGCGGCTGGAGGCAGGCCTTTGCCTTTATGGGCACGACATGACCGAGGAAACCACCCCCGCCGAGGCGGCCCTTGGCTGGGCGATCCCCAAAGCACGGCGCGAGGGCGCGCGGGCCGGCGGTTTCCCCGGTGCCGATGTGATTTTGGCGCAGCTGGCCGACGGGCCTGCGCGCCTGCGTGTCGGTCTGCGCCCCGAAACCCGCGCGCCGATGCGCGAAGGTGTCGAATTATTTGACCGCGAAGAGGGGGGGGAGGCCGTTGGCCGCGTTACCTCGGGCGGGTTCGGCCCATCGGTCGAAGTGCCGATTGCCATGGGATATGTGCCCCGCGCGCTTGCCGGCGATGGCACCCAGCTTTGGGGAGAGGTGCGCGGCAAACGCCTGCCCGTATCCGTCTTTCCCCTTCCGTTCCGTCCATCCAATTATAAACGCTAAGGCCACTTTTTAGACCAAGGAACACGACGATGATGAAATATACCGAAGATCACGAATGGCTGCGGGTAGAGGGCGATCTTGTCGTCGTCGGCATTACCGAACATGCGGCAACCCAATTGGGCGATGTTGTATTTGTGGAATTGCCTGAACCCGAAACCATGGTCGCCACCGGCGATGAGGTGGTGGTGATCGAATCCGTCAAGGCGGCATCCGACATTCTGGCCCCCGTCGACGGAGAGATCGTCGAGGTCAATGACAAGCTGTCCGACAAGCCCGGCCTGGTCAATGACGATGCCACCGGTGACGCATGGTTCTTCAAGATGAAGATCGACGACATGTCGGTGCTGGGTGCCTTCATGTCAGAAGACGAATATAACGACCTGATCGGGTAATCGCCGCTTTCCCCCGGACTCGATCGCGTTTCCGGGGGCATTTTGCCGGATTTTTTGGGGATGGACATGACCTATACGCCTGTTGACTATAATACCTATGATTTTGCCAACCGCCGCCATATCGGCCCCTCGCCCGAGGAGATGGCAGAGATGCTGCGGGTTGTAGGCACCGCCAGCCTTGAAACATTGATGGATGAAACCATCCCGGCCTCGATCCAGCAAAAGACGCCGCTTGGCTGGTCCGGTCTGGCCGAGCATGAGCTTTTGGCAAAAATGCGTGAGGTGGCCGCCAAGAACAAGGTGATGACCAGCCTGATCGGGCAGGGCTATTACGGTACGGTGACGCCGCCTGCGATCCAGCGCAATATTCTGGAAAACCCCGCGTGGTACACCGCCTATACCCCCTATCAGCCCGAGATCGCGCAGGGCCGACTTGAGGCGCTTTTGAACTATCAGACCATGGTCTCGGATCTGACGGGCCTGCCGGTTGCCAATGCCAGCCTGCTGGATGAGGCAACCGCGGCGGCCGAAGCCATGACCATGGCCGGGCGTAGCGCGAAATCCAAGGCACGCGGTTTCTTCGTGGATCGCAATTGCCATCCGCAAACCATCGCTGTCATCAAGACCCGCGCCCAGCCTTTGGGGATCGAGGTGATCGTGGATGACCCCGCTGTGATGGAGGCCGACAAGGTCTTTGGCGGGATCTTCCAATATCCCGGCACCTACGGCCATGTCACCGATTACACCGACCAGATCGCGGCCCTGCATGCAGCAAAAGCGATTGCCATCGTGGCCACCGATCTGTTGGCGCTGACCATGATCAAGGAGCCGGGCGCGATGGGGGCCGATATCGCGGTTGGTTCAAGCCAGCGGTTTGGCGTGCCGATGGGATACGGCGGGCCACATGCGGCCTTTATGTCCTGTACCGATGCGCTGAAACGCTCGATGCCGGGGCGGATTGTGGGTGTGTCAATCGACAGTCGCGGCAACACCGCCTACCGTCTTGCACTGCAAACCCGTGAACAGCATATCCGCCGCGAAAAGGCGACGTCGAACGTGTGTACCGCGCAGGCGCTGCTTGCGGTTATGGCGTCCTTCTATGCGGTGTTCCACGGACCAAAGGGGTTGCGTGCCATCGCGGAACGGGTGCATTTCGCCACCGTCCGTCTGGCACGGGCATTGAAGGCCGCGGGGGCAAAGGTCTCGCCCGATGCGGTGTTTGACACCATCACGGTTGAGGTTGGCGTGGGCCAAGCAGGCATTCTGGCCGCCGCCCGCCAAGAGGGGTTGAATTTTCGCAAGATCGGGAATGACCGCGTCGGCATCAGCCTTGATGAAACCTCGGATGAGCGGGTGCTGATCAGCGTT
Organism: Pseudorhodobacter aquimaris; assembly: GCF_001202025.1. Taxonomy (GTDB): domain Bacteria; phylum Pseudomonadota; class Alphaproteobacteria; order Rhodobacterales; family Rhodobacteraceae; genus Pseudorhodobacter; species Pseudorhodobacter aquimaris. The sequence goes on from NZ_LGHS01000067.1 coordinate 72,208, forward strand.
CTGCGCGCCTTCGGGATTGAGGGCGTGCCACCGCACCGCGCAGAGCTGGGTTTCCCCGATGCCATGCTGCGCCAGAGCGATTATCTGACCCATCCCGTGTTCCATATGAACCGCGCGGAATCGGAAATGATGCGCTATATGCGGCGTTTGTCGGACCGCGACTTGGCGCTTGACCGTGCGATGATCCCCTTGGGCTCTTGCACCATGAAACTGAACGCCGCCGCCGAGATGATGCCGATCACATGGCCCGAATTCGGGTCGCTGCACCCCTTTGTGCCCGCAGATCAGGCGCTTGGCTATAAAGAAGCGATTGACGATCTTTCGGCCAAGCTGTGTGAGATCACCGGCTATGACGCCATGTCGATGCAGCCCAATTCCGGCGCGCAGGGGGAATATGCGGGGCTGTTGACCATCGCCGCCTATCACCGCGCGAATGGCGGGGAACAGCGCAACATCTGCCTGATCCCGACCTCGGCGCATGGCACCAATCCGGCCTCGGCACAGATGGCGGGGATGAAGGTCGTGGTGGTGAAATCCGCGCCCAACGGCGATGTGGACCTTGATGATTTCCGCGACAAGGCGGCGGCGGCGGGGGACAAGCTTGCGGCCTGCATGATCACCTACCCGTCAACCCATGGCGTGTTTGAGGAAACCGTGCGCGAGGTCTGCAAGATCACCCATGATTTCGGCGGGCAGGTCTATATCGACGGGGCGAATATGAACGCGCTGGTCGGCCTTGTGAAACCGGGCAAGATCGGCGGCGACGTCAGCCACCTGAACCTGCACAAGACCTTTGCGATCCCGCATGGCGGCGGTGGGCCGGGTATGGGGCCGATCGGGGTTGGCGCCCATCTGGCGCCCTATCTGCCGGGGCATCCTGAGGTCGGCGGCAAGGAAGGGCCGGTTTCGGCCACGCCATATGGTTCGGCCAGTATCCTGCTGATCTCATGGGCTTATTGCCTGATGATGGGCGGTGAGGGGCTGACGCAGGCGACGCGGGTGGCGATCTTGAACGCCAACTATATCGCGGCCCGTCTGAACGGCGCTTATCCGATCTTGTTCATGGGCAACAAAGGCCGCGTCGCGCATGAATGTATTCTGGACACGCGGGTATTTGCCGATGCTGGGGTGACGGTGGATGATATCGCCAAACGCCTTATCGACAACGGTTTCCACGCGCCGACGATGTCTTGGCCGGTATCGGGCACCTTGATGGTGGAGCCGACGGAATCGGAGACCAAGGCCGAGATTGACCGCTTTATCACCGCACTTTTGGCGATCCGCGCCGAGATTCAATCGGTTCAGGACGGTGATATTTCAGCCGAGGATAGCCCGCTGCGCCATGCCCCCCATACGGTGAATGATCTGGTCGCCGAATGGGACCGCAAGTACAGCCGCGAGGCCGCATGCTTTCCGCCCGGCGCGTTCCGCGTAGATAAATACTGGCCCCCCGTCGGGCGGGTCGATAACGTGCATGGCGACCGGAACCTGATTTGCACCTGTCCGCCGCTATCGGATTATGAGGATGCGGCAGAGTAACGTCAGGCCGGGTTTATCCCGGCCTATTCGTTTTTAGGGGCTTGAAAGCAGATTGCCGGACAATATATTCGGTGCAGTGAATGTGTTTAGGTGAACCATGTCCGATGCTGTGAAACTCGTCTGTATAACCTGCGGACAAATGAACCGGGTGCCTGTGGCCAAGCTGAAAGACCGCCCGAAATGCGGTTCTTGTGGTGATGCGCTGGTGACGGGCACAGTGGCAGAGCTGGACTTTGCAACCCATGACAAGGCGACGCGCGGCGATGAGCTGCCTATTCTGGTAGACTACTGGGCGCCGTGGTGCGGCCCTTGCCGGATGATGGCACCCGAATTTGCCAAGGCAGCCAGAGCCTTGGAAGGGCGCGCACGTTTCGCAAAGATCAATACCCAAGATCACCCGAAAGTATCGGACAGATTGCGTATTCAGGGTATTCCGCTTTTGATTCTGTGGCATAAGGGGCGAGAGGTTGCCCGCCTGCCGGGCGCACGCCCTGCCGCCGAAATACAAGCCTTTGTCGAAAAGAACAGCAAACCGCGTTGAGGGTTTACTGAAACCCAAGCAACCACGCAGCACCGCTTCTTTGCGCGACCCTAAGCAGCACCAGCGGCCCGAAAACACCAATCCCGAACCCGAGGACGAGGTGCCAACCAAGGCCGGAGACACCAATGGCAAAAAGCACCTCGCGCATTGTTGCGGAAAAGATCGTATGGGCCAGATAGATCGCCATGGATGCCAGCCCGAGGCGCGTCAGCCAAGTGGTAAGCTGTGGGCTGAGGTTTTGGGCAAGCCCGGCACAAATTGCCAAAAAGCACCACGTCAGCAAAAGGGACCCGCCAAGCAGAACCGCAGGCCATTGCGGCAAGAACGGCCATACCGCAACCACCAAGACGAACGCCGTCAGCGCGCCTAGGCGACCACCCCGCCCAAGGGTTGAGAGGTCGAGCGTTTGACTTAGCACGATGCCCAGCACAAAGAAGGGTGCATTCTGAATAGCTGGCCCGATCAACCGGTAGAGGACATCGGGCAGCGGCATGAAGGCCAAAGCGATCGTTGCGATCATCATCCCCCACAGGGCCAATGGCAAATAGCGCCCTCTTGATATCAGCGGACGGGTCAGTAACAGACCCATATGCAGCACATAGAGCGCCCATAAAAACCACAGGTGCAGATGCCCCGGTATGGGCAGGATCAGCATGTCCTTCATGGTGATCGGCTGATTGGCGACCGACCCTGCCGCAAGTTTGACCCCGAGGAACAGGTAGGTCCACAGGATCATCGGCCAGATTAGGCGTGACAACCGGCTGGCCGTAAAATGATGCGGCGTTGCCCGCCACAAAGAGCCTGCCACAAGCAGCCCTGACAGGGCAAAGAAAACCGGCATATGAAAGGCGTATATCCGGGCATCGACTGCGTGGAATAATGCGGGCGGGACTAGCCCAGCCTCATGGATCCCGCGCCAGGCATGGCCAAAAACCACCAATAGAATTGCCAATCCTTTTGCCGTGTCAATCCATTCCGACCGGGTCCGGGCGGTGGGCGGGCGCGCATCTGCAACTGTGGGATGGTCAGACATATCTGCGCACTTTTAAGGGGTTAGGGTCTTTTAACCTTGTCACGCCATATCTGCCGACAGAGATCAGCTTTGTCGAGGATTTGAGGGTCGATAGGGGCGGTCCTAGCGGTTTATGGCCGTTTCCCGCCCGGATTTCTCGCCTTGAGGGCGATCAGCACACGTCCTGCGATTTATGCATTTTGTGGAATTCTTTTGGGTTGTGGCGGTGGCACAGGTACTGCCTGCATTCTCCCCTCAGCCAAGAATCAGGCGGGCATAAACTCGGGCCAGCGCCTGCGATCCAATGGTGGTCTGGGGAAAACAGGCGATCTACAACTTGACTTTTCGCTGTTGTGCTTGGATTGAGGCGCAGACTTGTGCCCGGAACAATTTTTAAGGAAAGGGGGGCGAATGCTGTTTCTTGGTAAAATTGCTGCAGTGATATGCGCATTCAATCTTTTTATCGGCAAAACATTCGCCTGGCTTTCACTGGGTATCGTGTCCATTTGTTTCACGGTCGTTGTACAACGCTATATTTTCGCGACAAGTTATGTGTGGATGCAAGATCTCTATATCTGGCTGAACGGGGCAATGTTTACCGCCGTGGCAGGTTTTGCGCTATTGCGTGACGATCATGTGCGGGTGGATATTTTCTACCGCCCCGCGCGCAAACGGGTGCGGGCGCTGACGGATCTTGTTGGTGTGTTCTTGTTCCTTTTGCCCTTTACCTGGGTGGTCTATAGCTATTCGATGCCCTTCGTGCAGCGTGCCTGGAGCTATGGCGAAAGCTCGGCGAATGTGGGGGGGATGCCGGGGCTGTTCATCTTGAAAAGCTTTATCATCGCCTTTGCCGTTTTGATTGCGCTGCAAGGTGTGGCGATGGCGATCCGGTCGGTTCTTGTGCTGTCGGGGAATGAGGATCTGGTCCCTGACGTCATTAAATATTCCGCCGATCAGGCAAAGCCGCTGCCAAAAGAAGGAACCCTTTGATGGACCCGGTCCTTATTGGCGAGCTGCTCGCCGCGTTAATGTTTTTTGGCGTAATCGGCTTTTTGTTGCTGGGCTTTCCGGTTGCTTTCACCCTTGCGGGGGTGTCGCTTATGTTTGGTATGGTGGGCCTGTCTTTGGGCGTGTTCGATCCGTCCAATTTCGGCTCTTTGCCCAACCGCTATATCGGCTTTATGACAAGTGAGGTACTGGTCGCGGTGCCGCTTTTCATCTTTATGGGGGTGATGCTGGAACGCAGCCGCATCGCAGAGCAGCTTTTGCTGACCATGGGCAAGATGTTTGGCAACCTGCGCGGCGGGCTTGGCATTTCGGTGGTGCTTGTGGGTGCGATGCTTGCGGCCTCTACCGGGGTGGTGGGGGCCACCGTGGTAACGATGGGGCTGATATCGCTGCCTGCGATGTTGCGCGCGGGCTATGACCCCAAGCTGGCAACAGGCGTTATCTGTGCAAGCGGCACTTTGGGGCAGATCATCCCGCCTTCAACCGTTTTGATTTTCATGGGTGATATGCTTTCGGGGATCAACAGTCAGGTGCAGATGGCCAAGGGCAATTTTGCGCCGACGCCGGTGTCTGTGGGGGATCTTTTTGCGGGGGCGCTGTTGCCGGGTGTATTGCTGGTGGTGATCTATCTGTCTTATGTGGTCTTCAAGGCGATTACGGACCCGCAATCCTGTCCCGCCACGCCTGTGCCTGCGGACGAGAAAGGCACGCTTTTGCGTGAGGTTGCTGTCGCATTGCTGCCGCCGATGATGCTTATTCTGGCGGTGCTCGGGTCCATCCTTGGCGGGATCGCAACCCCAACAGAGGCAGCCTCGGTCGGGGCGGTGGGTGCGATGGTGCTGGCTGTGCTGCGCCGTCGGCTGTCCTTTGCAATTCTGCGCGAGACGGCGATTGCGACCGCCACAATCACCAGCATGGTCTTTGTAATCTTGCTGGGCGCCTCGGTGTTTTCGGTGGTGTTCCGGATGATGGGGGGGGATAACCTCGTTCATGAATTCCTGACAAATCTGCCGGGGGGGCGTTTGGCCGCCGTGGCGGTTGTGATGTTGATCATGTTCTTTCTCGGGTTCATTCTGGATACCTTTGAGATCATCTTTATCGTCATCCCGATTACGGCCCCCGTGCTTTTGGCGCTGGATGTCGATCCGGTCTGGCTGGGGGTTCTGGTGGGCGTGAACTTGCAAACCTCTTTCCTGACGCCGCCCTTTGGCTTTGCGCTGTTTTACCTGCGCGGCGTGGCACCCGACACTTTGCCAACCAGCGCGATCTACAAGGGGATTTTGCCGTTTGTGGTCTTGCAGATCATTGCCATCGCGATCCTGTTTGCTTTCCCCGAGATCGTGACATGGTTGCCGCGCGTTATTGCGGGGTAAAACGGCGGTTCGGGGACAAGGGACCTAGCGCGGGCCGGGCAATACCAGCTCGGCCTCGAACCCCGGATTGAGGTTGCGCAAGTGGAGCGCGCCCAAAGCCTCTGCCGCGATATCGGCCACGATGGCCAGCCCGAGGCCGGTTCCGTCTTGTTGCTCATCCAGCCGCAGCCCGCGTTCGGGCAAGCGTTCCAGCAGGTCAGCGGTCGCACCGTCCCCGTCGTCGCGCACGCGGATTGTGATGCGGTCATGATCCCGGACACAGGTTATGGATACGCGCGTGGCGGCATGGCGCACCGCGTTTTCCGCGAGGGCACCAAGCGCCTCGGCAAGGTCGGCGCGGTGCAAGGGCACCATCAGGCCCGTCGGCCCCTCGACCGCAATACGCAGGCGCGCCCCTTCGGGGGTGCGGCGCAGCACCGAGGCCACAGATTTGGCGACCTCGACGGGATCGCTTGATCCGCCCGCAACGGCGGCGCGGCGGGCGCGGGCCAACTCTCGGTCGACATGGCTGCGCATGCTGCGGCCGATCTCTTCGACACCAAGCGCGGCATCCTTGGCACCGATGGCCCGCAGCCGCGCGGTTTCGCCCATAAGCGCCTGAAGCGGGGTTTTGAGCCCATGCGCAAGATCCCCCGCCCTGAGCCGTGAACGTTCCAATTCAACCTCGCGTTTTTCCAGCAGGGTGTCGATCTCGGTGGCCAGCAGTAAAACCTCGTCGGGAACGTCCTTGCCGATCCGGCGTGCCGTGCCTTCATTCAGCGCCGAGACCCGGTCGCCGATGGCCGACAAGGGCCGCAATGCCACTGTCACCGCCGTGGCCAGCGTGGCTAGCAAGGCCAGCGCCAGCACCGCCATATAAGGGGCCAGATCTGCCAGAAAACCCGCCCGCGCGGCATCGAGTTCGGCGCGGTCTACGGCCACGGTGATATACAGGGGGGTTTGCTGCCCCAGAACCACGACGGTGATCCTGCGCATTAGCGCCAGCAGCACCTCATCCCTCGGGCCCGTCAGCGACCCGTGCCAGAGGTCAGCCCTCTCTTGCGGTAAGGGCAGGGTATAATCCCATAGCGAGCGGGAGCGCAGCTCTTTGCCGGGGGCGGTGATCTGCCAGTAATGCCCCGAGTAGGGGCGTTGATAAATCGGATCATGTGGCGGTGCCGGTAACCGGAGCTGCCCGTCATGGTCAAAATCGACGGCGGCGACAAGATAGTCCAGCCGGTTGTCCAGATCACTGGCGGCGACGCGCTCTACATGCCGGTCAAAGAGTATGGCCAGCCCCCAAGCCGCCACCAGCAAGGCGACCATAAGGCCGATACCGCCCGCCAGCAAAAGCCGGAACCGGATGGACAGACGCCGCATTCCTAAGGCTCCGCGATCTGATAGCCGAAGCCCCGCCGCGTCTCAATCACCCCGGGGCCAAGCTTGCGACGCAACCGCGCGACAAGGGCCTCGATCGCGTTGAGTTCATGACCGTCCTCTCCGCCATGCAGATGTTCCAGCAGTTCGGTCGAGGGCACGGGCCGGTCTCGGTGCAGCACCAGATAGGCAAGGCAGCGAAACTCCAGCGGTGTCAATGTGATGGGCCTGCCCGCCAGCGATGCCGTCATGCGTGTGGTATCCAAGGCCAGCGCGCCTGCCACCTCAACCGGGGCGGCACGTCCTGCCGCGCGGCGCACAAGCGCACGGACGCGGGCGACGAGTTCCTCCATGCGAAAGGGCTTGGGCAGGTAGTCATCCGCGCCTGCATCAATCCCTTCCACCCGTTCAATCCATGTGCCGCGCGCGCTCAGGATCAGTACCGGGATCGTCACCCCTTCGGCGCGCCAGCGTTTGAGTACCGCCAACCCGTCCATAAGCGGCAGGCCAAGGTCAAGCACGATGGCGTCATAGTCTTCGGTGCCGCCCTTGAACCATGCGGCTTCCCCATCGGCGGCATGTTCGACGAAAAAGCCAGATGCCTCCAATGTGCGCGCAAGGTCACCTGCGATGCGCGGGTCATCCTCTACAATCAGGCAACGCATTGGCGGTCAGTCATCGTCGTCATCAAAGTCTTCCTGCTCTACCTCGGTGATCTCGCCGGTGGCGGCATCGACATCCACCTCGATAAGCCGCCCGTCGGGGGTCAAAATCTCGAACTCATATTCCTCAAAGCGGCCATCGTCATCAAGCTCCAACTCGATATCCAGCACTTTGCCGGGGAATTGGGCCTCTATGCGCGGCAGCAGGATCGACAGTGGCAGGATCTCGCCACGCGCCACCGCCGCCCGCGCAATATCGCCGTCGGGCAGGATGTCATCCTCGGGCGTTGTTTGGGCCCAAGCCGAGGACAATCCGAGAAACATGAGGGTCAGAATGAAAATACGCATATCGACCTCTTATCACGGCAAGCTGACAACAAGCTGACAGATCCGATCAGCGGCGTGTCAGGACAGATGTGCGAGATGTGGAACATCCGCAATGACCTCATTCAGACATACCGCAAGGAAAGCCCTATGCAAACCGCAATCACTGCACCGCCGCGTGCGCCACGGATCGTGCTCTATTCCCATGACACGTTGGGGTTCGGCCATTTGCGGCGTAACCTGCTGATTGCCGGGGCCTTGCGTGACAGTGCCTTGGCGCCGCAAATCCTGATGATTACCGGTATGCGTGAGGCCGGTGCCTTTGAACTGCCCAGCGGGGTCGATTGCCTGAGCATGCCCGCCTATGAAAAAGCGCGCGACGGCAGCTACCGGCCGCGTGATCTGGGTGGTGATCTGGCCACATTGGTGCAGATCCGCGCACAGGCCATCAAGGCAGCCGTAGAGGCTTTTGCCCCCGATCTAATGATTGTGGACAATGTCCCGCGCGGCGCGCTGGAAGAGCTGGACTCGCTGTTGCAGGCTTTGCACGCACAAGGGCAGACGCGGCTGGTTCTGGGCCTGCGGGATGTGATCGACACGCCCGAGGCGGTGCGGCGGCAATGGGCGGAAAAACGCAATTACGAGGCCGTTGCGCGCTATTACGATGATGTCTGGGTTTACGGCGATCCGGCGTTCTATAACCTGCTGGAAGAATGCGGGATGACCGGATCATTCGGTGGCAAGGGGCGCTTTACCGGCTATCTTGACCACAGCGCGCGGTTGGCCTCGCCGATTGCGGCGCGGGCGCGGAATGCGGTGCTGGGTGATGACCCCCGACCCTATGTGCTTTGTGCCGTGGGCGGGGGGCGTGATGGCCATGCGCTGTGCGAGGCTTTTGTGGATACGACCTTGCCCGAAGGTCATCGCGGTATTCTGGTTACCGGCAGCCAGATGCCAGATGTGCTGCGCAGCAACCTGCGGTACCGGGCCGAGGCGCGCGGTGATATGGTCTTGGTTGATTTCATGCCCGAGCCGATCGCGCTGATGCAGGGGGCCGTCCGCATTATCGCAATGGGGGGCTATAACACGATCTGCGAGGTGTTGTCGCTGCGCCGTCCCGCACTGATCGCACCGCGCATAACGCCGCGCGCCGAGCAGATGATAAGGGCGGAAAAGCTGGCGGCACGCGGGCTGGTGTCGGTGATCGGACCGGACCGGATCAGTGCAGAGGCGCTTGGGGCATGGCTTGCAAATCCCGCCCCGCAGCCGGGTCAGGGACAGATCGACATGGGCGGTCTGGATCGGGTGCGCGGCCTGGCCGAAGCGATGTTGACCGGCGCGCGCGACCTTAGAATTGCAAATTGAAAGGACCGAACAGATGACCAGTCTTCCCCGGATCGGCTATGTGCTGAAACGCTACCCGCGCTATTCCGAAACCTTTGTTGTTACCGAAATTCTGGCGCATGAGGCGGCGGGAACCCAGATCGATATCTTTGCCCTGCGCCCCGTAGAGGAAACGCATTTTCAGGATATGCTGGGCCGGGTGCGTGCGCCCGTCCAACGGGTGCCCGACAGCTTTCGTACGCCACATGCCCTGTGGTCTCTGATCTGTCAGGCGCGCGGCACCCTGCCGGGTGGATGGGCGGCACTGCAAGGGATAGAGAACGCCGAGGGACGGGACGTGGCGCAGGCCATCATCGTGGCGCTTGCCTGTCATCAGCGCAACATCGGCCATTTGCATGCTCATTTCGGTACGGTTTCAACCAGTGTTGCACGGCTGGCCGCAAGGCTGGCAGGGATCACCTACAGCTTTACTGCCCATGCCAAGGATATCTATCACGACTATGACTCGCCGGTTGAACTGGATGCCAAGCTGCGCGATGCGGCGGCGGCAGTCACAGTTTCGGATTATAACGTGACCTATCTGTGCGAGAATTTTGGCGCGGACGCGGGCAAGGTGGTGCGGATTTATAACGGGCTTGATCTGGACCGTTTCACATGGGCGGAACCCACAGCCCCGCAAGACGAAATTCTGGCCGTGGGGCGTCTGGTGGAAAAGAAGGGCTTTGACGTGCTGATCGACGCCATGGGCCTTTTGCGGGCCGAGGGACGTAATACCACCTGTCGTATTATTGGCGCGGGCGAGGCAGAGGCGGGTTTGCGGTCACGGATTGTGGCGGCTGGCCTAGAGGATGTTATCCGTCTGGATGGTCCCCGCCCGCAGAATGAGGTGATCGCAGCCCTGCGCGGGGCGGCGATGCTGGCCTGCCCTTGTGTCGTTGGCAAGGATGGCAACCGCGACGGGCTGCCGACGGTGCTGCTGGAGGCGATGGCGCTTGGCGCACCCTGTGTGGCAACCGATGTGACGGGCATCCCCGAGTTGGTGCGCGACGGCGAGACCGGGCTTTGCGTGGCGCAAAACGACGCCAAGGCGCTGGCAGCGGCGCTGGGGCGGCTGCTGGATGATCCGGCGCTGGGGCAACAGATGTCGCGGGCAGGGCGCGCGTTGATTGAGGCCGAGTTCGACATTACCCGCAATGCCGCCCGTCTGCGGGATGTCTTTGCGGATGCGGTTGCTCCGAGCCTGATCCAGAAGGGGGCTGCGTGATGCGTATTGCCTATGTCTGTACCGATCCCGGCATCCCGACCTTTGGCACCAAGGGTGCCTCGATCCATGTTCAGGAAATGCTGCGTGCCTTTCTGGGGCGGGGTGCCGAAGTGGTGCTGTTGTCGCCGCGTCTGGGGGATCGCGGCCCTGCCGATCTTGATGCGGTGCGCCGCGTTCCCTTGCCGGAATTGCCCAAAGAAACCACCGAAAGCCGTGAGCGTCGCTTGCTGGCCATGAACGCTGCTGTTCGCGCGGGGCTGGATGCAAACGGGCCGTTTGATCTTGTCTATGAACGTCATGCGCTTTTTGCCCATGGTGCGATGGAATGGGCAGCAGAAAAAGGCGTGGCCTCTGTGCTGGAGGTCAACGCGCCGCTTATCGCGGAACAGGCCAATCATCGCGCCCTTGCCCTGCCGGCCGAGGCCGCCAAATCGGCGCGCCGTGCGATGTCGGCGGCGGGGATGGTCTCGGCGGTGTCGAAGGGCGTGGCAACCTATGCGCGCGATTATGGCGCACGGGATGTTCATGTGATCGCGAATGCCGTCAACCCAGCCCGCTTTCCCGCGACCAAGCCGATGCAGGGTCCTTTTACGATCGGCTTTTTGGGGACGCTGAAACCCTGGCATGATGTTGCAACATTGATCGAGGCCTTTGCCTGTCTGCGCGCCGGTCCGGTTGTGGATGCCCGGCTGTTGATTGTCGGTGACGGCCCGGAACGCCCCGTATTGGAGGCACGCCTTGCGGCCTTGGGTCTGCGCCATGCCGCCCGGTTCACCGGCGCGCTGCGTGCCGAGGAGGTGCCTTCGGTACTGGCGGGAATGCATGCCGCTGTGGCACCCTATGCGGGGCAGCAGCCGTTTTATTTCTCGCCCTTGAAGCTCTATGAATATATGGCCGCTGGCTTGCCCGTGGTGGCGAGCCGTGTGGGGCACCTGGATGAGGTTGTCACCGAGGGACGCACGGGCCTGCTCTGTGTGCCGGATGATGCGGGGGCTTTGGCCGAGGCGCTGACACGGCTGGCAAAGGATCCCGCCTTGCGGCTGCGCTTGGGACAGGCCGCCCGCCATGAGGTGTTGGCACATCACACATGGGACGGTGTGGCCAAACGCGTGCTGGGTCTTGCGTGTCTGACCGTCAGGGACGTGGCATGAGCAGTGGACGCAAGGACAAGCTGTCAGAGGTTATGCCAAGCCTCGGGCGTATTATGGCGCGGCTTGCCCCCTATCTGCGGGGGCATTACGGCGTGCTGGGCGGCTCGGTTCTGGCCTTGTTGGCGGCAACCGCGATGAAGTTGCTAGAGCCTTGGCCATTGAAATTCGTCATTGACCGGGTTGTGCCCTCAACGGTGGGTGAGGCCGGCGGTCTGGCGCAGCTTACCCCGATGACACTGCTTGCGCTTTGTGCAGGGGGGCTGGTGGCGATCACAGGGCTGAAGGCCTTGTTCCAATATCTGTCCACCGTTGGGTTTGCGATTGTCGGCAACCGGGTGCTGACCCAAGTGCGATCAGATCTGTTCCGGCATCTGCAAACCCTGTCCTTGGGGTTTCACGCGCGCGCGCGGTCTGGCGATCTGACGATGCGGCTGGTCAGCGATGTCGGCATGTTGAAAGAGACCGCCGTCACGGCCGCACTTCCGCTTGCGGCGAATGTGGCGGTTCTGGTGGGTATGCTGGGCGTCATGCTCTGGCTTGACTGGCGACTGGCCCTGTTGGCGCTTTCGCCTTTGCCGGTGCTGTGGCTGGTGTCGCTGCGTCTGACGCGCCGTATCCGTGAGGTCAGCCGCAACCAGCGTCGGCGTGAGGGTGAACTTGCCGCGACGGGGGCCGAAACCATGGCCGGTATCCGCACGGTACAGGCCATGGGCCTAGAGGATCGCGCCACCGAGATATTCGGGGCTGCGGGCAAACGGGATCTGCGCGCGGGCGTGAAGGGCAAGCGGTTGTCGGCGGGGCTGGAACGTTCGGTTGATGTGCTGACGGGTCTTGGCTTGGCGATTGTGCTTTGGTTTGGCAGCTTGCAGGTGATGGCTGGCCGCATCAGCCCGGGCGATCTGCTGGTGTTTATCACCTATCTTAAAAACACTTTCCGACCGGTGCGAGAATACGCCAAATATACCGCACGTCTGGCCAAGGCTGCCGCCGCCGGAGAGCGCGTTGTGGCCCTGCTTGACGAGGAACCCGAGGTACGCGATGCGCCGGATGCCATGCGCGCGCCCCCGCTTGAGGGGCGGGTTGCCTTTGAGGATGTCCATTTTGGCTATGCGCCGGATCTGCCGACGTTAAAGGGGGTTTGGGTTGATGTGCCTCCCCATCAGTTGGTCGCCATCACAGGGCCATCGGGCACCGGTAAATCCACTTTTGTTAGCCTGCTCTTGCGGCTTTACGATCCGGCCAAGGGGCGTATCTGTATCGACGGCCACGACCTGCGCTCCCTGACCCTGGCCAGTCTGCGTGCCAATATCGCTTTTGTCCCGCAAGAAACCCTGATCCTGAACGGTACATTGGCGGAAAATATCGCCCTTGGCGCAGGGCGGGAGGTCTCGCAAGAGGAGATCGAGCGCGCAGCCATGCTGGCCGATGCGCATGGGTTCATCAGCGCCCAACCGCAAGGATATGAGACCGAGACCGCTGAACGGGGCGTGACACTTTCGGCCGGTCAGCGCCAGCGCATCGCCATTGCCCGCGCGGCCCTGCGCGCGGCACCCATTCTGGTTCTGGATGAGCCGACCGTGGGCCTTGACCGCGCCAGCGAGGCGGCGGTTGCTCGTGCGATCTTCCGGCTGGCCAAGGGGCGCACGACCTTCCTTGTCACCCATGATCTTCAGCTTGCGGCCCGCGCGGATCGTATCTTGCATCTTGAGGGCGGGAGGGTGGTTGAGGATGGCGACCACGCCACGCTTTTGGCGCTGGGCGGCCGTTATGCCGCGATGTGGAACGAGGGAAAGGAGGGGCGCCATGTTATCGTCGGTTGATGAGGAAATAATCACGCGTGACAGCGCATTGCCCGGCCTCCGGTTTGTCTTGGATGGGGGGGCGCTGGGCGCACGTTTTGCCTTGCCGCCCATGACGCCGGTCTATTTGCGCTATAAGCCGGGGACGAGCTGTATGGCCGCGTTTCTCCCAGAGGATGGCGGGTTTGGGGTGATGGCGGTCTGGGCCGTTCCCCCCGCACGGCTCCAAGAGCTTGCCGCGCGGCCCGAATGGTTTGACGGGCCGGATCCGGCCATCCTCGACCGGAATGCCTGTCTTGTGCTTGTCCCCCTTGCGCGCGACCGTAAAATCAAGGGCGCGCGGCTGCTTGCTGATCCGGAGTGCGGGGCCGCTTTCCTGCACAAGCTGGCGGGGCAGGGCGCCCGCCCGCAGATCTTGCGCTACAAGCCCGGACGCAGGTTGGTGTTGCGTAGCGGTGATGTGCTTGTCAAAGCCTATTCCAAGACAGATTTCGCCGCCGCCCTTGAGGGCGCGCGGATTGCCGAGAGGCTGGGCGGGGCTGCGATCCGTACCGTGTCAGAGCGCCACCGCTGTATCGTCTGGGACTGGCTTGGGGGTGTGCCCTTGTGTCCGCAAGAGGGCGGGCACCGCGATCTTGCGGCATGGCGAAATGCGGGCCTTGCATTGGCGCGGATCCATGCGTCGTCGGCACGCCCCGGCCGCCAGATCACCCGCGCCGATGAGGCCGCGGAAAATGCCGCTGTTGTGCCTGACCTAAGGGCGCTGTCGCCGGAGCTTGCCCGACTGGCGGCCCCCTTGGCCGATATGATCGCGGTGCATCTGGCCAAGGTGCCGGTTCAGCCGAGGCTTATTCATGGGGATTTCAGCGCCGATCAGGTGCTTATTGATGGCGCAAGGGTGGCTGTGATCGATTGGGACCGTGCGGCAACCGGCGATCGTGCACGCGACATCGGCAGCGCGCTGGCGCGGCTTGATGCACAATGGATCGACGGAGCAATCTCATTGGTTGAGCGGGATGATTTTGCCGAGGCGTTGCGTCAGGGGTATTGTGGTCCGGCCAAGGCGGATAACATCGCCTTGCAACATGCGCGTGCGCTTTTGGCGCTTGGCTCCGAAGGGTTCCGGCAGCGTTGCCCCCATTGGCCCGAACGCGCCGAGGCGCTGATAGCGCGCGCGACCGAAGTGTTATCGGCCATAGCAACCGATCCGGCCCTGCCCGCGCTTGATGTTGCGCTGGACGGGCAGGTGATGGCCCCGCGTGTTGCCAATGCGCTGGGGCAGGCGGATAGAGCCGTGGCCGTTGACCTTGTCCGGCACAAGCCGGGGCGGCGGGCCTTGATCCGTTACCGGCTGGGCGATGCGCGGGTTTTGGGAAAACTGCGGGCGAAAGGGCCCGATTGCAAGACGCCCGCACTCCATCAGGCCTTGCGGGCGGCGGGTCTTGACGGGCGTGCGCCTCTGAATGTCGGGGTGCCCGCCGCACGGGGGGCAATTGCCGCCCCTGCGCTGTGGTTTCAGGATGAGGTGGCCGGAGGGTTGCTTGCCGATATGCTGCACCCCGGGGGTGATATCGGCCCGGTGGCCCGCACGGGCACGGCGCTTGCCCGATTGCACTTGGCGGGGGTGCCCGCGACGCGGGTCTGGACCATGGCCGATGAGGTCGGGGTACTGGAGCGTGCCTTGGCCACAGCCCGTGCGCATCTGCCCGACGAGGCGACACGGATCGAGGGGATCGCGGTGGCGGCTGCAGGGCTTGTCCAGCGGCTTGGGCCGGTGGAGGCGACGGGTATCCACCGCGATTTTTACCCCGATCAAGTGCTGATCGACGGCGGGCGGGTCTGGTTACTTGACCTTGATCTTTATGCTGAGGGGGATCCGGTGATTGATCTTGCCAATTTCCTTGCCCATCTGGATGAATTCGGCCTGCGCCAATATAGGGATCTGACGGCCCTCGGGCGTCATGCTGCGGCTTTTTTGGCGGGCTATGCAGCGGCGCGACCCATAGGTGACCAGCACAGGCTGGAGGTGCTGCGCCTTGTCTCCCTCGCACGGCATATCAACCTAAGCCGGATTATCGCAGGGCGGGCGCATACGACCAAGCCCTTGATTGACCATTGCGCGGCTCTTTGTCAGGGGTATCAACCGCCCCCGAGCATCCTGCGCAAAATATAGATCGTCAGGATGCCGGTGATCATGGTGACGGGCAGGGATCGGGTGACAATGGCCACCAAAAGCGCCACGGCCCCCGCGCCCCACTCTGCCGGACCACCGTTGAGCAATTGGAGG
Organism: Pseudorhodobacter aquimaris; assembly: GCF_001202025.1. Classification (GTDB taxonomy): domain Bacteria; phylum Pseudomonadota; class Alphaproteobacteria; order Rhodobacterales; family Rhodobacteraceae; genus Pseudorhodobacter; species Pseudorhodobacter aquimaris. The sequence goes on from NZ_LGHS01000067.1 coordinate 87,868, forward strand.
GTGACGAGCGCGGTGATCAAGGTGCCAGGTAAGGCTTGTAGCCCGCGCGCCCAAGCCCCGCTTTGTGGCAGGGCGGCCCCCAGATAGTATCCCCCCAAACGGATCACTAAATTCGCCGCAGCAAGCCCCGCGATGACGATGGTGAAATCGGACAGTTCAAGCATTGCGCCCCCCGATCCCGGCCAGAACAGCGCCCAGAATGCCGCCGATGACCAGCGCCCATGACGGCTCCATCGGGGTCAGCTTGGCCAGAACAGCGACCGTCACCGCCGAGGCCGCCCATGGCACCACATCCCGCGCGCCGGACCAAAGTCCGCGTAAAATGGCGATAAAGGCGGCGGTAAAGGCAAAATCAATGCCCAGGGCGCGCGGTGCGGGCAGGGTGGCGGCAAAGCCGGTGCCCAGCGTGGTGGCTGCGACCCACATGGCCATCATACAGGTGCCCGCCCCCACCAGATACCAATAGCCCGCAGCCCCGCCCTTGGCCCGCGTGGCATGCATCAAGGCCCAGCTCTCATCGGTGGTCAGATGCACCCCCAGCAGTTTTTGCCAAAAGGGCCGCCCGGCCAGCACATCGCGCAAAGAGGCCGTCATCAGCAAGATCCGCAAATTCAGCGCAACCCCTGCGATCAGCGCCGCCCCCGCACCGGCCCCCGCCGCCAGACGTTCCACCGCGACGAATTGTGCCGATCCCGAAAAGACCACAGTGCCCATCACGCCGGTTTGCAATGCCCCCATCCCCGCCTGTGCGGCCAACAGTCCGAAGGCAAGCCCGTAAAGCGCCCCGCCAAGTGCCAGGGGAACCACATCGCGAAACCCGGATCTGAATTGCTGCATGGGGAGGGGCCTTTTTGTTGCAACCCGTGCTCTAGCCACCCTGCGCGGGCGGCGTCAAGCGCAAGAGTTACGATTTGGCGCAAGGGACTTCTGGCCCTTGGCGCGGGCTTGGGGTAAATGGGGGCAAGATATTCGCGCAAGGGGCACCCAATGGCCAGACATTTGATCACATCCGCTATCCCATATATCAATGGTATCAAACACTTGGGCAATCTTGTGGGCAGTCAGCTGCCTGCCGATCTCTATGCACGATACTTGCGGGCGCGCGGCCATGAGGTGCTGTTTCTCTGTGCCACGGATGAACATGGCACCCCCGCAGAGCTGGCCGCAGCCAAGGCGGGCAAGCCCGTCGCCGAATATTGCACTGAGATGCACGCGGTTCAGGCCGAAATCGCAAAGGGGTTTGCGCTGTCGTTCGATCATTTTGGCCGCTCCTCCAGCCCGCAAAACCATGCGCTGACCCAGGCCTTTGCCGCACGGCTGGCCGAACAGGGGTTGATCCGCGAAGTGGTGGAACAGCAGATGTATTCCGTCGCCGACGGCCGCTTTTTGCCCGACCGGTATATTGAGGGGACCTGCCCGAACTGCGGGTTCGATTCTGCCCGCGGCGACCAATGCGACAATTGCACCAAACAGCTTGACCCCGTCGATTTGATCAATCCACGCTCCACCGTTTCGGGTTCGACCGATCTGGAGTTGCGCGAGACCAAGCACCTCTATCTGCGCCAGTCGCAGATGAAACAGCGGCTGTCGGACTGGATCGAAAGCAAGGATGACTGGCCGGTTCTGACCACCTCGATCGCCAAGAAATGGCTGAATGACGGGGATGGCTTGCAAGACCGCGGCATCACGCGCGATTTGAAATGGGGCGTGCCGGCACAGTTTGACGGCGCCCCGTGGGAGGGCATGGAGGGCAAGGTTTTCTATGTCTGGTTCGATGCGCCCATCGAGTACATCGCCTGCGCGCAGGAATGGGCCGAAGGCACCGGCGCGGATTGGGAGCGCTGGTGGCGCACCGACAAGGGTGCTGATGATGTGACCTATACTCAGTTTATGGGCAAGGATAACGTGCCCTTCCACACGCTTGGTTTTCCGGTGACGATCCTTGGCTCCAACCAGCCGTGGAAGCTGGTGGATTACATCAAATCCTTCAACTACCTCAATTATGACGGCGGTCAGTTTTCCACCTCGCGCGGGCGGGGGGTGTTTATGGATCAAGCGTTGGAGCTGTTGCCCGCCGATTACTGGCGTTGGTGGCTGTTGTCCCATGCGCCCGAAAGCGCGGATGCCGAATTCACATGGGAGAATTTCCAGCAATCGGCCAATAAGGATCTGGCGGATGTTCTGGGCAATCTGGTCAGCCGCGTCACCAAATTCTGCCGCTCCAAATTCGGTGAGGCGGTGCCGGAGGGTGGCACTTGGGGCGCTGCCGAAGAGGCGCTGATCGCGGAACTGGAAAGCCGTCTGCATGCCTATGAGGGCTATATGGAGGCGATGGAGGTTCGCAAAGCCTCGATCGAGCTGCGCAGCCTTTGGGTGGCAGGCAACGAATACCTGCAAGCCGCAGCCCCTTGGACAGTGGTGAAAACCGATCCCGAGCAGGCGGCGGCAGTTATCCGTCTGGCGCTGAACCTGATCCGGATCTATGCGGTTGTGTCAAAACCCTTTATTCCCGGTGCCGCGGCCTCAATGATGACGGGGATGAAGACCGGTGATTGGTCTTGGCCCACAGATTTGCGCGCCGCGCTGACGGCCCTGCCGGTCGGCCATGCGTTCGAAGTGCCCGAGGTGCTGTTTCGCAAGATCACCGATGACGAGCGCGCCGAATGGCAAGAGCGTTTTGCCGGAACGCGGGCGTAACCCCCGCAGGAGTTCCGCGCGCGGTCCGGTATTTTCACTGCGATCATCCGCGAATGGATCAGCCGTCTTCGCGGTCGGGGGTGGGCTGTTCTACCCGGATCACGGTCAGTGTCCGGCGCTGGTTGTCACGGGTATCCCAGTAAAAGCCCGCGCCTTCGGTCAGGCCCAAAAGGGCGACCCCGATTGGCGTCATGACGGAGATGCGTAACATTGAGATATCCGCATCCTCAGGATAGACCAGCGTGGCGGTTTTCTCATGACCGGTTCCCTCGTCACGGTAGGTGACGGTGCTGCCGATGGACACGACATCTTTGGGCATCTTGGCCGCGGGGACGATCTTGGCGCGGCCCAGCTCTTCGAGCAGACGGTCGGAAAGCGCGGGGTTGCGTTGGCGTGCCCCCTCGGCCAGCCCTTCGATATGGGCGAGATGTTCGGCGTTGATGATGATCTTGGGGCTGCGCGTTGTGCGTTTTTTTATGGGCGCTGTTTCTGCGGACATGAGTGTTCTCCTTGAATTCGTTTTTTCGGGCAAAGGGCTTGCGTGGGTGGGGCAAGCGGATGAACCTTGTCGGGCATGGTGTGCGCCCGTCAGTCCGTTAAGCTAAGGTGTAAAGCCCCCGAGGGTATGGCAGGCGCAAATGCGCCTAGACCGCCCGGGGCAAGGGGCGGGTCAGCAGAAGAAACCGGAAATGATCTTCATGTACCATCATAACTTCAGAGGTAGGTAGCCTTGCAGCAAAAGTCAATGTCACGCGCCTTGGTGTGATCTGCGCTGGTCCGGCGGCCCTGTCGAACGTCCGGTATCCTTGTTCTTGGTGTCTCAAGCTGATCCACGTCACTTACCCACTCAAAAACAGCGTTCCAAACCCGTTCTGTAAAAGGTGGTTTCGGAAAGGGATAGAACGCAGCCTGGATGATTAAATGCCAATAGGCATGTCCTGCTACTGTAATATTTCTTCCTCTACCCTATCCCTAGGTCTTTGATGTGAGGGCGAGGATATGGTTTTTACTATGAAAACTATCGGCTCTTGCCAGAGGCTACGCAATTAATTTACAAAGGCTGAATTATTAGGTGAGCGTATTTGATGCATCCGGCATAAAAAGGGTGCTTGTGTTGTGATTAAGTGGTTTTAACAATGCTTTTTTCGATAAATATCTTCGGTTTATTGCGGCAACTATGGTCGTGCTTTTTCATGCGACTCAATCGCTTCATCGAGATTTCGGTTCCGAGGCACTTCCAAGTTTTGTGCAGGGCGCGCGGGGGGTGGATGTCTTTTTCGTCATCAGCGGCTTTATCATCGTCTACGTATCCCGAAATGCGGCTTATGATGGCTGGACGTTCCTGGCCCGCCGCTTTGCGCGCGTCGCACCGCCCTATTACCTTGCATCTTCGGTGATGCTTGTTGTTGCGCTTTTCATCCCGCAGGTTCTGCAATCGACGACATTGACGTGGCCGCACACCATCGCATCATTCCTGTTTATACCGTGGGATAATCCTGAAACAGCCAGCGCCTTTCCTCTTCTCCAGATCGGATGGACACTGAATGCTGAAATGCAATTTTATGCGATTTTCGCTGCGGTTTTCTTTTTACCGTCGGTGTTGCGCGCGATGGCTGCATCATGTGTGATCTTTGCCCTTGTTCATGTCGGATTTCTGGCAAACCCGGAAAACCAGACATTGGCTGCTTGGACGAACCCCATTATAATCGAGTTTATCTTTGGGATGGCGATCGCTCTTTTATGGGAAAAAAGATTGTGTCGCGGCGGGACTGCTTTGGGTTGGAGCATTTTCGCAGTGGGCATGACGCTTATTCTCAGTTTGCCTATAACCATTGATGGGTTGGATAATGCGATTGCATTCCTGTTGGCTGGTGTGCCGGCGGCGATGATTGTGTACGGTCTGCTTGTTGTGGAAAGAGCATCGACCATCCGTGACATCCCTTGGCTTGGCCTTCTTGGCGATGCGTCCTATGCGCTCTATATTTGGCACTTTTTTGTCTTGGGGGCCGTTAGGGTATTTTGGAAGTACACGAACTTCGACGGCGTGGTAAACGACATAATGTTTATCAGTGCAGTTTTGATTGCCGCCATCATAACATCAATTTTCGCATATCTGTGGCTGGAGCGGCCGCTTGTAAGTTTTGCGGCGCGGCACCTTGCGGGCAGGCGCAAACTCTCGGTTGCTCCTGTTGCGTGCCGTTTCGAAAAAGACGGAAGCATAGTGCCAGCTTCAATAGGGGTTTTTGACGCATCGCCCAAACACCCCTACTGAAGCGCACCAGAGCCTCATTCAATACCGGACTGGGTTTTGACTATTTGTGGCGCGGCGCGTGAACTGGTCTTGGGTCTTTGGGCCAGCTATGCCGGAGGTATACGCCGCGTGGATTCAGGGCAATCATATCATTGACACAACGGTCCGCGATACCCTGCCTCCTTGATTTCAAAGCATGGAAAACGGCAGGCCCGGCCGTCCTCATGGGCTATTGCGGTGACAGGATGACGTCGAATTTGACGTGTAGGAAGGGTTCTGTGACCTGACCTGAAATGGCCATGCCGTCGGGGAATTCACCGGCAGGCTTTTCATGATAAGTCATGACCAGATCGTCGCGGACTCCAAATACCGTGTCTTGATCGAGGTAGGGATCATCGTCGGGGAAAATCTCGGTGACCAATGTCCGGTGTCCGGGGGCCGTGACGATGTAGTGCAGATGCGAGGGGCGCCAGGGGTGGCGGCCTGCGGCCTCCAGAAGCTCTCCGACGGGGCCATCGCTGGGCACAGTGTATTCGACCGGCCGCACGGTGGTAAAGCGGAAATGCCCGCTGTCATCCGCGGTCATCAACCCGTGAAAGGAGTGGATATCCTGATCCGGATCCTGACTGGAATAAAGCCCGTTCGGGGCGGTTTGCCAGATGTCGATCTGGGCGTTTGGGATGGGATTGCCGTCGGTATCACGCACCCGTCCCTCAACCAACAGAACGGTACCGTCGTGATCGCCCTTCATATCGCCCCCGATGGGCAAGGGCGGCGGATTGGACACATGGAACGGCCCCAGCACCGAAGATGACGTGGCCGCAGGATTGGAGTGCATCATATCCACCAGCGACGACAGCCCCAGCACATCCGAAACAGCACAAACTCGTTGCGCTCCGGCGTGGTGATGCGGCCTGCGTGCTCCAGCATCGCCAGCCCCTTGCGCCATTCGTCATGGGTCAGGTTCACCTCCCGGGCAAAATCATGGAGATGGCGGGCCATGGCGACAAGCACCTCACGGGTGCGGGGGTCGGTTTGCGGGCCGAAATAGGCGGCGAAAACCTCGGTGATATTATCGGCGGTGACATTACGCATGGGGGTACTCCTAGTTCAGAAGGGCAAGGCTAAGGCCCGGAAAGGCGATCAGGATGAGCAGCACGATCAGCATGACAAAGGCAAAGGGCAGCGCGCCCAGAAACACATCCTTGAGCGAGATGCTGTCATCATTCAGGGTGGATTTGATCACGAAACATGAAATGCTGAGTAGTGGCGTCAACAGGCCGATTTCGGCACCGACAACGGTGATGATCCCGAACCAGATGATGGAAAGCTCCATCGCCTCGACCAGCGGCAGGAAAAGTGGCACCACGATCAAGATGATGGAGGCGGTATCCAGCAAGGTGCCCAGAAACAGCATCAGCAGGATGTAAAGCAGCATTACCATCCAGAAGGATGAGGCATTATCCGCAAGCAGATCCTGAAGCTGGTTGGGCAGCCCCGCCATGCCAAGCATCCGGCTGTAGATAGAGGCGGCGGTGATCAAAAACAGGATCGCGGCGGTGATATGGCCGGTTTCCAACAAGGCATCCCAAAAGGATCTGGCGGTCATGGAGCGGCGAAGAACGGCGATGATTAGCGCCACCAATGCGCCGGTCGCCCCTGCCTCAACGGCGGAAAGCCAGCCTGTATAGATGCCGCCAAGCACGACGGTGATCAGCCCAAGGGTCGGCAGGGTTTTGGAGGCGACCTCACGCGGGGACATCCATTCGGTCTCCTCCACCACGCGACCGCCGACGAAACCGGGGGTGAAACGCCCCATGAACCAGATCGCGCCGACATAGGCCAAGGCCAGCATGATACCGGGGATAACGCCCGCAAGGAACATATCGCCGACGGATTGCTCTGTCACAAAGGAATAGATGATCAGCATCGCCGAGGGCGGGATGATCATGCCCAGAACCGAAGACCCGGCAACCACACCCACGGCAAAGCGCGGGTTGTAATCCTGCGCGATCATCTGCGGCACCGATACTTTGGTGAAAACCGAGGCCGAGGCGATAGAGGATCCCGTGACCGCCGCGAAAACCGCATTGGCACCCACCGTGGCCATGCCGATGCCGCCTTTGACGCGGCGAAAGCGCATGGTCATCACCTCATAGATGTCCTTGCCCAAGCCCGCCTTGGAAACGATTAACCCCATGAAGGTGAACAGCGGGATCGTGGCAAAGGAATATTCCATCGCGCTATCGCCCACCGCGACCTTGAGCAGGTTCAGCGCGAGGGTGAAATTATCGCGCAGCAGCCAGATCGAGATAAAAGAGACCACCCCGAGGGCGACCGGAATATAGACACCGGAATAGATTAAAAAGACGATTGCGATGACCGAGATCAGGCCGATTTCAATGGGACTCATGGCTATTTCTCGTCATGTTCTGGGGCGCGGATCAGCTGGGGGCGGTCCTGCGCGGTGATGACTTTGATGGTGAACAGCAGGCTTGCCAAAGCGGTGCCACAGGCGATGACCAGCTTGACCGGCCACCAAGGCAAGGTGAACAGCCCCGGCACGCCGAAATAATCCTGCGTCTGCCACATGTGCAAAAACTCGGGGAACATGATATAGGCAATCAGCCCCATAAAAATGGCCGAGACCGCGTTGATGATCCGGCGCAGGTTGGCCGTCAGACGCGGGGCCTTGTCATGCAGCAGGTTCAGAAAGCCGTCCGAACGGGTCAGGCGGTCAACCCGCACCACATCCGCCAATTGCAAGAACACGAACAGCACCACCGAAAACTGCACGATCTCATAGGTGCCCTTGAGCGGTGCGTGGAACACGCCGCGCGCGATCACATCGATGTTGAGGATTGCCACCAAAAGCAGAACCGTCAGGGTTCCAACCGCATTGGCGGCAATCGCAATGGAATTGGCGACCCAAGACAGGCCAGCCAGCATTTGTTTCAGCATGATCTATCCTATCCCGGGACGCCGCGGTTTATGGTTTGGACCAGTCGCGCGCGCCGGTGAAGCCTGCGGCCTCCAGCTTGCCAAAATAGGCGGCCAGCATCTCGGTGCCGGGTTCGCCCGCGGCATTGCGGGTTTCGGCCAGCTCTTGGGCGATATTGGGCATGGCATTGGCCCAAGCGGCGCGGTCCGCATCCGTGATATCGACAATGGTGCCACCCGCCGCGACATAGGCGGCCTCGGATGCGGCGGCATTATCCATGGTGATACCAGCCAGATGGTCGCGGTAATCGATGGCCACGGCCTTGAGCACCTCTTTGACCTCATCAGGCAGGGCATTCCAGTAATCGGCATTCACGGTGACGGTTTTGGAATTCACCGCGCCCATATCCGCGCGCATCATATAGGGGGCCACCTCGGATATCTTGAATGTCGCTGCCGCCTCGGGCCACAGCAGGGCCGCATCGACAAGGCCGGTTTGCAGCATGTTGTAGAAATCGGTCAGACCGCCAACCACGCCCGCCGCATCCGGGATCCCTTCCAGATAGAGCAAGTTCATACCGGCCGCGGCAATCTTGAGCCCCTCCAGATCTGATACCGTTGCGATCTCCTTGCTTGAGAAGACCTGATAGCTGTCGAGGACAACACCTGTCGCCAGATAGACCTGGTTCTGGGCAGAAAACTCGTTCTGCATGGCCGGAAATTCGCGTGCGATTTCGTCAATCGCCTTGGCAACCGCGCGGGCATCAGACGAGACAAAAGGCGTGACCGCCGCAAGCCCCTGACTTGGCAGTTTCGACGAATGGAAAATGGTGGTCACAATGCCGATATCGCCTAACCCAAGCTGAATCCCCTCCAGCACGCCCTTGGGTTTCACGACCGAGCCACCATAGCTCTCTTGCCATTCCATTTCGTAATTGCCGGTCTCGGCCAGACGGCGGTCAACCTCGGGGATGAAGAAATCGGTGAATTCGCGCACCCAGAGCGAGCGGTCGGGGTAGCCGTCAATCACCATCGCGCGGATCTTTTCCTGTGCGGCGATAGGCATGGCCGTCATCGCGGCAAGAACGGCGCCGATCAGGCTGCGTTTTGTCCAGTTCATCATGTTGATATCCTCCCAGATATTGGCCGAATGGCCGTTTTTTAATTTTATATCGTCCCGTTACCCGCTGTGCCGTGATATCCGTCCTAGACCACGGTGCAGGCTTGTTCGAATGTGAACCGCGGCAGTTTCTGGAACAGCGCGGTTTCATCCGCATAGCCGATGTTGCACAGGAAATTGGATTTCAATGTGCTGCCGTGAAAGAACTCCTCATCGACAATGGCGTTGGAGAAGCCCGACATCGCGCCCACATCCAGTCCCAAGGCCCGTGCCGCAATCATCAGATAGGCCCCTTGCAAGGTGCCGTTGCGAAAGGCGGTATCGGCGCAATATTCGGGCTTGCCGTCGAAAAGATGTCTGCGGTCTTCATGCGGGAAAAGAAAGGGCAGCTCCTTCCAGAAATCCATGTCATAGGCCACAATCACGGTCACCGGCGCCCCCATCATCTTGGGCACATTCTGCGGCTTGAGCGATTTTGCCAGCTTTTCCTTGCCCGCCGCCGATTTCACGAAAACAAAGCGCGCGGGCAGGGTATTCATGCTGGTCGGACCGTTGATGGTGATCCCATAAAGCTCTTGCAAGATCTCGTCAGGGACGGGCCGCGCCAACCATGCGTAATGAGAGCGCGCATCCCGCAAAATCAGGTCGATCGCATCATCCGACAGGCGGGAAATACGTGACCGCAGGTCACGGTGGTCCTGCTGTGCCTTGGCACGGGCAGCCTCCAGCGCTTGTCCACTTGGGGCACTCATTGCGCGGACTCATTGACGATGGGGCTGGAGCAAATACCGATATCCTCGATCTCGATCTCGATGTCGATCACCTCACCGGGAACAAGCCAGCGGGGGTTGGGTTTCTTCGCATGGCCAACGCCGGGCGGCGTGCCCATGGCGATCATGTCGCCGGGTTCCAGTGTGGTATATTCCGAGATGATTGCGATGGCCTGTGCAACAGACCAGATCATATTGGCAGTATTGGAGGATTGCAGCACCTCCGACCCGACCCGGCTTTCGATTTTCAGCCCAGAAGCCCCCGCCGGCAGGGCGTCCGCGGTGATGACAAAAGGCCCGATTGCGCCGGTATTGTCAAAGTTCTTGCCGGGGGTCCATTGGTGGGTCTTGCGCTGGTAATCGCGGACCGAGCCGTCGTTGAACACGGTATAGCCAAAGACATGATCCAGCGCGTCCGCCTCGGCAATATGGCGCCCCCCCTTGCCGATGATGATCATCAGCTCGGCCTCATAATCCAGCTTATCCGAACAGCTTGGGCGGACCAAAGGCGCACCGGCGGCCATGATCGAGTTTTTGCCCCGCATGAACAGCGCAGGGTAGTCGGGGATCTCATATCCGCCTTCCTTGATGTGGTCGGTATAGTTCAAACCAAGGCAAATGATGGTGCCGGGCCTGGCCACGGGCAGGGCGGGCGTGATCGAAGAGACCGGCACCTTGGGCGCCGTTGCGATCTTGTCGCCGAGTGATTCGATCAATGCGGGGTTTGTGATGACCCCCATCAGGTCAGCCCCGACAGAGGCATCAAGTGCCGTAAGATCAACAGCATTTTCGCCATCCACCAGATGTACTGCGGTTTTGCCCGAAGCCGTGCCTACCAGAAATTTCATGTTCAACATCCTTGTCAGTTCATGAAAATTCTGCCTACAATATCCACGCAGGTCAATAAATATCGATATTTTAATTTTAGGGGCGGAATATGGTTGCTTGGGCGGATTACAAGGCAGAGGCGAAATCCCGGGGCGCGCTGGCGCTGGAGCTTTATGTGGCGACGAGTGTTCCGGCCAAGCTGCCCGAGGATGTGAAGGCGGTGCTGCCTGCGCATCTGGCCTATCAGGCAAAGCTGGAGGGCGAGGGCGCGCTGGCCTTTGCAGGACCGCTTTCGGATGAAACGGGGGCGCATATGCAAGGCATGGGGATGATCATCTACCGCGCCGCCGACCTTGAGGCCGCGCGGGCCTTGGCCGATGCGGACCCGATGCATCAAAGCGGTGCGCGCAGCTATGTCCTGCGGCGCTGGATGATTAATGAAGGTTCATTTACGCTCTCGGTCGGGCTATCTACGAAACACCTGTCGCTATGCTGAATCCACAAAGAGGTCTGCATCATGAATGTGATTGATGGCAAGGATGTCTCGGCCACGCGCACGGCCTATCTGACGTTGCGCGACATGATCCTGACGGGCGCGCTCCCGGCGGGGCAGAAGCTCAAGATTGAAGAGCTGCGGGCGATGTTGGCCACGGGGGCCTCACCCGTGCGCGAGGCGCTGAGTTTGCTGACCTCGGATATGCTGGTGGAGCGGATCGACCAGCGCGGATTTCGCGCCGCCCCTGCCAGCCTTGCGAATTTCGACGAGATTTTCTCATTGCGCTGTGTGCTGGAGGAAAAGGCCCTGCGCCAATCGATCGCCGCCGCAACCGCAGAGTGGGAGGAGCGGCTGGTCCTGTCACATCACCGCATGAAACGCGGAGCAGAGGAGGGGGTGGAGCCCTTTGAGACGGCCCATAAGGCCTTTCACATGGCCTTGCTCGATAATTCCGGCTCCCCCATGTTGGAACGGTTTTGCAGCCAGCTTTATGATCTGAACATCCGCTACCGCAATCTGGCGGCGGGTGGCCCCAATTATCAAAAGCGCAATATCGCGGCAGAGCATGAGATGATCTTGAATGCGGTTATTCGCGGTGATGCGGATGCGGCATCGGCCTGCCTGCTGACGCACTACCGGCATACGGGCGACTACCTGTCCGAGCGGCTGACCAAACTTTGATGCGACGCCCCATGTTTACCTTGGTTCCGCCAAAAACGGAGGATGAAAATGCAGCCAAACCGATTTCTGGGTGATTTGCTTGCCACCCTGCTTGACCGCAACAGCAATGCGCCCGAACAAAACGACAAACGCGATATCTATGCGCTTTGCCATGCGATGCTGTCGACCGAGGGCGAGGTGTCGGGGTTCAAGCTGGCGGCCTCGGTGCTGGCGCGCTATCGCGGGTTCAATGCAGATGAAAAACGTGCATTTTTCCAGTTTCTGAATGATGAATTCGATGTCGACGCGTTGAAACTGGCCGCCCTTGCCCAAGACTATGCCAAAGATCCCAGCGCCGAGGCCTTTCAGCACCTGACCACCGCCGCCGAGCCGAAACGTCAGGAACTGTTCCGCCGTCTGAACCAGACAGCGGGGGCCACTGCCGATCTGGTCTCGATGCGGGTTGATCTTTTGGCAATGCTGAAGGATGCGCCCGAATTGTCACGCACGAATTCCGATTTCGTGCATTTGCTGCGCAGCTGGTTCAACCGTGGTTTCCTAGTGCTTCAGCAGATCAGCTGGAACACGCCTGCGCATATTCTGGAAAAGATCGTGGCCTATGAGGCGGTGCATGAGATCGACGATTGGGATGATTTGCGCCGCAGGGTCTATCCACCGGACCGGCGTTGCTTTGCGTTTTTCCACCCCGCGATGCCGGATGAGCCGCTGATTTTTGTAGAGGTTGCGCTGACGCAAACGGTACCCGATTCCATCGATGACCTGCTGTCCGAGCAACGCGAAACGTTGGACCCGGCGGCGGCCAAGGTTGCGACTTTCTATTCGATTTCCAACTGTCAGAAAGGGCTGACCGGCATCAGCTTTGGCAACCTCTTGATCAAACATGTGGTGGATGTCCTGTCGCAGGAATTCCCGCAGCTCCAGACCTTTGTCACGCTGTCCCCTATTCCCGGATTGACGCGTTGGCTGAAAACCCAAACAGGCGATGACACGCTTGGGCCTGCGGCGGTTTCGGTGCTGGAGGGTACGGCGGGGTCGGATGTGTTGCGGGCGATGGCGGCGCAGTATTTGCTGCTGGCCAAACGCGATGACGGCTTGCCACTGGACCCTGTGATGCGCTTTCACCTTGGCAATGGCGCCGAGGTGCATGACATTCATGCGGGCGCCGACACATCCGAGAACGGGGCGGCGCAATCACGGGGCGCTATGGTCAACTATATCTATAACCTGTCGCAGACCGAGATAAATCATGCCGAATTTGCGATGAAGTTCAAAGTGAAGGCGTCCAAACCTGTGCTGGCTTTGGCCAAGGCCGAGATTAAATCAAAGGAGCGTACCGCGTGACCAATATCCTCTATGATGCGCTGATTGCGCCCCATGCTGGCAGCGATGCCGTTTTCCTGCAGTGTGATGACGGCAGCGCCCTTAGCTATGACGGGTTTGTCGGGCGTGTGGCGCAATTGGCGAATGTCTTGCAGGCGGCGGGCGTCAAGCCGGGGGACCGTGTGGTGGTTCAGGCACCAAAGCTGGCCGATACGATCGCGCTTTATGCGGCGGCGGTGCAGGTGGGCGCGGTCTATTTGCCGCTGAATACCGGCTATACCCAAGCTGAGCTGGCCTATTTCATCGGTGATGCGACCCCGGCGCTTGTGGTGTGCGATGCCGCGCATGAGGCGCAGGTCGCGCCGGTTTGCAATGGCGTGCAGATCCTGACCCTTGCCGCGGGCGGGACTGGCAGCCTGTCGCAACAGGCCGATGCGATGCCGACACGTTTTGAAACCGCGCCGCGCGACCCCGAGGATCTGGCCGCGTTGCTTTATACTTCGGGGACAACGGGGCGGTCCAAGGGGGCGATGCTGTCGCATAAGAACCTTTTGTCGAATGCGCAGGTGCTGACCGATCTGTGGCAGATCACACAAGATGATCGCCTGATCCATGCCTTGCCGATTTTCCACACGCACGGGCTTTTTGTGGCGATGAATACCTGTCTTTTGGCGGGGGCGCAGGTGCGTTTCATGGCGGCCTTCGATGTGAATGCGATTATCGACGAAATTCCGGCCTCGACCATGCTGATGGGGGTGCCGACCTTTTACACAAGGCTGCTGGATGACCCACGCCTGACCCGCGATCTGTGCCGCAATATGCGTCTTTTTGTGTCGGGGTCGGCGCCGCTTCTGGCTGAAACCCATACGGATTTCGAGGCGCGCACAGGCCACCGGATTCTGGAACGTTACGGGATGACCGAAACCAATATGATCACCTCCAACCCTTTTGACGGGGCGCGGGTGGCGGGCACCGTCGGCTTTGCCCTGCCGGGGACCGAGGTGGAGATCACCGCAGATGGCAAACCCTTGCCCGCCGGTGAAATCGGCATGATCGAGGTGCGCGGCGACAATGTGTTTCAAGGCTATTGGAACATGCCCGAAAAGACCGCTGAGGAACTGCGCGACAGTGGTTTTTTCATCACAGGCGATCTGGGTGTGAAATCCGCCGATGGCCGGATCAGCATTGTCGGGCGGCAAAAAGACCTTATCATCTCGGGTGGTTACAACATATATCCCAAAGAGATCGAGGATGTGATCAACGAAGTGCCGGGCGTTCTGGAAAGTGCTGTCTTTGGCGTTGCGCATGCCGATTTTGGCGAATCGGTCGTCGCGGCGATTGTGCTGGAAAAGGATGCGACGCTGGACGGTGCCGCAATTGCCGAGGTGGTAGAGCCGCTTTTGGCGCGGTTCAAACACCCGCGCCGCTATATCATGCTGGAGGCATTGCCGCGCAATACGATGGGCAAGGTGCAAAAGAATATCCTGCGTGCTGAATACGGCTAGGGGCGCGGGCCGCCCCGCGTAAACGCACCGCTGATTAAAGAGGCATCAAGACCGGCGCCGCAAAGGCATTGGTCTTGTCGCGGCTGCCCGCTATGTTTTCACGCTTGGCCCCATATCGAGGGAATGTGGAGGTTGCAGCAGCCCGCGTGCTTTGCCAGATATAGCGGGAAGGCGCGATTGGGACGAATCGCGGGTGCCATGACATTGTGTAAAACGTATAAAAATCAGGGATAGGATCTGCCATGCATAAGATGACGTATTCAACCACACGGCGCGGCCTGCTTATGGGGGCGGGTGCCGTTCTGGGCGCAGGCCTGTTGCCCAAGCTCTTGCAGGCGCAGACCCCCGTGAAGGTCGCGGGCATCTATACCGTTCCGGTAGAACAGCAATGGGTGGGCCGTATCCACCTTGCGGCCGAGGCGGCAAAGGCGGCGGGTCAGGTCGATTACAGTTTTACCGAGAACGTCTCCAACACCGACTATCCGCGCGTGATGCGTGAATATGCCGAGGCAGGCGTGCAGCTGATCGTGGGTGAGATTTTCGGCGTAGAGCAAGAGGCCCGCGAGGTTGCGGCCGATTATCCTGATGTGGCCTTCCTGATGGGCTCCAGCTTTCCACCGGATGAAGCGGTGCCGAACCTTGCGGTCTTTGACAACTACATCCAGGATGCCAGCTATCTGTCGGGCATCATTGCGGGGGCCATGACCAAGGGCAATATCGGCATGGTCGGCGGCTTTCCCATCCCCGAGGTGAACCGCCTGATGCATGCCTTCATGGCCGGCGCCCGTGAGGCCAATCCCGACATCACCTTTCAGGTCAGCTTCATCGGCTCGTGGTTCGATCCGCCAAAGGCCAAAGAGACCGCCTTTGCGATGATCGAAAACGGGGCGGATATGCTTTATGCTGAACGTTTCGGTGTCTCGGATGCGGCGATGGAAAAGGGCATTCTGGCAATCGGCAATGTGATCGATACACAGGCCGATTACCCCGAAACGGTCGTTGCCTCGGCCATCTGGCATTTTGAGCCGACTTTGGCGGCGGCTCTTGCCGCTGTGCAGGCGGGTACCTTCAAGGCCGATAACTATGGCGTCTATTCCTTTATGAAAGAGGGAGGCTGTTCGCTTGCGCCGCTTGGCACCTTTGAGGGTAAGGTTCCCGCAGAGGCACTGGCGCTGGTGGCCGAGAAAGAAGCCGCGATCAAGGACGGCTCTTTCGTGGTCGAGGTCAACGACACAGAGCCGAAATCCTCGTGACGGCAACAGACCACAAGGCGCAGGAGATTGTCCTGCGCCTTGACCGGATCACAAAACGTTTTGGCGCACTGACCGCCAATGACGCCATCAGCCTGACGCTGGCGCGCGGTGAGGTTATTGCCTTGCTGGGGGAAAACGGCGCGGGCAAGACCACATTGATGAATATCCTCTTTGGCCAATATACCGCCGATGAGGGACAGGTAGAGGTATTCGGCAAACCACTTCCCCCCGGCAATCCGCGCGCCGCTTTGGCGGCGGGCCTCGGGATGGTGCATCAGCATTTCACGCTGGCCGACAACCTGACCGTCTTGGAAAACATCCAGCTTGGCACCGTGCCCTTGTGGCGTGCCGCATTGGGACAGGCCAAGGCCCGCGCGAAACTGGCGCAACTTGCGGCCGATTTCGGGCTGGGGGTGGACCCGGACGCGCGTGTCGGCAGCCTGACCGTCGGCGAACGCCAAAGGGTAGAGATCCTCAAGGCGCTTTACCGCGATGCGCGGATCCTGATTTTGGATGAGCCGACCGCCGTACTGACCCCGCAAGAAAGCGATGCACTGTTTGACACGCTGCGCCGTGCGGTGGCCAAGGGGCTTTCTATTATCTTTATCTCTCATAAGCTACATGAGGTTATGGCGCTTTCTTCACGTGTTGTGGTGCTGCGCCACGGCAAACTTGTGGGGGAAGTTGAGACCGCCGGAACCGACCGCCATGCCCTTGCCGCGATGATGGTAGGTGCCGAGGTCACACCTCCCGCTGTGACGCCGATCACCCCCGGCCCTGCGCTTTTGACATTGCGAGAGGTGTCGACCCCAAGCATCGGTGCCGCGCCGGGCCTGAACGCTGTCAACCTTGCGCTGCGGGCTGGGCAGATCACGGGGCTGGCCGGTGTGTCGGGCAACGGGCAGGCCGCGCTGTCCGATCTGATCTCCGGTTTGATCTCCCCGCAATCGGGCAGCCTGGAGGGCGTGGGCAGGATGCGTTGGTCGTCGCGTGCGGCCATTGCGGCGGGTATCGCGCGTATCCCCGAGGACCGGCATAAGACCGGCACCATCGCGGATTTCTCGCTGACTGAAAACGCCATTCTGGAAACCTATACCCAAGCGCCCTACAGCCGCTGGGGCCTGATGAACTGGCATGCCGCCGAAGAGCAGACCCGCCATCTGATCGAGACCTATGACGTGCGATGTCCCGGTCCGCATGGACCGATCCGGCAGCTGTCGGGCGGCAATATGCAAAAGCTGATTTTGGGGCGTGTGCTGGATGCGGCGCCGCGGATCATCCTTGCCAACCAGCCCGTGCGCGGGCTTGATATCGGTGCGATTTCCTATGTTCACAGCCAGCTCCTGGCCGCAAGAAATGCAGGCGCGGCCGTTTTTCTGATTTCCGAAGATCTGGATGAAATCATGGCATTATCAGACGTAGTTCATGTAATTTCTGAAGGGCAGCTTTCGCCTGAATTCCAGCGCGGTGAAAAAACTGCTGCCGAGCTTGGGCTGTGGATGGCCGGACAGGGGTTTGACCGTGCGGCTTGAACCTATTGCCAACCCCGGTCTTGGGCGTCGCCTTGGTTTTCCTGCGGCGGCCCTTGTGGTCACGGTGGTGATCGCAAGCCTGCTGGCCGCCATTGCGGGTGCCGATCCCTTGCTGACCTTGGGGTTAGTGTTAAAGGGCGCTGCCGGTTCCAAATTCGCACTGCTGGAAACCTTGAACCGTGCTACCCCGCTGATCTTTACCGGCCTTGCCATCGCCGTCGCCTTTCGCGCCAAACTTTGGAACATCGGGGCCGAGGCACAGCTTTATGCGGGTGCGATTGTGACGGTGGTTCTTGGCACTTCGGTGCTTTCGGGGATGGGGGCTGCGGCCTTGCCGATTGTCGGTTTGGGCGCGATGGTTGCGGGGGCGGTGGTCTTGCTGGGGCCGGTGGTGTTGAAAACCCGTTTTGGCGTGGATGAGGTGGTGACGACCCTGCTGTTCAACTTCATCATGCTGCTTTTGGTGTCTTATCTTCTGGAGGGTCCGATGAAGGATCCGATGGGCATGGGCTGGCCGAAATCGGCGCCCTTGGACCGCGCCTTGCGCCTGCCGAGGATTGCCGAGGGGCTGCGCCTGCATTGGGGTTTTGGCGTGGCGTTGATCGCGGCGGGGCTGGTGTGGTTTGTGCAAGCCCGCACCACCTTGGGCTATGAGATGCGCGCGGTGGGTTTGAACCCGCAGGCCGCGCGCTTTGCCGGTATTCCGGTCAATGGCGTGCTGGTAAAGACCGCGCTTTTGTCAGGCGGGCTGGCCGCCCTTGCCGGGTTTTCCGAGGTGGCGGGGCTAAAGGGGCACCTAAGTCAGGATCTGTCGCCGGGCTTTGGCTATACCGGGATTATCGTGGCGATGCTGGCGCTGCTGCATCCGCTGGGGGTTGTCGTTACCGCGATCTTTGTTGCCGGTATTTTTGTCGGCGCCGATAGCATGAGCCGCGCCGCCGGCGTGCCGACCTATATCGCCGATATGATGCTGGCCACGGGGCTGCTGTTGATGGTTCTGGCAATCGGTTTGACCAAATTCAGGGTGGTGCGGGGATGAGCATGCTTTTCGATATCCTGCTGACCGCCAGCTTTTGGGCCGCTGCCGTGCGCATCGCCTCGCCGCTGATCTTTGCCACCATGGGGGAGTTGATTTGCGAACGCGCGGGTGTCTTGAACCTCGGGATTGAGGGGATCATGGTCATCGGGGCGTTCTCGGGCTGGATGGCGGTTTATCTGGGCATGGGGCTTTGGGGCGGGGTCGCGGTGGCGATGCTGGCGGGGATGCTCTTTGGGCTGTTACATGCCATGCTGACGGTGCCCTTTGGGCTAAGCCAGCATGTGGTGGGCCTTGGGGTGACGCTGCTTGCAACCTCGACCAGCTATTTTGTCTATCGGCTGATCCTGCCAGAGGTGACAAGCCCGCCCAAGATCACCCCTTTCCAACCTTTGGAAATCCCCTATCTGGTGGATATCCCGCTGGTCGGCCCTGCGCTATTCGCGCAGACAGCGCTGACCTATGCCGCCTTTGCGGTGGTGGTGATCACGGCGGTCACGCTTTACCGCACCCCTTTGGGCCTTGCCATTCGGGCCGCAGGCGAAAACCCCGGCGCGGTTGCCGCACAAGGGCTTTCGGTGACGGGGCTGCGGATGGGGGCGGTGATTGTCGGCTCGGGGCTGATGGCGGTGGGCGGTGCGTTTTTGACGCTTTCGGCCTTTTCCAGCTTCTTTTTCGAGATGGTCAACGGGCGCGGCTGGATCTGTATTGCGCTGGTGGTCTTTGGCGCATGGCGGCCGGGTAAGGCGCTGTTGGGGGCCTTGCTCTTTGCCGGGTTTGACGCTTTGCAGATCCGCTTGCAGCAAACGCCGGTCGGACAGGTGGTGCCCTATCAGATGTTCCTGATGGCGCCTTATATCCTGTCCATTCTGGCATTGATTTTGATGTCGCGCCGGGCGCAGGTTCCGGCAGCGCTTATGCAACCGTTCAACAAAGGGGAACGTTGATGTTCGATCTTTTGGTCAAGGGCGGTACGCTGCCCGATGGCACCCGTGCCGATATCGGCATTGTCGGCGACCGTATTACCGCCATGGGGCAACTGCCCGATAATGCCGCGCAGGTCATTGATGCGACCGGCGATCTGGTGAGCCCGCCCTTTGTCGATCCGCATTTCCATCTGGATGCGACGCTGTCTTATGGCATGCCGCGGCTGAATGCCTCGGGCACGCTGTTGGAGGGGATCAACCTTTGGGGGGAGCTGCGCGAGATTGCGACTGTGGAGGAGATGATTGCCCGCGCGCTGAACTATTGTGATTGGGCGGTGTCGATGGGGCTGTTGGCGATCCGCAGCCATGTCGATACCACGCCTGACCATATGCGTGGCGTCGAGGCGATGCTGGAGGTCAAGCGCATCGTCGCCCCCTATCTTGATCTGCAACTGGTGGCCTTTCCGCAAGACGGGTTTTACCGCACCAAAACCGGCCGTGAAAACCTGTTGCGCGCGCTGGATATGGGGGTCGAGGTTGTCGGCGGCATCCCGCATTTTGAGCGTACGATGGCCCAGGGCGCGGCCTCGGTAACCGAATTGGCAGAGCTGGCGGCGGATCGTGGCTTGATGCTGGATCTGCATTGCGATGAATCGGATGACCCCATGTCGCGCCACGTGGAAACATTGGCCCATGAGGTGACGCGCCTTGGCCTTGGCGGGCGGGCGGCGGCAAGCCATCTGACCTCGATGCATTCGATGGACAATTACTATGTGTCGAAACTGCTGCCGCTGATCGCGGAATCGGGGCTGGCGGCGATCTCCAACCCGTTGATCAACATCACCATCCAAGGGCGGCATGACACATTCCCCAAACGGCGCGGTTTGACTCGTGTGCGCGAAATGCAGGCGCATGGCATCCCCGTTGGCTGGGGGCAGGATTGCGTGCTGGACCCGTGGTATAGCCTTGGCACGGCGGATATGCTGGACGTGGCCTTTATGGGGCTGCATGTGGCGCAGATGACCTCCCCTGACGAAATGGCCCGTTGTTTTGAGATGGTTACGGCGCAAAACGCGGCCATCCTGAACCTGCCCGATTACGGGTTGCGGGTCGGGGCGCAGGCCTCGCTGGTGGTGCTGGATGCGGCAGGCCCTGTTGAGGCGCTGCGCCTGCGGCCGGATCGTTTGGCGGTGGTCTCCAAGGGCAAGCTGGTGTCACAGCGGCCGCGCAATGACGCGCAGCTTTCGCTCTCGGGGCGGCCCGCCTCTTTGCGCCGTCGCCACCATACCGGAATCACCAAGGCTTGAAACGCGGCCCTTGGGGCCCATATCCAAAGCTGAGCGGAGACCCTAGGGCAAGAAAAGGATCAGGAGATGACACAGGAACGTGCCGTTTTGGCGGGAGGATGCTTTTGGGGGATGGAGGATCTGATCCGCAAGCTTCCCGGTGTGATCTCGACCCGTGTGGGCTATACCGGCGGGGATGTTCCCCATGCCACCTACCGCAACCACGGCACCCATGCCGAGGGAATCGAGATCATCTTTGACCCTTCGCAAACCAGCTATCGTGCGATTTTGGCGTTTTTCTTCCAGATCCATGATCCGACCACATCGAACCGTCAGGGCAATGATGTGGGCCTGTCGTATCGTTCCGCGATCTACTATGTGGATGAGGCGCAAAAAGCCGTGGCCGAGGAGGTGATCGCGGACGTTGATGCCTCTGGTCTTTGGCCCGGAAAGGTGGTGACGGAACTTGAACCCGTGGGTGATTTTTGGGAGGCAGAGCCGGAGCATCAAGATTATTTGGAGCGCCGCCCCGACGGCTACACCTGCCATTTCATACGTCCCGATTGGGTGCTGCCCGAACGCGCCCGCGACTGACAACCAGGAGGCAATGCCATGACCGCCCAACCCGATTTCGGCTTTGCCTTTGACAACAGCTATGCCCGCGACCTCGAAGGGTTCTATGTGGATTGGCAAGGAGAGGCGGCCCCGTCCCCCGAGGTGATCTGCCTCAATCTTGCGCTGGCCGAAGAGTTGGGTCTGGACGGCGCGGCCTTGACCGGAGATGAGGGCGCGCAGATTCTGTGCGGCGCGGTGGCCCCGACGGGCGCGCATCCTTTGGCGATGGCCTATGCCGGGCATCAGTTCGGGGGTTTCTCGCCGCAGCTGGGCGACGGGCGCGCGCTTTTGCTGGGTGAGGTGATCGACACGCAGGGGCGGCGGCGCGACATTCACCTCAAAGGCTCTGGCCGGACCCCGTTTTCGCGCGGTGGCGATGGCAAGGCGGTGCTTGGGCCGGTCTTGCGCGAATATCTGATGGGCGAGGCGATGTATGCATTGGGTATCCCCACCACCCGCGCCTTGGCCGCAACCGCCACGGGGCAAAGTGTCATGCGAGACGGTGGCCCCCAACCCGGTGCGGTGTTGGCCCGTGTCGCAGACAGCCATCTGCGCGTCGGCAGCTTTCAGTTCTTTGCCGCGCGCGGCGAGGTGGCCCGCACCCGGCAACTGCTGGACTATAGTATCGCGCGCCATGACCCCGAACTGGCGGGCAGGCCCGATGCTGCATTGCAGTTTTTGCGCATTGTTATCAAACGGCAGGCCGGTCTGGTGGCGCGCTGGATGGGGGTGGGGTTTATCCATGGGGTGATGAACACCGATAACACCTCGATTTCGGGTGAAACCATCGACTACGGGCCTTGTGCCTTTATGGACCAATATGATCCGGCCACGGTGTTTTCCTCAATCGACCGGCAGGGGCGCTATGCCTATGGCAACCAACCGGCCATTGCGCGCTGGAACCTTGCGCGGCTGGCCGAAACCCTTTTGCCCTTTTTGTCGGAGGATGAGGAGGAAGCCATCCGCCTTGCTACTGCCGAGATTGACGGCTTTGTCGCGGAATATGACAGCGCTTGGCTTGCGGTCATGCGCGCCAAGCTGGGCTTGATGGTGGCGCAAGAAGGGGATGCCGAACTGGCCGCGGCCTTTTTGACCGCGATGGAGGGGCAGGGCGCCGATTTCACCAACAGTTTCCGCGCGTTGTCAGATGTGTTGCGCGGCAATGATCGCGCCTTGGCCGACCAGTTCACCGATCCACAAGTGGCGTTGGATTGGCAGGACCGCTGGCTTGCGCGCCTTGGGTCGGGGCCCGAAGATACCGGGCGGGTGGCAGCGCTTGATGCGGCAAACCCGATCTATATCCCCCGCAATCATCTGGTAGAGGCCGCCCTTCAGGCCGCGGCAAAGGGCGATATGCAGCCGTTCGAGACCCTGCACAGTGTGTTGGCCGCCCCCTTCACGGCACGCGCGGGACTGGTCGAATATGCACAGCCTGCGCCTGACAGCTTTGGCAGTTACCGCACCTTTTGCGGAACCTGATGCTTTGCGTTGCCTGCTTAAACAGCATCCGCGCGACACGATTTGCATGCACTTCTATCTGAGATAGCTTTTATTTTCAGGCGTTTCGGCTGTGATTTGCTTAGTATTTCATCAATTTGCCTCTATGTGCTGCAAATTTCAGATGACGGTCTGCGGGCTGTTGCATAAACCCTGACTATTCGCTTTAGTCGTTTCAAAGCAAGGTGCAGGTTACCTGCCGAAAAGTCAGGGAGAATAGGGTGGTCACAGAACCCCAGAACGATGGTTTTGTCGTCTTCGATCATGTGCAGAAAAGCTATGATGGTGAAACGCTGGTTGTCAAAGATTTGAACCTGTCCATCGCAAAGGGCGAGTTCTTGACGATGTTGGGGCCGTCCGGCTCGGGCAAAACCACCTGTCTGATGATGCTGGCGGGGTTTGAGACCGCGACCCACGGGGATATCTTGCTGGACGGCAAGCCGATCAATTCGGTGCCCCCGCATAAGCGCGGCATCGGTATGGTGTTTCAGAACTACGCGCTGTTTCCGCATATGACGGTTGGCGAAAACCTGTCCTTTCCGCTCGAAGTGCGCGGCATGGGCAAGTCTGAGCGTGAATCCAAGATCAAACGTGCGCTGGATATGGTGCAGATGTTTGACTTCATCAACCGCCGCCCCGCACAGCTTTCGGGCGGCCAGCAGCAGCGGATCGCCTTGGCGCGGGCTTTGGTCTTTGATCCCAGCCTTGTCTTGATGGATGAACCCTTGGGCGCCTTGGACAAACAGCTGCGCGAACATATGCAGTTTGAAATCAAACATCTGCACGAAAGCCTTGGGATTACAGTGGTCTATGTGACGCACGACCAAGGTGAGGCGCTGACCATGTCGGACCGTGTTGCCGTTTTCAACGATGGCCGCATTCAGCAACTCGCCCCCCCGGATGAGCTTTATGAACGTCCCGACAATGCCTTTGTCGCGCAGTTTATCGGTGAGAATAACAAGCTTGACGGGGTGATCGAAGAAATTTCCGGTGATCAGGCCAAGGTGCGCCTCGCCTCCGGTGAATTGATCGCGGCGACGCCGGTGAATATTGCGGAAAAAGGGGCCAGAACGCTAGTCTCCATCCGGCCGGAGCGGGTGGAATTCAAGGCCGAAATGATGCCCGCAGGCGCGCATATGATCGACGCCGAGGTGTTGGAGTTTATCTATATGGGCGATCTGTTCCGCACCCGCCTGCGTGTGGCGGGCCATGATGATTTTGTGATCAAATCCCGAAACACCCAAGGCCAGACGATGTTGCGCCCCGGTGAGAAAATCAAGATCGGCTGGGCCCCTGCCGACGCGCGCGCGCTGGTGCCTTAAACTGCTTGATAAGTAACCTTGATGGGGGAAAGATACCCCCACAAGCAAAAATAAACGTGTAATCCGAACGGGAGTCTTTCAATGAAAAAACTATTGATCTTATCTACAGCCATCGGTGGTCTCGCGCTTCCTGCTGTAGCACAGGAAGTGAATATCATGGGCTGGGGCGGGTCCTATACCGTGAGTCAGGTTGAGGCCTATCACAAGCCCTATGCTGAAAAAACCGGCGCCAAGGTTGTCTCCATCGATGCCGATAATCCGGCCACCCCGATCAAGGCGCAGGTTGAGGCGGGCAACGTCACCTTTGACATCGCATCGGTTGAATTTGCCGATGCCGTGCGCTTTTGTGACGAGGGTTTGCTGGAGCTGATCGACCCTGCCATCCTGACGCCCGCGCCCGATGGCACCGCGGCAATGGATGATTTCCTGCCCGACACCGTGACCGATTGCTTTGTGCCGACGGATGTTTATGCGACCGTTATCGCTTATGATGGTGCGCGCTATGAAGGTCAGGAAGCACCTGCAACGATGGCGGATTTCTTTGATCTGGAAACGTTCCCCGGCAAGCGTGGTGCGCGTAAAAACGCCAAGGTTTTGCTGGAAATGGCCTTGATCGGTGACGGCGTTCCCACCGATGAAGTTTACAGCATGCTGGAGACCCCCGAAGGGGTGGACCGCGCCTTTGCCAAGCTGGATGAGATCAAATCCGAGATGATCTGGTGGGAAGCGGGCGCGCAGCCTCCGCAGCTTTTGGCGGATGGCGAAGTGGCGTTGACCGTGGCTTATAACGGGCGGATCTTTAACGCGAATGTTTCCGAAGGGCGCGAGTTCGAGATCATCTGGGATGGGCAGGTTTACGATGTTGAGGGTTGGGTTGTACCAAAAGGCGCGCCGAACCTTGAGACGGCAATGGACTTTATCGCCTATTCCACCAGCACCGAGCCGCTGGCAAAAGCTGCTGAATGGATCAGCTATGGCCCGCCACGCAAATCCTCGGCACCATTGGTTGGCATGTATCAGGACGGTAAAACCGAAATGGGCCCCAACTTGCCGACAAGCCCTGAAAACATGGGCAATGCCCTGTTCTCTAATCTGGAATTCTGGGCGGACCGCGATGCAGAGCTGAACGAGCGTTTCAACGCCTGGCTGTTGCAATAACCCTTTTGGCCGGGTTTGTGCCCGGCCGATCTGGATGAAACGGTGCGGCCCCACTGCGATTTCAATGGGGCCGCACCATAACCGAAGTGGCGCAGGAAGTTGTCTTGATCTCTTGGGGCGGCTCTAACGGGAAGGGCCAGAGTGCATCCTGTTGAACGCCATTTAGGGAATTGAGCGGCATCAAGGAAGCGATGGGGGTTTACTGCCCGGTGCCATGCGCTGCTGAGCTGATACCACTGGGGGCGCTGTGTCGCGCCCACCGTTTCCAGAAAGCCCCGGCAGAGGGTGATAGCGACTTAATCACAGGGACAAAACCGCCATGGCAAACCCCGATATAACCACCGAGACCGAGGTGCTGCGCACCGTGGACGGGCAACCGTTGAAGGCCGCGCTGACCCGTGCCTCACGTCGGGCCCGCATCCGCGCCTTCGTTCTGGTGGTGCCGCTTTTGATTTTCGTGCTGCTGACATTCGCAGTGCCAATCGGACAAATGCTGTCACGGTCCTTCACCGATGACAAGTTTTCCGCCAATATGGTGGAACTGGGAAAATGGTTTGATGCGAATGGCGCCGCCACCCCCGATGAGGCAGCCTATGCCGCCCTTGCCGCCGATCTGAAAACCGCGTCCGAGGCGCGGACTGCGGGCAGCATCGGTACGCGGATCAACTATGAAATTCCGGGCACACGGTCGCTCTTTACCTCGACCGCGCGCCGTGCCGACCGGTTGGAGCCGCCCTATAAAGAGGCACTTTTGGCGGCCGATGAAAAATGGGCACGGCCCGATATCTGGGCGGCGATGCGCTCTGCCTCGGCGGCGGCCACGTTGAATTTCTATCAAGCCGCCCTTGATCGCCAGATCGGGGATAGCGGCAAGTTTGAAGCCGCCCCCGAGAACAGCCGGATTTACGTCAAACTGTTCATCCGGACGTTCATTCTGTCGGTGGTTATTACCGGCCTGTGTCTTTTGCTGGGCTTTCCGGTGGCGCATTTGCTGGCGGTTTTGCCACTGCGTCACGCCAGCTTGTTGATGATTCTGGTGCTTTTGCCGTTCTGGACCTCGCTTTTGGTGCGCACGACCAGCTGGATGGTGCTGCTGCAAGGGCAGGGGGTGATCAATGATGTCTTGGTCAGCCTAGGCATCGTCTCGGAGGAGGGGCGTTTGCAGATGATGTACAACCAGCTTGGCACGATTATCGCGATGACGCATATCCTGCTACCCTTCATGATCTTGCCGCTTTATTCGGTGATGAAGACGATCCCGCCGAGCTATGCCCGTGCGGCCCGCAGTCTGGGCGCGACCAGCTGGACCACCTTTCGTCGGATCTATTTGCCGCAAACGGTTTCGGGTATCGGGGCCGGCGGGATTTTGTGCTTTATTCTGGCGGTTGGGTACTACATCACACCGGCCCTTGTTGGCGGCGCGGATGGGACGCTGATTTCCAACCAGATCGCATTCCATATGCAAAAATCGCTGAACTGGTCGCTGGCGGCCGCGCTGGCCTCGATGCTGCTGGCGGCGGTTTTGATCCTCTATTGGGCCTATGACCGGATTATCGGCATTGATAACATGAAGTTAGGGTAATCGAGATATGGCACTTCCTGTATATGCAGACCGTCTTGAGCGCATCTGGTATTACACCTATCGGGTGCTCTGCGCGCTAATCTTTATCTTTTTGATTGCGCCGATCCTGATCATCATGCCGCTGTCGTTCAACGTTGAACCCTATTTCACCTTTACGCCGGAAATGCTGCGGCTGGACCCGGACGGCTATTCGATGCGCTGGTATGACAATTTGCTGACTTTCGGGATGGCTGCACCCGATGCGCTGCGCGATGGCAGTTGGTGGGCCGATGTCTGGGCCAATGCAAGATGGGTGCAGGCGGCCAAGAACTCTATTGTCGTGGGGTTCTTTGCGACGATTGTGGCCACGGTTCTGGGGACCATCGCGGCAATGGGCCTGTCGCGGCCTGAAATGCCCTACCGCAAGCTGATCATGGCGATCCTGATCTCGCCGATGATCGTGCCGATTATCATCACCGCGACGGGGTTGTTTTTCTTTTACTCCGACATCGGGCTTTCGGGGACCTATTTCGGGCTGGTCATGGCCCATGCCACGCTGGGTATTCCCTTTGTGATCATCACGGTCACCGCCACGATGATGGGGTTTGACCGCTCGCTTATCCGCGCCGCGCAAAATATGGGTGCGGGGCCGGTGACGACGTTTTTCAAGGTGCAACTGCCGTTAATTACGCCGGGGGTGGTCTCGGGGGCGCTCTTTGCCTTTGTCACCTCTTTTGATGAGGTGGTCGTGGTCTTGTTCATCGGCAGCCACGAACAGCAAACCATCCCGCGCCAGATGTGGAACGGCATCCGCGAACAGATCAGCCCGTCAATTCTGGCGGTGGCGACGATCCTTGTGATCTTCTCGATCTGCTTGTTGGCGGTGGTCGAACTGCTGCGCCGCCGGTCCGAACGGTTGCGGGGCGTGACGCCTGCCTGAGTTTACGGCAATATATGCAGCCAGCCCCAAGCCGTCAGGATCAACACGGCCGTGGCAATCAACACGGTGGAGGCAGCGACCCGCTTGGCCACCCCGTACATATTGGCAAAGAGGAAGGCATTGACCCCCGGCGCCATCGCAGCCGTCACCACCGCCGAGCGCAGTTGATCAAGGCTTAGGGCAAAGACGAAACGGCCAAGCCCATAGGTGATGATGGGATGAACGAAAAGCGTCAGGCTGCACAGCATGGTGATGGTTTTCATGTCCCCCTCGGGGCGATAGCGCAGCAATATTCCGCCAAGCCCGAAAAGGGCTGCGGGGATCGCCGCGCGTACCATCATATCCACCGCCGAATTGACTACATTCGGCAAGGGTAACCCGCCGATATTGACAATAAAGCCCGCCAGAATACCGATCACCAACGGCTGATGCAGGATAGAATCCACGACCCGTCGGGACAGCGCGAATTTGCTGACACCCTGACTGCGGGCCACCTCCATCAAGGTGATGCCCAAAGAATAAAGGATCGGCGAATGCACCGCGATAATCGCATAGTTGGCGGTCAGCGCATCGGGGCCATAGGCGCGCTCCGTGATCGGCAATCCCAGCAACAGAGAGTTCGAAAAGCTGGCGACAAAGGCGATGGCAACTGCCTCGGGCGGGCTGCGATCAAAAAAGATCCGCGCCGCGAAATAGGCGATTGCCCCAGCGCCGATCGCCCCGATGTAAAAGCTTGCCAAAAGACTGGGATCAAAGCTTTGCGCCAGATCGAGCCGACTGATCGAGCGGAACAAAAGGCAAGGCACGGCAAAGTTCTGCGCGAATTTCATCAGCCCGTCGACGGCGGCCTCATCCACGATAGCGCGCCATGCGGCCACATAGCCGGCGCCGATGATCAGAAATACCGGTAAGATGACATCAAGAAGGGCATTCATTGTGCGCGACCTGTCGGCGTATCCAGCTCTATCACCATCCCGTCATAAGCGGGGGTGATATGGTCCGGGGTTTCCGCCAGCAAGGTCGCGTAATCGAGGTCTATATGCATATTGGTCAAAACCGCACGCGCAGGGGCCGCGCGTTCAATCCAGCCCAAGGTCATTTCCAGATGGGCATGGGTCGGGTGCGGTTTGCGGCGCAGGGCATCCACGACCCAGACCTCCAACCCCTTTAACAGCTCCCATTCCGCTTCGGGGATCTCAACCGCATCGGGCAGATAGGCAAGGTTGCCGATGCGAAAGCCCAAGGCGTCCATCGCACCATGATGGGCAAGGAAGGGCTGAAAGGTGATATCCCCGCCGGCACCGGAAATGGTCACGGGCCCGTCTATCGGGTTCATATCCAACATCGGCGGATAGGATGAGCCGGGCGGCTGCACAAAAGCATAGCCAAAGCGGTCAAACAGCGCGGTGCGGGTGGGGGCATC
This sequence comes from Pseudorhodobacter aquimaris, assembly GCF_001202025.1. GTDB lineage: Bacteria > Pseudomonadota > Alphaproteobacteria > Rhodobacterales > Rhodobacteraceae > Pseudorhodobacter > Pseudorhodobacter aquimaris. The sequence continues at coordinate 117,025 of NZ_LGHS01000067.1, forward strand.
CGCCCAGACCGGCAAGCGCCCGTGCATATTGAACACCACCTGCCGCAGGTCGTCGAGACCGTGCACATGATCTGCATGGGCATGGGTAAAGACCACCCCGTCCAGCGTGGCCACATCGGCCGCCAGAAGCTGTTCGCGCATATCGGGTGAGGTATCGATCAGCACGCGGGTGGTGCCTTGATCCGTCACCCGTTCCACCAGCATCGAACACCGGCGACGGCGATTTTTCGGGTTCGTCGGGTCACAATCGCCCCAATGCCCGCCAATCCGGGGCACCCCGCCCGATGATCCGCACCCCAATATGGTATAGCGCAGCGTGTCGGTCATTTGGCTTTCCAGAACAGACGGTTAAAATTTTCGGTCGTAGCTTTGGCGAAGTCAGGCAATGAGAGGCCAAAGACCTCGGCCCCGACCTTGGCGGTATGGGCGGTATAGCTTGGCTCGTTGCGCCGCCCCCGATGGGGTGGCGGTGCCAGATAGGGGCTGTCGGTTTCCAGCAAGATCCGGTCCAGCGGGGCCGCGGCAAAAATATCGCGCAGGTCCTTGGATTTGGGAAAGGCAGCGATGCCCGACATCGACAAATAGAACCCCAGATCAAGGCTGGCCCGTGCCAGTTCCGCGCTGGAGGAAAAGCAATGCATGACGCAAGTAAAGGCACCCTTGCGGTGTTCATCGGTCAGTATTTGCGCCATATCCTCATCAGCAGCGCGTGCGTGGATGATCAGCGGCAGCTTGGTTTCGCGTGCGGCCTCGATATGGATGTGCAGGCTCTTACGCTGTGCTGCGGCTGATTCCGCCGTGTAGTGGTAATCCAGACCGCTTTCACCGATGCCCACAAATTTCGGATGTTGGGCGAGGGCGATCAAATCGTCCACGCCTGCCATTGGCTCTGTTGCCACGCTCATCGGGTGGGTGCCCGCGGCGTAATAGACCGAAGGGTTCGCCTCGGCGATGGCGCGCACGGCTGGTTCATTTTTCAGCTTGGTGCAGATGGTCACCATGCGCATCACACCGGCAGCATGGGCACGGGCGATAATCTCGGGCAGTTCACCTTCGAAATCAGGGAAGTCCAAATGACAATGGCTGTCTACGATCTGCGGAAGGGTCATGGTCACCTCTGGGCGAGATTTCCCGCCGTCTCATCAATCTGTAGAACCATATCCATGAGAAGCGCGGCAGGGTCAAGGTTGACGGCCCGCCCGCGACGCGCACGCGTGGCCAGACCTTGCGCAAGATCAGCCCATTGACGGGCCGCATTTGCGTTGGGGGAAAGCCGCGCGATCAGCTCTGCCTCGTCCTTGGTGGCCTCGGGCGGGCAATGGCCAAGGGTGCCTGCACGGGCAAGGCGGGCGAGAAAAAGATCGATTAGCATCAGGATCAGATCGAATGTTTCTTCCTTGCCGCGTCCGGCCCCCGTTTCGGCCAAGGCAGCGGCACGGGTCCGGTCCAACCGGGGCAATGTGGCAAACAGCGCAATCAGCCCGGCATAAATCTTTAACCCGTCAAGGTTGAGGATTCGAATCGCCTCTCCCACCGATCCGCCCGAAAGCTCTGCCAAAGGCACAGGATTGGCGGGGGCATCATTGGTGGCGGCAAGCGCGGTTGCCATATCCTCGGGGTTGAGCGGTGTCAGGCGCAATTCCCGACACCGCGAACGGATGGTCGGGAGCAGGCGCGAGGGCTGGTGGCTGACCAGCAGCAAGGTGACATTCGGCGGCGGTTCTTCAAGCAGCTTGAGCAGGGCATTTGCCGCAGCCAAGTTCATCTCGTCTACCGTATCGATTATGGCCACACGCCGCCCGCCATCCGCCGCCGAAAGCGCGAAATAGGCCTTGAGCTTGCGCACCTCATCCACGGTGATCATGGATTTGAGCTTGCGCGCCTTGTCATCCCAAGCCCGCCGCAAAAGATATAGCCGCGGCTCCGATAACGCCATAATCCGGTGGGCAACGGGATGATCGGCCGGAATATCGAGGCTGTCGGGGCGCGGGGCCGCAAACATGCCACCGTTATCTTCGGGCGTGGCCAGCAAGAACCGCGCGATTTTCCATGCCAGCGTGGCCTTGCCAAGCCCCAAAGGCCCGGTGATCATCCAGCCGTGATGCAGCTTGCCGCTGTTAAAGGCATCCAGAAAAACGGCCTCGGCAGCGTGGTGGCCGATCAGGGCCAGCGTTTCGCGCGGGTGGGGGGCATCCTTGACGCGGTCGGGTTCGGGGAGGTCCTCAAGGGCGGGTTTGGGCGCGCGGCTCATAGGGCGGCCTGCGCGGTGGCCAGAACGTCGGCTGCGACCTGATCGGGCGCCCGCGCCCCGTCGATTACGGCAAAACGGGATTCTGATGCTGCGAGGGCCAGAAACCCTGCGCGCATGCGGGCTTGAAGATCGGTGCCCATATCCTCAAAGCGTTGCTCGGTGCCTGCGCGAGATACCGCGCGGGAATGGCCGGTCTTTGCGTCTATATCGATCAGAAGGGTCAGGTCGGGTTCAACCCCGATCATGCGCTTGTGCAGGTCATCGACCATCGCGCGCAGATCCGCACCCGCGCCGCGCCGGATGCCTTGATACATGCGGGTGCTATCGGCGAAACGGTCGGTGATAACGATCTCGCCACGGGCAAGGGCGGGGCGGATGGTTTTCTCCAGATGGTCCCGGCGCGCGGCGGTGAACAAAAGGATCTCGGTTTCAGGCGACCAGCGGTCGGGTTCCCCTTCCAGCACCAAGCGGCGGATCTCCTCGGCGCCGGTGCTGCCGCCGGGTTCGCGCGTCAGCAAAACCTTATGCCCCAACGCGCGCAACGCATCGGCCAAAAGTCGCGCCTGCGTGCTTTTGCCAGAGCCGTCAATGCCCTCAAAGCTGATGAAAAGCCCTTGGTCGCGTGTCATTTCAGGTCGCTGGCTCTGCGTCCGTCAGGAACCGCTTTTGCAACACCAGCGCCGCCTTTTCCAATCGCTGCAAAAAGCCTGCCGCCGTCACGCCGTTTTCAGCCAGAAGCGGAACCTCGCGCTGTGGCAGGTCGGGCACGGAAATGGTCAACGTGCCAACCTCAGCCCCCGCCGCCAAAGGCGCCTTGAGCGGGCCGGTATAGCTGACCTCGGCCTTTACCCCGTCTTGGACAAGGGCCGGCACCAGCATGGTGATATCCTCGGCGGCGACCAGACCGACCTCGGGCGCACTGCCCAGCCAGACATCGGCCGAGGCGACACGCTGCCCCGCTTTGATCACGGTTTTCATCACGAACTGACGAAAGGCCCAGTTCATCATGCGGTCGGCCTCTTCGGCGCGGGCCTCTTCGGAGGTCATGCCGGTGATGACGAAAATCACCCGCCGGTCGCCCTGTTTGGCCGATCCGACCAGCCCATAGCCCGCCTCAGAGGTATGGCCGGTTTTCAACCCGTCAGCACCGCCGCCAAGTTTCAACAATGGGTTGCGGTTATGACGGTTGGCCGCAGCACGATCGGCATAGTTGAACTCGGTTTCCGCAAAGATGGGATAGAGGTCGGGAAATTCCTCGATCAACCGTTTGGCAAGAATGCCCAGATCGCGCATGGACATGCGTTGCGCAGGATCAGGCCAGCCAGAAGAATTGGCAAAGGTCGAATTATTCATCCCCAATGCCTTGGCGCGTTCGGTCATCTGATGGGAAAAGGCCTCTTCGGTGCCTGAAAGCCCCTCAGCCACCACCACGCAGGCGTCATTGCCCGAATTGATGATGATCCCCTTGATCAGGTCGCGGGTCGTGGGCCGGTCGCGCTGGTTGAGGAACATGGTCGATCCGCCCATCGCCTGCGCACGGGCCGAAACCGAAAACTCGGTGTCCATCGTGACGCGCCCGTCGCGCAACGCCTCAAACAGCATGTTCAGGGTCATCAGCTTGGACATGGAGGCAGGTGGCAGTGAAACATCGGCATTCTTGTCCATCAACACGGTTTCGGTTGCCATGTCATAGACCCAGGCCGCCTGTGCGCGCGTCTCGAACGCCTGTGCCTGACCGATCAATGGCAGCATGACAAGCAGGCAAAGAAGGCGTTTGAACAGCATCTTGGGGTCCTTTCGGTTTAAAAGCCGGGCGCGCAGGCCCGGAGCCGGATTACCGCGAAACGAAATATGCATCGCTAAAGCCGAGTGATTTTACTTTTGCCAAGGTTGCGTTGCGATCTGCAGCGGCGACGGGGCCGGCTGTCACACCCCAAAAGGTCTTGCCCTGACTGCTGTCTTTGGTGACAGTGGCCGCAATCCCGGCTTTTTCCAAGGTAGAAGCGGCACGGGTTGCATTGGCCTCAACGCTGAAAATCCCGATCTGGACACGGTTCTTGGCGCTTTTGGCGGCGGGCCGTGCGGCGGGTTTCGGAGCGATATTGTCAAGTGCGGCACTGGCGGTGGCAACCGGATCGATTGTGCTGGTTTCCACCGTTTCATTGGCCGAAAGAATCGGGCGGGCGGCATCGGGGGTCTCGACGGGGACTTCCTCACGACGCAATGCGGTTACGCTAATCGCGGTTGGTCGCCCGGCCAGAATGCCCAAAGCTGTCGCCGCATCAGATGATATTTGCAACGCAGGGCCGGGGTTAATGCGTTCACGCCGGAACAGCGCGCCGATCACAAATTTGCCATTGGCCGGGTTGCGCAGGATCACCCGCTCTGGATCAACCGCATCGGGCGAGGCGACCCAGACACCCCCCAGCGAGGGGCGACCGTCCCAAAGGGCCTCATCGCTGACCTGAAAGACCTGCGGCGCCTCGACATCGCGGTCAACCAGCCGGATAGAGGTTGCAGAAGTCACCTCATCGGCGTTTTTATCTTTGCTGGCAAAGGGGTTGCCGACACTTTGACAGGCGGTCAGGCCAAGTGCCGCCGCCGAAGCCAAAAGAATAACCCTGATTGTTGCTCGTGCCATGTGCTGCCTTTATTCCCACGCGAATTCTGTGCCGCGTTTGTTTGGTTCTGTTCGGGGGCTGCGATCTGTACCGCGCGCGCGTTAACCCCCTTGGCGCACCATATCGCGATGCGCCTTGCGTGGGAAGTGCCACAGAGGATTTCGGCAAAAATTGGCATCCGGTTTTTGCGGGGCTAATCGCGCCTGTTATCAAAAACGGCCGATGCGTTCGGTCAAAAGGGCAAAAAAGCCCTCGGCATCGACATCGCCGATAAACAGCGCATTTTCCGCCCTGTCGGTCACTCCCCACCAATCGGCCACGGTCATGCCCAATGTCAGTGCGGATTGCGTCTCGATTTCGACATTGACCTTGCGACCGGAAAACAACCCGGGCTGAAGCAGCCAGGCAATCACGCAAGGGTCGTGCAAAGGCGCGCCCTCTGATCCGTATTTCTCCTTGTCGAAACGTTCAAAGAAATCCGTCCATTCCGCGACCATCCGGCCCGGTTCCGTGCCCATATCACGAAAGGCCTGAACACGCGGGGCGGTTGTCAGGGCCTTATGGGTGACGTCCAGCGGCATCACCGTCAGGGGCGTGCCACATTTGAACACGACAGCAGCGGCCTCGGGGTCGACGTAGATATTGAACTCGGCTGTGGGGGTGATGTTGCCCACCTCGAAATAGGCGCCGCCCATCAGCACAATCTCGGCGATTTTCGGTGCGATATCAGGAGCGCGTTGGAGGGCGGTGGCGATATTGGTCAGCGGCCCTAGCGCGCAAAGCGTGACAGCGCCCGCATCCTCGGCCCGCAGGGTGTCGATGATGAAATCCACCGCGTGCTGCTCTTGTAGGGGCATTTGAGGCGCGGGCAGCTGTGGCCCGTCCAGCCCGGTCTTGCCGTGAACATGCTCGGCGGTGACCAGCTTGCGCGTCAGGGGCGCGTCGCAACCGGCAAAGACCTTGGTATCGGGCTTGCCCGCCAGTTCACATATGATGCGGGCGTTCTTGGCGGTCAGTGCCAGCGGCACATTGCCCGCAACGGCGGTGATTCCCAGCACCTCCAGCTCTGCCGGGCTGGCCAGCGCCAGCAGGATGGCGACGGCATCGTCTTGGCCGGGATCGGTGTCGATGATGATTTTACGCGCTGCCATAAACCCTCTCAGAATTCTTTGGGCCAACAGACCGCAGGAAGGATGCCTTGTCCATGCCAAAAACCGGAGGCATGTACGCCCCCGGTCCCGTGAAGTAATTTGATGTTGGTTCGGCCGCTGATCAGCCGTCGAAATCGATCTCTTCGATGATGTGCAGGGCGGCAGGGCGTGCCTTGGCCACATCGGTCAGGTTGATGCTGTCGGCGGTGAAGTCACCCCAGCTTTGCACGATTTCCGAACGGGCAACGCCGTCCTTGACGGGGAATTCGTGGTTGGTTTCGGCATAGATCTGCTGTGCCTCATCACCGGTCAGCCATTCCATGAACTGCAAGGCTTGTTCCTTGTTCGGCGCGGATTTCGTCATCGCCACACCGGAAACGTTCAGATGCGTACCGCTGCCTTCAAAGGTAGGGAACACGATACGGACAGAATTTGCCCATTCTTGCTGTTCCGCATCATCCATCATCTTGCCCATGTAATAGGTGTTCCCGATGGAGATATCACATTCGCCTGCCCAGATCGCCTTGACCTGATCGCGGTCGCCGCCGACGGGCTTGCGCGCCAGATTAGCCTTCACGCCTTCGGCCCAGGTTTTCGCAGCTTCTTCGCCGTGATGGGCGATAACGGCCCCCAGCAGCGCGATGTTATAGTCGCTGGTGCCGGAACGGGAACAGATGCGGCCCTTCCATTTGTCCGAGGCCAGATCCTCATAGGTGGTGACTTCGCCATCCGCGACCCGGTCCTTGGAGGCATAGACGATCCGCGCACGTGAGGTGACGCCGAACCAATGATTATCGGCATCGCGCAATCCGACGGGGATATTGGTGTTCAGCACATCCGAGGTTACGGGCTGGGTCACGCCTGCATCGACGATCTCGGTCAGCCGGGCGATATCAACTGTCATCACCAGATCGGCGGGGCTACGGTCGCCCTCGGCAACCAGACGCTCGGCCATACCTTTGCCAACGAAGGCGATGTTTACATCAATGCCGGTTTCTGCGGTAAAGGCGTCGGCCAAGGGCTGGATCAACTCTGGCTGGCGGTGGGAATAGACGTTTACCTCATCGGCAAGCACGGGCAGTGCGGTGCTGGCAAGCGCGAGGGCGGCGGTGGACAAGCGAAGAAACATTGTTGACCTCTTTAGTCTGAATTTTCTGAACTCCTTAAACCCGACTCTTTTACTCCGGTCAATGGCTGACTTTATTTATCAAGATGAGTACGCAGTGTTTTAAGTCATTTCTTTTCCTCGGCCTTTGCGCGGTCCCAAAGGGTGTCCATCTCGGCCAGATCGCTTTGCGCCGGGGTTTTGCCTGCCTCGGACAAAAGCTGTTCGATGCGGCCAAAACGGCGGGTGAATTTCTGGTTTGCCGCGCGCAAGGCTGCCTCAGGATCAATGTCGAGGTGGCGGGCAAGGTTGGCCATGACGAACATCAGATCGCCAAACTCCTCGGCCTGTTCCTGCGAACCCATCGTGTCGCGTGCCTCAACCAATTCCCGCGATTCCTCGAGTATCTTATCCAGAACGCCGGTGGTAGAGGGCCAGTCAAACCCCACCCGCGCCGCCCGGTTTTGCAGCTTGACCGCACGGGTCAGCGCGGGCAGGCCAAGGGCGACCCCGTCCAGAACTCCGGCGGGGCCGCGCTCGGCCGCCTTGATCGCTTCCCAATCGGTGGTTTGTTGTTCCGGGGTTTTGTCGCGTGCGGTATCACCGAACACATGCGGGTGACGTGCGATCATCTTGTCGCAGATCGCCGCCGTGACGCTGTCAAAGGAAAAGAGACCGGCCTCCTCGCCCATCTGGGCGTGATAAACCGTTTGCAGCAGTAAATCGCCAAGCTCCCCTTCCAATTCGTCCCAGGCCTCGCGGGTAATCGCATCGGCGACCTCATAGGCTTCCTCGATCGTATAGGGCGCGATGGTGGCGAAATCCTGTTCAATATCCCAAGGGCAGCCGGTATCGGGATCGCGCAGGCGGGCCATGATTTCAAGCAGGCGCGGCAGGCCACCTTGCGGGTCCGCGATCAGGGCTTCACTTTGCGGGCGGGACAGGCGCGGTTGGGCCATTGCGGTTCCTTTCAAATTGCGGTCTTGTGGCGCATATACCATGCCCCCGAAGGAGGAAACCATGCCCGTGTTGAATGCCATTGCAGGCGCTGCCGAGGAGATGAAGGGCTGGCGCCATCATCTGCACCGGCATCCGGAATTGGGGTTCGAGTGTCAGGAAACGGCGGCCTTTATCAAGGCGCGCTTGCAGGACTTCGGCGTGGACGAGGTGCATGACGGCATTGCCACCAGTGGCATCGTTGCCATTATCAATGGCGGTGCCGAGGGGCCGGTCATTGGTCTGCGCGCCGATATGGATGCCCTGCCCATCACCGAAGAGACGGGGGCGGAATATGCCTCAACCCATCCGGGCAAGATGCATGCCTGCGGGCATGACGGCCATGTGACCATGCTCTTGGGGGCGGCGAAATACCTTTGTGAGACGCGGCGTTTTTCGGGCAAGGTTGCGCTGATATTCCAGCCGGCCGAGGAGAACGGCGGCGGTGGCGGGGTGATGGTCCAAGAGGGCATCATGGACCGGTTCAATATCGCCCAAGTTTACGGCATCCACAATATGCCCAATATGCCCTTTGGTCAGTTTGATACCACATCAGGGGCGCTTATGGCCTCGGTCGATACGGTGACTGTGATGGTCAAAGGCAAGGGGGGCCATGCCGCCACGCCGCATGTTTGTATTGATCCGGTGGTGGCGATCACCGGCATGGTACAGGCGCTTCAGTCCATCGTCTCGCGCAATGTCTATGCGCTGGATGAGGCGGTGATTTCGGTGACGCAAATCCATGCCGGTTCGGCTAATAACATCATCCCCGAAAGCGGCTGGTTCTGTGCCACGATCCGCTGTTTCAACCCCGAGGTCCGCGCCCTGATCAAGCGGCGCATCCATGAGGTTATCGCGGGGCAAGCCCAATCTTATGAGGTAGAGACCGAGGTGGAATATGACTGGGGCTATCCGGCCACGATCAACCACGCCGATCAGGCGCAATTTGCCCTTGCTGTCGCGGCCGAGATCGCAGGAGAGGCCGGCATCAACCCTGACGCGGCCCGCCAGATGACGGCCGAAGATTTCAGCTATATGCTGGAGGCGCGCCCCGGTGCCTATCTGTTCCTTGGCACGGGTGAGGGCGCGGGGCTGCATCATGCTGCCTATGATTTCAACGACCAAGCCGCCCCGATCGGCGCCAGTTTCTTTGCCCGTTTGGTAGAGCGCGCACAGCCCTTGGCGTGATTGGCCAAAACCCTTAGGATCAAAAGGAAAACCGATGGCACTGGAAGATGCGAAAAACGAGGTGGACGGCGCTTTTACCCGCAAGGACATGCGCGGGTTGGCCTTTGAGAATGCCTTTGCCGGTGCTACGTCATTCTTGCGCCGCCGCTATACCAAGGATCTGGCGGGCGTCGATCTGGCGATCACCGGCGTGCCCTTTGATCAAGCCGTCACCCACCGCCCCGGCACCCGCTTTGGCCCCCGCGCGATCCGCGAGGCAAGCGCCCTGCAGCCTTTCGATCCGCCCTACGGCTGGCCGACCTCTCCGCTTGAGGATATGGCGATTGTGGACTACGGCGATCTGGCCTTTGACTATGCCCATACGCCCAGCTTTCCGGGGCTGTTGACGGCGCATATTGCGGGGATCCTCAGGGCTGGGCCGGGGGTGATCACCCTTGGCGGCGATCACTTTATCACCCTACCGATCCTGCGGGCCTATGCCGAAAAATACGGGCCAATGTCGGTTATCCATTTCGATGCCCATTCCGACCTTTGGGCCGATGATGATATGGAGCGTATCGACCATGGCACCTTCTTTTACAAAGCGGTGAAAAGCGGGATCATTGATCCGAAAACCAGCGTGCAAATCGGCATTCGTACCCATTGTGACGACTATCTCGGGGTGGAATATATCGATGCGCGCACGGTGCATGAAGAGGGCGTCGCCCATACGGTTGCCCGCGCCAAAGAGATCGTGGGCCAAAACCCGACCTATGTTACCTTTGATATCGACTGCCTTGATCCCTCGGCCGCCCCCGGTACGGGCACGCCGGTCTGGGGCGGCTTGCACACCTGGCAGGCGGCGGCCTGTCTGCGTGATCTGGCCGGTATCAATATGGTCGGCGGCGATGTGGTAGAGGTCTCTCCGGCCTATGACACATCGGGCGCTACCGCGATTGCAGGCGCACATGTCGCGCATGAGCTGATCTGCCTTTACCACTGGGCGCAGCACCGCAAATGAAGGGATCCATCATGATAATCGCCGTTTTCCTGTTGGTCCTTGCAGGGCTGTTCGGGTATATCCGTTTCGCGCCCTCTGACGTGGCGCGCTGGCATATCGAACCCACCAGCAGCGCGCTGTGGCCGCAAGCCGCGCCGCCAGATGACGTGCAGGCCCAGATTGGCAGCGCCACGCTTTACCTTCCCGATGTCAGCCTTGCACAGGTTGATGCCGTGGCCATGGCCACCCCGCGCACCACCCGTTTGGCCGGAGGTGTGGACGAGGGGCGCATCACATGGATCACCCGCTCGGCGCTTTGGGGCTTTCCCGACTACATCACGGCGCAAGCGGGGCCGGATGGCGTGCGTATTCTGGGGCGGCTGCGTTTTGGCAAATCGGATATGGGGGTCAATGCGGCACGTCTGCGTGAATGGCAGTCGAAACTTTAGCGCAACGCCCATGCCCTCTTGACCTGCGCCAAGCCTTAGGACACACCCTGAAAAATGGTCCCAATAGATACGCTCGCCCAAATCACCCAACGCTTTGAGTTCATCGAGGCAAAGCTCTCTGCCGGTGCGCCGCCTGCGGAAATCGCCAAGCTGAGCCGTGAATACGGCGATCTCAAACCCGTGGTCACCCAGATCAACGCCTATCTGGCCGGACTCGATGATCTGGCCGAGGCCGAGTTGATGCTCAAAGACCCCGAGATGCGCGGCTTGGCCGAGGAAGAAATCCCCAGCCTGCGCACGGCCATCGAAGAGATGGAAACCGCCCTGCAACTGGCGCTTTTGCCGAAAGATGCCGCCGACGCGCGCCCCGCGATTTTGGAAATCCGTCCCGGTACGGGTGGCGACGAGGCGGCGCTTTTTGCCGGTGATCTGCTGAATATGTACCGCCGCTATGCCGAGACGCGCGGCTGGACCTTTGAGATCCTCGAGTTGCAGGAAAGCGATCTGGGCGGGATCCGTGAGCTGACGGCGCATATCAAGGGCGAAGGCGTCTTTGCGCGGATGAAATACGAATCCGGTGTGCACCGTGTTCAGCGGGTGCCGGAAACTGAAAGCGGCGGGCGGGTGCATACGTCGGCGGCGACCGTGGCCGTGTTGCCCGAGGCCGAGGATGTGGATATCGACATCCCCGCCTCGGACATTCGCATCGACACGATGCGCGCCAGTGGGGCGGGTGGCCAGCACGTCAACACCACCGATAGTGCGGTACGCATCACCCATATCCCGACCGGAATTATCGTGGTCTCTGCAATGAAATCACAACACCAGAACCGTGTAGCCGCGATGCAGGTGCTACGCGCGCGGCTGTTTGAGGCAGAGCGTGACCGCGTAGATGCCGCCCGTTCCGCCGATCGTAAGGCACAGGTGGGGTCCGGTGATCGATCAGAGCGCATCCGCACCTATAATTTTCCGCAGGGTCGGATGACCGACCATCGTATCAACCTGACGCTTTATTCGTTGGGGCAGATTATGGGTGGTGATCTGGATGGGGTGATTGATGCGCTGATCTCGGATGATCAGGCACGAAAACTGGCAGAGATGGAATGAACATTCTGGCGGCGCGCCGGGCCGCAGTGGCGCGGCTGGCAGCGGCGGGCGTGCCGGACGGCGCGCAAGATGTGGCGATACTGCTGGCGCATGTCTTGGGGGCATCGCGGGCGGATCTGGCGCTGCTGTCGCCGCAAACCTTGCTGTCGCCTGCGCAAATCACCGCGTTTGAGGCCGCCATTTCGGCCCGTGCCGCACGCCAGCCCTTGTCGCATATTACCGGTCAGCGGCTGTTCTGGGGGCGGTCTTTTGTCGTGACGCCGGATGTACTGGACCCGCGCCCCGAAACCGAGACGCTGATCGCCGCCGCGCTTACGCATCCCTTTGCCTCGGTGCTGGACCTTGGCACCGGATCGGGCTGTATTTTGCTGAGCCTGCTGGCAGAGCGCGCAGATGCGCGCGGTGTGGGGGTGGATATCTCGGCGCCCGCGCTGGCGGTTGCGGCGCGCAATCAGGCGCGGCTTGGGGGCTCGGCCGAATGGGCGCAGGGCAGTTGGTTTGATCCGGTGCAGGGGCGCTTTGATCTGATCGTCTCGAACCCGCCCTATATCGCCGCCGATGAGATGGCGGCCCTTTCCCCCGAGGTGCAGGGCTGGGAGCCGCATTTGGCCCTGACCCCCGGCGGGGACGGGCTGGCCCCTTACCGCACGATCAGCGCCGCCGCACCCGAATATCTGACCGCAGGAGGCAGGTTATTGGTAGAGATAGGCCCAAGTCAGGGTGCGGCGGTCACGGCGCTTTTCAAGGCAGCAGGTTTTGAGCGTGTAGAGATTCTCTTGGATCTGGACGGGCGCGATCGTGTGGTTTTGGGGTACCTTCCAAATGCGGTTTAACCCGGTTTTGCGACAAACAGGCAGGAAATCGCTTGTTCTTTAGCAATATAACCCAAAAAAGCAGCAGTTTTCACTTGTCAGGCCGCCATGGCATCGTTAGACAAATGGGTGTGACAGGGGCTTGCTCCGGTGAAATCCGGCTCTCATCCCCGCGCGCAATGCCAAAAATGCCCGATGCTGCCGACGACAGGTAAGACGTGTCTTTCCAGACCGCCGGAGCATAGCAAAGCCAGATTGATCTGGATCAAAGGACAAGATGAGATCTTCCAAGTCCCGCTCGCGTTCGAAATCGAACCGCCCGCGCACCCTCGGTAATATCACGAACCGTGTCTTCGACAGCTCCGGCCCCGATGGCAAGGTTCGCGGTACGCCGCAGCAAATCATTGATAAATACCTGATTTTGTCGCGTGATGCGCAGCTGTCGAATGACCGCGTAAACGCCGAGAATTTCTTGCAGCATGCAGAGCATTACACGCGCCTGCTGGCCGAGGCGCAGCGGGAGCTGGCAGCCGAGCAGGAGGCTAGGCGTCAGCAAGACAGCCACAACCAGCAGCAAAATCAGAACCGTGAAAATCAAAACCGGGATCGCAACTCTGATCGGGGTGACGGCGCGCAGCCAAATGCCCGTGAGGATCGCAGTGAAGCCTCGCGAGATGAGAACGTGCGTGACGACCGTCGTGATGATCGCCGCAACAGGCAGCTAAACCGTCCGGCAGAGTCGGCATCGTCGGAGGTCATCGATTCCAAATCGGATGAGAATGAAGGCGGTCTGGTCGACACACCGGAAACGCGTCGTCCTCGGGCGCCGCGTCGGCCGAAAATGAAGCCGGAAGCTGCCGCGGTTGAAGCCCCGGAAAACGGTCCAGAAGCGAGCGAGCCCGCTGCAGAAGTAAAACCTGCGCGCAAACCACGTGCACCGCGCAAGCCCAAAGCCGAGGTCGCTGAGACGTCGGCCCTGTCGTCGGCATCTGATGCCGAGGCCGCCGAATAAGGAAAAGCAGGGCAGGATTTAAGCCCATGCGACAGTTTTAAATGTCTTGCACCCCGTCAATCGTCTGGCGGGGTGTTTTCTTTGTGGCCAACCATCTGACTGCGCTTGCTTTTATCAAAAATTTTCAGTCGGGACAAACACGGCTAAAACACCCGGCTGGAGGCGCTCTTGGTGATTGATGGAGGGATAAACCGTGAAAATGTTCGGCCGCTATGTCGAGTCACCAAAGCGCCAGTGAGGTCTACATTCTGCGTGTGGTTGGCGTGTGGTTCCTGGCCCAGTCGCCTTTCAGCTGTGCATGTTACGTCATTACCTGCCTTGGAATATCACATTGGGTTTCCGAATTAGACGCGCCTGCGGCATTCGTCCGAATAGGATATCGCCATCTTCAGAACCTTTAACCCATCATACAGGTTAACTGCGGCTCTGTGTTTCAGTCCTGAAGTCGCTTTGATGAAAAGTCCTGGGCGTCCATATCGTTGAGAACAGGGGCGAGCATCGGGCGTTTCCCATCCTCACGTTCGCGACATGGCTATTCGACGCGGGCCTGCGTCATGCAACAGACGGTCAGATATAGAAAAACCCTGCCAAGTCATGTGCTCGGCAGGGTCGATGTTCCCTAGCAAAAGTGGGAGAGAATTTACTCTCTGTTCCCCAAAAAGCTCAGCAAGAACATGAACATGTTGATAAAGTCGAGGTAAAGACGCAGCGCACCCATGATGGCCGATTTGCCCAACCACTCGCTATCTCCATGCTGTGCGTGGGCGATATATTCGTTCTTGATAGACTGGGTGTCATAGGCGGTCAGCCCGGCAAAAATCAAAACGCCAATGGTCGAAATCGCAAAAGCCAATGCCGAAGAGGCAAGGAAGATGTTCACGATCATCGCCACGATCAAACCGATCAGGCCCATCATCAGGAATGTGCCCATACCCGACAGATTCTTCTTTGTGGTGTAGCCGTAAAGCGACAGACCCGCAAAAGCGATGGAGGTGATCAGGAATGTCTGTGCAATGGATGCGCCCGTGTAGACGAGAAAGATCGAAGAGATCGAGAGCCCCATCAGCGCGGCATAGACGTAAAAGAACAGCTGGGCCGCGCCGGTGGACAGCCGGTTGATCATCGCACTAAAGGCAAAGACCATCGCCAACGGCGCAAACATCACCACCCATTTTAGTGGCGACAGATAGATCGCCTGACCCAGCGAAGTCAGCATGGTGCCATTGCCCATCTGCACGGTCGCAAGGTTCGGGTCGGTTGTTGTGGCAAGGCCGGAGATCGCCCAAGCCGCAGCACCTGTCAGCAACATGCCAACCGACATGAGCCCGTAAACCTTGTTCATATGGGCGCGAAGCCCGACATCAATCTGCGCGGAGCGGGTGCCGGCGCCGACCGAATTGATAGTTTGATATTCAGCCATTAAAGCCTCCGGTTACAACTGTTTGCAGCCCTGACAACTTGTCGGGCCACCTAGAATGAATATCGGGTGTAGGGGGTGCGATATCAAGTGTTTCTCTTGGTGAATTTGTAGCGGTTGGTTGAAAATCTGCTGGAATCCGTAATTCCGGGGATGCGCCCGGGCGTCGGTCGCCAATCTGGGGCAAAGTTTAGCGATGGGTTCAGGGCGCTTGAATTGGTGGCGTCAGATTTCCGCGCGCATCTGATAGCCGGGAATATAGCACAGCCGCACCGAGGTAATCGGTAAGGCTGCTGCCCATGTGGTTCGGTCAAGCGTGAAAAGCGGCGCACCAATAGGGCAATCGAGCCATTTCGCTGTGGCTTCGGGCGCGGCCATCGCACCAAAGGCAAAGCTGCCGGCGGAAAAGGCGGCGTTTTGCACCAGCCATTCATTCGCACTTATCTCGGTCAGGTCGGTCTGGGCAATCTCTGGCACCACTTGCAGGTTGATCCAGCGATCTTCCAGACAAAAGGGCGCATCATCTGCTAGATGCAGTGCGAGAACATGGACCATTGGCGCGTCGGGCTTTTTTAAAGACAGCTTTTCGCAAATCTCGGGCGGGGGTGTGGCCTCGCGCGTGGACAGCAAACGGTAGTTATAGCTTTGCCCACGCCCCTCCACATCCTGTCGGATGATGGGGATTTCCAACGTGGCCTTGCGCACAGGGTTAAGCGGCACACGCGTGCCCGCCTTGCGCCGGCGTTCCAATAATCCCGCCTCGGCCAGATCCCGCAGCGCCCGGTTCACGGTGCCGCGTGAACAGCCCAGTTCCTCGGCCAAATCGGCCTCATGCGGGATTTGGCCACCGGGGGGCCATTCGCGCGAGCGGATGCGGCGCAGCGCTTCGGCTTGAACGGATTGCCAGGTGATGATTGTCATAGGTCCCGCAATTTGGTGACGCAGGCCGTGTAGGCCGCGGTGATGGCATCGTGGTCATGGTGCTGCCCTCCGCTGACCAGATGGCGGCCTGCCGACCAAGTGTCGGTGATCATACGGTCGTCGCCCGCAAAGATAAAGGCGTCGAGCGTGGTATCGCCCTGATGCCCGGCCATATCCGGACTAGAGGCATCAAGCGCCACCAGATCGGCCAGCTTGCCAACCTCGATTGTGCCCGCATCGCGCCCGCCGGCCTGCGCGCCGCCCTTTGCGGCGGTTTCAAACAGGACCCGACCGGTGGACTTATCCGCCGTGGCCAATGCCGCGCGCGAACGGTCACGCAGGCGCTGGCTGTAATCAAGCGTGCGCAGCTCTTCGGAGAGTGAAATCCGGATGTTGCTATCCGATCCGATCCCCCAACGCCCGCCTGCCTGCGCAAAGGCAACCCCGTCAAAAATTCCGTCCCCCAATGAGGATTCGGTGATCGGGCAAAGCCCTGCCACCGCGCCGGTCGCGGCCAAGCCCTTGGTTTCATGTGGCTCCATTTGTGTGCAATGGATCAGGCACCAGCGTGCATCCACATCGGCATTGGCCAGCAACCATTCGGTCGGGCGCGCGCCGCGATGGGCCAGAACCTCATCCACTTCGGCGGTTTGTTCGGCCAGATGCATATGGATCGGCGCATCAGGGCGCAGGGTTGCGGCGAGGGCAAGCGCCTCCTTTGAAACGGCGCGCAGCGAATGGGGGGCGAGGCCCAGAACCGTATCGGCGGGCAGGGTCTTTATGGCCGCAGCGGCCCCCTCCAGCAAATCCACGAACTCCTCGGGCGTATTGCCAAAGCGGTTCTGACCGGGGCCAAGCGCACGCCCATCACAACCGCCGAACTGGTACAGCACCGGCAGCATGGTCAGCCCCAGCCCCGTCCGCGCCGAGGCCGCCGCAACCCGTGCCGCCATTTCGGCGCGGTTGTCATAGGGGGTGCCGCCGGGGGCGTGGTGGAGATAGTGGAATTCTGCGACGGCGGCATAGCCCGCCTCGGCCATTTCCATTTGCACAAATGCGCTGATCGCCTCCACATCCTCGGGCGTCAGCCGGTCGAGGAAGCGGTACATCAACTGCCGCCAAGTCCAGAAGCTGTCGCGTGGGTCGGGGCCGCGCCGTTCCGTCAGCCCCGCCATAGCACGTTGAAACGCGTGGGAATGCAGATTGGTGGGTGCCGGAAGCAAGGTGCCAACACGCGTGCCTTGTGGGGATGCGCCCGCCTCAACCGCTGTGATCCGCCCGCCCGAATGGGTGACTGCAACGTCTTGCGCCCAGCCATCAGGTAAAAGCGCTTGCTCTGCATAAATGATCGACATTTTTGGTTCCACCCGCGTTGACAGATTTAATATGTATGTACATAATAATCGAAATACGAGGGGAATCAAGATGGAAATCGGGGCGCAGACAGTAATCCTTGGGGGCAGTGTGGCGGGTGCCGGACCGTTCATTGCGCAAGGGGCCGTGGTGGTGGATGCAGGGCGCATCCTTTGGGTCGGGCCGCAAGCCGACTTGCCAAGTGATTATGCCTCATGGGATATGCTCGACCTTGAGGGGCGGCTTTTGACCCCGGCTTTTATTGATTGCCACACCCATATCGTGCATGGCGGCCACCGCGCGCGGGAATTTGAGATGCGTCTCGAAGGGGCCAGCTATGAAGAGGTCGCGCGCGCCGGTGGGGGGATTGTCTCGACCGTTACGGCCACCCGCGATGCGGATGAGGATAGCCTTGTCGCATCCGCGTTGCCGCGTCTGGATGCGCTGATCGGCGAAGGGGTTTCCTGTGTTGAGATGAAGTCCGGCTACGGGCTTGACCGGGAGGTAGAGCTGCGGATGCTGCGTGCGGCGCGGCGCTTGGGGGATCTGCGTCCTGTGCGTATCCGTACCAGCTTTCTGGGCGCCCATGCAACGCCTGCCGAATATAAGGGCCGCGATGATGCCTATATTGATGAGGTGTGCATCCCCACCTTGCGTGCGGCCCATGCCGAAGGGTTGGTCGATGCGGTGGATGGGTTCTGTGAAGGAATTGCATTTAATACCGTGCAGATAGCGCGTGTTTTTGATGTAGCACGTGAACTTGATCTGCCTGTGAAGCTGCATGCAGAGCAACTCTCGAATATCGGGGGCTGTGCCTTGGCTGCCCAATATGGCGCGCTGTCGGTCGATCACGTGGAATATGCCACAGAGGCAGATGCCAAATTGCTGGCGGCAAGCGGTACGGTGGCGGTTTTGTTGCCCGGTGCCTTTTATGCGATCCGCGAAACGCAGATGCCGCCGGTTGCGGCCTTCCGCGCCCACGCTGTGCCGATGGCGCTGGCGACCGATTGCAATCCGGGCACCTCACCGATGACCTCGCTTTTGCTGGCGATGAACATGGGCTGCACCCTGTTTCGCATGACGCCGGATGAGGCGCTGCGCGGTGTTACCGAACATGCCGCCCGCGCTTTGGGCCTGACGGATACTGGCGTGATCGCGCCGGGGATGCGGGCTGATCTCGCGATCTGGAATGTCGAGACACCGGCCGAGCTTGCCTACCGTTTTGGATTTAACCCGCTGCACCAGCGGATTTTTGGGGGAAAAGAATGAAGCTGACACCGGGCGCGACCACGCTGGACAATCTTGAAACCCTTTGGCGCGGTGACGGGATCGCAACGCTGGACCCAAGCGCGCGCACGGGGGTTGAGGCCGCTTGTGCTCAGGTTGCCGCCGCCGCAGCGGGCACGGTGGCCGTTTACGGCGTGAACACCGGCTTTGGCAAACTGGCCAGCGTCAAGATCGCGCCCGAAGATACCGCGACCCTGCAACGCAACCTGATCCTGTCGCATTGCTGTGGTGTAGGCGAGCCGCTGGACGAGGCGACCACCCGGCTGATGATGGCGCTGAAATTGCTGTCGCTGGGGCGTGGGGCCTCGGGGGTTCGCTGGGCGGTGATCGAACAGATCGAAGCCCTCTTGGCGCATGGGGTGATCCCGGTTGTGCCCTCTCAGGGGTCGGTTGGCGCCTCGGGTGATCTGGCACCATTGGCCCATATGGCGGCCACGATGATCGGTGCGGGCGAGGCGGTCTATCAGGGCGTGCGCATGGCCTCGGATAAGGCGCTGGCGCAGGCGGGGATATCCCCCTTGGTGCTTGGCCCGAAAGAGGGGCTTGGCCTGATCAATGGTACACAGTTTTCAACCGCACTGGCGCTGGTCGGCCTGTTTGAGGGCTGGCAGAATGCGCGGGCGTCCTTGGTGACGGCGGCGATGTCGACCGATGCGATTATGGGCTCAACCGCGCCTTTGCAGCCGGAAATCCACAGCCTGCGCGGTCATCGTGGCCAGATCGACGTGGCCGCCGCTTTGCGCGCGGTGATGGAGGGATCGGTGATCCGCGACAGCCACCGTGAGGGCGATACCCGCGTTCAGGATCCT
The DNA here is from genome assembly GCF_001202025.1 of Pseudorhodobacter aquimaris. Lineage (GTDB taxonomy): Bacteria > Pseudomonadota > Alphaproteobacteria > Rhodobacterales > Rhodobacteraceae > Pseudorhodobacter > Pseudorhodobacter aquimaris. Next base: position 136,483 of record NZ_LGHS01000067.1, read on the forward strand.
TACTGCATCCGCTGTGTGCCGCAGGTTGTCGGTGCCGCTGTGGACCTCTTGCGCTTTGCTGCCACCACATTGGAGACCGAGGCAAATGCCGTGACCGACAACCCGTTGGTGGTCTCGGCGGGCATCATATCTGGTGGGAACTTCCATGCGGAACCTGTTGCTTTTGCAGCAGATATTATCGCGCTGGCCTTGGCAGAGATCGGCGCGATCGGGCAGCGCCGTGTGGCCTTGATGGTCGATCCGACACTGTCCCATGACCTGCCGCCGTTCCTGACACCGGCGCCGGGGCTCAACTCTGGCCTGATGATTGCCGAGGTGACCACGGCCGCTTTGATGAGCGAGAACAAGCATCTGGCCAACCCCTGCTCCACCGATAGCACGCCGACTTCGGCCAATCAGGAGGATCACGTTTCCATGGCCGCCCATGGCGCGCGGCGCTTGGGGCGGATGAATGCGAACCTCTCGGTGATCTTGGGGGTTGAGGCGCTTTGCGCGGCGCAAGGCATCGGCTTTCGCGCACCGCTGGAGACCTCTGGCCCGTTGCAGGCGGCCGTTGCGGCCCTGCGCGAGGTTTCGCCGGTTTTGGCCGAGGATCGCTATCTCGCGCCGGATATTGAGGCGGCCTCCGGTTTGGTCCGCGCAGGCGTTCTGGCAAATGCCGCCGGTGTGAGTCTGGCGTTATGAAGCCGTTGCAAGGTATCCGTGTCCTCGATCTGACCCGCGTTCTGGCTGGTCCGTTTTGCACCGCCCTTATGGCCGATCTGGGGGCCGAGGTCATCAAGGTGGAGCCACCGCATGGCGATGACTACCGCCATATCGGCCCCTTTGTGGACGGGCATTCCGCGCTTTTTGCGCTGACCAACCGAGGCAAATCCTCGGTTGTTCTGGACCTCAAGGCAGATGAGGGCAAGGCGGTTGCGCGCCAGCTGGCCGCGACCTGCGATGTGGTGGTGGAAAACTTCCGCCCCGGTGTCGCCGCCAAGCTGGGCCTTGGTGCCGAGACCCTGCGCAAGGACAATCCGGCGCTGATCTATTGTTCCATCTCGGGCTTTGGTCAAGACGGACCTTACAGCGATTTGCCCGCCTATGACATCGTGGTGCAGGCGATGTCGGGCCTGATGGAGGCCAATGGCGAAGAGGGCGGCGCGCCCTTGAAAGTGGGCGAGGCACTGGGGGATCTGATGGCGGGTCTCTATGCCGCTTGGGGGATTGCGGCGGCCTTGGTGGGGCGCGCGCAAACCGGGCAGGGGGCAAGCCTTGATGTGGCGATGTTCGATGCGCTATTTTCCTTGCTGCCGACCAGCCATGCCATTCATTTCTATGCGAAATCGGCGGTGGAGAGGGTGGGCAACCGTCATCCCTTGTCAACGCCTTTCGGAGCTTATGCCACATCGGATGGCCATGCGATTATCGCTGTTTTGGGGGATCGTCAGTTTGCGGCCCTATGCGGGGTGATCGGCGCGCCCGAGGCGGCCAGCGATCCGCGTTTCGCCAATGACGAGACCCGCACCCAAAACGAGCCCACGCTCAAGGCACTGATCGAGGCGTGGTCGGGCCAGATGACGACCGCGCAGGCGGTTGAGGCCCTGCGCGCGGCCCATATTCCCACCGCGCCGATCCTGACACTGGCCGAGGCGGCCAGTAGCCCCCATGCCATCGCGCGCGGGCTGGTGTCCGATATCCCGCATCACGGGCTGGGGACCGCGCCGGTTATCGGTCAGCCGGTGCGTTTTGATGGCGAGAAGCCAGTTGCCAGCAGTGGCGCGCCGGCTTTGGGCGGCGGCTCGCAGGCAGTTATGGCCTCATTGGGCCTGAGTGAAGAACAGATAAGCGGCTTGATTGCTGCCGGAATTGTGAGGACGGAATGACCGATTTGTACCATATGCTTGATGAGGCCGAATGCGCATTCATCACGCAGCTAGAACGTTTTGCCGCCGAAGAGCTGGCCCCCCACGCCCATGCCACCGATGAGAGCGGTGAGTTTGTTCACGCCCAACTGCGGGCTTTGGCGCAGACCGGCATGATGGGTGCGAACCTGCCAGAGGCTTGGGGCGGGGCGGATATTTCGGCGCAGGCGCTGTTGCGGGCGGTCGGGGTGATTGCGGGGGCTTGTGGGTCCACGGTCTCGGCCCTGACGGCGCATTATCTGGCGACGGATTCGATTTTGCTGGGCGGGGATGACGCTGCGCGCGCGCGCTATTTGCCGGATGCCGCGACCGGGGACCGCCTTGGCGCATTCGCGCTGACGGAACCCTTTGCAGGCTCTGATCCGGCGGATATGCGCACCAAGGCCACGAAAACCGCGGATGGTTGGCATCTCAAGGGGCGCAAGTGCTTTATCTCTAATGGTGGGGTTGCGGATTTTCTGGTGGTCTTTGCTGTGACCGATCCGGCCGCCGCCCATCGCGGGATCTCGGCCTTTGTGGTGGATAAAGGCACCCCCGGCCTGCAACCGGGCCGCGCCGAGAAAACCATGGGCCTGCGCGGCGGCCATGTCTGGGAGCTGGATTTCGACTGCCAGCTGCCCCAAAGCGCGTTGCTTGGCCCCGAAGGGTCGGGGTTCAAGACCGCGATGAAGGTGCTGGACAATGGCCGGCTGGAGGTTGCCGCCATGTGTATCGGTATCGCTTCTGCCGCGCTGACGGCTGCGACCGAATGGTCCAAGACCCGCATCATCGGGGGCGAGCCCCTAGCGGCCAAGCAAGGCATCCGTTGGCAGCTTGCCGATATGGCGCTGGACCTGCGCGCCGCCGAATTGATCGCGCTGGAGGCGGCGCGCCTGCGTCAAGAGGGCACGCGTTTTTCGATGCAGTCCAGCATGGCCAAGCTTCACGCCTCCGAGATGGCGGGGCGTGTGACCGATGGTGCGATCCAAATTCACGGCGGCTATGGTTTTACCCGCGATTTCCCGCTGGAACGCTATGCCCGCGATGTGCGGATCATGCGCATCTATGAAGGCTCTTCCGAAATTCAACGCAATATTATCGCCGCGCATCTGCTGGCCTGAACCGGAGACTATGATGACAAACCCACGCCACAACACCCGCGACATTTTTCCCGCAACCGGAACCGAGATCACCGCAAAAAGCTGGCTGACCGAGGCCCCCTTGCGGATGCTGATGAACAACCTGCACCCCGATGTGGCCGAAAATCCGCATGAGCTGGTGGTTTACGGCGGTATTGGCCGCGCCGCCCGCACATGGGAAGATTTCGACCAGATCTGCGCCTCATTGCGTGAGTTGAACGATGACCAGACGCTTTTGGTACAATCGGGCAAGCCTGTCGGCGTGTTCCAGACGCATAAGGACGCGCCCCGAGTGCTAATCGCCAACTCCAACCTTGTGCCGCATTGGGCAAATTGGGACCATTTCAACGAGCTGGATAAGAAGGGTCTGGCGATGTACGGCCAGATGACCGCCGGATCGTGGATCTATATCGGCACCCAAGGCATCGTTCAGGGCACCTATGAGACCTTTGCCGAGGCTGGTCGCCAGCATTATGAGGGCAACCTGAAAGGCAAATGGATCTTGACCGCAGGGCTTGGCGGCATGGGCGGCGCGCAACCACTTGCGGCAGTGATGGCGGGGGCTTGCTGTTTGGCGGTGGAATGCGACGAAACCCGCGCCGATTTCCGTATCCGCACCCGCTATTGCGACGAAAAGGCCCATACGCTGGATGAGGCATTGGCCCTGATCGACAAATGGACCAAGGCCGGTGAGGCGAAGTCTGTGGCGCTGATCGGCAATGCGGCGGATGTGTTTCCGGAACTTTATGCCCGCATGAAGGCCGGTGGCCCGCGCCCCGATATGGTGACGGATCAGACCTCTGCGCATGATCCGGTGCATGGCTATTTGCCACAGGGATGGTCTGTCGCCGAATGGCGTGCGAAACAGGAATCCGATCCTAAAGGCGTGGAAAAAGCCGCGCGCGCCAGCATGAAGGCCCATGTCGCTGCAATGGTCGATTTCTGGAATGCCGGTGTGCCGACGCTGGATTACGGCAATAACATCCGTCAGGTTGCACAGGAAGAAGGGCTGGAGAACGCCTTTGCCTTCCCCGGTTTCGTGCCTGCCTATATCCGGCCCTTGTTCTGCAAGGGGATCGGGCCGTTCCGCTGGGTCGCGCTTTCGGGTGATCCCGAGGATATCTATAAAACCGATCAGGCGATGAAAGAGCTGTTCCCCGAGAACGAGCATCTGCACAACTGGCTGGATATGGCGCGCGAGCGGATTGATTTTCAGGGTCTGCCTGCGCGGATTTGCTGGATCGGGCTGGGGGATCGCCACAAAGCGGGCCTCAAGTTCAACGAAATGGTCGCCTCAGGTGAGTTGAAAGCCCCGATCGTAATCGGCCGTGACCATCTTGATTCGGGTTCCGTGGCCTCGCCCAACCGGGAAACGGAAGCCATGAAGGATGGATCGGATGCGGTGTCGGATTGGCCATTGCTGAACGCGCTGCTCAACACCGCTTCTGGGGCAACCTGGGTCAGCCTGCATCACGGTGGCGGCGTTGGCATGGGCTTTTCGCAGCACTCGGGCATGGTTATTTGCGCCGACGGGACCGAGGATGCGGCACGCCGTTTGAACAACGTGTTGTGGAATGACCCGGCGACGGGCGTGATGCGCCACGCCGATGCGGGCTATGATATTGCGCTGGATTGTGCGCGCGAACATGACCTGAATCTGCCGGGGATTTTGAAGTAACCAACACGGGTGATACCGATGTGAAAACCGTTGTGGTTCGGGGGGCAATACGTTCCCCCGGGCGGCCTCGGTATCGTCAAAGGGAAACATGTATTACATGATTGATTAAGAACAATTTTTTCCTTGCAGGACGGGGCTGGTTTGGTCATTGATCAAGGAATGCACATTCGGGGTTTGAGTGCTGAAATAGCGCCCATTGGGAAAGGATGTTTTTTAAAAAACGGCTCTTCATACAGGGGGGCTATTCCGGTTAGGACAGCATTTCGGATAGGGTCGGGAGGTGCATCCCCATTTCCGGCAAGGCTGCCGGGACCGGGTTGAATAACACAGAATGTGATGATCCGAATTCAACAAGGAGAGAGCAATGAAAAGACGTAATTTTATCACCGCCGCTGCTGGCGTGGGGGCCGCGGCCCTTGCCAGCCCTGCCATCGCGCAAGATGTTCGCAAATGGCGTCTTGTTTCGGCATGGCCCAAAAACCTGCCCGGACCCGGTGTGGCCGCCCAGATCTTGGCTGACCGCATCACCGCACTGTCAGGCGGCCGCATCGAGGTAGAGTTGTTTGCCGCCGGTGAGATCGTCCCCGGTCCCGGCGTCTTTGACGCGGTGAGCGAAGGCACGGCAGACATCTACCACGCCGTTCCTGCCTATTGGGGCAGCAAATCCAAGGGTATCTTGCTGTTTGGCAGCCAGCCTCTGGGTCTGACCGCGATCGAACAGCACGGCTGGATGCTGCATGGCGGCGGACAAGCGCTTTATGATGAGATGTATGCGCGCTTTAACCTCAAGCCCTTCCTGACAGGCAACTCGGGCCCGCAATGGGCGGGGTGGTTCCGCAATGAGATCAAATCGCTTGATGACCTGAAGGGGTTGAAATACCGCACCACGGGCCTCAATTCCGAGGTGATGTCCAAACTTGGTGTCGCGGTTGAGGCGATGTCCGGCCCGGCCATGTTCCAGGCCTTGCAATCAGGCGCCCTGGACGCGGGTGAGTTTATTGGCCCCTGGAGCGATAGTGCGCTTGGCCTTTATCAGGTTGCCAGCAATTACTACGGTCCCGGCGTGGGGGAGCCATCCTCGGCTGAGGAATGTGGCATCAACCTCAATTCCTGGAACGATCTGCCCGATGACCTGAAACAGGCTGTCGAGGCCGCGGCGCAATCGATGTATAACCCGGTCCTGACCGAGTATAACACCAAACACGCGCTTGCCTTGCGCGCGCTGGTTGCCGATCACGGCGTTACCCTGCGCGAATGGCCCGAGGAAATCACCATCGCCATGGGCAATGCAATGGGCGAGGTGATTAACGAGCTACGCAATTCGGACGATGAGCTGGTTCAGCGCATCACTGAAAGCTTCCTCGCCTATCGCAAGCTGATGGTGGAATATATGCCATGGGCCGACAACGGCCAGATGAACGCCCGTAACCTTGCTTTCAATTACGGCGATTGATTTGGAAACAGCGGCCCCGGTTTTTGCCGGGGCCGCCTTTTGTTCTGGGGGTGTGATGGACCGTTTTGCAGACAGGCTGGACCTGATAAATCGTGGCGTTGGGGGCATTGTCATGTGGACCGCGCTGATCATGGTCTTGGCGCAATTTGGCATTGTGATGCTGCGTTATGTCTTTGGTTACACCTCGATTTTCATCAATGAATCGGTGCTCTACCTGCATGCCACCCTGTTCATGCTGGGGGCGGGATATACGCTTTTGGTCAATGGCCACGTGCGGGTTGATATCTTTTATGCCCCGCTGTCCCAGCGCAAGAAGGCGCTGATAGATATCTTCGGCCACCTCTGCCTGTTACTGCCGTCGCTCGGGATTTTGCTTTATTACAGCTGGCCGTCGGTGCGACGGTCGTGGTCGATCATGGAGGGGCCGATTTCGGTGGGCGGTGTGCCTGCGTCCTTCTTGCTCAAGACCCTGATCCCGGCGTTTTGTATTTTACTGTTGATCCAGGGCCTGTCGGCGCTGTTGCGGGATTTGATCCGCTTGGGAGATAAAGCATGACCCTGCCGCTTGACCTGATGATGTTTGCCGCCCTGATCATCGTGATCCTGATGGGTTATCCGGTGGCGTTTTCCATTGCAGGGGTTGCCACAGGCTTTGCGCTGCTCGGTTCCGCGCTGGGGGTTTTTGACCTTGGGCTGATGGGGGCCTTGGCACAGCGGTTTTTCGGGGTGATGACCAATCCGGTTTTGACGGCAATCCCCTTGTTTGTGCTGATGGGGGTGGTGCTAGAAAAATCCCGTATCGCTGAGGAACTGCTGGAAACCATGGGGCGTCTGTTCGGCTCTATGCGCGGCGGCTTGGGGGTCTCGGTGATGCTGGTGGGGGCGCTGCTGGCGGCCTCGACCGGGATTGTGGGTGCCACGGTTGTTGCCATGGGGATGATTGCGCTGCCTGCGATGTTGCGCAACGGGTATAACCCGCGGCTTGCATCGGGAATGGTGGCCACGGCGGGCACTTTGGGTCAGATCATCCCGCCGTCCACCTTGCTGATCATTCTGGCCGAGGTGATGTCATCGGCATTCCAGCAAGCGCAATACGAACAGGGCAAGTTTTCGGTTGAAACGATTTCCGTTGGCCAGACCTTTGCCGCGGCCATTGTGCCGGGGCTTTTATTGATGGTGATCTATATCCTCTATATCCTCGGGCGTGCCTGGCTGGTTCCGGGCGATGCCCCCGCGATGCGTGAGCAGGCCCTAAAGCCATCGGCCGCAGAGATTTTCGGCGCTATCGCCCCGCCGGTCTTGTTGATCTTTGCCGTGCTTGGCGCAATTCTGGGCGGGGTTGCCAGCCCGAATGAGGCCGCCTCGGTCGGGGCGGTGGGGGCGATCTTGCTGGCGGGGATGCGTCAGGGTGCGCCGCGCAAACTGATCCTTGCAGGGGCGGCGGCGTTGTTGGTTCTTGCCTTTGCGGCAGGGCTTGCGCCCGTGCGGTTACAAAGGTCCGATGCGGGACCGTTGGAATATGCGATGGCTTTGGCCTATGTATTGCTGGCACTGATCGGAATTGCGGCAATCGTTGCGGCCTTGCAGGCGACATTTCGCAAGGGGATCATGTTTGCCGCGATGGGGCAGACGATGGTCGTTACCTCGATGATCTTTGCGACGATCCTGATGGCGTCCTATTTTAGCCTTGTCTTTGTTGGCCTTGGCGGAGAGCACCGCGTCGCCGATATTCTGGAATCGCTTCCCGGTGGGCCGACAGGGGCGTTGTTCTTTGCGATGGCCTTTATCTTTATCCTCGGGTTCTTTCTCGATTTCGTCGAGATTTCGGTGATCTTGCTACCGCTTCTGGTGCCGCCGCTGATTTTGATGGGCCATGATCCGATCTGGCTGGCGGTGTTGATCGCAGTGAACCTGCAGACGTCATTTCTGACGCCACCCTTTGGGTTCTCGCTATTCTATTTGCGCGGGGCTGCCCCGCCGGAGGTGACAACCGGCATGATCTATCAGGGGGTGGCACCCTTTATTGTGCTGCAGGTGGTTGCGATGGTGCTGATATGGGCCTTGCCCACGCTTTCAACATGGTTGCCTAGACTTATCTTTTAAGGGGCGCGTAAATAACGCACTCCATAAGGTGGACCCGTCGCGGTTTTTTGCCGCCCCTGCATCAGCGACATAATCAGTCTTCGCTGTTGCAACCCATGCAAATAGGGGGACGAATTTTACAAAGGTGCGGGCCGGAAAAGCCGCGTTAGAACGCTTGTATAGAGCGATACAATCGAGCTGCGCGCAAGGAATGGCTGGGAACTCATATTTTTCATATAGGCTCAGAGGTACAAAATCACGCCCACATTGGCTATGGATTCACGACAATGATCGCCCAGATATCGCTCTTACGGTTTGCTCTCAACCGGTTGACCGGCGATGGGGCAACGGCGGCATCACGCCCGCTATGAAACTGAACCAGCACCAAATAGCGGTGTAGTTCCAGTTTTAAACGCCTTGAAAAACGGAGCGTTTCCTCGTCATGATTTTTGCCTCTATCAGGGAAATCTCATGCGAGGTTATTCGGCCCAGGATGAGGTTTGTAGCACAGAAATCTGGCTGAAATCAGGGTGGGCCTTGGCGCATGAATGCGCATTAAGGAACCATTATCCTTGAAAAGGTGCCAAGGTTGACGAGGCGGCTTTTCTACATGTATCGCTGAGGGCAATATGTCCGTTTCTTTCGTCCCGACCCATCGTCTGGTTAGGCGTAGCCCGATGATAGGGCGCAGAATTTTTCCAATGAAATTTCCTCGGCGCGGGCGGTGGGTGCGATGCCGACGGCCTCTAGCCGCGCCTCGATATCAGGGCCCATCGCCTTCAGGCTGGAGCGCAGCATCTTGCGGCGCTGGTTGAATGCCATCGCGGTAATCCGCGACAACATCACCGCATTGGCCGGAAAACGCGGCGCGTCAAGCCGTGTCAAATGCACCACGGCGGAATGGACCTTGGGCGCGGGGCTAAAGGCTTCGGGCGGCAGGGTCAGCACAATACGCGGATCGGTGCGCCATTGGGCCAGCAGGGCAAGGCGGCCATAAGCCTTGTCACCGGGCTTGGCCACGATGCGCTGCGCCACCTCTTTTTGGAACATCAGCGTCAGGCTTTGCCAGAAGGGCGGCCATTCATCGGGCGAGAGCCAGCGCACCAGAAGCTCGGTGCCGATATTATAGGGCAGATTGGCCACCACCCGCACCGGTGGCGTCAGATAGGCCGAAACATCCAGCGCAAGCGCATCGGCGTTCACCACCTCTAGCTGGCCGGGATAGGCGGCTGCAATCTCTGCCAAGGCAGGCAGGCAGCGCGCATCCTTTTCCACGGCAAGCACGCGGCGCGCCCCTTCGGCCAGCAAACCACGTGTCAGGCCTCCGGGGCCGGGGCCCACCTCCAGCACATCGCATTGCGTCAGATCCCCCGCCGAACGGGCAATTTTGGCCGTCAGGTTCAGGTCCAGCAAGAAGTTCTGGCCAAGCTGTTTCTTGGCAACCAGATCATGGGTGCGGATCACTTGGGAAAGGCTTGGGAGCCCGTCAATCGCGGCCATTTTTGCCCCTCGTATTTACCATCTCATACGCCATACGCAGGGCGGCAATCAGGCTGGTGGCATCTGCAATTCCACGCCCTGCGATATCAAAAGCGGTGCCATGATCGGGAGAGGTGCGGATAAACGGCAGGCCCAAGGTCAGGTTCACGCCACCCGCAAAATCGATGGTCTTGATCGGGATCAGCGCTTGGTCGTGATACATGCAAATCGCCACATCGTATTGCGCGCGGGCCTTGGCGTGGAACATCGTATCGGCCGGAAGCGGGCCTGCGATCTGCATCCCTTGGGCGCGCAGGCGCTCCAGCACGGGGGTGATGCCTGTGATCTCCTCACCCCCCATCGCGCCGCCTTCGCCCGCATGGGGGTTCAACCCGGCCACGGCAATGCGGGGGGTGGGCAGGCCGAAATCCTGTTGCAGCCCTGCGTGGGTAATGCGGATGGTTTCCTCAAGCGCCTTGTCCGTCAGCGCGCTTGGCACTTCTGCCAGCGGGATGTGGATGGTGACCGGCACCACCCGCAATTCGGGACAGGCGAGCATCATCACCACGCGGTCCACCCCGCCTAGATCCGCAAGAAATTCCGTATGGCCCGGAAAGGCGAAGCCCGCACCATCCTTGAGTGCCTTTTTGTGGATCGGGGCGGTACAGATCGCGCTTGCCTGCCCTTGTTGAACCAAGTTCACGGCGCGGGCGATCACGGCAACCACATCCTTGGCATGTTCAGGCCGTGCGGTGCCGGGGATGGCAGGGCTGGCAAAAGGGTGGGACAGTACGGGCAATACATCCGCCGCCACATCACCGGCGTCTTGCGGGCTGTTGATGATCTGGACTTTGGTATCCGCAGGCAGGTGCCTTGGGTCCCCGATCCAAAAAAACGGCAAATCACCGCCCAGTGCCTTGCGTGCCAGCACCGCAATTTCCGGCCCGATGCCTGCGGGTTCGCCGCAGGTCAGGGCGATGGGGGCCTGTACCATGCGCTTATGGTTCGCGGATAATGGCGTTGAAGCGCAGTTCTTCGAGATAGCTATTTGCCAAAACCCCGACCCGTTGATTGAGCAGCCGTTCGCGCACGGCATCCGCATCGGGGGGCGTTTCCTGAACCGGCGTGCGGGCGCAAAGCATCAGGAACATATGCGCGGCACCGGCAGGGTAATCCACGCTTTCGCCGGGATCGAGATCAGCAAGCGCGCGGCCGATATTGGCAGGCAGGGTGCTGGCGGTCTTGGTTTCCCGGATCAGGTTTTCGGCCGGTTTACCCTTGTTGATGCCGTAAAGATCATCACAAGTGTCGATCTCGCTGCGCAGCTTGGCCGCCGCAGCGACGCCGCCCGTGGCGGACAAAACATATTGGGCGTAATCGATTTCGATGGCTTGCGGGCCCAGACCCTTGATTTCTTCCAGACCGCGCAACTGAAACAGCGCAACAGCCCCGTTCATTGGCACCGGCGGTGACACCTCACCCGGCGCAAGGCCAAGGATGGAAGAGGCCAGGGGTGCGGGCAGATTTTTCAGCGGCATCCAGTCCAGACGCCCGCCTCGAGCAGCTGTGGGGGCCGCTGAATTGCCGCGCGCGGCCGCGGAAAAACCGCCTTCGGTCTTGATGCGGGCGCGCAGCTGTTCGGCGCGGGCCATGACAGCAGCCTCTTGACCGGGCGGGGCCGGGATTACCAGTTCAGAGATCAGGACGCGCATGGCGGAATTCTGGCCCGCGCGGGCAATCGCCTCTTCGACCTCGGCATCGGAAACAAAGATCTTGCCGGCGTAGCGGCGGCGCACGACCTCGCGCCACAAAAGACCGGATTCCACAAAATCGCGGAAGGTTTGGGAGGAAACACCCGATTGCCCCAAAGCGGCTATGAATTGCTCTGCCGACATCTCAACGCGGCTGGCGAATTCTTCCATCCCGGCGGCGATTTGTTCAGGCGTGGCCTTAAGGCCCAAGGACTTGGCGGCGTCCATGCGCAGGCGGTCCTCAACCAGCGCCTTGGTTGCCAGCTCTTCCAGATCGCCCGAGGTGTTGAACAGCCGCAGCATCTGGATGCGCTGCTGCACCTCGAATTCGGTGATCGCACGGTCGTTGACATATATCCGCGGCGCAAACAGGTTTTGGGCCTGCACCGGAGCGGACCCCAGAAAAAGGGCGGAAAGGGCAATAGCAAAAACAGCAGGGCGCATCATCGTATTCTTCTCACGGCTTGGATCAGCGGGTGATCTGGTCAGTATGTGGTACTCTGCGGGGCGGGGTCATGGCAACACCCTAACCGCTACAGGCAGCGGCGCGGCCGCGCGTGGCCTTGCCGCCAAATCCCAAAAGATCGATGGAAAGGCCGAAATCGGTTGTCGGATCAACGGCGGTGGATTCGGTAAAGCGGCGCGAGATCGCCAGATCAAGCTTCAGGCATTCGTTGCGAAATGCAAGGTTGACCCCCGCCGAGGCGGCGCGGTCGGCCACAAAATCATAGCGTGTATTCAGGCTTGCCTCCCAATTGGGGTTGATCCGATAGCTGCCGTCCAATGTCAGCTCTGACACCGGATCGGTGCGGCTTTCACTCGCATCGGCGCGCATCCGCACATATGAGGACGAAAGGCTGTAGTCGTCCCGGTCCAGCTCCAGCCGCAATTCCCCTTTGGTTAGCCCAAAGTCGGAATCGAACACCAGCCGGTTGGTCATCGAGACCCCATCGGCCAGCGACAGCTGCGTCGCGGCCAGCCAATCGGAATGCGTGCCTTGCAGGCCCGAGGCGGTGCTGAACTGGCCGTAATCCTCTTTGCGGATGACGCGGCCAAGGGTCAGGCCAAGCGACCAGCCCGCCGGGTCATAGCGGGTATAGCCGATGCCGATATTGGCATAGGCACCGCGTTCAACTGCATCGGCACCGGGAAAACGGTTGATCGAAAACAGATTGCCCTCATCGAATTCGATCAATGCGCTGTCTTCATTCGGGATGTTGGTCGTGTTGCGCGTGGTCCAGATCAGTTGCACCACCGGTTCCAGGACATGGCTGGCCCCGCTTTGCGCCGCGCGCACCCACGGCCAACGCAGCTCTACTCCGCCCGACGCCGTGCCGCGAAAGCTGCTGCCTGCATAGGTTGTGTCCTGGTGAACGCGGTAAAAATCACCGTTCACCTCGGTCGTGACCGCCCCCAGAACGCCCACAGGCAGGACCCAGTTGCGTCGCCAGTCGGCGGCCAGCGAAAGTCGCGCCATATCGCGCCCGTCGCCGATTCCGTCGCCATCGCTGTCAGCAGGATTGTCAGAGCTGCGATAATGGCTGTGGGTTTGCAGACGCAGCCCGCCCTCTCCCCCGATCAGATCTGGTGAAAACCGCCGCTGATAGGTCATATCGGTCACGATAGAGGGCAGCGTGCTGTTCACATCCCCCGCCCGGATAGAGCGGTAGTTGATCAACCGGGTAGAGATGTATTCATTGCGCCTTGTGCGCGCCACTTCAATCCGGCTGTCCAGACGGTCAGCCGAGGAAATCCCGTAATCCAGCAGATAGGCCTCGTCGCTGACCACAATCCCCGAAAAGGACAGGACAAAATCCCGTGGCAGGATGAACCCGCCATCGACCTCCAGATAGCCGCGGGTTTCATCGGGAAGCAACAGATCCCGACTCAGCGCCCCTGTCACTTGCAGCGCGCCGGTCTCAAACGCCTGACGATAGCGCAGCTCAACCGTGCGCCCCTCTTTGCTGGAGATATAGGGGGTGACGGTCAGATCCTTGTCATCGCCGATCGGGATGAAATAAGGCAGCTTGACCCCGAACCCCAGGTCGCTGGTGGTGCGGAATGAGGGGGCCAGAACCCCGGCCTGACGTTCCAGCGTCGGGTCAGGGATACGTAAACGTGGCAGCCAGAAAACAGGCACCCCCGCGACACGAAGGCTGGCATCGTCGAAATAAATCTGGCGTTCCTGCTCGTCATGGATCACGCGGCTGGCGCGGATTTCCCAAAGCGGGGTCGGGTTGCTGGCACAGACCTTGCAAGATGACACCACCGTATTGCCAAGGCTGGTATAGCGGCCGCCGATGCGCATCATCTCGGATGAGGCAAGCTGTAACTGCTGATCCAGCACCAGCCGCGCGCTATGCAGCACACCATCGGCGAAATCAGATGACAGCTCTGCCTGATCGGCCAGAATGATCGTGCCGTTATCATCGGTCAGCACAATCGGCCCGCTGATGCGCAGGCTGTTGGCGCTGCGGTCATAGGTGATGCTGCTGGCCTTGAGGCGACTGCCCTTGTGGAATACCTCGACATTGCCATCGGCCACCAAAGTATCATCGCCCGCGATTGCCACACGGTCGGCCACCAGCGATGCCAAACCCTGACCATGCCCCGCAACCGGCGCAAACAACAACGACAGAATAAGGGCGAAGCGGCGTATCATCCGTCCTCCAGATGCAACAAAAGGCCCAGCGACAAGAGAACCGCGGCGACAGGTGGGCTCCATGCCGCGAGAGAAACGGGGATCTGCCCGTTCTCTCCCAGCACTTGCGCGAAATTGCGCAAAAAGAAAATCGAAAACCCGCCACAAAGCGCAAAAAGCACCATTTGGCCGGTTTTGCCGCCCCGTGCATGGCGCATGGTGAAACCGGCGGCAACCAGCACCATCGCGGCCAAAAGCAGCGGTAGGGCCATTTCCATCTGCAACCAGACACGGTGAGCGCGGGCGGAAAAGCCTGCCTGTTCCAGCTTGATGATATAGCTGGGCAGGGACCAGATCGGGATGGCCGAAGGATCACCAAATCCGTCGCGGATGCGGTCGGGGGTCAGCTCGGAGGCAAGGGTGGCGCTGTCTTGCCATGTCGCGGCAAGCTCGGGGTTGGGGGCGGTCAGATCCCAGTATTTGGCGCGGGTCAGCACCCATTGGCCAGCCTCCAGCTGTGCCTCCTCTGCCTCGACCCTTTGCAAAGGGGTGCCGTCTGGAGCAAAGATAATAAAGCTGGCCCCGAAAAGCTGCGTGCCGTCATGCCCCGCCCGCGCGGCCTTGATCACGGTCTGCCCCTCGATGCTGCCCTGACGCAACCAGAGCGCATCATCATTCAGCGATAGAACATTTTCGCTGCCGCTGGCCTGACGCGCATAAAGCAGATCATATTCTTTGGAGGTGGCCGCAACCAAAGGGTTGAGCACAGCCACGACCAACAGCCCCAAAACCAGCGCGGCACCGACCGGCGCCATCAAAAAGCGCAAACCCGACCGCCCCGCCGCCCGCACGACCACCAATTCGCTGCTTTTGGCCAAGGACAGGAACAGCGCAATCGCAGCAAGGATGAAGATCAGGGGCAGGATCGTGTAAAGGGTTGCCGGAACGTTGAACAGCGACAGCACCGCCGCTTCGGTCAGGCTGATCCCCTGGCTGGCAAAACGGCGCAGTTGCTCTACCATATCGGTCAGCATCAGGATGCCAAAAAACACCAAAAGTACCTGCATCACGACCTTGAGGAAGCGGGCGACGAAATAAAGGCTAAGCGTCATGCGGTGCCCCTTTCGCTGCTCATAGGGCCGGGGCCTGCATTGTGGCGCGCGCGGGGCCGTTGGGCAACCCATAGCATCACGCCAGAGATCGCCACCCCCAAGAGCGGTGCAAGATAGACCAGTGGCCACATCATCGCCGATTGCTGCGCGGCCGAGGATCCGGCGTTATTGACCATCTGGACCACGACCAGCAAAACAATCGCCCCGATGATCTGACGCCACAGCCCGAAGCGGCTGAACGCGCCCAAAAGCAGTGCGGCAAAACCAATCAGGGACGTGGCAAGCGCCAGAAACGGTTGGGCAATGCGCGCATGACCATCCGCGAGCATGGCCGCGCGACTTGTACGCGCCTCGGCCAGAACGGCCTCGGTCGGAAACAGCAGCTCGGCCGTCGACATCTCGTCAAGGGAGCGTTTCGCGACCTTACCAGCCGTTATAAGCCCGCCAAGATCATAGGTGAAATCCTGAAAATGTGTAACCGAGAGCCGCTGGTTGGCCAGATTATAGCTTTGGCTCATCCCGTCGAACATGATCAGCTTGGGCTCCACATCGCCGCGCACCAAAAGCGCACGCTGCGCGGTATAGGTGGTGCGTGAGCTGTCCTTGCGGTCATCGGTCAGAAAGACATCATGCAGCTCGCCATTATCGCTGATCTCGCGGATATAGAAGGTGATGCCATCCGTCGGATGCATGAATTTCCCGTCAACCAACAGCCGCGCCGTCAGATTGGCGCTGATCTCGGCAGTACGGGTGGAAAGAACGGTGCGGCTGGCGGGCACAATGACATTATAAAGCAGCACCAGCATCAAGGTCACGCACAGCCCGAAGTAAATCACGGGGCGTGCAAGCCGAAAGGCCGAAAACCCCGTCGCCTGCATTACCACCAGCTCTCCGTCCTGGGTCAGGCGGTTGGTGGTATAGACTGCGGCGGCAAAGGCCGACACGGGCAGAACCACGCGAATGACATTTGGCAGCGTCAGCAAGGAGATTTCCAGAAAGACCAGCGCCGATTGCCCGTCTCCGATAATCTGGTCGAACAGCCCCACCGCGCGGTTGACCCAATAGACCAGCACCAAGACAAGGGAGAAAAACCCGAATAGCGCAAGGAATTGCGACAGTAGGTATCTGTCGAATCTGGTCACGCGCTTATTTCCTCTTACCACTCACCCGTCTGACATTAGCCGAGATCGCGGTCAGGGAAAACTGATATATCGACAAAAATCCGGTCCGGCTGCGCGAAATACGGCTTGTGCTTGGGTCTGGTCAATGCTGGTGGCAACGGCTAGTCTTTGCGCGAATGGCAGGGCCGGGCGGCCTTGCAATCTTATCAAAGCGGAAAATTGCACCCATGACACATCCTTTGCCGATCCAGTTCCAAGAAACCGATCTCGACGCGATTGCCGAATTCGCAGGGCGTCTGGCGTTGGTCGCCGCCCCGGATGAGGTCACAGCCCGCAGCCCCGCCGCGCGGCGGATCAACAAGCTGACCAAAGGCGCGCTGAACCGGTTTCTGGCCTCGGATGCGTGGGAAAAGGTAAAAGAGGGCGCTTCGGTCGATATGGCCTGGCCCGCAGGGCTGGCGGCCGAGGCGTTGCAGGTGGTCAAGGCCGACCGGCGCGCGGATTTGGCCACGGCCCGCAAGGCCGGTGCCGCGATTGGCAAATCGGTTGGCAAGGTCGGCGTTCTGGTTCTGGCCGGAAACATGCAGCGCGCCGCCGATCTGTCGCTTGGTCTTGCGCTGCGCGCATATGATTTTGAGGTCCATCAAACCGCAGAACCGACCCTGCGTGGCCCTGTGTCGATGATGGTCAAGGACCCCGAGGCCGTGGCACTGGCCGCCAAGCCGATGGCCGCTGTGGCCGAGGGGGTGTTCTTTACCCGCGATCTTGTGAACGAGCCTGCCAATGTGTTGACCACCGATGATTTCGCCGCCCGCCTTGCCGCGATGCAAGAGTTGGGGTTGGAGGTGGAGATCCTCGAAGAAGAGGCCTTGGAAGAGCTGGGCATGGGCGCGCTCTTGGGGGTTGGCAGAGGGTCCGAAAGCCCCTCTAAGGTTGTGGTCATGCAGTGGAACGGCGGCGGCGATGAGGCGCCTTTCGCGCTGGTCGGCAAGGGTGTGGTATTCGATACCGGCGGTATTTCCCTCAAGCCTGCGGGCGGCATGGAAGATATGACCATGGATATGGGAGGCGCCGGGGTTGTTTCGGGGGTCATGCGCACATTGGCGCTGCGCCGGGCCAAGGCGAATGTGGTGGGGCTTGTCGGCTTGGTCGAAAACATGCCGGACGGGCGCGCACAACGCCCCGGCGATGTGGTGAAATCCATGAAAGGCGACACCATCGAGGTGATCAACACCGACGCCGAGGGCCGTTTGGTGCTGGCCGATGTTCTGTGGTATGCGCAAGAACGGTTCAAGCCCTGCGGCATGATCAACCTTGCCACTCTGACGGGCGCGATCATCGTGGCCTTGGGTCATGAAAACACCGGTGTTTTCAGCAATGATGACGGCTTGTGCGATGCCTTCCTCAAGGCCTGTAAATCCGAGGGTGAGGGCGCGTGGCGCTTGCCGATGGGCGATGCCTATGATGCCAAGCTCAAATCCCGTGTGGCGGATATGATGAACTCTTGCGGGCGCGATGGCGGCTCAATCACGGCGGCGCAATTCCTCAAGCGGTTCGTCAAGGATGAAACCCCTTGGTGCCACCTCGATATCGCGGGCACGGCCTTGTTGAAAACCGAGAGCACATTGGCCCCCAAAGGGGCGACCGGCTGGGGCGTGATGGCGCTTGACCGTTTGATCCGCGACAAGTTCGAGGGCTGATCTGATGGGGGTGGTGATGTTCTATCACCTCACCGCCTCTGGTATGGAGGAGACGGCGCGGGCCTTGCTTACCCGCTCGCTGCAAGCGGGCTGGCGGGTGATGTTGCGCGGTACGGATGCGGCGGGTCTGGAGCGGCTCGACCAAATCCTGTGGCAAGGCCCGGCCGAGAGTTTCTTGCCGCACGGTCTGGCCGGTGGTCCGCATGACGCGCAACAGCCCATCTTGCTGGGCACTGGCGCGATTGCCAATGGTGCAAAGGCCCTGATGGCGGTTGAGGGCGCGGAGGTCTCTCTCGATGAGGCCCGGGGGCTGGAGCGTGTGTTCATCCTGTTCAACGGCCATGACGATGTGGCCGTTGCCGCCGCGCGGGTTCAGTGGAAAACCCTGACCGGCGCAGGGCTGGCTGCGCAATATTGGTCCGAGGAAAACGGGAGTTGGGAAAAGAAAGCGGGCTAAAACCCACCGCCTGTGCCATCTGTTTCATGTTTTGCGTCGGGATTTGTTGTGCCTCGGTCGGGGATCGTCTATCTGGGTCGGGAATCCTTTGGGCCGGTTGCGGCCTTACAAGCCGGGGGCGGATATGACGGGTGAAAATGGGCTGACCTATGCCGATGCAGGTGTGGATATTGACGCAGGCAACGCGCTGGTGGAGCGGATAAAACCCGCCGCCAAACGCACCAGCCGCCCCGGCACCATGTCGGGCCTTGGCGGCTTTGGCGCGCTGTTCGACCTGAAGGCCGCGGGATATGTCGACCCGATCCTCGTGGGGGCCACCGACGGCGTTGGCACCAAACTGCGGATCGCGATTGATACCGGCAATGTCGACACCATCGGCGTCGATCTGGTGGCGATGTGCGTCAATGATCTGGTCTGCCAAGGTGCCGAGCCTTTGTTTTTCCTTGATTATTTCGCAACCGGCAAGCTGGATCTGGATCAGGCCGAGCGCATCATCAACGGGATCGCGGCGGGCTGTGAAGACTCCGGCTGTGCCTTGATCGGCGGGGAAACGGCCGAGATGCCGGGTATGTATCATGGCGGTGATTTTGATCTTGCAGGCTTTGCCGTGGGCGCGATGGAACGTGGCGAGACCCTGCCCAAGGGCGTGGCAGAAGGCGATGTGTTGCTGGGGCTGACATCGAACGGGGTGCATTCCAACGGCTATTCCTTTGTGCGCAAAGTGGTGGAGCGGTCGGGCCTCGACTGGCATTCCCCCAGCCCCTTTGGCGCGGGCACACTTGGGCAGGACTTGCTGGCGCCGACACGGCTTTATGTGAAACAATGCCTCGCGGCGGTGCGTGCGGGCGGGGTGCATGCACTGGCCCATATCACCGGCGGTGGCTTGACGGAAAATCCGCCACGCGTGCTGCCTGATGGGTTGGCCTGCGAGATCGATCTTTCGGCCTGGCCCTTGCCAAAGGTATTCGGCTGGTTGGCCACAACGGCAAATATGACCGAAGAAGAGCTGCTCAAGACCTTTAACTGCGGCATCGGCATGATGCTGGTGGTCAGCGCCGACCGTGCCGAGGCTTTGGCCCAAGAGCTGCGCGATGCGGGCGAAACCGTGGTTACCATGGGCCGCGTGGTGCCCGGAGAGGGCGTGATCTACAAAGGGTCCTTGCTGTGAAGCGTGTTGCCATCCTGATTTCGGGGGGTGGTTCAAATATGGTGGCGCTGTGCCGGGATATGGTGGGGGATCACCCCTGCCGCCCGGTGCTAGTCGCCTCTAACGACCCGGAGGCAGGCGGGCTTGCCCGTGCCGAGGCGATGGGGATCGCCACCGCCGCCGTTGATCACCGCAAGTTTTCGGGAGACCGCGCCGCCTTTGAGGCCGCCTTGCTGGAACCGATCCTTGCCGCAGCCCCCGATATCCTTTGTCTTGCGGGGTTTATGCGGGTGTTGACACCCGCCTTTGTCGCGCGGTTCGAGGGGCGGATGCTGAACATCCATCCCAGCCTTTTGCCGAAATATCCCGGTCTGCATACCCATGCCCGTGCCATTGCGGCGGGCGATACCGAGGCGGGCTGTTCGGTGCATGAGGTGACGGCGGTGCTGGATGACGGGCCGGTTCTGGGCCGTGCCGTGGTGCCTGTGGATGCGGGGGAAACCCCCGAGACTTTGGCCGCCAAAGTTCTGGTTCAGGAACATAAGCTCTATCCGGCGGTCTTGCGGCGCTTCGCTTCGGGCAAGCGTGATTTGCTGGCACTTTGATGCTTTGATGTTTGCCTTGATGTACGCTTTGATGTCTGGGGGCCATAGGGCATTGATGAATTTGCCGTCACGGGTTGGCAACAGGTGGTCCGCGCTGTAGGGAGAGCCCTTGTTTTGATGGCAGGGCGTTGCCCTTTTGCTTGGGGAAGCGGGATTCATGATATCAGCACATCTTTATCGCCAGCAGTGGTTTGGCAACATCCGGTCGGATCTGCTGTCGGGGCTGGTCGTGGCTTTGGCCCTGATCCCCGAGGCGATTGCCTTTTCGATCATCGCGGGGGTCGATCCCAAGGTGGGGCTTTATGCCAGCTTTTCGATCGCGGTGATCACGGCGATTGTTGGCGGGCGCCCGGGGATGATCTCGGCGGCGACGGCGGCGACGGCGGTGTTGATGAAACCCCTGATCGATACCTACGGGCCGGAACTGGGCTTGCAATACCTGTTGGCGGCCACGGTGCTGGCGGGTGTGTTGCAGGTGTTTGCCGGGGTGTTGAAGCTGGGGCGGGTGATGCGCTTTGTCTCGCGCTCGGTGATGACCGGCTTTGTGAATGCGCTGGCGATCCTGATCTTTCTTGCGCAGGTACCCGAGATGGATTTGCGCAATGAGGGCGTGACCATGCTGACCTTTGTGCTGATTGGCGCGGCTTTGGCGATTATCTATCTGCTGCCCTATCTGACCAAGGCGGTGCCTTCGCCATTGGTGGCGATTGTCATTCTGACGGGGCTGTCGATGGCCTTGGGGTTTGAGACCCGCGTGGTCGGCGATATGGGCGCGCTGCCCGATACATTGCCGTTCTTCCTGCTGCCCGATATCCCCCTGACGATGGAAACCTTCTGGATCATCCTGCCGGTGTCCTCGGCCATCGCGGTGGTCGGGCTGTTGGAAAGCCTGATGACGGCCAGCCTGATTGACGATTTGACCGATACCCCCAGCGATAAAAATCAGGAATGCGTCGGCCAGGGCGTGGCCAATATGGCAACCGGATTTATTGGCGGCATGGCGGGCTGTGCCATGATCGGGCAGAGCATGATCAACGTGAAATCCGGCGGTCGCGGGCGGTTGTCCTGCTTTGCGGCCGGTGTGTTCTTGTTGTTCCTGATCGTGGCCTTGGGCGATTTGGTACGTCAGATCCCGATGCCCGCCTTGGTCGCGATTATGATCATGGTGTCCATCGGGACGTTCAGCTGGTCATCGATCAAGAACCTGAAACTGCATCCGCGCTCCAGCTCTATTGTGATGTTGGCGACGGTGGGCTCTGTGGTTTACACACATAATCTGGCGATCGGGGTTGCTGTTGGTGTGCTGCTCTCGGGGATTTTCTTTGCAGGCAAGATCGCACAGCTTTTCCGTGTCACCTCCAGCCTGTCGGCGGATGGCGCAGAGCGGGTTTACCACGTCGAGGGCCAGCTTTTCTTTGCCAGCGTTGAGGATTTCATGGCATCCTTTGATTTCCATGAGGTCTTGGACCGCGTGGTGATCGATGTCTCCAATGCGCATATATGGGATATTTCCTCGGTTGCGGCCTTGGATATGGCGGTGCTGAAATTCCGTCGTGACGGGGCCGAGGTGCAGGTTGTTGGTTTGAACGCGGCCTCTGAGACGATTGTGGACGAACTGGCGCTGCACGATAAACCCGGCGCGCTTGATAAAATGCTTGCTCATTAAAGGAAGGTGGACAGTATGAAGATCATCGCTTTGGTTGACGGTTCTGCCTACGCCCGTTCGGTTTGTGAGTTGGCAGGCTGGGCTGCTGTGCGCCTAGAGGCAGGCGTCGAGGCGCTGCATGTTCTGGGGCGGCGCGAGGTGGGTGAGCAGGATTTATCCGGTGCCATCCGGCTTGGTGCCCGAACCGCGTTGCTGGCGGAGTTGGCAGAGCTGGACGCCGCGCGTGCCAAGCTGATCACCCAGAAAGGCCGCGCGATTTTGGAGGATGCCAAGACCATTCTGGCCGCTGCCGGTGTGGGGGAGGTGACAACCCGTATGCGTCAAGGGGACCTTCTGGCCGAAATCGGGACTGATAATAACCTGATCGTGGTGGGCAAACGTGGCGAGGCGGCGGATTATGCCAAGGGTCATCTCGGCTCCAATCTGGAGCGGATCGTGCGCGGGGTAAAGGGTCCGGTGCTTGTCGCGGCACGCGCCTTTGCGCCTGTGGCCCGCGTTCTTGTGGCCTTCGATGGCGGGCCATCTGCGCGCCGTGCGGTTGATCATATCGCAGGGTCGCCGCTTTTTGCCGACTGCGAGGTGGTCCTGGTCAACGTGGGTGAGGGCGGTGCCGCCGGACTAGAGGATGCAACCGCACAGCTGATGGCCGAGGGGCTGACGGTTGAGGCGCGGCAAGTGCCGGGTCAGCCGGAGAAGGTGCTGTCCAAGATGGTAGAGGAAGAAGGATTCCAGATGTTGGTCATGGGTGCGTATGGCCACAGCCGTATCCGCAGCCTGATCATCGGCTCCACCACCACCGAGATGATCCGGTCGTGCAAAGTGCCGGTGATGCTGCTGCGCTAGGGCCGGTGGTTGATCCGCCCCGCTGACCATGCGCCGTCAAAGGAAACTTCGGTCACGGAAAGCGGGTCGATTTTATGGGCAAAGGCGTCATAGGCGCTGATGCCCAAGGCGCGCTGCACTTGGGTCAGGATAACACCGAAATGGGCGACGATAATGATATCGCTGTGCCCCAGAAGCCTGTCCACCGCGCGGTTCACACGGGCGCAAATCCTGTTCCAGCTTTCGCCTCCGGGGGGTGCTATATCGCCCGGCTCCTCCCAATAGCGGCGTATATGTTCTTGGTCCGTGACTTCGGTTGCGCGCTGTAATTCCCAAGCGCCAAAGTTGATCTCGCGCAGGTCGGGATCATGTGGCAATCGCATTCGCGGGCCGATGATCGCATCCGCCGTGGTCACAGCCCGCGACAGGGTTGAGGAAATGACCGGCGCCTGTGGCAAAAAGCCCGACAGCCGCGCAAGGGCCGAAGTATCGGACAGATCGGCAGGCAGATCGGACCAGCCGACCATCGCGCGCGCATGTGTCGGCCCGTGACGGACCCAGTGAAACCGTGTCATAGCGCGCCTTTCAACACCATGGGCAGTCCCGAGATCACCGCAACGACCAGTCCCGCCTGTGCGGCAAGCGCTTGGTTCAGCCGTCCTTGCGCATCGCGAAACCTGCGTGCCAAGGCGTTGTCGGGCACGATGGACCAGCCCAGCTCATTTGTGACAATCACTACCGGCGCGGGGCAGGCGGCGAGGGCGGCAAGCAGGGCCGCCGTCTCGGACTCGATATCCGCCTCTGCCAGCATGATATTGCTCAGCCACATCGTTGCGCAATCAAGCAAGATCACATCGCCCGCAGTGGCGCCGTGCAGCGCGGCGACAACATCACGCGGCGCCTCGACGGTATGCCACCCTGTTCCGCGGTCGGTCTTATGCGCATCGACCTTGGCACGCATTTCGTCATCCCAGACCTGTGCCGTCGCAAGATAGACCTGCCGCAGGCCGGAGCCCGTGACCAGCCCCTCGGCAAAGCGGGATTTCCCCGATTTCGCGCCGCCTGTCACCAATGTCAGCGGGGGAAGGATTTTTTGCGTCACCAAGTTTGATCCAATCGAAGTGTCGCTGCGTATTCATCGAGACAGCAGCAGGGGGCAGAAAGATGTCACAACCCGGATATAGCGATCAAACCATGTCACGCCAAGCGATGAAGGCGGAGTTGTTGGACGCCGAAACCGAATTACGCCTTGCCTATGCATGGCGCGATCAACGCGACGAGGCGGCGCTGCACCGTCTGATCACTGCCTATATGCGTCTTGCGATCAGCATGGCCGCCAAATTCCGCCGCTACGGCGCGCCGATGAACGACCTGATCCAGGAGGCGTCTTTGGGCCTGATGAAAGCCGCGGACAAGTTTGACCCTGATCGCGGTGTGCGCTTTTCTACCTATGCCGTATGGTGGATCAAGGCGAGCATTCAGGAATACGTCATGCGCAACTGGTCGATGGTGCGCACCGGCTCTACCAGCAGCCAAAAGGCGCTGTTCTTTAACCTGCGCCGGGTGCAGGCGCAGTTGGAGCGCGAGGCAGGTCAGCGTGGCGAGACATTGGACGGCCATCAGATGCGCGCGCAGGTTGCCATTGAAATCGGCGTGCCGCTGAAAGATGTGGAGATGATGGACGGTCGTCTCGGCGGCTCTGACTTTTCCCTCAACGCGACGCAATCATCCGAGGATGAGGGCCGCGAGTGGATTGACGCGCTGGAGGATGAAGGCGCGCAGGCGGCTGATCTGGTTGAGGATCGCCATGACCGCGCCCATCTGCGCAAATGGCTGGTCGAAGCGCTTGCGGGGCTGAACCCGCGTGAGCGGTTCATCATAACCGAGCGCAAGCTGCGCGAAGAGGGGCGAACGCTGGACTCCTTGGGACAAGAGTTGGGGCTCTCCAAGGAGCGCGTGCGCCAGCTAGAGGTCGCTGCATTTGCAAAGCTCAAACGCAGCCTTGAAACCGACGCGAGGGAAGTGCATAATTTTTTGTAATGAAAAACGCTTTCCGCCTGACTTTTGCTGCATGCACCCTTGGGGGCGGTATTGCCTGCGGGCAGGATGTTACCCTTGCTGATCTGCCAGAGGCAGTACCCGCAGAGATTGTGATCATCGGCGAACTGCATGACAATCCTGCGCATCACCTGATCCAGGCGGAACTGGTTGCGCGCTGGTCCCCAGCGGCGCTGGTGTTTGAGATGCTGACGCCTGAACAGGCCGCTGCCGTGGGGCCGGATCGTCAGGATGCCGCCGCAATCGCAAAGGCGCTGGCGTGGGAGGGCAGTGGCTGGCCCGATTATACCCTCTATCACCCGATTTTCGCCGCGTCTGGCGCGGCTGCGATCTATGGCGCCGCGCTTGACCGTGCCGATGTTCGCCGCGCCATGGTCGAAGGCGCCGCGGCGGTTTTCGGCCCGGAGTCGGCGCGCTTTGGTCTCGATATCCCCCTGCCTGTATCAGAGCAATCCGCGCGGGAGGCAGACCAGATGGCGGCCCATTGCGATGCGCTTCCGCCCGAGATGTTGCCGGGCATGGTTGCGGCCCAACGTCTGCGTGACGCGGCATTCGCGCGCACGGCACTGCAAGCCTTGGTTGAGACCGGCGGGCCGGTGGTTGTCATCACCGGTTCCGGTCATGCGGATAAACAGCGAGGGATACCGGCAGCGCTCTCCAAGGCGGCACCGCAAACGACAGTTTTCAGCATCGGCCAGACCGAATCCGACCCCGGCGCGGAGGCCCCCTATGATGCGTGGATCATCGCCGCCCCCACCCCGCGCGAGGACCCCTGTGCGGCTTTTACAAAACCGTAAAGGTTTTTTTGCTGTTAAAGGCGTTCACCTCGGTCGGTAAACCGGATAGCCTTGGGTCAAACCACAGGGTAAGGGTGCGGAATGCTGTCAGACAAGCGTATTTTACTTGTGATCGGGGGGGGGATATCCGCCTTCAAATCGCTTGATCTGATCCGCAGGTTGCGCGAACGCGGCGCGTCCGTGACCCCTGTCCTGACCCGCGCGGCGGAGCAATTCGTCACCCCCTTGTCGGTTGCGGCGCTTTCTGGCTCCAAGCTGTACCGCGACCTTTTCGACCTGACCGATGAGGCCGAGATGGGGCATATCCAACTGTCGCGTTCTGCCGATCTGATCGTGGTGGCCCCTGCCACAGCCGATCTGATGGCCAAGATGTCCCATGGCCGTGCTGATGATCTGGCCTCGACGCTTTTGCTGGCCACGGATACGCCGGTTTTGCTGGCGCCTGCGATGAATGTGCGGATGTGGGATCATCCGGCGACACAGCGCAATATTGCCACGCTGCGCGGTGATGGGATCCGCTTTGTCGGGCCGAATGCGGGCGATATGGCCTGCGGGGAACATGGCCCCGGCCGGATGGCCGAACCGATGGAGATCCTGGCCGCGATCGAGGCGGGATTTGCCAAAGGGCCGCTTGCGGGCAGGCATGTTCTGGTCACCTCTGGCCCGACGCATGAGCCGATTGATCCGGTGCGCTACATTGCCAACCGGTCCTCGGGGGCACAGGGCACGGCGATTGCGGCCGCCCTGCGCGATCTGGGCGCGCGGGTGACATTTGTCACCGGTCCGGCCAGTGTGCCACCGCCCAGCGGTGTGGATGTGGTGCGGGTTGAAACGGCGGCGCAAATGCTGGGTGCAGTAGAGGCGGCCCTGCCTGCGGATGCGGCGGTTTTCGCGGCGGCTGTGGCCGATTGGCGAGTAGTGAATGCCGCCACCTCCAAGATGAAAAAGGACGGATCGGGCAAGGCCCCCGCGTTGGAGTTCGCGCAAAACCCCGATATTCTGGCGCAGGTCTCGGGGCTGTCACAGGGACGGCCCGCGCTTGTCGTGGGGTTTGCCGCCGAGACCGATGACGTGATCGCCAATGCCACGGCCAAACGTCTGCGCAAGGGCTGTGACTGGATCGTGGCCAATGATGTCTCGCCTGCAACGGGGATCATGGGGGGCGCGGAAAACGCGGTGACGGTGATCACGGGCGAGGGTGCAGAGAGTTGGGCGCGCATGGGTAAATCCGCCGTAGCACAGCGACTGGCCGCGAAAATCGCCGCGGCACTGGCCTAGGCCTGCTGCGTGCTTGAAACCGGCAGGTCAGCCCCCTAAGAACGGCGTAAATCCATAGGAGAGCGAAGATGCAGATCAAAGTGTTGGATGCGCGGTTGCATGACTGGGGCCTGCCACGGTTCCAGACCGAGGGCGCGGCGGGGGTGGACCTTTTTGCCTGTGTTAAAAGCGTTGTGCAGATTGAGGCCCAAGCCCCTGCGATCCTCATTAAATCCGGCATTGCGATTTCATTCGGGGATCCGTCGGTTGCGGGGCTTGTGTTGCCCAGATCGGGTGCCGGCCATAAAAAGGGGCTGGTGCTGGGCAATACCGTCGGCCTGATTGACCCCGATTATTCGGGGGAGATCATGATGAGCGTCTGGAACCGAAATCCGGTCGGATCTGCCCCGATCGAGGTGCGCGCAGGCGACCGGATTGGCCAGTTGGTCTTTGTGCCCGTTGTTCGGCCGACGTTCGAGGTTGTCGAGGAATTTACCGAACAAACCACCCGCGGCGCCGGTGGGTTCGGGTCAACCGGGAGCTGAGCCTATGTGCATCTGCCTGCTACGTCCCCATTTTTGGCATTTGGCGCAAAGATGATCGGCATTTTGGGGTTCATCGTTTTGTTTGTGGCGGGGCGCTTTGGCGCGCCAAGGTTGATGGCCGTGCTGGCGCTGTTCTGGTGGGGGATCCTGGTGCTTGCCCATGCACCGCTGATGCCGCAGCCTAATCCGGCGGCAGGTTTTCTGGGTGGGGATTTCATTGCGTGGCTGTTGTTTGGCATCCTTGCAGTACCGGTTCTAGCTTACCGCTATGGCTTGCAGGCGCTGCGTCGCAAGGTTTTGGCGCGGGCAGAGCCTGCGCCCCCCCCCGGTGCTTTTCGCCCTGTTGAGCTGGAACGCTATGCCCGCCATATCATGCTGCGCGAAATCGGCGGGACAGGGCAGAAACGCCTGAAGGATGCGCGGGTGCTGGTGGTCGGGGCTGGCGGGCTGGGCAGCCCCGTGTTGCTGTATCTGGCGGGCTCGGGGGTTGGGCATATCGGGGTGATCGATGATGATGTGGTCGACAATTCCAACCTGCAGCGGCAGGTGATCCATACCGACGCCCGCATCGGCATGCCCAAGGTGCAATCCGCGCTTGTGGCGATGCGGGCGCTGAACCCTTTTGTGGATGTGCAGGCCTATCAGCAACGTCTGGACGCGGATACGGATATTTTGGCGGGCTATGACCTGATCCTTGACGGGACCGATAATTTCGACACGCGCTATCTGGTCAACCGGCTGTGTGTGGCGGCGGGCAAGCCCTTGATTGCGGCGGCCATAACCCAATGGGAAGGGCAGATCAGCCTGTATGATCCGGCCCATGGCGGCCCTTGTTTCGAATGTGTCTTTCCGACCCGCCCGGCCGAGGGCATGGTCCCAAGCTGTGCCGAGGCGGGGGTGGCCGCGCCCTTGCCCGGCGTGATGGGGTCGATGATGGCGATGGAGGCGGTCAAGGCGCTGACGGGTGCGGGAGAGGGGCTTCGGGGGCGCTTGATGATCTATGACGGGCTTTATGCCGAGGCGCGTATGATTGGCGTAAAGCCGCGCCCTGATTGCCCCGTTTGTGGCGCCGCATCCGCTGGACATTCCCACCCCAGCCGCTAATTTGGTCCAAACCTGTAACAAAAGGCGCCCTCCATGAAACTGACCGCGTCCCTTGGCCTGCTGGCCGTTCTTGCCGCCCCTGCCTTTGCTGCCGATTTGCCGGATCTGGCGGGTAAGGAGGTTACGGTGGTCACGGAAAACGCCTATCCGCCGCTGCAATTCGTGCAGGACGGTGTGGCCATGGGCTGGGAATATGATGCGCTGGCCGAGATTGCGGCGCGGCTGAACCTGACGGTGGTCTATGAGACGATCTCATGGGATGCGATGATCCCCGCCGTGTCTGAGGCGCAATTCGATATGGGGATGACAGGGATCACCATCCGCGATGACCGCAAGGAAATGGTCGATTTTTCCGATGCCTATATGCGGTCGGAAATGGTTATGCTGGTGCGCGGCGACGAAGACCGTTTTGCCGATTCCGCCGGTTTTGCCGCCGATCCGGACCTGTTGATGGCCGCACAGCCCGGGACGACGCCGTTTTATGTCGGCGTTTATGAGGTGCTGGACGGGGATGAGGCGAATCCGCGGATCAAGATGTTTGAGACCTTTGGCGCAGGGGTGCAGGCGCTGCGCAACGGTGATGTCGATCTGGCACTGACCGATAGCACCGGCGGCATGGGTTATGTCGCGGCAAGCGAGGGCAAGCTGAAGATCGTGGGCGAGAAACTTGGCGCCGAGGATTTCGGCTTTATTTTTCCCAAGGGCTCCGATCTGGTGGCGGCGGTCAATGCCGCGATTGCGGATATGCAGGCCGATGGCACGATGGATGCGCTGAACAAGAAATGGTTCGTTGATTTCAGCTTTGGCGGCTGATGCGGCCCGCGCGTAACAAGGCGGATTTCCCCTATTGGCTGCTGATCCTGATCGGGATTGGCGGCTATTTGTTTTGGGAAGTGGTGTCGGATGATCTTTACGCAGATATCCTGAGGACGCTGTCCAAAGGCATCTGGACGACCGTAATGGTGACAGTTGTCGGCTTTGGCATGGCGGCGGTTTTGGGGCTGTTGCTGGCGGTGGCGGCCGGGTTACGCTTTATCGTGATCCGTCAGGCGGCACGGCTTTATATCGAGGTGGTGCGCGGCGTGCCCATCATCGTCTTGCTGCTCTATGTGGCCTTTGTGTTGGCGCCGGGGTTGGTGGCGCTGTGGAATTGGGGTGCGGGCAACCTTGGGTTTGATCCGGTCCGCAACCGTGATTTCTCGCTGTTGTGGCGGGCGGTGATTGCGCTGACCATCGCCTATTCGTCCTTTCTGGCCGAGGTGTTTCGCGCGGGGCTTGCCTCGGTCGATCAGGGCCAGATCGAGGCCGCTGAGGCGCTTGGCCTGTCGCGCTGGCAACGGTTCCGCCTGGTGGTTTTCCCGCAGGCCCTGCGGGTGATCCTGCCGCCCTTGGGCAATGATTTCGTGGCCATGGTCAAGGACAGCAGCCTTGTCTCTGTGCTGGGGGTGACCGATATTACCCAACTTGGCAAGGTGACGGCGGCGGGGAATTTCCGTTATTTTGAGACCTATAACGTTGTGGCACTGGTCTATTTGACGATGACGATCACGCTGTCGCTTTTGCTGCGGCAATTGGAGAAACGGATGCGTCGCGGACAGGAACGCTAACCCGTCGGGTCACAGGCGCCGCCAGATGACCGCGGTCTCTTTCAGATGGGACAGGAACCGCTGTACCTTCAGGGTGCGGTGCAGGTCGATATGGGTGACCAGCCACAGCGGGACGTCCCATTCGGGGCGGGGGGGCATCACCTCGATCAGATCGGGATAGCTGCTGGCCGCCACCCGCGAGATGAAGCCGATCCCCGCACCGGCACTGATTGCCTGATACATCGCCGCAGGGTCCGAGGCCCGAAACCGCAGTGCGGGTGTTGGCGTCACCGCCTGCAGCCAGCGCGAATAGGGCGCGCGGCTGCTGGTCTCATCGCTGACAACAAAGCGGTGGTCGGCCAGATCGGCATCCGTTTCGGGCAGGCCATTGGCGGCGGCATAGCTGGCCGAGGCATAGAGCGCGTGACGCAGATCCATGAAGGGTTGCACGACATAATCGGCTTGGGCGGGGGCGGCTCCGGCCCGCACGGCAACATGGGCCTCACCATAATCCAGCCGGAACAACCGCTGCCCCGTCAGAAAGCGTGGAGTTACTTCGGGATAGAGTGTTTGGAACGCCACCATGCATTGCACCATCTGCGCCGAGATATCTGCGATAGAGGTGAGGGCCAGATCGCCGCTGACGGTTTCCCCCTTGCCGCGAATGCGGTTGGCGAGCTGGGCGAATTGATCCTCGGTGATCTGGGCCACCGTCAGCAGGTCGCGCCCGGCTTCGGTGGTGGCATAGCCGCGCGCATGCCGGTGAAACAGCTTTTCGCCCAGCCGTTTTTCCAGTGCATCAACATGGCGGATCACGGTGGCGTGATGCACGCCCAAAACCTCTGCTGCGCCGGAAACCGTGCCTGCGCGCGCGACCTGATAGGCGGTTCTGATTTCGTCCCAATTGTCCAATGGAAAGACCCTTTTGGTAGCAGCGGTTCGCTGCAGATTAGCGCGTCATTGCGACGAGGTGAAAGGCCAAAACGGAGAGAGGCTTGACTCTGCGTGCCTGCGCGCATATCAGCGTGGCAATTCCCGGAGGTATATAGCTTCCGGTCCCTTGGCTTTTGCCGGGATCGCCATCCGTCAGCGCGTTGCGCCCACGGGTGCCGCCTTGCATTGGCTTTTTCGCCGCCGGCATTTATACCGGCCTTTTGCAACAGCCTGACGGAGGGCAGCCCATGTTCGAGAACCTATCAGAACGCCTCGGCGGTGTCTTTGACCGGCTGACCAAGCAAGGTGCGCTGACGGAGGATGATGTCTCCACCGCGCTGCGCGAAGTGCGCGTGGCCTTGCTGGAGGCCGATGTTTCACTGGCCGTTGCGCGTGACTTTGTCAAAAAGGTACAGGCCAAGGCGGCGGGCCAGCAGGTCACCAAATCGGTGACACCGGGCCAGCAGGTCGTGAAAATCGTCCATGATGAGCTGATCAAGGTTCTGGCCGGTGAGGGTGAGGCAGACGCGCTCAAGATCGACAACCCGCCTGCGACGATCCTGATGGTGGGTCTGCAAGGCTCGGGGAAAACGACGACGACTGCCAAACTGGCAAAACGCCTCAAAGAGCGGATGGGTAAGCGGGTGCTGATTGCCTCGCTCGATACCAACCGTCCCGCCGCGATGGAGCAGTTGGCGATTTTGGCCACGCAAATCGGCGTTGACAGCCTGCCGATCGTCAAAGGTCAATCGGCTGTTGAGATTGCCAAACGTGCCAAAACGCAAGCCGCGATGGGCGGCTATGATGTGGTGTTCCTTGACACTGCGGGACGTTTGCACATCGACCAGGTGTTGATGGACGAAATACAGGCCGTCCGCGATATTGCCCAACCGCGTGAGACTTTGCTGGTCGTCGATGGTTTGACCGGTCAGGACGCGGTGAATGTGGCCACCGAATTTGACGGCAAGGTTGGCATCTCCGGCGTTGTCCTGACGCGGATGGACGGCGACGGGCGCGGCGGTGCAGCGCTTTCGATGCGGGCCGTGACCGGCAAACCGATCCGTTTTGTTGGCCTTGGCGAAAAGATGGACGCGCTGGAAACCTTTGAGGCAGAGCGCGTTGCGGGCCGGATTTTGGGTATGGGCGACATCGTTGCCCTTGTTGAAAAGGCGCAAGAAACCTTTGAGGCCGAAGCCGCCGAGCGTATGGCCAAGCGCTTTGCCAAGGGTCTGTTCAACATGAACGACCTGCGCAGCCAGCTCGAGCAGATGCTCAAGATGGGCGGGATGCAGGGCCTGATGGGCATGATGCCGGGCATGGGCAAAATGGCCAAACAGGCCGAATCTGCGGGCTTTGATGATACCATGCTGCGCCGCCAGATCGCCTTGATCAACTCGATGACCAAAAAGGAACGCGCCAACCCCTCCTTGCTGGCCGCCAGCCGCAAAAAGCGGATCGCAAAGGGTGCGGGGCTTGAGGTGCAGGAGTTGAACCGTTTGCTGAAACAGCACAAGCAAATGGCCGATATGATGAAGAAAATGGGCAAGGGTGGCGGCATGAAGCAAGCCATCAAGCAGATGATCGGCGGCAAGGGCTTGCCTGATCCGTCCAAGATGACGCCAGAGCAGATGGAAGAGGCCGCGCGCGGGATGCAGCAGGGGCTTGGCGGCGGCCGTGGCGGAATGCCGGGCATGGGGGGTGGTATGTCACTGCCGCCGGGCCTCTCCGGCATGATGAAAAAGAAATGAGCGGGGCGGGTATGACGACAGATGCGACCCGCGCGCAGGCGCTGCTCAAAGAGCACCGCGACAGCATCGACCGGCTGGATGCGATCCTGCTGTACACGCTTGCCGAACGTTTCAAACAGACGCAGGCCGTGGGCAAGCTGAAGGCGGAACATGATCTGCCGCCCTCGGACCCGAGCCGTGAGGCCCGCCAGATCGAGCGGCTGGAATGGCTGTCAAAAGAGGCGGACCTCGACCCCGAGTTTGCCAAGAAATTCCTGACCTTCATTATCTCGGAAGTGATCAGGCATCACGAAA
This sequence comes from Pseudorhodobacter aquimaris, assembly GCF_001202025.1. Lineage (GTDB taxonomy): Bacteria > Pseudomonadota > Alphaproteobacteria > Rhodobacterales > Rhodobacteraceae > Pseudorhodobacter > Pseudorhodobacter aquimaris. The sequence continues at coordinate 169,544 of NZ_LGHS01000067.1, forward strand.
ACCTACAGAAATAACCAAAATATCCGGGTCTTTTCCGGAATGACAAAACCTAAGGAGACGACAAAATGTCCATGAAAATCCGTTTGGCCCGTGGTGGCTCCAAGAAACGTCCGCATTACGCAATCGTTGCAACCGACAGCCGTATGCCACGCGACGGCCGCTTTCTTGAAAAGCTGGGCACCTACAACCCGCTTTTGGCCAAAGACAGCGAAGACCGCGTGAAAATGAACATGGAGCGCGTGCAGTACTGGTTGGGTCAGGGCGCACAGCCGACCGACCGCGTTGCACGTTTCCTCGAAGCGGCCGGCGTTCGTGAAAAGAAAGTGCGCAACAACCCTAAATCGGCTGTTCCAGGCAAGCGTATGGCTGAATTGACGGCCAAGAAAGCAGCGCGTGACGCGGCTCCGGCAGAAGCTGCTGCTGACGCTGAATAAGCGACGGCCTGCCGCGTGCAAGGTCAGTATGACAAGGCCTTTCAGGCCGAGTTACGCGATCTGATGCGGTGGCGGCGCGATGTGCGTCGCTTTCACACAGATCCGGTTGAGGCAGCGGTTTTGGATCGCTGCCTTTCTGCCTTTTCCTTGGCGCCCTCGGTCGGCCTGTCCGAACCATGGCGTGTAATCTCTGTTGAAAGCGCTGCCGCGCGCGCTGCGGCAGTGGCGAATTACGAGGCGGCAAACGCTGAGGCATTGGCGGGGTATAGCAGTGACAAAGCCAAGCTTTACGCAGGTTTGAAGCTGTCGGGTATGCAAGAGGCCCCTGTGCATCTTGCGGTGTTCAGCGATGACGCCACCGCCAAAGGGGCAGGGCTTGGGGCGCAATCGATGCCCGAGACCCGCGCCTATTCGGTGGTGGGGGCCATCACCCTGTTCTGGCTTGCGGCCCGTGCCGAGGGCTTGGGCATCGGCTGGGTCTCTATTCTGGACCCTGTGCTGCTGGCGCGGGATCTGGATGTGCCAAGCGATTGGCGTCTGATCGGCTATCTCTGTGTCGGGTGGCCCGAGGAAGAGGCGCAGACACCGGAATTGGAACGCGCGGGCTGGGAACAGCGCAGCCCCGCCTTGTTTTTGGAGCGGCGATAATCATGAAACCTGATCCCTCAAATCAGATCTGTGTGGGCGCGATTTCCGGCTCTTACGGGGTGCGCGGCGAGGTGCGGCTGAAGAGTTTTTGCGCCGAGCCGACGGCAATTGCCGATTACGGCCCGCTTTATACCGAAGACGGCACAAAAAGCTATAAGATCACACTGACACGCCCCGTGGCGGGCGGGCTTGGGGCGCGCATTTCGGGCGTGAACAACAAGGAAGAGGCGGACGCGCTGAAAGGTGTCAGCCTTTTTGTCAGCCGTGATAACTTGCCAAGCCTGCCAGATGATGAGTTTTATCACACCGATCTGATCGGCCTTGAGGCGCGCGATACCGGCGGGGTTTTGCTGGGCAATGTGACTTCGGTGCATAATCACGGCGCGGGGGATTTGCTGGAAATCGGGGGCGGCGGGCATCCGTCGATCCTGTTGCCGTTCACCATGGCGGTGGTGCCGACGGTTGATCTGGCCGCGCGGCGGATTGTTGTGGACCCGCCCGAGGGGTTGGACTGATGCCGGATGACAGTTCCAAACCCGGGCGCATGAAATCCCATGGCCGGATCTCCGTCGGGGCCAACCTGAAGCCGCGCGACCTGATGGGTGATGTGCAGCTTGTGGGCGCGTGGCGGGCCAAGGTCGTGACCTTGTTCCCCGAAGCGTTTCCAGGTGTTTTGGGGCTGTCGTTGACGGGTAAAGCGTTGGATATGGGGCTTTGGGCCTTGGAGACGATTGATTTGCGACCCTTTGGCATGGGCCGTCACAAAAATGTCGATGATACGCCGGCGGGTGGTGGCGCGGGCATGGTCTTGCGGGCCGATGTCGTTGGTGCCGCGCTGGATCAGGCGGCCGAGGGCACGCCCCAAGACCGCGCCGAATGGCCGGTGGTTTATCTTTCCCCGCGCGGTAAACCCTTTGATCAGGCAATGGCGCAACGCTTTTCCAACGCCAAGGGGATGACCCTGCTTTGCGGTCGTTTTGAGGGCGTGGATGAACGGATTTTGCATCATTACGGTGTCGAAGAGGTCTCATTGGGGGATTTCGTCTTGACGGGGGGCGAGATTGCCGCGACAGCCTTGCTAGATGCGACTGTGCGGCTTATACCGCGCGTACTTGGGAATCAGACATCCACCGAAGAGGAGAGCTTTTCGGATGGGTTGTTGGAGTTCCCGCAGTTTACGAAACCCGCCGTTTGGAACGGGCTCGCGATACCGGAAATACTTCAGTCCGGACATCACGGGAAAATTGCCAACTGGCGGCGGGCAATGGCCGAAAGGCTGACAAAGGAACGCAGGCCTGATCTCTGGCGGGCTTACTGTGCAAGGCACGGTAGGGACCCGGTTGAAGACCAAGAGCAATAGGGCGGCATCACCATCGCGGGAAAACCGTGAGCATATAGAAAGGAACAGGTATGAACCTGCTCGCAACGATCGAGGCGGAACAGATTGCCGCCCTCGGCAAGACCATCCCGGACTTCAAGGCCGGCGACACCATCCGTGTCGGCTATAAAGTGACCGAAGGCACGCGTTCGCGCGTTCAGAATTATGAGGGCGTTTGCATTTCACGACGCGGGGGCTCCACTTTGGCTGCATCCTTCACCGTGCGCAAAATCTCTTTTGGTGAAGGCGTGGAACGTGTGTTCCCGCTCTATTCCACCAACATCGACAGCATCGAAGTTGTGCGCCGTGGCCGCGTTCGCCGCGCCAAACTGTACTATCTGCGTGATCGTCGTGGCAAATCCGCCCGGATCGTGGAGGACACCCGTTACAAAGCGCCCAAGGCAAAAGGAGCGGAATGATGAGAGAAGGTATTCACCCCGATTACCACATGATCGAAGTCAAAATGACAGACGGTACTGTGTTTCAGACCCGCACAACCTGGGGCAAAGAGGGCGAGCAAATGGCGTTGGATATCGACCCGCTTGCGCACCCGGCCTGGACGGGCGGAAACTCTCGCCTGATGGATACTGGCGGTCGTGTGTCGAAGTTCAAAAACAAATACGCAGGTCTTGGCTTCTGAGCCAGCCACCCTGTGGTTTGATATCGCGCCGTCCCTTCGCAGGGGGCGGCGTTTTCATATCCACCCCTCGACTCTTGCTATGCGTGTGCGCCTTGGGGTGCGGCCCGATTGGCAACATCACGGGAAAGAGGGTGGAAATTAACCAAAAGGGGGCTTCCCCTTTGCGTGTCACATTGTCATTACAAAGGGGACATTAGGCCAATTTGGGCAAGGCAGGATCAGCATGGTGCATATTATCGTTGTCGGAAATGAAAAGGGCGGTTCGGGGAAGTCCACCACCTCTATGCATGTGGCGACGGCTTTGGTGCGTATGGGGCACCGTGTTGGGGCCTTGGATCTTGACCTTAGGCAGCGCACCTTTGGCCGTTACGTTGAAAACCGTCTTGCTTATTTGGCCCGCGCCGGTTTGGACTTGCCCTCTCCTGATTACCGGACCCTTCCTGAAATTTCGGCCGAGGATCTTGGTCCGGGAGAAAACGCTTATGACGCGCGGCTGTCGACTGCTGTCAGTGAGTTGGGCGCGGTGTCGGATTTTATCATCATTGATTGCCCCGGATCGCATACCCGCCTTAGTCAGGTGGCCCACAGCCTTGCGGATACTCTGGTCACCCCGCTGAATGACAGCTTTATTGATTTTGATTTGCTGGCGCGGATTGATGCGGAAACAGGCAAGGTGATCGGCCCGTCCATTTATTCCGAGATGGTCTGGCAGGCGCGCCAGTTGCGCGCACAGGCAGGGTTGAAGCCGATTGACTGGCTTGTGGTGCGTAACCGGCTTGGGGCACAAAACATGCATAACAAGAAAAAAGTGGGTGCCGCGCTAGAGGAGCTTTCGCGCCGCATCGGCTTTCGTGTTGCCCCCGGTTTTTCCGAACGGGTTATCTTTCGAGAGCTGTTTCCCCGCGGTCTAACACTGCTGGACCTTAAAGATACCGGCGTAGACCAGTTGAATATGTCGAACCTTGCAGCCCGCCAAGAGCTGCGCGATCTTTTGGCTGAGCTTAGGCTGCCTGGCGTAACGGTAGAGTTCTGAACAGGTTAAACAGCGGTGGCGGGCGCTGGCATTCGTTATCAAGGCGCGCCAGTCGCTCTAGCAGAATATCATCTTCTAAGGGGTCGGATCGCTTGGTGAATGTAATGAGGTCACTAAGCTTTTTCATGGTGTCAACTCCGATCCAAGATGTTTCCGGGTGACCAGATTTGTGGTGAATTCGGTCGGCAATGTGACTGTCTGTGGCAATCACCAAGACGGAATTAAGGCGTTTTAGAACAAATTGTCTGGATCAGATATCGTCGGGGACTGTCTCCAGTTCCGTCGCCAGAAAGCGTTCAAAGGCCTCAAGGTTGACGGGTTCGAACTGCCCGAAGCCTTGCATCCAGATCGAGCTGTTGCGCAGGGCGTCGGGTTCCAGCTTGCACCATTTCACGCGACCCCGTTTTTCCTGACTTATCAATTTGGCATCGGCCAGCACCTGCAGGTGTTTGGAGATCGCGGCCAAAGACATCGCGAATGGGGCGGCGACATCGGTTACGGCCATATCATCCTCCAGCAGCATCGACAGGATCGCGCGGCGGGTGGGATCGGCCAGGGCGGCAAATGTGGCATCCAGATCTTTGGTCATAGGGGTGTTTGTGCAGCGGGGCGCGGCAATCGTCAACCACTTGGTTGAATATGGCCTGCGCCAACTGGCTGGGCAATAGCGCGCAAAATCTTTGTACGGGTGGAGATGAAAACGTGTATTTGTTGTGAAAACAACAGGTTGTGATCAAGGCACTTGGGCGGAAGCTCGCTTGACTCGGGCGGTTTGTCTGCGTAGGTATGGCGCGAACGTTCAAGGGGCGTCTTTACCATGACGGAAGAACCCGATACCGCGCGCTTGAAGGCTCTTGAGGCCAGAATAGCCGCGATCAAGGGGCAGCCTGGGGTAGAGAAGTCCGGCGGCGGCAAGGCATTTACGCAGGGCGAAGTGGCTTGGAGGATGGTGCTCGAATTGGTGTCCGGCATGTTGCTGGGGCTATCGATCGGGTTCGGGCTGGACTATGTCTTTGACATACAGCCCCTCTTCCTGGTGATTTTTGCGCTGCTCGGCTTTGTGGCTGGGGTGCGCACCATGTTACGGACCGCGCAAACCATGCAGGCAAAGCATGACATACAACAGGCGGAAACGTCGATAAAGAACGAGGGCGACAATGGCTGAGGAAGGCGCAAGCGGTTTCCAGATTCACCCGATGGACCAGTTCATCGTGAAACCGCTGTTTGGCGGCGATCATATCGCTTGGTATACGGTCACCAATGTGACGTTGTGGATGGCGATTGCTGTTGTTGCCATTGCGGCCATGCTGATGCTCGGCACCCGTCGTCGCGCTATCGTGCCATCGCGCAGCCAGTCGGTTGCCGAGTTGATCTACGGTTTTGTCTATAACATGGTTGAAGAGGTTACTGGTCGCGAAGGGGTCAAGTATTTCCCCTATGTCTTGACCTTGTTCCTGTTCATCCTGTTTTCCAATCTGCTGGGCCTCTTGCCCGCAGCTTTCACCACAACCAGCCATATCGCCGTGACCATCGTGCTTGCGATGCTGGTGTTCCTTGGTGTGACTATTCTTGGCTTCGTCAAGCATGGCATCGGGTTTCTTGGGATGTTCTGGGTGTCTTCGGCGCCTTTGGTCATCCGTCCGATCCTGGCTGTGATCGAGGTTATCTCTTATTTCGTCCGTCCGGTTTCCCACTCCATTCGTTTGGCGGGTAACCTTATGGCGGGCCATGCCGTGATCAAGGTGATCGCCGGCTTTGCAACGCTGGTTGTGGCCTCTCCGGTCGTGATCGGTGCAGTGACAGCGCTTTACGGGCTGGAGCTGTTGGTGGCCTGCGTGCAGGCATACGTCTTTACCATCCTGACCTGCGTATATCTTCGCGACGCCGTTGGCGACGTGCACCACTAAGGTCTCAATCAAACCAAACTACTAATTCCATAAGGAGCAAATGCTATGGAAGGCGAACTCGCACAAATGGGTAAGTACATCGGCGCAGGTCTGGCAGCTTTCGGGCTTGGCGGCGCTGGTATCGGCGTGGGCAACATTGCAGGGAACTTCCTTGCAGGCGCTTTGCGTAACCCTTCGGCTGCTGCCGGTCAAACTGCAACGCTCTTCGTCGGCATCGCATTCGCCGAAGCACTGGGCATCTTCTCGTTCCTGATCGCCCTGCTGCTGATGTTTGCGGTCTGATCCACGCTTTCGTGACCTTTCGGCCGGACGGGATCTCCCCGCCCGGCCAAGTCTTGAGGATGCTGGAGAAACGACATGGCGACTGAAGTGCTTGACGCTGCAGCAGCAGCCCACGAGGCGGGCCACACGGCCGAAACCTCCTCCGGCATGCCGCAGCTTGATATTACAACATGGGACAACCAGATCTTCTGGCTCTTGGTGTCCTTGGTTGCAATCTACCTGATCGTGACCCGTGTGGCTGTGCCACGTATCGGGGCGGTTTTGGCCGAACGCCGTGGCACGATCACCAATGATCTGGCCGCTGCCGAAGAGTTGAAGCTGCAAGCGAGTGAGGCGGAAACCGCATATAACAAGGCGCTTGCCGCCGCGCGGGCCGAAGCCTCAAAAATCATCGCCGCGGCGCGTGCGGATATTGAAGCGGATCTGGCCAAGGCCACCGCCAAAGCCGACGCGGAAATCGAAGCGAAAACTGCTGTCTCTGAAAAGCGGATCGCAGAGATCCGTGAAGGAGCGTTGGAAAGCGTGACCGAAGTGGCCAAAGATACCGCCAAGGAACTGGTTTCGGTTCTGGGTGGTAAAGCGGACGCCCGGTCTATCAATGCGGCCGTGGCCGCGCGTTTGAAGGGATAACGCCATGAAAAAGCTAATCCTTTTGGCAAGCGCCAGTGCTACACCGGCCTTTGCTGCCTCGGGCCCGTTCTTCTCGCTTGGCAATACGAACTTTATCGTGACCGTTGCCTTTATTTTGTTCGTCGGTGTGCTGCTGAAATTCGGCGTGCCGGGCATGTTGACCGGTCTTTTGGACAAGCGTGCTGATCAGATCAAAGCTGACCTGGATGAGGCCCGCGCGTTGCGCGAAGAGGCCAAGGCCATTTTGGCAAGCTATGAACGCAAGAAGAAAGAAGTGCAGGAGCAATCCGACCGGATCGTTGCCTCTGCCAAGGAAGAAGCGGTTGCTGCGGCGGAACAAGCCAAGGTCGACCTGTCCAATTCCATCGCGCGGCGTCTTGCCGGCGCCGAGGATCGGATCGCTTCGGCCGAGGCGGGTGCCATTCGTGCGGTGCGTGAACATGCGGTTGCAGTTGCGATTGCGGCGGCAAGCGATGTATTGGCCAAGCAGGCAACGCCCGAAACCTTGTCTGCATCCGTTGATGATGCAATCAAACAAGTTGGCGCAAAAATGCATTGATCCGTTGTATTTGGATCTGAACTTTAGAACCCGGCATTCGTGCCGGGTTCTTTCATTTTACGGAGTGCGGCTGCGCTCATAGCCCAATCGTTGCTGGGCAATCGCCTCATGGCGTTCTGCCTTCAACTGTTCGGCCAAAGCCTTTTCGACAAAATCGAGATGTGTGGCTACTGCGGCGCGGGCGGTGGCAGGGTCACGTGCCTGCAGCCCCTCGTTAATGGCGCGATGCTGGTCAAGCAGCATGGTCCGTGTCGTCCGGTTGCGAAAGATCATTTGCCGGTTGTAAAAGACGCCTTGCTTGAGCAAATCATACATCGAGCGCATCATATGCAGCATGATCACATTATGGCTGGCCTCTACGATTGCCATGTGAAAATCCGCATCCAGCGCGGCCTCATCGGCCGAGGCACGCTTGGCATGAGCCGTCTCCATCTTGGCAAAGATCGTAGCAATCACCTGTAAATCGGCATCTGAACCCAGCTTTGCAGCGCGTTCTGCTGCTAACCCCTCCATGTCACGACGAAAGGCGAGATAGTCAAAAACGGCGCCCTCATGCCGCGCAAACAGCTTGATCAGCGCATCGGAAAAAGCCGATCCCAAAACCTCGGCGACAAAGATTCCCGACCCCGGGCGGCTGGTCAAAAGTCCGCGGTCCTGTAGATCGGCAATCGCATCACGCAGACTGGGGCGCGACACCTTCATCCGTTCCGCAAGCTCACGCTCGGGGGGAAGGCGGTCGCCCGGGCGCAGGATGCCGCGCAAGATCAGCTGCTCGATCTGGCGAATGACGGCGGCGGATAGCTTTTCGGCGTGGACGGGTTGAAACGGCATAACAGCCTCCGACAAGATGTTCCGCGATTTTATGGCCGCTGTGCCCTATCCACAACACGAAAAAGGGCGGGGATAAGCCCGCCCTTTCCGCATCCATGCTGATCAAATCAGTTAGGACGAATGATGATTTCGACGCGGCGGTTTTGCGCGCGGCCCGCATCAGAGAGGTTGGACGCGACAGGCTGGTCCTCGCCGCGACCGAAGGCCACGATCCGCGCGCCCGGCACGCCATTCATCTGCAAGGTCGAGGCGACAGCCGTGGCACGGCGCTGTGAAAGCTGCTGGTTATAGGCGGCGGAACCGGTGTTGTCGGTATGGCCGATCACCTGCACCGTGGTGTTGGGATAGCTGAGCAAACTGCTTGCCACTGCTTGCAAATCGCGGGTCAGATCGCCGCGCAACGTTGCACTGTCGGTCGCAAAAAGGATATCCTGCGGCAGGTTCACCACCAGCTCGCTGCCGGTATTGGTGACGGAAACGCGGTCGTTGCCGATGGAGTTGCGCAGATCTGCGGCTTGCGCATCCAGTTGAGATCCGATCGCCCCGCCCAGCAACGCGCCAACACCGGCACCAAGCGCCGCCTTGGCCAGCTTGTTATCGCCCTTACTGGTGGCACCGAGTGCGCCGCCGATCAGCGCGCCGGTTGTGGCGCCAGTGCGGGTCCGGCGGTTTTCCTCGGTTGTGGGTGCCATCGGGGCGACACAGCCCGCAAGCGTCATTGCCGACAGGGTCAACAGGATAATTGGTTTTCTGATCGTCATTTTATGCCTCATCTTATTGGCCCCGTAAAAGGGAACATAGGCCTTCATACACCCCAACGCGCCATGCTGCATCTGGTTCCGCGCAGCCTTCGGCGGAAATTGGCCAGTCAGGCGTCATTTGCCGCAGATTCGTGATCGGCCCGTGCGCCTTCCCACGCCAGCAGCGCGCGTTTGACCGGCAGCCCCCAATGATATCCGCCTAATGCGCCGGATTTGCGCAGGGCACGGTGGCAGGGAATCAGCCAGCTGACAGGGTTTCTCCCCACGGCCGTCCCAACCGCGCGCACGGCCTTGGGATGGCCGATTGCGGCAGCGATCTGGGAATAGCTGGTGACATGGCCTGAGGGGATGCGCATCAATGCCTCCCAGACCTTGATCTGGAATGGTGCGCCGATCATGTAGATCGGGGCTTTGTCCGCGCTTGGGCTTGCCCCAAAGGCGGTCTGCACCCAAGGGCGTAGCATCGCGTCATCCTGCCGGAACGTGGCTTTCGGCCAGCGGGAGGTCAGGTCCTCCATTGTCGCCGCCTCTGTGGTCTCGGCAGAGAATCCGATGCCGCAGATTCCCTTTTCAGTGCCCATAACCAAGGCGGGGCCGAAGGGGCTGTCAAACCAACCCCAGCGGATGGTCAGCCCTGCGCCCCCGTTGGCATATTCGCCTGGGGTCATCGCCTCCCACCGCAGGAAAAGATCGTGCAGACGGCCGGTGCCGGACAGGTTGGCCGCCATGCTGGTTTCCAGAACTGTGAAGCGATCCGCCAAAAGACGGCGGGCATGATCCAGCGTCAGATATTGCTGATACCGCTTGGGCGAAACACCGACCCATTGCGAGAAAACCCTTTGGAAATGGGCCGCACTCATCCCCATCTGGGCCGCAAGCGCGTCAAGCTGAAGTGGGGCGTCGTGCGTATCAATCGCTTCGATCGCACGGCGCATAACGTTGAAATGATAGCTGCTTTTGTGATCGCTGGTCATGATGTCTCTCCCGTTTCCTCAATCTAACTGTAGCGGGTTGGTTTCACGACCCGTTTCCTGCACAAAACCGGCCCAAGCCTTGCGGCCGCGCCATATTTTAGGCATAGGGTTCGGCATGGCAAAACAGCTTGATTATCAAACGATCAAAGAGATCTTCACCCGGTTTCAGGCGTCTGATCCCGAACCGAAGGGGGAGCTTTTCCACACCAATGCCTATACGCTGCTGGTTGCGGTGGCTCTTTCGGCGCAGGCGACGGATGCGGGCGTGAACAAAGCCACGCGGCCCCTGTTTGCCAAAGTGGACACCCCGCAAAAGATGCTCGATTTGGGGTTGGAGGCGCTGACCGAGGCGATCAAGACCATCGGTCTTTTCCGAAACAAGGCCAAGAATGTGATCAAAATGGCCGAGATTCTGGTGGCCGACTATGGTGGCGAGGTGCCGTCCAGCCGTGCCGCCCTGCAGTCGCTGCCAGGGGTCGGGCGCAAGACGGCGAATGTGGTGCTTAACATGTGGTTTCACGTGCCCGCGCAAGCCGTGGACACTCATATCTTTCGCATCGGCAACCGCACCGGCATTTGTCCGGGTAAGACTGTCGATATCGTCGAGCGCGCGATAGAGGATCATATCCCTGCTGAATTTCAACAGCATGCACATCATTGGCTGATTTTGCACGGCCGTTATATCTGTATCGCGCGTAAACCCAAATGCGGAAACTGCATCATCCGCGACCTTTGCCCCTATGAGGATAAGACAATATGAAGACGTTTCAGGTGGTCGGTATCGGCAACGCGATGGTGGACGTTCTGGCCCATGCCGATGAGGCATTCTTGGCCGAGAACGGTATTGGCAAGGGCATCATGCAGTTGATTGACATGGAGCGTGCGGTGGACCTTTACGGCCGCATCGGACCGGCGCAGGAAATCTCGGGCGGATCGGCGGCCAATACGATTGCGGGTATCGCGCATCTGGGCGGGCGGACGGCCTATGTCGGCAAGGTCAAGGATGACCAGTTAGGGGCGATTTTTGCACATGACATGCGCGCCCAAGGGGCGGTCTATGAAACGGTCTTAGCCCCCAAAGGCGAGGCGGAAGAGACCGGGCGCTGCATCATTCTGGTTACGCCGGATGGTGAGCGTTCGATGAACACCTATCTTGGGGTGACGGAATTTCTGACGCCGAGTGATATTGATGAGGTCCAGATGGCAAATGCCGAGTGGATCTATCTTGAAGGTTACCGCTTTGACGGGCCGGAAAGCCATCAGGCCTTTGCCAAGGCGATTGCCGCCTGCAAAGGGGCGGGGGGACGTGTTTCGATCACCCTGTCGGATGCATTTTGTGTGGAGCGCCACCGTGATGCCTTTCGCCGGATGATCGCCGCGGATGTTGATTTGCTTTTTGCCAATCGAGCCGAGATTTTGTCGATGTATCAGACCGATAACTTTGATGCGGCTATGAAATCTGCGGCGAAGGATGTGGCGATCGTGGCCTGTACCGATAGCGAAAACGGTGCCCATATTTTGTGTGGTGGTGAGCACTGGCATGTGCCTGCAGTCGCCACTCAGATCGTTGATGCAACGGGGGCCGGAGATCTGTTCGCGGGTGCGTTTTTGTGGGGGATGACCAATGGTTATGACCTGCAAACGGCGGCACGCATGGGGAATATCGCGGCATTCGAGGTGATTGGACATATTGGCGCGCGTCCCGAGATGGATTTAAAAACGTTATTCGCGGATGCTGGCGTGATTTGAACGGGAGGGGGCGCGCGGCTCAAGCCCCTTTTGGGCCATCGCCGCGCGCCGTTGCCACGGGCTATTTGCTACTGGCCCGTGAAATTGGTATGGCCTATTGGCATTGCCGAGGTGGGCTCGGCACTGTTTGTTGCCTCTGCTTTTCTATAATTTACCGCTACAGAGGCGATCAATCACGGGGCTGAAACGGACGAATTCCGGTAAGATGCGGTGGTGATGGTACTGAGCAGCAGGCTTCGAATGATCTTGTCACGGTTACGTTCCGTTCTCTCAACTCACTTATGCGGCCTTACGCTCAAAAGCCAAGGGGCCTTTCCCGCCGAAGCATGAGAGGCGGCGTCGCGGATTATGGAACCCGTGTGCGGATGCCCCTTTCAATGCAAGAAGTTTTTCAGATTGCTCAGAACATGTGATCAGTGCAGTCGTGTGTCCGGCCTTTGAATGCGGCTTTCACACGCCGCTGGCCTGTATGGTGTCCGTGGATGGGTCCAAATCGTTGATGCGAGCACAAAGCTCCTGGCTTCTATCTGGTGTTCCCAACCCCGTCTTATGACCGTTGTTCCTTACTCTCCTTCGCCCTTCTCACATTGCCGGTTTACTCCAACGCATGGTGCAAAGCTTATGCAGCCAGCGGTGGAATTCGATCGTTCTCTTTTGTGGTTATTAACGCCCAAACAGTACGGGCAAGCTTGTTTGCCAATGCAGTCGCCACCAGCATACGAGGCTTGCGCGCCAGCATCTTGGCAAGCCATGATCCAGGTGGTGGGCCTTTCCGGATGGCCAACGGATGACGGCCATCACGCCAGAGGCGTGCATTCGCACGACGCGCCTGTGATCAGCAACCGCCTTATATCGCGCTGCCCCATTTTTGAGGTTCTACCCAGGATTTGTCGCCCACCGGTCGACTTCTGCCTTGGTACAAGCCCGCGACCCGGGCTGCAAACTCACGCCCATTAGAAAATTCTTCCATTGGTGGCGCAAAGGCCTGAATGGTCGTAGCACACATAGGCCCAACTCCGGGGATCGTCATAAGCCGTGATGGTGCTTCATCTGTTTTTGCGCGGCCTTTGATCTCGTGGTCCAGCGCCATAATCCGTTCGTCAAAAAGAGCGATCTGATCGATGTATGCTTGGCAAAGGCCTAAGATTTCAGTCGGCAGGTCAGGCGCAACTTCATCAAAGCTGGTTATCATGCGTCTAAACTGAACCATCCCTTGAGCGACGACGACACCGTATTCTGCTAAATGACCCCGCAAAGCGTTTACCAACTGGGAGCGTTGGCGGACACATAAATCGCGTGTTCGAAAGACCATGCCCTGCGCCTGTTGTTCTGCGCTTTTAACCGAGACGTAGCGCATGGTCGGGCGCGATGCCGCCTCCGCGATCGCTTCTGCGTCATTTGCATCGTTCTTTTGACGCTTCACAAACGGCTTAACGTAAACAGGTGGGATTAGACGCGCCTCGTGACCGAGCTTGCCAATCTCACGCCCCCAATAATGGGACGTAGCGCAAGCCTCCATAGCAACAACGCACCTTGGAAGCTTACTCAGGAACGCAATAAGCTGAGACCGCGACAATTTCTTGCGGAACACAACGGAACCATCGGTGGCAGCCCCGAGCAGTTTGAAGCCCCGTGCAGTTGGAAGCCCCGTTTTGCTAAATCAATTCCTACTACGCTAACATTCTCTATGGATGCTCTTCCTTTGTATGACAGTTTAAACTGCTATCATTCTGGCACATTGCGATGCCGCCGGGTGGCGCATCCATCCCATCATTGATGTAGTGGAAGATTGCTCCTTCTGCTTGTCTGCGGGGCGCCCGTTTCTAACGCCAGATCAGTCCGGCTTTCAGAGATTTGAAGACGGTCTCGACCATGGAATTGTCATAACACTGTCCCTTGC
>NZ_LGHS01000068.1 GCF_001202025.1 Pseudorhodobacter aquimaris
AGTGGGCATCAAACAGCATCTCATGTGTTTGCAGCAGATAGGCCCGCACCAAGAATGCGCGGCTATGCGACAGCTTGATATGGGCGACCTACAGCTTGATGCGCTCACCGCCGACATAGGCCCAGTCCTCACTCCAGTCGAACTGGAAAGCCTCGCCCGGCGCGAACACCAGCGGCACGAAAGTCCCGCGATCTGTCGTGTGATGCGCACGCTGCCGTTCACCCTTCCAGTCCCGCACGAAAGCCGCAACACGCTCGTAGGAACCGTCATACCCAAGCTTTACAAGATCGGCATGCATCAGCTTCGCCGTTCGCCGTTCGGCGCTCCTTGCGTGATTTGCGCTGATCAGTCGTCAGCCATGCTGTAAGATGCTTGGCATAAGGGTCCAGTTTGCTGGGACGATCCGGCGCCTGAAACGCAGGTTCAACAATCCCTTCCCGCAAATACTTCTTGATCGTGTTGCGAGACACGCCCGTCCGACGCGCGATCTCGCGAATGGGCATCTTATCTCGCAGCGCCCATTTCCGAATAACTTTCAAAAATCCCATGTCTATCACCCCATGTGCCCTCAGCTGATTCAAGCCTGGGCAAGGTTGCACATGGGTCAATTCTCAATGACAATTTCTGCTGTTGCCGGGGCAGCTCTCAGTGACAATCAACAGGCTATTTCTTCAATTTGTTCAGAGTTTAGCGCCAAGCCTGCAATGTCTGGATTTTTACGGATTAAGGCCTCTCGCCTTTCACTGCCATCTGCCATTTTTGCTACGACGTCTATTGGGACACGTGGGCGAAGAGTGGACAAGGACTCACAGATTTTTTCGACCTGGCCGCGTGCAACACTGGGATGTGTTGCCAATAAAGTATCTATTTTCCTTTCCAACAAAGTCGCAAGCATACCATCCTATCGAGACATAGTTTTCCCAACAGCAGAAGGAGTGCGAGGCGAAATTAAAAACGTCCGTTGAACGATCCTCAAACGTACAGCCCACAGTCATTCGATGCACCGTTCACAAATGACGGTCGTGCGGGATAAAGCGGACACTCACGGAGCCTGGTCCAGAGGTCCGCCCCTGCGGACGACAATCATTTTTTCCGGGGTAGAACCTCACTAGGGTCGACCCCCGTATCACGGCAAAGTTGCGCGAAGAATTCGTCGGCACGCTCGGACATCGCGAACTCCTCGAATTGAGCCGAAGTAGAACCGTCCATTATCAGGCTTCCTTTCCCCGAAAGCGAGACGAACCGGCTGCGGCAGGCCTTCAGGTACGAAGCGAGATCGGACCGGGTGAGTGTCCCCTCTCGTTCGAGAAAAGCCTTCAGGATACATTCGGCATTCATCTCTACCCGCTGTTGACCCGCTGCTATGTCTAGCGGCTCCTTTTCAAGCATCGCACCGACCGCTCTATTCACAGATCTCTCCACCAAGATCATGTTAACCCAAGCGTCCGGCCAAATGTCACTGAGTCGAGCTTGGCTGACAGCATGGTCGCCGTCGAAGAGATGAATATCCTTCTCCGAGCCTTCTAGCGTCCGCAACTGAGCTTTTACGGCGTCTCTATAGGAGGAGTAACGCACAGAAACCCATATTTGACTGTACTCCAGACCTTCCGGATACCCCCATCGCATGACTTGGCCAGATACAACTACGGCCTTTCGCCGTCGACCGATTGGCACGATTGTAAGCTTGTTTTCCTCGACCCAACCTTTCAGAGCGCTCCGGTCTTTAGTCGCGATAGGGAGACGAACGTCGCCTTCGATCGCCGTCAGAAAATCCATCTCGGTGGAATGGATCATCAAAATTTGATCGTCGAAGGAGTTACTCTTTTGCATGTAGGGCTCACTATTCTGCACCTTATTCGGTTTTTCCATATAAGCGCAGACCGTAGTGATGTCGGCAAGGAACCGCGCTAGTGCTGGAAATCGAATTATCCTTCGGTGGGGGGCGCTATCCGCGCTGGCGAAGACAAAAGTTCTAAGACTTTACGCCATTTCGAGCCTGATCGAGTTTTTCAACAACATCGGCTCGATTGTGCCGTTCGCTGCGCTCCGCCAGAGCGGCAGCTTTCAAGAAGTGAACCAAGCGGATACCGATCTTGGATTGCGGGCCTTGCGCGGCCGTCCCGCCAGTCGCAGGCAACGGACTGACTTGGTCACATTTGCACATATCAAGGAACAATCTCGACTTAGCCTTGGTCGCTACGGCAGGCCACGGATGACCGAAAAGCTGAAAAGAGATTGCTCTGAATGTCGGTCATCGTTGCGTTGGCCGCTTGACGCGTCAGAACGGCATATCTGTTGTTCGGACACGTAAACATAAGGTCACGACAGCTAGCAATCATAAGTTCAAAATTGCGCCCAATCTGCTGGATAGGGACTTTATCGCCGCGGGGCCAAACCCGACATGGGCAGGCGACATTAGTTATGTGTGGACCCGGGAGGGCTGGCGTCCGACATGGGCCTCAGACCAGCGGCGGCCCTATGTCGAACTTGGCTGTCATCCTTGATCTGCATTCACGCCGTGTGATCGGCTGGCCGCGTCGATCTTTTTGAGGAAGTCGAGAAACTCGATTGCCCGATGGCGCTTGTAGCATTTGCCGATCACCGCCAGCGTGGCGATGTCCAACGCGGCAAACAACGACGTCGTGCCATGTCGGATGTAGGTATGGGTTCTGCGCTCGGCGACACCCGGTGCCATCGGCAGCACGGGCTGTTCCCGATCCAATGCCTGGATTTACGATTTTTCGTCTACGCACAAAACGATAGCCCTGTCCGGCGGTGACATGTAGAGGCCGACGATGTCCTGCACCGTGTCGACGAACAGCGGATCGGTCGAGAGCTTGAACGTCTCGCTCCGATGCGGCTGCAGACCAAATGCGGCCCATATGCGCCGGATGGTGGTGTGCGAAAGGCGGTCGCCGCGGCCATCGAACGGATCGACCAATGGGTGGCGTCCTTCGGCGTGGCGTTCAAAGTGCGCTCATCACCTCCGCCACCTGTGCATCCGACACCGTACGCGGGCGACCGGGACGGCACTCGTCGGTAAGCCCTTCGATCCTATCTTTCACGAACCGCCTGCGCCACTTACCAACGGTGTGTTCATGCATTCCGAGTCGGACACCCACTTCCTTGCTTTGCAAGCCTTCCGCACAGAGCAGGATAATTCGGCACCGATCCGATAGAGACCGCGCCGCCTTGTGCCGACGCACCTGCGCTTCCAGAAAGGTTCGTTCCTCATTGCTCAGGATCACCTCGGCCACCGCACGTCCCGCTATCGCAGCATCTCCTGTTTCACATCACAGAAATGATACGAATTATAGTTCCGGGCGACTAGGGCGTAAGGTGCCTTTTACGGGATAGGTTCATCTGAAATCAGTTTTTCCAAGAGGGCGCGTGCGGCGACACTTTCCTCCAAGGTGGCACGGCCTTGCGCGAGTGGCCCCTGCGCTTGCGATTCGGTTTCAGGAAGTACTGCAGAGTTAGTGTTCTGAGAAAGATCCGTGTCCACAACGAGCGCTGCGGCCTCCTGCCAAATACCACCTGGTGCCAAAGTAACAAGCTTTGGCCACTCTTCTTGTTGCCGCGCTGTGCGAGCGGCTTCATCTCGCTGCCCGGCATTTGCCAATTGCTCAACTGCATCGGGGGTTCGGAGTGCTGCGAGCGCCTTAACCCTCAATGCGTCTGCTGCGTCACCAGAAAGATTCGCAAGATAGTCTAGCGCAGTAATGGCATCACTGCGTGCGATTTCAGCCTCGGCCCGCAACAGTAGATCTGAAGCAGCCATTTCATTGGGGTTAGCAGCATTTGGGCTAACCCATTTGATTGCTTGATCTGGAAAGTTGAGATCAAGCAAGCGGCGTGCCAGCTTTTGTCGGGTCGCTATGGACGTATTTGGAATTCGGGCTGATTTTTGTAATATTGCATGGTTTAAGATAGCCCGATCTGTGCCGCGTTCTGCAAGTATGCGCCAAATAGGTGTGGCCTCCTGAATTGGAATGGCCGACGTCTCAAAGGCTAACGTATAGCGGTCTTGTGATGCGTAGGCCAATGCAATTGCGTTGCGCAGATCGCTTTCACCAACACCGCCCCTTGCCTCTTTTAGCAAGGCTTCAGCAGATGTTGTTAAGTCTAAACTTACTTCTTGCCCATCGTTTGCGAGCATTTGAATAAGCGCAATAGTTGATTCAACCCCGGCAGGCCCCGAGCTTCCCGAAAGAGGGGAGAGAATGGCCTCGGCATTGACGGTGTCACCTTTCGCCAGATCAATTCTGGCCTTCATGAGTTGAACAGCAGCGGTGTCATCTCCGGGTGCGCGCAGGATAGCATCGCGAATTGCTCTCGCCGTGGCGGTATCGCCCTGCGCCAAGAACCTATTCGCCAAGCCCGGCCCAAGTTGCCGTCGCAGATGCAAAGGCAAGCCAGAAAAGCTGCGCAAGACCGCGGGAATGGCGACTTGGTTTGGCGAAGGCAGCTCGGCTTTGGACAACACGGCCCAAAATGACGCCAAGGAATCGCAGATCTCCATACCATCAAAAACCGTACCTGGCGGGACCTCCATATCTACGATGTAGGACATCGTTTCCCATATTCTGCGATCAGGCATATCTACATTTAGTGCCGAAAGAGTTTGGCGCGCTTCCGCACCGAAGCCCAAAGCCAGAAGGTACTGCACACGGCGCGTGATGGCATCTTGGCTAGGCCGGTCAAACTCGCCGACAAGACTGGTTGTATTTGTTGCGAAATCCAGCGCAGGATTCCCGGACCCTGCCCAGGTTGTGATGTCAAGCCGCGCATCGGCAAAACAGGGGGTCCCATTTCCTGTCATGCTATCCAACTGGCGTTCAGATGCAGTGGGATCAATTCCAATGTGATTGCCTGTGCTAATGTTGTTTTTGGCGCCAGCGGTGGCAGCTGGTGCGTCCCCAATGTCCAGTTTTCCTGTGGCTTCAACCATTCCTGCAGCAACAGCTTTGCTGAGTTGCCACAACAATTCATCCCGAGCCTTATTAAGCTGCAAGGGTGGGTTTTCCAGTGGAATAGAGTGTTCGGGCTGAGGGCTTCGCGCTGCAGTGCCTATCGCGTTAGCAAAAGCTTTGGCCTCAAGTGTTGTCATCTTGTCTTCGGGCTCCGGCGCGACGACGGCAGGTGTTGCGCCAGCTGCAGATGTTAGCGATTGCAACTTCGTACCATCTACCTTCAACTCAAAAGATGAGCCTTCGGGAGCGCTGCCATCCTTGATATCCACGACCAAAATGCCAGGCTCAAGCTCAAAAGGCATTGCATAACAATCACAGTCTAATGTCAGGCGTACAGAAGATGAGTTTGGCACCGCTGTGATCTTGGATAGGCGTTTGGTCGTCAACCGACGATATACATCGCTCAGGTCAAAGCGCGGCTTCTGCCCCTTCATATCCAATATGTAACCATCATCCGTTCTGTTTAAAGACCATTCGGCCGAGCCTGAATAACTAAACACAAGTCGTGAAAATCCAGAATGCTCGCCAGAGGTCACGGCAATACTTTGCGCGTTCCCCGTTTGAAATGAGGCCAAAAAGAATAGAATGGTGATCAGTAACTTCATGCCGCTTCCTGTTTCAAACCACGCAACGCTTCCTCAAGGTCTGAAAAGCTGGGTCTGACGTGATGTGGGGTGTTTTGACGACCGACTTCGATACAGATATTTGCAGGGTGGTTGTGAAGATTGGCGATCAGGACTTCTCGGATCAGGAGGTAGAAATGGTTGTCGTCCTCAGTTACCGATTTCACCCGTGACGCGAATGGTCCAACCAAGCCGTATGCGAGGAATACGCCCAAAAAAGTCCCGACCAATGCGCCACCGATCATTTTTCCCAAAATCTCGGGGGGCTGGTCCAATGCACCCATAGTCTTGATGATACCCAAAACCGCGGCGACGATTCCAAGAGCGGGCAGGGCATCGGCCATACTTTGAAGTGCATGGCTGGAATGCATTGCATGATTTTGAGTCGTTTCCATGCGCTTGTCCAGCACCTCTTCTACTTGATGTGGATCATCATAATTCATAGATGCCGCGCGCAATGTGTCGCAAATCAGCTCAATGGATTCGTGGTCTTTCTGGATGTTTGGATAACGTTGGAATACGCTCGATTCCGAAGGGTTCTCAATGTGCTCTTCAAGTGCAACAGGATTTGCTTTCGCAATGCGAATAAGCTCGAATAACAGGCACAGAAGGTCACGATAGTCGGCCGGTTTCCACTTCGGCCCTTTGAATACTTTTCCAAGATCACGCCCTGTGGCCTTAACCGCCGCAAAGTCGTTTGAGACAAAAAATGTGCCTATTGCAGCACCACCGATCATAATCATCTCAAACGGCATTGCCTTGAGGATGATACCAAGTTTGCCGCCAGCAAGCACAAAGCCGCCGAAAACCATGACAAAGATGACAAGGATACCTATGAGGCCAAACATGTGCTGCTCCTGAAGTTGTTCGTTGCTGCCAAAGTGGCAGAGACCCGTTAATAAAGCCTGATCTCAGCTTAGTTTTTAGGAACTTTGGCGTTGCGGCCGGCCAAAAGAACACTGACGGTATATGCATCTTCGGGTGTCATTCCCGACAGGATCGCAGCAGATGATTCCGGACGCATACGCCCCAGAAAACCCGCAGCAAATTCTGGTGCCATTGTTGCGAATAATGCGGCGGCATCTTTGGGCTTCATAGATTGATAGACCTCGGTGAGCCGGGTCAGGTCTGCCTCTGACGCGCCATCCGCACGGGCCAGGGTATCGCTCAATTTTGCCTCCGCTTCTGCAAGTTTTGCCAAGCGTTGCTCTATGGCGTCATCTGCAAGAGAGAGTGCGGCAAATCGATCGGTTAGGGCTGCCTCGCGTGCTGAGACGCGCATTTCACGCTCGGCCAGCGCTTCTGCCAATGCAAGCGGCGGCGTGGGGCAGCTCAGCGCTTTGGCGGCAGGACTTCCTGATGTATCCGCCACCTCCGTGCCGGTGCGCGCCATCGCCAAGCCGATTCCATCGCCCAACCGAATTAGGCCAGAGACTGCCATAAAAGCCGCCAAGGTTACCAATGCCCCCCGTCCCGACTTTTTCCGTGCCGAGACCTTTTTCTGCGCTTTCATTCCGCAGCCTCCAAATTATCGTGCGACAACTTGCGACGCACGAAACGAAGACGTTTTTCAGGTTCATGACCCGACGAATCAGATTTGGCCGCATTTGATTTTGGCGCATCCGGCAGGTCATGCATTGAGGCCAGCAAAAGCTCCAACCGCGCGGCAACACCCTCGCCCCGCTGAGTCAAGCTATCAAGTGACTTCGCCTGATGATCGGCAGCGCCACGCGCTTTTTCCAATACGCGTGTCATGTCGTCAACCTGTGAGGACAGAACAGCAATTGCCCCGCCCATACCCGTCTCCAGTGTTTGCAGCTTTTTCAACCTGCGCGCCAGAATGTAGCAGTAGATCGCGGCGCCAAATGCACCGGATGCCAAAAGAATGTCAGCGATTAGTTGCATTTTCTTACCTCACTCAGTTCAATACAAATTCGGTTATCAAAAGGTCGCGCACGCGCCCTTCGCCGGTCACGATTTGAATTCGTCGCAGCATATGCGCGCGAATACGGATCAGGGCGGACGGATCTTCTAGCTGGGTCACATCGATTGCCCGCAGATAGCCGTTCATGATGTCCATGATGCGCGGCATAAGAAGAGTTACCTCCTCAACCATCGGGGTGTTCACCTCAATCTGTGAGGTAAAGCGTAAGTGGCGCGCAGAAGAGCCGGGTGTCAGGGAAACGATGATCGGTTCCACTGGCACAAAGGCGATGTCTGGCAGCGGGCTGGATGTAACGACAGCCACCTCTTCCTCATGCGCGCCCAAGATCATCCCTGACCAGGTCGCGTAAAAACCACCGCCCCCCAAAACAAGCGCCAAGACCGCGCCGATCATAATCGGAAGCTTTGATTTTTTTTTCGGGGTGGCTTCTTCGTCTGGGGTTTCAGCCTCGGCCATCGGGTACTCCGTCCATTGCTCATAAAATATCTATAAGCCGCTGGTCACTAACCGATTATTAATATCAATCCGCGAAACCTGAGGGTGAGTGGGGCAGAAGCCTCGAAAATGGAAAGAATGTCCGTGCAAAACCTTATTTCGCTTTGGTCCTCCCTCAATATGCGTCGTCGAATCATTATTGTCGGTGCAACGGTTGCAATGTTTTTGGCCGTTATTGGATTATCACGTATGGCCACCAACCCGGAAATGTCGCTGCTTTACGCAGGGCTGGATAGTAGCGCGGCCGGCGAGGTGGTGCGCGCCCTGGACCAGCGTGGCGTTATTTATGAGGTGGTTGGCGATACGATCCGTGTCGAAAGCGGCCAGCGTGATTCGTTGCGTATGACGCTTGCGGCCGAAGGTTTGCCAACGTCCGGTGGCGCAGGATATGAGCTGCTTGACGGCCTTTCAGGGTTTGGAACAACCTCACAAATGTTTGACGCGGCCTATTGGCGCGCAAAAGAAGGGGAGCTGGCCCGCACAATTGTGGCATCTCCTGCGATTCGTGCCGCACGGGTCCATATAGCACAGACGCAGGCCCAGCCCTTTCAGCGGGACCGCCGCCCGACGGCAAGTGTAACCGTAACCTCTGCATCGGGCGCTTTGGGCGCTGGACAGGCGAATGCGGTGCGCCATCTGGTTGCGGCTGCGGTTGCAGGGATGCAGCCCGATGATGTCTCAGTAATCGACAGTGTTTCCGGGTTTATTCCGTCGGGGGATGCGGCGTTCTCTCCTACCAAGGGCGGGGATGCGCGTGCAGAAGAATTGAAACGTAATATCGAGCGGTTGCTCGTTGCCCGCGTTGGCCCTGGCAAAGCTATTGTTGAAGTGGCCATCGATGTGGAAACCGATCGCGAGCAGATTACCGAACGTCGTTTTGATCCGGAAAGCCGTGTCGCAATTTCCTCGGACACCGAAGAGCGCAGCAACTCCGCAACGCAACCCAGTAACGATGTTACGGTCGCCTCGAACTTGCCCGAAGGCGATGCAGGGGCAGGCGGTCAAGGGTCAAGCAACTCTACGGAAACGCGTGAGCGAGTAAATTATGAAGTGTCTGAAACACAAAGAGAAATCATAAAATCCCCCGGTGCGTTGCGTCGTATCTCGGTGGCTGTCCTGGTCGACGGTGAACAAGTAGCGGCGGCGGATGGTACCGTCGCATGGGAGCCGCGCAGCGAAGAAGAGCTTGGGATCTTGCGAGAGCTGGTCATGTCTGCTGCCGGCCTGGATGAGGCGCGTGGGGACGTTCTGGTATTGAAATCACTCGCCTTTGAGCCGATCACAGAAGCGGGCAGCATCGCCGAGAGCAGTATAATGTCTGCCGTCGGTCCACTTGACATTGTCTCGCTAATTCAGGCTGCTGTTTTGGGGGTTGTTGCCCTGATCCTGGGCCTGTTCGTGCTGCGCCCTCTTATGATGAACGGGTCTCGCAATAATACCGTGACCACGGAGAGTGCAGCCCTTGCATTGCCCCCCGCCGAAGGAAAATCAGCAACGGCACAAGAGCCCAGAGTCCTGACCGGCGAAATTGATGATCAGGACATGCCTGACCTGTCGGTTGTCTCATATGATGAAAACGGCAAAGTCGATGCAGACCCCATGGCCCGCCTGCGTCGCCTGATTGATGAGCGCCAAAGTGAAAGTGTGGAAATTCTGCGTGGCTGGATGGAGACCGATGAAGAGGAGAACGCGTAATGCCCCCCCTTCAGCTGGAAGTTTTTGAAACCAAATCTGATGAAGGGTCAGCGACTCTTGTCACCGATTTGAACGCGATGGAGGAGGCGCGTCTCGCAGCATATGAGCAAGGATATGCTGCAGGTTGGGAAGATGCTGTGGCGGCACAGACAGGTGAGCGGAACCAGATGGCCGCTGATCTGGCGCATAATTTGCAGTCTTTGAATTTCACCTATCATGAGGCGCGCACCCATGTTTTGAAGGGGTTAGAGCCACTTTTAATGGATATTGTTGGGCATTTATTGCCAGCGATCGCATCTGGCGTTCTGGCACCCGTCGTTGAGAAATCGCTGATGCCGCTGGCAGCCATGGCTGCCGATACCCCGATAAAACTTTTGTTCAACCCCGCAGCGCGCGAAGTGATCGAACCCTTGATTGACCATGAAAATGCCCCGCCACTGACCCTGGTAGAGGAGCCAACGCTTGGTGAGGGGCAGGTTTTCCTACGCCTCGGCGACTGTGAAACCCGTGTCGATCTTGATGGCGCCATAGCTGAAATCAAGGATGCGCTGTCGGACTTCTTTACCCTTACAACCAAGGACCAAAATCATGGATGATCTTGCTGATAATAACCCCTTCAGCCAAGTGCCGATCGAAATTACCATATCTGTCGGTCGGGCGCGGCCACAGGTCAAAGAGCTTTTAAAGCTGGAAAAAGATGCCGTTCTTGCATTGGACCGCCGCGTCGATGACCCTGTCGAACTTTGGGTCGGTGACCGTCTGATCGCACGTGGAGAGCTGGAAGAGATGGAGGGCGAAAATGCGGGTCGTCTGGCCGTGCGATTGACAGAAGTTGCAAACCTGAAGGGTGGGCTTTGATGCATCGGCTTCTTGGCTTTGCCTTACTTCTGAGCGTCCTTGCCTCCCCGGGTTTTGCGCAGCAAGTAACACTTGATCTAGGAGACGGGGCGTCGCTTTCCGGTCGCGCGGTGCAGCTTATGGCTTTGGTCACCGTGCTCAGCTTGGTGCCCGGAATAGCGATTATGGTCACCTGTTTCCCCTTTATCGTAACGGTGCTTTCTATTATGCGGCAGGCCATCGGCTTGCAGCAATCGCCACCAAACATGCTCATCATCAGCCTTGCGATGTTTCTGACGTGGTTCGTCATGGAGCCGGTATTCACCGAGGCATGGCTGCAGGGCGTCAAGCCGTTGACAGAAAATACCCTTTCCTTTGAAGAGGCGTTTTACGCCACACTTGGCCCGTTCAGAGGGTTTATGTCGGCGCGAATGGATGTCGACACATTTGCAACCATGCAAGCGCTGCGTCCGGGTGAGGCAAGCGCGCCGATCGACTCCCCTCTATCGCTATTGGTGCCATCCTTTTTGCTGTCGGAAATTCAGCGGGCGTTTGAAATCGGTTTCCTTATCTACCTACCTTTTTTGATTATCGACCTGGTTGTTGCTGCGGTTTTGATGTCGATGGGCATGATGATGGTCCCCCCCGCTGTGGTATCAATGCCATTCAAACTGGCCTTCTTCGTGGTCGCGGATGGTTGGGCACTTGTATCAGGGGCACTTGTTCGAAGCTATTTTTAACAGGCTTTGTGTGGAGTTAGATAGCCGAGATGTTGCATTGCGCTTGCAGGCGACACCAAGCCATCGGCCACTCTACCCATCAAGCCCCCAAGCTGGCAGAGACTTGCGCCCCCGCTTTTTGAACCAACCTGCCAATTGCGACGGTTTTTTCAGGCGTCAAGCGATGTGATGGGCCAGAGATAGATATTCCGCCGACAGCCTCGCCGTAGAAATTGGTGATCGGAGCCGCAATACAGCGCATACCGATGGCTTTTTCCTCATCATCAAAAGAAAAGCCCTGTTTGCGGATCAAGCTAAGCTCTTGGATCAGACTCTCGGCAGTGCATATCGTATTTTGTGTAAAAGGTGGCAGAGGGTTATCGACAAGATAGCGGCTCAATTGCTTTTCAGAATACATCGCCAACAGCGCCTTGCCGATACCGGAGGCGTGCATCGGCGCCTGTGTCCCCGGAGGAAAAAATGCGCGAATGGACTCATGGGTTTCCACTTGGGCGACGAAAACCACGTTATCTTCACGCTCTATCCCCAGATTGGAGGTTTCGCCGGTTTGATCACGCAGCAGCTGCATGACGGGCATCGCGCGGGTGATAAGGTTGCTGCGCCGCAAAAACGCGCTGCCGATCCGGAATGCCTCTGCCCCGATTGACCATTCTTGTGATGCTGGATTTACCTCAGCCACGCCGCGCAGTCGGAAGGTGGAGAGCACACGATAGATCGTTGCGGGCGATTGCCCCATGTTTTCGGCGATTTGTGACAAGGTCATGGCGCCGCCTTTGGCCAAGGTTTCCAAGACGTCAATTGCGCGATCCAATGACTGAATGATGTTCTGGCTTTCATCACCATCGAACCGTTTCGGCCGACCTCTGTTGCGCTGACTATTGGTCATGTATCGGCTCTTTCGTCGAAAATACGGGGACGTAGAGGATTAAATGAAAAATCATTTCTGTAAATGAAAAAATGTAACACCCCGAATATCATACCAAAAATATGTTATATTGTGTTTTGAAAAAATATTTCAAAAAAATTGAGCCGGTGCGCAACTCCCCCTAGTCTTATCGCAACCCTATGGAGGAGAATGTCATGACCTTTCAAAATCCGGTCTTTATTCCCGGCCCCACCAATATGCCGGAAGCGATCCGTCAAGCCTGCTATATGCCAACGATAGATCATCGCTCTCCTGTATTTGGCAAGATTTTACATCCCTGCCTTGAGGGCGTGGGAAAGGTTCTGAAATCGAACAGCGCCAAGATTTTCATCTTTCCGTCGACGGGAACAGGCGGCTGGGAAACAGCCTTGACGAACACGCTGAGCAAGGGCGACAAAGTTCTGGCCGCGCGCAATGGTATGTTCAGTCACCGTTGGATTGATATGTGCCAACGTCACGGGCTGGATGTGCAAGTCATTGAGACCCCGTGGGGCGACGGCCTGCCAGCCGACAAATATGAAGAAATTCTGCGCGGCGATAAATCCCACAGTATCAAGGTTGTTTTGGCCACGCATAATGAGACCGCAACTGGCGTGAAGTCCGATATTGCGGCCATGCGCCGGGCGTTGGACGCGGCAAACCATCCTGCGATGCTCTATGTAGATGGGGTATCCTCTATTGGTTCGATGGATTTCCGGATGGATGAGTGGGGCGTTGATATTGCGGTGACCGGCAGCCAGAAGGGTTTCATGCTGCCCGCAGGCCTTGCGATTGTCGGTTTTTCCGAAAAGGCGATGAAGGCCGTGGAAACCGCGACCCTGCCGCGTACTTTTTTTGATGTGCGTAATATGGCCAAAGGCTATGGCAATAACGCCTATCCCTATACGCCGCCGGTCGGTCTGATGAATGGTCTCAAGGCGTCATTGGCGATGATTGAGGCCGAGGGGCTGGAAAATGTCTTTGCCCGTCATACCCGCATAGCCGAGGGCGTGCGCCGTGCGGTGGACGCTTGGGGATTGACGCTTTGTGCGACGTCGCCGGATGTTTATTCCGATACCGTTTCCGCCATTTGCACGCCCGAAGGTTTCAATGCGACCGATATCGTGACGGTTGGCGCACGCGATTATGACATGGCCTTTGGTGTCGGCTTGGGGGAGGTTGCGGGCAAACTGTTCCGCATCGGCCATCTTGGCAGCCTGACCGATGCGATGATGCTCTCGGGGTTGGCGACGGCGGAAATGGTGATGGTGGACCTTGGGCTGGATATCACGCTTGGGTCCGGTGTTGCGGCGGCGCAGGAGTATTACCGTCTTGGGTCGGGTAAATCCAAACGTATCGCGGCGGAGTGAGATTATGTATATCCCCACACTCGCCGATATGCTGGTCGCGCATGAACGGATCAAACCCTATATCCACCGCACGCCTGTTCTGGCCTCGCAATACCTCAATGATCTGACGGGGGCCGAGCTGTTTTTCAAATGTGAGAACCTGCAAAAAGCCGGTGCCTTCAAGGCGCGAGGCGCGTCCAACGCCGTGTTTGGCCTGACCGAGGAACAGGCCGCCAAAGGCGTTGCCACCCATTCCAGCGGCAATCACGGGACGTGCTTGTCCTATGCCGCGGGTCGGCGGGGCATTCCTTGCACCGTGGTCATGCCCCGCACCGCGCCTCAGGCCAAGAAAGAAGCCGTGCGCGGTTATGGCGGCCGTGTGGTGGAATGTGAGCCGTCAACCACCAGCCGTGAGGCGGTCTTTGCCGAGGTGGTGGCGGAGACGGGCGCGGAATTTGTGCATCCCTATAATGATCCGCGTGTGATCGCGGGACAGGCGACCTGTTCAAAGGAGCTGATCGAGCAGGCGCAGGGCCTTGATGCGGTGATCGCCCCCATCGGGGGGGGCGGTATGGTTTCGGGCACTTGCCTGACGCTGTCCAACCTTGCGCCGCAGATCAAGATTTATGCCGCCGAACCGGAACAGGCCGATGATGCCTATCGCAGCTTCAAGGCCGGTCATATCATTGCCGATGACGCGCCGGTGACGGTGGCCGATGGGCTGAAGGTGCCGCTAAAGGATCTGACGTGGCATTTCGTGCAAAGCCACGTCACCGATATTCTGACGGCCTCGGACCAAGAGATCATCGACGCGATGTTATTGATCTGGAAGCGGATGAAGATCGTGATGGAGCCGTCGAGCGCTGTACCTTTGGCGACCATTCTCAAGAACAAAGAGATTTTCGCGGGCAAGCGCGTGGGCGTGATTATCACCGGGGGCAATGTCGATCTCGACCTGCTTCCCTGGCAGCAGAAGTGAGGGCAAAAGTATGAATACAGATACAAATTTTGATAACTATGAGGTCGGTTACGACATTCCCGCCAAGCCCGGTATGGATGAGGCGGATATCCAGACGCCGTGCCTGATCCTCGATCTGGATGCGCTGGAACGGAACGTGAAAAAGATGGGTGACTATGCCAAAGCCCACGGTATGCGTCATCGCGCGCATGGCAAAATGCACAAGTCGGTCGATGTTTTGAAGCTGCAAATGGAGATGGGCGGGGCGATCGGCGTTTGCTGTCAGAAAGTGTCAGAGGCTGAAGTGTTTGCGCGCGCGGGCATCAAGGAGATCCTCGTATCCAATCAGGTGCGGGAGGCGGCCAAGATCGACCGTCTGGCGCGGATGCCGAAACTTGGGGCAAATGTAATTGTCTGTGTCGATGACGTGGCCAATATCGCCGATCTGTCGGCGGCCGTACAAAAACATGGGACCGAGCTGGGCGTGTTCATCGAGATTGACTGCGGCGCGGGCCGTTGCGGCGTCAAGACGACCGAGGCCGTGGTTGAAATCGCCAAGGCCGCAGCCGCCGCGCCGGGGCTGACGTACCGCGGTATTCAGGCCTATCAAGGCGCAATGCAGCATATGGACAGCTTTGATGATCGTAAGGCCAAGCTTGATGCGGCCATCGCGCAGGTTTCCGATGCCGTTGAGGCATTGAAAGCCGAGGGGTTGGAAACCGAACTGGTTTCCGGCGGGGGCACGGGTTCCTATTACTTCGAGAGCAATTCAGGGATTTATAATGAATTGCAGTGTGGTTCCTATGCCTTCATGGATGCCGATTATGGCCGTATTCACGACCAGGATGGCAAGCGCATCGATCAGGGCGAATGGGAAAACGCGTTGTTTATTCTGACCAGCGTGATGAGCCATGCAAAGCCCGATAAAGCCATTGTTGATGCGGGCCTCAAGGCGCAATCGATTGACAGCGGTCTGCCGTTCATCTTTGGCCGCGACGATGTGAAATATATCAAATGCAGCGACGAACACGGTGTTGTTGAGGATCCTGACGGGGCGCTGAAGGTGAATGACAAGCTGCGCTTGGTGCCGGGCCACTGTGACCCGACGTGCAACGTGCATGACTGGTATGTCGGTGTGCGCGGCGGCAAGGTGGAAACGGTCTGGCCGGTCTCGGCGCGCGGCAAGGCCTATTGATTGCCCCTAGCGGGATGGTTTGAGCAGATAAAGGGCAGGGCTCGGCCTTGCAGAAGGGATGTCTATGTGGATTGTACCAGAGGCGAAGATTGCCGATTTGATGGATCGGGCGACCTGTTTTACGGCAATCGAAGGGGTGTTTGCCGCGATGTCGCGCGGCGATGCCTATAACTTTCCGGTCATCCGCGAGTCTATTGGCCATGCTGATGCGCTTTATGGGTTCAAGTCGGGGTTTGACCGGCAGGGATTGGCGTTGGGCCTTAAATCCGGGGGCTATTGGCCCGGCAATGAGGCCAAGGGGCTGACCAACCACCAGTCCACCGTTGTCTTGTTCGATGCAGATACCGGCAAGGTAAAGGCGCTGGTCGGCGGGAACCTGTTGACAGCCCTGCGCACGGCTGCGGCTTCTTCGGTCTCTATCCGCCATTTGGCGCGTGAGGACGCCAAGGTTTTGGGCATGGTCGGCGCGGGGCACCAATCCGCCTTCCAGATGCGGGCCGCGGTGGAACAGCGCCAGTTTGAAAAGGTCGTGGGCTGGAACCTTCATCCTGAAATGCTCGACCGCCTTGCCAATACCGCCCAAGAGCTGGGCCTGCCGTTTGAGGCCGTCAGCCTAGACGAGCTGGGCGCGCAATCGGATGTGATCATCACGATTACCTCCAGCTTTGATCCGATTTTACATGCCGCACAGATCAAACCCGGCACGCATATCGCCTGCATGGGCACGGACACCAAGGGCAAGCAAGAAGTAGGCGCCGATCTGGTGGCGCGCGCGACGGTGTTTACCGATGAGGTCGCGCAGGCGATCAGCATCGGTGAATGTCAACACGCCATTGCCAGCGGTGTTCTGGCCGAGACTGATATTGCCGAACTCGGCGCCGTGATCAACGGCACCCACAAAGGTCGCAGCAGCGTCGAAGAGGTAACGCTGTTTGATGGCACCGGTGTTGGCTTGCAGGATCTGGCCGTGGCGGCGGCGGTGGTTGATCTGGCCATTACCAAAGGTGTCGCAATCGAAGTGGATTTCTAAAAACCCAGTCCCCTTTTTTTCGCAAAGGGGGCCGGATTTTACAAAAGCGTTTCCAACCGCAGATCGCCCATATTCTGGGCCATCCGCTCAACCATGAAATCAATGAAAAGCCGCGCTTTGGGGTCTTGTTTTCGGCGGTGGGAATAGAGACAAGCCATCTGGATGGGTACAGGCGGGTGTTGCCGTAAAACCGGCACCAAACGCCCGTCCTTGATGTAATCGGACACTTCAAAAAGGGGCTTCATGATGATGCCCTGCCCCTGCAGCGCCCAATTTGTCAAAATATCCCCATCGTCACATTCAAAGGGACCGGAAACCTCTATTCGTTTGGGGCCGTCACTGGTTTGCAGCGGCCACTGAAACTCTGGCGCGCCGGGATAGCGCAAGTTCAGGCAATCATGTTTTGACTTCAACGCCTCAACGCTGTCGGGTTCGCCACGCGCCGCAATATAATCGGGCGAGGCGCATAAAACCCGTTCACAATCGGCAATTTTACGGATGCGTAGACTGGAATCTTCGGGAATGCCAAGGAAGAATGCAACATCCAACCCCTCCATCGCCAAGTCGATCTTGCGGTCGGACAGGCGCAGGCGGATCTTGATCAACGGATAATCCGCGTGGAATGAGGCCGCCTCGGGTGCGATCAGACGCCGCCCCACCCCCAAAGGCGCCGAGACATGCAAAATGCCGCGCGGCACCAGCGTGACCTCATTCACCTCTGCTTCGGCCTCATCCACCGCATCCAGAATTTTGCGCGCGCCGGGGTAAAAGATATTGCCCTGCTCGGTCGCGTTCAGCATCCGTGTTGTGCGTTGAAACAGCCGCACGCCCAGATGTTCCTCAAGCTGCGAGATCCGCGCCGAGGCCACCGCCGCCGATATCCGCATATCGCGCGCGGCCGAGGACATATTCCCCAGCTCGTACACACGGATGAAAGTTCTGATGTTATCAAGATATGCCATGACAGGATTGATAGTACAATTTTGAAACAGCTAGAAGTCTTTTTGTAATACAATCAAATCGCGCGTGCGTTTAAAGTCGAAAGATTAGGGAAAAGGGGAGGTCTATATGTACGAGATGGCAATCATCTGGGACTGGCTGGGCTTTGCTATACGGTGGCTGCATGTCATCACCGCGATGGCATGGATCGGCGCATCATTCTATTTTATCGCACTGGATCTTGGCCTGCGCAAAGTGCCGAACATGCCAGAAGGCGCGCATGGTGAGGAATGGCAGGTCCATGGCGGCGGGTTTTACCACATCCAGAAATATCTGGTCGCACCGGCCAATATGCCCGAGCATCTGATCTGGCATAAATGGCAAAGCTATACGACCTGGATTTCAGGCGCGGCCTTGTTGATGGTCGTCTATTGGGCGGGTGCAGAGCTGTATCTGATCGACGCGCAAAAGGCCGATCTGTCGCAGTTGCAGGGCATCGTGATCTCGGCCGCATCGCTGACCCTTGGCTGGATGATCTATGATTTTCTGTGCAAATCCAAGCTGGGCGAGCGTCCGACCTTGTTGATGGTCTTGCTGTTTGTTTTGCTGGTGATCATGGCTTGGGGCTATAACCAGATTTTCACGGGCCGCGCGGCCTTGCTGCATCTGGGGGCCTTTACCGCCACGATCATGACCGCCAATGTGTTTTTCATCATTATGCCGAACCAGCGCATTGTGGTGAAAGATTTGCAAGAGGGCCGCACCCCGGCCGCGAAATACGGTAAAATCGCCAAGCTGCGCTCTACGCATAACAACTATCTGACGCTTCCGGTTATTTTCCTGATGTTGTCGAACCACTATCCCTTGGCATTTGCGACCGAGTACAACTGGCTGATTGCGGCGCTGGTGTTCTTGATGGGGGTTACGATCCGGCATTACTTTAACACGATGCACGCCACGGGCACGGGGCCGCATTGGACATGGTTTGTGACGACCGTGCTGTTCATCCTGATCATGGCGCTGTCCACCGCCCCGCTTATGCAAGACAGTTATGATGAGGCCGAGGCCCGCGATCTGACCAAGCTGGAACAGGTTTTCGCCAATGCCGAGGGTTTTGAGGAGGCGTCCGGGATCATCCCCGGGCGTTGCGCCATGTGCCATGCGCGGGAGCCGGGTTGGGAAGGCATCCACCGCGCACCCAAGGGGATCTTGTTGGAAACGGCCTCTGATATCGCGAAAAACGCCAAGCTGATTTATCTCCAATCCGGCGTTACCCGCGCGATGCCCCCCGCCAACCTGTCCTTCATGGAAGAGGAAGAGCGCGCCACGATCCGTAAATGGTATCGGAATGCGTCAAAAAATCTGCCCATTGCGGTTGCGATGGATTAAGCTACCCAAAAGCAAGGGTAGAGGGTTGGTATGATTGTCCATCTGGCAACATTATTGATGTTCCAACTGGCGGGGGAGGCCCTGTCGCGCGGGCTGGGATTGATTATCCCCGGTCCGGTTCTTGGCATGGTGTTTTTGCTGGTGTTTTTCATCCTGCTGCCACGAGCGGCGGCGGCAATCCAGCCCACAGCATTGGGCCTGTTGTCCCACCTGTCCTTGTTGTTCGTGCCGGCTGGTGTCGGGATTGTGGGGCATCTGGACAAGCTTGGCGCTGACGGGATGGCGATATTGCTGGCGATTGTGGGCAGCACGGGTTTGGCGATTGTAGTTGGCGCCCTGGTTTTTGTTGGCCTGTGCCGTTTGACGGAGAAAAGCCAATGACCGGCCTGCCAGATATCTGGACCTATCTCGCCCAAGAGCCGTTGCTTTGGTTAACCGCCACCCTGATTGCTTACGGCGTGGGGGATGCGCTTTTCGGGCTGTCGGGGCGCAAGCCCTATGTGAACCCGGTGATGATCGCGGTTATCCTGCTGGCATCGCTTTTGTGGTTCGCGCGTGTGCCCTATGCGACCTATTTTGACGGCGCGCAATTTGTGCATTTCATGCTTGGACCGGCCACCGTGGCTTTGGCGGCGCCGCTTTATGCCAATCTGGGCAAGATCAAAACCTCTGCCATCCCGATGATCGGGGCGCTGGTTGCAGGCTCTGTCACCGCGATGCTTTCGGCCTTGGGGATTGCCTATGCTTTGGGCGTGCGAGGCGAGGTGCTTTTGTCGCTGGCCCCGAAATCCGTGACTGCTCCTGTCGCTTTGGGGGTGTCGGAATCCATTGGCGGGTCGCCTACATTGACGGCCGTGCTGGTTATCCTGACAGGGATCACGGGGGCGGTGATGGCGACGCCCTTGCTCAATCTTATGCGGATCAAGAACTGGCAGGCGCGGGGCTTTGCGGTTGGGGTTGCCTCGCACGGGATCGGAACGGCGCGGGCGTTTCAGGTGAATGAAACCGCCGGGGCCTTTGCCGGTATCGGGATGGGCATGAACGCGGTCTTGACGGCGATCATCGCGCCGATCCTTGTACGGCTGTTCCTCTGACCCCTATTCGGACGCGGAAAACTGGCCGTATTTCCCTTGGGTAAACACCAAAGGCGCGCCTGCATTTCGGACACAGCGCAAGACGCGGCCCACGATGATCAGGTGATCCCCGCCATCATGGGTGGCATGTTGCACACAGTCAAACCGTGCCAGCGCGCCTGCGATCAGGGGCACCCCCTCGGCGTTGTGATGATAGGATATGCCCTCAAACCCCGGCCCTCCACGAATGAATCGCGGGATCAAATCACCCTGGGCCGCGGTCAGAACATGAATGGCAAAGTGCCGCGCGCCTGCAAAATGCGTGAAACGAGAGGACCGCTTGGCAGGTGACCACAGCACCAGCGGCGGCTCCATCGACAGGCTGGCAAAGCTGTTGGCGGTAAATCCCATCGGCGTGTGTTCCCCCGCAATCGTGACAATCGTCACCCCGGTCGCAAAGCAGCCCAAAGCATCGCGAAATGCGCGGGCGTTGCTGGCGTCGGGGATAAAGTTCTGTTCTGTCATTTCGTCTCCGTCGGGCGGTGGAATGTCTTTTGTCGCCCTTTGGGCCTGCAGGTTTGGCGCGACCATATGGCCAAGCCGTTAACGGGAACAGCCCTTGGCCGCGTCTTTGTGCGAAATAAGGTGATTATCAGACAAGGCAACGCCAATCAGCGATAGGTCCGCACAGAAAGGGATGTTTGTTCCAAGGTGGTTTGCAGCAGCGAGAGCAACCCTACCTCGGCCTGGTTCATGGTGCGTTTGGGATTGGTCACAACATGAATGTCGATCGCAGGCAGGCCAGTATAGGGCGGCAGTTGCCACAAAAGGCCTTGGGCCACATCGCGGCGCGCCACATGCACCGGCAGTGCGCCAATACCGAGGTTAGAGATGATCATCCGCCGCACCTCTGGCAAGCTGGACGATATCCCCTTCAGCCCCGGTCGCAGCCCCAGTTGCGCGCGCAAAGCAGCCACGCCAAACAGCGGGCCATTCGCCTCATCCGTTTGAAATGACACCGCATACTCGTCATGCAACTCTGACACAGCAATATCCTTGCGGCCAAAGAGCCTGTGTTTCGGGCCGCAATAAAATCCGAAATATTCACGGTAGAGGATGCGTTGGTCCAGCTTGCGGGTGTTGTCCTCCAGCAAACATATCCCCAAAGTGACGCGGTTTTGCTGTACATAGGCCAGCACCTCGGCGCTTTCGACGGTTGAAAAGCTATAGGTGACCTGCGGGTGGTCCGCATTAAACTGTTCCAGCACCGTATCAAAATGGGAAGAGACAACATGGCTGGCCACGGCGATGCTGATATGGCCGGTCACCTCGTCATCCATACCGCTCATCAGATTGGGCAGTTGTGAGATGGTGCCAAAAACCGAGCGCGCCTCGGCGTAAAGCACCTGACCAAGCGGCGTCACGCTGAAATGTGTGGGGGAGCGGTTGATAAGCTTGCGCCCAAAGCTGTCCTCCAGCCGCATAAGGGCCGCAGAGATGGTGGGCTGCTTTAGCCCCAGAAAATTCGCGGCAGGTGTGATACCGCCCTCATCCACAACCACCATAAAAGTGCGCAGCAGATTCCAGTCCAATTGCCAGGGCAGACGCTGTTCATATTTTCTAAGCATAGATGAAATCTATTTTGGATATTTTCAATATCTATTTGCCCTATGACCCCGTGCAATGCAACTCTGCTTGTGGAAAACAGATTTGGGCGCGATAATGCCCCGATATAAAGCAAACAACCGGGAGAGATTTGCACATGACAATGATCACAAACATCCTTCGCCGCAGCGTCCTTGCAGGCGGAATCGCCGCCTTGGGCCTGACCCTTGCCCCCGCCGCCTTTGCGGATGAACTGGAGGGTTTGAAAGAGCGCGGCGTCATGAAGATTGCGATGACAGGCCAATATCCGCCCTTCAATTTCGTGAACGACCAGAATGAGGTCGTCGGCTTTGACCCGGCAATCGGCGCAGAGATTGCCAAGCGCATGGGCATCGAGGTTGAAGTGGTGACAACCGCCTGGGACGGGATCATCGGCGGGTTGCTGGCCAATAAGTTCGATGCTGTTGTCGGTTCCATGTCGATCACGGCAGAGCGGGAAAAGGTGATTGATTTCGTCGGCCCCTATTACAACACAAAACGCGCGTTTTTCACTGTGGCGGGCTCGGATATCACCACGCTGGAACAACTGGATGATGCGGTTGTGGGCCTGACTTTGGGCGAAACCCACGACGAATGGGCCCGCGCGCAGGGCTATAACGTGAAAACCTATAAGGGTCTGCCAGAGTTGCTTATGGAGCTGACAAACGGTCGGATCGACGTGGTGATCAACGATTCCATTCCTGTTTTGCTGGCGATGAAAAGCGGGCAATATGATCTGGCTGAAATTCCGGCACCAGATGCAGAAAAATTCCCCGCTGGTATCGCCATCCGCAAAGGCAACCCCGAACTGAAAGCAGCCATGCAAGCGGCGCTGGATGAGATGATGGAAGACGGCACCTATCTGGAGATTGCGAACGAATGGGTCGGCGGCGACATCCGCTAAACCATCTCGTTAAAAGCCTGCCGGGGGGTCCGGCAGGCGATGAGCGCGCTTTTGGTATTGGCGCGCAAGACCATCTCCAAAGGGCCAAATATGGATATTGACCTGATCCTTCGCGTCTACCCTTTCTTTATCGAAGCGGCGTGGGTCACGATTGAATTGTCAGTTCTGACCACAATTCTAGGGCTTACTTGCGGGGCCTTGGGGGCAGCCGCCCGGCTGTCGCGCAATGTCGTATTGCGGGCAATAGGGGCGGTATATGTCAGCGTCTTTCGTGGCACCCCTGCGCTGATCCAACTGTTTATCCTCTATTTCGGGGGGCCGCAGATCGGCATCAATCTGGATGCCTTTGATGCGGGGGTGATCGGGCTGGGGGTCAATATCGGCGCCTATATGACCGAGACCATGCGGGGGGCCATTATTTCCGTCAACAAGGGCCAGACAGAGGCCGCGCGCACGCTTGGCATGTCACGTTGGGAAACCATGCGCAAAGTTGTCCTGCCGCAGGCCATGCGCATGATGATCCGTCCCTTGGGTGTGAATATCAACGCGCTGATCAAGGGCACGGCGCTGGTGGCTGCCATTTCGGTGGTGGAATTGACCTATACCGCGCAGCGCTACATCGGGTCGACCTATAAACCTTTTGAGATGTTCTTGCTGTCTGGCGTTTTGTACATGGTCATCATCTATATCGTCGGTCATGGCATTTCATGGCTGGACCGCAAGGCGCGGATCGTATGACCGGGCAAGGGGAGAACCGCTATGGGACTTGATTTTAGCGTCGTGCCCGGCTATTTCGGCGTGCTTTTGCAGGGCATGGCATGGACGGTGGCCATCACCTTAGGTGCCGGTATCCTATCGTTTTTCGGCGGTATCATATTTGCCGTGGCCGCACTTTATGCGCCTTGGTTCATTCGCCTGCCGATGCGCCTGTTTGCATGGCTGTTTATGGGTACACCGCTGTTGTTGCAATTGTTCCTGATCTATTTCGGGCTGATCCAGATCGGGATCGACCTGCCGGCCTTCGTCGCGGGCATCATCGGCTTGGGGCTGCATTTTGCGGTCTATAACTCGGAATTGATCCAATCATCGATTTTGGCGGTGGATAAGGGCCAATATGAGGGCGCGCGCACCCTTGGCCTTTCGCGTGGGCAAACCCTGCGCCAGATCATTATTCCGCAGGCGGTCCATGCGGTTATCCCGCCGATGGGCAACAATATGATCGCCCTGCTCAAGGATTCCGCGCTGGTGTCCGTGATCGGCGTGATGGAGCTGACGCTGGCCGCGCAGCAATCCATCAGCCGCACCTACCGGCCCTTTGAATTCTACATCGCCGCTGCTTTTTGCTATTACATCATCAACCTCGCGCTGGAGGCTGGCTTGCGCCGGCTGGAACGTCGCATAGCCGCTTCGCGTTAAGGAAAGGAGGCACAGATGAGATCATCCGCCTTTGTGGAAATCAAGAATGCCGCCAAAAGTTTTGGTACTTTGCAGGTGTTGCGTGACATTAACCTGAGCGTGGAACGTGGGCAGATCGTGGCCATCATCGGGCCTTCAGGGTCGGGTAAATCCACCCTTCTGCGCGCGATAAATGAGCTGGACCCGCTGACCTCGGGGGAGGTCTGGCTGGAGGGTGTGCAGATCAACCGCCAACTGCCACCGCGCCAATATGAAAAACACGTCAATCAGGTGCGCCAAAACATCGGAATGGTGTTCCAACATTTCAACCTGTTTCCGCATCTGACCGTGCGCGGCAATATCACGCTTGCGCCGCGGATGCTGAAAGGCATCAGCGAGGCCGATGCGAATGCGCTGGCCGAAGAGCAGCTGACCAAGGTCGGTCTGTTGGAAAAAATCGATGAATACCCCTCGCGGCTTTCGGGTGGTCAGAAACAGCGCGTGGCAATCGCGCGCGCCTTGGCGATGAAGCCGAAGGTGATGCTGTTTGACGAGGCGACATCCGCCCTTGACCCCGAATTGGTCGAGGAGGTCAATCAGGTCATGAAGCAGCTGGCCGAGGAACATATGACCATGATCATCGTGACCCATGAGATGGATTTCGCGGCCTCGGTCTGTGATCGGGTGATCTTTATGGATGGTGGCGTGGTGGTCGAAGAAGGCCCGCCAAGTGTGCTGTTCAAAAACCCGCAAGAGGAACGCACCCGCAACTTCCTGCGCAAACATCTTGCACGCAACGGGGACTAAGATGTCAAACCTGTTCTATCAGACCAAATCGCCCCGTCCGATGCTGGACAGGGCGCAGGGCATCTATATGTGGGATGTCGATGGTAAACGCTATATCGACGGGTCGTCGGGGGCGATGGTGTCGAACCTCGGGCATTCCGACCCTGACGTGCTGGCGGCGATGCGCGCGCAGATGGACAAGTCGACATTCGGTTACCGGCTGCATTTTCAGACCGAAAGCTCTGAGGATCTGGCGCGCAAAGCCGCCGCCCTTGCGCCTGAAGGTCTGAACAAGGTGTTCTTTGTTTCCGGCGGGTCCGAGGCGGTGGAAAGCACGTTGAAACTGGCGCGGCAATATGTGGTGACGCAGGGCCAGCCGCAACGGTACAAGGTGATTTCGCGCTATCCGTCCTATCACGGCTGTACCTTGGGCGCTTTGGCGATCACCGGCTATGCGCCGATGGCGGCCCCCTTTGACCCGATGATGCAGCGGATGCCGAAAATTCCCGCGCCGCGCGCCTATCTTGACGGTTTGGATGCGGATGATCCGGCGACGGGCCTGCATTACGCCAACATGCTGGAGGCGGCTATTTTGCAAGAAGGCCCCGAGACCGTTATGGCCTTTGTGGTGGAACCTGTCGGCGGGGCCTCTACCGGGGCATTGGTGCCGCCTGCGGGCTATATGCAGCGGATCCGTGAGATTTGTACCCAATATGGTGTGTTATTGATCCATGATGAGGTGATGACAGGCGGCGGCCGGACGGGGCGGTTTTTTGGCGCCGAACATTGGGGCACGGTGCCGGATCTGATCGCGCTCTCCAAGGGTTTCGGCTCTGGCTATGCGCCCTTGGGGGCAATGGTTGCGCGGGATGATATTGTTAAGGCCGTGATGCAAAGCGGCGGTTTCATCCATGGTTTCACCTATGCGGGCAACCCTTTGGCCTGTGCGGCGGGGGCGGCGGTGCTGGACCAGATCGCCAAGCGTGACCTTGTGGGCAATGCGGCGCGGATGGGTGAGGTGCTACAAAACCGGCTGGAAGGCTTGATGCAACGCTACGCCCTGATCGGGGATGTGCGGGGCAAGGGCCTGATGACCGCGTTTGAATTGATGGCCGACCGCGCGACCAAAGCACCGCTTGATCCGGCGCTGAATGCCCATGCGCGGCTGGTCGATATTGCCTATGACAACGGGTTGATCATCTATTCGCGGCGCACGCGAGGTGGGACCTCGGGCGATCACTTCCTTGTCTGCCCGCCGCTGATCACAACCGAGACACAGGTTGATGAGATCACCGAGATCCTCGACCGTTCCCTTGCGCAATATATGGCCGAACTGCCCGCAAAGGTGGCTTGAGATGTCAAAAATCATTATCACCTGTGCGGTGACGGGATCCATTCACACCCCGTCGATGTCGCCTTATCTGCCGATCACACCGGATGAGATTACAGAAAACGCCGTGGATGCCGCCGCTGCGGGTGCCGCGATTTTGCATCTGCATGCCCGCGATCCGCTGGATGGCCGACCGTCATCCGCGCCGGAACATTTCATGGCTTTCCTGCCAAGGATCAAACAAGCCACCGATGCGGTGATCAATATCTCGACCGGCGGTAGCGCCACGATGACGTTGGACCAAAGGCTTGCGGCCCCGAAACTGGCCGCGCCCGAGATGTGCTCGTTGAATATGGGCACGATGAATTTCGCGCTTTATCCCGCAGCCGACCGGATTACCGACTGGAAATTTGATTGGGAAAAGCCGTTTTTGGAGAATTCCGACGATCTGGTTTTCAAAAACACACCCCGCGATATGGCGCATGTGATGGAACAAATGGGCGCGCAGCGCGGTGGCCGCTTCGAGTTTGAATGCTATGATGTCAGCCATCTTTATA
Source organism: Pseudorhodobacter aquimaris (assembly GCF_001202025.1). Lineage (GTDB taxonomy): Bacteria > Pseudomonadota > Alphaproteobacteria > Rhodobacterales > Rhodobacteraceae > Pseudorhodobacter > Pseudorhodobacter aquimaris. The sequence continues at coordinate 26,762 of NZ_LGHS01000068.1, forward strand.
TGCTGCGTCATTTTGTAGATCGCGGGTTGGTGAAGGCGCCGCTGTTTATCCAGTTTGTCTTTGGCGTGCTGGGCGGGATCGGGCCGGACCCTGAAAACCTGACACATATGAAGCTGATCGCGGATAAGCTTTTCGGGCAGGATTACACGTTTTCGGTGCTTGCGGCGGGTCGTCACCAGATCCCGCTGATCACCATGTCGGCGATTTTGGGCGGACATGTGCGTGTCGGACTGGAAGACAGCTTGATGATCTCACGCGGTGTTTTGGCGAAATCCAATGCCGAACAAGTCACCAAGATCCGCCGCATCGTCGAAGAGCTGGGCCGCGAAGTTGCCACACCAACAGAGGCGCGCGCGATACTGCAATTAAAAGGCGCCGACCGGACGACGATGTGATGCGTATTTACCCTGTCACCAAGGCTGATATCCCTATGCTGCATCAGGCTCTTGCCCAGCTTTCGCAGGATTTGGGCGATCAGCATATGGCCAGCCTTGCGGCATTGACGGCGGCCGCGCCTTTGTGGCGGGCCATTCTGGCGGTAGATGAGGCCCCAAAGGGCGCGCTTTTGGCGACGCCTTTGTTTTCGACGACGCGGGGTGGCGTCGGGCTTTATGTTTCCGATCTTTGGGTTTCGGCCGAGGCGCGGGGGCAAGGCTTGGGCCAACGCTTGTTGTCGGCGGCTTTGCAGCAATGGCGCCCAGTTTTCATAAAGCTCTCGGTTTATGACGATAATACGCGCGGACGGGCGTTTTACGAGCGGGCGGGATTTGTCGCCCAGGACGAAACCAATATGATTTTGCAGGGGGCGGCACTGGATCGCCTGAAAGGACAGCCATGAAAGCGATATTTGACGATCGGCAGTGGAAGCATCAGCCCAAGAATTTTATGGCCAACGGGGCGCTCTTGCCCAACCCCGAGCAGCCGGAACGGATTGACCGGCTTTTGGCCGGCGCCAAGGCTGCGGATTGTACAGTGCAGGCCCCTAAGGATGCAGGGCTTGGCCCGATTGCGGCAATCCATTCGGCGGAATATCTGACATTCTTGCAAAATATCTATACGCGTTGGCAGCGGATTGAGGGTGCCGGCGCGGAGGTAATCCCCAATATTCACCCTGCGAACCGGACGGATAGCTATCCGAAATCCGCGATTGGGCAGGCGGGTTTTCACCAAGCCGATACTGCTTGCCCTATTGCAAGCGGCACATGGGAGGCCGCCTACTGGTCAGCCCAGACTGCGATCACGGGTGCGGATCTTTTGGAAACCGAACGCGCCGTCTATGCGCTGTCACGTCCGCCGGGGCATCATGCCTTTGGTGATCTTGCAGGGGGGTTTTGCTTTTTGAACAATTCAGCCATCGCGGCTGAAAGGCTTTTGTCGCAGGGAAAGCGGCCCGTAATTCTGGATGTGGATGTCCATCACGGTAATGGCACCCAAGGCATTTTCTACCATCGGCGCGACGTGTTGACAGTCTCGCTCCACGCTGATCCTGTACGGTTTTACCCGTTTTTCTGGGGTCATGGCCATGAACGGGGTGAGGGTGCCGGATTGGGATACAACCTCAACCTTTGTTTAGACCGGGGCACGGATGATGCGGGCTATTTGGCGGCATTGGATGTGGCCTTGCAGCAAATCCGCAGTTTTGGCGCGGATGCGGTGGTGGTTGCCTTGGGTCTGGATGCATTTGTTGATGACCCGTTCAAGGGACTTGCCGTGACGACCGAGGGGTTTGGTCGAATTGGTGCTGCAATTGCCGGTCTGGGCCTGCCAACCCTTTTCGTGCAAGAAGGCGGGTATCTGTGCAAAGAGCTTGGCGATAATCTGACCAGTACCTTGACCGGATTTGAAGGTGCGTGATGCAGATCGCAACTAGGGTTTCTTGCCAAGCTTGTCTTGCAATTGGCCCAATACCTGCGCCCGACCGAATGCGCGCTGCGCATCTTTGCGCGCCTCCATCCATTCTGCAGTCTGACGGGCAAGTGTAATGTTGATCTCGGCGCGGCGGGCATCTGCCCATTGTTCATATCGCAGCATGGTTTGCGCTTGGGCGATCGGGTCCATTGCCGGGGTTTCCTTGACGCGCAAACCTTCGAGACGCTGCTGGCTGGTCGCGCGGGCCGCCGCGCAAACCTGCAGCGTGGACAGATGCTGATCAAAGATCATATCGGAAAGCGCCTTTAGTTTTTGCAAACGTTTGAGAGAGCTCATGGCGATCTCCTTGGCGCGGCGCGCATTTTTTTGCGCATAGATTCGGCAAAGCGGATGGCGGCAGCAACAGCGCGGAATTGTTCCGGATGGACCTCGTCCCCGATCTTCAGATTGGCGTAAAGCAGACGTGCTGTCGGTGGATCGGGGTGGATGGGAATATTCGCCTCGGTCGCTTTTTCCCGGATACGGGCCGCAATTTCATCCACGCCCTTTGCCACACAAATGGGCGCACGCCGCGATTTTCTGTCCCATTTCAACGCGACGGCGTAATGTGTGGGGTTAACGACAATCACATCGGCAAGTGCCACATCGGCAAGCATGGAATTGGTGGCGATTTCCTGCGCTTTTTGTCGGCGCTTTGCCTTCATGTGGGGATCGCCTTCGGAGTTCTTGTGCTCGTCCATCATCTCTTTGCGCGACATGCGGTTGGAGCGCATATGCTCAGCCCGCTGCCAAAAGTAGTCGATCCCGCCGATGGACAATGCGATAAGTGTTATCAATGCCAAGAAACGGATCACTTTTTCCATGAGCATCGCCGTCGACAAAGCCGGTGAAAGATACATCATGCGCAAGATCCCCTCTGCCTCATACTTAAGAAAGCTGAACAGTAAAAAGCCGATCACAAACAGTTTGGTGGCGCTTTTTGCGAATTCAAACAGCCCTTTTCGGCCAAATTTGTTTTTGGCGCCCGAGATTATTGAAATACGGTTCAGTTTCGGCGCCAGCTTTGACGGAGCAAACAGCATGGCCCGCTGCGCAATGACCATCAACAACGCGGTCATAAAGGGCAGCAGGAAAAAAGCCGAAAGGGCGGTGGCAAACGCAAGGATGATGCCGCCAATACTGCCGCCTGCACCATTTTTCATCATGGTCGACAGACGGTCAGACTGCCCCAGTAGCACAGCGCCGGCCTCCCCTGCCTTGATCAGGGCCGTCCCGCCAACGGTCATCCCCGCCAACAAAAAACCCGCATAGGATGCCGCAGTTGTCAGATCGGCCGATCGCGGAATTTCCCCTTTTTTTCGGGCATCATCCAGCTTTTTCTGTGACGCCTCATGTTCTTTTTCGGAGGGGCTTTGATCCTCGCTCATGGTGCCACCAAATATGGATTGGCAAGATATGCATCAAATGCAGTCATCCAAAGGCTCAACATAAGGGGTGTCGCGACTGCCATCAAAACAAGGCCGCCCAAGGTTAGCGCAGGCGCGCCAACAAGAACCACCATCAATTGTGGCATAGCCCGGTTGATGACACCAAGCGCGATATTGTAGATCACCGATGCCGCAAGAAAGGGGGCCGCCATTGAAAACGCCAAGGAAAAGGCCGTGCGTATCTGCGAGACACCCCAATCCGACATGATGGAGCTGTCGGGAAAGACACCGAAGGGCAGCACATTATAGGAGAGGATCAAGACCTCGGCCACGCGAACATGCAGGCCCGATACGACTGCCAGCGCTAGGCCCGCCATCACAAAAACATGCGATATTGCAGGCTGTGGTTCCGCACCTTGCCCGCCAAAGAGTTGCGAGAGAGAGGTCGATTGCGCGACCAGCGTCCCGGCGATTTGAAGGGCAAACACAAACATTCGGAACCCGATTCCAAGCGCCAAACCCGCAACAGCCTCTGTCGCAAGCGGGAGTGTAAAACCCTCCTCTATTCCAGGCGCCTGTGCGACGACGGCGGGCGCAATGATCATTGTAAAGCAAACAGTCAAGGCTAGGCGAACACGCTGAGGAACGGATTGCTCACCAAATGCAGGGAGCAGCGCCATCACAGCGCCCACCCGGACGAAAACCAGAAAAGTGGCCCAAAGCCAACTTTCCGTTTGGTTTGTCGCGGCAAGTAGACCGTTCAGCAAGTCGGTCATACGGGAACTTGCCCTATCATCGCGGCCCGCACTTCCAACCCGATTTCGTCGTAAGAAAGAACCGGCGTCGTTAACCCTTTGGTCCCCAAAACGGTGCGCAGAAACCGGCGCCGCAGAGTAGAGGTGACAAGGGCAGGCTGCACCCCGGTTTCAGCCGCTTTGTTAAGCTTTTCGGCAAGATTGTTTGCCAAGCGGTTGAATTGCTCTGGTGGAAGGGCAACATCGCGCTGTCCCTTTTCGCCATCAATTTGATAGGTGGAAAATTGGGTTTCCCACTCGGGCGCAAGCTGGATCAAGGGGACAGTACCGTCTTCACGGCGCAGGCCCGCGACCAGCTGGAACCCCAGCCGTTGGCGAACATGCTCAACGATTGTTTCCGGGGAACCCATACCGCGGGCCTCTGCTATTGCTTCCAGGATCAGCGGCAGGTTGCGAATGGATACACGCTCTTCCAGAAGCAGTCGCAAAACGGCAAGCAAAAGGTCGACGGGCACCTTGTCGGGCACAAGTTCATCCAGCAAGCGGCGGTTTGCCTCGGCGCGAACGGGGTCGGAAAGGTTGACGAATTCATCCATTAACCGGCGCAGACCGCGCAGGCTGAGCAGACGAGACAGATTGTTCTTGAGAACTTCAAGCAAATGCGTCGCCAAAACCTCTGTCGGAGAAACAACGGTAAAGCCGATAATCGAGGCGTCCTCTTGCGCGTCAGGGGGAATCCAGCGGGCCGGCGCGCCGTAAACCGGTTCGCGAACATCCATCCCGTCTGGCGCAGGCAGGTCATCGGACAGCAAGGCAAGAACCCGATCAGGGAACAGCCGGTCGCGGACTTGCTCGACGCCTTGCAATCGAATGCGGTAAGTGCCCGGCGGCAGTGCAGCTTCATCGGTCAAGCGAATCTCAGGCAGGATCAGACCGAAAGAACTGGCGATATGGTTGCGCATATTCGCAATCCGGACGTCAAGACCTGTTGCCGGGTCCAGTACCATCGCCACAAGATCGGGTGCAAATTCAATGTGGATATCATCAAAATCAAGGACATCACCAAGGCGCTTTTCCGCAGCGGGTGCAGGGGTTTCAACGTCCTCTGAGGGCTGTCGTGCAGCGGCACCCGCAACCCAATAGGCAGCCCCACCCAGTATGAGCGCACCAGTCATGAAGGGAAGAAAAGGCAAGCCGGGCACCAGTGCGAACAGCGCCAGCAAGAATGCCACGGTTGCTAGTGCGCCCGGGTAACGACCCAGCTGCGCAAAAAAGGATACGTCTGCCGCGCCGACTGCCCCGCCACGCGCCAACAAAAGTGCGGCGGCGATAGAGATGACAACAGCCGGAATTTGGCTGACAAGCCCGTCACCGATGGTCAAGATGGCATATGTCTCAAAGGCCTGACCAAGCGGCATGCCATGGACCAAGGTGCCCATCACCAGTCCCATGACAATATTGAGCAATGTAATCAACAACCCCGCGACTGCATCACCTTTCACGAACTTTGAGGCACCGTCGAGAGAACCAAAGAAATTCGTTTCCGCCAGCTCATCCTCACGACGGCGTTTGGCCTCGGCGTGGTCAATGGCACCGGCCGACATATCGCTGTCAATCGCAAGCTGCTTGCCGGGCATCCCGTCCAACGCGAACCTTGCACCAACCTCGGCCATGCGGCCTGCACCCTTGGTGATAACCATGAAGTTCACGATCAAAAGCACGCAGAAGGTCACAACCCCCAGCAGAACAGAGCCGCCCATGATGAAATTGGCAAAGCCCTCAATCACATTCCCGGCAGCCGACGTGCCTGTATGCCCTTGGCCAATAATCAGTTTTGTCGACGATACGTTCAGTGCCAGCCGCAGCATCAGTGACGCCAGCAAGATGGTTGGAAACGCTGAAAATTCCAACGGGCGTTGAATAAACAGGGTGACCGTGAACATCAAGATCGCCAAGGCGAATGAGATAGACAGCCCGATGTCCAGCATCCAGGAGGGTACGGGCAGGACCATCATGACGATAACCGCCATCAATGCCAGCGCAAGCAAGATGGTCGGTTGGAAAATCATGCGTAGGTTAAGAGTATTCATTGCAATCCTCCAATCACAGGGCGCGATGTTCGGCCCATATTAATAAGAGGGCCGCGCGCGCCGACCAACCCGTATCGGCTTGGCACTGGATTGGCCTTCCGCGCTGGTGGATGCCGGGCGGGCTGAGAGGCCGCAAGGTGCGTTTCAAACAAGGTTTCCAAACGACTGACATAGGCTTGGGCCCTTGGCGCTTTGCGGGAATGATAGTGTCCAACCGCCTGACGCCAATCGCCGGTCTCAGTATAAAGGCGTTGCAAAAACTGCGCTGCATAGAGAGCATTTTCGCGTGGAGAAAACATCGTTTCTATATTTGGAAACGCTTTGCCGTGCCAATGTAGATTCAGCTGAAAGCAGCCGACATCAATATTGCGCGTGCCTTGTTCGATCAACCCGTTGACATATGAAATCGCTGAAGGCGCGTCAGCGAACCAGTCACCCTTGTTTCCGGACTGCACGGCCCATGGCCATGCGGTAAACCGGTTGTTCTGGCGGTTTGTGCGCCCGGTTTCGGCAAGCGTAACAGCGCGTAGAATAGAGAGCGGTACCCCCGTCTCCGCCGCCGCATATTGCGCCGCCGCTTCACATAACGTGGAAGTGGTGGCCGCACCACGCCCAGCAAAGACCCCATGCGCCGCAAGGAAAGTGAAAAGCGCGGATAGCAACATTCGCATTGGCAACCCATCATTATCGAGGGGCATTCTGCACCCACACAACCGACAGTACGGTCAATTCCTTTCCAATCAGTAACCAATTTAAAGAAATTGCGACGAATCGTGCCATCATCCAAACCTGTCTATCGCTGCAGATCTTGGACATAGGGAATCTTATAATCGTGGATACGGGCAAGCGTATTAGTGAAGCACTCATACGGGTCGATACGGCTTCAGCTTTGTCGGTCCAGTCGAAGTAATGCCACCTGCCAAAGTTTCAGCACCGGTTTCGGCCATCTGGAAGCCTTCTTGTGAAACGCGCGGAGATCTCTATCGATATGGCTTGATGAAGAGATGGCCTGAGATGCAAAAAGCCTCTGATCGGTTTGGGCGTAAGAAAATCCAAAGCGGCGCGGGTGGCGTCAGACAAATTCGAACCTGTTTCAGCTTGCCATAATAGACACAAACCTATGCGGAACAAAGCTGGCGTCACCCCGATAGAGCATCGGTTCGATTGAGCTTGAAATTTAATCGGCTATAAAAATGTCTTTTTTTGGTTAAAAATGGTTTTGGACTGAGGCGCGTACAGCGACAAATTTCTCCAAGGTTTCTATGCTGCGGATCCGCTAAACGGCACGTTCTCGTCATCGAAGCGGCAGATGCGAATTCTCGGTCCGATTGTTGAACCAGCGACAAGTGTCTTGTTTGCCTGTCACAAACATATGTCTAGTGCCGTGCCATCTTATTGTTTTTCCGATAAATTTCAATGCAGTATTTCGATCACGCCGTTTTGTACCAGTGCTTTCAACACCCCCCCCCGATCCATGGTCGACCGCGCGCCAAAAATAGCGCTGCACCCCATTTTTCACGACCACTTTATCCGGATGTCAATGCCAATTCGAATGCGCTTGAGGTTGCCAACCTGTTTTCCCCAGAGTTCAGCGGCGAACACCGGACCAATACAGTTCCACCAGAGCCGCACCGTTTCGTGACTTATATCGATGCCGCGTTCATGCAGCAGATCTTCGACATTGCGAAGTCAAAGCGGGAGCCGGACATACGTCATTATCTACAGACAGATAATCTAGAGTGATTTTTTGAAACGACGAAAGGGACTGGGCTTTGTCTTTCGGTGGCGCTGGTCGGCGCGAACGCAACCGGCAAGAAATTTTCTGTAATACCGCCCCTCAAGGATTTCGGCAAAGGCTGGTGTCAGGGAAGCGGCGTTTTTGTAACTGGCAGGGCTGTGACCGGACAATGCTGGACCAGTTCAGCTGTTATGGCCGTTTTGCGCAGTGGTTTGGTAAGGTATTTATCAATTCCGGCCGCGAGAATGGAGGTGTCATCCCCTTCCATCGCATGTGCTGTCAGCGCCACAATCGGCACATGGCCGCCCCGAGCTTTTTCCTTTTCCCGGATGGCACGGGCCGCCTCCTTGCCATCCATTTCTGGCATGGAAATATCCATAAAAATCAAATCAGGCTTGAAGCTGTCAAAGAGGCTTAACGCCTCATGCCCGTTATTTGCAAAGACAAGATCAATGCTGAGGTCTTTTACCATCTTGCGAAAGACCAGCTGGTTTGTCCGATTGTCCTCAGCTGCCAGCACACGCATCATCTGACCGGCTTTGGGTCCGGGCACCGCGTCGGGGGCTGACTGCGCTGATTTCTTTGGACCAGACAAATTCTGCAAATTGCGATAGAGTTCAGCCCTGATTGAATGTATGGGCGGCAGCGTTTGGGTCGACAGCGAGGTTGGCAAAGGCTCTTGTTTCGGGTTCCGCTTGGTTCTGCCGGTGGCAGAGGATCAGACCACAAGGCAAGTGTCCGTCTCCTTGAAACGTGCCTTGGTGGCGGATGACCAATTCATAAACCGTACCATCCTTGAACGGCAGCTGGCGACTTGCGGCATGGATGTAAAGCTTTGCCGTTCGGGTGCCGAGGTATTGGCAGAACTGGCCGTTGACAGCGGGTATGATGTGCTGATCACCGATCATGAGATGCCGGAAATGAATGGCATAGAGTTGGCGGAACAGGTTCGTGAACAGGGGTATGATTTGCCGATTGTCCTGTTCTCTTCCAATCCTGCGGGGGCGCGGGACGGCGCGGGTGCGGTGCATCTGGCGGCTGTCATGCAGAAACCTTTGTTGCGGGCTGAACTCTATCGCAATTTGCAGAATTTGTCTGGTCCAAAGAAATCAGCGCAGTCAGCCCCCGACGCGGTGCCCGGACCCAAAGCCGGTCAGATGATGCGTGTGCTGGCAGCTGAGGACAATCGGACAAACCAGCTGGTCTTTCGCAAGATGGTAAAAGACCTCAGCATTGATCTTGTCTTTGCAAATAACGGGCATGAGGCGTTAAGCCTCTTTGACAGCTTCAAGCCTGATTTGATTTTTATGGATATTTCCATGCCAGAAATGGAT
>NZ_LGHS01000069.1 GCF_001202025.1 Pseudorhodobacter aquimaris
GCATACAAGGACCTCTCTGGCTTCGACTTTGCCGCCAGTGAAATCCGTGAAGCCTTGGTTCGCCAGTTGCATCGCTGCGAGTTCATGGATGGGACCGAAAACGTAGTGCTGATCGGGGGCCCAGGAACCGGGAAATCGCATGTCGCTACCGCTCTTGGCATCCAAGCGATCGAACATCGCCGTAAACGCGTCCGCGTCTTCTCAACGGTTGAGTTGGTCAATGCGCTGGAGCAGGAAAAAGCCCAAGGCAAGGCCGGAAAGATCGCTGAGGCGTTGGTGAAAACCGACTTGGTGATCCTGGATGAGCTGGGATATCTGCCGTTCAGCGCTTCGGGAGGCGCGTTGTTGTTCCACCTTCTCAGTAAACTCTACGAGCGCACCAGCGTCGTCATCACCACGAACTTGAGCTTCAGCGAATGGGCCAGCGTGTTCGGCGATGCGAAAATGACCACCGCGCTACTCGACCGCCTAACCCACCGCTGCCACATCCTTGAGACAGGTAATGACAGCTATCGGTTCAAGGCCAGCTCTGAGACAGCGAAAAAGAAACGAAAGGAGACAGCAGCATTGACGCCATCATGACGCAAAGAACATAACAGCTGGGTGGGTCAAGTCTCGGTGACAATGCCGGGTCAGTTCTCAGTGACAATCAACAGTCATGGATTTTTTAAGTAGCCTCTTCGCCTTCCGGCACCTCGTCAGTGCCTGCTCGAGATGACCGACGCCGTAATCGTTGCCAGTGTCGCAAAAGAGGGGGTCTTCAAACCAATTGAACAGAAACACCCCTGGTGTCAGTCGGCTATCCGCATCGAGGTCCATGTATGTCCACGTTTCCAGACAGTCCGCGATCCTCTCGAGCATCCTCACGTAATAGTATTCGGGGTTGTCTTCGTTGAAGGGAGACAGTCGCGGATCAAGACCCGGATAGAGATATTCAGCACTGCGAGGCCACATGGGAGCACCACCTTTCCATGAGTTCACGTCGTTTCTGGAGAAGGTCCGAGCGGGCGTATGCCCGCTCGACTTCGTTCCCGACCTTGTGGCCGAGGCTCATTTCTGCCACCTCACGGGGCACATTTGCCTCTTCAGAAGCCCAGTCCCTGAACGTCGAGCGAAAACCGTGGACGGTGATGTTGTCCGTCTGCATGCGCCGCAGCAGCATGAGCATCGACATGTTGGATAGCGGTTTGTGTCGCTTCTGCCCTTCGAAGACGCAATCCGACCGCAGCGCCTTCAGTGGCTCCACCACTGCAATCATCTGCTCAGTTAGGGGAACCCGGTGCTCAGCCCCGGTCTTGGTCCGATCCTCCGGAATCGTCCAAACGAGCTGTTCGAAATCAAACTCCTCCCAAGTCGCCTGGAGAACCTCACTGGTCCGGCAGCCGGTCAAGCAGGTCATTGCCAAAGCCTTGGCGGCAGTACCTGGCTGTTGAGTGACCGCGGCAAAGAAGGGCGGCACGTCACGCCAGTGCATGGCGCTGTGATGCTTCACCTTGGCCTTGACGCGAGGTAGGACACGCCCATCCATGACGACCGCAACGGGGTTCTCGCCTTCTCGGTGACCCCGTGAGCGGGCGACATCGAGAACAGCTTTCATCCGCTGCGCCACGCGCCGAGCGGTCTCGTGCTTGACGGTCCAGATAGGGGACAGCACCTGCAGGACTTCGGGTTGCCCGATGTCCGAAACCGGCATCCTGCCTATTTTCGGGAAAGCATATTCAGCCAGCGTATTGATCCACTGCTGGGCATGCTTGGGGTTCTTCCAGGTGGGGAGCCGCTCGACGTGAACTGTGCGGGCGACTTCTTCGAAGCACGGTATCACGACATCTTGGTTAAACTTGGGGTTCAGACCTTGCCGTGCAAGCCTGCGATACTCGAGAGCTCGATCTCTGGCGATGTTCAGCGTGACGACATCCGCGCCGCCTAGTCCGAAGTCAGTGCGCAGGGGCTTGCCCATGCGATTGCGTTGTCCCTTCACGGTCACGCGCACGATCCAACGTCGTGCACCGGAAGGATCAACTATTAGGTAGAGTCCATTGCCGTCACCATGACGGCCCGGACCAAGCGAGCGGACGAGATTCCTCGTCAGCCGACCGGTGCTGTAGGCCATGCCTATACCTCGTTTTATACCACGGAATGAACAGCACCGAGCAAAAGCGAATTGAGGCGATCAGTATCGAAGCGAGGCGGGGTGGTGCGTAAGTTCAATACCTTAGAGGGTAGAACAGCACTGTATGCCAATCAACCAAAATGGTGGGTGGCGGAGACGAAGGGATTCGAACCCTCGAGACCCTTCCGGGCCTACTCCCTTAGCAGGGGAGCGCCTTCGACCACTCGGCCACGTCTCCACTGACGCGTATAGCCAACTAACCGTAGGGGTTACAAGACGAAAGTTCCCGTTTTTGAAATTTTCCTGCTTGAAGAAGAACCGCTCAAAGTGATGCCCCCGAGGCGCTGAAGCGCGCATCGGATTTGGAAAATATTTGGGCAATTATCTTTAAAGCCAAAGCGCTTTTGACTCCAACTATCAGGGGTTTCAGTGACGATCCCTTCTGGTGTTTTGAGTTGCAGCCTTATGCACAGCGCCGACCAGTATCCAACAGGCTAGTCAAGTAAATATCCGGCGTGGCCGCCAATATAATGCGGTTGCGCGTATCGACGTGGCACGCCTGCGGCCCGGGCCGTTGCCAGAAAGCGGCGGGCAGCGGCACACATCGACACAACCTACGGGCAGGTTTTGCCTGTTTCGACTGCGAGGCGTGGTTATAGGCTGCCTTACCATCACGCCTATCGGACAGGGTCGGATTGATCCAAGCATGCTGGCCGATACCATTGACTGCCATGTGTTAGGCAAACGATCTTTGTACCCACTTTAAACTGTTATCCTGGGGTTGGACAACACCGTCGCAACCGGTTGCGAAAACCAACTCTTCGCTAGATCATACACAGGCGGCCGCACCGACGATGCCGGAGGGTTTTTACGACGCAGCCGATGCGATATGGCAAATAGCATCGGGTCTGGCGTGTAAACGTCGCGCCCGATCTATTCGCCAACATAATCCGTTCACCAGAGCATCTTTCCTTGCAGTCTTTCCAAAGGCATGTTCTGTGGAAAAGCTTACACTTATTGGCGGCAGGCGGGCGCACAGATTGCTTCAGCAACAGGCGGGTGACACGTTCTTATATATTGGCTTATATGTTGGCGACAACGCCTTGGCGGATAGTGGCTTCCCGTGGATCTCCGATTGTTCTGACAATGTGTAAAACCTCGGTCAACCCGATCTTCAACCTTGCGCGACGCAGGTTTCGCGGCGTCCTCGCTTTGGTCACAGCAACAGCCGGGCCGTCCTACCGGGCCGTCGGGGCAAGCATGATTTTCACAGAAGACGGACTTCGCATCGGAAGCCTGTCCTCGGGCTGCATCGAAAACGACCTTGCGCTTCATGCGGCTGAGGTGCGCACATCCGGCAACGCGAAAACCATAACTTACGGCGCTGGATCTCCATATGTTGACATTCAGTTGCCCTGCGGCGGCGCGTTGGAAATCTTGCTGATCGCGCAGCCCAGCGAAACAGAACTTGACCTTATTCTCGACGTGCTGCGGAAACGGACAGCCACAAAGATCACCATTTCCAAACGCACCGGCTCTATGCTGCTGTCCACCGCAGACGAAACCATCGCGGATAGGGACCGTTTCAATCTGACCCTGACACCCCCGCTGCGGTTTTGCGTGTTTGGCTCAGGCCCCGAGGCGCGGTATTTTGTCCAACTGACGCAGGTCTTGGGTTATGAGGGCCAATTCGCCTCGCCGGATCAGGATGCCTTGTCGACATTTTCGCGGCATGGATGGGACGCGATCGCGCTTTGCACACCAGCTTGCCCCCCAGAGATACAGCTTGACCAATACACCGCCGCCGTCTTGTTTTTCCACGATCATGAATGGGAAGCGCCGCTGTTGAGGAATATCTTGCGAAGCGATGCCTTTTATATCGGAGCCCAAGGCAGCAAGGCCGCCAGCAAAGCACGCTTATTGGAGCTTGAGGCCATGGGGGTCAGCGCGCAGCAGCAAAAGCGCATTGTCGGGCCGGTCGGGCTGATACCGTCCACGCGTGATCCCCAAACGCTTGCGGTTTCCGTTCTTGCCGAAATACTGCACAAAGCACAGACAGCATAGGGGCAAGCCAACCCAGACCAAATCAGGACATAGTGCCGGTTTCGTCAGAGCTGTCGCCCAGAAAGCGGCTTACGGTGCGCAGGGACTGGGTCTCATCACATGCGATCTTGATAACGATCAGGATCGGCAGGGCCACAACCATGCCCATCACCGACCAGATCCACGCGAAAAACGCCACCGCCATAAAGACAACGGTCGTATTCAGGCGCATCCGGCGCGAAATCAGCAAGGGCGTCACCAGTTGCCCCTCAAACGACGTAAGCACCATATAGGTTACAAAAACACCGACCGCAGACCAAGTGCCGTCCAGACTGATGAACGCGACCGCACCGGCAATCGCTGCGCCCAAAAGGCCACCTAGGAATGGAACAAAATTCAACCCGAAGGCCACAAACCCAAAAACCACAGCCCCCGGCAAGCCCCATAAGAACATCGCCGACCCAACCGCGACCCCCAGCCCGAAATTGATCAGGGTAATACCGCCAAGATAATATCCAAGGCGATCCTCGATCGCATAGACCACTGCAACCGCCCGTCGCTTTTCGCCGAACCGTTCAAAGCTCTGAACGGTTTTGATCAAAAACATATCCCCCGAGGCAACCAAAAAAAACAGCAAGATAAGCGCGAATAATATCCGGCTGAGATAGCCGGGCGCCAAGCTGAAAAGAGTGGCCATCAGCCCGCTACCAGAGACCACCTCAACCTCGACCCGCTCAGAGCCTTGATCATCCATGATGCTTTCGGCCGCGACGGTTGCATCATTGATCGCCTCCAGCGTACCGCCAGAATTGGCAAGCTTTTGTTTGATCTGCTCCATCAGCCAAGGCAGATCCTCGATGAATTGTGCCGTTGGCGCGCTTAGCTGGACCAGCAGCAGGCCGATCAACACGGCAAGCACGGTTGTGAAGAGTATCGCAGAGATGAAAGGCGGAATACCGATGCGCTGCAACCAGCGCCGAGGGCGGTTCAACACGAAAAAACCCAGAAAGGCCGCCGTCACAGGTATCAGAAAGTCGCCAGCCCAAACCAGCGTCTGTAGCAACATGATAAGGAAAATGCCGATAATAGCGAACCCTACCGGCCCGTAAGGCCGGACCACCGGGGTAGTCTCGGCCGGGTCGGCGTTTTTCTCAACCATTCAATGGGCTCCTGTCTGGTTCATGGCAAGGCCCGTGACGGTGCCACCCATAAAGGCATCCACCCAGCATCATATGCGCCAAGCGATTGGTCAATCGGCAATCTTACACCCCTCAGCTGGCAATGCAGTTATTCGCACCACCAATCAAAAGACGAAACTGATAATCGCACCGACCACAACAACAACACCAACGATGTAAAAAATATTATGCATGATTGTTTCCTTTTCAAATGGGCACGGCCTTAGGCCGTCCTACCGTAAAGCAAACGCCAGCCGTGCCGTCTGGTTCCCTCAGGCACCACGGGTTGCTGTCCGCGCATGGCACGCTACTATGGTGCCCAACAACAAGCCCCTACTCAAGTGAGGCACATTATGACCGATACGCCCAACATAACGCGGCGACGCGCTTTATGGGCCGTCGGCGCGCTTGGCGTCGGCGCATGGGTCTACGCCGCGCCGCGTTTAGGAGCGTGGTTGCCAAGCAAACTGGCTTACCGTGACCTCGAAGGGCTGGCACCTTTTCGGGAACTGGACACTACAGGTACAGTATCGGGTGCCAACTCTATGCTCATCGGGCTTGATGGTGCGCCAACCCCTGATGCCGCCAGACGCGTGGCAGCCGCGCGCGCCGATCCCTGTACAGCGCTTTTTGGGCAAACCACGGGCACCGGCATCCCCGTTGCTTTCTTTTCGGACTTCAACTGCCCCAATTGCCGCCAGCTAGAGACAACCCTTGCCAACTATCAAACGAAGCATCCGGATGTATTGCAGATCAAACGCTTTCAGCTGCCGCTGCTTGGCGCGGCCTCTGTCACCGCAAGCAAGGCCGTTCTGGCAGCAGACCTGCAGGGCGGATACGGCGTGATGTATGAACGGCTCAAGCGCAACCGGATGGTGACGGATCCCGACCTTGTTCACAGCTTTGCCGAGGAAATAGGCTTGGATGGCTCTCGGTTGATTGTCGATATGAACCGGCCCGAGATTGATCAGGCGCTGGATCAGGCCAAGGCCATCGCCTCGGTGTTCGGCTTTTATGGCACGCCTGCCACGGTCATTGGTCGAACGGCGTTTATGGGCGCCCTTTCCGTCACGGATGTCGCCAATATCATCGAGGCCGAACGCAAGCTGCCGCCCCTGCCCTGCCAGACGGGGTAAACCGCCCAAAACAGCCCGATCCATCGGCAAAAACCAGCCGATTGCCCCTGCGGAAACCGATCGCGGCGCGGGTCGTCCACATTCCATGTTAGGCTGGATATCAACACCCCGAACCGCTGGTAACGAGTATATCCCACTGATTTTTCTATCCGCCAGATGTGCCCCCTGATTTATCAAAGGTGCCTTATGACCAAGAAAATCACGCTTACCGAACTCAAGGCCAAGATCCGCGATATCGATACACCGGATGCGGAAATCGCCGCTTATCTCGAACTCGCGCCCGAGCAATCCGATGCCTTTGCCCCGCAGGTGCGCATCAATCCCGAACTGGTCGATGATGAGGGCCTAGAGGCCGAGATTGCGATGCGGTTTTTCAATGCGATGTCCAAGCGGCGGCGGCAAAAGAAATACCTGCGCAAGATCAAGGATGGCTGGTCGGGACTGCGGATTGTCTCGGAAGGAGATAGCTGGTTTCAATATCCCTTCCTGTTGGAGGATGTGATTGATCAACTGTCCGAGGATTACGCGATCTACAGCCTCGGGGCGGCGGGCGATCTGGTGCAGGATATGCTGGATCAGGATGAGATTTTGCAAGCCGTGCGCGATCACAACCCGCATCTGGTGTTGATCAGCGGCGGCGGCAATGACCTATTGGGCGACGGTATGCTGCAAACCGCCCTGCACGCTTTTAAAACCGGCAGGCCCAGCAAGGATTACCCCAATGCGGCCTTTGACAAGCGTATCAAGGCGATCATCAGCATTTATAGATCAATCTTTACCGCGCTGCTGACGGAATTTCCCACCCTGAAAATCCTGTGCCACGGTTATGACTATGCCGAGCCCGCAAACGCGCGCTGGCTGGGCAAGCCGATGGCGGCCTTGGGCATCAGTGATTTCACCCTTCAGGTGCAGATCGTGGCCGAGATGATCGACCGTTTCAACACGGCTCTGGTCGGGCTGGCCAATGAATTTCCCGGCGCTGTCGTGCGGGTCAATTGCCTTAATTCGGTGCGCGGCAACTGGCATGACGAATTGCACCCCAATAACATCGGCTATGCCCAAGCCGCCGATCAGTTCCGTGCGGTGATCGGGTCGATGTTCGGCTCCACCACCCCGCAAGAGGTGTCGCCACAGCTATCGCCGGGCAAAGAGGCGATGATTGAGGCCACGGATCTGGAACCCGAAGCATTTCGCGAACTGGTCGACCACCGTGGCCGTGAGCTGTTGGACATCCCGCTGCCGCCCACCGATGATGAAAGCCGCCGCAAAGAGATCGAACAAGACATCTCGCAGCATTTTGAGAAAATCTCGGGCGGGGCGGATTTTCTGCCTGCCAGTTTCCTCTATCGCGGGGCGGATGCGGCGGCTTCGGTCTGCCGCATCAACCTGCCCGGCGGGTCTGGCACCGGTTTCCTGATCGCGACCCGCAGCTTTATCATGACCAACAACCATGTCATCGCCAGCAAAGACGAGGCCCGCGAGGCGATTGCCGAATTCCGCTTTGAGGAAGGCGGCGAAAGCCTGATGGTCAACCTTGATCCCGACCGGTTTTTCATCACCTCCAAAGAACTGGATTTCACCATTGTCGGCTGTAACGAGCCGGGTCTGGATTACTTTGAACCGATCCCGCTGTTGCGCAACCCCTCGACGGTGACGCGTGGCGAGCAGGTCAATATCGTCCAGCATCCGCGCGGCCGCCCAAAAGAGGTCGCCCTCCATAATAACAAGGTGTTGCGGGTCAAGGACCGGGTTGTCTGGTATGAAACCGATACCGAGCCGGGATCATCGGGAAGTCCGGTTTTCAACAACACTTGGGATCTGGTTGCCCTGCATCATGCGGGCTGGATCGAGGGCGGCGTGACCACCAATGAGGGCGTGCGGATCGCCGCGATCGTCTCGCATCTGGTGGCGCGCCAACATGTTGAATCCAGCGCCTCCAATACTTTGCTGGAGTTGCTTTCGACCATTCCCGACAGCTCTCCGCACCTGGGGTTTTTCGACATTGCGGGCATCACTGGCGCGCGCACCCAAGAGGTCGAGGTGCCGGAATACAAAGGCTCGCTGGAATTTGCCGATATCGGGTTTTGGAATATCGAACATTTCAACGATGCCATTTCCGATATGCGGGTGGATAAGGTGGCATCTGTTCTGGGCCACCTGTCGCTTGATGCGGTTGGTCTGGTCGAGGTGCAACGCGACGCGATGGATCGCTTGATCGCAGGGCTTCAGGCGCTGGGACACAGCTATGATTACAAATATCTTGATGTCAAAGGGCGGCAGGATCTGGCCGTGCTTTATGACAGCAAAACCACCGAGGTGAATATTTCCGCGAAAATCCTCAACCGCCATAAATCGGCATGGGCCGCGACGACCGCCACGGGGCGCACGGCCTTTCCGCGCCGCCCGCTGATTGCCCATGTCAAAGTGGCGCCAAATACCAAAGACGGCATACCGGTGGAATTCATCATGGTTCTGCTGCACCTCAAGGCCTTTGGCGATCCTGAAAGCAAGGCCCGCCGCCGTCTTGCCGCCGAGATCCTGACCGAGGTGATTGCCGATATCCGCGAGACCGAAAAGCTGCCGGTGGTTCTGGGGGGCGACCTGAACGAGACCTTGAACACCGATGTGTTGAGGCCGCTTACCGATGCGCCGGATCTGTTCACGCTGACCACGGATGACGCCGCCAATAACGCGCTGTCCTATGTGGGCGCGCGGTATAGGTCGCTGATCGATCATATCGTGGTCAGCAATGATGTGGTCATGTCCCCCATCAGCGGGGATGATGCGGCCATAGTGCGGCTGGACAAATCGGTGACGGATTTCACGCAGGATGTCTCGGATCATGTGCCGCTGGTGATCCGCATGGTCAACCGCGACGCGCCACTGCAAATCGATGGGGGCTGCAAGGGTTGATTGGGCGCAATAGGCGGACAAAGGCCGATGGCCTTAGGGATTGCACTTCGCAGTTGCAGCATGTCATGGTAAGAATGCCACAAGTGTCTCGCTGATGTCCGTTCTTGTCCATGAAAGACGTTCCACTATGATGCCTCCACAGACGCCGACAAGCCGCCCTGGCCGCGTTCAGATTGCCTTTGCGGATACGCTGGTTGCCAATCTTGCCGCCCCGGTGAACACAGCACGCAACGGGCATATCCTGACCTATGAAGGCGATTTCGCCGATCATGGCATCCTTCTGACCGATGGCTGGCTTGCGCTTTCCAAATCGCTGGCGGGCGGAGAGACCCAGATCATCGACGTCATGTTGCCGGGTGATTTCGGACTGATCGGCGCCAAGGATGCACCCATATCGGCCTGCACCGTCGAGGCCCTGAGCGATATCCGCTACATCACCATCCGCCCCCCGATGGTCAACGGCCCCGACCCCGCCTCGGCCAAGCTGCGCGAAGTGTTGGCAGCCGCCATCCTGACCACACAGTCGCGCACCTCTGAGATGTTGTTGCGTCTGGGGCGGGGCAATGCCGCCAGCCGTGTCGCCTTTACCC
Source organism: Pseudorhodobacter aquimaris (assembly GCF_001202025.1). GTDB lineage: Bacteria > Pseudomonadota > Alphaproteobacteria > Rhodobacterales > Rhodobacteraceae > Pseudorhodobacter > Pseudorhodobacter aquimaris. The sequence continues at coordinate 9,971 of NZ_LGHS01000069.1, forward strand.
TGATCGAGTTTCACACCCGGCTGCACGCCGTAGGCCGTACCAATGGCACCATTTTTGAATTCCCCATCACCCAGCAGAAACTTGGTGAGATCACAGGGCTGACCAATGTCCATGTGTGCCGGACGTTGCGCCGGTTGGAACGTGACGGGATCATCGCCCATCCCGATTCCCGCTCTATCGAACTGCTGGACATCCCCGCGCTCTGCGATCTTGCCGGTATTGATTTGGATATGTTCCGCGCGGAAATCCTGATACAAGATGTTGCCCCCGCCTTGGGCTAACGGGTTTCCACCACCTCGCCCAAGGTCTGACCCGCCAGTTCCTCGCTTGCATCGCGCGCCAGGTCACCAAGTGAGAGGATACCCATCAAGGCCCCATCGGCATCACAGACCAGCAAGCGCCTGATTTGGCGGTCCCCCATCATATGGGCCGCGACGGTCAGTTCCTGATCTGCATGGCAGAAATAGACCTTTGGCGTCATGACGGCGCGCACCGGCATCTCGACCCTGACCCCGACATCGGTCAGCAAGCGCATCGCCAGATCACGGTCGGTTACAACACCGATGGGTTTGCCATCCTCGCAAACAGGTAAGATGCCGATGCCACGATCGTTCATCAGGGCCGCCGCCGCATGGACCGAGGCATTCGGCCCGACAAAAGACACCCGCCTTTGCATAATATCCCTGACCAGCATCACCCATCCCCACTAGGCGTTGACATCAACCGGTTTGCGGCGTTTGCGCAGGGCCTCGAACCCCACGATCACATCCAGCAATTCGGTCGTAATCTCGCTTTGCCGCACGCTGCGGGTTTCCCCGCGCAATTCCTCTAGCTTTTCATCCACGGATTGCTCGGCCTGTTGCATCCGCGCCAGCCGGGCCGCGTTTTCCGTCACCAGTGCCTCAGCGGCAGCACGGTAAATCGTTGCAAACAATAGGTTTCGCACCAAGGCGGCAAGCAGGTCCAGCGCGGGCATGGTAAACTGTGGCAAGCTGCGCGAGTCCCAAGGACGGGCCGCCAAATCCTCCAACAAGGCCGGTTCCAGTGGCAAAAGCGGCTGCGAAACCGGCGCTTGGCGGCCGAAAGGCGCGCGGCGGGTATAGACCAATGTCACAGCAATATCGCCCGGTGCCGCCCGTTCCCGTGCGGTTTCCAGATGGGTGACCAACTCACCGGCCAGCCGGTTCAGCCCGTCGGTATTGGCCGGCGGCATTAGCGTATGGGCAGGGGTGATCCCTTCGCCCTCCAGCGCGTCTTGCATCTGCGCGCCCACACAAAGCACATAGGCCCCCGCATGCCCCGCAACCTCGGCCGCCAAAATCTCGTTGTAATTGCCGCACAGCCCGTGATCCGACCCTATGGCGATGATCACCGGCTGCAAATCACGCGCATCGGCCTGCACCAAAGGCCCGTTGCGATGCACAAACCCATGAAGCCCCTCCAGCACGGTTTCGCGCCAGACATCAATGGCGCGGGCGGCTTGCTCATAGGGGGCGGCGTTGATGGCGGACATGGTTTTCATGGTGCGCACGATGCTGCGAATGCTGCTCATCGTGTCGCTGCGCCGTGTCAGACGTTCAAGAGTTTGGGCCATTATCCCCCCCTGCAAGCGCTGTGCGGGCCTGATCCAGAATGCGCGCGCGGTCGGCCTCCTCCAGCCGTTTGCCCGCAAGGATCAGGTCCCGCGTCATCGGGCCATCCGCACGCACAGCGGCACGGATACGCACCATTGCCGCAACCGTTTCGGCCTCGGCCTTATCGTCCAAAAGCCCCTCCATAGCGGCGAGCAAAACGCAAAGCTGCTCATCCGCGGGCATCGGATCGCGTTCGGCCTGTCGCAAGGCACGGCGCACAGCGGCCCCGCGCGCCAGCCGCTTGCGCGTATCCGCATCCAGACGGGTGCCGAAACGGGCGAACTCCTCCAGCTCCTCAAACTGCGAGAGCGTGACCCGCAGGTTGCCCGCCACATCGCGAAAGGCCCGGTTTTGCGCCTTGCCCCCCACCCGACTGACCGAAACCCCCAGATCCACAGCCGGAAACTGGTTTTTACGCACCAGTCGTGGCGAGAGGTAAATCTGCCCGTCGGTGATAGAAATCAGATTGGTGGGGATATAGGCCGAGAGGTTCTCGGCCTGCGTTTCGACCACCGGCAGCGCCGTGATAGAGCCGCTCTTGAACTGCCCTGCACGTTCCAGCAATCGTGCATGGACAAAGAAAATATCCCCCGGAAAGGCCTCTCGCCCCGGCGGACGACGCAAGAGCAAGGAGAGCTCCCGATAGGAATGGGCGTGATGGGTCAGATCATCCAGCACAACCAAAACATCATGGCCCTCGGTCGCCAATGCCTCGGCCATGGTCATCGCGGCATAGGGGGCGACATAGGACAGGCCCGGCGCCTCCTCATCCCCCGCCACGACCATGATGCACTGGTCCAACATGCCACCCTCACGGATCGCGCCGAGCACTTTGGCCACGGCATCGCCGCGCTGCCCGATGGCGCAATAGAGGCACAAAACGCCGGTGTTTTTCTGGTTCAGGATGGTGTCGATCGCGATAGAAGTCTTGCCGGTTTGACGGTCACCGATAATCAGCTCTCGTTGGCCAAGGCCCACAGGCACGGCGGCGTCAATCGCCTTGAGGCCCGTCGCCAAGGGGCGGGTCACGGGCGCGCGGTCCAGAATGGGCGGTGCGGCGCTCTCGATCGGGTGCAGCCGGTCAAGCGAAAGCGGCGCACCGCCATCCCGCGGCCGGCCCAGCCCGTCGACGACACGGCCCAGAAGGGGTTGGCCAACCGGCACGCTGACGACCTTGCCGGTCCGGCGCACATCCGCCCCCGGCACCACCCCGCCCGATGGCCCGAGCATGACCACCCCAAGCCGGCCCTGTTCCAGATCGAACACGATCCCCGACAGCCCCCCACCGAAATCCAGAAGCTCATCCACCAAAGCGCGGGCAAGTCCGGTCACGATGACAATGCCGTCACCGATCTCGGCCACCTGCCCGATCTCACAAACCTCGGGTTCTGGCGGCGGCGCATCCAGCAAAGTTTGCAGCAGATCATCGGTGGTGCGCAAAGGCATGTCATTGGGCATGGGCATGCTCCTGCCTGCCAAGCATTTTCTTCAACCCGTCGATATAGCTGTCCACCGTCCAGCCAAGCTGCGCCCCGCCAAGGCGCAGCGAAAGACCGGGCGACTGCGCCGGATCGGCTTGGAACACCACTTTGAGACCGGGTTTTGCGGCTTGCAGTGCCGCCGTCAGCTCTGCTGCAAGATCCTGAGACAAGGGATCATGTGTGACAATCACGGCGGTATCGCTGCTGCCTGCGGCATCGGTCAGATCCCGCATCATGTCAGGCATCCGTCCAATGGCGCGGGTCACGATCCGCTGCTCCAGGCTTTCATCCCCAAGATCATGCAGCGCCTTGCGCAAAAGCGCCAAAAACGCCGCCGCCCCCTTGGCGTGCAGATCGGCGCTATATTTACGCACCTCTTTTGCGCGCTCCTCTGCACGGGCGGCCTGTTCGCGCGCAACGCGGGCGCTGGCCTGTGCAAGCATCTCATCGCGCGCACGGGCAGCCACCTCGCGGGCTTGCGCGATCACACCCTCGCGGCCCGCTTTCAACTTGGTAATCTGGGCGCGAAATTCTGCCTCGGCGGCTTCGGCCTTGGCGCGAATGGCACCCGCCTGTGCCATTCGCTCGGCAATCTCGCGTTCGCGGGCGTCAATCCCGTCCAGAATAGGCCGGTACAAAAACCGCTTGAGCAGCCAGACCAGCACCAGAAAGTTGACGATCTGCGCCGCGACCGTGATCCAGTCGATGGACATATCTAGCCACCCACGCTTTGCGCCGATGTCTCAATCAGCGCGTTCCAGAACGGGTTGGCAAAGAGCAGAATCATCGCAACAACGAAACAATAGATCGCGGTGGATTCGATCATCGCAAGGCTGACAAACAGCGTGCGCGACAGGTTGGATGCCGCATCGGGCTGTTGCGCAATCGCATTGAGCGCCGAGGCCGCCGCGCGCCCTTCACCCAGTGCGGGGCCAAGCGCCCCGAAAGAGACCGTAAGACCGGCGGTAAAGATGGAAATCATCGCAATAAGGGCAAGATCAGTCATGGTGCATCCTTTGCAGGTTCGGTTTCAGGTTCAGCCGGTGCCGTGGCCGATGAGATATAAACAGTCGCCAGAATGGCAAAAATATAGGCCTGAATAACGCCGGTCAGCAGGCCCAGCATGTCCATCACGACCGGAAAGAAAAAAGGCGCCACACCCAGCAGGATTGCGGCGATCACTGCTCCGCTCATCACATTGCCATAAAGGCGGATCGCCAGTGATATGCCGCGCGACGCCTCACCAATGATGTTAAAGGGCAGCATGATGATGTTCGGCTCAAGGTAGTTGTGCAGATAGACCTTTAGCCCTCGCTGCCCGATCCCGAACAGCGGCACCGCCACCAAGACCGCAAGCGCAAGCGCCGCCGTGGTCGAAAGCGAGGCCGTCGGCGAATGCCACCCCGGCACCACCATCAGCAAATTGGAGGTGACGATGAACAAAAACAACGTCCCCGCAAAATAGAGCAACCGGCGGTCGGGGCGGGCGCTGATCTCATCGATCTGGCCCTGGATTGTCAGCACGATGGCCTCTAGCGTGGTGCGCCAGCGGTCGGGCGGCACATCAGGGCGCAGCTTGCGGGTAATCAGCATCGAGGCCAGCGTCAGCATCGCCATCACCACCCATGTGAACACGATGGTGGCATTAATCCCAAAACCGAAAACTGTCAGGATAATGGTGGTATCAGGCGTCAGCTCCATCCCGCACCCCCCGGTGTTGGACGCAAGGCCAGTATCATCACAACGCGAAACAGGAAAAACCCTGCCATAAAGCCCAGCAGCGCCGTTGTTCCCAGCCCCGCGATCCATACGCCTGCGGCCAAAAGCAACCCGATGCGCAGCGCGGCACTTGGCAACAACACCGTAACCGGCCTCGGGCGGCGCAGGGCCACGCGCATCCCCCATGCCAATCCGGCAAAGAACAATACCCCCGCACCCGCCCCACACAGCAACCCGAACGCCAAAAGCGGCCAGTCCAGTGATACGATCATTCGCCCTTCTCCTTATCTATCCAAACCCAAGCGATCCCCGCGCCAATGGCGACCCCGCCAAGGATCAGCGCAATCACCCATGAGAAATCCTGCGGATGTGCCCCGTCCAGCCACATCCCCAGAAACGCGCCGCCCACCGTTGGCACCGCCACCGACCAGCCGATCATGCCAAAGGTCCCAATACCGCGCAGAGGGCTGGGGCCGGGATTGTCACGTGCGGCCTTTTTGCGGCTGGCGAGACGACCGATGTCGCGGGCTTTTTTATCCTTGCTCATGGCTGCCCCCGCAATCCTGCGAAACGGCGCACCATATCCGCCTCCAGCCGTGACAGGGCGGCGCGGGCCACGCGTTCCTCATCCTCCATCGTGTCGAATAGGGCACCCACAGTTTCATCGAGCGAGGCAAGATCCGCGCTTTCCACCCCCCGTCGCACGGCGATCGTGACCTCATGGCCTTTCTTGACCAAAATCCCCTCATCAATGCCGAAAACCCGTTCCCGCCCGTCCTCTTGACGGAGCAACAAGACCGAGGGCACCAGTGCCGTCACAAGATCCACATGATTGGGCAAGATGCCAAAGGCACCATTCGGGGCCACCGCATTCAGCGCCACGGCCGACCCCTGAAACAAGGGCGCCCCGGGCAAGCCGATTGTGACCTGCATTTTATCAGCCATGCTCATGCGGGCACCTTCAGGTCCGTCAGCGCGCCGATCATGTAGTAATCGCTTTCGGGGCGCTCGAACTCATCTTGTGCAAGAATTTCCTCACATCCTGACAGCGTTGCCTCCAGCGGGACCAGCTTGCCACCCGCACCGGTCGAGGCGCTAACAGTGGCAAAGGGCTGTGTCAAAAACCGTTCCAGCCGCCGCGCGCGGGCCACGATGGCGCGGTCATGGGCCGAAAGCTCCTCTATGCCCAGCATGGCGATGATGTCGCGCAAATCCTCATATTCGGCCAAGGTACGGCGTACGGCGCGGGCGACATCATAATGGCGCTGCCCCACCACCGCCGGCGTCAACATGACCGAGGCCGAGGCCAGCGGATCAACCGCCGGATAAAGCCCCTCGCTCGCGCGTTTGCGCGACAGGACCACCGAGGCCGAGAGGTGCGAGAAAATATGCGCCGCCGCCGGATCGGTAAAATCATCGGCCGGCACATAGACCGCCTGGATCGAGGTAATCGCCCCCTTGCGGGTCGACGCAATCCGTTCCTGAAGGCTGGCAAGTTCCGTCGCCAAGGTTGGCTGATACCCCACCCGCGACGGCATCCGCCCCATCAGCCCCGACACCTCTGACCCGGCCTGCACAAAGCGGAAGATATTATCGACCAGCAACAGCACATCCTGCTCGCGGTCATCGCGGAAATACTCGGCCATCGTCAGCGCGGATTTGCCCACCAGAAAGCGCACGCCGGGGCTTTCGTTCATCTGGCCAAAGAGCATGACCATCTTGTCACGCACCCCCGCCTCCCCCATCTCGCGCCAGAGTTCCTCTGCCTCGCGGGACCGCTCGCCAATACCGCAAAACAGGCTGACGCCGTGGTGATGTTCGACCGTGTTATGGATAAGCTCGCTGAGCAGCACCGTTTTGCCGACGCCGGCACCGCCGAACAATCCGGTTTTGCCGCCGCGTTCAATCGGGGCCAGAAGGTCAATCGCCTTGATCCCTGTCTCCAGAACCTCGGCCCGTAAAATACGGTCGGTCAAGGGCGGCGGGGCACGATGGATCGAACGGCGCATGTCGGTCACCGGCGCGGGCAAGCCGTCAATCGGCGCACCGAATACATTGAGCATCCGCCCCAGAACCGCCTCCCCCACCGGCACCGTAACCGGCCCGCCGGTGGTACGCACCTCTGTCCCCAGACCGACCCCCTCCACCGGAGCAAGCGCGATACAGCGCGCGGCCCCGCCTTCCACAAAACTCATCACCTGAAGAGCGACATCTCCTGCATAAAGCAGATCATCAAGCTGCGGCCCCTGCCCTTGAAACCCCACATCGACAACGCCGCCACGCACGGCGACAACATGGCCCATCGGCGCGGACAGGGGGGCACCCTTTGCACGAGGATCAGATAAAATGGGCATGGCAACATCTCCTTGACCGCGAACATCGGCCAACTGCCCCACGATGGCGGATCACATGCGCCAGATCATTAACCCCGATCAATCGCAGGCGGATTTGCATCAAGCTCTTCGTTAACGCGCGTTAATGCGGCTGGGTGAAGCATCCCTAAGCTTCGTATGATTGTGACGCCCTGGCCGGACCGCTATGGTAAATCAATCCAAGGTCAAGGGAGCGTCCTGCATGAAATATCTTCGCCCTGCCGTCGTGGCCCTTGTGGCTTTGGCCGCCATCGCCACAGTTGCTTGGTACGTTCTGGACCGCACCGCCGCGGGCCTGCCCGACGGCTTTGCCTCTGGCAATGGCAGGCTGGAGGCGGACCAGATCGACATCGCGACCAAGACCCCCGGCAGAATTGCCGAAGTCCGTGTGCGCGAGGGTGAACTGGTGCAGTCAGGCGATGTGCTTGCCATCATGGACACCCGCGAACTTGCCGCACAGCTTGCCCGCGCCAAGGCCGATACTGCGCGCGCGATCAGTCAGGTCGCCGAGGTTCGCGCCCTGATCGAACAACGCCGCGCCGAACGGGCGCTGGCCCAAGAGGAGTTTGAGCGCGCCAGCAGCCTTGCCGAACGCGGCATCAACGCCCAATCCATTGTTGACCAACAAAAGACCCGTCTCGCCACTGCCGAGGCAGCCCTGCAAGCCGCCCTTGCCCAGCTTACCTCGGCCGAGCGCGGCGTGGATGCCGCCGATGCGCTTGCCGTCCAGATAGAGACCCAGATCACAGATGCCACGCTGACCGCACCCACACTTGGTCGCGTGCTCTACCGGCTTGCGCAACCCGGCGAGGTGCTGGGCGCGGGCGGCAAGGTTGTGACCCTGCTGGACCTGTCGCAGGTTTATATGGAAATGTTCCTGCCCGCCGATCAGGCCATGCGCACCGGGCTGGGTGCCGAGGCGCGCATCCATCTGGACAGCATCCCCTATGCCATCCCCGCCTATGTCAGCTTTGTCTCTCCCGAGGCGCAATTCACCCCCAAGCAGATCGAAACCGCGTCCGAGCGTGAAAAGTTGATGTTTCGCGTCAAACTGCGCCTGCCTGAAGAACTGGTGAGAGCCTATATCGAGCAGGTCAAAACCGGGCTGCGTGGCGTGGGCTTTATCCGTCTTGCCGGTGCCGAAGAGCTGGCATGGCCCGCCGATTTCGTGGGCCAGCCGATCCCCGCCGACGCGCTGCCGGGTAACTAGAAGATGCAAGATGCCCCTGTCGTTCGTATCGCGTCAGTGACCCATAGCTATGGCAAGACCCGCGCGCTGGATGATATCACGTTGGACTTGCCCGCCGGAAAGATGCTGGGACTGATCGGGCCGGACGGGGTTGGAAAATCCACCCTGCTGGGGCTTTTGTCGGGTGTACGCAAAATACAAGCCGGACGAATAGAGGTCCTGGGCGGCGATATGACAAGCCGTCGCCACCGAGAGGCCGTTTTCGCCCGCATCGCCTATATGCCCCAAGGCCTTGGCAAAAACCTCTATCAAGACCTGAGCGTTTTTGAGAACCTCGATTTCTTTGGCCGCCTGTTTGGTCATGACGGGCCGGAACGGCGGCGGCGCATCGACCGGCTGGCCCATGCCACCGGGCTGGACCCGTTCCTGAACCGGCCCGCGGGCAAGCTTTCGGGCGGGATGAAGCAAAAGCTGGGCCTGTGTTGCGCCCTGATCCATGACCCCGATTTCCTGATATTGGATGAGCCGACAACCGGCGTCGACCCGCTGTCGCGCAGCCAGTTCTGGGATCTGATCGACACCATTCGTATCGACCGCCCGCAGATGACAGTCCTCGTCTCTACCGCCTATATGGAAGAGGCGGAACGGTTTGACTGGCTGGTCGCGATGGACGACGGCCGCATCCTTGCCACCGGCACCCCCGAGGCCCTGCGCCAGACCACCGGCAAGGACACGCTGGAGGCCGCCTTTGTGTCCCTTTTGCCCGCCGACAAGCAACCCAAAGGCAATAGAGTGGCCATCCCCCCCTTGGACAGCACTGATACCAGCGCGCCGGTGATCACGGCCAAAGGGCTGACCAAACGCTTTGGTGATTTCACCGCCGTCAGCAATGTCAGCTTTGAGATCAGGCACGGTGAGATTTTCGGCTTTCTTGGCTCCAACGGCAGTGGCAAAACGACCACGATGAAAATGCTGACCGGCCTTTTGCAACCGACCGAGGGCGAGGCATCGCTGTTCGGGCAGCAGGTAGATGCGGATAACATAGAGGCGCGCAATCGTGTCGGCTATATGTCCCAGTCCTTTTCGCTTTATGCTGAGCTGACCGTCCGCCAGAATCTGGCCCTGCATGCGCGGCTGTTCAACATGGACGCAAACAGCATTGCCCCCCGTATCGACACCCTGCTGGAACGGTTCGACCTGCGCCCCCATGCCCACGCCTTTGCCGGCGAGCTCCCCCTTGGCCTGCGCCAACGTCTGTCACTGGCCTGTGCGATCATCCACTCCCCCGAGATGCTGATACTGGATGAGCCGACATCAGGCGTGGACCCCGTTGCGCGGGACGCGTTTTGGGATCTGTTGGGGGATCTGTCGCGCAAGGACAAGGTGACGATCTTTATCTCAACCCATTTCATGGATGAGGGCATGCGCTGCGACAGGATCAGCCTGATGCACGCGGGTGAAGTGCTGGTCTATGACACGCCCGAAAACTTGGCGACGGAAAACGGTTCTGCCTCTCTTAACGAGACCTTCATCCGCTATATAACCAAGGCAATGGATACCCCGGAACCCGCGGCCGAAGCCCTTTCGGGCACTGTATCAAACACGTCCCGCAAACGCCGCAATGGGTTGGCGCGTCTTTTCGCCGTAAGTCGCCGCGAAACGCTGGAGGTAATGCGCGATCCGATCCGCCTTGCCTTCGCCTTCCTTGGCAGCATGCTGTTGATGCTGCTTTTCGCCTACGGCATCTCGATGGATGTAACCGGCCTGAAGTTTGCGGCCTTTGATCAGGATCGCACGCCCGAAAGCCGCGCCTATCTGGCGAATTTCTCCGGCTCCACCTATTTCGACGAGGTGCCCGAGGTCGCCAGCGAGGCCGAACTGCGCCACAGGATGGTGACGGGCGAGGTCATGCTGGCCATTGAAATTCCGGCAGGGTTCGGGCGCGCGGTGACCACCGGCCAACCCACCAGCGTGGCGGCCTGGATTGATGGCGCGGCGCCCTCGCGCGCCGCAACCATCGAAGGCTATGTGCAGGGCGCGCATGGCAGTTTCATGACCACCCGCGCAACGGCGGCGGGGCTTGCGGGCATGGCCCGGCCCATCGTCAATATCGAGCCGCGCTACCGCTATAACCCCTCATTTGAATCGCTACCCTCAATGGCGCCTTCGGTACCGGCGATCTTGCTGATGCTGTTTCCTGCAATCTTGATGGCCGTCAGCCTGAGTCGCGAACGCGAGATCGGCACCATCACCAATTTCTATGTCACCCCCACCAGCAAGCTGGAATTCCTGTTGGGCAAACAACTCCCCTATGTCGGGATCGGTTTTATCAACTGGATCATCCTGACCGCCATGGCGGTTTTCCTGTTTGGCGTGCCGCTGAAAGGATCCGTTCTGGCCCTGTCTCTGGGGGCTCTGGCCTATGTTGCGGGGTCTACGGGATTTGGTTTGATCGTCGCGGTATTCGTGCGCAGTCAGGTCGCGGCGGTTTTTGCAACGGCAGTTCTGGCCATGATGCCGACGGTGCAGTTTTCGGGACTGATCCAACCCGTTTCCACCCTTGAGGGGGCCGCGCGGATCATGGGACAGATGTGGCCCACCAATTATTTCATGCAGATGAGCGTGGGCGCCTTTAACAAGGGGCTTGGCTTTGACCAGCTTGCCGCCAATATCCTGCTGCTCTGCCTGTTTGCCCCCGCCTTTTTGACCATCGCCATCCTGTTCTTGAAAAAGCAGGAGGCATGATGCGTCGCGTAACGAATATCTTTTGGCTGATGACCAAGGAATTCCGCACCCTTTGGCGTGAGGCGATTTTGCTGCTGCTGGTGATCTATTCCTTCGGGCCGGGGATTTATATCGAAAGCTCTGGCGCGGGGGATATGCTGAGCAATGCCGCCGTGACCTTTGTCGATGAGGATCGCACCACCCTAAGCCGTGCGTTGCAAAATTCGCTGCTGCCGCCGCGCTATTTGCCCCCGCAAGAGGCCCGCGCCGATGAGATCGACAGCCTGATGGATTGGGGCGAGACAACCTTTGTCGTGGTCATTCCCGCCGGGTTTGAGGCCGATGTCCGCGCCGGGCGCACACCCTCGTTGCAGATCAATATCGACGCCACCAAAACCGCCGCTGCCGCGATTGGCACCGGCTATATGACGGCCACCTTCAATGCCGAGATTGCCCGTTTCAGCGCGCGTCAGAATATCACCGCCACCTCAACCGTTGATCTGGTTTTGCGCCGCTCCTTTAACCCTACGGGCAGCGAGGTCTGGTTGCGGGCAGTCTCGGCGCTGTTGAACTGGTTGTCGATGCTGACAATTGTGCTGACGGGGGCGGCCATTATCCGCGAACGCGAACATGGTACCATCGAACACCTCTTGCTTTTGCCCGTCACCGCCACGGAAATTGCGCTGGCCAAGATTTTTGCCAATGGGATCGTCGTCTTTGTCGCTTTCGTCTTTTCGCTTTTGATTGTGGTCGAAGGGGCCTTGGGCGTGCCCATCGCAGGCTCCAAACTGTTGTTTCTGGCGGGGACGGCGGTGTATCTTTTTGCCGCCGCCTCTATCGGGGTGCTCTTGGGGATTTTGGCGCGCACCATGGCGCAATTTGCACTGTTGTTGATGCTGGTGATCATGCCGATCATGATCCTTTCCGGCGGGATGACCCCGATTGAAAGCCAACCTCTCTGGCTGCAGCCGATCACATGGTTCTTGCCCTCACGGCATTTCATGGAGTTCGCAACCGCCATCATCTACCGCGGCGCGGATTTCGGCATTGTCTGGCCCGCGTTTCTTTGGACCTTCCTGCTGGGGGCGGGGGTTCTTGTCCTCAGCCTGATCCTGTTTCGCCGGTCTGTCGCGCGGGGATGACAGGACGCTTGCAATGTTGAATGGGCCATTTACTATCAGCGACAGGGCCGCATTCGGCCCACAATCAAGGAGGGATCGAAATGGACCGCAAGGACGCTTTTCAGGAAAAGATGCAGGCACAGCTTGACGAATGGACCGCCGAGATTGCCAAATTACGCGCACAGGCAGAACAGGCACAGGCCGATGCCAAGCTGAAATATCTCGAAGAGATCGACACATTGCGCGCGCATCAGCTCAAGGCCGAGATCAAGCTGAAAGAGATCCAGGATGCGCAAGGCGAGGCATGGAAAGACATGCAGACCGGTGCCGAAGCTGCTTGGGACGCCATGAGCGATGCGATGAAAAGCGCGTGGAAGCGGTTTTCCTGACCGGGCGCGGTGCCCTCAGCCCAAGGCTTTTTCCGGCGGCGCAGGCACCAGCCCCTGTGTAAGCGCATGCAGGGCATCCTCGTCCAGCGTTTCCACCTCCAGCAGGCGTTTGGCGGTGCGGTCAAGCAGATCGCGGTTCTTGGCCAGAATATCCAGCGTGCGGTCTGACACCTCTTGCAAGACCGCGCGCACCGCGACATCCATCGCCTCGGCGGTGGCCTCGCTATAGTTGCGGTCGAAATAGCTTGGGCTGTGATCGCCCAAAAAGCTGTTGCGGTCACTGTCATAGCTGACGTTGCCAAGTTGGGGGTCCATGCCATATCGCGCGATCATGGACCGCGCGATATCGGTCGCACGCGCCAGGTCATCGGCAGCGCCGGTTGACAGATGGCCGAACACCAACTGCTCGGCGGCGCGCCCGCCCATCAGCACCGCGATCTTGTCGCGCAGCTCGGCCTGGGTCATCAAGAAGCGGTCCTCGGTCGGGCGCTGGATGGTATAGCCCAGCGCCCCTATACCGCGCGGAATAATCGACACCTTATGCACCGTATCCACCCCCGGCAGCGCCATTGAGACCAGCGTGTGTCCCATCTCATGATAGGCAACAATCTTGCGTTCGCGCGGGTTGATCAGCCGGTTGCGCTTTTCTAGGCCCGCCACAATCCGTTCGATGGCGCGGGTGAAATCCTCCATCGTGACATGTTTTCCACGCCGCCGTGTCGCCAAAAGGGCGGCCTCATTCACCAGATTGGCCAGATCGGCGCCCGAAAACCCCGTGGTCAGCGCCGCAATTTCGTCCAGCGCCATTTCCGGGGCCAGCACGATCTTTTTCATATGAACTTGCAAAATCTGCACCCGCCCTGCCCGGTCGGGCCGGTCCACCAGAACCTGCCGGTCAAAACGCCCCGCGCGCAGCAAGGCCGGATCAAGGATTTCCGGCCGGTTCGTTGCCGCAAGCAGCACAACGCCGCTGCTGGGATCAAAGCCGTCCAGCTCTGACAAAAGCTGGTTGAGGGTTTGCTCACGTTCATCATTGCCACCCTGTACGGTGCCCGCACCCCGCGCACGGCCAAGGGCATCCAGCTCATCAATAAAGATGATGGCGGGTGCCGCCTTGCGGGCCTGTTCGAACAGATCGCGCACCCTTGCGGCCCCTACCCCCACGAACATTTCAACAAACTCGGACCCAGAGATAGAATAGAACGGCACACCCGCTTCACCTGCCACAGCGCGGGCCAGAAGGGTTTTACCCGTGCCGGGCGGGCCGACCAGCAAGATGCCCTTGGGCATCCGCGCGCCAAGGCTGCCGTATTCCTTGGGGCTTTGCAAAAAATCGATGACCTCTTGCAACTCGGCCTTGGCCTCATCCACGCCGGCGACATTGGCGAATGTAACCTTGGTATCGCTTTCGACATAGACCTTGGCCTTGCTTTTGCCAATGGCCATCATGCCGCCCGCCTGCCCGCCCCCCATGCGGCGGATCACAAACATCCAGATGCCGACAAAGAACAGTGCTGGCAGCACCCATGACAGCAAGGTGGTGAACCATGTGTTTTCTACCGCGCCGGAAAAAGTCACGCCGCTATCGCTCAACCGGTCGGCCAGTTCGGGGGCGACGGGCGTGGTCACGAAACCTGTCTTGCCATCAAGTGCGTTGCGAAACGTACCGCGGATTGTAGAGGAACCGATGGTTACCTCCTCTATCTTGTCCGTCTCAAGATAGGTTTCAAACTGACTATAGGGGATTGCCTCGATCGTCTGGCTTTGCACCCAGATATCGCGGATGAACACGATGCCCATCACAGCCAAAAGCACATACCAAAGATTTATCTGCGTTCCGCGGTTCATTATATTTTTCCGATCTGACACCCAAGCCCACACTATGCCAAGACCTTTGCACGCCCGCATTGATATCGGTCAACGCGCCGCGTGAAGTCGCCGCGTTGTTGTGGGGCTATTGCGGTGCTATATTACAAAAAAGGGCCGATTTTGCCGCGAATGATGGTGGGCATAAAACAGGGAAATACGGAATGAAAATGAGCACGCCCCCGCTTGCCCTGTTGGTCAATGCCGCCTTGTTGGTGGTACTGCTGGGGTTCTTGCTGATCGTGGGGAAACCCGTGCTATTGCCAATTCTGGCGGCCGTGATCGCGGTTTATGTGCTGATGGATGCCTCTGAGGCGCTGGGTCGCCTACCATTGGTGGGACGATTTTCAGGCGGGGTGCGGCGGTTTCTAGTGTTGCTGCTTTTCACCGCCGCCGTGCTTTTACTGGCGGGGGTGGTGATCAACACCATCACCCAGATTTTGCGCGACGCAACCACATATCAGGTCAACATAGAGCGTCTGGTGGCGCAGGGTGCGGGGCTTTTGGGGCTTGATGACCGCCCCGACTGGCAAACCATCCGCGAGGCAACCTTTGGCAGGCTGTCGGTGCGGGATGTCATCAATACCGCTTTGCTCAATGTCAGCAATATCGGCACCTCGCTGTTTCTGGTGATCGTCTATTCGGCCTTTCTGCTGGCGGAACGGGGGGGCTTTGCCGCCAAGCTTTCGGCGGCGGTAAAAGACCCCGAAAGTGCCGCACGCACCGAGGCGATGATCCGCGACATCAACGAAAAGATCGGCGACTATCTGGCGGCCAAAACCTTGGTGAATATCGGCCTTGGCGGTATTTCCTTTGTCATCCTGTGGGGGATGGATATCGACTTTCCACTGTTCTGGGCCTTGATGATCGGGCTTTTGAATTACATCCCCTATTTCGGGTCTTTGGTCGCCGTGGCCTTTCCCGTTATCATGTCGGTATTGCAATTTGGCGATCTGGGGCGGACCGTTTTGCTGACGGTGCTATTGACCGTTGCCCAGACCTGGGTGGCCAATTTTATGGACCCCCGACTGGTGGGCCGCCGCGTCAACCTAAGCCCCTTTGTCGTTCTGGTTGCGCTGTCTGTTTGGTACGCGATCTGGGGGCTGCCGGGGGCATTGCTGGCGGTGCCGCTGACCTCGATGTTGACCATCGTTCTGGCGGCCTTTCCCTCAACGCTGCCATTCGCGATCCTTATGGCCAACCACGTGGGCCATATCGCGGGCCGCACTCAAAAGGCGGCAAAACCATGACCGAATTTTCACTTGTCAGCTGGAACATTCGCGCGGGACTTGGCCGGGATTTGCGACGCAGACCTGCCCGCACTATCGCGGCGATCACCGGTTTTGATGCCGATGTCGTCTTGCTGCAAGAGGCCGATTTCCGCCGCCATCCCCGCCCCGCCGCATTGCCAAGCCCCCAAGGCCGGATCGGCCCGTTTGAGGTGGTGGACCTGACACCCACAGGGGTTGGCCTTGGCTGGCATGGGATTGCCATGCTCAAACGTCCCGGCATCACGGTTGATGCGATCCATCGCTATGACCTGCCGGCACTGGAGCCGCGCGGCGCTGTAGTCGTAGACCTGACGGTCTTGGGGCGGCCGCTTCGGGTTGTGGGGGTTCACCTTGGCCTTTTGCGCGGCAACCGACGCAAGCAAATCGCCTTCATCGCCGCCCGGCTGGCAGAGCTGGACCGCCGCCCGATCATCATCGCTGGCGACTATAATGAATGGCGCGACCGGCATGGGCTGGAAACAGTGCCCGAATGGATCCATATCCACAGCCCCGGCCCGACATTTCCGGCAGGGCGGCCCTTTTTGCATCTGGACCGTCTGGCCTTCAGCAATGAATTTGAACTGCTGCACAGCAGCGTCATCAGCGACCCGCAGGCGACAATGGCATCCGACCACCGGCCAATTCGTGCGCAGTTCGATCTGTTGCCGGACAAACAAACGGTAAGGGGGTAGCATGTTGGTTCTGGTCAAATGCATCGTGATACTTGCCCTCTTTGCAGGGGTCGCGATCCTTGTGGCGCGCCGCGCGTTTCCCGCGCCTCACAATAGTGACAGGGCGAATAGCACCGCCCTGCCCCCCGCTACAACCGGCCCGCTGGCCCAGGCGCGCGAACGCCACGGGCATCCCGGAGAAACCGGCATCGCCGCCCTGCAAAGCAGCACAGGCGCCTTTGCCGCGCGGATGGTCCTTGCCGATGCGGCCGTCTCTTCGATTGATGCGCAATATTATATCTGGCGCGGGGATCTGACGGGGTTTCTTTTGCTGGATGCGCTGCAAAGGGCGGCGGATCGGGGGGTAAGGGTCCGTCTGCTTTTGGATGATAACGGGGTTCCCGGGCTGGATCCGACCCTAGCCGCGTTAAATGACCACCCCAATATCGAGGTCCGTCTTTACAACCCGTTCAACCTGCGCCGGTTCAAACTACTGTCCTATACGTTTGATTTTTTCCGCCTGAACCGGCGGATGCACAACAAATCCTTTACCGTTGACGGTCATGTCACCATCATGGGCGGGCGCAATATCGGGGATGAATATTTCGGCACAGGCAACACTCCGTTGTTTGTTGATCTTGACGTGCTGGCACTGGGGCATGTGGTCGATAATGTCTCGGCCGATTTCGACCGCTATTGGGCGGCCCCTTCGGTGCATGAGGCCAGACAGATCGTCGGTCCCGGCAAAGGTGACCCGATTGGCGCAGGCCTTGCACGGTTCTCTGCCGATCCGCAAATGCATGAGTATAAAGATATTCTGCAATCATCCGACATTGTAAGCAGCCTCCGGAATGGCGCGCTCGATCTTGAATGGACCACCGCGATAATGATTAGCGACGACCCAGTAAAGGGTGAGGGCGCCGTCGCGCGTGAGGACCTGCTGGCATCCCAGTTGATGCGGGCCGTCGGCAAGATCGAAACCAGGTTCGACGGGATTTCCCCCTATCTGGTGCCGGGTGCGGCGGGGGTAAAGGCCTTTGCCACGCTACAGGCCCAAGGTGTCGATGTGCGGATGTTAACAAATTCGCTAAAGGCGACTGATGTCGTGCCCGTCCACGCTGGCTATGCCAAGCGCCGAATGGCGATGCTGCGCGCCGGTGTCGGGCTTTTTGAGCTGCGGCCAAAACCGGGGGGGGATATTCCGGCCCAGAAAATGGGGCCCTTCGGTTCTTCGGGGTCAAGCCTTCATGCCAAGACTTTTGCCGTTGACGGGGAGCGGATCTTTGTCGGCTCATTCAATTTTGATCCCCGGTCAACCACGCTGAACACCGAAATGGGATTGCTGATCGAAAGCCCGCGGATGGCCAACGCGATGCATGCGGCCTTTGACAGCGATTTACGCGGGCTGGCGTGGCGAATAGAGACAAGGGGCCGAAAGCCGGTCTGGGTTGATCCCGAAAGCGGGGCCATCAGAACCAAAGAGCCAGGCGCAACACTATTCAACCGCATGGCCATCGCCATTGTCAGCCGACTGCCGGTCGAGTGGTTGTTATAACCCGCCGCAGCAAGCGCGGCGGCGGGTCACATCGATCAAAAGCTCAGAACTGCCGTGTCATCGGCCACGATGCTTGCACCCATCGCATCAGGGGTCGCTGCGGTGACACCATCCAAAAGGATTGAGGCGTCAGCCCCCTTACCCGGCAGGTAGATCGCGCAAACCTTTACCGTAAGGCCGGATTTTTCAATCATCATCTTCATCAGGCCTTGCGGGCTTGCGTTATTTGGTGGCTGGCCGGCCGTTGCGCTCTCGGGCGCATCCTTCAGGGCGATATCGCCGGCAGGACCGCACAGCATCATCTCGGCCTCGGCACCGGCGGCGATTGCATTCATTGTCAGCACCATCGCCATCAGCTGTGTCTGTGGCTCTGGCGCGGTAAGGATGGTCAGCAGCTTGTTCGGCTCATCGGCCTGCGCAGTGGTGGCAAGCCCCAAAGCAAGGGCAGAAGCAGTAAGCAATTTCGAGAAAGACATCCTAGTTTCCTTTTCTATGCATCGGGTCAGTTGCACCGCTTTGTGCGATGGTCGTTTCATCTTCCTTCATCTCCAGCCACATTGCGTTCATCACCGCAAAAATAGCCGCCAATGGAAGGCCGAGAATCCAGGCAAAATACCACATCGGTTTTCCTTTCCTTAATAGGCTGACGGGGAATCTTCAGAGACATCCGCCGCTGTGACCTTGCCCCAAAGAACCTTATAGACCCACGCCGTGTACATCAGGATCAGTGGCATAAAGATCGCGGTGGCCACCAGCATGATGAACAAGGTCAGATGCGAAGAAGAGCTGTTCCAGACCGTCAGCGAGGATTGCGGATCGCTGGAGGATGGCATGATGAAGGGGAACATCGTCAACCCGACCGAGGAAATCACCCCGAAAATCGCCAATTTGGAAAACAGCAGGGTAGAAACCTCACGCCCTGCGCGCAGCCCCATAAAGGTCAAAAGCGCACCCAGAACCCCCAAGACAGGGGCAACGGCAATCCATGGCCGCGCGGTATAGGCGTTCAACCAGCTTGACGTGCGCGCCACCTCAAAGTGCAGCGGGTTGGACGGGCCGCCGGTGACATAATCGCCCATGATGGCATAGCCCTCTATGCCGACGGCCAGCCACAGCCCCGCCAAGATATAGGCCGCCACCGCAACTAATGCCGCAACAGAGCCGATGGCACGGGCGCGCGTCTGCACCGGCCCCTCTTCGGCCTTGAGCGTCAGCCATGCGCCGCCATGCATCACCAACATCGACAAGGAAACCACCCCGGCCAGAATTGAGAACGGGTCCAGCAGGCCGATGAACTTCATATACCACGCACCCTCATAGATGGTGTGCAGATCATCGGTGAAATGGAACGGAACCCCTTGGATCACATTGCCAACCGCAACCCCGAACAGCAGGGCAGGCACCGCACCGCTTATGCAAAGCGACCAGTCCCACGCCGAACGCCACCGCGGATCATTACGCTTGGAGCGGTACTTGAACGCCACCGGCCGCACGATAAAGGCCGCCAAAATAACGAACATCGCAAGGTAGAAGCCCGAAAAGCTGACCGCGTAAAGCGGCGGCCATGCGGCAAAGATCGCGCCACCCCCAAGGATAAACCAAACCTGATTTCCCTCCCATACCGGGCCAACAGTATTGATCGCGATGCGCCGTTCGGTGTCGGTCTTGCCAACAAAAGGCAGCAAGGCGCTAACGCCCATGTCAAACCCGTCCGTCAACGCAAAGCCGATCAGCAAGACTCCCAACAAAACCCACCAGATAATGCGCAGCAATTCATAGCTCATCAATTCATGCAAAATCATGTCACTTACTCCGCTGGCTGAATGGCTGATGGACGACCCGAAAGCCGGTCATTGTGGCGCTTGGTCCAGAGGTCGGTTTCCTCGACATCCTGAAACGGCCCTTTGCGGATGTATTTCAACATCAGGCCCATCTCGACGATGAAAAGCACGGTGTAAAAGATCACAAAGCCCGCAAGCGTCAGCGCGACCTCGGTCATCGACAGGGCCGAAACCGACATCGCCGTTGGCAACACCCCGTCCACGGTCCAGGGCTGGCGGCCGAATTCGGCCACGAACCAGCCCATCTCTGCCGCGATCCAAGGTGCGGGGATCATGATAACCGCCAGCCAAAGTGCGGGCCGCGGGAACTCCATCCCCTTGAACGAAGAGCGGTAAAAGAAATAACCCATGGTCGCGATAAACCCAAAGCCAAGCCCGACCATGATCCGGAACGCCCAGAACAGCGGCCAGACCGTCGGCACCGTATCATTAGAGGCCGCGACGATTTGTTCTTCACTCGCATCGCGCGGATCATCGACGTATTTCTTCAACAGAAAGGCAAAGCCGAGATCGGCGGAATGGGCCTCGAACGTGGCTTTGACCTCTGGCGCTGTGGCCTCACGCCCTTCACGGATTTGCATCAGCGCGTCATAGGCGATCATCCCCGAACGGATGCGCGTTTCCGCCTGCGCCACAAGGTCATTGATACCGGCGATTTCGGTGGTCAGGGACCGCGTACCAATCAGACCCATCGCCCAGGGGATTTCAATCGCGTAATGGGTTTCGCGCGCCTCTTGATCGGGAAAACCGACCAGATTGAACGGTGCCGGGGCGTCATGGGTTTCCCACATCGCCTCAATCGCGGCCAGCTTCATCTTTTGGCTATGCGTCGCGGAATAACCGGATTCGTCACCCAAAAGCACAACCGAGAACGCCGAGGCCAGACCAAAGGCCGCCGCCACAGTGATCGACCGGCGCGCCAATTCGGTATGCCGCCCTTTTAACAAATACCACGCGGAAACCCCGATCACAAAGACCGCCGCCGTCACATAGCCCGCCGAAACCGTATGCACGAATTTCGCCTGCGCCACCTCGTTAAAGATCACGGCAAAGAAATCCGTCATCTCCATGCGCATCGTCATCGGGTTGAACTCAGCCCCCACCGGGTTCTGCATCCAGCCATTGGCAATCAAAATCCACAGCGCCGAAAAGTTAGAGCCGATCGCCACCAGCCAGGCCACCGCAAGGTGCTGCACCTTGGACAGTTTTTCCCAACCGAAAAAGAACAACCCGACAAAGGTCGCCTCAAGGAAAAACGCCATCAGCCCCTCAAGAGCCAGCGGTGCGCCAAAGATATCGCCGACATAATGGCTGAAATAGCTCCAGTTCATACCGAACTGGAATTCCATCGTAATGCCCGTCGCCACGCCAAGCGCAAAGTTTATGCCGAACAACAGACCCCAAAACTTGGTCATCTGCCGCCAGATCGGGCGGTTGGTCATGACATAGACCGTTTCCATAATGGCCACGATGACCGAAAGGCCCAAAGTCAGCGGCACGAAAAGGAAATGGTACATCGCTGTCGCCGCAAATTGCAGGCGTGACAGTTCAACGATCCCGAATTCCATAAACTTCATCCTTATGTGGTGATTACTTTGGTCGGTACAAATTCCATGTATTGCATATATCTTTTACAAAAAAAAGTAAACGCACGCAGAGCGCAAAACTAATATCCAAGCTGCGACTTTACAGCGCGATTACCCGATCTGCGGCCGCAATCTCTGCCCGGCGATGCGACGCAACCAAAATCGCCGCCTCGGGCAAGGCCTTGCGAATACCGGTCAGGACGACTGTCGCCGTCGGGCCATCCAGCCCTTCGGTCGGCTCATCCAAGAGCAAAACCTGCGGGCGGCGCAACAAAGCACGCGCCAAGGCCAGCCGCCGTGCCTCACCACCCGAAAGACCCGCAGCGCGCGGCCCGATCTTGCAATCCAGCCCGCCCCGCGCCCGCACAACCGCCCCGAGTTGCGCGGCCTCAAGCACAGCCCAAACCTCGGCCTCGGTCGCGTCAGGACGGGCAAGCCGCAGGTTTTCAAGAACAGTCCCCGAAAGCAATTCCGACCTTTGCGGCAACATTGTCAGATAATTGCGCAGAGCCGGTTCTGACCAATCTTCCAGCGAACGACCCGCGATGCGGATATCGCCCTCGGCGTGGTGCAACCCCGCCAAGGCCAGCAAGAGGGTGGTTTTGCCTGCACCGCTTGCCCCTGTCAGGGCCACCATTTCTCCCGCGTTCACAGCCAAGCAAAAATCGCGGAGCATCATCCCGCCAGCGGGCCGACGCAAACTAAGCCCGTCGCAAGAAATCCCGCCCGCAGCCGCACTCACGGCCGCCGATTGCACCGCGGACCCTGCGCCAAGGCCCGGCCCGATCCGGCGGGCGGCATCCACCATGCGGCCATAGTCGGCCAAGGCACGGCGAATAGGGGCAGCCGCCTCTGCCAGTGCAAGGGCCACAAAAAAGCCGATGGCAGCTTGGGCAGCCGTGATCATACCTGCCGCCGCCAGATCCAGCCCGATCCAAAGCCCGCCACCTGAGATAATCGCCGTCAGTGCCACCAGCACCGCTCCCGCCTGCCGGTCCGCGCGATCGAGTTCACAACGCAATGCATGTCGGCGCGCATCGGCCTGCAAGATGGATGCATGCTGATCCTGCAACAGCCCGTAAACCGCCAGATCATCGCGGTTTTGCATCAGGTCAACGAAACGACTGCGCAGGGCTTGGGTCGCCGCCTCCATTCGCCGCGAGGGCGTTGGCATCTTGCGACCCAGATACCACAGCAAGGGCACCGCCCCCGACAACCAACCGCCCGCAACCCAAAGCGCCACGCGCAGATCCACCAACCACCACAGCCCAGCAAAGCTGATGAGCAAGGCCAAAAGCCCTGCGCCCAAGGGAAACACCAGTCGCAAAACCAACCCGTCCAGCGCATCAATATCCGCCGTCAGCCGGTTCAGGGCCTGCGCGCCGCGAACCTGCGCCATCCGCTCGGGTGCCAATTGCAACATGCCCCGCAACACACCCAAACGCAGCACTTCAAGCGCGCGCAGCACGGCGTCATGGGTCAGCAACCTCTCTCCATATCGGGCGGCGGTGCGACCCAATGCCAGCAACCGCACCATTGCGGACGGCCGAAACACATCAAACCCGGCCCCCATACCCGCCAGCCCCGCAGCCGCCGCTGCGGTAATGAACCAACCCGACAGCCCGAGCAGCGACACCCCCATCAACAGCACAACCAGCGACAGTATCGCCCCCCGCCACAGAGCCGCGCGCTGCATCCGCAATATCTGGCGCAGAATGGAGAAAAGATGCCTCATCTTGTGTTCCCAAGCTGGATGATCCGGTCCATCCGTGCGGCCAGATCCATATCATGGGTGGCGATAATCAAGGTGCTGCCTTTGGCATGTTGGGCCAAAAGCCCCGCGGTTACCGCCTGCGCCGTAGTGTCGTCAAGATCTGCAGTCGGCTCATCCGCGAGGATCAGATCGGGGTTGGAAAACAGCGCACGGGCAAGGGTCATTCGCCGTGCCTCACCGCCCGAAAGGCCACCGCCGCTTTCGCCCAGTCGGGTCGCAAGCCCGCGCGGCAACGCCTCGGCTACCTGTTGCGCCGCGGCAGCCTTCAACGCAGCATCTGCGTCCCCATTCCGCCCCAGCGCAAGATTGAAGTGCAAGGAGCGCGCCAAAAACGCAGCGCGCTGTGGCATCCAGCCGATCCGCGCACGCCAGCCGTCCACCATCGGGGCCGTCAACACTTGCCCTGCCACCTCGACATTTCCCGCCGCTGACAGCTCCAACCCTGCCATCAAACGCAGGGCCGAAGTCTTCCCCGACCCCGAAGGCCCGACCAGTGCAACCGCCTCGCCCTTTGCGATCTTCATGTCAGGCAAATGCAGCCCATGTGCTGTCACGCAGCCGCGCAGGCCGATGGTCGCGGGGCCGGCCAATGGGTCCACACGCGCGCCGTTTCCGGGCAGGGTTAGTCCCTCACGGGCCTGCCAATCCGCAAGCTCATCGGCCACGGCATCGGCCGCCGCCTTGTCATGCCAAGCCGCCGCCAGATCACGCAAAGGCTGATAAAACTCTGGCGCAAGCAAGAGCAGAAACACCCCCGCAGCCGGTGTCAGCGGCACCCCCCATGTGCCAAAACCAAGCTGGCCCAAAAGGGAAAAGCCGACAAAAACGGCCATCATCGCAACCCCGATCGCCGCGAACAGCTCCAGCACGGTTGACGACAGAAACGCCAGCCGCAGGACCGCCATTGTGCGTTGTCGCAAATCGCCTGCCTGTGCAGAAAAACCTTGCGTCACCGCCTCTGATGCCCCCAACAGCCGGATATCCAACAGGGCGGCAAGCCGGTCCACCAAAAGATCGTTAAGGCTGCCGATCTCAACCATCTGGCGCGCGCTTGCCTCTTTGGCGGCCATACCGACCAAGGCCATAAACAAGGGAATAAGCGGGCCAGAGATCAGAAAAATCAGCCCCGCTGCCCAAGATTGCCAAAAGGCCAGCACCAGAATAACCAGCGGCACCACCGCAACCCGCGCCGAGGCCGGGGCGTAACGCGTTATCCAGGGAGACAGTGCCGCAAGCTTTTCCACCGCCAAAGAGGCCGTCGCACCGGGGCCAGTATCACGCTGCGCGCGCAATGCCTCTTGCGCGACAATCCGGTGGCGGATGCCGGTTATCACCACCTCCGCCGCCTCTTGTGCCATCCGGTCCGCCAGCGCCGACAAAGCCACACGCCCAAGGCCCAATACCACAAAGCCCGCCACCAGACCGCCAGCGACCTGCCCCTGTAACGCAGCCCCGATTGCCAGTGCCACCAAAGCGGCCTGTACCGGCCAGATCAGGCTTCCCAACACCGCAACCGCCGAGAGCCTGCGCATCGCAGGGGCAACCGGTGCCAGCAGCAAGCGCAAAGGATCGGATTTGGCCATAGCGTCGTTTACCCCACCATAATCCTGTATCTATTATACCAGATTTCTACCCGTTTCATCACCGCAACATGTCACAGATACATTTTGCCGCAACGCAATGGCCAACGGATGCGGGAAAACGGGTTTATCGCAGCACATCACAAGAGGACGGGCTGCCTTGCGACGACACAAGACAGCCCCCGTGTTTCCCGCCTAAAGCCCTGCGAGGATGGCCGCGACCACCTGCTCTGCGGCATCCTCGGCAGTAAGCTCAACCGTGTTCACCGTCATTTCGGCATTTTCCGGTTGCTCATAAGGGCTGTCGATGCCGGTAAAGTTCTTCAGGTTCCCGGCGCGGGCCTTTTTATAAAGCCCCTTTACATCGCGGGCCTCGGCCACCTCCAGCGGGGTGTTGACATGGACCTCCATGAATTCCCCCGTCTCCATCATCTCGCGCACCATCCGGCGTTCAGCGCGGAAGGGCGAGATAAAGGCGGTCAAGACGATCAGCCCCGCATCAGACATCAGCTTGGCCACCTCACCCACACGGCGGATGTTTTCCACCCGGTCGGCATCGGTAAAGCCAAGGTCGCGGTTGAGGCCGTGGCGCACGTTATCGCCGTCCAAAAGGAAGGTATGCTTGCCCAGCGCATGCAGCTTTTTCTCGACAATATTGGCAATCGTGGATTTACCAGACCCCGAAAGGCCGGTGAACCAAACCACCCGCGCCTGCTGACCCTTGATCGCGGCATGGGCGGTGCGGTCAATATCCACCGCTTGCCAATGGATGTTCTGACTGCGGCGCAGCGCGAAATGCACCATGCCGGCGGCCACGGTCGCATTGGTCATCCGGTCAATCAGGATAAACCCGCCAAGATCGGGGTTTTGCGCATAAGCCTCAAAGGGGATCGCGCGGTCGGTGGAAATATTCACCACACCGATCGCATTGACCGCCAAGGTTTGTGAGGTCAGATGCTCCAGCGTGTTGACGTTCACCTCGTATTTCGGCTCGGTCACGGTGGCGGTCATGGTCTGCGTGCCGATTTTCAACAGATACGGACGACCGGGCAGCATCTCTGCCTCATCCATCCAGACCAGCGTTGCCTCGAATTGGTCAGCAACCTCGCAAGGGGCATCCGCCACGGTGATCACATCCCCGCGTGAGCAATCAACCTCATCCTCGAATGTCAGGGTGATGGATTGGCCTGCCATGGCACGGTCCAACTGACCGTCATAGGTGACAATGGATTTCACGCGGGATGTCTTACCCGAAGGCAGAACGCGGATCGCATCGCCCTTGGCAATCGTACCCGACCCGATCTGGCCCGCAAAACCGCGGAAATCGAGGTTGGGCCGGTTGACCCATTGCACCGCCATGCGGAACGGCGCGTCTTGCATCTGTGTCGCGTTGATCGGCGCATCTTCCAGGTGGCCAAGCAGGGTTGGCCCCTGATACCACGGCGTATTTTCCGACCGCGTTACGATGTTATCGCCCGCCAGCCCCGAAATCGGGATCGGCAGGAATGACTTGATACCAAGCTGTTCCGCGAAATGGGCGTATTCTTTCACGATCTCATAGAACCGTTCCTGACTATAACCGACCAAGTCCATCTTGTTCACCGCAAGCACGATATTCTTGATGCCCAACAGGTTGACCAAATAGGAATGCCGCCGCGTCTGCGTCAGGATCCCTTGGCGCGCATCCACCAGAATGACCGCCAGATCGGCGGTTGACGCGCCCGTGACCATATTGCGGGTGTATTGCTCATGGCCCGGCGTGTCGGCGACGATAAACTTGCGTTTGTCAGTCGCGAAAAAGCGGTAGGCCACATCGATCGTGATGCCCTGCTCGCGCTCAGCCGCCAAACCGTCCACCAAAAGCGCAAAGTCGATGCCCTGCCCTTGCGTGCCATGCGCGCGGCTGTCGCTTTCCAGATTGGCAAGCTGATCCTCAAAGATCATTTTGCTGTCATACAAAAGCCGCCCGATCAGCGTCGATTTCCCGTCATCAACCGAACCGCAGGTGATAAAGCGCAGCATGGTTTTATGTTGGTGTTTGTGCAGATAGGCGTCGATATCCTCGGCGATCAGGGTATCGGTGATATAGCTTTGATCAGAGCCGGACATCAGAAATACCCCTCTTGCTTTTTCTTTTCCATGCTGGCGGATTGATCATGGTCAATCGCGCGGCCCTGCCGTTCCGATGTGGTGGTCAACAACATTTCCTGAATAACCTCGGGCAGGGTCGCCGCCTCACTTTCAACCGCGCCGGTCAGGGGATAGCACCCCAAGGTGCGGAAGCGGACCGAGCGCATCATCGGCACCTCACCCTCCAGCAATGGCATCCGCGCATCATCCACCATGATCAGCATCCCGCCACGATCCACCACCGGACGCGGGGCGGCATAATAAAGCGGTACAATATCGATGTTTTCCAAATGGATGTACTGCCAGATATCCAGCTCGGTCCAGTTGGAGAGGGGGAAGGCGCGGATGCTCTCACCCTTGGCCTTGCGGGTATTATAAAGCTTCCACAACTCGGGGCGCTGCTGCTTTGGGTCCCAACGGTGCGAAGCAGACCGGAACGACAAGATCCGTTCCTTGGCGCGGGATTTTTCCTCATCGCGGCGTGCACCACCAAAGGCCACGTCGAACCCGTATTTGGTTAGCGCCTGTTTCAGCCCGTCGGTCTTCCACATATCGGTGTGCAGTGACCCGTGATCAAAGGGGTTGATCCCCTTTTCCACCGCCTCGGGGTTTTGATAGACCAGCAGCTCCATCCCCGCATCCGCCGCCGCCTTTTCACGCAGCGCATACATATCCTGAAATTTCCAGGTCGTATCGACATGCAGCAAGGGAAAGGGCGGCGGTGCCGGATAAAACGCCTTTTTCGCCAGATGCAGCATACAGGCGCTATCCTTGCCCACCGAATAGAGCATCACCGGATTTTCAGCCGTTGCCACCACCTCACGCATGATGTGGATACTCTCTGCCTCCAACCTCTGAAGGTGGGTCAGCGTGTCGGATGACATCGATTTCTGCGCAGTGCTCGTCACAGGCCAGGCCCTCTAAATTCGCATACGGGAAGCAGGGTTACTCTTTTGCAAGACCCTTCAAATATTGCCCGTATTGGTTTTTACCAAAGGTAGCGCCCCGCTCTGCTAGCTGCTTGGCACTGATCCAGCCTTGGGAATAGGCGATTTCATCGGGGCTGCCAACCTGCATTCCCTGACGTTCGGACAGGGTGCGCACGAAATTACCCGCATCCAGCAAACTGGCATGGGTTCCGGTATCAAGCCAGGCATAGCCGCGGCCCAATTGCTGTACGTTCAAGGCCCCGTCTGCAAGGTAGCTTTCCAAAAGCGAGGTGATCTCCAGCTCTCCACGCGCAGAAGGTTCCACCTTGCGCGCACGCGCGGGTGCGGTCCCATCAAGAAAATAAAGCCCCGTCACCGCGTAATTCGAAGGCGGAACCTCGGGCTTTTCAATAATGCCACGCACCACGCCATCCGCATCGAAATCAACCACGCCGTAACGTTCGGGATCGGCCACGTGATAGCCAAAGACTGTGCCGCCGACCGCAAAACCATCGGCGGCGCGCAAGGCCTCGGGCAGGGCGTGGCCAAAGAAGATATTATCGCCCAAGACCATGGCCGATGGCGCGCCGTCCAGAAATTCCTCGGCCAGAATATAGGCCTGCGCCAACCCGTCCGGCGATGGTTGTTCAATATAAGTCAGGCTCAGCCCCCATTGGCTGCCGTCACCCAAGGTGCGGATGAACTGATCCTGATCCTGCGGCGTGGTGATGATCGCAATCTCGCGGATGCCGGCCAGCATCAGCACCGACAAAGGATAATAGACCATCGGCTTGTCATAGATCGGCAGCAACTGCTTGGATACCCCGATAGTCACAGGATAAAGCCGCGTGCCCGATCCACCCGCAAGAATGATGCCTTTGCGCTGCGTCATAGTGCTAACTCACTTTCAGTTTTGGCCGCACCGGCCTTTGATCGGATGGGTAATATCGAAATCAGCCGATATTACGGAACAATTGAGGCGCATAGTTGCATGTGGCGTGGGCCCTCGCAATGACAGCTCTTTGCATGGAACGGCAATTATCCGCCCGAATGATCAAGTACCCTCAAAAGAAACATTTGGACTTATTTAATGCGCAATGAAACAGTTGTTGCAATGCTTGGGTTTTGCGTCACAATGGATGCAGCGCGATTCCAACATCTTCATCAAGCGGGACCTGAAATGACAAAACTCCTTCATCGCACGATTGGCGCCACACTGCCGCGCGCTGTTTCCGGTCAGGGTGTCACCATCACCGACAGCAACGGGCGCGTCTATATCGACGGGTCCGGCGGGGCGGCGGTCAGTTGCCTTGGGCACAACCACCCAGAAGTACTGGCCGCGATGACCACGCAGATGAACGCGATTTCCTATGCGCATACGTCATTCTTTACCACCGATGTGGCCGAGGAGCTGGCCGAACGGCTGGTTGCCCGCGCGCCCGATCCTTTGGACCACGTCTATCTTATCTCGGGCGGGTCTGAGGCGGTTGAGGCCGCGCTCAAAATGGCGCGGCAGTATTTCGTGGAAATCGGCCAACCACAGCGCCGCCACATCATCGCGCGGCGGCAAAGCTATCACGGCAATACCATCGGCGCGCTGGCCACTGGCGGCAATGCGATGCGCCGCGCCCAGTTCCAACCAATCCTGCCCGAAACGCATCATATCTCGCCCTGCTATACCTACCGCGACCTGCAAGACGGCGAGACCCACGACCAATATGCCACCCGTCTGGCCGATGAGCTGGAAGCGAAAATTCAGGAACTCGGTGCCGATCAAGTCATGGCCTTTGTCGCGGAAACTGTCGTCGGGGCCACCTTGGGTGCCGTGCCGGCCGTCGAGGGGTATTTCAAACGCATCCGCGAGATTTGCGACCGCCACGGCATTTTGCTGATCCTGGATGAGGTGATGTGCGGTATGGGCCGGACCGGCAGCCTCTTTGCCTTTGAACAAGAAGGCGTAGTGCCCGATCTGGTGACGATCGCCAAAGGTCTGGGCGGTGGGTTTCAACCCATCGGTGCTGTGCTGTTGTCACGCAAGATCTTTGAGGCATTTCGCGATGGATCGGGCCTGTTCCAACACGGTCACACCTATATCGGCCACCCTATTGCCGCAGCAGCGGCCAATAAGGTTGTCGAGATTCTGACCCGTGACGGAATGATGGCGCAAGTCAACGCCATGGGCGATCGCCTTCAATCGGGGCTGGAGGCAGCGCTTGGCCAATCCCCCTATGTTGGCGATATTCGCGGTCGCGGCTTGTTCCGCGGGGTCGAAATCGTTGCCGACAAGAACAGCAAAACCCCCTTTGACCCCAAACTGAAAACCTATGCCAAGATCAAAAAGGCCGCCATTGCGCGGGGGCTTTTGTGCTATCCGATGGGTGGGACGATTGACGGGGTGCATGGCGATCATGTGCTTTTGGCGCCGCCCTATATCTGCACCCCGGCAGAGATCGACCAGATCGTCGAACGGCTTGCCGCCGCGATAAATGACGTCACATCCCAGAATTAAAGGCCAGCCCAATGACCAAATCCCCCTGCCCGCCCGTCACCGACGCCGATTGGCCCGAAAGCATCGCCGATCTGCGTGACGGTTTCGCCGGCGCGCTGAATGTCTATCGCACCATGGCCCATCACCCCGAATTGCTGCGTGCATGGGCCCCGTTACGCCAGCATATCGTCAAGGACAGCCACCTTGGCCCGATCCGCTCCGAGGTGGTGATCTTGCGCACCGGCCTGCGTTTGGGTTCAGCCTATGAATGGGCGCATCACGTCAGCCGCGCGCGCGCACTTGGGATGGATGATGCCCGCATTGCCGCAATCCGCGAGATGCCTGAAGGCGAAGACGGGTTGATCGTCCGCGCCGTCGATGCCCTGATGGATGACAAACGTCTGGCACCGCACCAAGAGGCCGAGCTGGCCGCCGCCATCGGGCGCGAGGCCGTGATCGACCTGATCGCCACCGTCGGTTTCTATTCGGTTCTGGGCTATCTTTTGCAGACCTATGACACGCCTATCGATCCCGCCATTGCCACCGAAATGGAAGAAAACCCGCTGACCTAAGCGGCTGTCTCCGGAGTATAGATCATCCGGTGACCTTCCTGAAAATTGTCCAGATCCAGCGGCCAAACCGCCTTAGGCCAATGCAGCGCCATGCTGCGGCGTCTGGGGCGGTAAACGGCAGTATAAAGCGTGCCAAACCCGCGATCAAAAGCCGTGGAATAGATCGGCGGCTTGAGAAACGCATTGATGAATTTCCCTTGCGGTTCGATATGAAGCGTCAGACGTTGCAACAAGAACCTCTCGCGCTCTACCGTTGCCGTAGCCCGCGCATGGGCATCCCATTCCACACGATCCTGATGATTGGTCGCCACCGCCGCATGGGTGATCTGGGCCGGACGGTCAGGAGCCATAAGCACAGTGCGAAACTTGCGTTTGGCATCCAGAACGGTGACGTTATAACTCATATGGCTCGGGATACGCGCCAACGCTGCGGCGGCCTGTTCCGCGGTGGTGCAGGTTTGCAGCACATAACGCAGGATCAACGGCACGCCAAAGCCGTCACCCACAACCCGCCGCCCGCCAAAAGTCAGGGACACCGCAAGCCCGGCGTCATTGATACCGTCAACCAGCCCATATAACCCGTCGGATGTGCCCATAACCCGCCGGCCCTGCCACGCGGTGTGCAGCACCAACCGGTCAAAGGCCTGGGGCGCATAGTCATAATTGCGCACCAACATCGGGTCCGCGCCTTGCCAGATCGCCTGCGAACAGCCCGAAAGATAGGGCGGCGGATTGTGGAATGACAAGAACCGCGCCGCAAGATCGCCCCCGCCCGCCAGATCGCAAAGCTGGTCATAGATCGGCAGGATCTCGGGCATATGGGCGGTCAGGGCCTTGCGACCTTCCCAATAGGTCGCACGGGCGTCCAACCCCTCACGCAGCCACCAGCGTTGATAATCCGGCCAATATTCCTGAAAAAGCGTGGCCCATTTTGGGCCAGGCTCCGGTTCTGAAATTGCGCGCCATAAAAGTTCCATCACAACGCGCCTAGCAGCTCATTACAGGATCTTGAAGGCCGGATCGGCCAGCGCAGGCCCCGCCTCTGCCACCGGCAACGGCTTGGCATGGAACGCATTCTTTATCCCATGCACCCATTTCTTTGCCCGCTCGTTCATCTGGAACCCCGAGGTCATGGACCGCCCACGCGTCACCAATATGCCCAGATCGGCCCCTTCATAGCGGTAATCGCCCGGCTTTTGGATGCGCAGGAAAAAGGCTTCATTTTCGCTTTCCACGGCGCGGCGATGATAGTCAAAGCGGTCATAAACCACGCGACCATCCTCTAGCATCTTATAGATGCCGGTCTGCGGTGCCTCGGTAATGATATCCACGCTGTCCTCGGTGTGTTTGATCACCATCTGCGACCAGCTGTCGATCATATCGGGGTTGGCCCAACGAGAGTTCAGCTCTGCCACGTCCAGCTTGAACGGTTTTTTGGAAAACTCCAGCAGATGGAACAGGAACAAGGGCGCATCGGCATGGGCAAAGGCCGCGTGGTTGGTCATCGAGGACGCCCCCGTAATCCGCGGGTTCAATTCCCCCAGCCACAGATCGCCGGTCTTCTTGTCGATCAGGAAATCCAACTCGAAATAGCCGCGATAGCCTTCCTTGCGCAGTTGCTCCCCGAATTTGAAGGTCAGATCACGCGCTTTCTGGCGCACCTTGGGCGGGAAGGCGGTGGAGAGGATCTCATTGCCGCACCAGCCACCACGATAGGGTGTCAACTCCTTAAAGCCCACAAGTTCGGTCATCAGCGGGCCAACGATGGTGCCTTCGCGCGTCACACAAGCCTCAATCGCCGAACCCCGGCAATCAATACGTTTCATGATCTTGATCTCACCCTCGCCGACGATCTCATGCTCATGACGGCGGAAGTCGGCCTCGGATTTGATGAAAAATGTGGTGTGGCCGCTGTCACCATAGGCCGATTGCAACACCAGGTCATGGCCGATTCCCGCCTTTTCACAGGTCTCGCGCAAGCTGTCATAGCTTGTCACCTCGGCCAGGACATTGGGCACCGATGGCACGCCGGCCTTATTGCCGATGCGCACGGTTTCAATCTTGTTGTCCATCTTGGACCGCAGCTTGGCCTTGGGGAACCAGACATCGGCGCCAAGCTCTTTGGCAAGCCGTTCGGTTTCCTCATCGAACATCAAAAACACAAATTTCGGCTTGCCGCCGCGCCGCTTGATCAGGTCGATGACCTCTTTGTGCTGCAACAGATAGTTGTTGATATCCTCAATCGACTGGAATTCGGCATGGGGCTGTTCGGATGGGCAAAATACATTCGGGTGACGCCCGTCATAGCAGTCGAGATAGCAGATATATTTGAAGTTCTTGCACCACTCATCGATTCCCAACAGGTTGAAATTCGTGGCCGAGATGAAATAGATCGGGTCCTCGTTGCGGTGAAAAAAACGGCGGATTTCGGAGATGTTGTTCAACTGCGATTTGGCCATAAATAAGATCCTTCCCTGAAAGGCAAATGGTAAGGGGCCTTGGCCCCCCGGTTCATTTTGCGGCTTGTGCCGTCGTTTTTGTTGTCAGATCGGCAA
The DNA here is from genome assembly GCF_001202025.1 of Pseudorhodobacter aquimaris. Classification (GTDB taxonomy): domain Bacteria; phylum Pseudomonadota; class Alphaproteobacteria; order Rhodobacterales; family Rhodobacteraceae; genus Pseudorhodobacter; species Pseudorhodobacter aquimaris. The sequence continues at coordinate 43,418 of NZ_LGHS01000069.1, forward strand.
GCGCCTCGGGCGTAAACACACGCAGCCCAAGATCCTGCCGATAGCCATGGATTTCGTTCACGTCCAACGCGCGCATAAAGGCCAGAATTTCCTCGCTGACCACCTGCCCCGGCACCAGAATCGGAAAGCCCGGCGGATAGGGAATGATGAAGGATGCCGACACCACATCGCGCCCTTCTTTCATCGCGCGTTTGATGGACCCGTCCAGCTCCAGATAATCGCATTTGCTTTCATCATAGCTGAGGAAAAACGCGGTGCGGATATCGCCCTCATTGGTGCTGCCGGGGCTTAGAAATGCCTCATGGAAACGGCTGAAATCGGGCAGTGGCGGGTAATCCTGCGTCAGGTTTTTCACACGCCGCTCGAACGACATCCGTTCCATCTTGGAGGCATCATCAAGAAGTTCGTCCAGCTCTTTGGCGATCTCGACCAGTACCTCGATCAGGTAGGCAACCGAGGACCGCGTGGTGCCGATATTGGTCATGAACAACACAGTGTTGCGTGAGGTTTTGTTGATCTGGATGCCGTATTTATCCATTAAGATCTTGGTCTTGAAGGTATCGCCATCCCAGCCGGTACCGCCCACCGCCAGCGTGATGCGCGTGGCATCCAGCACGAATTCGTCCTGTTCCCAGCAATCCCAGATATCGGTCCAGCCCTGCTCGGCATCGTAATAGCTGCTGACCCCGCTTTCACGATATTCGGCCGGGATCATATCGCCGGCGCTTAACACCTTGAAGTATTTTTGCAAAAGCGGATGGGTGGCGATCGCACGGCGCATCGACATCGCCGCCTCTACCTGCCGCTGCACAAATTCAAACCCTTCCAGCTCTACCTGACGGCGGCCCACATCGAGGCTGGCAATGATCTGGTAATTGGGGCTGGTAGAGGTGTGGGTCATATAGGCCTCGTGGAAGGCCTGCTCCACCTCGCCCTTGAAATCCTGATCGTTGACGTGGATCATCGAGCCTTGCCGCAAACTGGTCAGGGTTTTATGCGTCGACTGCGTGGTATAGACCCGAACCCGCGCATTCGGCGGCGGGATCAACCGCGTTTTTAGCAGCTTGTCCATATCCGCATCGACCAGCTTTTCTTGCTGTTTGGCATAGGCTTTGGCGTGTTCGGGTGTGCGCAGCCGTTCGCGGAAATTGTTGGCGGCATTCATGCCAGTACGCTGACGATAGGTAGGGCCAAAACGAGCAAAGGCGAACCACGCCTCATCCCACAAAAACACCAGATCGGGCTTGATCGCGAGGCATTCTTCCATCACCCGCTCAACATTATAAACCACCCCGTCAAAGGTGCAGTTGGTCAGCAAAAGCATCCTGACCCGGTCCAGCTTGCCCTCGGCCTTCATCTGCAACAAACGGTGCTTGATCTCGCGCAGGGGCACCGCGCCATACATCGAATATTCATTCAGCGGATAGCTGTCGAGATAGCTGACCTGCGCGCCCGCCAGCACCATGCCGTAATGGTGCGACTTGTGGCAGTCACGGTCCACCAGCACGATATCGCCGGGCCGGACCAAGGCCTGCACCACGATCTTGTTACAGGTCGATGTCCCATTGGTGGAAAAATAAGTATGCTTGGCGCCAAAGGCACGCGCCGCCAGCTCCTGCGCTTCTTTGATCGTGCCATGCGGTTCCAGCAAGCTGTCCAACCCGCCCGATGTGGCCGAGGTTTCGGCCATAAAGATATTCGGCCCGTAAAACGCGCCCATATCCTGAATCCAATGGCTGCGCGTAATCGACTTGCCGCGGCTGATCGGCATGGCATGAAACACGCCCGTCGGCTGTTTGGAGTATTCTTTCAGCGCGGTAAAGAACGGCGTTTTGTTGCGCGCCTGAACCCCGCGCAGGATGTTCAGATGCAGCTCCATAAAGTCTTCTTGGTTATAGAAAACCCGCCGACAAATCCCCAGATCCAGTCCCGCGATTTCCTCAACCGAACGATCCGTAACCAGATAGGCATCCAGTTCCGGCCGGACCTTGGCGATCAACCGGCACAGCTCGGGGCCGTAATCCTCGGGGTTCATATCCTTGATAGCATCGATTCCGCCTGCCAGTTTCAGATAACGGGTCAGCAAGTCCAAATCGACCTTGGATTCCATTTTCAGGCCGGGGCGCACGATAATCGCCTGGATATTATGGTTGAACAGCACCCCGATCAACGCATCCTGAAGCGTCGGCACCACCACTGGTGCATAGGTAAACGCATCATCCGGCCTGCGCATAGAGGCCAAATTCTGCCGCAGCCAGCGTTCCTGATGCTCATTCACATCATCGACGATCATCACCTCGAAATAGGGTTTTGCCAATGCACGCGCATCGGGGGACAGGATCGCCTCATCCTCATTCTCGTCCTTGTCGTCCATATCGCGGTCCAGCGGGATATGACGGCGCCGGTACGCCCCCGTAACCAGTGCCCGCGCGGCACGGCGCACGGTAAAGGCGACGTCCTCAACATGGCCCGTTTCAAACTGACGCCGCATATGGTCAAAGGCCTGAATGCCCGGAAAGGCCCAGTATCGCTCAATAGTTTCCAAGGCGTTGAACATTGCCACCACCTTGGCGCGGGTGGATTTTGCATAGCGGCCCTCGGGGTCACGTGCCAACTGGTCAAGGGATTGTCGCAATGTGCTCCAATGATCGCTCCTAAGCTGCACGGCTGAGTAGTAATCGCTCATGGATTGCATCGCATCATCCTTTGACTAATGGGTCGGGCCGATGTGAAATCGGGGCAGGCCCGCAAAGCCCTGCCCCGAAAGATCAGCCCGAAACGGTTTTTCCCGCCACAGATGGCGGTGGTGTGCCCTCGGTGGCGCTGTGAAACGGTTGGTTGTCTACGGCCAAATCCGAATTTGGCGCGCCTTTTATGATATCCTCGGGCAAGGTGGTCACGCCCAGATTTAGCGGCGAAAGCCCTGCTGTGGTGCCCTGCTGCGGAATGGCCAATGGGCCCAGCCCGTGCAAATAGGCGTCCGCCCCGCTGGACCGGTCATAGACCGGAAAATCAACGGAACGATCACGGAAGCTCTTGAGAACCTGCCCCAAGCCCTTCATGCCGGTCTCACGCTGGCGGCGCACCTGATCGAGGTCCACCTCAATCGGGAACATATCTTCCTGTCCCGCAGATTGGTGCAGAACGGTCGAGGTCGGATCAATCACACAGGACCGCCCGTTGCCGCCCGCGCCCAAACCATTCACATCGACAACATAGCATTGGAATTGTGCCGCCGTGGCGCGCGCGATCGAAAGCTCTGCCTCGCGGTCGGTGGTACCGGTCAGAACGGGGTGCAATAGCACCTCAACGCCGGCGCTGGTCAATTGGCGCGTGGTTTCGGGGAACCACATGTCATAACAGATCGACAGGCCGAAACGCCCGACCTCCGGCACATCAAAGATACAAAACTCGGTCCCCGCCGCAATACCATCTTCATAGGGGCGGAACGGAAACATCTTGCGGTATTTCTTGACGACCTCACCCTGCGGATTGATCACAGCCGTTGTGTTATAAATCTGCCCGTCCTCGGCTTGCTCAAACATAGAGCCGGGGATCAGCCAGATATTATGTTTGATCGCCGCCTTTTGAAAACGGTGCAAATGCGCGTTGTCAAAGGGCAACGCGAAACGTGGCAAGGGGCCAAGCGGGGCCAGCTCTGAAAACAGGACCATCTGTGTCCATGGAAAGCGCGCCATCAGGATATCAAGCCGCTGTAACATGCCATCGACGTTGGGGACCAATGCATTCACGTACATCTGGACGCCGGCAATCGCAAAGGGGGTCATCGGGAATACTCTCCGTTAAGGGGGGCCGCTGCGGGCCTCATGCCTGTTTGCAATCGCAGCATTATCCCCTGACAACAAGCACGGAAACCGGCGACCTGCGCACAACTCTGTCAGCCTGGCTGCCGATCAGGAACTCACGCACGCGGTCTGGCGCCAATGAGGCCATGATCACCAGATCGGCGTTGACCTCTTTGATCGCGGCAATGATCTCTCGGTGAACGGTGCCGTGGCGGACGTGCAGCTTGGCGCCCAAATCCGATGGAATCTGGTCATTGGCGATGGTCATCAACTCTTTATTCGCCTTTGCAAGCGCGGTTTTCGCAAAGTCCTTGGGCAAAAATCCCGCGACAAGCGGCGAGCCGGTATCAGGTTCCACATAAAGCACATGCAGCGCGGCCTCATTCAAACGGGCAAGCTTTACCGCCTCTGGCAGCGCCAATTGCCATGATTCCTTGGCGGTGACGTCGATTGCAACCAATATTGAATTTGTCATGTCTTATCCCCTTTTCTTCATGCGGCGGCAGGCCGAATGGTTTTCGCGGCACGCCCGCGCTGCAACATGACCACAAGGGCAAGCAGCAACAAGGCCGGCAGGAACATCAAGTATTTCGACGGCACATCAATCGGCCGCAACACGCGCAACACCTCTTGATCCCAATCAAGGCCGGCCTCGGATGCCGCAGAGCCATAGCTGACATCATCAATGATCATCTTGTCGCCATCACTGCGCAAGGCAATCCCGGCTGCATCCAGCTTTTCCTCGCCCGTTGTGCCGGCCGTGATCGGCAGGATGGCCACGAATTCGATGGGGTCGCCCAGCTCGTTCATGCCGGCAACGCGCAGGCGCAGATCCTCACCCACCGGCGTTGCATCAGCGGCCTCAACCAAAGCGGCAGGGGCCTCCTCGGAATAGGGCGGATAGATCATATCCATCCAGAAACCGGGACGGAACAGCGTGAAGGCAACCAACAACAAGGCCGCTGTTTCATAAAAGCGGTTGCGCGTCAGGAACCAACCTTGGGTCGCCGCCGCAAACAGCAGCATCGCCACCGTCGCCACAATGAAGACGAATATACCCTGCACCATCGTCACATTGATCAGCAACAGCTCGGTGTTGAAGATAAACAGGAACGGCAGCGCCGCCGTGCGCAGGCTGTAGAAAAACGCAACCACGCCGGTTTTGATCGGGTCACCGCCCGACACCGCCGCCGCCGCAAAGCTGGCAAGCCCCACCGGAGGCGTCACATCGGCCATGATCCCGAAATAGAAGACGAACAAATGCACAGCAATCAGCGGTACGATCAAGCCGTTCTGCTGGCCCAACGTCACAATCACCGGCGCCAAAAGGGCCGAGACCACGATATAGTTCGCCGTCGTCGGCAAGCCCATCCCAAGGATCAGCGACAGCACCGCCGTCAGCGCCAGAATGGCCATGATATTGCCGCCCGAAAGCACCTCAACCACATCCGCCAGCGCCGAACCCACGCCGGTCTGGCTGACGACACCCACGATGATACCGGCGGTTGCGGTCGCAATGCCGATGCCGATCATGTTGCGCGCGCCGGTCACCAGCCCGTCAATCAGATCGGTGAAACCATCCCGAACCGCCTGAACCATATCCCCTGAACCGCGCAGCATCGCCATCAAGGGCCGCTGTGTCAGCAGGATGAACACCATATACATCGTGGCCCAAAATGCCGACAGGCCGGGCGAAAGGCGGTCCACCATCAAAGCCCATACCAGCACCACCACCGGCAGAATATAATGCAAGCCGGCCCGAACCGTTGGCCCCGGGAGCGGCAGCTTGGTGACCGGCTCATTCGGGTCATCCAGCTTCAGCGGCTCTTCGCGGGCGGCAATCGCCAACAGCCCTACATAGACCGCCGTCAAAAAGGCAAAAATGATATAGCCCGCAGCCGCCGGAAATGCCGGACGGATCCAGCCCATCCCGTAGTAAACCGCCAAGGACACACCGCAAATCACCGCAATGGTAAAGGCCATGCCGATCAAACGCTGCACAATCGGTTTGGGCACATAGGCGCGCGGAAGGCCCTCCATACCGGCCTTGCAGGCCTCAAGATGCACGATATAGACCAGCGCGATATAGGAAATCACCGCCGGCACAAAGGCATGGGTGACCACGTCGAAATAGGGGATGCCCACATATTCGACCATAAGGAATGCCGCAGCCCCCATCACAGGCGGCATGATCTGTCCGTTGACCGAAGAGGCAACCTCAACCGCGCCGGCTTTCTCGGCGCTGAAACCCACCTTTTTCATCAGCGGGATCGTGAACGTCCCCGTCGTCACCACATTGGCGATCGACGACCCGGAAATCAGACCCGTCATCGCCGAGGACACCACAGCCGCCTTGGCCGGCCCGCCGCGCATGTGACCCATCAAGGAAAAAGCCACCTGAATGAAATAATTGCCCGCCCCTGCCTTATCCAGCAAAGAGCCGAACAGAACGAACAAGAACACGAACCCCGTGGACACACCAAGCGCGATGCCGAACACACCCTCGGTGGTGATCCACTGGTGGTTCACAATCTCGGACAGGTTATTGCCCTTATGCGCAATGATCGACGGCATGTAGGGACCAAGCACCGTATAGACCAGAAAGACCGAAGCCACGATCATCAATGCCGGCCCAAGCGCACGGCGCGTCGCCTCCAGCAACAGCAAGATACCGATAACGGCGACCACGAAATCCTGCGTGATCGGCGCACCGACCCGGCTGGAAATATCGCGGTAATAGACGAAAAGATAAAGCGCCGACGCAGCACCGACAATCGCCAGCGCCCATTCCCAAACCGGTATCCGGTCTTTGGGAGAGCCAAGCAAAACCATCACCGAAATCGAAATCGCGACCGGCATGATCCACCAGACCGAAGCCCCCTCTTTGGCGGAATACATCAGCAAGCCACCAACGATCAGCGGAACCAATAACCCGAGCCCAAGCTGGATCGGGGTGCGCGCCGCCGGAAAGGCCGCAAAGGCAAGAAATATCGCAAAGGCAAGATGGATCGAGCGCGCTTCGGTATCATTGAAAACGCCAACTCCAAGCATGAAGGGCACGGGTGAGGCGATCCAGATCTGGAACAATGACCAGGCCAGCGCGATCACCATCAAGAATACGCCAACAGAACCTTGCGATCCGCGCGCGCCGGTATCAGAGGAGGCTACAAGCGCATCAAGTTCGGCCTGACTGAGCCCCTGGTTTCCGCTGCCTTTCGGTTGGTCATTCGTCGCCATCAAAAGTCCCCCTGCGTTACCGTCTTTGCGGCAATTCTGTCATTCAGCACATCACAGTTCACAAAAAACCGGGGCGCAGATATCTGTGCCCCGGTTAAATGCGCGATTACATCCAGCCGCGCTCGGTGTAGTATTTCACAGCACCGGGATGCAGTGGCGCGGACAGACCGTCCTTGATCATCTCTTCTTCCTTAAGGTTCGCAAAGGCAGGGTGCAGCCCCTTGAAACGCTCAAAGTTATCAAAGACGGCTTTGACAACCTGATAAACGACTTCATCGTCCACATCGGCTGAGGTCACAAACGTCGCTTTTACACCAAAGGTTTTGGTGTCCTCATCCGTGCCTTTGTACATACCGCCCGGAATGGTGGCATAGGCATAGAAGGGGTTGTCCGCGACCAGCTTGTCCACGGCCTCACCGTCAACAGTCACCATATTGGCATCCACTGTCGATACCGCTTCTTGAATGGAGCCGTTGGGGTGGCCAACCGTATAAACGATGGCATCCACCTTGTTATCGCCCAAGGCCGCGGCCTGCTCTGCTGGCTTCAGCTCGGACGCGAGACCGAAGTCGTCCATGGTCCAGCCTTTGGCGTCCAGCAAAACACCCATGGTCGCCAACTGACCCGAACCGGGGTTGCCGACGTTCACGCGCTTGCCCTTGAGGTCGTCAAAATTCTTGATGTTGGCGTCCTGACGCGCGATGACCGAGAAGGGCTCTCCGTGCACACCAAAGACAGCGCGCAGCTTATCAACCTTCTTGCCTTCAAATTCAGAAGAGCCGTTGAACGCGTGGAACTGCCAGTCGGACTGGGCCACGCCCATATCCATATCACCTGCCGCAATCGCATTGATATTGGCGATGGAGCCACCTGTCGAAGGCGCGGTGCATTTCAGGTTATGATCGGCGGTGCCCCGGTTGATCAGGCGGCAAATCGACTGCCCGACAACAAAATAGACCCCGGTCTGACCACCGGTGCCGATGGTGATAAACTTCTCTTCTGCCGCAACGGAACCTGCTGCCAAAGACATGGCAGCAGCTGCAGTAATAGCTTTCCAGTGGATCATTCTTTTTCCTTTCGGTCTCACAAATCAAAGGGCCGCAGGACAGCGGCCGGTACAGCGTTACATCCCCACACACCCCCGGATCTGGGGGGAATGAAGCCCGCGGTATGACCCTCCGCTGGCTTTGGATGGCACACCATCAAAGGATGATGATGCGAGTAGCTTTTGCATTTGGCAAGTGTGCCATTTTCCTTAATTGGCACGCGCATGACTTTTTGGTCCTGTCACACTGCAAACCCTGTTGGTGCGCGGCTTCATCCGGCCGCTTTTCCTGACCCGTAAGCCTATGGTCGTTTAAGATTTCAATCAAGCCTGTTTATTTTTCATGGAATTCTAGGGAGGCCGGGACGCTTACCCTATAGTCAAGGCGACAGAATCAGCACATAGATATAACCCCATGGCAGCCTGCGGAAACGAAAGAACGATAGACATTGGGGCCCGCTTGCGTGCCGCCCGTACGCAACGCAAACTTTCACAACGTGAACTGGCCCGCCGCGCCGGCGTAACCAATGGCACGATCTCCCAAATTGAACAGAATTACTCCAGCCCGTCTGTTTCCTCGCTCAAGCGGGTTCTGGATGCCTTGCCGATGTCATTGGCAGAGTTCTTCGCCGGGGACTTCACCGAGAACCATCAGGTGTTTTTTCGCAAGGCAGAATTGCAAGAGGTCACCCCGCGTAAACTTTTGCGCAAAGGTGACGGCCCCATTTCCTTGTCGATCCGTCAGGTTGGCAATGCCCTTGCCCATCAAATCCAGATGCTCCACGAACGTTACGGGCCCGGCGCCGATACCGGTTCGCAAAAATACAGCCATAACGCCGAAGAGGCGGGAATAGTGATCGAGGGCAGCATAGAGGTCACCGTCGGCACGCAGACGGAGACCCTCTTTGCCGGCGACGCCTACCTGTTCGACAGCCGCATCCCGCACCGATTTCACAACACAGGTTTGGTAGATTGCATCATCGTCTCGGCCTGCACACCGCCCAGCTTTTAGGCGGCACCCGTCACCCAAAGCCGGAACCGTTTGCTGCCGGTGATTTCCTGCACAACGCCCATCGCATGCAGTCGCGCCAAACCGCGTTCGGCACTGTCGCGGGAAACTCCAGTCAAGATCGCCGCCGCCTCGGTCGTCAAAATGGGCCGCGCGGCAATCGCATCAATCAGTTTCGCAGGCGTAGTCCCCTTCATTCCAGACGTTCGCGCGCGCGCAGAGGCCGCCCAAGCCTCAACCCGGTTCAGCTCCATCATCGCCGATTGCGCCCCGGACCGGACCGCTGCCAACCAATCGCCCAGGCTTTCCGGCTTGGCGCTCAACTGCCACGCCTTGCCCCCCGGTGCCACAGGCGCAAAGCCGAGCGCACGACATTCGGCCGCGGCAATCCGCCCCGCAGCGGTGGCGGGTTCCAACAAATCCTCGGGTGCCGAGACACCGGACAACCGCCAAAGCGCCTGCCCATATCCTGATTGGGTCAACGGGTGGCACCCAGCCATCTCTTGCATCCCGCTGCTGAACACCTCCGCCGCAAGATCGAATTCGGCCCCCTTTGGCCGCGGGCTCAGGTTTTCCGGCAACCCCGCACCGACGACCTCATGCAGGCCCAAAAAGCTGCGGATCGCAGGTAACGGGCCGGGCCGCGCCAACAACCGGCGATACACCCAAGATGCGCGCGCCAACTCGGCCCGGTTATCGCTCAGCCCCCCTGCCCCGCTCAAATAGGCCGCAATTTGCTCGCGCCGCACACGTACGCCCTGCACCCAAAGCATTGCCTCAACCTCGATCAAGGCAAGCCGCTCTGCCGCGCCTGCGCCAAGAGTGAGGCAACGCTGATCCAGCATCGCCAGCGCTGCCGCCGTCCGCGCCAGTTGCGGAGCAATGGCAGCCTCGGCCTGCCGCCACCCGACCGGATCAATCAGCAGACGCGGGCCTACGGGTGCTGGAACACCCGATGAAGCGGGCTTCTTGCCTGCTTTTGGAATGTATTTGTTTTCTGGGTCTTTCTGCGCCATATCCGCATAATAATCCATTAATGCGGATTACTCCAGCACCAGTTTTTTTATCACTGTTTTGGGAAGGGGCAGATCACTTGCGTGCCGAAGCCTGTGAAAACACTGCCCCATCCCACACGCATTAGCAAGCTATTTTCAGTTAAAATGCAAACCGCCCCCAACACTAAATGTCGGGGGCGGTCAGCTGAAACCTTTTCCGCGGAAAAGGTTTTAAGGTACGGTCAACTGATCTGGTCAAGCAGGCCGCGCACGGCTGCCTCCAGCTTGCGGCGATCAATCGTAGAAAAATCACGATCCAAGCGTATCTCTAGCCGCCCTGCCCCGGCCACACATTTCGCTGCACCCTCAGGGCGCGCAATCTGAAAGCTGGTTTTTGCCTTAGCTTCGGCTGCGGGCCTATCGGGCCGCTTAGAGGCTGTTTTAGGCGCCGTCTCATCCCCAGCAAAGCGCCGGAGCACTGCCAGTTCATCCTCAACAGTGCGGTTACCCCATCCTTCAAGCTCCGCTTGAACAGCTGCAACAAAGCCTGGAATCGCGTCAATCTTGGCAGCCAGGGCCAAACCCAGTGCGCGCGGCACCTCGTGGATGAATTGCAACGTCTCGCCAAGACCTTTGACCACAGGAATAAAGCTGCGAATATAACTGCGCTTAGAGTAGCTGGCGGATTTGTAAAGCTTGGCGACGGCCTTATCAGGATCGGTAACATCCGTCATCGGATCTGCGGCATATTCAATCGCAAGCTGCGCCATCTCAGCCAATGAGATATCCTTGCGCACAAGGTTTTCGTCAACCATCCGGCGGTAAAGCACATCAAGCTCTGCCCCGCGCGCCATAATCCCCGCAGGGATTTTGCCATATGCCTCGGCATCCCCTGTTTCGGCCAAAAGCTGCGTAAAGGCCTGAATCCGGCGAAAGCCCTGAATCAACTCATAGCGCCCGTCGGCGCGCTGCTCTACGCGGATCGGGTTGGACAGACCAACATCGCGAATAGATGAAACCAACTCTTCGAGTTCCTCATCAACGCCCGTATGGCGGTCACGGGTCAGCTTGCGGGTCTCGATCTGGTCAAGCGGGATCAGATCAACAATCAGACCCTGCTGTTTGAGCCGGACATGCTCATGCGCCAAAGCGTCGTTCTCCGCGCGAATTCTGGCCACCAGCGCCTCCCGATCCCGAAGGCTGTCGGCATTCTCGGAAATCGCGGTCGCCATAGGGCCACGACGCGCCTCTGCCTTGGCCTTTGCTGGAGGAGAAACCTTTTCCGCGGAAAAGGTTTCTACAGTGTCCTCCTCCGGCAGCTCGATATCAAACATACGGCGTTTCTTGCTCATGATGTTTTCTCCAACTTCTCCCACGCATCAAGGACGGAGGTTTTGAATTCTTCATAGGCCCCATCGAACGACGCACGCGCACGCCGCCAGGTTTCCCGCGTCATTATCCGGTAGTCGATTTCATACACCGACGACAGGAAACGGCCGGATTGCTCCACCGCTCGGGTCATCTCTATAGGGTGCTTGGCAACATGCGGGCCAAAAACCTTGCCAAAGGCCTGAAACATTGCGCGGTGCAACTCATTCCCCGGCTCATAGCGCGTCATCAAAAAGCGGATGTCGCAAAATTGTTTGGGGAGTGAAACCTTTTCCGCGGAAAAGGTTTGACCGAACCCGTCATTCAGGTCGGCGAGCGCCTCAGAGAGTTGGCCGATGAAGGACGTGGTGCTGTCATATTCCCAATACCCCGGCCCCGACGGTACATAGAGCATATCCGCCGCAAAGACCGCATTCATCGACTGATAGCCAATCGCAGGCGGGCAGTCGAAAATGATCAGGTCATAAGAGTCGTCCGGAAGTGCGTCGAGGTAACGGGAGACCGCACCAAAGAAAGTCCAGTCCGGATTGAGGTGGCGATATTGGGCCGAGGCAAATTCAACAAAGGCGGCGTTGGCACAGCTGGGCACAATGTCAATTGTGGGCCAAGCCGTTGGCATGATGAAATCGGATACGCGCAAATCACCCAGGCCCATATCGCGGATCGAAGACGGGATCCGGCGCTGGGGCAAAGCGGCACCGCTTTCCGCGCCAGTCACCGCCGCGTTCATCCGGTCGGTTTCACGCAATAGGTCGCGCGCCATGATGCCCCAAACGGTGTGCTCCTCAGACACATCATTAAGGCCCATGGAATGAGACAGCGTCGCCTGCGGATCGAAATCGACGACCAGCACCCGATAGCCATCCAGCGCCGAGGCATGGGCAAGATGCAACGCCACGGTCGATTTGCCCGCACCACCCTTGAAGTTGGCAATGGCCACACGAAACGCCCGCTTGCCTGCAGGGCGCTTGGGCATCAGCGATTTGCGGTTGATCTTCATCTTGCGGCGCAGCTCGTTGATCTCATCCAGGCTGAACCAGCGCTGACGCCCTTCAGGCTCCACCTCACCGCTGGGCAAATCAGGTTCGGCAGCCAGACGGCCCCGAAACGTTGACTGGTTGATCTTGAAGATCAGCTCCGACACTTCCCAGCTGGAGAACCGCCGCAGGGTCTTCTCCATCTCAGGCGAGAAGGTCTGGCGACGAATCCAGCTCTGCATCTTGAGCGACTGCGCCTGAAGATTGGCGAGGTCCGTATGATCGTACATGGGGCGTTCCGTTCTTTTGTGGACGTTAATGACTGCTACTTTCCCAATTACGCTGTATTTGCACAAAATGCAAAAGCAGAGTTATAGTATTCACAGGAATCTCGATATTGCTGCAAACCCCTTATATTAAAGGCCATAGCAGCCGAATCGGGCCCCCGGGGAATCGCTGCGCCGCGAGCGTCAAAATCAGGTGGCGCGCCACGCTATTTGGGGGGACAGGTAATGCGCCCACACCACAGATAGGGTGACAAAAGCCAGCGATGAGGGGACATACAGGGTGTCCCCCATTACCATAGAACCTTATTCTTTTAGAATAGATTGAAGATCGAAAGACCGGGGAACAAGGTAAAATCTTGAAACGGTCTTGACAGAATCGAACCTTCGGACGCAAATAGGCCAAGGTTCGACAAAAGCGTTGGCAAACAGCGGCGGACCCCTGGAAAAAGGGCGCAGACCCTTAACAACATCGGCGGGGTATTGTCCCCAAAAGCAGAGAGGCACGGGGCAGTGCTGGTCACCAAACCTGTCGGGCGGGATGCCTCGACGAAGAAATATGACATATTGTCAGCCTTGTCAGCCTATGCTCTGTCACAAGACAAGCATGCACAACGGCGGATTCTGCGCCTGATGTCGCTTATCACCACGCGCTACAACTGGCAGCGCAACGAACTTTCGATGGGCCAAGAGGATATTGCGCGGCTATGGTCTGTTGATCTACGCACAGTAAAGCGAGAGATGGCGAAACTACGCGCCCTTGGATGGCTGGTTGAAACTCGCGGGGCGGCACGGGGCAGGGTGGCGCTTCATGCTTTGGATCTGGCGATGATCATGGCCGATACGCAATGTGTCTGGCCAAATATCGGCCCGGATTTCATTGAACGCCAAGCTGCCAAAATGCCTGCGCCTGAAACAACGAACGTTGTGCCCTTTCAGCAAATCGCCAACATACCCGCCGACGGCTCGGTCTGGGCGGCGGCGCAGCATGCCTTTCAGGCACAAGACGGCGCGGCATATTCTGCGTGGATTTCACGCCTGTCAGAGATAGAGCGCGACGGCGGCACCTTGTGCCTTTTGGCCCCGTCACGCTTTCACAAGACCTATGTAGAGACACATCTGGCCGATAGGCTGACCCGCATTTTGCGCAGGATTGATCCGTCAATTTCAGGCGTACGGATTGATGTCTAGGCACAGCAAGGGCGTTTGCGCCAAAGGGGGGAGGGTGATATGGCTGATGATCGCTGACTCGGACGGGTTTAACCTCTTCGTGACGGCTTCGGAATATAACGTCCTATAGCCGATCGTCTGGTTTATTGCCGCGATTTGCTGAGGTTTGACACTGTCGAGGGGGGCTGATGATGCGCTCGATCTATTTCCAACAACGCTACGCAATGCTTGGCGTGGCGCTAATCGCGACGATTATATGCGCTTTCGGTGCGGTGCTGACCGGCTCTGGCTGGTTTATCTCGCTGTTTGTGATCTGCGCGGCGTTCTTTGCCTTGGGAATTCGTGACGTGCGCCAGCCGCGACATGCTGTTCTGCGCAATTACCCGATTATCGGACATATCCGTTATTTGATGGAATCGATCCGACCAGAGATCCGCCAGTATCTGCTGGAGAGTGACCGCGATGAGGAACCCTTCAGCCGCGAAACACGCAGTTTGGTTTATCAACGCGCCAAGGGGGTTGAGGATAAGAAGCCTTTTGGCACCTCGGAACGGGTTTACGAATCGGGCTATGCTTGGGTGACCCATTCGGTTGTGCCCAAACATATCACAGACAGCGATTTTCGGGTAGAGATCGGGGGCAAGCAATGCCAGCAGCCCTACAATGCCTCTATTTATAATATCTCTGCGATGAGCTTTGGTGCCCTTTCCGGCAATGCGATCAAAGCGTTGAATGCGGGCGCCAAAATTGGCGGTTTCGCACATGATTCCGGTGAGGGCAGCATCAGCACCCACCACCGGCAAGGCGGAGACCTGATTTTTCAGGTGGCTTCGGCCTATTTCGGATGCCGGGATGATGAGGGGCGTTTCGACCCGCAGAAATTCGCGGAGCAGGCGGCGGATCCTCATGTCAAGATGATTGAGATCAAACTGAGCCAAGGCGCGAAGCCGGGCCACGGGGGGATGTTACCCGCCTCCAAGATCAGCGCCGAGATTGCCGAAACGCGGGGCATCCCGATGGGTGTCGATTGTGTCTCTCCAGCGGCGCATAGTGAATTTTCAACCCCGCTTGAGCTGATGGACTTCGTTGCGCGGTTGCGGGACCTTTCGGGTGGTAAACCCGTCGGTTTGAAACTGTGCATCGGCCACCGCAGAGAGTTTATGTGCATGGTAAAGGCCATGCTGGAAACGGGAATCAATCCTGATTTCATCGTTGTTGACGGTAAAGAGGGCGGTACAGGCTCTGCCCCGCTGGAGTTTGCCAACCGCGTCGGGATGCCGATGCTGGAGGGGCTGCATTTCGTTCACAACACCCTGCGCGGTGCTGGTTTGCGCGAAGAAATCAGGATTGGTGCGGCGGGTAAAATCGTTACAGCGTTTGATATTGCGCGGGCTTTGGCGCTGGGGGCGGATTGGTGCAACTCTGCCCGCGGGTTCATGTTTGCGCTTGGCTGCATTCAGGCGCAGGCATGCCATACGAATAAATGCCCGGTGGGCATTGCCACACAAGACGGGCTGCGCCAGCGCGCCTTGGACCCTGATAACAAAAGCGTACGTGTGGCGCGATTCCATGCCAATACACTGAAGGCATTGGCCGAAATTGCCGGCGCTGCAGGGCTGGACCGCCCGAACGACTTTTTACCCTATCACTTGATGTTCCGTCAAACCGACAGCGCATTTCGCGACGGCAATGAGGTGTATGCCTATTTGCCAGAAGGTTTCTTGTTGGCCAAGGAAGAGCATCCGGACTTGCGCGAATGGCATGGGCGTTGGGGCAGGGCGGCTGCTGACAGCTTTGCACCAAAGGAAATACCGCACGGCCCCTACAGGATCGCGGCTCAATAGGCGATTTTCAAGGGCAGAGTACAAAGATCCTCTCTCCGGTCGAATGTTAATGACCGGAGAGAGGGGCGCGAACCGTTATTCGGCAGCAGGCTTGGTTCCCATGATACGTTTGGCATGGGCCAAAAGCGGGGGAAGCAGCAGCAACGCAATGATCACCCACATAACCTTGGCGATCGGGCTCTCAAAGAATATCCAAGGCGAACCCTTGCCGATGATCATACCCTGAGAAAAGCCATGCTCGGCAATTGGCCCCAGAATAAGGCCCAAGATAAGCGCCTCTAGCGAGTAGCCGATCTTTTTCAGGATCAGGCCGAAGAAGGCAAAACCGATCATCAGATAGACGTCAAACACCGATTGATGCAGCGAATACGACCCGAGGATCGCAAAGGCGCTGATCACTGTACCATGATCGCGGGTGGAATAAGGGCGATACGGGCGAGATATGGGGCAACGCTGATCCCAACGACCAAGAAGACGATATTAGCGATAAACAGCGAGTAGATGAAGGGATAAGTCTTGTCGGCATGTACGGCAAACAAGTCCGGCCCCGGAATCATACCATGGATAATGAACGCCCCCATCAAGGCCGCCGCAACCGAGTTGCCCGGAATCCCCAAGGTCAGGGTTGGCACCAGCGACCCGCCGACACACCCGTTATTACCGGCCTCGGCGGCGGCAATACCCTCTGGGGCGCCTTTGCCGAACATTTGCTTGGCCTTGGACAGGCGTTTCGCAAAATTATAGGATAGGAACGCCGCAATCGTAGCACCTTCCCCCGGCAAGATGCCGACAACTGTCCCGGTGCCCGATCCGAGGGCCATGTACTTAGTGATCCCTTTGGGCATTGCTTCGGATTTCTGGGATTGCTTCAGAACCGAGGCGTCAATCTGTGTGCTGTGCCGTTGGCCGGCAATTTCCAGCATCTGGATCATCGAAAACAAGCCGATCAATGCGGGCATGAAGTCGATGCCGTCGATCAGATTAATGGACCCCATGGTATAACGCAGACTGCCCGACATCGCATCGGTGCCGATGATCGCGATCATCATTCCCAAAACACCGGCCAGCAGGGATTTGAGCAGCGATGTCTCCTCATCCGCGATGGAAACAATCCCCGCAAGGCCCATCAAGGCCAGCAGGAAGGTTTCGGCCGGGCCGAAATGTAGGGCCTGTGCCGCAAGAAAGGGCGCAAACAGCAGCAAAACCAGAACGGAGAATGTCCCCCCCATGAAGGAGGCAACCACCGAGATTTTCAGCGCAAGCATGCCTCTGCCTTGCTTGCTCATCGGGTAGCCTTCGATGGCGGTTGCCACAGCGGCGGGAGTGCCCGGTGTGTTTAGCAAAATGGCGGGAATTGACCCGCCATACATCGCCCCTGCATAAATCCCGCCAAGCAGCATCAAGCCCATGACAGGGTCCATCGTATAGGTAAAAGGCACCAAAAGCCCGACGGCCATTGTCGCGGTGAGGCCCGGCATGGCCCCGATAACGACGCCGGCAACCGTGCCGATAATAACCGACAAAAGGCCTTCGAGCGTAAAAACGGTCGCTAGATATTCCATTGAAAAACCTTAGAAAAACGCAGGGCTTGGCAGGTTGACCGAAAGCAGGCGGATGAAGATCAGGTAGACGCCCAACAAGACGGCACCGGTTGAAAGCCCAATCACCAATGGATTGCGGTAGCCCAACATCCAGGCTATTGCCGGAATGAAGATCGCAGCCGGAATGAAGAAGCCAAGGCTCTCAAACGACACTGCAAAAAGGACCAACCCCGCGACCAGCCCGAAAAACCGGGCTGCGCGACCAAAGAGGTCCAGTGGCTCATCATGCGTCGTCTTGCGCAGTGAAAACAGCAGTTGCACCGTACTTAGCCCGCCAAAGGAAACCGCCAGAAATCGCACGTAAACGGCGGAGGTTTTCTGGGCGATACCAGTGTAACTGGCCGTGCTGATATAAAGCAGCACGGCCAGAACGATGAAACCGCCAAGCACAAGACGGTCAAGAGTTGCGCGGGTCATTACCAGGGCGCCGCGTCAAAGACTTCTTGGGTCTCGGCCTGAAGCTTTTGCAGGTAAGCGGTGTAATCGGCACTGTTCATGTTCAACAGATAGATCGAGCTTGCCTTGGCTTTGGCCTGGAACGCAGGGTCGGCCATCACATCGGCAAAGATACCGTCCAATTGTGCCTGAATCTCGGCAGGGACACCCGCAGGGGTCACGAAACCGCGCGTTGCCCGCATCTGCACGTCATAGCCACCCTCAACGCCGGTTTCCACTTCTGGCACCAGATCATTGCGCGTGTCGGTCAGGATGGAAATGATCGTCGCATCCCCTGCCTTATGCTGCGCTTCCATTTGCGAAAGATTCATAAAGGACGCATCGACATGGCCCCCCAAAATGGCGGCTTTTTGTTCAGTAGAGCCTTTGGTTGGCAGCAGATTAAAGGTCACGCCGGCCAGCTTTTCAAAGGCTTTGGCGGCCAGAAAGTCATCCGAGCCAATGCCGTTTACCGCAACGGTCAGATCCCCGCCCTTGGCGGCCTCTGCCAGATCCGCCAATGATTTAATGGCGCTGTCTTTTGGAACGACGACGATTTCGGGGTCATCAGCGGTGTTGCCAATGATGTGAAAGCTGTCGAGCGTGTAACTGGCCCGGCCTGCGGCGACATGGGCCACCAGCTGCGGGGTAAAGACGAGGCCCATCGTATAGCCATCAGCATCGGCGCGTGCGATGGCCTCAAAGCCTTTTTGTCCACCAGAGCCGTTGATATTGTTGATAACGAATTTAAAGCCTTCGTATTTGCTTTCTGCCACTTCGGCAAAAATGCGCGCGGTGCTGTCGGTGGAACCGCCGGCGCTGGAGGGTACGATGATTTCGATCGATTTGCTTGGATAGTCTTGGGCAAAAGCGGGTGTATTGGCGACGGCAAGCAAGGCAAGGCCGGCGACGAAACTGCGTTTACTGATGTTCATTGGGTTCCCTCATTACGACAACGGGCAGCGCCCGTCTTTTATAGCTCTGCCAAATTTTGCAGCAAAGCATCGGGATTGCAAGAATAAGATTGCCTTGCAATCATGCGGTTTCCGTAAGGGAAGGACGTAGCCGCAGGCCATTGTTTCCAAATAATTTATACGCGGGCGACTATTGCCGCAGCAGACCCCCAAGCCCTTTGCACAAACGTGCTTGGGGGTGTGGGCTTAGTTGATCAAGCCTGCAAAGCGCATGGCCTCTTTGATCCGGGCCTTTGCGCCATCGGTTAAATCGACCAGCGGCAAGCGCACCTCTTCCGAGCAGCGCCCCAGAACCGAAAGCCCGTATTTCGCACCAACCAGCCCCGGCTCCATAAAGATCGCCTCATGCAGGGGCATCAGACGGTCCTGCAATTCAAGCGCTTTGGCGTAATCGCCCGCCAAGGTGGCGTTCTGGAAATCAGCGCAAAGGCGGGGGGCAACATTGGCCGTGACCGAAATGCAGCCAACACCACCATGGGCGTTGAAGCCAAGCGCGGTTGCATCCTCACCCGAAAGCTGGACGAAATCCTTGCCACAGGTGATGCGTTGTTTCGGGACGCGCGACAGATCACCGGTGGCATCCTTGACGCCGACAATCCGCGGCAGCTTGGCCAGCTCGCCCATGGTTGCGGGTGACATGTCCACGGCAGAGCGCCCGGGAATGTTATAGATGATGATCGGCAGGGTGCAGCAATCATGGATTGCGGTGAAATGCGCGATCAATCCGGCCTGGCTTGGTTTGTTGTAATAGGGGGTGACCACCAGGGCGGCATCGGCGCCCACCTTTTGGGCGTGCCGGATCAATTCGATCCCTTCGGCGGTGTTGTTGGAACCGGTGCCAGCAATAACCGGAACGCGGCCCGCTGCGGCCTTGACCACCTCTTCGATGACCAGACCATGCTCGGCATGGCTCAGCGTCGGGCTTTCTCCAGTGGTGCCTACTGGCACGATGCCTTCGCTGCCCTCGTTGATATGCCATTCAACCAGTTTCTTGAGCGTATCCAAGTCCACTTTGCCGTCTTTCAACGGCGTGACCAGGGCAGGCATTGACCCTTTGAACATGGCACACTTCTCCTCTTGGGGGGGCGATTCAGCCCCGTTGGTTTCCCAGCCTTCCTAGCGTCATGTTTGCAGCTTGCCAAGCGGTGCGCGACATTATGGGTGCACGCGGGGATGTGAGTTGCGTCCCCTCGGCCGGAATGGCAGTTTGCGCGTTATGAAAACATATCTCGCCCCCCGCTTCGCTTTTCATGTTTTGGCTGTGCCATTCTTTGCGCTTTGTTTCGCCTTGCCTGCGCTGGCGCAGGGCGATTTTCGCGCCGCCTTTTCCGCCGCCGAATCGCGCGATTGGGACAAGGCGCTGACACTGGCACCACAAGGCATCGCGCATGACGTCATTGAATGGCAGCGCCTGCGCGCGGGCGAAGGATACTTGGGCGATTACGAGGCGTTTCTGGCCCGTCGCCCCGATTGGCCCGGTATGCCCTGGCTGCACCAAAAGGGAGAGGAGGCCGTTGCCCGGTCCACCACCCCGTCACGTGTGATCGCCTATTTCGGCAACAGCCAGCCCGCAACTGCCGAAGGCGCGCTGGCCTTGGTGCGTGCGCTTATGGCGGCGGGGCAGGGGGGGGATGCGGCGGCCGTGGCGCGGAATGCCTGGGTCAGCCTGCGCTTTGACGCCGAGGAACAGACGCAGATGCTGGTCTTGCAAGGATCGGCCTTGGGGGGCGCGCATAATGCCCGCCTTGACGCCCTGCTTTGGGAGGGCCGAGAGGATGAGGCCGAGCGGATGCTATCGCTTGTCACTGCGGATTGGCAGGCTTTGGGGCGCGCCCGTATTGCCTTGCGCCGTCAGGCGGAGGGGGTGAATGCGCTGATCGATGCCGTGCCCGCAGCACAGTCCAATGATCCGGGCCTTGCCTATGAGCGTTTCGTTTGGCGGATGCGGGCAGGGCTGGAGGATCGGGCGCTGGAATTGCTGTTTGCGCGTTCGGGATCGGCGACCTCTCTTGGTCGGCCAGAGGCATGGGCTGCGCGGCGTATCTGGCTGGTGCGCGAATTGATGCAATCGGGCCGGTTTGCCGAGGCCTACCGCGCCGCCGCAAACCATCATCTGACCGAGGGCGGGGATTACGCGGATCTGGAGTTTCTGGCCGGCTTTGTCGCGCTGCGCAAACTGGGGGATGCGGCCACGGCGCGCGGCCATTTCCAGCATTTGAAACAAGGCGTCAGCACCCCGATCAGCCTGTCGCGCGCACATTATTGGGAAGGCCGCGCCGAGGAAGCCTTGGGCAATTTCGCCGCCGCCCGTGTGGCCTTTGAGGCCGGCGCGCAGCATCAAACCGCCTATTACGGGCTGCTGTCTGCGGAACACTTGGGGCTGACCTTGGACGCGGCCCTGTTGTCGGATGCGCGCCCCGCCGATTGGCAGGAGGCGGCATTTGCCAAATCCTCGGTGATGGAGGCGGCAAAGCTTTTGCTGGCGGCGGGTGATATGGATCTGGCAAAACGGTTCATGCTGCATCTGGCTGAGGGGCTGGGGCCTGTGGCGCTGGACCAGCTTGCCGATGCGGCATTGCAAATGGGTCAGCCGCATATCGCGGTCTTGATCGGCAAACAGGCCGCCGCGCGCGCGATCATCCTGCCGCGGGCCTATTTTCCGGTGGTGGATATGGTGCCCGACGGGTTGCCCGTCAGCCGCGCGCTTGCGCTGTCCATTGCGCGGCGGGAAAGTGAGTTTAATTCCGTGGTCATCAGCCCCGCCGGCGCGCGTGGCCTGATGCAGGTGATGCCTGGCACCGCCAAGCTGATGGCGGCCAAGATGGGGCAGGATTATGCTTTGGGTAATCTGACATCGGATCCGGCCTATAATGTGCGGCTTGGGGCGGGCTATCTTGCGCAATTGGTTGAGGAGTTCGGGCCGGCGGTGGCGTTGATCGCATCGGGCTATAACGCGGGGCCGGGCCGGCCCCGCAGCTGGATCACCGAGTTTGGCGACCCGCGGCAACCCGATGTGGATATTGTCGATTGGGTTGAAACCATCCCCTATGCCGAGACGCGCACCTATGTGATGCGCGTCGTGGAATCGCTGGTCATTTACCGCGCGCGGTTGCGGGGGGCTGCGGGGGTGGTGAACGTCAAGTCGGAATTGACCGGCCGTTAACCCGTTTTGCCCTGAAGCTGGCTTAGGGATTGGCCGGGGGTCAGCATATCAGGGTCCAGCCGCAGCTCTATGATCGCAAGGGTATTTGCGGATTGCGCGCGCGCAAAGGCGGCGGAGAAATCGGCCTGATCGGTCACCGTTTCGCCATGCCCGCCATAGGCACGGGCAAGCGCGGCGAAATCGGGGTTGGCCAGATCGGTGCCTGAGGTGCGGCCGGGGTAATGGCGTTCCTGGTGCATTCGGATGGTGCCATAGCGGCCATTATTGGCGACAATCACAATCGGTTTCGCGCCATGCTGCACGGCGGTGGACGCCTCATTACATGTCATTTGAAAACAGCCGTCGCCGGCCATGCACACCACCGTTCTATCCGGGTTTTGCAGCGATGCCGCAATCGCTGCCGGAAAGCCGTAACCCATAGACCCCGAGGTCGGCGCAAGCTGTGTGCCATGTTGCCGGAACCGGTAATAGCGGTGCAAAAAGGCCGCGTAATTGCCGGCACCATTGGTCACGATGCTGTCCTGTGGCAGGTTGGCTGAGAGCCACGTGACGACTTCTTCCAGCTTTACCGCGCCGGGGGTCGCCACCGGGGTTTGCCATGCCTCGTAATTGGCGCGCGCGGTTTTGGTCCAATCGGCCCATGCGCCCTTGCCTGTGGTTTGCGCCAGCCGCGTCAGCATTTGATCGGCGCGTGCGGGGATTGCCAGCGTGGGGTGGAAAACGCGGCCAAGCTCGGCAGGGTCGGGGTGAACATGCAAGATGCGGGGGCCGGGGTGCGTGGGGTCCAACAACTCATAGCCGTTGGTGGTCGTATCCCCAAGCCGCGCGCCAAGCACCAGAATGGTATCGGCCTGCGTCAACATTTGGCCCAGCTTGGGGTTCATGCCGACGCCCAGATCCCCGACGAAATTGGGGTGGTCGTTGTCAATCCGGTCCTGACGGCGAAAGGAAACCGCAACGGGAATATCCCAACCCTCGGCAAATTGGGCCAGATCGGCGGCGGCCTGTGCCGACCAGTTCGGCCCGCCCGCCAGCACAAGGGGGCGCTTGGCCGTGGCCAATGCATCGGTGATGGCGCTGACTTGTTCGGGGCTGATGGCAAAGGGTTGGGGGCTGGGCGCGGGCAGATCGGCGACATCAGCCATGGCCGAGAGCATATCCTCGGGCAGGGCCAGAACCACAGGGCCGGGGCGGCCTGAGGTGGCAAGGTGGAACGCGTGGCTGATATATTCCGGCAGACGCTTTATCTGGTCGACTTCGGTGGCCCATTTCGCCAAGGGGCCAAAGACGGCGCGGTAATCCACCTCTTGGAACGCCTCACGGTCGCGGTGGTTGCGCGCGATCTGGCCGACAAAGACCACCATCGGCGTGCTGTCTTGCTTGGCGATATGGATGCCCGCGCTGGCATTGGTCGCACCCGGACCACGGGTGACAAAAAGCACGCCGGGGGTGTTGGTCATCTTGCCATGGGCCTCGGCCATCATGGCGGCACCACCTTCCTGACGGCAAACGATATTCTGGATACCGCTGTCATGCAGCCCGTCCAGCGCGGCGAGAAAGCTCTCGCCCGGTACGGAAAACACGCGGGTCACGCCCTGCGCTGCGAGTTGATCCACCAGAATTTGTCCACCGTGCCGCATCATAGCCTCCTGTCCCTTTGGTCGCGGGCAGGTTGCGACGGAAGGCGGCCGGGATCAAGGCGTTAAAGGTTGGCGGTCACGGTAAAATCCGCAGGGATGCGGTCATGACCGTCCAGAACCAGATCTACCATCACCTCGGCGACCAGCGGGGCCATGCCAAAACCGATCTTGAAACCGCCATTGGCGATAAAATGGCCGGGGCGGGCGGGCCAAGGCCCGAGCATGGGCGCGCGGGTGCGGCTGCGTGGACGGATGCCGGCCCAGCGATCAACGACGGGGGCATCCGCAAGGCAGGGCAGGGCGGCGCGGGCGCGCTCGATCAATGTTTCAAGCTGGTCATCGGTGCTGGTCGGGTTGTCCCAATAGCGTTCAGAAGTAGACCCTATCGCCACGGTGCCATCGCCATGCGCCACAATATGCAGCCCGTCGACAAAGATCTGCGGCTGTTGTCCGGCATCAAGGCCAAAGGCGGCGGCCTGTCCTTTGACACCGTTGCCCATCTGGCGCGTGTGGTTTCTTGTCAGTTCCTCCAGCCCCGCATGGCCGGTGGCCCAGATCTGCGGGCCGCAGGGGGTGCCGCCGAATTCCACACCCTTGACGCGCAGCGCGGCCAAAAGGGCGGCAAGGGCCGCGCGGGGCTGTAATTGGGCGGCTAGCGTATCCTGCACCAGCCAGCCTGTCGGGCTGTGTGGTTCCCATGTGTTGCCACTGGCGGGGATCACATTCCATGCGGCCTTTCCTTGCCAAAGGGTTTCGGCGTTGACCGTCCGGCTGCGGGCCAAGGCCAAAAGCGCCTCATCCGCGATGGGCAGCAGCCGGCCCGTGCGTGCATAAAGCGGGTCCAGCCCGCCGGTTTCCTGCACGGCATCCCACCAGCTTTGCGCCATCAAGAGACTTTCAAGCTGAAAGGCTTTCTTGGTGTTCCAAAGCTCTGGCACATGCGGGGCCAAGGCGCCGACCAGTCCGCCAGAGGATCCCGCCCCCGGTTTTGCCACATCAATCACCCTTACCCGCGCGCCGCGCTGGGCGGCGGCCCAAGCAATTGAAAGGCCAAAGATACCCGCGCCATGTATTGTCAGATCCGGCGTTGCCATTTTGCGCCCCTTTGCCCATTGTCCCGCTGAACGTAGCCATAAGCGATTTGACCGTGACCGAAAACCCTAGCCCCACAGATGCGATGCTGGAATGGCGAGATGGTGCCTTGCCGGTGTCCACCCGCTTTGACGATCCATATTTCAGCCTTCAGAACGGGCTGGAGGAAACGCGCCATGTGTTTCTGGCGGGCAACGGTTTGCCTGACCGTTTGCGCCCCGGTTTTCAGATTGCGGAACTGGGGTTTGGCACGGGGCTGAACCTGCTGGCCACGGCCTTGGTGGCGCAGGTGCCGATCCGCTTTACCTCGTTCGAGGCCTTCCCGATGGCGGGCGATGATATTGCCCGTGCGTTAACCGCCTTTCCGCAGGTGGCCGATGTGGCGCGCCCGTTCCTGCAGCATTGGGGGCAAGGTGCGCTTGCCTTCCAGATCGGGACGGTCTCGGTTGAGGTGGTGATCGGGGATGCCCGCGATACCCTGCCGCTTTGGGGTCAAAAGGCCGATGCGTGGTTTCTCGACGGGTTTTCCCCTGCGAAAAACCCCGAGCTATGGGGTGCGGATTTGATGATGCAGGTGGGCCGCCACACCGCGCCGGGTGGCACCTGCGCCACCTATACCGCCGCGGGCTTTGTGCGGCGGGGGCTGGCGGCGGCAGGTTTTGCGGTAGAGCGGCGCGCCGGTCATGGCCATAAGCGGCACATGACGGTTGGAACCCTTTTGGCGTAAGGGGGGGCTATTGCGCGGGCATGGCGGCTTTCCCTTGTGGCGCGCGAAAATGACGGCGGTTCAAGGTCAGCACCAAAAGGATCATCGAAACCTGAAAACCGACAGCAATCGCCGAGAGGACCCAGTACCCCACCCCGAATTTCACAACCAGTCCGGCACCGACCAACCCGTTGTTAATCCAGAATTGCATCATCACACTTAGTGCAATGCCGGGGCAGACCAGCGCATAGGATCCGACCGAGGGCTCTGCCCCCGTCAAAAACCGTGCACCATAGCCTTGCGCGCGCAACACAGTGAGGCCGAAAAGGCCAAAAGCAACCTGTACCGACAGGAATGCCGTCAACATCCGCAACGCGCCGCCTGCCGTTTCATGCGCGCCGAAATGGACGTGCAGCCCGTGACCCTGACGCAGCATCAAGATGCCCAACACAGTCATCAAGGGAACAATGATCAGCAAGGTTGGCGCGGTTTCAATATTGGTGCCGTTTTGCAGGATTGAGGCGATGCCAAGCACCACGGCAATCAGCGCCCAAAGTGCAGCCATCACCAACAGCAAGGTCGAGGCGATCAGTGCAACCCCTGCGGTCAAAGGGCTGGCTGAAAGTGCAGCCGGGGCGGAAAACCCCACGCCGATCATCGAAAGGGCAAAGGCCGGAAGCACCTGACCAAAAGAGTTGTTGGCGGCAAATTTGAACCTGCCCGGCGTCAACACCTGCGCCACAAAGCTGCCGATCTGCGCGAATGCCAGCCATGCGGTCAGCGCAAAGGCGATCATTGCCAATGGGAACAGATATTCCACAACCCCCCAAAGCCCGGGCACAAACACCAGTCCAAGGATAAAGCCGACGTTCACAGTCATCGCAATTGCCAAGGGCAGGGCGGTCAGTTGGCTTTGGGCGTTGGTGCCGATCAGCTTGGAATAACCGTCAGTCTTTTTGAAACGGTTTAGGCGACCAATGTTCCAAAACAGCATTTTCAGGTTCAGCACCGCGAAAATAGCGACACCAAGGGCTGCGATCAGGATCATCGCCTGTTGCAATGCCCCGCCATTGGCAAAGGCCAAGGCGACATCTTCAAACACCGGAACTGGCTGCCCCGGATGTGGTATCCACATATAGAGCCACATGAAAAAGGTCACGACCAAGCCACCCGCCCCAACGGATGCAAGGAAATACTGTGGCCCCCAATTGTCAGCGGGGCGATTTTGTACGGCTTTTGCCATCTCGGCCTCCATCACAATCAAATATTTGAATATGATATCCCGTAAGGCGGCAAGATGCGCTGTGGCGTGCTGTCGCGGCTAAACCTCTTTGGTAAAGATCAGGGAGGTAGGGGTCGAAAACCCCTTATGAGTGGAAACGTCTGATTGCCTGAAGCCGAGTGCAAAGAATATCGCGTGATTTTCTACCAGCTCGATCCGGGATTCAAGCTTCAACACCGGCAGGCCAAGATCGCGGGCGCGGGCCTCGGCGTGGTTTATCAAACTACGGGCATAGCCTTTGCCAAGCCATGGTTTGTCGACCGCAAGACGTCCCAAATAGAGGCAATCCGGCTTGGGGGTCAGGATCACACAGGCGCGGGCGGGCCGACCGATCACCCAAATTTCACCGGGGTGGGTTGCCAGCGTTCCGGCGCTCATTTCATGCAGCGAGGAGGGCGGGTCTATTCGCCCCTCCATACCGGCAAAGGCACGCTTTATCAGGGCATAAAGCGCGTCCCAGTCATAAGGTGCTTTGGGTCGAAACGGGATCATCACGCTTTTCCTTGAGGATGCGTATGTTCCGCATGAAAAGGGGGTTGGTCAAGCGATATTAACCTTTGGCGTGCGCGAAACCAGCACTTGCAAGGGGCACCTGATGGCTGCCGAAAACCGGAACGCTTGGCAGTTGAGGGCCGGTCGCTGGGCAAAGCCCAAGATGTTGTGGATAAGCCGCCGCCTTGCGCAGGATACAGCGGGGTAACGGGTTGACTCATCGTGCAGCTGGACAGACCATGCACCACTGCAACAGAATCAAAGGTGTTCTCCTTTGCGCTTTAACCGACTCCGGCTGAACGGCTTCAAAAGCTTCGTCGACCCTACGGATCTTATCATCCATGAGGGGCTGACGGGTGTGGTCGGGCCAAATGGCTGTGGCAAGTCCAACCTGCTGGAGGCGTTGCGCTGGGTGATGGGTGAAAATCGACCCACTGCGATGCGCGGCGGCGGCATGGAGGATGTGATCTTTGCAGGAACATCAACCCGCCCGGCGCGTAACTTTGCCGAAGTGGCGCTTGTGATCGATAATGAGGAACGCCTTGCCCCCGCCGGCTTCAACGAGGCTGATACGATCGAGATTACCCGCCGTATTACCCGTGATGCCGGTTCTGCCTATAAGGCCAATACGCGGGATGTGCGCGCGCGTGATATCCAGATGCTCTTTGCGGATGCCTCGACGGGGGCGCATTCACCCGCCTTGGTGCGGCAGGGCCAGATTTCCGAACTGATCAACGCCAAACCCAAGGCTCGCCGCCGGATCCTGGAAGAGGCGGCGGGGATTTCCGGCCTTTATCAGCGTCGGCATGAGGCAGAGCAGCGGCTGAACGCGACCGAGACCAATCTTGCGCGTGTGGATGATGTGCTTGAGGCGCTGTCGGTGCAGCTTGGCACATTGACGCGTCAGGTCCGTCAGGCCGTCCGCTACCGCGAGATCGGCAGCAACTTGCGCCGCAGCGAGGGGATGCTTTTGTACCGCCGCTGGCGCGAGGCCGATCTGGCCGTGGTGGAGGCGCAATCCCTTTTGCGCGAACGGCTTATTCAGGCGGGCAAGGCCGAAACCCTGTCGCGTGTGGCCGCCGAGGCCCGCGCCAAGGCCGAGGCCGATCTTCCGGCCAAGCGTGAGGAAGAGGCCATAGCCGCCGCCCTTTTGCAGCGCCTTACCGTGCAGCATGACGCGCTGAACGATAGCGAATCCCGTGCCATGCAGTTGATCGACACCCTGCGCGGCCGCATCGAACAGCTTTCCCGCGATATGGAGCGCGAATCCGGTCTGAATCGCGATGCGCAAGAAACCATAGAGCGGCTGGAGTGGGAGGCAGCGCAGCTTGCCCGCGCCGCCGATGGACAGGACGAACGCTTGGCCGAAGCCGCGGAGCTGGCGCGCGAAGCGGGCGCCGTGCTGGCAGAGCGTGAAGGCGGCATGTCGCAGATCACCGAAGATGTCGCTCGCCTTGCTGCGCGCCACCAATCGGCGGGCCGTCTGCTGGCGGATACGCAGGCCACGGTCGACAAGCTGGAAACCCAAGCTTCCCGCGCCCGCGATGCCGCCGTCGAGGCGCAAGAGGCCGAAACGACTGCCGCCGAGGCCTTTGAAGCCGCTGAGATCACGCTGGAAGAGGCCACTGCCCTTGCCGATGCCACCGAAGAGGCGCTCGAATCTGCCGAAGAGGCCCGGATGGAGGCCCAAGGCCGTGAGGCCGACGCCCGTGCCATGCGTTCCGAGGCCGAAGGAGAGGCCAACGCCCTGCGCGCCGAGGTGGCAGCGCTTGCGCGGTTGGTGGAACGTGAGTCCGATTCCGGTGCGCAGGTGCTGGACCAATGTCGCGTGACGCTGGGATATGAGGCGGCGCTGGGCGCGGCCTTGGCCGATGATCTGCGCGCGCCCGCAGTGACGGCGGATGCGGCCTCGGGCTGGGCGGGCCTGCCCGATTATGACGCCGACGCCGCCCTGCCTGATGGCGCCATGCCCTTGGCCGAATGGATTGCGGTGCCGGATGTGCTGCGTCGCCGTATCCGTCAGATCGGACTTGTCGCGCGTGCAGATGGCCCGGCTTTGCAAGCTGCCCTTCGCCCCGGTCAGCGGCTGGTCAGCGTCGAGGGTGATCTTTGGCGTTGGGACGGGTTTCGTGTGGGCGCGGATGATGCGCCCTCGGCGGCGGCCCTGCGCTTGAAACAATTGAACCGGCTGGTGCAGCTAAAGCGCGACCTAGAGGAAGCTTCTGCCAAGGCCGATGGCGCAAAACAGGCGCATGAAGCCCTGCAAGAGCGTTTGGCCAATCTTGCCCGCGCCGATCAAATGGCCCGTGAGGCCCGGCGCGCCGCCGATACTCGCGTGACCGAAGGCAACCGCGCGCTTTCGCGGGCCGAGGCGGACCGGTCCATCGCGCAAGGCAAGCTGGATGCAGCACAGCTTTCGGTTCGGCGCTATGATGCCGAGGCCGCCGAGGCGCGCACCGCCCTGCGAGAGGCGCGCAACGCCATTGACGCCCTGCCCGATCTGGAGGAGGCCCGCGCCTCGATCGAGACATTGCGCACCACCGTTGAGGCCGCGCGGATCACCATGATGACGCGCCGCTCTGCACATGATGAATTGCGCCGCGAGGGCGAAGGCCGCCTGAAACGCCAGCAAGAGGTGACCAAAGAAATCTCGGGCTGGAAGCACCGTTTGGAAACTGCCTTTGCCCGCGCGCAAGAGCTGGCCGAACGCAAGACCACCACCGAGGAAGAACTGGAAGAGGCGCAGGCCGCCCCCGAAGAAATTGCTATCCAGCGCGAGGAACTGGCCGAAGCGATGGAAAGCGCCGAGGCCCGCCGCACTGCTGCTGCTGACGCTTTGGCGCTGGCCGATGCGGCGCTGCGCGATGCCAGCCTGCATGAACGCGATGCCGAGCGTCTTGCCGGCGAGGCCCGTGAGGCCCGCGCCCGTACCGAGGCCCGTCATGAGGCCGCCGAAGAGGCCCGTCAAGCCGCAGCCCTGCGCATCCATGAAGAGCTGGAGTGTTCGCCCGAAAAGCTGCTGGAAACCTTGGGCGCGGATACGGATGATATGCCCGACGCGGAACATCTGGAAACAGAGGTGGCCCGTCTGAAGCGTCAACGCGAATCCTTGGGGGCCGTGAACCTGCGTGCCGAGGAAGACGCCAAAGCGGTGCAAGAAGAACACGACACGCTGGCCGCCGAAAAGACCGATCTGACCGAGGCGATCAAGGCGCTTCGGGCCGGGATTGCCGGGTTGAACCGTGAGGGGCGCGAACGTCTTTTGACGGCCTTTGAACAGGTGAATACCTCTTTCGGGACGTTGTTCTCACATCTGTTTGGTGGCGGCGAGGCGCGGCTTGTGCTGGTCGAATCCGATGATCCGCTGGATGCGGGCCTCGAGATCATGTGCCAACCGCCGGGCAAGAAGCTCGCCACGCTTTCCCTGCTGTCGGGGGGGGAGCAAACACTGACGGCGATGGCGCTTATCTTTGCGGTGTTCCTTGCCAACCCCGCGCCGATCTGTGTGCTCGATGAGGTGGACGCGCCGCTGGATGATGCCAATGTGACGCGGTTTTGTGACCTGCTGGATGAGATGACCCGCCGGACCGAGACTCGCTTTTTGATCATTACCCACCATGCCGTGACCATGGCCCGGATGGACCGTTTGTTCGGGGTCACAATGGCCGAGCAAGGCGTGAGCCAGCTTGTCTCGGTCGATCTGAAACGTGCCGAGGCCTTGGTCGCGTAGCCAGATCAGTCCCAGCCCATAGCCGCAACTTTTTGACGCAGTGAAAGGGTGACTTCACGCAGGGCACCCTCGGCCCGTAACCGCGCAAGTGTTTCGGGCGTGGCGGTTTGGGTTTCCAGATAAAAGCGGTCAATCGCGGCGGGATCGGCCGCCAAGAGCCATTCTTGCAGTGGCGGGTTGAACTGATAGGCGCCGCGCGTCAGCCGGAACGTCAGTCGGTTACGCCAAGGGGCGGGGTCTTGGGCATGGAAATGCAGCAGCTGGATATCATCCGAAAACGGCACGCCTTGCACCCGTTCGCCCGCGCGAAACGCGCCATGCAGGCGGGGTTCAAACCGCGCCAAGCCGGTGCGGAAAAAGCACTTGCCGGCGGAATGGGACAGAACGCCGTCGGATAAAAGCGCTGCGTATTCACCGAAAACACGCGCACGGGCAGCCGCATTATGTTTGCCATTCAGGGCCGCGCGGAAATGACGGGCGGTAAAGATATCATCGGGCAGGGCAGGATCATGCAACGCCTCCCATGGGGCCATGCGCAGCATCGGCTGATCGGGCGGGGTTCGGCCCAGTGCCGTGCCTATATCCGTCTGTGAGGTGATATATTCATCGACATCAATATGGGCGATCCACGGCAGATCCGTCAGCGCGTAGATCCGCTGCATATTTCGCGCCTGCCGGTTTTGATGCTTGGGCGGCCGCCTGCCGATGTAGTCCATCCAATAGGCGTCAGAACAGCGAATGACGGTGATGGCCGGATGATCAAACAGGCCGGCCGCCGGATCGTCGGGGTCATCGAAATGCAACCAGATATGCGCGGCCCCCAACCCGAGGTGATATGCCACAAAGGCCTGTACCTGTGCGGCAGGTGCCTTGACGGTTGTGCAGATGCCCCAAGTGGTCACAATGCCTTCTGCGGGGGGAATTGATGCGTCAGACGGTGTGGGAACGGGCGGGTGCATCGGGGCCTCGGGCTTTGGTTTGGCACAGAGTAGCAAGATCAGATGCTGGCGGCCATTGCGGTGATCAGCAACAGCAAACCCCATGTCCGCCAAAGCGCAGAACAGGCCGCCTCTATCTGAATGGGGCCGGGGGTGCGGCTGCCTTCTGCCCAGACCCAAGGGAAATCCTGCATCTTGCCGTTATAGCTGCGCGGCCCTGACAAAGAGATATTCAGAACCACGGCCATCGCGGCCTCGGGCCAGCCCGCATTGGGCGAGCGGTGCAAGGGCGCATCCCGCAAGATCGGGGCCGCCTGAAACTGCATATGGCTGACCGCGATCAGGATCGCCGTGATCCGCGCCGGAACCCAGTTCAACAGATCATCAAATCGCGCGGCGGCCCAACCGAATGCCTCATGCCGGGGGGTGCGGTGGCCGATCATGCTGTCGGCGGTATTGGTGATCTTATAAAGCATCAGCCCCGGCAGCCCGAGAACCAAAAACCAGAAGGCCGGCGCGACAACCCCGTCTGACAGGTTTTCGGCCGCGCTTTCGATTGCGGCGCGTGATATGGCGGGGGCATCCATCGCGGCGGTATCACGCCCCACGATCATGGAAACCGCGCGCCGACCCTCGGCCAATGAGGCCCGCAGCCCGTCCGCCACCGCACGCACATGATCCACCAAAGATCTCTGTGCCAGCAAAATCGCGGCGCAGATGATTTCCAATATCCCGAAATCCGGTATAGCGGCGATGATCGCCCCCAAAATCCATGCACCAAGCCCCAAACCGACCATCGCGATAATGCCCTTTTCGTGCCGGGCGCGGCCATGGTTCAGCCGCCGGTCGGCAAAATTTACGGCACGGCCCATCAGCACGGCAGGATGGGCAAAACGGTCCCACAGCCATTTCGGCTCTCCCATGGTCGCATCGAGGAGTAGGGCAGGGATCAGGAGAGTAGCGCTCATCTTGGGGCCTTGGATTGGGTAGGGGAGGAGAGACCCGATTTTACCCCAAAGCGCAACGCCGGATTTCAGGTCTTTGACAATGCCATAAAACCTTAACTTGCATTTTAAACAGATGCGATCAAACTATGTGTTAACGAAAGGGTACATCATGCTGGAATTTTTACCTCAAGAGATCAGGGACGGTTTGATGGCCGCGCAGAAGCGAGACCAAAAGCGTCGCTCGCGGTTGCGGGTGCATGTCGGGGATGATGTGTTCCCGGTGTTGCGGATGTGGGAAAACGGATTGGCGCTGGATGCGGATAGCATGACCCAGCTGCGTGGTTTGATCGATATTTATGACGGGGCCAATCATATCTCGCAGTGTCTTGTCATCGCCTCTACGACCGAGGAGGGTGAGCTGATCTGTGATTTCAAACGGTGCAGCCATGTGGCACAAAAGGCCGCGCTCGATTTTGTGCAGGATGAGGCGGCGCCGGTCGGCTATTTGTCAAAGAACTAGGGCGGCTACATCCAGATAACAAAGGCACCGATGGCAACCCCTAGGATAATCAGGGCCATCATCCATGCCATCAGCAATCTGAAAAGCACCCAGCCCAGAACGCATGTGGTAAGGCCGATACCGAATATCGTCACGATATCGGTTTGCATTTCCAGAAAGCCGGTGACCAAAAAGCCTACGGGGCCGCTCAGAATAAGGAAAAATATGAGTGTCTTCATAGGGTGTACCATGGGCCAGGGGTGGCTTGGCCGTTTTACCCCGCAAAGGGGCAGGATTATGACAGGCTTGCAGGCAGGGTAAAGCCGCGCAAGATTTCATGGGCCTCGGCGGGGCGTTTGCCTTCGCGCTGTGCGGTGAGGATTTCAACAGCGCCGGTGCCGCAGGCCACGGTAAACCCGCCCAAAACCTGACCCGCTGTCCCTTTTCCATCAACAAGGCGCGACCGCAGAAGTTTCACCCGCTCACCTGCCACATCACACCACGCGCCCGGAAAGGGCGAGAGCCCGCGGATTTGCCGGTCGACGGCCTCGGCGGGTTGGGACCAATCCACACGCGCCTCGGCCTTGTCGATCTTGGCGGCATAGGTCACGCCTGTATCGGGTTGCGGCGTGGGGGTCAGGTCGGGCAATTCTTCCAGCGCCCGCACGATCAGTTCGGCCCCCATGCTGGAGAGGCGGTCGTGAAGGTCTTGGGTGGTTTCGGTCGCGTTGATGGGTGTTTGTGCGCGCAGCAATACGGGACCGGTGTCCAGCCCCGCCTCCATCTGCATGATGCAAACGCCGGTCGCCTTATCGCCGGCCATGATTGCCCGGTGGATA
Organism: Pseudorhodobacter aquimaris; assembly: GCF_001202025.1. Classification (GTDB taxonomy): domain Bacteria; phylum Pseudomonadota; class Alphaproteobacteria; order Rhodobacterales; family Rhodobacteraceae; genus Pseudorhodobacter; species Pseudorhodobacter aquimaris. The sequence goes on from NZ_LGHS01000069.1 coordinate 77,512, forward strand.
GGCGCCGCCCCGCGCCAGCGCGGTAAAAGCGAGGCATGGATATTGAGACAGCCATGCTCTGGCGTATCCAGAATATTTTGCGGCAAGATTAACCCGTAAGCCACCACAACGGCCACATCTGCGCGCAATGCTGCAAAGGTTTGTGCGGCCACCTCATTGCGCAATGAGGAAGGGGTATGAACGGTCAGGCCAAGGGCCTCGGCGCGCAGATGCACGGGTGAGGGGCGGTCTTTCTTGCCACGCCCGGCGGGGCGGGGTGGTTGTGAATAGACGGCGATCACCTCATGCTTTTCGGCCAGCGCCTCAAGCACCGGAACGGAAAAATCCGGGGTTCCCATGAAAATCACGCGCATCGGCTTTTCCTTTGGTCTGGGTGGGGGCTACCGGAGTTTACGGGCTTTTTTCAGCAACATATCGCGTTTGGTTTTGCTGAGGTGGTCGAAATACATCTTGCCGTTCAAATGGTCGATCTGATGCTGAACGCTGGTGGCCCAAAGGTCGACAAAGTCACGCTCTTCGATCTTGCCATCTGCATTCAGAAACCGGACGGTAACGGCCCGCGGGCGGGTGATCGTGGCGAAAACCCCCGGCAGGTTCGGGCTGGCTTCATCATGGTCGCGGGGCTGGGCGGAGGCGTGGAGCACTTCGGGATTGGCCATCAAAACGGCCTGACCTCGTTCGGTTGAGCCGTCGACCACGGCCAGCCGTTGCATCACGCCGATCTGCGGGGCGGCAAGCCCGTAGCCTGGCATCGCCTCCATCGTGTCGACCATGTCGGCCCAGATCGCGCGGACCTCATCGGTGATCGCATCGACGTGGGCGGCAGGCGTTTGCAGGCGTTTGTCGGGCCAAGGGATGCAGAGACGGGCGGTCATGGTTTTTCCTCGGGTAAGTCGGGGTAGTCGATGCACAAGACCCCATCAAGGTGGTCGCGTTCATGTTGAACACAGGTCGCGGCAATACCTTGGAAAAACCCTTCGCAGGCGCGGCCGGCAAGATCTTGCCATGCCAAATGCACAACGTCGGGGCGTTCTATACGCACAGTGTTATCAGGGATCGACAGGCAGCCTTCGGTATTGATGGCGGCGCCGTGGCTGTTTTTGATCACAGGGTTGATGAAAACCAATGGGTTTGGCCGCCCTTCCTTCCAGGTGGTGTCCATCACAAAAAGTTGGATCATCGCGCCGACTTGCGGGCCGGCAAGCCCGCGGCCGGGGGCGGCATACATCGTTTCCAGCATGTCTTGGGCCAGTTGCTTGAGGTTTGCGTCAAACACATCCACCGGCGTGCAGGCGGTGCGCAGGCGCGGATCGGGCAGCAATAAGATCGGCAAAATCGCCATCAGCCGCGCCGTGCCAGTTCGCGTTTCAGCTTTTCCATCTTGCGGGTGATCATTTGGCGTTTCAGCGGGCCAAGATAATCAATGAACAGCTTGCCGTTCAGGTGGTCGATCTCATGCTGGACGCAGGTGGCCCAAAGCCCTTCGAACTCTTCCTCTTGGGGTTTGCCGTCAAGGCCCAGCCATTCCACGCGCACGATCGCAGGGCGGGTCACCTCGGCATATTGGTCAGGGATCGAGAGGCACCCCTCTTCATAGACGGAAACATCTTCGGACGACCAAGTGACTTGGGGGTTCAGCATGGCCATCGGACGCGGTGACTGTTCCGGGTCTTTGATGCAATCCATAACCAAAAGCCGTTGCATCACGCCAACTTGCGGCGCGGCCAGCCCGATACCGGGGGCGTCATACATGGTGGCCAACATATCTTCGGCCAATTGGCCAACCTCGGCCGAGACCGCCTCAACAGGGAGGCAGTTTTTCTTCAGGCGCGGGTCGGGATGGAGCAGGATGGGGCGTTTCATGGGCAATGATGTAAGGTGTTCTGCGCGGGCGTGCAATCCTGTCCGGCTTCGGTTGGCCGGATTTTGCGGCACCTGTGGGATTGTAACCCGCACATTCGGGGGCTGGAACGGCGGCGGGCCTGCCGTTAGGGTGGCGCAAACAATCGGGGACATGCCATGAATTTTGATGAAGAGATCAACCGCGTCGGCACACATTCGGTCAAATGGGACGCGATGGAGGCGCTTTATGGTGTGTCCCCGCAGGACGGTTTGTCGATGTGGGTGGCGGATATGGATTTCCGGCCCCCTGCCTGTGTGCAAAAGGCCGTGGAGGATATGGCCGCCCATGGGATCTACGGCTATTTCGGGGATGACAGCGCCTATCTGGCCGCGATCCAGTGGTGGATGAAGAACCGCCACGGCTGGGATGTGGATGCAGAGGCCATTTTCACCACCCATGGTTTGGTCAATGGCACGGGCCTGTGTGTTCAGGCGTTTTCCGAGCTTGGCGACGGTGTGGTTTTGATGACACCTGTTTATCACGCCTTTGCGCGGGTGATCTCGGCGGCGGGCCGTAAGGTGGTGGAATGTCAGTTGCCGGTTGAGGATGGCCGGCATGTGATGGATTTCGCCGCATGGGATGACCAGATGACTGGGAATGAGCGGATGCTGATCCTTTGTTCGCCACATAATCCCGGCGGGCAGGTCTGGACCGCCGAGGAACTCCGCGGCGTTGCCGATTTTGCCAAGCGTCATGATCTGATTGTCATCTCGGATGAGATCCACCACGATCTGGTGTTTGCGGGCCATAAGCATACGGTTATGCCGCTTGCTGCCCCCGATATTGCCGATCGTTTGGTGATGATGACGGCGACGACCAAGACCTTCAACATTGCGGGCAGCCATACCGGCAATGTAATTATCCATGATCCTGTTTTGCGTGCTAAATTTGCGGCGGTGATGGGCGGGCTTGGCATTTCGCCCAACTCTTTCGGGTTGATGATGGCAACGGCGGCCTATTCGCCCGAGGGGGCGGAATGGCTGGATGCGCTGATCGCCTATCTGGCCGAAAACAAACGTATTTTTGATGAAGGCGTGAATGCGATCCCCGGTCTGTCGTCAATGAATATGGAGGCGACCTATCTGGCATGGGTTGATTTTTCCGGCACTGGCATGACCCGCGATGAATTCACCGCCCGCGTCGAAAAAGATGCGCGGATTGCGGCGAACCACGGCCCAAGCTTTGGCAAGGGTGGCGAAAGCTGGATGCGCTTCAATCTTGCGACCCCGCGTGTGCGGGTGGTGGAGGCGGTCGCACGGCTGAAGGCAGCCTTTGGTGATCTTCAATAGGTGCATGGACGGGCTGGGCCGCTTGGGCTATCAAACCCCCAGATTTTGCAGGAGAGCGATATGTCAGGCCACGGCCCAGCCCAAGTGATGACCGCAACCAAATCCGGGCCTTTGGCAGGTCGGGCAGAGGTTCCGGGCGATAAATCCATCAGCCACCGCGCGTTGATTTTCGGCGCGATGGCGGTGGGTGAGACGCGGATCACTGGCCTGCTTGAGGGGCAGGATGTTCTGGATACCGCCAGTGCCATGCGCGCCTTTGGGGCCGAGGTAACACAGCACGGACCGGGGGCATGGTCGGTGCATGGCGTGGGTGTTGGCGGGTTTCGTGAACCGGAGAACGTGATCGATTTTGGCAATTCCGGCACGGGTGTGCGCCTGATCATGGGCGCGATGGCGACCACGGCGATGACCGCAACCTTTACCGGCGATGCCAGTTTGCGCAAACGGCCCATGGGGCGCGTGACCGACCCCTTGGCGTTGTTTGGTACGCAGGCCTACGGGCGCCGCGGCGGGCGTTTGCCGATGACACTGGTGGGCGCGGCCAATCCGGTGCCGGTGCGCTATGCCACGCCGGTGCCCTCGGCGCAGGTGAAATCAGCGGTGTTGCTGGCGGGGTTGAACGCGCCGGGCCAAACGGTCCTAATCGAACGTGAGGCGACGCGCGACCATTCCGAACGTATGCTTGTCGGCTTTGGCGCAGAGCTGGTGGTCGAGCAAACCGACGAGGGTAATATGATCACCCTGACCGGCCAGCCAGAGCTGCGCCCTCAAGTGGTGGCGGTGCCGCGCGATCCGTCCTCGGCGGCCTTTCCGGTCTGTGCGGCCTTGATCGTGGAGGGGTCGGATATTTTCGTGCCGGGCGTTTCGCAAAACCTGACGCGCAACGGGATTTACCTGACGCTTGTTGAAATGGGTGCCGACATCACATTTGAGAACCCGCGCGAAGAGGGCGGCGAACCGGTTGCCGATCTGCGGGTGAAGTTTTCTGAGATGACGGGTATCGAGGTGCCACCGGCACGCGCCCCTTCGATGATCGATGAATATCCGGTCTTGGCGGTTGTGGCGGCCAATGCCACAGGGCGCACGGTGATGCGCGGTATCAAGGAGTTGCGGGTCAAGGAATCCGACCGGATCGACGCGATGGCACGCGGGCTTGAGGCCTGTGGTGTGACGGTTGAAGAGGATGAGGATACGCTGATCGTGCATGGTCGCGGGCCGGGATCGGTGCCGGGGGGGGCGACCTGTGCCACCCATCTCGATCACCGGATCGCGATGTCGTTCCTTGTGGCGGGCATGGCGAGCGCGGCACCAATTTCCATTGATGATGCCTCACCTATTGCTACGTCCTTCCCCCTGTTCGAAGGGTTGATGACGGGACTTGGCGCGACCCTGACAAAGGCCTGATCTGATGGATGCCAAAGGAAAAGAGCGTTTCGCCAAGCTGCTGCATCACCGCGCGGCCATGTTGGAAAAAGGAGAGCCGGTTGCACCGCCTCTGGTCTCGGCGACGACCTTTCATTTGCCGGATATCGAAGGGGCCAGCCATACCTACGGCCGTGTTGCGATGCCGACATGGGAGGCCGTAGAGGCACAGCTTGGGATTCTGGAGGATGCGCCTTGCGTGGCCTTTCCGTCGGGCATGGCGGCAATCTCCGCAGCGTTGATGGCGGTGCTGACGGATCGCAAACGTCTGATCATTCCGGCGGATGGCTATTACGTCACGCGTGTGTTTTCCGAAAACTTTCTGGCCACCTATGGGGTAGAGGTGATCGAGGTTCCGACCGCCGAGATGGAGACGGCGGATTTGTCTGGCGGGGCGGTGGTGTTTCTGGAAACGCCGTCCAACCCGGGGCTTGATTGCTGTGATATCGCCTTGATTGCGCAGCGGGTGCGCACGGCGAGGGGGCTGTTGATCGTGGATAACACGACCATGACCGCGCTCATGCAACGCCCGCTCGATCTGGGGGCGGATATGGTTGTGGCCGCTGATACCAAGGCGCCGGGCGGGCATTCGGATGTGCTGTTTGGCCATGTCGCCACCCGCGATGCGGCGCTGGCGGAAAGGGTGCGCAACTGGCGCAAGCTGTCGGGGGCTGTGCCGGGCGGCTTTGAGGCATGGTTGATGCACCGCGGGATCGAGACTTTGGAGGTGCGGCTGGAGCGGATGTGCGCCTCGGCCCAGATCATTGCGGAACGGCTTGCGGCCCATCCCGCGGTTTCCAATGTGCGTTATCCGGGTTTGCCGGATGATCCCTCTTATGCGCTGGCGCGGCGGCAGATGTCGGGTTTCGGCTTTTTGATCGGGTTTGAGCTGGCCTCCGAGGCGGCGGCCGAGGCATTTTTGGCGACTTGCCCGATGATGACGCAGACCACCAGCTTTGGCGGCACCCATACGGCGGGCGAACGCCGTGCGCGCTGGGGTGATAATGTGGCCCCCGGCTTTATCCGGCTCTCGGTGGGGGTGGAGCCGGCAGAGCCGCTTTGGGCGGCCATAAACGCGGCGCTGACCTAAGCAGGAGATATGGATATGACATTTATCGTTGCGATTGACGGGCCGGCCGCGGCGGGCAAGGGCACCATCAGCCGTGCAGTGGCCGCGCATTTCGGCTTTGCGCATCTGGATACGGGGCTTTTGTACCGTGCCGTTGGCGTCAAGGGCGGCGATCCGGTAGAGGCCGCCCGCAGCCTGACCGAAGAGGATCTGGCGCGCGACGATTTGCGCAGCATGGAGGCCGGGCAGGCCGCAAGCCGCGTTGCCGCCATCCCTGAGGTGCGCGCCGCTTTGGTCGATTTCCAGCGGTGCTTTGCGCGCCGTGCAGGTGGGGCGGTGCTTGACGGGCGCGATATCGGCACGGTGATCTGCCCCGATGCGGATGTGAAGCTTTACGTTACCGCCAGCGCCGAGATCCGCGCCCGCCGCCGTTGGCTGGAGCTGGGCGAAGACGCTGATTTCGATGATATCCTTGCCCAAGTGCGCGAACGCGATGACCGTGATATGAACAGGCTTGATGCACCGCTGAAACCGGCACAGGGGGCCGTCACCCTTGATACCTCCGCGATGACGGTGGAGGATGCCGTGGCACGGGCGGTGGCCGAGGTTTCGGCGCGGCGCTGATCATTCTCCCTGATTTTTGCACAGAAGCTTTGCGCCTATGCGTGTTTTCTGCACAGCCGCGAGGGCTTAGGTCTGTCCCATAGAAAAGAGCAGGCCATAGAATAGGAATACCGGATGCTGAACGAACGTTTGAACTGGCGCTATGCCACCAAGAAAATGGACCCGTCAAAAACCGTCCCCCAAGAGAAGCTGGACCGAATTCTGCAGGCGGTAAGCCTTGCGCCGACCTCTAGCGGGTTGCAGCCGTTCGAGGTGATCGTGGTCAAAAATCCCGGGATCCGCGAGAAATTGCGCGAGGCGGGCTTTGATCAGGCGCAGATCACCGACGGCACCGCCGTACTGGTTTTTGCCGCATGGGACAATTACACCGAGGCGCGAATCGACGGGGTACTGTCGATGACCGAAGATCAGCGCGGGATGAAATCCGAGACGCTGACAGGATATTATGACCGGCTCAAGCAATCCTATTTGCCCCGCGATGCGAAGACCAATTTCGAACATGCGGCGCGCCAAGCCTATATCGGCCTTGGCCTTGCCGTAACTGCCGCCGCCTTTGAGGAAGTGGACGCCACCCCGATGGAAGGCTTCGACCCTGAAAAATTCGATGAAATCCTTGGTTTGCGCGGACGCGGCCTGCGTTCGGTGGCGATTTTGCCCTTGGGTTACAGCGCCAATGAAGGCGACTGGTTGAAGGGTGCAAAAAAGGTGCGCCGCCCGATGGAAGACTTTGTGACGGTTGTGGATTGAACCAAGCGGGGGCGGCGCAATCCGCCCCGCTTTGCTTGCGGGCTTTTGCGTAGCCCTTGCCAGTAAGGCTTTTCCGCGTTAATACCCGCGCAATCTTGACAAGATTCCATGCGTGCCGCATTTCGGCGCGCTTTTGGCTTTTTGCTCGATTCCACTCCAAGACCGGCGGAGACAACCGCAAGGCCAGCAAAACGACGAAAAGGAAACTATTTTTAATGGCTACTATGAACTCCATGGAAGAATTCGAAGCACTCTTGGAAGAGAGCCTCGAGATTGACACCCCTCAAGAAGGGTCTGTTGTCAAAGGCAAGGTTATCGCAATCGAAGCGGGCCAGGCCATCATCGACGTCGGCTACAAAATGGAAGGCCGCGTTGATCTGAAAGAATTTGCCGAAATCGGCGGAACTGCTGAGATCGAAGTCGGCGACGAAGTAGAGGTATTCCTCGACCGCGTCGAAAATGCCCGTGGCGAAGCACAGATTTCGCGCGACAAGGCCAAGCGCGAAGAAGCTTGGGACCGGTTGGAGCGTGCATACGCTGATGAAACCCGCGTTGACGGTGCTATCTTTGGCCGCGTCAAAGGCGGCTTTACTGTGGATCTGGGCGGCGCTGTTGCGTTCCTTCCCGGCTCGCAGGTTGACGTGCGCCCTGTGCGCGATGCAGGCCCCTTGATGGGCATGAAGCAGCCGTTCCAGATTCTGAAAATGGACCGTCGCCGTGGCAACATCGTTGTGTCGCGCCGCGCCATCCTCGAAGAATCCCGTGCCGAGCAGCGCGCCGAAGTTATCGGCAACCTGACCGAAGGCCAAACTGTTGACGGCGTTGTGAAAAACATCACCGAATACGGTGCCTTTGTTGATCTGGGCGGCGTTGACGGCCTGTTGCACGTCACCGACATGGCATGGCGCCGTGTGAACCACCCGTCCGAGATTTTGGCGATTGGCGAAACCGTCAAGGTTCAGGTCATCAAAATCAACAAAGAGACACACCGCATCAGCCTTGGCATGAAGCAGTTGCAGTCGGATCCATGGGATGCGGTTGAAACGCAATACGCCCTTGGCACCGTGCACAAAGGCCGTGTCACCAACATCACCGATTACGGCGCATTTGTCGAATTGGAGGCTGGTGTCGAAGGTCTGGTTCACGTCTCCGAGATGTCTTGGACCAAGAAAAACGTACACCCCGGCAAGATCGTCTCGACCAGCCAGGAAGTTGACGTCATGGTTCTGGAGATCGACAGCGCCAAGCGTCGCGTTTCCCTCGGCCTCAAGCAGACGCAACGTAACCCATGGGAAGTGTTTGCAGAAACCCACCCAGTCGGCACCAACATCGAAGGCGAAGTCAAGAACATCACCGAATTCGGTCTGTTCGTCGGCCTCGACAACGACATCGACGGCATGGTCCATTTGTCCGACCTGTCTTGGGACCAGCGCGGCGAAGAAGCGATTGCCAACTACCGCAAGGGCGACACGGTTCAGGCCGCTGTTACCGAAGTGGACGTTGAAAAAGAGCGTATCAGCCTGTCGGTCAAAGCCCTTGGCGAAGATACCTTCTCCGATGCGGTTGACGGCGTGAAGCGCGGCTCCATCATCACGGTTGAAGTGACAGCGATCGAAGAGGGCGGCATCGAGGTGGATTACAACGGTATGAAATCCTTCATCCGTCGTTCCGACCTGTCGCGCGACCGTGCCGACCAGCGCCCTGAGCGTTTCGGCATTGGCGACAAGATCGATGTGCGCGTGACCAATGTAGACAGCAAAACCCGCCGTTTGGGTCTGTCGGTGAAAGCCCGCGAGATCGCAGAAGAGAAAGAAGCCGTAGAACAGTATGGCTCTTCCGATTCGGGCGCGTCGCTGGGCGATATCCTTGGCGCGGCGCTGAAAGGCGACAAGGATTGATCTCAGGCTATTGATGGCTTGAAAACGTCTTTAAAGGCCCCGCGTTTTTGCGGGGCCTTTGCTTTATCTTTGCTAATGCACGGACTTAACTGGTTTTCCTGTTTGTCAGTGACTTATTTTTCCCTATAGTTGAAAATGAAATATTCGGCGGTGCCAAAACCGTTGTTGGCCTCAGGGGAGGAATGTAGGGATGATCCGTTCGGAACTGATCCAAAAGATTGCAGATGAAAATCCGCACCTGACGCAGCGCCATGTTGAGCGTATCGTCAACACTGTGTTCGAAGAAATCATTGAGGCGCTGTCGCGTGGCGACAGGGTTGAACTGCGCGGTTTTGGCGCGTTCTCTGTCAAGGCACGCGATGCGAGAATCGGACGAAACCCGCGCACGGGGGAATCAGTGCAGGTTGAAGATAAGAAGGTTCCCTTCTTTAAGACCGGCAAACTGTTGCGCGACAGATTGAACGGAAGGTAAAGGTCCAAGATGATCCGCTATTTGCGTTATTTGCTTCTGGTTGTGCTGGCCATTGTTCTGCTTACGGTGGCTTTGGCCAACCGGGAGGCTGTGACCTTGAACGCCTTGCCCGCGGATATTGCGGCTTTTGCCAATCTGAACTTTGGGCTGACCGTGCCGCTTTACATGGTCATCTTTGCGGGCATCGTCGCCGGTTTGATGATCGGTTTCGTCTGGGAATGGTTCCGTGAGCATAAGCATCGCGCCACCGCCGCCGCCCGCGCCCGCGAGATCAAGAGGTTGGAGCGTGAATTGGAGTTGTTGCGCCGCGCCAAGCCCGAACCCAAGGATGAGGTTCTTGCGCTGCTGGACCGTCCCGCCAAGGCAAGCTGAAATATGGCGGATGTCAGAGTAAAGATCTGCGGATTGCGCAGCCCTGCTGATATGGCTGCGGTCGTTGCGGCGGGTGCGGGCTATGCCGGTTTTGTGTTTTTTTCGAAATCGCCGCGTCATCTGACCTTGGAAGAGGCCCGACTTTTGGCCTTTGCAGCACCGCCGGGACTTGCCAAGGTCGCGCTGACGGTGGGTGCAGACAATGCCGCACTAGACGCGATCATTGATGCGGTGCCGCTTGATATGCTGCAGCTTCACGGTCAGGAAACACCGGAACGTGTTGCCGAAATCCGGGAACGTTATGGTCTGCCTGTCATGAAGGCGATAGGCGTCGCGGATGAGGGCGATCTGGCCATGCTGACGGATTATTCCCTCGTGGCCGATCAGATCCTGATTGACGCCAAACCACCCAAAGGCGCGGATTTGCCCGGTGGGAATGGGCTTTCATTTGACTGGCGCTTGTTGGTGGGCCGTAAGTGGTTGCGCCCGTGGATGCTGGCCGGTGGGCTGACAGCTGAAAACGTGGCCGAGGCGATCCGCCTGACAGGTGCGCGGCAGGTTGATGTCTCCTCTGGTGTGGAAAGCGCGCCGGGCGTCAAGGATGCCGCCAAAATCGATGCATTCGTAAAGGCAGCAACATGATCCGCTGGCGTGAGGCGCTGCGCGCCGATGTCCCCGCGATTGTCGCCCTCTTGCGTGAGGATGCCTTGGGCCAAGCCCGTGAAAGCGCGGATATCGCCGATTACACTGCCGCCTTTGACGCGATGTCCTATGAGTACGGCAATACGCTGATTGTCGGGGAGGCCGAGGGCCGCGTGGTTGCAACCTATCAACTGACCTTCATCACCGGCCTTTCCTTGCGCGCCAGCCGTCGTGCGCAGGTGGAATCGGTACGTGTTGCGGCCAAGGTCCGATCCGAAGGCGTGGGCTCTGCGTTGATGCGGGATGCCGAAATGCGCGCGACCCATGCGGGCTGCAGCTTGATCCAGCTGACCAGCGACAAAACCCGAGACGATGCGCTGCGGTTTTATGAGCGCGCGGGGTATGCGCCTTCGCACATCGGGTTCAAAAAACGACTGGATCAAAGCTGACGTGAAACCTTTCCAACTGTGCTTGGCTGCGCTAGATCGGTGGGTGACTTAGGTTTTTGCTGCGTCAATGATTTGACGCGGTATGTAGGGATTGAACGAAGGGCAGGAACAGATGGCCGAGAATGGATTGAACAGCTACATGACTGGCCCGGATGAGAGCGGCCGTTTCGGAATTTTCGGGGGACGGTTCGTTTCTGAAACCCTGATGCCGCTGATTCTGGAGCTGGAAGAGCGCTATGAATTTGCCAAGACCGACCCGACATTCTGGGCTGAGATGGATGATCTGTGGAAGCATTACGTTGGTCGCCCATCGCCGCTTTATTATGCTGAACGGCTGACCGAACATCTGGGCGGTGCCAAGGTTTATCTGAAAAGGGATGAGCTGAACCACACGGGCGCGCATAAGATTAACAACGTCTTGGGCCAGATCATCCTTGCCCGCCGCATGGGCAAAACCCGTATTATTGCGGAAACGGGCGCGGGGCAGCACGGTGTTGCAACCGCCACGGTTTGTGCGAAATTCGGTTTGAAATGCGTGGTTTACATGGGCGCGCATGATGTCGAACGTCAGGCTCCCAACGTCTTTCGGATGCGGCTTTTGGGGGCTGAGGTGGTTCCTGTCACCTCGGGCCGTGGCACGTTGAAGGATGCGATGAATGACGCGCTGCGTGATTGGGTGACCAATGTGCGCGATACGTTTTACTGCATCGGGACGGTGGCAGGGCCGGCCCCTTATCCTGCGATGGTGCGCGATTTCCAATCGATCATCGGCAAGGAAGTCCGTTGGCAATTGGCCGAGCAAGAGGGCGAGGGTCGCTTGCCCGATACGCTTGTCGCGGCCATTGGGGGCGGGTCCAATGCGATGGGGTTGTTCCATCCATTCCTTGATGATCCTTCGGTGAATATCATCGGGGTTGAGGCGGGCGGCAAAGGCGTTGATGACCGGATGGAGCATTGCGCCTCTCTGACCGGTGGTCGGCCCGGTGTGCTACATGGGAACCGCACCTATCTGTTGCAGGATGACGACGGGCAGATTTTGGAAGGGTTTTCCATCAGTGCGGGCCTCGATTACCCGGGTATCGGGCCGGAACATTCCTGGCTGCATGATACGGGTCGCGCGCAATATGTGGCGATCACCGATGCCGAGGCGTTGGAGGCGTTTCAGCTTAGCTGCGCCTTGGAGGGGATTATCCCGGCGTTGGAGCCTAGCCACGCGCTGGCCCATGTGATGAAGATTGCACCGAACCTGCCTGCAGACCATATCATAGTGATGAATATGTGTGGCCGTGGCGACAAGGACATCTTTACCGTGGCCAAACACCTTGGCTTCGACATGAAGGCCTAAGGCCCGCAGGGGTGGCGCGTTAAAAGCGCGGCACCTCACCATTGGGCGCGTCGTGCTGTACCAAACCATAACGCAGCCCCCGTCCGATACGATGCGCAAGGGCCGACCATTGCGCCGCTGTTTCAGGTGGCAGATGTTGGGTCAGGGTGATGTCGAACAGTTCCAGCCAAGGTTCAAACATACCGGGGCGGACGTTTCCTGCCGCGCTGTGAACCGCCATTGGATTGCCGTGATAGCCGCGCTCCATCAAAATCGCGTTGCGCCAGAAACTGGCGATCTTCGCCTCATGCTCTGGCCAGTCGGTGACATGGGATGCAAATATGGGGCCAAGTTTGGGATGGCTGCGGATGCGCGCGTAAAAGCTGGCGACAACAAGGTCGATCTGTTCATGGGTGATGGGGAAACGCGCCAAGCTCATGCCATCAAGATTAGACCGCCGCGGCCCTTGCTGCAAGCGTCATGCTGCCGCAGCTAGTTCAATGCGTAGCTTTGCAGGATTTTCAGGGTGACCACCTCCAATGTGCGGATATGGGTGCTGGCGAGGTCTACCCGGGGCGCGGCGCCTTCTTCATGCGCTTGCAAGAAGCGCGCGGCGCAAAGACACCAGCGATCACCAGGCTTGAGGCCGGCAAAATCGAACTCGGGCCTCGGGGTGGACAGGTCATTGCCCAGATATTTCGAAAGCGCCAGAAACTCGGCGGTCATCACGGCACAAACCGTGTGCATGCCGACATCTTCGGGGCCAGTATCACAGCATCCGTTGCGGAAATACCCGGTCAGCGGCGCCGTGGAACATGGCGCCAACGGGCCGCCGACGACGTTGATGGATTGTGCTTTGGTCATATCGTGCCCCTTGAGATGTTTAGATAGGTCAGAATCGATTAGCGAAACCTGTCAGCCAGCTTTTGCAGCGCGCTGCGGGTGTCTGTTTCCGGCGGCGCCTCGGGCTTGGCGGGTTTCGGCTCTGGCGGTTTACGAGGGGCTTTGCCTTCGGGGCGGGCCTGCCCGCTAGAGGGACGCTGGGGTGCGGTTCGCAATGCCACCGCGTTGGAAAACTTTGCGCCGTCACCGGCGGCCAATGCCTCTGCACCGTCGGACAGGCCGCGCAGCAGGTCATCCAGCCAGCCCTGATCGGCCTTGGCAAAATCATGCAGCACGTAATTGGCCACGGCATCCTTATGCCCCGGATGGCCGATACCAAGCCGCACGCGGCCGTAAGCCTCTCCGACACAGGCATGAATTGATCGCAGCCCGTTATGGCCCGCATGGCCGCCGCCCTGTTTCAGGCGCATCTTACCGGGGGTGAGGTCCAGCTCGTCATGAAAGACCACGACATCAGCCAGCGCGATCTTGTGAAAGGCCATTGCGGCCTGAACCGATTGCCCTGACAGGTTCATGAAGGTTTCCGGCTTCAAAAGCAGCACACGCGCGTCCCCCAGCCGCCCGTCGCAGACTAGCCCCTTGAACGCCTTTTTCCACGGGGAAAACCCATGATCGGCCGCGATCCGGTCAATCGCCATAAAGCCGATGTTATGACGGTTGCCTGCATATTTCGTGCCGGGATTGCCCAGACCGACAAAGAGTTTCATCATGCGATCCTTGTTGTTGCCAAGCTGTCTATAACAGCCACCGCGCGAAAAGCAAAAGACGCGGCAGGTTGCCCCGCCGCGTCTTTATATCCGGCCCGAGGGCTGGGGATTATTCTTCGGCTGCTGCCTCTTCGGCATCATCACCGTCTTCGTTGTCGCTGGACCGCAGACCCGATGGGGCCGAGATGTTCGCGATAACAAAGTTACGGTCAACCGTTGGCTTTGCGCCTTCGGGCAGCTTGATGTCGTTGATATGGACCACGTCGCCGATGTTCAGGCCGGTCAGATCAACGGTGATCTTTTCCGGAATATCGCCTGCGGTAACTTCCAGTTCAACTTCGTTGCGTACAACAACCAAGGTGCCGCCGCGCTTAAGACCGGGAGCTGCCTCATGGTTGATGAAGTCCACGTGGATGAACAGCTTGATGCGGCTGGTACGACGCAAACGCATCAGGTCGATGTGCAAAGGAAGATCTTTTACGACGTCACGCTGAACGTGACGGCAGATAACGCGCACATCTTCCTGACCTTCAACCTTGAGGTTGAACAGGGTCGAAAGGAAGCGGCCTGCTCTCAGGTGCTTGATCAAATAGTTGTATTTGATGTTCAGTGGCAGGGGGTCAGCGCCGCCACCATAAACAACTCCGGGTACCAAATGATCGCGACGAGCTTGGCGGGCGGCCCCCTTGCCTGTCCCCACGCGTGCCTCGGCTACAAGATCCGGGATCTCTTTTGCCATTGTAATTCTCCATATGTTAAATCCGCCGCCCTCCAAGGGTGTGCGACGCGACTTGGGGTCCATAGCGGGGAATCGTCTGCGTTGAAAGGTGAAAAACAGCTTTAACCGTGAAAACTCGGGTCTTTTGCTATTCTTGACGCGGATATGGGTGTTGGCGCGTTATTTTTCCCAATCGCCTTCGAACCCTTTGGGGATTAAAAGGTTGTGCCGCCCAAGGCCGTCAATGCTGCGTTCACCCACAAGGCCCATCGTTGTCAGCAGCTCTTTCTGGATCACCTCAAGCGATTTGGTCACGCCTGCCTCACCCATCGCGCCCAGCCCGTTGACATAGGCACGCCCGATGTAAGTGCCCTTGGCGCCCAATGCCAGCGCCTTGAGCACATCCTGACCCGACCGGATACCGCTGTCCATATGGACCTCGATCTTGTCGCCAACAGCATCGATAATGCTGGGCAATGCTGAGATTGACGAAATGGCGCCGTCCAACTGGCGCCCGCCGTGGTTGGAAACCACAATCGCATCGGCCCCCACCGCCAGCGCCTTGCGGGCATCATCAGCATCGAGAATCCCTTTCAGAATAATCTTGCCGCCCCACATTTCCTTGAACTTGGCAATGCGCGCCCAATCGAGCGACATATCGAACGCCTCTGCCGTCCAGGCTGCCAGATTGGTGGGGTCGGACACGCCCTTGGCGTGACCAACGATATTGCCAAAGAACCGCCGCTTGGTTTGTAGCATCCCAAGACCCCATTTCACCTTGGTCATCATATTGGCGATGGAGGCGGGCGTCAGCTTGGGCGGGGCCGACAGCCCGTTCTTGAGGTCTTTGTGACGTTGCCCGAGGATCTGCAAATCCACGGTGATGACAATGGCCGAGCAATTTGCCGCCCGCGCGCGTTCAAACAAGCGGCGCATGAAGTCATCATCCCTGAGGGTATAGACCTGAAACCAGAAGGGCTTGGTGGTGTGTTCTGCCACATCCTCGATCGAACAAATGCTCATGGTCGAAAGGGTAAAGGGCACGCCCATTTTCTCGGCGGCCTTGGCGGCCAGAATTTCACCGTCGGCATGCTGCATTCCGGTCAACCCCACCGGCGCAAGGGCCACTGGCATCGCCACATCTTCACCGATCATTTGGCTTTTGGTGCTGCGCCCCGACATATCGACCGCCACCCGCTGACGCAGGCGCAGCTTGGCGAAATCGGATGTGTTCTCGCGAAAGGTCTGTTCGGTGTAGCTTCCGCTTTCTGCGTAATCATAAAACATTTTCGGCGTGCGACGTTTGTGCAGGCGCTTGAGGTCATCAATGCAGGTAATGACGGGCATGAGGGCAGCTCCTTTATGTGGTAAGATTTGGTTACCAATCACAGCAGGGTTGCGCAACAGTTTGTGTGGCTTGGCCTCGACCCGCGTGGCTGTTAGGCTGCGACAAAAGAGGAGGCGATTATGACGCTAAATGTATATCTTGCAGGTGAGATCCACAGCAATTGGCGCGATGAGATCGCCGCGGGCTGTGAGGGTCTTGATGTTGTGTTCAGCGGTCCCGTTACCGATCATGCGGCATCGGATGATTGCGGCGTGGCCATCATGGGCGCTGAGGAGGACAAATTCTGGCATGACCACAAAGGGGCCAAGCTGAACGCGATCCGCACGCGGCACGATCTGGGGGCGGCGGATGTGGTCGTTGTGCGCTTTGGCGACAAGTACAAACAGTGGAACGCGGCATTCGATGCGGGGCAGGCGGCGGCCCTTGGCAAGTCGCTGATCGTGCTGCACGGTGCCGATCATCAGCACGCCCTCAAAGAGGTGGACGCCGCCGCGCTGGCCGTAGTCGAACACCCCGCCCAAGTCGCCCAGATCCTGCGCTACGTGCTAAAAGGCCAGTTGCCCACTTAACCGCCCACGCTGCTACGGCCCGTGCTGGAGGATCCGAAACCGCCGCGTGATGTGGCGGTTGCTCGGGTCATAGGGGCCTTGCCTGCGGTTGCGGCAGGCTTGGTGAACTGCGAAGTGCTGAGCTTGCCGGCCCCTGAGTTGCTGGAAAACGTGCTGGAACGCGCGGCGTTGGTATATTTCCCATCGGCGGTTTTATACATAGGCTGGCTGGCTGCCGTGCCCCGCCCGCCCAGCATGTTGCCCATCAGATAGCCCATCATTAGCGGCATGAAGATGCTGCCCGATCCGCCTTGGGCGGCGGCTTCTTCTGATCCGCAGGCCCCTTCGCCGTGCTGTTCCTCACAAACGGCAAGGCTGTCGTAACGGGGGGCGGCCTCAACGTGCAGGGCCTCGGCCTCGGCAAAGGAGGCATCGCAATCCTCGGCCGTGAACATGCCCCCGTTTTGCGCGGCGTTGATGCAGCTGCGCAGATCAGGAAAGGCCTGCGCGTCGACCTGCTCTTCCTGACAGCCCGCAAGCGTAAAGGCGGCAGCGCCCAGAATGGTGATGGCAACGCGGCTGGAACGTTTCATTGTGGCAAGCCTCCCTTTTCGTCAAATCCAGTTATGTATCTAGCGCAGTTCACACCGAAATAAAATGCGGCTTGAAGCGCGATAGGTCTTGGGTGATCCGGGAGCGGTCCTCACGGATGCCGATCCCGGCGCAGGTCTCTCCGACAATCCATGCGCCGATCACGGGGCGAAAGCCCTCAAACTGCGGCAGGGGGGTGTAGGCCTGAAGAATGCAGGGGTGTTCGCTGTAGGCGGTGTTCTGTGCCGCCTCCACCGTGGCGCCGTTTTTGAGGATAGAGACCGAGGCCCCCTCACGCGAAAAGATCGGCTTGCGGACATGGCCTTTGGCCAATTGGTTGGCGGCGCGGTCGAAACTTGCGGCGATATCGGGTGCGGCGGGGCCACGACCGGCCAGTGCCTCGGCGATATCGGCCGCAAAAAAGGCGGGCAGCAGGTTCGGATGGCCTTCAAACATGCTCCAGAGTACCGGCAATAGGCCCTTGTTGGACAAAAGCGCCTTCCATGCCGGTTCCAGAAACAAACAGCGCGAGCCCGCGATATGATCGGCATATTCATCGCGCAAAAGGTCTTCCCAAGGGTAGAGCTTGAACAGCACGCCGATCACACGGTCCTCGTCATCCAGAAACTGGCCGTCCTTGCTGATCGCGATTTTCTCCAGATCACAGTAATGCGCGCCCAAGCCCGCCTCTCGCGCGGCCCAGCCCATGGCTTCTACGGTGGCGTAATCTTCGGGGTTGCCGCTGATGGCGGTGAAATGCAGATCGCTTTCGGGTTCAAACACGGCCTTGAACCGGTCCACAAGCGCCTCATGCAGCCCGTTGAACTGGTCACAACCCGGTTCCAGCACGCCTGCGCCCAGCTGATCCTCCAGCCATTGCCATTGAAAGGCAGCACTTTCATAAAGTGAGGTCGGCGTATCTGCGTTATATTCCAACAGCTTGGCTGGTCCCTCCCCATCATAGACCAGATCGAACCGCCCGTAGATTTCAGGATCGCCGCGTTGCCAGCTTGTGGCGATCAGGTCGCGGTGCGCCTCGGGGATGGCCAGCTTTTCCATCAATGCGTCATTGGCAAGGATATGGGCCACGGCCTCACGGCACATCGCATGCAATTCGGTGGACGGGTCCTCGATATCGGTTTCGATCTGCTCCAGCGTAAAGGCATAGGCCGAGGATTCATCCCAATAGGGTTCGCCGTGCATATCGGCAAAGCTGAAGCCGACCTCGCGGGCATGGTCGCGCCAATGGGGGCGCTCGGGCAAAGTGATTTTCTTCATGTGCTGACCCCTTGGGCGTTTGTCGATGTTAAAGCGGTTTTGCGGGGGGAAGGCCAGTGCTGCGGATCACCCGACCCGCGCCCAGAAGGATGATTTCCGCGCATGTTGCGATTTCAGGGATTGCAGATATTGCGCATGGTCGGGATGGGACCCGTAATCGTCAATCTCTGTATCAAGATTGGCGCAATCCGCCAGATGGCTGGCCGCATAGGCGTAGCGCGACGTGCGGGCATGTTCCAACGTGTCATTTATCATCGCCCGCAAAAGCAATACGGCGGCGCGTGGGTGGCGGGGACCAAGGGCCTCGGCCAGCGGGGTCAGAAGCGGGTAGTGCTCGCCGTTGATTTCCGTGGTGCGGGTCTCGATTATTTTCGCGGCGGTCAACAGATCGGGCCAGTCGCGGCAAAACCGCAGCGCGACCGAGGTGTTGGGCCATGTCAGCACAAGCTCTTTGGCGCGGTCCTCGGCCTCGACATCGTCGAAATCAGGCAGGGTTTTCAGGTAGTTGCGCAAATGCCCGCTATCGAGACGGGTGGTGAAACAGGTCCAGCGGTGGGCTTGGGCGTCCTCGCCGCGGCCAAGGGCGGTGAGACAGGCGATATAGGCGGTGTCCCATGGTTCCTGCCCGTAATCGCGCCCCGCTTGGTCGGCGTTTTCCAGGATGTCCAGCGCGGCCTTGGCATCGGTTTCAAGCATCAGCATAGCGACCTTGGCGGCGATATCCTTGCGGGTCAGCTCATCCTTGGAATATTGGGCGATATAGGCGGCCGTATCGCCCATGGAGGTGGCGATCTCTTGCAGGCAGCGTTTGACAAGCCGCGATGTTCGGGTCGTGGTCTGGCCGCTTTCCCGGCGCAATGCGCGTATAAAGGGCGGCTCTGTTTGGTCATGTGCCTCGACGGCTGCCTTTAGCTGCATCAGGCCAGCGGGCCCAAGCGTGGGGGCCAGAAGGGTGATGATGCCATCCCATTCCCCATAGGCGTTGTCTTGCAAGGCGGTCCAGATACGATCGGCCAGCGTTAGCGGCTCCAGCGCCGCGCGGGGGGCGATATCGGCGAAATGGTCGCGGGCGGTGCGAAAGACATTGCCAACCTCGCCGCGGCTGTCATCGACGCGCGCATAGATGGATGGGGCCAGCGTCACAAAATTCCACAAAAGATCAAAGGCAGCGGAGGCATCCTCGGGGGCGATCTTGTCAAGGATCATCGACAGTTGGGTTTCAAGATCCTTGACGAAAGCCTTGCGCTTGCGCCAGCCGACAAAACTGCGGGCCTTGCGCAGGGCGATCAGGCGTTTGCGGACCTCATGCGCCAGCTCAGCCGCGCCGAGGTTATGGCTTAGCTCCAGCCGCAGACGGCGTTTGATATCGGCGCTGCCCGTGCTGACCTCCATCAGCAGGGCCGCCAGACTGGCCGCGCCCAGCCCCTCCAGATTGGTTTGGTTCAGGGTCTTTTTTGACATGCGTCAACCTTGGCACCGGAAGGGAGAGAAAGAAACGTCCTTACCCGTCCCGAACGGCATCAATCATGCGCGATACATTATCGGGATCGGCATCGGGTGTGATCCCATGCCCGAGGTTGAAGATATGCGGACCACCGGCAAAGGCCTTTACGATCCGGCGGGTTTCATCGACCAGTTCCTGCCCGCCCGTGACCATATGCCGCGAGGCAAGGTTGCCCTGCACACAGCCATCGACCTGCACATGTTCGGCGCCCCATTCGGGTGTGACCGAATTGTCCAGCGCCACGCAATCCGCCCCTGTGGCCTTGGCAAAACCGATATAGCCGTCACCCGCCTCACGCGGGAAGGCGATGATGGGAATGCCGGGGTGACGGGATTTCAGTTCGGCAATGATGCGCTTGGCCGGGAGCAGGGCGAAATCATGGAAATCCTGCGCCTTCAGGCTGCCGGCCCATGAATCGAAGAGTTTGATAACCTCGGCGCCGGCACGGATTTGCGCATCCAGATATTCGATGGTGCCATCGGTGATGCGGTCAATCAGCGCAACAAAGGCTGCGCGGTCGGTATCTTTGAGCTTATGCGCCGGGGCTTGATCGGGGGTGCCGCGCCCTGCGATCATATAGGTGGCCACCGTCCAGGGTGCGCCGGCAAAGCCGATCAACGTGGTCTGGGCGGGCAATTCCTGTGCCAGAATTTTCACAGTTTCATAGATCGGCGATAGGGTTTCATGAATATCGGCGGTGGGGCGCAAGGCCTGCACACCCGCCATATCGGTGATGGTCGAAAGGCGTGGCCCCTCGCCGGTGACAAACCACAGGTCCGCCCCAAGCGCTTGGGGAAGCAGCAAAATATCGGCAAAGAGGATCGCCGCATCAAAGCCAAAGCGCCGGATCGGCTGCAAGGTTACCTCGGCCGCCAGTTCTGGATTATAGCACAGTTTCAGGAAATCGCCGGCCTGCGCGCGGGTGGCGCGATATTCTGGCAAATAGCGCCCGGCCTGGCGCATCATCCAGATCGGGGGCGTCGGCAGGGTTTCGCCTTTCAGCGCACGCAGGATTGTCTTTTTGGTCATTGGGCATCTCCTCTGGCTTGGCCCTGCCTTCCCAAGATAGGGCGCAGTTGTCAATATGACACATCGCCCGTCAAAGTGCCCGTTGAATGCGCGCCGACTAGGCGCTAGAGATGTGGCCATGAAACACGCACTCCCCTCCCCCGCCCGTCCTTTGCGCATTGGCACCCGTGGTTCGCTTCTGGCGATGTGGCAAGCGCATGAAGTCCGTCGCAGCCTGATGGTGGCCCATGACCTGCCCCAAGACGCCTTTGAGGTGGTGGTGATCAAGGTCACCGGCGATATGATCCAGGATCGCGCGCTGAAAGAGATCGGCGGCAAGGGCCTGTTCACCCGCGAAATCGAAGAGGCGCTGTTGGATGGCGGTATCGATATTGCCGTGCATTCGATGAAGGATATGCCAACGCAGCAACCCGGCGGCCTGACGCTTGATTGCTATCTGCCGCGCGAGGATGTGCGCGATGCCTTTGTCTCCAATTCGATCAACGCTTTGTCGGAACTGCCCCAAGGTGCGGTTGTCGGATCCAGCAGCTTGCGGCGGCGATCACAGCTGGCGTTGCGGCGCCCTGATCTGAAGCTGGTGGAATTTCGCGGCAACGTCCAGACGCGGATGAAAAAGCTGGACGACGGTGTGGCGGTGGCGACTTTCCTTGCTATGGCGGGGCTGAACCGTTTGGGCATGGCCCATGTTGCGAAATCCGCAATCGCGCCCGAAGAGATGCTGCCCGCTGTTGCCCAAGGCGCGATTGGCATTGAACGGCGCAGCGATGATGCGACGGTGACCGCGCTGCTAGAGGCGATCCATTGCACCCCGACCGGCCACCGCATCACGGCCGAGCGCGCCTTTTTGGCAGAGCTTGACGGGTCTTGTGAAACCCCGATTGCTGCACTGGCGCTGTTGGAGGGTGACACGCTTTGGTTGCGCGGTGAGGTTTTGCGCCCCGACGGCAGCGAATCCATAGCCGATGATATTCGCGGGCCGATTGCCGACGGGCCGGAAATGGGCCGCGATCTGGCGCGGGGCCTCAAGGCGCGCGCGCCCAGTGGCTTCTTTGACTGGGATTGATCCGATGCTGGGGGCTGCGGTTGATGCGGC
The DNA here is from genome assembly GCF_001202025.1 of Pseudorhodobacter aquimaris. GTDB lineage: Bacteria > Pseudomonadota > Alphaproteobacteria > Rhodobacterales > Rhodobacteraceae > Pseudorhodobacter > Pseudorhodobacter aquimaris. Next base: position 99,442 of record NZ_LGHS01000069.1, read on the forward strand.
CCTCACCGGCCCCTATCACCGGATTATGGCGTTGAATCTGGCCGATGGCCGCAAGGTCTGGCTGAAACGGGCAGAGCGCCTGACAGGCCGGATGCGGTTGCAAAAGGGCGACGGGGCCAAAGGTTTCGCGCGTGAACGTGATGGTTTGCATATCTTGGGGCAGGCGGGCTTGCCCGCAGCCCCTATTCTGGCCGAGGGGCCGGATTGGTTTGTCACCCCTGATTTGGGCCCGACCTTGCGTCATCTGATGTGGGACCATTCGGGCGATATCGTGCCTGTCTTTGCCGCTGCGGGCACTGCACTGGCGCGGCTTCATCTGCAAAGTTATCGCCACGGGCGCCCGGCCATCCGGGATTTTTGCTGGAATGGTGCGGACATCCATTTCATTGATCTGGAACGGTTCTCCCCGGTTAAGTCCGACCCGCGTGGCTTGGCGCTGGATTTGCTGATGTTTGCCCACAGCCTTGTGGCGGACGGGTTTCGGGTGCCCGATCCGGTGCCTTTGCATAACGCAGCGCTGACCGCATACCGCGATCTGGCCCCCGGCATCTGGGCGCAGGCACAAACCACCGCCGCATGGCTGCGCTGGCTGACCCCGATTACGCGGTTGAAATCAGGGTCACGCGATTTTCGCGCCTTTGGCCCGACATTAGGCCTGTTCAGCCGCGATCGGGGATAACTTTGCCGGGGTTCATCCGGTTGTCGGGGTCAAGAGCGGCCTTGATGCTGCGCATGACATCCAGCGCCACAGGGTCTTTGCGCCGCGCCATCGAGGGGCGCTTGGACAGGCCCACGCCATGTTCCGCCGAGAAACTGCCGCGCAGGGCTGCAACCTCATCCTCGACAGCCTCGACCACTTTGTCGTGAATGGCGGGGTCATCACTGCTTGGGAAAACCGAATAATGCACATTGCCATCGCCCAGATGCGCCACGCAGGTGTCACGCGCCTGCGCATCCAACAGGGGCAAGCGGGCCGCCATACGCGTCAGAAAAGTTTCCACCAGTTCCAACGGCAGCGCAATATCGGTGCCGATTGCGGATTTCGGCGCAAACATCACCTCGCCGGCAAGCTCGCGGCGTTCCCACATGGTTGCGCGCTGTGCCTCGTTCTGGGCGATTTCGGCGTCCAGCACTGTGCCCTCTTCCATCATCCCGGCCAGGATTTCCTGCAGCAAGGTTGTAACGGGGATTTCGCCGGTATCGTCGGGGATGGCATCGCGGGGGGCGGTGGCACCCAGTTCGACCAAAATGGTTACCGGATGGGGCGGGGTAAAGGGCTGGCGGATATCGGGCCGCATCGCCGCCAATCCTTCCATGTAAGAGGCGGGCATATATTCAAAGGCCTCGACCGCGCCACCCGTCGCCTCTTGCAGACGGTTCAGCAGCACCAGCGCGTCGGGCAGCGATTTTGCCGCCAGCGTGGCCGTGGCATAGGCGCGCGGTTGCGGAACCAGCTTCATGACGGCGGCGGTGATGATGCCAAGCGTACCCTCGGCCCCGATGAAGAGGTTGCGCAGGTCATAGCCGGAATTGTCTTTGTGCAGCTCGCTCATCAAATTCAGCACACGACCGTCGGCCAGAACCACCTCCAGTCCCAGACACAAAGCACGGGTAGAGCCATAGCGCAGCACGTTTGATCCGCCGGCATTGGTCGACAAAACGCCGCCAATCATCGCAGAACCGCGCGCCCCAAACCAAAGCGGAAAGTAAAGCCCCTCGGCCGCAGCCGCACTGTGCAGGCTGTCAAGGATCACGCCCGCCTCGACAATGGCGATGCGTGTCTCGGGGCGCAGCTCGCGGATCTTGTTGAGCCGTTCGAGGCTGATGATCAACCCGCCTTGGGTCATGGCGCCGCCGACAAGCCCGGTCCGGCCCGACATAGGCACCACCTCAACCCCGTAGTGCGCGGCAAGTTTAAGGGTTTGTGCGACCTCATCCGTCGTGGCGGGGCGCGCCACGGCCACCGGATCGCTGGTGTATTTTCCGGTCCAATCCGTGGTATAGGCCGCGCATTGCGCACCGGTCAGCACATGGGGCTCGCCCAGAAGTTCGGTCAGATCGGCGATTAAACTCATGTCTCGGCCCCTTTGTTTTGCAAGGGGTTTGTCGCGCAAATCAGCCGTGGGTGCAAGGGCTTGTCAGCCCCCTGTCAGGGCCAGAAGCGCCAGAACTTCCGGGCCCATTGCCGCAACGATGCGCCTCACGCCCTCGACATTGGGGTGGATGCCATCGTCTTGCATAAAGGCCGGGTCGATCCCGCCATCCGCAGCGGCGATGGGCGCGAAATAGACCGGGAGCAGCAAGGTATCGAACTGGGCGCTCAGCTCGGGAAAGATCGCCTCAAACTCGGCCTTGTAATCCGCACCGTAATTTCTGGGCGCGATCATGCCCACCAGCAAGACCGGCAGGCCTTTGTCCTGCGCCGTTTGTAAAATCTGCGTGAGGTTGGCGCGGGCAACCGATGGGTCAAGCCCGCGCAGCATGTCATTGCCGCCAAGGTTGACGATCATCGCCTCGGCCCCTGATGCCAAGGCCCATTCCAGCCGCGCCGCCCCCCCTGCGGTGGTATCGCCCGACACACCGGCATTGAGCACCTGCGCCTTGGCACCGTTTTCATCCAGCCAGGCCTGTAGCTGCGGCACAAAACCATCTGCCTGTGGCAATCCGTAGCCTGCCGTCAAGCTATCACCTAATGCCAAAATGCGGGGCGGTTCGGCAAAAACCGCCCCTGCTGCGACGGAAAGCCCAAGCAGTGACGTAAAAACAATGTTGCGTATTGCGCGCACAGCCCCATATCCAAGGGCAGGGCAAGACCGAAGGGCTGATTTCATGACGACACCTATTCTGGGGCTGCAAGATGCAAGCCTGACACTGGCAGGCAATGCGGGTCCGGTAAATATATTACGTGACATCACGCTGGAGGTCATGCCGGGGGAAAGCCTTGGATTGATCGGGCCGTCGGGGTCTGGCAAATCATCTCTCCTTATGGTGATGGGCGGGTTGGAACAGGCCACCTCGGGGCGGGTGCTTGCACTGGGGCATGACCTGACCGCGATGGACGAAGATGCGCTTGCACGGTTTCGCAGGGATAATATGGGGGTGGTGTTCCAATCTTTCCACCTCATCCCGACAATGACCGCACTGGAAAATGTGGCACTGCCCTTGGAACTGGGCGGGGTGCAGGATGCCTTTGGCCGCGCAGCCGAGGAACTGAATGCTGTGGGTCTTGGTGCGCGCATGGATCATTACCCTAGCCAGATGTCGGGCGGGGAGCAGCAACGTGTGGCGCTTGCCCGTGCTGCCGCCCCGCGCCCTGCGATTTTGCTGGCGGATGAGCCTACGGGCAATCTGGACGGTAAAAACGGTGAGGCGATCATGGATTTGCTGTTCGGCCTGCGCGACCGGCATGAGGCGACCTTGATCATGGTCACCCATGCGCCGGAGCTTGCCGCGCGCTGTTCGCGTGTGATCCGTCTGAAAGATGGCCGGATTGATGGCGAAGGTCTGGAGGCCGCCGCATGAAGCAGGCCTTTCGCCTTGCGCGGCGCGAATTGCGCGGCGGTTTGCGCGGCTTTCGCGTGTTTCTGGCCTGTCTGACGCTGGGCGTTGCCGCGATTGCCGCCGTTGGCATGGTCCGCGCCGCGATTGAGGGCGGGCTGGCCGAACAGGGTGCGGCCTTGCTGGGCGGTGATGCGCAGATGGAATTCACTTACCGCCGTGCCAACCCCGAAGAGCTGGCCTTTATGGAGGATATGGCCGCCGCCACATCCGAGGTGATCGATTTCCGCTCTATGGCGGTGGTGGGCGATGACCGCGCGCTGACGCAGGTCAAGGCGGTGGATGCGGCCTATCCCTTGATCGGCGAGGTGGTGCTGGATCCGGTGATGCCGCTGGAGGTGGCGCTTGCGGGTGCTGACGGCCTGCCCGGCGCGGTGCTGGACCGGGTGCTGGTGGATCGGCTTGGCCTTGCGATTGGCGACAGCTTTATGATGGGCAGTCAGAGCTTTTACCTTTCGGCCGTTCTGGTGACCGAACCTGATAGCGCTACGGGCGGCTTTGGCCTTGGCCCGCGGTCGATGGTTTTGACCGAGAGCCTTGAAGGGTCCGGTCTTATTGGTGCCGGTAGCCTGTTTGAATCGCAATACCGTTTGATGTTGCCGCCTGATACCGCGCTGGACGTGGCCAAGGCACAGGCCGAGGATGCCTTTCGAAACAAGGGCATGCGCTGGTCCGATAGCCGCCGGGCAACGCCCGGTGTGGCACGATTTGTTGACCGGATCGGATCGTTTCTGGTGCTGGTCGGTCTTGCTGGTCTGGCCGTGGGCGGGGTCGGGGTTTCGGCCGCTGTGCGCGCCTATCTGGAAGGCAAGGTGACCACGATTGCCACGCTGAAAACGCTTGGTGCCTCGGGGGCGATGATTTTTCAGACGTATCTGATGCAAATCGGTGTGCTGACGGTTCTGGGCGTGATGATGGGGCTGATCCTGGGCGCGGGGGTGCCATTGGCGCTTTCGCCGGTGATTGCGGCCTCTTTGCCCTTTCCGGTGGCCTTCGGGGTTTATCCCGCACCCTTGGCGCAGGCTGCATTCTACGGGATCGTGACGGCGCTTTTGTTCACGCTCTGGCCCTTGGCGCGGGTGCAGAATGTGCGGGTGGCGGTGCTGTACCGTGGCGGTGAGGGCAAGGTCGCTTGGCCAAGCTGGCCGTTGTGGCTGGCGATGGGGGCACTTGTGGTGCTGCTCATTGGCGGGGCGGCATGGCTTTCGGGGCTGGCGCTTTTGGCGCTGTGGTCGGCGGCGGGCGTGGTTGCGGCGCTTGCGATCTTGTGGCTGGCGGCTTTTGCCTTGCGTTTTGGGGCGCGGATGCTGGCGCGGTCGCGGATGACGCGCGGTCGGGTTGGCTTGCGCGCGGCTTTGGCCGCCATCGGCGGGCCGCGGGATGAGGCGGCCTCGGTGATCTTGTCGCTGGGTCTGGGGCTGACGGTGCTTGCCGCCGTGGGTCAGATTGATGCAAACCTGCGCGCCGCGATTGACCGCGACTTGCCTGCCATCGCACCGTCCTATTTCTTTGTCGACATCCAGAACGACCAGATAGATGGCTTTCTGGACCGCACAGAGAATGACCCCGAGGTCAGCAAGGTCGAAAGCTCTCCGATGTTGCGCGGGGTTGTGACCCAGATCAACGGGGTCGATGCGCGGCAGGTTGCGGGCGAACATTGGGTCGTGCGCGGGGATCGCGGCGTGACATATGCCGCGACCCTGCCCGAAGATACCATCCTGACCGGCGGCGAATTCTGGCCCGAGGATTACCAAGGCCCGCCACAGCTCTCCTTTGCCCAAGAGGAGGCGGATGAGATCGGCCTGACCCTTGGCGATACCGTCACCGTGAATATCCTCGGGCGCGATATCGAGGCCGAGATCACCAGCTTTCGCGAGGTGGATTTTTCCACCGGCGGTATGGGCTTTGTGATGATGCTGAACCCTTCGGCGCTTGCGGGGGCGCCCCATACCCATATCGCTACGGTCTATTCCACGCCCGAGGCAGAGGCCGCTTTGCTGCGTGATGTGGCGGGGGCCTATCCCAATATCACGGCGGTGCGCGTGCGTGATGCGATCAACCGTGTGGCGGATGCCTTGTCGGCGATTGCCACGGCGACCGCCTGGGCGGCGGGGGCGACTTTGCTGACCGGCTTTGTCGTGCTGATCGGGGCGGCGGCGGCAGGGGAACGCAGCCGCGTTTATGAGGCCGCGATCCTGAAAACCCTTGGCGCCAGCCGGGCACAGATCATGGGCAGTTTCGCGCTGCGATCGGGCTTGACGGGGGCGGCGGCGGGCATCGTGGCAATTGCTGCGGGCGGGGCGGCGGCATGGGCCGTGATGCATTTTGTGATGGAAGTGGATTTCGTGTTCGAACCCGTCTCGGCGCTGGCCATCGTCGGCGGCGGTGTTCTGGCGACATTGCTGGCGGGTCTGGCCTTTGTCTGGCGGCCGCTCAAGGCACGTCCGGCACAGGTTTTGCGTGCGCAGGAATGATGCTTTGGGGGCTGGCAAGGGCAGCGGTTTGCGCTAGGCTGGCCGCGATATTTTACCGGAGATTGCTATGGATATGCGTGCCATCCTTGACCGGCTGATCGGTTTTGAAACTGTCAGCCATATGACCAACGTGCCGTTGATACGCTATGTCGAAGGGCTCTTGGCCGATGCGGGGATTACCTCGACGCTGATCTTTGACGAGACCGGCGAGAAGGTGAACCTCTATGCGCGGGTCGGGCCAGAGGATGTGCCGGGGGTGGTTTTGTCGGGCCATGTCGATGTGGTCCCGGTTGAGGGGCAGGCCTGGACCCGCCCGCCTTTCGCGCTGACCCAAGAGGGTGACCGGCTTTACGGGCGCGGCACCACCGATATGAAGGGTTTCGATGCCTGCGCGATTGTCTGCATGCTCAAGGCGGCTCAGCGGGATTTGAAGGTGCCGTTGATCCTCGCGCTGTCGCATGATGAGGAAATCGGCTGTCGTGGAGTCGGCTCCATGATCGATGCGATGGCCGAATGGCCGGTGCAGCCGCGCCTTTGCGTTGTTGGCGAACCGACCAGCATGGAGGCGACGATTGGCCATAAGGGCAAGATCGCGCTGCGGGTCAGCTGTACGGGGCGGGGCGGGCATAGCTCGGCCGCACCCAATGCCTTGAACGCGATCCATCTGGCGACGGATTTTATCGGCGCCGTGCGGAAGCTGCAGGCAGAGGTGGCCGCATCCGGTCCCTTTGATCGCGATTACGGCGTGCCCTATACCACCTTGCATGTCGGCAAGATCAACGGCGGGGTGCAGGTGAATGTCGTTGCTAACGCCTGTGTGATCGATATGGAAATCCGGTCGCTTGCCGAGGACGATCCGGCGCGGCTGATCGAGCGGTTAAGGACCGAGGCCGAGGCGATTGTCGCCCCCCTGCGCGGTGATTTCCCCGAGGCCGCGATCGAGATAGAACGCCTGTGGGATTACCCCGGACTTGGCACCGCGCCGGATGCCGATGTTGTCAGCCTTGTCAAAGGGCTGACCGGCGGGAACACCCACGGCAAAGTTGCCTTTGGCACCGAGGGCGGCATGTTTGCAAAGCGGCTTGGCCTGCCCACGGTGGTCTGCGGCCCTGGTTCCATGACCCAAGGGCATATGCCGGATGAATATGTCGAAATTGCCCAGCTGGAACGTTGCGAGGCGATGCTGGATGCTTTGCTGGCACGCTGCGAGGTGGGGTTTTGAGCATGATGCATTGTGCAGACAGGATTGACCGCCTATGGGATTGACCCTGACCTCTCTGCCCCAGATCGCAGGACTTGACTATGACGACATCATCGATGTGCGCAGCCCGTCAGAATATGCCGAGGATCACATCCCCGGCGCGATAAACCTTCCGGTTCTGGATGATGCGGAACGGGCAGAGGTCGGTACGATCTACAAACAGGAAAGCCCGTTTCGGGCGCGAAAAGTGGGGGCGGCATTGGTTGCGGCCAATGCGGCGCGGCATCTTCAAGGCGCGCTGGCAGATAAGCCCGGTGGCTGGCGGCCCTTGGTGTACTGTTGGCGTGGTGGTCAGCGGTCGGGGTCTTTTGCCTCGATCCTGTCGCAGATCGGCTGGCGGGTGGAATTGGTTTCGGGGGGGTACAAAGCGTACCGGCATCTGGTTGTCGATGCGCTTTATGATATGCCATGCCCCAGCCCCGTTGTCTTGCTTGGCGGTGATACCGGAACGGCCAAAACCGCGCTGTTGCACAGATTGGCCGCGCGGGGCGCACAGATGCTGGACCTTGAGGGTTTGGCCAATCATCGCGGCTCGCTGTTCGGCGCGATGGCAGGGGGGCAGCCAAGCCAGAAAACTTTTGAATCGCGTCTTGCCGCCGCAATGGCCAAGCTGGACCCCGACCGCGTTGTGGTGGTGGAGGCCGAAAGCTCCAAGGTCGGGAATTGCCGTTTGCCGCCGGGCCTGTGGAAGGCGATGACAGCCGCCCCGCGATTAGAGGTGGTCGCGCCGGTTCCGGCGCGCGCGCGCTATCTTGTGTCTGCCTATGCCGATATGGTGCAAGACCCCGCAAGGCTGGCCGCGGTCATTTCCCGCTTGCGTGGCGCACAACCGCAAGAGCAGGTTACGGCGTGGCTGGCGATGGCCACCGAGGGTGAATTTGAAGACCTCGCAGCGGGGCTGATGACCGAGCATTACGATCCGCGATATGCCAAGCATCGCGCAAGGCTGGATCAAGGGGTGGAGACCTTTGAAACCGATAGCCTTGAAAGTGAGGCGCTTGATCGCCTGGCCGATCGGTTGATGATGCAGTTGGGATGATTTTGCCCTTGGCCGGGCTGTTCAAATTTGCGGTATTGGCCGGTTTTCGGGGCGCTGAAACCTCTGTCAAATCAGGTGCAGTTTAAGTAATGTGCAGTAAGGTCATCAAATTAACCAAGAGGGAGCGGCATGGGAACAATTGTGGTTGCCACCGATTTTTCGGACCGGTCAGATCAAGCCGTTGAACGCGCCGCTTTGATCGCCGTCCGCAGGGATGCACGGCTGCATATTGTGCATGCCGTCGATGATGACCAGAAACAGCGGCTTATTGACAGTGAAATCGCCGCTTCGCAGGAGCTGTTGCAAGAGGACGCCCAAAGGTTGCGCGCGGCCCATGCCAGGCTGACCTGCACCACCGATGTCGTGCTGGGCGACCCGTTTGAGGGTATCGGCAAAGCGGCCGACAGTGTTGCGCCAGCGCTTGTGGTGTTGGGCGCCCATCGCCGCCGCTTGTTGCGGGATGTCTTTGTCGGCACCACGGCGCAGCGTACGATCCGCCGCACGCGCAGGCCGGTATTGATGGTCAATGCGGCGCCCACCCGTGATTATGGCAATGTGATGTTGAGCACGGATTTCTCTGATGCATCGCGTGCTGCGGCCCAGACACTTGCCAAGCTGAATCTGGCAGATCCGCATGATGTGACCTTGCTCCATGTCTATGAGACCTTGGCCGAACAGATGCTGTTTCGCAGCGCGCTGACGACACAGCAAATGGCGCGGCACCAGTTCGAATTAAAGCGAGAGGCCGATCGCGCGCTTGCAACCTTCCTTGCATCGCTTGCACCGATGAGCCCCAAGATGATGGCCAGCCCCTATGAGTCCAGTGTTTCCGACTCTATTTTGCAGGTGGCGCGTGAGCAGGGGGCAGATCTGATCGTGGCTGTCAGCCAAGGCCGCAATGACCTTAGAAAAACGCTTCTGGGCAGCGTGGCAGAGGAGGTTTTGCGCCGCGCTGATCGTGATGTGCTGATAATTCCGCCTGAAACAGAGGAATGACCCCCCGTAGATAGTTCACCGTCAGGCCCGCAGCGTTGCACCGTCTGATACCCCCTATGGATTTTTGGTATATTTGGGTTTTATGGACATTATTGTGATCACCACCATCATTGCCTCGCTTTTCTTATTGATTGGCGCGGCAGAACCCTTGGCAAAGCATTTGCGGCTGCCTTATGCGGTGATCATTGCTGTTCTTGGGATTATGGTTGCGGCGGGGGCCACGTTCTTTTTGCGCACCGAATTGACCGATGCGCTTAATCCGGTGGCAGTGGCGATTTTGGCGCTGCCGATACGGTCCAATGTGTTTTTGTATGTGTTTCTGCCGACCTTGGTGTTTCAGGTGACCTTGGGGTTGAACCTGCGGCGCATGGCAGATGATTGGGTGCCGATTTTGGTGCTGGCCGTGGTGGCGGTTTTTGTGGCGACCTTTGTGGTCGGATATTCGCTGGCCTATGTCAGTTCGCTTAGTCTGGCGGCGGCATTGCTGGTTGGGGCGATTGTCTCTACCACCGATCCGTCTGCGGTGGTGAGCATCTTTCGGTCGATCTCGGCGCCGCGACGTCTGGCGCGGATCATTGAAGGTGAAAGCCTGTTGAACGACGCCGCGGCCATCGCGCTGGCTGCGGTGTTCATGCAATATGTGCGGACCAATTCCCCCGACCCGTCGGTACAAAGCGCGCTGGCACAGTTTCCGGTGTTGCTGATCGGCGGGGCTGTTGTCGGCTGGATTGCCGCGCGGATCACGATCTGGATCATGGCTCTTTTCAGCCGTTATGAGCTGGCGGTGATTTCGGTTTCCATCACCTTGCCCTATTTATCCTATATCATCGCGGAGCAAAGCGTTGGCGCGTCGGGTGTGATTGCCGTTGTGGTTGCGGCGATGACGCTGCAACTTACGGGGCCGGGGCGCTTGCCGCCCGGAACATGGCAAAACCTGCGTGAGGTTTGGGGGCTTTTGGCGCATTGGGCCGGCGCGCTGATCTTTATTCTGGCAGCCTTGCTGATTCCGCGCATGTTGGAAACGGTGCAATGGTCGGATCTGGGCTTGATCGTGGTGGTCGTTGTGGCGGCGATTTTTGCCCGCGCGATCATTCTTTACGGCTTGTTGCCGCTGCTGACCCGGCTGCGTCTTTCACCCAAGGTGGAGCGTCCTTACCGCGTGGCGATCATGTGGGGGGGGTTGCGCGGGGCGGTGACGCTCTCGCTGGCGCTGGCTGTCACCGAGAGCCTTACCATCCCGCCCGAGATCAAACGGCAGGTCGCGGTTCTGGCCACCGGCTTTACCCTGTTCACATTGCTGGTGCAGGGGACCACCCTGCGTCTGGTGATCGGCTGGTTGGGGCTGGACAAGCTGTCACCGCTGGATAACGCGCTTTACAGTCAGGTGATCGCGGTTGCCTTGCAAACCGTGCGCGAAGATCTGGCGAAGGTGACGGACAACTATGACCTGACCAAGGAAACCGTGCGCGCCGAGGCCAAGAAATTCGGCGAGCGTTTGGAATCAGCCGTGAAATCTGCTGATGGCAAGACCGAGATCCCCGACCGTGACCGGATCACCCTGGGACTGGTCGCGCTTGCAAGTGCCGAGCGTGATTCCCTGCTGGCGCGGTTTCGGGACCGGACAATTTCGGCCGGCTTGTCCGAACGTTTGCTGCTGGATGCGGATGCATTGATCGAGGGGTCTCGATTTGCCGGGCGTGACGGCTATAAGGCGGCCTCCAACCGCAGTCTTGGTTTCGGACGCTGGTTGCGTCTGGCGGTGTTTATGCACAATCGGCTACGGTTTTCCCGTCCTCTGGCACATATCACGGCGACGCGGTTTGGATTGCTGCTGTCACAGCGGCTGGTTCTGCGGGATTTGCACGGTTTTATTGATGGGCGCATCCGCCGCATCCATGGCCGCCGTGTGGCGGAATTGCTGCATGCTATGCTCGACCGCCGGATTGAGGGGGTGGAGCAGGCGCTGGACGGGTTGCGGCTGCAATACCCCGGTTATGCCGAAGAGATGGAGCGGCGCTTTATCCGGCGTGTCGCATTGCGGCTGGAAGAACGTGAATACGATTCCTTGATGGAAGACGGCCTGATCGGCGAAGAGGTGCATTCGGCGCTGACACTGGATATCGGTGCGCGCCGTGACCGTGCAGAGGCCTCTCCTCTGCTGGATCTGGCGATGCAAAAGAAAGAGTTGGTGCGCCAGTTCCCACTGTTTTCGGAAATGGATGACGCCGTATTGAACCGCCTGGCCCGCAATCTTGTCACGCGCTACGTCAATCCCGGTGAATGGATCCTGCGGCGTGACAGCGCGTCCCGCAACGTCTATTTCGTCGCCTCCGGGGCGGTGGAAATGGATGTGGCAGGTCAGACCTGGCGTCTGGGACGAGGAGAGATGTTCGGCCAAATGGGGATGCTGATGCGCAAACCCTCACGCGCTGCGGTCCGCGCGATTGCACCTTCCACCTTGCTGATGCTGGATGAGGCCCGGTTTTTGCGCCTGCTCAAACGCAGTAAAGCCATTCAGGAGGCCGTGCGTGCCAGTGCTAAAAGACGTGGAATTCCGATCGATCAACTGTCGATGGAGGGATAGGACGGGGCCGTGTTGCCTTTGGGCAAAATATGGCCTGATGACATAAAGCGTCATATATGCTGCTTTGAACGGCATCTTGTTACCGATAAAGCGCCCATAACCGTAAAATTAGGTTTTTCAGACGCTAGTTGGGAAATAATTAAGGTTTTTGGACCTAACGTCATGTAGCAAGTAACAGGGACCGCGGGAATGCATGGGCTGATCAACAGGGCAATTCAACGCTATGTGCGTGATACGCATGGCGATGCCGCTTGGGCTCAGGTCGCGCGGCAAGCCGGGCTTGGCTTCGAGGGTTTCGAAGCGATGTTGCTCTATGATATTTCCCTGACCGAGGCGGTGTTGACCGCCGCAGAACGGGTGCTGAACCGTCCACGTGAGGTGATCCTGGAAGATCTGGGAACCTTCCTTGTGTCCAACCCCGGGCTTGATAGCCTGCGCCGTTTGTTGCGCTTTGGGGGTGCCACTTTTACGGATTTCTTGCTGACATTGGAGGATACGCGGGGACGCGGGCAGCTTGCGCTGCCGGACATAGATCTGCCGGTGTTGGATCTCTATGAGATATCGCCGTCTCTTTATGCGCTGCAATGCCAGTTCCCGATTGCAGGAACCGGACACGTCCTTGTGGGTTTGTTGCGTGCAATGGCGGATGATTACGGTGCACTGGTTCTGCTGGACCATGACGGCAATAGCCTTGATGGCGAGGTGGTCCTTATTCATTTGCTGGAAGTATCTTATGCAGAGGGGCGGAGTTTCGATCTGACCCTTAGGGGTGTGTAAATGGTAAGCGAAGCCTTAAAACAACCGCTGCTGATTGAGCGGGCATCCGTAAATAGGCTGATGCCAATGCATATCTGGGTGTCATCAACGGGTGTGATCGAATCTGCCGGTACGACCTTGCGAAAAGTTTTTGGCAAAACGAAGTTAGAGGGTGAGTGCTTTTTCGATGTGTTCGAGGTCCGCGGTCCGGGCGGGATTTTCGCAGTAGATGATCTGCACCGCCGCGCGGGAGAGGCCTTATCCATTGGCCCCCGGATTGCATCGGGCGCATATTCCTTGCGCGGAATTGCGGTTCCGCTGGTGCAGGAAGGGTCGGTTCTGCTGAACCTTTCATTCGGGGTTGGCGTTATTGAGGCGGTCTCGGCTTTTCAACTGACCGCTGCTGATTTCGCGGCGACGGATCTGGCGATGGAATTGCTCTATCTGGTAGAGGCAAAGACGGCCGTCACCGAAGAGTTGCGCCAGCTGAATTTGCGCCTGAAAGGTGCCCGTGATGCGGCAGAACTACAGGCTTTGACCGATATGCTGACCGGGCTGCGTAACCGTCGCGCCCTGGATCTTACGATGAGCGAATTGATCGACAGGCAGATACCCTTTGGCTTGATGCATATCGATCTCGATTACTTCAAGGCCGTCAACGACACGTTGGGCCATGCCGCGGGCGATCATGTCTTGCGTGAGGTGGCCAGATCGCTTTTGTCCGAGACACGGGAATGCGATACCGTTGCACGCGTGGGTGGAGATGAATTTGTTATTATATTCAAGGAATTGACCAGCGCCGACAAGCTTTCTGGTATCGCTGACCGCGTTGTGGAACGCCTAAGAGAGCCTACCTTTTTTGGAGGCAAGCCATGCCGCATTTCGGCCAGTATCGGCATTACCATATCCACAAACTACAACCCGCCAGAAGCGGATCGTATGTTGAGCGATGCTGATGAGGCGTTGTATGCCTCCAAGAATGCGGGCCGCGGACAGGCACAAATGTTCAGGTTGCCGATGGATGACAGGCGCGTATCAGGCAACTGAATAAAGTCGTAAAGGACCGGTTTCTATCCACCTTTGTGGCCGAGGCACGCTCGCGCCGATGATCACGCGGATTTGGGTAATAGCCTTTGGACAATCAAACGAAAGGGGATCAGCGCGACCACCGAGAGCGATAGCTTCACGCCCCAATCCGCCACTGCCAGGGATACCCACAAGGGCAGCTCCGCACCAAAACCGAGCAGGGGCAATGGCTCATTCGCCCATGCAATATCATTGGCCGGCTCCAACCAGATCAGCCATGTCGAAAAGGCGATGGTAAAGAAAATCATCGTATCCACCGTCGCCCCCACCAGTGTGGAAACCATCGGCGCACGCCACCACGCCCCGTTGCGGAGGCGATCAAAAATAACGATATCCAACAGCTGGGCTGTCAGAAATGCCGTGCCGGATGCAATCGCGATGCGTAATGTGACCAGCGGCCCGAAGTCTCCGACGATTTGCGTGCCGATGAAAGAGCAGAGCAGCCCGACGCCAAACCCGACCAGAACCACCCGCCGCGCGGCGGCGGCACCATAGATGCGGTTTATCAGGTCGGTAACCAGAAATGCGAAGGGATAGGTGAATGCACCCCATGTCAGCCATTGGCCAAAAAGAAATTGCACAAGGATATTCGAGGCCACAACGATGGCCGCCATGGCGAGGACGCCGGGGATCAGATTTCGGGTCATTGCTATTTTCCGTTTTATCAAGGTGGCGGAGACTTGGCCCCAAAAATGTTCGGGACGTCTTGGCCTTACGCGCCTGCATGGATGTTTGTCAATGCGGCCCAGTCATCGAATTACGCGGTATTCCACAATTTCGGTGCGCTGCGCCCAAAAGAAATTGTCATCCGACATCATAGTCAGATGAATATCCCCCCCGGCATCCCGCCAAACGGCAAGCGCCTCCAGATTGTCGTATGTTGCGGGGGGGGCTTTGCATCTCGATCTGCTCATCGTGAAATCCCCCACTGTTGAGTGCAAAGCTGCGCACCCGGCTGGAAAAGCCGAACGCCCCGTGAAAGCCGCGCTCCAGCAGATAAAAGCGCCCGTCGGGGCCAAAATCGGCGCCAACAGGATCGAATGTTCTGGTACGCGGGATTTGCAGGGTTTTGCTCCAGCGCCCATTGGCATAGCGGTAAACGGGCAAGGGGCCCCGGCCCCTCGGGTTTTCGGGCAGGGTATAAAGTGCGCCATCGGCATCAATGGCCAAGGCTTCCAACCCGCAATTGTCGCGCAGCGTGGCATATTCCGGCGGACGAGGCAGGTCACGGCCGGGCTGGGCCAGATCGTCAAAGGCCATGATCCGCGCGAAGGCATGCCCCTCAAGGCTGATATAGGTTTGCCCATCTGGCGCGCGCGCCATGCCTTCGGTATCGGCCCGGTGCCCGCTTAGCTGGGCGGTATCGATGTCACGCAAAGGGGCCACGGGGGTGGCCTCTATTGCCTCTATATTGCCTTGGGCATCGCGGATTATCCGCCCCTCGGTCCAGCCGGCACGGTCGCTTATCGCGGTGAAATGCAGCCCGTCAGCAGAGATTTCCATTCCCGAAAAGCCACCATGTTTTGGGTCATCGCTGTGCCAGGCAAAGGTGGCAAGGAAGCCCGGCCCGCGCAGGGGTGCCGCACTCCCCTCAAGTGCAAGCAGCCCGCACAGCCCGACAATCAGCGTGCGTTGAGAACGTTTTTGCACTGGTTCGGCAGGTCCGCCATTGTGAATTGACGTGGTCTTTTGCGGGGGGCGGTTTTCTTTTTCGGTTTCGGGGTGGCTTTGGGTGGGTTCAGATAATCGGTCACCCACCAGCGCAATGTGTCATCACAGCCGTTCCCCCCCTTGGACAGCGTGGCAACGCTTGGCTTTTGTGTGACACAGCCCGAAGCCCCTCGCGGACATTTCAGACGCACATGAAAATGCGTGTCATGCCCGGCCACGGGTCGGATTTTCTGTAACCACTTCTTGTCTGAGGGCCGCGCGGTTTTGCACATTTCCAGCTTGACGGCGGCGGCCACGAAAATCCGGTCCACCCGCTTGTCAGAGGCAGCAGCCTTGAGCAGCGCATGGTGGCTGCGCGTCCAGTTTTTGGTCACAGCGCGCTGGTTGGCGGATCGCACAGGAATGGAGCCGATCTTTTCCCGCTCACTGCGCGACAGGTTCAACCGGCTGGGCGGGCGCATCCAGACATCGGCATCCAGCCCGATCTGGTGGCTGGCATGACCCGATGTCATCGGCCCGCCGCGCGGCTGGGAAATATCCCCGATATAAAGCCCCTTCCATCCGACCTTGACTGCCGTGCGGCTCAGATCCTTGAGGTAGTCGATCATGACCGGCTGACCCCAGTGGCGATCTCGCGACAGGCGCATGGCCTGCCATGTCGGCCCGCTTTCGGGCAGCTGTACCTGGCCCGCGCCGCAGCCCTTGGCATAGGTGCCGATGGGCATGGGCGCTTGGCGTGACGGGGTTTTCTGGGCACCAAACAGGTGATTGGCCAGTGGATCTGCCTGAAGCGGCGCGGCCAGTCCCGTCAACAGCAGGCCAAGGAAAAACGGCTTTAGCATCACGGTGCCCCTCTGTTTTGGTCCCCTTGCGGTTTTACCCAAAACAGCAGAACCAGCCCGATCAGAAATAGCACGATCAATGGGGAAATGCCAAGTTGCTGGCTTTTGGTGATATCCGTCACCACCCCGATTGACAGGGGCGCGACAAAGGAGGTGGCCTTGCCCGCCAGTGCATACAGGCCAAAGGCTTCGGTCATGCGGGCAGGGTCGGCTTGATGGACCATCATCGTGCGGCTGGCCGATTGCAGCGCCCCCCCGCATGCGCCGATCAAAGCCCCCATGATATAAAACGCGATATCGGGCAGGGCGCTGCTGGCGGCAACGGGGATGCCGAAAACCGATGTGCGCGAAATCATCGCCACGCCGATTGCCACGCCGGTCAGCGCCAGAACACAACAGGCGATCACCGGCTTGGGGCCGAAACGGCTGTCTGCCTTGCCGCCCAGCCATGCGAATAGGGCACCGGAAAAGGCGGCGAGGATGCCAAAGATGCCCACGTCAATCACGCTCCACCCCAAGACGCCGACGGCATAGATGCCCCCGAACACATACATACCGTTCAAGGCGTCGCGGTAAGCCATCGAGCTGCCGAGAAAGGCGAACAGGCTGCGCCTTGCGGGCAGGCCCTTCAGGCTTTGAACCAGATCGGGCAGGGCGGTTCTGGCGGCGGCTGTGATGGACATTGCGGCGGGGCGGGCTGGTTCGCGCACCCAGAGGAAAAAGGGCAGCATGAAAACCGCGTACCAGAGTGCCGTGAACGGCCCGACGGCCCGCGTGCCTTCGCGTGCGGCGGCATCCAGCCCGAACAGCGGCGCGATGCCCAGCAGGGTCTTGCCTGTTGTCCCCTCAGCCAACAGTAACAGCATGATGATAAGCGAGAGCAACCCGCCCAGATATCCAAACGCCCAACCCGAGCCCGAGATCCGGCCGATCTCTTCTCGGGGGCCAAGGTCGTGCAGCATCGCATTGGAAAAGATGGTCGCAAACTCCATCCCGATCAGCCCGAGCGCAAAAGAGCCCATAACAAAGAACAGGTTGAAATCATTCGGCGCGGCATACCAAAGCCCCCATGAACCCAGCACATAAAGCACGGAAAACAGCGCGATAAACCGCATCCGCCCGCCAGCCTTATCCGCGATCACCCCCAAGAGGGGCGCCATCAGCGCAATCACAAGCCCCGCCAGCCCGATCCCATAGCCCCAGACGGTTTGGGCGCGGCTGCCATCGCCCAACATATCCGCGATATAGGGCGCAAAGATAAAAGTGATCAGCAGGGTGCTATAGGGTTGGCTTGCCCAGTCGAAAAAGAACCAGCCCCAGATCCGTTTCTTTGTGCGCGTCATCACTGCCTCCTGCGTTGGGTGTGATCAAGCCCGAAACCGGCGGGCGGCGCAAGGGCGCGGTTCAGTCCTGCATCGGTGGCCAGGGCCGGTCGGCGTCGGCATCAATCCACGCCTGCACCCAATCGGGCAGGGTGGGGCTTTGCGCTGATTGGCCGAGGGCTTCTAGCACCTTAGCGGGGGGCACGATCCCGGCCTTGGAGGTGATCGCGCAGCGCAGCATGACGTGGCTGGTGCAGTCGCCATCCTTCCACATGCTTTGCTCTATATAGATAAAGCGCGCATCCCAACCGATACAACGGCTGTGCATTTCCACCCGCGCGAACAGCCGCACACGGCGGCGATAGCGCGTACTGGCACCGGCAACCGTCATCCCCCAGCGGTTGGTCTTGAGCAGCTTATGCAGGCCGGTGCGTTCCCCCAAGGGAATACGGCCCATGTCATAAAGCGTCAGCGTGCGCCCGTTGTTCAGCTCCCACCACGGGTCGATATCTTGGGGCCAGCAACGGTGGTGGCTGATATGGGTGCCCAGAATAGGCAGAGGGGGAGCATTGCGGAACTTCCACAGCTCTTTGTACATGCGCAGATAGGGATACATCGCGGCCTCCTTTTGTGGGTTGGTTGCCGCACTGCGGCGCATTGGTCAAGCACAACCCAGCGGAAACGGTTGCCCTTTTTGCGCAAGCGGCTTACCTATCCACAATCCATAGTGGCCGGAGCCCCCTAAATGACCTCTTTGTTCGAAATCCTGATGCTGTTGCTGCAAGTCGCACAATTTTTCATCATCGCACATATCATCATGAGTTGGCTGATCAACTTTCAGGTGCTGAACCTGCGCCAGCCCTTGGTCGGCCAGATCTGGTACGGTTTGAACCGGATATTGGAACCTGCCTATTCGCGTATCCGGTCGGTCCTGCCACAAGGGTTGGGGCTTGACCTTGCGCCACTGGTCGCAATTCTGGCGATCTATGTGCTGCGCATTGTTCTGGTGAATAACGCCGCCATGTTTTATTGATCTCAAATGACTGACCCTTCCGATCTTCTTGCCTCTGTTTTCGGGTTTTCCGAATTCCGGCCCGGTCAGGCCGAGATCGTCGAGGCCGTTCTGGCCGGTCAGAATACGCTGGCGATCATGCCAACGGGGGGCGGGAAATCCCTGTGTTTCCAACTGCCCGCGCTGTGCCGCGAAGGGGTGACGGTTGTTATCTCGCCGCTAATTGCCCTGATGCGGGATCAGGTGCGCGCCCTTCGCGCGGCGGGGGTTGAGGCGGGCGCGCTGACCTCTGGTAACACCGATGAGGAAACCGAAGAGGTGTTCCGCGCGCTGGATGAGGGCCGCCTGAAGCTTTTGTACCTTGCGCCGGAACGGCTTGCCTCGGGGGCGTCATTGCAGATGCTGCGCCGGATCGGGGTGTCCGCGATTGCGGTTGATGAGGCGCATTGTGTCAGCCAATGGGGCCATGATTTCCGCCCTGATTACCTGCGTATCGGGGAGTTGCGCCGCACGCTGGATGTGCCGCTTGCCGCCTTTACCGCCACCGCGGATGAGGAAACCCGTACCGAGATCATCACCCGGCTGTTTGATGGTCAGACGCCCTCGACATTTCTGCGGGGGTTTGACCGGCCCAATATCCATCTTGCATTTGCTGTCAAAGACAACCCGCGCAAGCAGATCCTGGCCTTTGCCGCCGGGCGCAAGGGGCAGTCGGGCATCGTGTATTGCGGCACGCGGGCCAAGACCGAAACACTGGCCCAGGCGCTGCGTGAGGCGGGGCATCTGGCCACCTCGTACCACGGTGGTATGGATGCCGAGGATCGCCGCACCACCGAGGCCCGTTTCCAACGTGAGGACGGGTTGATCGTGGTGGCGACTGTGGCCTTCGGGATGGGGATCGACAAGCCCGATATCCGTTGGGTCGCCCATGCCGATCTGCCCAAATCCATCGAGGGCTATTATCAAGAGATCGGTCGTGCGGGTCGTGATAGCGCCCCCGCAGAAACTTTGACGCTTTACGGACCCGATGATATCCGACTACGCCGCTCTCAGATTGACGAGGGGCTTGCCCCGCCGGAGCGCAAGGACGCCGATCATGCCCGCCTGAATGCGCTTTTGGGTCTGGCCGAGGCGACGGGATGTCGGCGTCAGGTGTTGCTGGGGTATTTCGGCGAAACCTCAACCGCTTGTAAAAATTGTGATATCTGTGACCGGCCCGCCTTGGTGTTTGATGCGACCGAGGCCGTGCGCAAGGCGCTTTCGGCGATTTTGCGCACGGGCGAGACCTTTGGCGCGGGGCATCTGATCGATATACTGACCGGCAATTCCACCGAAAAAGTGCGCCAGCGCGGCCATGACCAATTGCCAACCTTTGCCGTGGGCAAGGAGCTTTCCAAACCTGCGTGGGGTGCGGTTTTCCGTCAGATGATGGGGCGCGATCTGGTGCGTCCCGATACCGAACGCTATGGCGCGCTGCGCATGACCGATGCCGCGCGCCCGATTTTGCGTGGTGAGGAAAATATCACCCTGCGCAAGGATACGATCCAGTCGGCGGGCGCGCGCCCTGTGGTCAAGACGATGGTCTCGGAGGAGGATGCGCCGCTACTGTCCGCCCTCAAGGCCAAACGTCGCGCCTTGGCCGAGGCGGCCCGCGTACCGGCCTATGTGATCTTTCCCGACCGCACCCTGATCGAGATGGCCGAGAGCCGCCCTGCGAACCTTGACGATATGGCGCGGATCAACGGCATCGGCGCGAAAAAGCTGGAAAGCTATGGCTCTGCCTTTCTGGCGGTGATCACCGGCGCGCAAACTGCGCAGCTTCATCCGCAACGGATGCGCCTTGCGGGGCGGGACGCGGGCGCGGTTTTTGACCGGCTGGCACAGGTGCATCTGGATTTGCAGCGCGGGCCGGAGGGTATCGACAAGCCGCTTTCCTGTACCCAGACCACCCTGCGCCATATCGCCGAACGCCGCCCGGCCACATTGGCCGAGATGGAGCGTATCCCCGGCATGGGCGCGCAAAAGGCTGAGCGTTTCGGCGCCGCATTTCTAACCGTTGTTGCGGGGGATTGACCTGGTGTTTTGCCCGCGCCCTACCGGAGGATCTTTGTTATGCTGACTGTTATTTCCCCTGCCAAACGTCTGGATGACGGCGCAACCCTGCCCGAAGGCATGACGACGACGGTGCCGCAATTCAGCGCCGATGCAAAGGTTCTGGCAGGCGTCGCGCAAGACCTTAACGCCGACGATCTGCGCAAGTTGATGCATATCTCGGCGTCTTTGGCGGATCTGAACGTCACCCGTTTTGCGCAGTTTGCCGATGCGGAAACGAAACCTGCCGCCTTGTTTTTTGCCGGTGATACCTATGCGGGGCTAGAGGCGAAAACCCTTGACGCCGATGCGCTACGTTGGGCGCAGGACCACCTGCGGATCCTGTCAGGGCTTTACGGGATGTTGCGCCCGCTGGATGCGATTGCGCCCTACCGGCTGGAAATGGGGAGCAAGCTGAAAAACCCGCGCGGCGCTGATCTTTATGCCTATTGGCGCGCCGAGATCGCGCCTGCGATCAACAAGCTTGCCGCGGATGTGCAGGCGCGCGCCTTGGTCAATTGCGCCTCGATCGAATATTTCGGCGCGGTGGATGTGGATGCGTTGACCATCCCCGTCATCACGCCGACCTTCCTTGAGGAAAAGAACGGCGAGGCCAAGATCGTCAGCTTTTACGCCAAGAAAGCCCGCGGGGCGATGGCACGTTTCATTGCGGAAAACCGTTTAACGGACCCCGAGGCGCTTTGTGATTTCAACACAGGTGGATATGCCTATGACAGGGCGCGGTCTTCGGCGCTGGCCCCTGTCTTTTTGCGCAGGGCATGAGTATTCGCGCCTTAAGTCGGGGCGGCAAATAATTTGAGAATGATTATCAATATCATTGACAGTTGCGAATGGTTCGCATTATCTATGGCCAAACACAAAGTGGAGCCAGAAGAATGACAGTTTGCCGGAACCGACCCCTGACAAGTCTAATGATGCTTGGCGCGACCTGCCTTTTCGCGCTTTCGGCCAACGCGCAAGGCACGGATAAGCCGTTCAAGGTGGTGACCACTTTCACCATCCTGCAAGACATCGCGCAGAATGTGGCAGGCGATGCCGCCGAGGTGGTTTCCATCACCAAACCGGGCGCGGAAATCCACGGATATGAGCCGACACCGCAAGATATTGTAAAGGCGTCGGGCGCGGATCTGGTGCTTTATAACGGGATGAACCTTGAGATCTGGTTCGAACAATTCATCGCCAACCTCGGGGATATGCCCTCTGCGGTTTTGACTGATGGTATCACGCCGATCTCGATTTCCGAGGGCGATTATGAGGGCAAGCCGAACCCGCATGGTTGGATGGGTTTGGATAATGCGATGGTCTATGTCGACAATATCCAACAGGCATTTGCCCGGCATGACCCCGAAAACGCCGAAACCTATGCCCTGAACGCCGAGAGCTACAAGCAACAGATCCGCGAGACGGTTGGCCCCTTGCGCGACCGTATTCTGGCACTGCCCGAGGAAAGCCGCTGGCTGGTCAGCTGCGAAGGGGCGTTCAGCTACTTGGCGCATGATTTTGGTTTGCAAGAGCTGTACCTCTGGCCGATCAACGCCGATCAGACCGGCACCCCGCAACAGGTCCGCAAAGTGATTGACGGTGTGCGCGAACACAAGATCCCGGCGGTGTTTTGTGAAAGCACGGTCAATCAGGCCCCGGCCAAGCAGGTCGCGCGCGAAACCGGCGCGGAATATGGCGGGATGCTCTATGTTGACAGTCTGACCGAAGCTGATGGCGCGGTGCCGACCTATCTTGACCTCTTGCGTGTTGATGCCGAAACCCTTGCAGATGCGCTTGCACCGCAGACCGAGTAGGTATTTGGTGTGAATATAAACGTCTCCAGCACTGCCCAGAAGGATCGCTTCATGCTTGACCAATCGCCCCGGACGCCGCGCCCTGCCAGTTTTGGCGGGGCGTCGGGCGGCATTATGGTGCGTGATGTCACCGTGACCTATCGTAACGGTCATACCGCGCTTTATGACGCCAGTTTTGAGATTCCGCGCGGGACGATTACGGCGCTGGTCGGGGTGAACGGTGCGGGAAAATCGACGCTTTTCAAGGCGATCATGGGGTTTGTGCCTGCTGCGCGTGGCGAAATCCGCCTGCTCGGTAAAACGGTCAAAGAGGCGCTTGCGGCCAATCTGGTTGCCTATGTTCCGCAATCCGAAGAAGTGGACTGGGCCTTTCCGGTTCTGGTTGAGGATGTGGTGATGATGGGGCGCTATGGGCATATGGGCTTTTTGCGCCGTGCCCGTGCCGCCGATCACGCGGCGGTGGACCAAGCCCTTGACCGTGTCGGCATGCTCGATTTCCGCAAACGCCAGATCGGGGAGCTTTCTGGCGGGCAGCGCAAGCGCGTGTTTCTGGCACGCAGTCTGGCGCAGGATGGTCAGGTGATCTTGCTGGACGAACCCTTCACCGGCGTCGATGTGAAAACCGAGGAACAGATCATTACCCTCTTGCGTGAGCTGCGCGATGAGGGGCGGGTGATGTTGGTCTCGACCCATAACCTTGGTTCTGTGCCTGAATTTTGTGACCGCACGGTTCTGGTCAAAGGTACCGTGCTGGCTTTTGGCCCGACCGAAGAGACCTTTACCCGTGACAATCTGGAACATGCCTTTGGCGGTGTTTTGCGCCATTTCACCCTTGGTGCCGGT
Source organism: Pseudorhodobacter aquimaris (assembly GCF_001202025.1). Lineage (GTDB taxonomy): Bacteria > Pseudomonadota > Alphaproteobacteria > Rhodobacterales > Rhodobacteraceae > Pseudorhodobacter > Pseudorhodobacter aquimaris. The sequence continues at coordinate 122,794 of NZ_LGHS01000069.1, forward strand.
CAGCTGCATGATGATGACGACCCGCGTGAGGTGACGGTGATTTCGGATGATGAACGCCCCTTCGTCCAATATGGCGCCAAACATCGTGCCCACGCCGGGCTGTCCAAGAAAACCGGAGGTGCCGCGTGATCGCCACCTTGTTGGAGCCATTCGGTTACAGCTATATGTTCAATGCGATGTGGGTCTCGGCGCTGGTTGGCGGGGTATGCGCGTTTTTGTCGTGCTACCTTATGCTCAAAGGTTGGTCGCTGATCGGTGACGCGCTCAGCCATTCTGTCGTGCCGGGGGTTGCTGGGGCCTATATGCTGGGCCTGCCTTTTGCGCTTGGGGCGTTTTTGTCGGGCGGTTTGGCGGCGGGGGCGATGCTGTTTTTATCGGGTCGTTCGGGCCTTAAAATCGATGTGATCATCGGCATCATTTTTACATCGTTTTTCGGTCTTGGGCTGTTCATGCTGTCATTATCGCCGGCCTCGATCTCGATCCAGACCATCATCATGGGCAATATCCTTGCCATCACGCCCGAGGATACGTTGCAACTGGCCATCATCGGCTTTGTCAGCCTTGCGGTGCTTTTGGCCAAGTGGAAGGATCTGATGGTGGTGTTTTTTGACGAAAACCATGCGCGCACCATCGGCTTGCGGCCTGATGTGTTGAAGGCGGTGTTTTTCCTGTTGCTCTCGGCCTCTATTGTGGCGGCGATGGTGACGGTGGGCGCGTTTCTGGTGATTGCCCTTGTGGTGACACCGGGGGCGACGGCCTATTTGCTCTGTGACCGTTTTCCGCGTTTGATCGTTTTGTCGGTGATCATCGGCTCGGTCACCAGCTTTCTGGGCGCCTATGCCAGCTATTTTCTGGATGGGGCGACGGGGGGCGTGATCGTGACGCTGCAAACGGTGATCTTCCTGCTGGCCTTTGTGTTTGCGCCCAAACACGGGATGCGGGCGGCGCGGGCCAAGGCGCGGGCGGCCCTGCGCAAGGGCCCGATGGCGGAGGCACAGACATGATCGACGCGTTGCTTTTGCCGTTCCAGTTTCCCTTTATGCAGAACGCCTTTTGGATTGCGCTTTTGGTCGCGCCACCCACGGCCTTGTTGTCATGCTTTTTGGTATTGAAAGGCTGGGCGCTGATGGGCGATGCCGTCAGCCATGCGACGTTGCCGGGGATCGTGCTGGCGTGGATGCTGGGGTTGCCGTTGATCGTGGGGGCGTTTTCGGCGGGGATGCTTTGCGCGCTTGCCACCGGCTATTTGGCGGATAACGGGCGGGTGAAACAGGATACGGTCATGGGGGTGGTGTTCTCGGGGATGTTCGGCGTCGGGATCATTCTTTATACCTCGATCAGCACGAACGAGCATCTGGACCATATCCTTTTTGGCAACATGCTGGGCGTGGGGGCCAAGGACCTTTGGACATCGGGGGTGATCGGGGTGCTGGTTGCGGGGCTGTTGGTTTTGAAGTGGAAAGATCTGCTGCTCCATGCCTTTGACCCGGCACAGGCACAGGCCTCGGGGTTGCGGACGAACTGGTTGCATTATGGGTTGCTCAGCCTGTTGTCGCTGACCATCGTCTCGACGCTGTCATCGGTGGGGTTGATTTTGGCCGTGGCCTTGCTGATCACACCCGGCGCCATCGCCTTTTTGCTGGTGCGCAGTTTCGGGCAGATGATGATTGTTTCAGTGCTGGCCTGTCTGGGGTCGATGCTGGCTGGATGCTATGCCAGCTTTTACCTTGATAGCGCGCCTGCCGCGACGATTGTGCTGATCTTGACCTTGGTGTTTATCATAGCCTTTGTGCGCAGGCTTTATATCACGCATCAAACCTCACAGCGGATGGCCCCGCCCGTATAAGAGGCGGGGCGCGCAGGGTTAATCAGGCGTTTTGCGGAAAAGCGACTGCGCGGTATAGACCAGAATGGCCGCGCCCGCCGCCCCCATCGCCGCCACGCCAAGCAGGACGACCACATCAATCGGTCCGCCAAGATCGCGGAAATGCGAATTGGTCATGGCTTGGACGAACAGCACGGCGGCAATCGCGCCAAAGGGCATGGAAAGCTGTGCCAGAAGAAATTTCTTCATCGACATTTCGCGGTCGCGGATCAGTACATAAAGGTAGGCGACCGTCACCACGACTGCCACAGCGACCATGCCCCAGAACAGAGCGCGGCCAAAGATTTCCTCAAAAACCGCGATCATCGTCTCTAATGTAAGTTGTTCCATGGTTTTCCCCTTATGCCTTGCCGCGCAGCATGGCGTTATAGGTGGCTTTCAGGGCCACTTCCTTCATCAACCAGCTGATCCACAGCTCCTCTAGCGGGGCGATGATGCCCGGAAAGGAAGGGACGAGGTTGTTGTTGTAATCAAACTCCACCAGCATCGCGCGCCCGACGCGGGTGATCATCGGGCAAGAGGTGTAGCCGCCATAGGTGGCCGTGCCCTCATTGCCCTGAATGGCCGCGACCAGATGGTCCTCGACCACGGGCACCTGAAACTTGACCGAAGCTGCGGTTTTGCCCTTTGGCACGCCCGCAACATCGCCGAGGGCAAAGATTTCAGGGAAACGCAGGTGACGCAGGGTTTGCATATTCACCTCGGCCCAGTCCTGACCGACCCATTTATCGACCCAGCTGAGGCCCGACTCGCGGACGAAATCGGGGGCGCGCTGTGGCGGGATGACGTGCAGGTAGTCATAGGGCATTTCCACGTCGCCCGCTGGTGTGGCGAAGGTCGCGCGCTTTGCACCCGGCTCAATGGCTTTGAGGACATGGCTGTAATGGGGCGTGATGCCGCGATCCAGAAACAGCATCCGCACCTTTTCCGAAACAATCGGCACACCGAAAAGCGTGTGGTCATGGGCGGCGTAATGCATGTCATGCTTGCCCGGGCCCGCAGTGCGCTTGGCGATGTCGTCGATCAGGAAGGCGTGTTTCAACGGCGCGCCTGCGCATTTCATCTCAGTGATTGGGCGGGTGAAAATGCCGACGCCGCCCTCTTCGGTAAACTTCTGTGCGGCGGTCCATGTGCGTGCCGCTGCATCCGGCCCTGCATAAAGTGCGCCAATACCATTGGTGCCGATCAGATCAAGCGAGAACCCCTCAATCGCGTCATGGTCCAGCACAAGGCCGGGGGCGAGGATCAGAAAGTCATAGGAGAGGGTTTGCCCGCTGGCGGTGCTGACGGTCTTGGCTGTGGGGTCAACGGCGGCGACAGCCTCGGGGAAATGGGTGATGCCCTTAGGCAGCCAATCGGTGGTTTTGGATTGCGTATATTCCGCAGGTTTCAACCCCGCCGCAACCAATGTCAGGCCGGGTTGGTACAAATGGTCAACACGCGGGTCAAGGATCGTAATCTCGGCCCCGTCCAGCCGGTCCACCAGCCGGTTGACAAGCGCCGTACCTGCGGCCCCTGCGCCGATCATCACAATCTTGGCCTTGGTTTTGATGCGCGCTGCCTTGGCCGGTGTTGTGGCTGCGATGGCCAGACCACCGGCAACCAATCCCAAAAATCCGCGGCGGGAGGCTGATAATTCATTGAACTGGTTCATATAGGACTCCCTTGAAATACGTGCAGGCCGATGGTTGGCAGGCGTTGAACTATACATTCGTAAAACAGAATTTATAATGCAAAAGGTTTTCGGGCATTGATCTGCGTCAATACAGCGCGGAAATGATGCCGCGGCTGCCTTGTGCCGGAGCGCGGATCAGCGGGGGGGGCGGGTCAGCACGAATATTGCCGCGCCGCCCATAAACAAAACCTGCAGCCCCAAGGCGTAGGCAGGCGCACCGGCCACTAAGGCGCCGATGAAGGCCGCTGTCATCATGCCTACGGCCATTGCCTTATGTTTCGGGGCGATGGCGCCATTGCTTTGCCAGCTTGCCAGTGCGGGGCCGAACGTCTGGCTTTGGACCAGGCGCGCATGCAGGCCGGGTGCGCTTTTGGCAAAGGAAAATGCCGCCAGAATGATGAAGGGCGTGGTGGGCAGCAGGGGCAGAACCACGCCTATTGCGCCCAAAAACAGCGCAGTGCCGCCCAATACCCGCCAGCCCCAAAGCGACAGGAATGCACGCGTGCCGTTACGTGGAGCGGGGTTGGTCATCGGGTATCCCTTGATATTTCGATGGCAATCTAGCGCAGTCGCCCTAGCTGTTCAATCGACCTACCCTGCTTTGCAAAGGGCACGCCTGGCATGATCTACGTAAAAAAACAGCTTTGTGTATTGAGCTGCGACTGGCAAAGGCTGCGACGCTATGTCATATCAAACCCACAAAATATTGACCCGAGGAAGCCAGATGATCAAACGTCTCATTATTGCTGTTGTTTTGCTGACATTGATTGTTGGCGGGATCGTCGGGTTCAATCAGTTTCGCGACAAGATGATCGCCGAGTATTTTGCAACCATGACGCCCCCCCCGGTTGCTGTATCAACCGTCAAGGTTGAACCGATCGTCTGGCAGTCGGGGATTGACGCCGTGGGTACGGCGATTGCATCCCAAGGTGTGGATCTGGCGGTTGAGGCCTCTGGTCTGGTGCGCAGCATCAGCTTTGATGCCAATGACAAGGTGTCCGAAGGGCAGACCTTGCTTCAGCTTGACGAGCGGATCGAGCGTGCGGATCTGGGCGCGGCGATGGCCTCGCTTGATCTTGCCGTCACCCAGTTGAACCGCAACAAGACCTTGCAGGAACGCGGGATCAGCACCACCAATACCGTCGATACCGCCGAGGTTCAGGAGAAGAGCGCGCGCGCACAGGTTGCCAAGCTGACGGCCATTTTGGACCAAAAGGAAATGGTTGCCCCCTTTGGCGGTGTGATCGGAATTGCCCGGGTTGAGGCGGGGGAATATGTGACCCCCGGCATGATCTATGCCACCTTGCAAAACCTTGACCGGATGCAGGCGGAATTTACCGTTCCCGAACAACAGATCGGTGCGGTGGCGATTGGCATGGATGTCACCGCACGGACCGAGGCCGGAGACATGCAATTCACCGGCAAGATCATCGCGATTGAGCCGCGCGTCGATCCGGTCTCGCGGCTGGTCACCCTGCGGGCCTTGATCGACGATACCGATGGCAAGCTTTTCCCCGGCCAGTTTGTGCGCATCCGTGTCGTCTTGCCGTCCGAAGACGGGGTTCTGGCGCTGCCGCAAACGGCTGTGACCTCTAACCTTTATGGCGATTCCGTTTTTGTTGTGCGTGAGGGTGAGACACCGACCGTGGAACAGGTGTTTGTCAAGGTTGGCCGCCGCTCGGGCGGGATGGTCGAGATTGTGGATGGTATCGAGGCCGGGGATGAGGTGGTCGATGCCGGTCAGAACCGTTTGACGGGCGGGGCCGCTGTTGCGGTCGATAACAGCGTCTCGCCTGCGGCGGCAGTGGAATAGGGGCGATAGCATGAATTTCTCTGAAGTCTTCATTCGCCGCCCGGTTCTGTCCTCGGTGCTTGCGGCATTTATCATTTTGTTGGGCCTGCAGTCGGTTTTAAACCTGCCCGTCCGGCAATATCCCGAGGTTGAAGAAACCGTCGTGACCGTGACAACGGTTTATCCCGGTGCCGCGCCGGACCTTATTCAGGGGTTTGTGACCGCCCCGATCGCCGCCGCCGTCGCCACAACCGAAAATATCGACTATGTCACCAGCCAGTCGCGGCCCTCGGCCTCGGTGGTGTCGGTGCAGATGCAGCTGGGCGCAAATTCCGAGGCGGCGCTGACCGAAGTGCTCTCCAAGGTGCAGCAGGTCCGGGGCCAGTTGCCCGGCGATGCCGAAGATCCGATCATCACCAAGGGTACGGGGCAGACCTTTGCGCTGATGTATCTGGCCGCGCAAAACCCGAATATGACGCCCGAGCAGTTGACCGAATATCTGGAACGCGTGGTCCGTCCGCGCGTCTCTACCATCGAAGGTGTGGCCGAGATGCAGATCATCGGGGCATCCAACTATGCGATGCGGGTCTGGATTGATCCGCTGCGTCTGGCCGCGCGCAAGGTCACCGCAGGTGAGGTTCTGGCCGCGATCCGTGCCTCGAACTTCTTGTCGGCGCCGGGCAGCACCGAAAACGAATATGTCACCTATTCGATCAGCCTCGAATCCACCCTGCAAACTGCCGAGGCCTTTGGCGCATTGCCCCTGATCACGACCGATACCGGCGTTGTGCGTCTGCGCGATGTCGCCACGGTTGAGCTGGCCTCTGAGGACCAGGAAGAGATCGTCACCTTTGACGGCGAGGGCGGCACCTTTATCGGCATCACCGCCACGCCTGCCGCCAACCCGCTGACCACGGCCGAGGCGGTATTGGCGGAATTGCCCAGCCTGAACGACAGCCTGCCCGAGGGCATGACCTTGAAACTGGTTTACGATTCGACCGAGACCATCAGCAGCTCTATCTTCGAGGTGTTCAAGACCATCGCCGAGGCGGTGGCGATTGTGATTGTGGTGATCCTGTTGTTCCTTGGGTCGTTCCGCTCGGTGCTGATGCCGGTTGCGACCATTCCGCTGTCGTTGATCGGGGTTTGTACGATCCTGTTGGCGTTGGGATATTCGATCAACCTGCTGACATTGCTGGCGATGGTTCTGGCGATCGGTCTGGTGGTGGATGACGCGATTGTGGTGGTGGAAAACATTCACCGCCATATCGAAGAGGGCATGCAGCCCGCTCCTGCCGCGATCAAGGGGATGAAGGAAATTGCCGGTCCCGTTGTCGCGATGACCCTGACCTTGGCGGCGGTTCTGGCGCCTTTGGCCTTTACCGGCGGGTTGACTGGCAGCCTCTTTACCGAATTTGCCATGACCTTGGCCGGTGCGGTTATCATTTCGGGGCTGGTTGCCTTGACGATCACACCCGCAATGGCCGCGCGTTTGCTGAGCCATGGCAATGTCGGTCGGTTCCAGAAGATCGTGGACCGGACCTCTGATCGGGTCTCGAACTGGTATGAGCGGCGGGTGTCTTCCTCGTTGGATTACCGTCCCGTTACCTTGTTGATGGTTGCCGCTTTGTTGGGTGTCACGGGCTTTATGTTCATGAACACCACCAGCGAGCTTGCCCCCGAAGAGGATCAGGGCGCGCTGTTCGCCTTCCTCAACGGGCCGCGCTATGCCACGACCGATTACACCTCACTTTATATCGAGGAGGTGACCAAAGCTACTGCCGAGGTCGAAGAGGTCGATGTCGGATTTTCCATTGCGGGTTTTGGCGGGGCAAAAAATAGCGGGATATATATCTGGTCGTTGAAAGACTGGGCTGATCGCAGTCGCAGCCAGCAAGAGGTGCAGGGCGATATTCAGGCCAGTCTTGCGGGAAACACCGGGGTGGAGGGCTTTGTCTTTGCGCCGCCGACCTTGCCGGGGGCGGGGGGTGGCTTGCCGGTGTCCTTGGTGATCCAGTCGATCTATGCGCCCGAACGGGTGGTCGAAGTGGCTGAGGAGATCCGGCAAAAGGCGATGGCCTCGGGGCGGTTTATCGTTGTGCAAAACTCGCTCAGCTTTGATGCGCCGCAGGTGACGGTGACGATTGACCGCGAACGGGCCGCCAGCCTGAATGTGCCGATCTCCGATATCGGGTCGACTCTGGCGCTGTTGGTCGGTGGCAATGCGGTTGCGCAGTTCGATCTGGAAAGCAACAGCTATGACATCATCACCCAGGTGCCGCAGGAATGGCGCAACAACCCCGAACGTCTGGGCCAGTTCTTTGTGCGCGCATCCGGCGGGGCCTTGGTGCCTTTGTCCTCGGTTGTCTCGGTGAATACGGGGGCGAGTGCAGCCTCGATCGAGCAGTTCAACCAGTTGAACGCCGCCACGCTGACGGCGCTGCCTTCGATCGGGACGTCGACGGGGGACGGCTTGGCACAGCTGGAACAGATCGCCCGCGAGGTTTTGCCTGACGGGTTCTTTATCGACTATTCCGGCCAATCGCGGCTGGAGGTGGAGCAGGGTAACACCATTATCTTTGCCTTTGCCGCCGCTTTGGTCGTGATTTATCTGGTGCTTGCCGCGCAGTTCGAAAGCTTCCGTGACCCCTTTATCATCCTGATGTCGGTGCCGCTGTCAATCTTTGGCGCGATCTTGCCGCTGAACCTTGGGTTGGGGACGCTGAACATCTATTCGCAGGTGGGGCTGATTACCCTGATCGGCCTGATCACCAAGCACGGTATCTTGATGGTGGAGTTCGCCAATCAGCAGCGTGAGGAACATAACCTGACCCGGCGTGAGGCGATTGTGGCGGCGGCCAAAACCCGTCTGCGGCCGATCCTGATGACTACCGCCGCCATGGCGCTGGCCGTGGTGCCGTTGATCCTAGCTGAAGGGGCGGGGGCTGCGGCGCGTCAAGCGATGGGCTTGGTGATCTTTACCGGTCTGTTGATCGGCACCATCTTTACGCTCTTTGTGGTGCCGATGTTCTACACCTATATCTCACGCTCTGATGCGCAATTCTTGACGGCGCAGGGCGATAAGAAACGGATGTTTGACGGGGCCAAGGGCGAGGCCTGAACGCTTAGCGCGCCCCCCAGGTATCGGTAAGCCGGTACCCCTCGGGCCAAGGGTCTGAGGGGTCCAGCATGTGCTGATGCGTGCCGGTGATCCAGCCACGGCCTGAAATCTCGGGGATGACGGCGGGTCTGTTGCCCACCGTGGTTTCCCCCACGATCCGCCCGACAAAGGTAGAGCCGATGACCGAGACGATGGTCAGCCGGTCGTCCAGACCCATTTCCCCCTTGGCATGGAGTACCGCCATCCGCGCCGAAAGCGCCGTGCCGGTGGGCGAACGGTCCACCTTGCCCGGCTGGATCGCCACGGCTGACCCTGCACGCAGTTCGTTGCCCTCACGGGTGACGGGCCCGGCAAAGAGGCAAAAGGAGAAATGCGTCCAGTCGGGGTTGTCGGGGTGGTGAAACCGAAGCTGCGCATTGGCGGCATTGGTGATTTTCACGCCCATCTTGGCGATGAAATGCGCCTCGTCAGCCACCAGATCAAGGCCAAGGGCGGCCGCGTCCACGATCACAAAACTATCGCCACCATAGGCGGTGTCGACGGTTAGGGTGCCGATGCCCTCTACCTCCAACGTCAGGCCCAGATCGGCGGCAAAGCTGGGCAGGTTTTGCACGAAGATCCGTTCCGCCTTGCCATCCTTGCATTCGGCGCGGACATGGACCAACCCGCCGGGCGCCTCCAGCACCATACGGGTTTCAGGCTCTTGCATCGGGATCAGCCCGCCGTCCAGCAACACCGTCGACACACAGATAGAGTTGGAACCCGACATCGGCGGCGTATCCTCTGGCTCCATGATGATAAAGGCGGCATCGGCGCGGGGGTCCTTGGGCGGCACCAGCAGGTTCACATGGCGAAACACCCCGCCGCGTGGTTCATTCAGCACGAAGTTGCGCAGGGTTTCATCCTTGGCGATCCAGCGCGATTGCTCCCAGAGCGTATCGCCGGGCGGTGGCAGGACACCGCCGACGATGACATCGCCAACTTCTCCCTCGGCATGGGCGGAAATGACGTGAACGGTTTTGCTGGATCGCATGTTATGCCTCTTGTAGCCAAGCGGGGGGATGTGCTGGGGCCTGTCCGGTTTGTGCGGCGGTGGCGCAATCGGCCAATGACCCGAAACGCACCGCGCGGCCCGAAAGCCCCGGCCCGTAATGGGCGTATTTGCCGGAGTTGGTCATCAGGGTTGTGGCCGTTGGTGGGAACACCGGCTCGGTGATGGAACACCAGCAGATATCGGCAACCAGCTGTACATCGGCGACTTTTAACGCCTCCAACGTGCCATCAGCCTTGATCGCGGCCAGCACCTCACGGCCCAAGGTGACGATCACCGCCGTATCGGGGTGGCGGGGTTTGCCCTTGAGCAATGCGGCCAGCTTGCGGGTCTCATCCAGCGAGAAATGCGGGCTGCCAAAGGCGATCAGGTCCATATGCTTGGGCGTGGTGTCGGGGTTCAACTGTGCCCAGATCCGCGCGAGGTCTTGGATATCGGCGGTCTCGGATTTGGCATCGGGGGCAATCAGATGCGCCTCGGGGGTGTGGCCCGCAACATGCAGCATCGGCGCGGCAGATGTCGTGCCAAAAGCCGCGCACATCGCCTTGAGGTCATCCGGCGAGGGGGACAGATGTTCCAGCCCTGCAAGTAAAGGAATGCGGTCAGGCGCGCGTTGCCCCGCCAGATAGCCAAGCATCGGCCAAAGCGCATCATCGGCACCGTTGGGGGCTGTGACATGGATCACCAGCCGCGCTTGCCGGTTTTCAGGTAGGTAAACCCCCGACAAGGGCGCACGGCCCGTCATTGCGATGAACAGGTCAAGATAGTCAGGGTGTTTGACCGTGCGCGCGCCCAAGACGCTATTGGCATAGACCACGGCGTTGGACTCCGACCAGCCGATGGCCTCGCCCTCTTTGGGCGCGGTATCCAGCAAATAAGGCGCGCAGGTAAAGGTCGGGCGCGCCCCCATGGCCACATAGGCATCGGCCAGACGGGCGGCGCGCAGCCCGAAATCGGGGGCGACGCCTTGGGTGCGCCAGTTGCCGTGATCCACCGAAATCGCGTTGATCGAGGTCGGGATGCAGGTTTTCGCCCCCATCTCGGCCATCGTCTCGGCAAAGCGCAGGTTGGCCGCATTGGCCAGAATGCAACCGTCGATGTGGCCTTGGGTAACATCGATCAGCGTCTGCGCGCCCTGCAAACTGGCCATGGCACAGATCACCTTCATCGCGATGCGGCGGGCAGGGCCGTCCTCGCCGTTCAGCATCGCGTGGTCTTCTGGCGTCAGGTCAAGTGCTGTGACGGGCAGGGGCGTTAAGGGCAGGGTCACGCCATCCGCGATCAGCCTATCCTCTGTCAGTTCGGCATTTCGGGCGGCGGCAACCGTGTCATAGGCCGCAGGTTCCAGCCGGATAACCGGCACGGGTCGGTCAAACATCTTGCCCGCGATCATCGCGCCAAGGGTCACGACATCCTCGGCCTCGCGAAAGACAAAGGCGGCGGGTGCGATCCCGTTCAGTGCAAGGTCAAGCATCACCCCGCTGCCGCTGCAGGACCCGCGCGTGGTCGGCATCACCAAGATCTTGCCCGTCAGGCATTGCCCATGCAGCGGATGATGCGCGTCGATCACTATGCCGGTCAGCGGATCAACCCCGCCCCAAAAGCTGATCCCCTCGGCCGAGGCGAGAACCTTGCCCCGGGCGCGGCCTGCGATGATGGCTTGCCCGCTCATTTGACAACAAAGCCGTGGGCAAAGGGGTCGCGCTCATCAATGAAGATGGTGTTGAAGCCCGTCACCCGCGCCCATCCGGCGATAGAGGGGATGATCGCGGGTTTTCCGGCCACGGTGGTGGCGGCCTCTACCCGGCCTTTGAACAGCGATCCGATGATGGATTCATGCACAAATTCATCGCCCACCGCCAGCTTGCCCTTGGCCACCAGCTGCGCCATGCGGGACGAGGTGCCGGTGCCACAGGGGGAACGGTCAATCGCCTTATCGCCGTAAAGCACGGCATTGCGCCCATGCGCGGCGGGGTCCTGCGCTGCACCCGTCCAAAGGATATGTGACAAACCGCAGATCGCGGGATGCTCGGGGTGGATAAATTCGTATTTTGCGTTCAACGCATCGCGCAGCTTGCGGCCCAGATGCACCAGTTCCCCCGCCGCATAATCCGCCATATCGGCAAAGTTTTTCTGCGGGTCCACGATGGCATAGAAATTACCACCGTAAGAGACATCGACGACCACCTCGCCCATGCCCTCTACCTCGGCGGTCAGCCCTTCGGAATGGAGGAATCCGGGCACGTTGGTCAGGCGCACTTCCTCGACAAAGCGACCCTCTTGGCGGTAGGTTACATCCACGCGGCCCGCAGGGGTATCAAGGCGCAAAACGCCGAGGGTTGCGGGGCGGATCAGTCCGTTTTCCAGCGCAATCGTCACCGTGCCGATGGTGCCATGGCCGCACATCGGCAAACAGCCCGAGGTTTCAATAAACAGCACCGCAACATCGCAATCGCTGCGCGTGGGTGGGAACAGGATCGCGCCGGACATCTGGTCATGGCCGCGGGGTTCAAACATCAATCCCGTGCGGATCCAGTCAAATTCGGTCAAGAAATGCGCGCGCTTTTCAAGCATGGTCGCGCCTTCCAGCATCGGCGCGCCGCCGGTGACAAGACGCACGGGATTGCCGCAGGTATGGCCGTCAATGCAGGGAAAAGTATAGCTCGTCATGTGTTGGCTTTCAGAAACGCGCGGGCGCGAAGGGGGTGATGTCAATGTCAGGAGTTTTGCCGGTCAAAAGATCGGCGATGATTTGGGCAGTGCCGGTCGATTGGGTCAGGCCCAGATGCCCATGCCCGAAGGCACAGATCGTGTTGGGTTGACCGGGCAGGGGGCCAAGCGCGGGCAGGCTGTCGGGCAGTGAGGGGCGAAACCCCATCCACTGCACGCCGCCTGAAGTCTCAAGGCCCGGCATGAACTGTTTGGCCTTGGTCAGCATCGCATCGGCACGTTTGAAATTCGGCGGCAGCTTCAGCCCGCCCAGCTCTACTGCGCCCCCGACGCGGATGCCCGATGTGATTTTGGAGATGACAAACCCGTGCCCGCCAAAGGTCACCTGACAGCGCAGATCGACCGCATTTGCAGGCAGGGTGGTGTTATAGCCGCGCTCGGTCTCCAGCGGGATCTTGACGCCTGCGGTGCGTGCCAGATGGTGCGAGAACGCGCCCGCGGCCAAGACCACGCGGCCCTTCATCGCACCAAGCGTCGTATCCACCCCGTCATCCAGAAGATGCGTGGCCTCGGCGATAACCACCTCGCCGCCACCCGCAGAAAACCGTTCGGCCAAGGCTTCGGTGTAATCCTTTGGGTCCGCGATGGAATACCATTCGGGGGTAAAGGTGGCATGGGTGAACCGCGCATCCAGCCCCGGCTGACGTTCAGAAATCGCATCACCCGTCAGATGCTCGAACGGGATGCCCACCTTGGCGCGGGCGGCCCAACTTGGCAGGTTGGCGTCAAATTCGGCCTGCCCTTCATAGACCTGCAATTGCCCGTCTTGTCGCAGCATCGAGGACAGGCCATGCGTTGCCAGAAACGGCTGCAATGAGGCCTTGGACAGGGCCATCAGCCCGGTTTGCGCGATGGTTGAGGCACGCACCTGCGCGGGCCAGCTTGCCCGCCAGAAGCGCAACATCCAGGGCGTGATCTGTGCGGCATAGCGCGGCGGCACCGACAGCGGCCCCAGCGGATCAAGCAGCCATTTCGGCGCCTGCCGGATCACGCGGGGCGAGGCAAGCGGGAAAATATCGGTAAAGGCAAAAGCCCCGGCATTGCCCGCCGAGGCGCCGGCACAGACGCCCTCACGGTCAATGACGCGCACCGACAACCCGCGTGCCTGCGCGGCCAAGGCGACCGAAAGGCCAACAACACCCGCGCCGACAACGACGACATCTACCGCTTTCATTCTATGTGCCCTTACGACCGGATGTTTGACAGGAACTTCTGCGTCTCGGGGTGTTGAGGCGCGTTAAAAAACTCTTTGGATGGGGCGATCTCGGCCATGATTCCTTTGTGGAAAAAGGCCACCCGATCGGATACATCGCGCGCGAAGGTCATCTCATGGGTTACGCAGATCATGGTCATACCGTCATCGGCCAGCAGTTTGAGCGTATCCAGCACCTCACCCACCAACTGCGGATCAAGCGCGGAAGTCACCTCATCAAACAGTACATATTCGGGCGACATCGCCAGTGCGCGGGCAATCGCCATTCGCTGTTGCTGCCCGCCCGAAAGCCTGCCGGGATAAACGGCAAGCTTATCGCCCAGACCGACATGGGCCAGTTGCTTTTCCGCGATGGCTTCAGCCTCGGGTTTGGACATGCCAAGCACCTTGCGCGGGGCGAGGGTCACGTTTTCCAGCACTGTCAGATGCGGAAAGGCGTTGAACTGCTGGAACACAATGCCGATCTTGCGGCGCAGCTTGTTGAGGTCGGTGGTTTTGGCGTGAACCTCTACCCCGTCGACAAGGATGGAGCCGGAGTTGATCGGCTCCAACCCGTTGATACATGTCAGCAGGGTCGATTTACCCGAACCGGACCCGCCGATCACCGAAACAACCTCTCCTTTTTCAACGGTCAGATTGATGCCTTTTAACACTTCGAGCGTGCCAAAGGATTTATAGACGTCTTTAATTTCAATCATTCTCGCGCCACCGTTTTTCAAGTTGGCTGCCAAAGCGGGCAATGGGAAAGCTTAGCAGGAAATAAATCAGACCTACGACAAGCAGGATGAACATCGGCTCTTGCAGGCGGGTCACAAGGATCTGGCCCGACCGAAGCAGCTCGATCAGCCCCAGCCACAGCACCAGCGCGCTGTCTTTGAGCACGCCCAAGGTCAGCCCGATCCAGCTTGGCAAGGCCACGCGCAGGGCCATCGGGAACACGACATAGGTCATATCCTGCCCCCAGCTCAGGCCCAATGACCGTGCCGCGCGGCGTGTCACCATCGGCACCGCATCAATCGCGCCGCGTACAATTTCGGTGCAATAGGCCGAGGTATAAAGTGCCAGAATAATGCAGGACGTCGCAAAGGGCGGCAGGTTCAGCCCTGCAATCGCCTGAAACGCGTTGGCCAGCACCAGTTGGATCAACAGCGGAACCGAGCGAAAGACGTCCAGCACAAAGGTCAGCGGCAGGGCGGCCCAAGGGCTGATCTGTGCGCGGATCACGCCGAACAAAAGGCCCATCACGGTGCCACCCGTCACAGCGAAAAAGGTCACCGCAATCGTCATCCCCGCGCCTTTGGCCAGGAACATCAGATCGCTGAGGGTCATAGAGGTTTCAAACATAGCGCTCTCCCTTCAATAGCGGAACATGCGCCGCGCAAGCAGCCTTGCACCCAGCGTCACCGCCTTGGCGATCAGGTAATAAATCACCGCCGCGAGGGCAAAAATTTCAAATGTGCGGAAGCTGCGGACGTTGATATCCTGCGTCACGCCGGCAAGGTCGGTGTTCATCCCCACGGTCACACCCAGCGAGGTCATGAGGATCGCCCAGACCATCTGGTTTGTCGTGGGCAAAAAGGCGATGCGAAACATCTGCGGCATGATCACCAGCCGAAAGGCCTGCGTTTGTGGCATTCCCAAGGACCGTGCCGCACGCAGCTGCGTTCCGGGAATGGCACGCAAGGCCCCGCGAAAAGTTTCCGCCAGATAGCCGGCGTTGTTAAACGTAATCCCGGCCAAAAGGGCGATATAAGGGCTTAGGTGAATACCAAAAGACCCAAGGCCGAAATGTGCCATATAGATCTGGAAGAGGGCGGGCGTGTTGCGCGCCACCTCGACCCAGACTGTTGCGGGCGCATAGATCCAGCGTGATTTGGAGTTGCGGGCAACCGCAAGGATCACCGCAAAGGCCACACCCATTGCCATCGACAAAAGTGCGATTTCCAAGGTGACCAGCGCGCCATCCAGCAAAAGCGGTATCTTTTGCCATGCCTGGCGCCATTGAAAGGTGTAAGTGAACATCTCGGCCCTTCATATGGTGGGGTCCGCAGGAGGAAAGGGGAACGTGCCCCCTTTCCTTTGTTTCGGTAACGCTTAGCGGTAAGCTTTGTTGACCGTAAGATCGGGTGCCTCACCGCCGACCCATTTGTCGAACAGCTCTTGATAGCGGCCGGTGCGCACCTGCTGGTTGATGAACAGATCGAGATAGTTCAGCAGACCGTATTCCTGACGCAGCGCGATAAGGGCAACATAATCGGGCAGGTAGGGCGCATCACCCTTGATGACCAAACCGTCATATTTTCCCGATTGCACAATCGAAGAGGCCACGGTGGAGGTAACCACGGTGCCGTCAATCTGGCCCTGCGACAACGCAAGGAACACATCGGCTTGTGACTGGTAAGGACGGAAATCGCCGTCGCCCCATGCCTTGATGTTATCCTCCAGCTGGATCCCTTCATAGGTGCCACCAACCGAGCCTACGGTCTTGCCTTTAAGGTCGTCAAAGCCTTCGACACCGGCGTCTTCGCGGGTCAGGACCACATTGGTAAATGCGAAATAGGGGATGGTGAACCCGGCTGTCTTTGCCCGCTCCAACGTGTCCGAAGTGGAGGCTACGCCAACGTCAACCCGGCCCGAGACCAGCGCCGGAATGCGGTCGGGGAAAGGCGTTTCAACGATTTCCGCCTCAACGCCAAGGGCGGCCGCAAGGTCGTTGCAGTAATCGACGTCAAACCCGATCGGGTTGTTATCGGCATCGCGCGATCCCATCGGCGGGAAGTCCAGCACAACGGCGCAACGCAGCGTACCCGAGGCCATGATGTCATCCAGCTTGTCCGCTTGTGCGGTACCGGCAAGGCAGGTCGCGGCCAGCAGTCCGCCCAAAAGTGCAGTCTTTTTCATTGGTATCTCCCTTTGGTTTTTTGTTTTTTTGATTCGTTCCTACACTGACTATGTTGAGGGTCCGGCCTTGGTGCAAGAAGAAATAATTGAAATATACAAAAAGTATATTTGGCGGCGCCCCACCAATGGAAACGCCCGCCGAAGCGGGCGCACCCAGTAATCAGGTTAGCCCCTCGGGGGCAGATGTCAAACCTCGGGCAGCAATTCCTTTGGCATATTCTGATAGGCGACCGGGCGCAGGAATCGGCGGATCGCCAAGGTGCCGACGCTGGTCGCGCCAAAGTTGGTGCTGGCTGGATATGGGCCGCCATGAACTTGCGAATCGACCACCTCGACCCCTGTTGGGAAGCCGTTGACCAATACGCGGCCTGCTTTGCGCTCCAATACAGGGCGCAGGCTGCGGGCGGCATCCATATCGCCTGCATCCATGTGCAGGGTGGCGGTCAGCTGCCCCGCAAAGCCTTTGGCAAGAGAAACCATTTCAGTGACGGAACCGACGCGGATCACCAGACCAAGTGGGCCAAAGACCTCTTCGGCAAGGTCGTGATTGGCGGTAAAGGCCGCGCCAGTGGTTTCAAACAGGTTCGGCCGCGCCTCGCGCCCTTCGGATTTAGAGGCAAGCACCGTGCTCACGCCCTCTGCCTTGGCAAAGCGCGCCTCGCCCTGATGATAGGCCGATGCGATGCCGGGGGTCAGCATGACCTGCGGGGCAGAGGCCTCAAGCGCTGCTTTGGCGCTGGCGACAAAGCGGTCCGCGTCCGGCCCGTCAATGACAATAGCGATGCCGGGGTTGGTGCAAAACTGTCCCGCGCCCATGGTCAGCGATCCGGCCCAGCCGGTGCCAAGCGCCTCGGCGCGCGCGCCAATCGCTTCGGGCAGCAGGAACATTGGATTGACGGATCCCAGCTCTCCAAAGAAGGGGATCGGCTCTGGACGTGCGGCGCAAAGGTCGAAGAGGGCGCGCCCGCCGGCCAGACTGCCAGTAAAGCCGACGGCCTTGATCAGCGGATGCTGCACAAGGCTAGTGCCAACATCCCGCTTGCCGCCTTGGATCAGAGAGAACACACCTTTGGGCATTCCGGTTTTTTCAATCGCGGCCTTGATGGCCTCGGCGACGATCTCGGCGGTGCCGGGGTGGGCGGAGTGGCCTTTGACAACGACAGGGCAACCGGCGGCGAGGGCGGCGGCCGTATCCCCGCCCGCAGTTGAAAATGCCAGCGGAAAGTTTGACGCGCCAAAGACCGCAACCGGCCCGATGGGCTGCTGCATCATCACCATCTCGGGGCGGGGGGCAGGCTGGCGGTCGGGCTGTGCGGCGTCATGGCGACGGTCGAGGTAATCACCCTTGAGGATGTGATCGGCAAACAGGCGCAGCTGGCCCACGGTGCGGCCACGCTCCCCCTGAAGGCGCGCTTCGGGAAGGCCGGTTTCGGCGCAACCAACCTCGGTGATCGCCTCACCGCGGGCGTCGATCTCATCCGCGATGGCGTTGAGAAAGGCGGCGCGGTCCTTGCGGCTGGAATAGCCATAGCTCCAGAAGGCATCCTCGGCGGCCTCGGCGGCGCGGTTCACCAAGGCGACCGTGCCAACAGAATAGCTGTGCGCCGGTCCGGTGGCGGGCTCGGATTGGAAGGTCTGGTCGCCTGCAACCCATTCGCCTGCGATCAAATGTTTGCCATGGGGAGTAAATGTCATCTTGTGGCCCTTCTTGGTTTCTGTGGCCCGTGTCCGGGCTAAAGTGAAACTATGTTGGTCGGGGTGGCTGATGCCTTGCCCCGTCCTGCAGTTCATGCATACAATATGTATACAGATTAGCAACTGATATCCACCCAAGGTCTAACGGATGTGCCAAGCCCGTACAACCGACGACCTGATCGCAAAAGAGGAGCGCCGGATGGCTGCCGATATTACGCTGACCCCTGACGAGCTTGTAAGCAAGGTTGAGTCTATTTTTCGTGCTGTGGGGTTTTCTGCACAGCAGGCCCGGCCCATAGCCGAAGTCATTGTCGCCGGAGAGCGGGACGCCTGCAAGTCCCACGGGATTTACCGGATCGAGGGCTGCTTGCGGACGTTGAAGCATGGCAAGGTTGTCCCCGATGCCGTGCCGGCGCTGACGCGAGACGAGACTGCGATTGTGCGCGTCGATGCCAAGGGCGGCTTTGCCAATGCCGCGTTCGAGATGGGCGCGCCAGTGCTGGCTGAACGCGCCAAGGCCCTTGGGCTTGCGGCGCTGGTCATCAATGATTGCACGCATTTTTCCGCGCTTTGGCCAGAGGTAGAGGCCCTGACCGCGCAGGGACTTGCGGCGATCGCGATGTGCCCCAGCTATGCCACGGTGGCCCCGACGGGCGGCACAACCGCGCTGATGGGGACGAACCCGCTGGCCTTTGGCTGGCCGCGGGAGGGCCGTGCGCCCTATGTGTTCGATTTTGCCACAAGCGTTGCCGCGCGAGGTGAGCTGGAGCTGCACCGCATCGCCGGAAAACCCCTGCCCGAGGGTTGGGCCGTCGATGCCGAGGGTGCGCCGACCATCGATCCGACTGCGGCGCTTGCAGGGGCGATGCTGCCCTTTGGCGGGCACAAAGGTTCGGCCATCTCTATGATGATCGAACTGCTCGCTGGCGTGATGATCGGCGATATGACCAGCCCCGAGGCGCTGGAATTCCTTGGCACCACGACCATTGCCCCGCGTCATGGCGAGTTGATCATCGCCTTTTGCCCCGACCGTTTCGCCGCGGCCAAAGGGGGGGTGAACATGGACCAAGCCGAGGCACTGTTTGATGCGGTGCTGGGGCAGGGGGCAAGGCTGCCATCCACGCGCCGCTTTACAGCGCGGACGGCGTCAATGGCCAACGGCATTACGCTGAACGCGGATGAACAGTCCATGCTGGAACGTTTGCAGACGGGTGGCTTGGACGCCGTCAGCTAATATAAAAGGCCCGCCTAACCAGGGAGCCATTCCGAGCTACAGGATACGGGCGGTGATTTTCCTCACCGTCCGTTGCATGTTTCGATCAGCGACGCGAGCATGGCCCAGTTTTTTGCACCCGAGTCGTGACCCGCGAAGAGCGCATTCTTTCTTTGCAACGCGATTGGCGGATTGTGCGCTCGACGGCATTGCTGTCCATTTCGACACGCCCTCGGACAGGAACCGGATCAGCCCGTTCCAGTATTTGGCAATGTATTTGAGGGCTTCGTGCATATTTCCATGCGATCGCCTCGCGGTTTCGTCCAATGTCGCCGCGCAAGTTTAATAGTTTTGCGCGGCTTAGACATTGAGACCAAACCTGAATGCGAAATTATAAGCGGCACAGTTTGGATATGAGATGAGCCAGCCCCAGCCCGCTCTCCATCAAAAGGGCTGTAGGGATGGGGCTGGCGGCGTTAAGTGCTTGCGCACCCTGTAACGACGAAGCAGGCCAAGCGAATTGTCGACTTTGAACCGAGGCACGACGGGCGGGAAGTCGACCTTCGCTATCGTTTGAAAGTAACTTGGTTTGCACATTGCATTCCGTGTTTCCTCGAAGAAGTTGGCACAGGAGAACCCTGCCGTCATTCTAGGTCCGTGGGTTACCTTCAAACTCGATTCCGTCGCTCCCGCAGTCGGGGGCGCCGCCGCAGTCCAGATTTGTATCACCCGATACTCGGGGGTATATTTGGGCAAGCGTAAGGTTCGGGAGACCCTGCATTCCGTTCGGTCCTTAGGCCCGTTTCGTCAAGAGCTTGTTCACTTATAATGTTGGCCAAAGCGGCCAGACGCAAAATTCATAATGACACAAGATGATGCCGCGCACGGGAAGTTTTAACTTTGGGTGAGTATGCGCCTCAAAAGCTAAGTTTTCGATGGAATTTAGATTTAAAAACAAAAACCTGTCAGATTTTCAGTTGACAGGTTTCAGAAGTCTATGCCCTGCTGTACTCAATGGCCCGCCTAACCAGCGGGCCTTTTCAAATTCATGCCTTAGGCAACTGCACCCGGCAATTTTGACCAATCGGCATACCATGTGCGGAACAGCTCCAACTGGGCCTTGGCAAAACCTTTCTGGCTTTCTGACAGCTCATCCGTCTCAATGAAGTGCAGATTGTATTCGGCATCGCCATTCAGCACCAAAAGGTACTTGAAATACAAAACCAGATCCACACCAACGTCGAATTTCGACAAAACGGCCAGCGCGGATTCCAGCTCCTGGGCACGCTGACGGGCAATGGCGCTGCCCTTGGCGGCCGCTTTGGACAGGCGCACAAGGTTCAAGACCTCGGCGGGCAAGACGTTACCGATGCCCGTGATCGCGCCGGTGGCGCCGGCATTCACAAAACCATGCACAACGCAGGTATCAACACCAACCATAAGGGTCACATCATCGTCACGGCTGCTGATGAATTCAGCGGCATAAGACATTGCATCCGTCCCGCCGAACTCTTTGAACCCGATCAGGTTCGCATGATCGGCGCGCAACTCAAAGAACAGATCGGCACGGGTCTCAAAGCCATAGTGGGGGCTGTTGTAGATCACGGCTGGCAGATCGGGGGCGGCATTCAGGATCGCCTTGAAGTGCGCTTTTTGTGCCGGGATGGAAGAGCCGCGCGACAACACCCGCGGGATCACCATCAAACCATGGGCGCCAACCTTTTGCGCATGCGCCGCATGGGCCACGGCAGAGGCAGAGTTTACCGCACCGGTGCCCACGATCACGCGCAGACCGGCCTTGACCAAACGGTCCACGCCCTCCATGCGCTGGGCATCGGTCAATAGCGGCCAGTCACCCATCGAGCCACAATAGACCACTGCGGACATGCCTGCCGCGACCAACTCTTTGCCCTTGGAGACGAGCGCGTCGAAATCCGGGCTGCGGTCAGGTTTGCATGGTGTCATCAACGCCGGAATGGTGCCGGAAAAGATATTGGTTGTCATCAATCGCTCCTTGAAACTGCGGCTTGGGTGCCGGTGTCCGGCACGGGGGTGAACGTGTTCCATCTCTCTATAACAAACTGCATACTATTTGTCGACACAAATTACACAGCCAAAAGTCACCGCAGGACTTGATAGCGCAGGGCAACTCCCCTATCCAAATTTTGCAACAAAGGAAATGGCATGAGCATCCCTGTACCCCCCGCCAAACCAGACCGCAAACGTGGCTCGGGCGTCAAACATGTATATGATGTCTTGCGCGACGAGATTATCGATCTGGCGTTGGAGCCGGGCAGCCCGATTGACGAGATTCAGTTGTCCGAACGGTTCGCAATGTCCCGCACCCCGATCCGTGAGGCCTTGGTGCGCCTTGCGGGCGAAGGTTTGGTGACGACATTGCCCAACCGCTCTACGGTTGTGTCCAACATCAATTTTCTGACTCTGCATACGTTCTTTGATGCGCTGACATTGATGTACCGCGTGACGACCCGGCTGGCGGCGCAATATCATACCGAGGAAGACCTGGTTTCCATCCGCGCGCATCAGGCGCTTTTTGCGCAAGCGGTGCAGAATCAGGATGCACTTGCCATGATCGCAACCAACCGCGATTTTCATGCGGCTATCGCGGCGGCGGCGCAAAACACCTATTATGAGGGCTTGTTCTTGCGGCTGCTGGATGAGGGGCGGCGGATCTTGCGGCTGTACTACCAATCCTATCATGACCAGTTGCCACAGGAATATGTGACCGAGCATGAAGATATCATCGCCGCAATCGCGGCCCGTGATATTGAAAAATCAGACAGTTTGGCATTGATCCATGCCAATCAGATCGTTTCGCAAATCCAGCGCCTTATCGCAAGCGACCGACGTCAGAACATCACGCTATAGAAGGTGTGCGGTCAGGCCGCTTTGGCCTGCTGCACGTGTTTTGCCGCCTCAATCACCAGCGGATCAAGCCCTGCGGCGCCGCCGTCGATATGGGTATAAAGCTGTTCCAGCATCCGCGGTTCCCAAAAATCACCGAGATGGGCGGCGATGCCCTCAACGCGCCCTGCCTCGGGCTGAGAGCGAAAGAACGTGGCGATCTGATTGGCCATATAGGCCATTTTTTCAGGGGACATTGGGAACCTCGGAAAGAATACGTTGTGGATTGGAATAGATGTCGAACCCGCCGCCACGGGCAAAGGCGACCAGCGTAATGCCGGCCGCTTGGGCGGCACGCAGGGCATGGGCGGTCGGGGCGGAAACAGCAATCAATGCGGGGGCACCGGCCATGGCTGTTTTCTGTATCAGCTCAATCGAGAGGCGGCTGGTCATGACAAAGGCGCCGCTTGCCGGGTCGATCCCTGCAAGCGCCAAGGCGCCGATCACCTTATCCAGCGCGTTGTGACGTCCGACATCCTCGCGGGCAAGGATGATCCCTTTTCCCGGCTGCAAGAACCCCGCCGCATGGGTGGCACGGGTCAGGTCGTGTAGGGGCTGCTGATTGCGCAAGCTGTCGGTGGCCCCCGCGATATCGGCTTGTGAGAACCTCAGATCCGCGCCCCCCACATGTGGCAGGTCGCGATCCGCCTGTTCCAGACTGTCGATCCCGCATAGCCCGCAACCCACCGGACCGGCCATCATGCGCCGACGGGCGGCGATGGCCTCGGCCCGGTCTTCGGTCAGCCAGAAGCGGGCCTCGATGCCGTTGGGATGATCGAGCAGTTCAAAATCTTCGATCTGGGACAGGTCGGTTATCCCCCCCTCGGACAGCGCGAACCCATGCGCGAAATCGCCAAGATCGGTGGGGCTGGCCATCATTACCGCTTGGGTGGAGCCGTTGAAAACCATGGCAACCGCCACCTCCTCGGGCAGCGCGCGGTGAACCACGCGGTTGCCATCGGCTTGTACCGACAGGCCCGAAAGGCTGGAGGAGGCGGGATGCGTCACTATTCAGCCGCCGGAAGGATGCGGCGCGATTGCTCGGCGTGCGCGCTATAATCCTCTTGCCATTCGGACGGGCCGTTCGACGCGCTGACCTGCACCGCCGTTACCTTATATTCAGGGCAGTTGGTGGCCCAATCGGTGTAATCGGTGGTGATCACATTGGCCTGCGTGTCGGGGTGGTGGAAGGTGGTATAGACCACACCGGGGCTGACACGATCTGTGATCTTGGCACGCACGGTGGTTTCACCAGAGCGGCTGGCCAGCTTGACGAAATCGCCCTCATGCAAACCGCGTACTTCGGCATCATGGGG
Organism: Pseudorhodobacter aquimaris; assembly: GCF_001202025.1. Lineage (GTDB taxonomy): Bacteria > Pseudomonadota > Alphaproteobacteria > Rhodobacterales > Rhodobacteraceae > Pseudorhodobacter > Pseudorhodobacter aquimaris. Next base: position 146,311 of record NZ_LGHS01000069.1, read on the forward strand.
GTGGATCTCCAGCAAGTCCTGATCGTGCCAGACGGTGTTTTCCGTCCGCCGTGTCTGGGCGCCTACGTTATACTGCGACAGGATCCGCCCCGTGGTCAGCAAAAGCGGGAAGCGCGGGCCGGTCTTTTCGTCGGTGGCGACATATTCGGTGACGATAAACCGCCCCTTGCCGCGCATGAAGCCGTCGACATGCATCAAGGGCATACCGTCGGGATGCTCTTCGTTACAGGGCCATTGCACGCTGCCTTTTTCCTCCAGCATGGCATAGTTGACGCCGGCAAAGCTGGGGGTCGTGGCCGCGATTTCCTCCATGATCTGGGAGGGGTGGGTATAGGTCCAACTGCCGCCCATCGCATTGGCCAGCATCTGCGTCACCTCCCAATCGGCATAGCCGTTCTTGGGGGCCATCACACGGCGCACGCGGTTGATGCGGCGCTCGGCATTGGTGAAGGTGCCGTCCTTTTCAAGGAAGGTCGAACCCGGCAGGAACACATGCGCGTAATTGGCGGTCTCGTTCAAAAACAGATCATGCACGATCACGCATTCCATCGCGGCCAATCCCGCAGCCACATGTTTGGTATCGGGGTCGGATTGCAAGATATCCTCGCCCTGACAGTAAAGCCCCTTGAAGGTGCCATCCACCGCAGCATCCAGCATATTGGGGATGCGAAGCCCCGGTTCGGGGTCGATCACAGTGCCCCAGGCATCCTCGAATATCTTGCGCACCTCGGGCAGTTTGACATGGCGGTAGCCGGGCAATTCATGCGGGAAGCTGCCCATATCGCAAGAGCCTTGGACGTTGTTTTGTCCCCGCAGCGGGTTCACCCCAACGCCGTTGCGCCCGACATTTCCGGTCAGCATGGCAAGGTTGGCGATGCCCATCACGGTGGTGGACCCCTGACTGTGCTCCGTCACGCCCAACCCGTAATAGATGGAGCCATTGCCACCCGTGGCAAACAGCCGTGCGGCCGCGCGCAATTCCTGCGGGTCAACGCCGGTAAGCATGGCCGTCGCCTCGGGTGAATGGCGCGCATCGCTTACGAAGGCGGCGTAGTCTTGGAATTCATCCCAATCGCAACGCTCGCGGATATAGGCCTCATCCATCAGCCCCTCGGTCACGATGACATGGGCCAAGGCGGTGACGACAACGACATTGGTGCCGGGGCGCAGGGGCAGGTGGTGTGCCGCCTCGATATGGGCGGATTTCACCAGATCAATCCGGCGGGGATCGATTACGATCAGCTTGGCCCCTTCGCGCAACCGCTTTTTCAAGCGGCTGGCAAAGACCGGATGCGCATCGGTCGGATTGGCACCGATCACGATCACCACATCGGTTTCCTCGACGGAATCGAAATCCTGGGTGCCGGCCGAGGTGCCGAATGCCTGACCCAGCCCATAGCCGGTGGGGGAATGGCAGACCCGCGCACAGGTATCGGTGTTGTTATTGCCAAAGACCTGACGCGTCAGCTTTTGCACCAGAAAGGTTTCCTCATTGGTGCAGCGGCTGGAGGTAATCACCCCGATGGATTTCTGGCCGTATTTCTCTTGCAACCCGCGCATCCGCTTGGCGGCAAAATCCAGCGCCTCATCCCAGCTGACCTCGCGCCATGGATCGGTGATCTTGTCGCGGATCATCGGGTTCAGGATGCGGTCCTTGTGGTTGGCATAGCCATAGGCGAAACGCCCCTTGACGCAGCTATGACCCCGGTTTGCCTTGCCATGCTTATAGGGCACCATGCGCACCAGCTCATCGCCGTTCAACTCGGCCTTGAACGAACAGCCCACCCCGCAATAGGCGCAGGTGGTGATGACAGAACGCTGCGGTGTGCCCAGCTCAACGATGGATTTTTCTTGCAAGGTCGCGGTCGGGCAGGCCTGAACACAGGCACCACAGCTAACGCAATCCGAGGCCAGCGCATCATCGGTTTTCGCGCCAAAGGACACGCGGCTGTCGAAACCGCGGCCCTCGATGGTCAGGGCAAAGGTGCCTTGGACCTCTTCGCAGGCGCGCACGCAACGGCTGCAGACAATGCATTTCGCGGGATCATAGGTGAAATAGGGGTTGCTTTCGTCCTTGGGCATCCATTCGGGGTTCGCCTCGCCGCTGGTGTTGCGCGGGGCAAAGTGATTGGCCAAAGGTGCATTTTCGGGGGCGACGTAGCGCACATCGCGCAGGCCCACAACGCCGGCCATATCCTGCAACTCGCAATCGCCATTGGCCGAACAGGTCAGACAATCCAGCGGGTGATCGGAGATATAAAGCTCCATCACGCCCTTGCGCAGTTTTTTGATTTTCGCAGTCTGGGTCTGGACGACCATGCCCTCGGCCACAGGTGTGGTGCAAGAGGCGGGCGTGCCGCGCCGACCTTCGATTTCCACCGCGCACAGCCTGCATGACCCGAAGGCCTCCATGTTGTCGCTGGCGCAAAGCTTGGGGATCTGTAGGCCCGCCTCGGCGGCGGCGCGCATCACGGAAGTGCCATCGGGTACGGTTACGGCAAAACCGTCAATGGTCAGGGTTACGGGCGCGCCGCTGCGTGCGGGGGTGCCCATATCGCGGTCATCGGTGGGGATGATGAAATCTTTCATTCGGCGGCCTCCTTTTGGGTCGCGAAATCGTCAGGAAAATGGGTGAGGGCGGACATGACGGGAAAGGGGGTAAAGCCCCCCAAGGCACAAAGAGAGCCGTCTTTCATGGTGTCACACAGGTCGGTCAGCAATTCCGCGGCACCCGCATCGCCTTGGCGGATACGGTCGAGGGTTTCGACCCCGCGCACGGCACCGACCCGACACGGCGTGCATTTCCCGCAAGATTCGACCGCGCAGAATTCCATCGCAAAGCGGGCCATATCCAGCATATCGGTGGCATCATCAAAGACGACCAAACCGGCATGGCCGATCAAACCGCCCTGCTGGTCAAACGCCTCATAGCAGATGGCGGTCTCGAACTTGTGGCGTGGCATATAGGCGCCCAATGGCCCGCCAACCTGCACCGCCTTGACCGGACGTCCCGAGGCCGTACCACCCCCGATCACATCCACCGCCTCGCCAAGCGTCATGCCAAAGGCGGTCTCGAACAAGCCGCCCTGCTTTACATTGCCGGCGATTTGCAGCGTGACCGTGCCGCGCGACCGGCCAAGCCCGAAATCGGCATAGGCCTGCGCGCCGCGTTCGAAAATCACCGGAACGGTGGCAAGGCTGATGACGTTATTGACCACGGTCGGGCGGCCAAGAAACCCTTCGAGCGCGGGCAGCGGTGGCTTGGCGCGCACCACGCCGCGCTTGCCCTCAAGCGAGTTCAGCAGCGAGGTTTCCTCACCGCAAACATATGCGCCGGCACCAACGCGAACCTCCATATCAAAGGCACGACCGGACCCCATGACATCCTGGCCAAGCACGCCCTTTGTACGTGCGATCTCGACGGCCTCTTGCAAGACCGCAACCGCATCAGGGTATTCGCTACGCATATAGACATAGCCTTTGGTCGCGCCCACGCCGAGGCCCGCAATCGCCATGCCCTCAATCAAGGTAAAGGGGTCGCCTTCCATTAGCATCCGGTCGGCAAAGGTGCCGCTGTCGCCCTCATCGGCATTGCAGACGATGTATTTCTGCGGGGCTTTTGCGCCCAGAACCGTGTTCCATTTGATGCCGGTCGGAAAGCCCGCACCACCGCGCCCGCGCAAGCCGCTTGTCGTGATCTCGGCTACGATGTCCTCGCTGCTCATGCCGGCCGCGCGGCGCAGGCCCGCAAGCCCGCCGTGGGCCTCATAATCGGCCAGATCCAGCGGGTCGATCACCCCGACGCGCGCAAAGGTCAGCCGTGTCTGGCGCTGCATCCATGGCAGGTCATCCACCGGACCCAGGGCCTTGGGGTGCGCGGAGAGATCGCCAAACAGCCCCGCAACATCGCCTGGCTCCATCGGGCCAAAGCCGTGGCGGATGCCGTCAACCACGACCTCCGCCAAAGGTTCCAGCCAGACCATCCCGCGTGATCCGTTGCGCACCAGCGTCAACTCAATCCCGCGCTGTGCCGCCTCTTGGGTGATCGCCTTGGCCACTTCATCGGCACCAAGCGCCTTGGCGACGCTATCAAGGGGGAGGAAAATCTTCATGCGCCGGCCTCCTGCAACAGGGCGGCCATCCGCGTTTCATCGACCCTTGCCACGACCTTGTTGTCGACCATCGCGGCAGGCCCGCAGGCACAAAGCCCGAGGCAATAGACCGGTTCAATTGTTACCGCGCCATTCGCGGTCGTGCCGTGCCAGTCCAGCCCCAGCTTGGCCAATGTCGAGGCCGCCAAAGCATCCGCGCCCACGGACTTACAGGCCTCTGCCCGGCAAATCTTGATGACATGCCGACCCGTCGGTTCCTCGCGGAAATCGTGATAGAAGGAGACCACCCCATGCACTTCGGCCTTGGTGATGTTGAGTGCCATTGCAATCAGGGCTTCTGCGCCTTGGGGGATGCAGCCGTACCGGTCTTGAAGCGCATGCAGGATCGGCAACATGGGGCCTTCGAGATGCGTATAGGCGGCGATGATATCGCTGATTTCATTTTGATCAGGGGCTGGCTGATCCGGGGCTGGCGAGACTGCGGGCATGGTAAAATTCCTTCTTTGCCCTATAGAACCCCGCCAGTCATACGGAAATCAATAATAAAGTTCCGTTAAGTGATCAGGATTCCCGATCAAGAGCCGTGGAAAGCTTGCGTGCCGAGGTCAGTAATGCATCAATCACGGGGCTGCGCGGCTCTCGGTGGGGCACGATCAGCCCGACGGAATGTTGTTTGCGCGCTTCTGACATCGGTACAACCACCAGCTTTTTGCCTGCCGTCAAAAACCGCGCGATATCGGCCGAAAGCACTGTCATACAGCGTCCGGTTTCCACACTCGCGGTCAAGGCCATGATGGAATTGGATTCAATGCGGGTGACGGGAGAGATGTCATGTTCGGCAAAGATCTGGTTGATGATACGCCGGTTTTGCATATCGGGTGTCAACAGGGCCAGGGTCTCGTCCTTCAACTCGGACCAGCAGACCTCGGCCTTGCTGGCAAAAGGGGAGTCGTGCCGACACAGCAGGACATAGCTTTCGTCATAAAGCGGCGCGGTATGCACGCGGCCCAAGGGCTCATTGTCGAGATAGGAAATGCCGGCATCGACCTCGAAACCGTCCAGCAGGGCAAGGATTTCCCGTGAGGTGCTGGACAGAATGGTGAAATGGACCTTGGGATTGCGCTTGGTGAAATCCGACGAAAGCCGGGCAGCCCATGTCAGGGCAGTGGGGATAACGGCAAGGCGCAACTCGCCCGAAAGGCCGTTGCGCTTGACCCGCATCTCTTCGCGGAACTGACGGGCATCGCCGACGATACGCTGGGCCCAGATCAGCGCGGTTTGCCCCTCGGGGGTCAGGCCGCCAAAGCGGGAGCCGCGAAAGACCAGCTGGACGCCCAGCTGTTCCTCCAGCTGTTTGATCCCCGAAGACAGCGAGGGTTGGGAGATATTCAGACTTTGCGCCGCCCGCCCGAAATGTGCTTCGCGGGCGACGGCGATGAACATTTCAAGCTTGTCGATCATTATCGGGATCTCCGATCAAATCCGGTCATTTTGATCAGAGTTATGGAAGGATCCGCCGCGCCGGTCAAGGGCGCCGCTATTCCGGTTGTGCCAGACGGCTTTGCAGCAGATGCCCGCTTTCGGTCAGGATCGGATAGGCCACCGTCACCAGCAAAGAGTTGATTTCCTTGAAGGCCCGCACGGTTTCGAGGTGAATGTCAGAGGTATCGACACTATCGGAATGGCCGTTGCGCAGCCTTTCGAGGTGGCGGTCATGGCTTTCACGCTCCAGCTTGCGCATCATTTCCTTTTCCTTGACCAGCTGGCGCGCACTTTCCACATCGCCCGAGACCAGAACATTCAGGGCAAGTTGCAAATTCGCCTCTACCCGACTGTGAAGATTGCACATTTCGGACCAGCCCTCGGCCGAGAAACGCAGCCCTTTTTTGGTCCGTGCCTCGGCAAGGTTGAGCAGGCTTTTGGTGATGATATCCCCGATATATTCAAGGTTGATGGAAAACTCGGTCAGATCATTGCCAAGCTTTGCCTCTGCCTCGGTTAATTTTCCGCGTTGGACCTGTGCAACAAAGAGCTTGATTTCAGTGTGCTTGCGGTTGACCTGTGCATCCAGCGCGCGCACGCGTTTGATTTGCTCGGGGCTGCCGCCGTCCATCAGCTCCATGATGGGATGATACATTGTTGCGACCGTTTCCCCCATGCGCAACAGCTCACGCTTGGCGCTGGCAAGTGCGATGCGCGGATTATCGACCGACGCGTGGTCAAGCATGCTGACGGTGGGGGTGGCATCATTCGCAGCGGCTTCTGCGGCAGAATCCGGCAGCAAGGCTGCCGTAAGCCGTGCCATGGGCCGCACAAAGGGCAGGGCCAGCACTAAAAGACCCAGATTGAAGGCAAGATGGAAATTGACCAGTTGCACCGGTTCCGACCCGCCCAGAAGCGTGATCGGGATTTCGACAATTTGCGAAACAGTCAACACGACCGCTGCCGCCACCCCGCGAAAGATCAGGTTGCCAAGCGGAATACGGCGGGCCTCTACCTCCATCCCGCGGGTCAGCCAAACGGCAATAATCCCGCCGCCAAGGTTTGCACCCAGCACCATTGGCACGGCGACCTCCAACGGCAACAGCCCGCTATTGGCAAAGGTCACGAACAAAAGCACCGTCGCAACCGAGGAATGCACAACCCATGCAATCACGGCCGCCGCCAGAAAGGCGGTCAGGGGATCACCCTGCAAATAGGCCATCATCCCCGGCATCAAGGCAGAGTCGCGCAAAGGTTCGGTCGCGTCGCCGACCATCTGCAAGGACAACAGGATAAAGGCGATGCCCAACACGATTCGCCCGGTTTGCCGGATGGTTCGTGCCTCAAATTTCAAAAACATCGTAGCACCGACCAAAAGCAGAAAGGGGATCAGGCCCGACAGGTCAAAGGACAGGATCTTGACCACCAAGGCCGAGCCGAGATCAGCCCCCAAGAGGGCCGCAATCCCCGTGCCGACCGTCAAAATCCCAGAGGTCACAAAACCCGCCGCCAGAATCCCCACCGCCGTAGAGCTTTGCAGGACCACGGCCAGAATCATTCCCACCAGTGCCATTTGCGGGGTGCCGCCCTTTGCCCCGCGCAGGGCGGATTTCAGCCGCGTCCCATGCGCCCGCTCCACCCCCGTGCGCACCATGCGAACCGCCCAGAGCAACAGCAGGACAGCCCCGGCGAGGTGGATCAGAAAGGCAACAGGCAGCATCAACAGGGTCCTTTGTTTTAAGTAGAGGGCGTCATTTCACATAGAATGCCCGCCGTCCATTGGACAAACGGTAAAATTCAGGGCGCGGTCGTAAAAGCTGTGTGAACCGAGGCCATAAGCCCGCTTTTGCATCGCGATTAACGAACCCAAAGCCCCTCACGCTTGATTTTGTTGCGGATCTGCTGCTCACGTCTTGGCAGGTCGTTGCGATCAAACAAAGCGCGCACATCGCGGCCTTTTCCTTGGTAGACCATCTTTTTGAACGGCAGATATTCCTTAAGCACCTTCTTGATCGGGTTTGGTGCAAGAACCTGTTCCACAACCTCAACGGCACGGTCGCTTTCGCGGGCGTAAAACAGCGGCATGGTGCGCCAGTGGCAGGTCACATCGCCGTCCAACCCGGCTAGCGCCTCCCCCGGTCGGCCGCCGCCAAAGCTGTGAACGACCAAGGGCAGGGCGATCTGGTCGAGCCACGGGCTTAGGGGTTGGCATATAAGCTCGGGCGGGGTCTCATCGCGGATCGCACGGGCATATTCGGCAAAACGACTGCCAAACTGCTGCGGGCTTTGATGAAAGAACCAGCCTGCGTTGAAATAGAGATAGCGATTCCAGTATTCATCAGGTTGGCTGGTATCGAGACTGCTTTCGAAATCCAGCCCGAAACGGTCATAAAGCGCGCGCCAGACCTCGGTATAGCCGGGGCCGTAAAGCTCCAACACCGGCCAGGTACCTTCACGTTTCATCGATGCCGATGGTTTGGCAAAATCAAACCCGATGGATGCAAGCGGCCCGGTAAAGACGGTATCGGTATCAAGAAAAAGAAAGGGTTCATCCGGCAGGGCGCTCAGACATTCGATTTTGTTGCCATAGGGGTATGAGGCGCCGAAGATTCTGTTTTCAAATGGTATGATCTCGGCGCCGAAAGCGGCCAAGAGCGCCAAAATATCTGGGTCCTGAATGGCGGGATCATCCGGCCAAAGCGGTCCGGCTTGTGGCACTGCAATCAAAAGACGTCCGGTAAAATCGGGATTGGTCGCGCGCAGGCTTGCGGCCAACAAGACCGCCTCAAAGGACAAACGTCCGCTTTGACCCACGGCGACAATATTGAATTGCCGCTTGTCCTCCATGCTGTGCCCCATTTGCGTCATTGACCGGTTTTGTTTTGTTATCAGCATAAAGCGGCGACCAGAGATTGAAAGCGGTGCCCATGGGGACACCCCGCCAATCTCGTTGTGCAGCGGTTTGATTACGCAACGGTAAATTTCACAGAAATTCCGTCAGACGGGCTATGGATTCTGACATTTACGGGGAAAGTGGTGGCGAGGGGGGGACTTGAACCCCCGACCCCACGATTATGAGTCGTGTGCTCTAACCAGCTGAGCTACCTCGCCACTTGGGGGGCTGATTAGGGGCGCTGGCGCGGGCCGTCAAGAGGAAATCGGTGCGCGACGACCGGAAAGGGTCGCTATGACATTGTGCGGGTGATTTGCGGACGTCCCGATGCGGTGGCTGTCAGGGTGGCCTCGACGAACATGGCACGGCCTTCGACCGTGGCTTTTTGCAGGTCCTGTGTCGTGGTCAGAGTTACCTCGTGGGCACCGGCGGCGCGGGCGCGGTTTGTGGCCTCGGTGATCAGGGCATCTTGCATGGCGGCCATTGCGGCGGTCTGATTGTCAAAATACTTGGGGCCACTTGGCAGATGTGCGATGAACTGCCCCTCTCCGGCTGAGGTAACCAGCCCCGTCGTGCGCTGGCTGATCTGTCCGACCACGGCACCGATGGCATTGGCCACGCCCGCATGTTCGGGCAGGATCATCTTTGCCCCCAGCCGTTTACCCACAGCGCCGTAGTAATAGGGCGCCGATGCGCCAAGCCCGACCACGGGCACGCCAAGCCGAGCCGAGATCTCTATCGCGCCGCGATGCTGTTCCAGCCCGGCGCGCAGCAGGCTGTGGCGGGCGAGGGCGGCAGTATCATCGCCGTCAAAGCGGGGATCCTCGGCAAAGGCGGCCTCAAGCAGGTGGGTGGCGGTTTGTGCGGTCAACTGGTCGATGATGGCTTGGGCGACGGTTTTGGCATCGGGCGCGATCTGCATACCGTTGCCACCCCGTCGCCGCGCCAAGAGGGTCAGCGCCTTTTCTGCCGCTGTTCCGTCCCAATCGGTCAGCCCGCCCAGAACGTGGCTGGCATCAGAGGGCGTGATCCCCGACAGCATCACCAGCCCGCGTGCGACCAGCCTGTCCAGTGCGGCAACCTCCAACCGCGAGGTCAGCGCCTGACCAAGCGGTATCGGCGCGGTGACGCGGGCCAAAAGCGTGGCCTCGCGCGGGGAAAGGCCCTCTGCCTCAAACCTCGTGGGCAGGACAAAGCGCCCGTCGTATTCGCCCACAGCGGTGCCGCGCAGTGCGCGATCCAGCGCGTCATGCACCATCGCGCCATGATCCACCGCCAGCAAAGCGACGGGGATCAAGCGCCGCGGCCCAAGGGTGAAGCCCCCTTCCAGCCCTTCGGTAATCAGATGGGCCTCACTGTCGCCGCCAAGGCCGCTGGTGCGCATGGCGACGGCCTCTACCATGGTGCGGAACCCGCCGACCCGCGCGCCAAGCGGGTCAATTTCGGGCAGGCCGTTGCGTAGCATTGCAATATCGGTGGTGGTGCCGCCAATATCGGCGACCAAGGCATCACCGACCCCCGTCAGCCAGCGCGCGCCGACAATGGATGCCGCGGGGCCGGAGAGGATCGTCTCGATCGGCCGTTCGCGCACCATCGCGGCCGATATCAGCGCGCCGTCGCCGCGCACGACCATCAGGGGGGCCGTGATGCCCACGCGGGCCATATGGCCCTCACAGGCGGTTATCAGCCGGTCGATCATCCCGATCAGCCGCGCATTCAGCACCGCCGTCAACGCGCGTTTGGGTCCGTTCAGATTTGCCGACAGCTCATGTGAGCACGTGACAGGGCGGCCGGTGATCTGGCGGATCATGTCGCGGGTGGCCAGCTCATGCGCTGGGTTGCGGGTGGCGAAATGGGCGGCCACGGCATAGCCCATGACGCTATGCGTGGCCAAAGCCGTCCGAAGCGCGGGCAGGTCCAGTGGGGCGGCCTCGGCACCGGCATGTGTATGACCCCCGGCAATGCGGAGCACCGGATCCCCGCCCAAGGCCTCGGCCAGCCCGCCTCGTTCCAGATCGCCCTCGTCAAAGCCGATAAAGACCAGCGCCACACGCCCGCCTTGCCCCTCGACCAGCGCATTGGTCGCAAGCGTGGTGGACAGTGACACCATTGCCACATCAGCAGGCATAACCCCCGCATCCTGCAGAGCGGCATCAACCGCGCGACCGATGCCAAGCGAGAGGTCGTGACGGGTGGTCAGGGATTTTGCCGTGCCCAAGATGCGGTCGGTTTGGGCCTCCAGCAAAGCCGCATCCGTATAGGTCCCGCCGGTATCCACGCCCAGAAAAATCGCCATTGGTTTCCTCATCCTGCCTATGCTGTCTAGGGTGGTTTGGCACGGTTTGCGCAGCTTATTGCGCCGCAAGACCGCCCGTCATGTCAATGTGATGCGTTTGCGACGATGCGCGGGCGGAATGTTGAGCATAGCGCGATATTTGGCAATCGTTCGCCGCGCGATGGGCGCGTTGTTTTCCGAGAGCCTGTCGGCCAAGGCCTGATCGCTGAGCGGCGCGCGTGTATCCTCTTGCTGGATCATCCGTTGCAGATGGGCGCGGACGGCACCGGCGGCCTCACCGCCCACGGCCTCGGTAAAGAGCGGCCGCAACCAGATCGTTCCGCGTGGCGTATCGACGCTGACCCCTGCGACGGCGCGGCTGACGGTGCTGATGTGCAGGCCAAGCGCCTCGGCCACGTCTTGCAGCGCCATGGGTTTCAGGGCCTCCAATCCATATGTCAAGACGGCCTCCTGACGTGTCAGCACCTCTTGCCCGATCAGCAGCAGCGTCTGGCTGCGGCTGTTGACGGCGCGCAGCAACTCGCGGGCTTTGGTCAGGGCGACAGGGTCAGAAGGGCCTCGGGTGGTGACGGTCACATCTGGCAGCGCCGCGCGGTTGATGCTGATGCGCCAGCCGGTTCTGTCGCGGGTGACCAGCAGATCAGGTTCGCGTACAAGGGTTGACACCATGCCAAACTGCGCGCCGGGCTTGGGGTCAAATCCGCGAATGATGCGCAGCCGTTGGGTGATCTCCTCCTGTTCCACTGCGCATATTCTTGCAAGCGCGGAAAAACGGCCCTCGGCCAACAGGTCCAGATTGTCAAAGATGCAGGCCATCACATCATCATAAACCTCCGCCTCTTTTGCTTGTAGCGTGAGGCATTCCGCCAAGGATCGCGCGAAAAGGCCCGTCGGCTCCATCCCTTGCAAACGGTGCAGGACCTGACGTGCCTCCTCAAGGTTGCAACCGGCCTCTTGTGCCAAGGGGCCAAGCGGCCGTCCCAGCCAGCCCGAGGGCTCCAGCGCCTGCATGAAGCAAAGCCCGATTTCGCGTTCGCGAGGGGTTCGGGTGACCTGAGAGATTTGCTGGGTAACATGGGCGATCAGCCCGAGTGCTGCGGTTTGCAGCTGCGCACCCATATCGATGTCGTGAGGGGCGCCCGCGTTCTGTGCGGCAAAAGCGGCGGTCCAGCGGGGCAACCAGGGGGTTGTCTCGGGAGCAGGAGGGGTCAGGGTGATATGGGGATTGGTTTTGGCTTCTTCTTCCAGATAACGGGTCAGGCCGCTGGCATCGAGGTGTAGCACCCGGATAGAGGTGGCAAGCGGCATGTTCAATTGCAGTTTCTGGGTCAGGGAGAGGCGCTGGACCTGACGGGACATTGTGTGTCTTTCCAAGATGATACCGCCGCCACTTTAGGCGGGGATATGCGGTCACGCAACTGTGGCAGCAGGCCCCATCGCCTTTTGTGCGACGGGCGGCTAGTTTGCAGCACCAATGATTGAAAAGTGAAAGTTGTCCCCGGATGCAAAGCCCCTTCTGGCCACAAATGCGCGATGTCTTGTTGATCGGCGGGGGCCATGCGCATGCGCTGGTGTTGCGCAAATGGGGGATGGCACCGCAAGCGGGTAGCCGCATTACGGTGATCAACCCCGGCCCTGTGGCCCCTTATACGGGTATGTTGCCGGGTCATATCGCGGGGCATTATCCGCGTGATGTGATGATGATCGACCTGATCCGCCTTGCACGTTTTGCGGGGGCACGGGTGATCATGGGCCGTGCTGTGGGGCTTGATCGGGACGCCAAGCAGGCGGTTTTGGCAGACGGGCGGCGCTTGCGCTATGATGTGGCCTCGATTGATATCGGTATTGCCTCAACCCTGCCTGATCTGCCGGGGTTTGAGGATCACGCATTGGCGGCCAAACCCTTGGGCGGGTACGCCGAAGGGTGGGAGGCGTTTTTGGCCTGCGCCCCCGAGGCTGCGCATCTGGTTATCATCGGCGCAGGGGTTGGCGGGGCAGAGCTGGCCATGGCCTCAGCGCACCGGCTGGCCCGAACGGGCCGCAAAGCCAGTATCACCCTGTTGGAGCGTGAGGATAAAGCCCTGCCCAATGTTGGCGAGGGCGCGCGCAAGGCACTGCTTGCAGCACTTGCGCGGCATGGGGTGGTGGTCAAAACCGGGGCTACGCCTGCGGCGGTGGCGCAAGGGTCGGTGACGTTGGCGGATGGTCAGGTGTTGCCATCCGATTTCACGCTCTCGGTAGCGGGATCACAGCCGCAACCGTGGTTGGCAGATACAGGGTTGGCCTTGCACAACGGCTTCGTGACCATCAACCCCACCCTGCAATCGAGTGACCCGAGCATCTTTGCCGTCGGCGATTGCGCGCATATGGGGTATGCGCCGCGGCCCAAGGCCGGGGTTTTTGCCGTACGTCAGGCGCCGATCCTTTTCCACAACCTGCGGGCCAGCCTTTCGGGCGCGCCTTTGCGCCGTTACCGCCCGCAGCGTGATTACCTCAAGCTGATATCCATGGGCGGGCAACGGGCGGTGGCCGACAAGCTGGGTTTGCGGCTGGAGGGCGCGTGGCTGTGGCGTTGGAAGGACCGGATCGACCGCAAATTCATGGCGAAATTTGAGGCGTATCCTGCGATGGAGCAGCCCGTTTTGCCAAAGGGCGCGGTGGAAGGGCTGGCCGAGGTGATGGGCGAGAAGCCTCTTTGCGGCGGCTGTGGTGCCAAAGTCGGGGGTGAGACCTTGCGCGGGGCGCTGACGTCGTTGCCTGCGCCGCGGCGGGCCGATGTGCTGTCCGGTCCCGGCGATGATGCGGGGATCATATCGGTGGGCAAGGGGATGCAGGTGTTGACCACTGACCATCTGCGCGCCTTTAGCGATGATGCCGCGCTGATGGCACGGATCGCGGCCATTCATGCGCTGGGCGATATCTGGGCAATGGGGGCCACGCCGCAATCGGCCCTGTCGCAGATCACATTGCCGCGCCTCGGCCCCGCGCTTCAGGCCGATATGCTGGCCGAGATCCTTGCCGCCTCGGCCGAGGTGTTCACGGCGGCGGGTGCCGATATTCTGGGCGGTCACAGCACCATCGGCGCCGAGTTGAGCATCGGCTTTTCCCTCACCGGGCTTGTCGGCAAGCCGATCCTGAAAACCTCGGCCCGCGCGGGGGATGCGATCATCCTCACCAAACCCATCGGTACCGGCACCATCCTTGCCGCCGAGATGGCTGCGACCAATGCCAAGGGGATGCTCTTGGGGGAGGCTGTGGCGGGCTGCTATGCCTCGATGCAGCACCCGCTTGGCGCAGCCAGCAGACGCCTTGCCCCCCATGCCACCGCGATGACGGATGTGACCGGCTTTGGCCTTGCCGCCCATCTGCTGGAAATGCTGGAGGGGGCGGGGCTTGCGGCTGATGTGCAACTTGACCAGATCCCCTTTCTTGACGGCGCCGTAACCCTTGCAGGGCTTGGTATCGCCTCTAGCGGGGCACCGGCCAACCGCGCGGCCTGTGTCGGGCGGATCGCGGCGCCGGATGATGCGCGCACGGCCTTGCTGTTTGATCCGCAAACCGCAGGCGGGCTTTTGGCAACGGTCCCGGCCGCGCGGGCCACCGAGGTTCTGGCGGCCTTGCATGAGGCGGGCGAACCGGCGGCCCTCATCGGGCATACCGGAAACGGTCCGGTGATGTTGCGGGTTACGGGCTGATACGCGGATTTTTGCGGCTCAAATTCCACCCATGTCGTTTTTATCCGTCAAGCGTCGGCGGATATTGCCCCTGCCCGCCACAATCGGGCATTGATAGGGAAAACCGTACAGGGGAGCCGCTGAATGAAAACGCATGTCAAAGCTTTGGTCGTCGGCGGGGGTGCCGTTGGCAATGGTATCACCTATCATCTGGCAAAGGCGGGCTGGGATGTGATGCTGGTAGAGCGGGATGAGCTGACCTCCGGTTCCACCTGGCATGCGGCGGGGTTGTTGCCCCTGTTCAACATGGGTTATGCGACGACCCATATCCATAAATATTCGGTCGATTTCTATAAGTCGCTGGAGGCAGAGACCGGCCTGAACGCAGGTTTTGCGGTTGTCGGCAATCTGCGCATGGCACAATGTCAGGAACGGATGGACGAATATATGCTCTATTCGGCGGTGGCCGAAAGCGCGGATGTCTATCACGAGTTCCTGACGCCCGCCCAGATCAAGGAACGCTGGCCGCTGTTGCGCACCGATGACCTTCAGGGCGCGCTTTTCCATCCGCAAGACGGTTATATTAACCCCGCCGATGTGACCCAGGCGATGGCCAAGGGCGCGCGTCAGCACGGCGCCACGATCGAGCGGAAAATTCAGGTCGACGGCTATCGCTGGACCGGATCGGAATGGATCGTAAGCTGCACCCGTATGGTGGATAAGGGTGGCAATCTGATCCCTTCCGAGGAAAGTTTCGAGATCCACGCCGAGCATGTCGTCACCGCCACCGGCAACCATGCACAGCGCACGGCCAAGCTCTTGGGGATCAAGATCCCCGCGATTCCGGTCGAACATCAGTTCATCGTCACCGAGCCTGACCCGATGCTGGTGGAATACCGCAAGAACAACCCCGAACATCCCGTTTTGCGCGATGCCGATGCCAAATGGTATGTGCGCGAGGAGCGCGGCGGCTGGATCCTTGGTCCCTATGAAAAGGGCGCGCCGTCACGGTTTGAATATGGCGTCCCCGACAGTTTCCGTGCTGACCTCTTCCCTCTCGACCTCGACCGGATCGAGGTGGAGTATATGTCGATGCTCCACCGTTTGCCCAGTTCGGAAAATGTCGGCCTCAAGGATGATTTCAACGGGCCGATCTGTTACACGCCTGATGGCAACCCGCTGGTGGGTCCGGTGCCGGGCCTGCGCAATATGTGGATTGCCGAAGGGTTCAGCTTTGGCATCACGGCGGCGGGTGGGACCGGCTATTACCTTGCGCAGTTGATGACGCAAGGTGAGGCAGAGATCGACATGGCCTCGCTCGATCCGCGCCGCTATGGCGACTGGATGACCACAGAATATGCCATGCGCAAGAATGAGGAATGCTACGACCACGTCTTTATCCTCCATCATCCGGATGAGGAACGCCCCGCCTGCCGCCCGCTGCGCACGACGCCGGTTTATGACAAGCAAATCGCCCTTGGCGCACAGATGGGTCAGGTCAACGGCTGGGAACGTCCGAACTATTACGGTCCCGTTGATGCGCCCGCGAATTTCGATCACGATTCGCGCAGTTTCCGGCGCGGGGAATGGTGGCAATACGCGCTGGCCGAGGCCGAAGCCCTGCGTGAAACTGCGGGGCTGATCGATGCATCCGCCTTTACCAAGCACAGCCTGCGGGGGGCGGGGGCGACGGCGTTTCTGGACTGGTTCACCTGTAACAAACTGCCCAATGTCGGCCGGATCAACCTGACCTATGCGCTGACGCCTACGGGCACGACGCGCACCGAATATACCATCGTGCGCCACGGCGAGAACGACTATTACCTTGTCTCGGCGGGGGCGTGGACCGCCTATGACGCCGACTATCTGCGCAAATCGGCCGAGGATTTCATGGCAGGCGGCGGCGCGCCGGTGGAAATCCATGATGTGACCAGCCAATGGGGTGTCTTTGCGCTGGCCGGTCCCAATGCCCGCAAGATCCTGCGCGAGGTGGTCAGGGATGCCGACCCCGACAGCGTGCTGTCGAACAAGCGTTTCCCATGGCTGACCGCCCGCAAGCTGGAGTTGGGCATGTGTCCCGTCAACGCCATCCGCGTCGCCTATACCGGAGAGCTGGGCTGGGAGCTGCATCACCCGATCGAGATGAACCGCTACCTGTGGGATCTCTTGCTGAAGGCGGGTGAGAAACACGGGATGAAGCTGGTCGGCGCGCGGGCGCAAAACTGGCTTCGGCAGGAAAAATCCTATCGCGCCTTTGGCAATGAATTGGGCCGCGACGCCACCCCGATGGAGGCGGGGTTGGACCGCTTTATCGACCTGTCCAAGGCGTTTCAGGGCAAGCAGGCGATGATCGACACCGGCATCCGTGCCAAATGTGTGACCGTGCTGATCGAAGGGCCGGTGGATGCCGACCCATGGGGCCGTGAGGCGCTGTTTTCAGATGGCAAGAAGGTGGGTCGTTTGACCTCGGGTGGGTGGTCGGTTGCCTTTGGCAAACAGATCGGCATGGGTTATGTCCCCCCCGAACTGGCCGAGGTCGGCACCAAGCTGAAGGTCAAAATGCAGTTGCAGGAATGGGACGCCGAGGTGGTCGAGGACAGCCCCTTTGATCCCAAAAACGCCCGCATCCGCGTGGACGGCTAACGCGTGCGGCGCGCAAGCCAGCGCGCCCAGTCCGCCCGCGTTCCGGCAAAGGCGTTCAGATCGACCTTGCCGGAAATTCCGGGGACAAGGCCGGTGCCGCTGTATTGCCAAAACGTCCAGTGCTGCCCGGGATAGGTTTTGGACGGATGCCCCGCGACCGAGCGCAGCCAGAATTCGGTGCCGGACATGCGGCCCATCTGGTTGTCGGCATAGAAATCCACCGTAGTATAAAGGATCGGCCGTTGGCCGTAATGCCGCGTCAGCGCATCCATGAACAGCTTGGCCTCACGGCGCACATGGGCGGCATCCGGGCGTTTGGTGCAGGTTGGCGAATGGGCGTTCCATTCCATATCCAGCACCGGCGGCAGGGCGCCCGCGCTGCGCGGAACATGGCGGATGAACCAGCGAGCCTGTTTGATCGCGGGCCGGCAAAAGTAAAAATAGTGATAGGCTCCGCGCGGCACCCCGGCCCGCCCTGCCGCGCGCCAGTAAGCGTCAAAGGCGGGATCAACAATGTCACCGCCCTCGGTCGCTTTGAAAAAGGCAAAGGATACGCCATTTGCCTGCGCCTTGGGCCAGTCAATTGCACCCTGCCAGCGTGAAGCATCGATCCCATGCACGGCATAGGTTTCAGGCGCGCGCCCGTCCCAGTCATGCGGATCGGCATCACCAAAACGGGCGGTGTTCGCGGTAAAAACCGCCGTTGGCGCGGGCTGCCCGCCGCCGCAAGCCGCCAAGAATAACGCCAAAATGCCAAAGAGTATCCGCACGCCGCACCTGCCCATAAGCAAACCGGCTGCCAATCTGACAGCCGGTTTGCTATTTGTCATCTGTAATCGGTGATCAGCCGGCCGTCAGCTCATCCCATGCCGCCAGCGCCTTGGCTGCATACATCAATGACGGTCCACCGCCCATTTGCACCGCCATGCCCAAGACATCGCCCAATTCCTCGCGCGTGCCACCCGCCTTGGCCAGAGCTTCGACGTGGAACCCGATGCAGGCCTCGCAGCGGTCAGCAATCGCGATCCCGAGGGCGACAAATTCCAAGGTCTTTACGTCAAGAACCTGTGCCTCTTTGGCGGCTTTGGAGAGGACACCAAAGCCTTTGGTCACCTCGGGGATGGCCTTGTTCATTGTGCGCAAATGATCCCGCATTTCTGCGTTTTTCGATTTCCAATCCATGCCTTAGGCTCCGCTCAATGTTTCATTGGGGCAGAGGTGGCATAGGGTAGGGCGCAGCGCATTGACATATATCAAGTTTAGAATATGTTTTGGCGAAAACGCCGCGTTCAGATGAAACGTGCAGGGCTTAGGCTGGCGATAATATCCTGGTCGATCCCGCAGGGGGTGCCGGTCAGCAAACCGGCGGCCAGTTCTGAGGCTGCGGGCGCGGATTGGAACCCGTATCCGCCCTGACCCGCCAGCCAGAAGAAGTCCGGCACCTCGGTATCAAAGCCGATCACAGGCACACGGTCGGGTGCAAAGGTGCGCAGTCCCGCCCAATTTGCGAGCAGGCGTGTGACGGGTTCGGTCACCATTTCCTCATATCGGGCAAGGCCCTCAGCTAGCACCATATCATCGGCAAAGGCGTCATGCGGCACGCTTGGGTCCTCCTCGGCCGGCGAAACAATCAACGCGCCGGCGTCGGGTTTGGCGTACCAAGTCTCACCTGCGTTAAAGATCATCGGCCATTTGCTGACATCAAGGCCACCAGGGGCGGGAATACGCGCCATCGACCGGCGTAGCGGGGTAAAGCCCAAGGGGCGCACCCCAGCCATACCCGCCACCACATCGGCCCAAGGGCCCGAGGCGTTGATCAGAACCCGCGCCGTGAAATGCCCCTTGGCAGAGGTGACACGCCACCCCGCCCCCTCACGGGCAATCGCAGTCACCGGCGCTTTGGTCAGGATCTGCGCGCCCGCATTGCGTGCCTCGCGCGCGAAACCTTGCAGCAAAAGATCGGTGTCAATGTCCCAGGCATGTTCGGCCACCGCCACATGGGCCACGGTTTCGGAGTTCAATATCGGGACCACGGCCTGTGCCGCGTCAAAGGATACCGGCGATAGGTCCATAACTGCGGCGTCGGCCTCAAAGGCGGCGCGTTCTTCGGCTTTGGCGACGATCATAATGCCGCGCGGGGTCAGCAAATCCTTGGTGCCGTGGAAATAAGCGCCCGAGGCCATCGACAGTGCGACCACGGGGGCCAAGCCATAATGCGGCTCATAAAGGGCGGCGGAGCGGCCCGAGGCGTGATGCGCCAAGGCCTCCTCGGCCTCCAGCAGTAAAACCGAGCCTGCGCCCGCCAATCTGGCGGCACAGGACACCCCCGCAATGCCGCCGCCGATGATCAAAAAATCATATTCCATAGCGCGAACCTGACACGGGCAAGCCGACAAGAAAAGCCCCGTCAAAGGCGTTATGGAAAAAAATATCCCGAAGGGGTGGCCCCCCTTGATGGGGTGGACGCCCCCTCACGGCATCTTTGTGCCAAGGTAGCGGTGTCGAAACTTGCTACGAGGAGGAAGCGCCCATGGAAAAGGTTAGCATTGTTGGGCTGGATATTGCCAAGAATTCATTTCACGCACATGGAGCGGCCGAGGACGGATCGAAGGTTTTTAGTAAGGCTTTACCGCGAGGCCGAGTGTTGGAGTTTTTCGGTCGGGTTGAGCCCTGTATCATCGCCCTGGAGGCCTGTGCAGGTGCGCATCACTGGAGCCGGGAGCTTTCCGGACTTGGTCACGATGTCAAGCTGATCGCCCCGCAATACGTCAAACCCTACGT
>NZ_LGHS01000070.1 GCF_001202025.1 Pseudorhodobacter aquimaris
GGATTATGGCGCTGGACCACGAGATCAAAGGCCGCGCAAAAACAGATGAAGCACCATCACGGCTTATGACGATCCCCGGAGTTGGGCCTATGTGTGCTACGACCATTCAGGCCTTTGCGCCACCAATGGAAGAATTTTCTAATGGGCGTGAGTTTGCAGCCCGGGTCGCGGGCTTGTACCAAGGCAGAAGTCGACCGGTGGGCGACAAATCCTGGGTAGAACCTCAAAAATGGGGCAGCGCGATATAAGGCGGTTGCTGATCACAGGCGCGTCGTGCGAATGCACGCCTCTGGCGTGATGGCCGTCATCCGTTGGACCATCCGGAAAGGCCCACCACCTGGATCATGGCGTGCCAAGATGCTGGCGCGCAAGCCTCGGATGCTGGTGGCGACTGCATTGGCAAACAAGCTTGCCCGTACTGTTTGGGCGTTAATAACCACAAAAGAGAACGATCGAATTCCACCGCTGGCTGCATAAGCTTTGCACCATGCGTTGGAGTAAACCGGCAATGTGAGAAGGGCGAAGGAGAGTAAGGAACAACGGTCATAAGACGGGGTTGGGAACACCAGATAGAAGCCAGGAGCTTTGTGCTCGCATCAACGATTTGGACCCATCCACGGACACCATACAGGCCAGCGGCGTGTGAAAGCTGCATATATAGGCCGGACACACGACTGCACTGATCACATGTTCTGAGCAATCTGAAAAACTTCTTGCATTGAAAGGGGCATCCACACACGGGTTCCATAATCCGCGGTGTCGACACGCGGCATTGGGCTGGGAAAGCCCCGTCGCTTTTTAACGGAAATTGGCCTAAAGGGGTGTTTGGTGCAGCAAGAAACACTGACAACCCCAGTCCCGATAGACCGGGGAAGGTTTGACGTTGGAAGCCCCTAAGCCTGCCATCGGAGCCTTGGATTACCGGCGCTTTTAAACGATAAATGACAAAGACCTGCCGCGCCTTATGCGACAGGTCTGATTGCGTCAAGCCTTCACCAAGCGGAATGCATCAGCGATTCGTCCGGCCTTTTGCGCTTGTTCTAAGGTCTAAATCTTAGGATTTCCGAGCCGACTCAATCGGAATGCCCGTGAAATGTTTTTGTCGACGCGAACGGTAATCTTGCCATCCACGGCCTGTCCAACCTGAAATCCCTGAATTGAAATATAGCTGCCCAATGTGATGGTCCGTAGCATCGTTTCCTCCCAAAAACGCTAAGACCTTAATTTACTCTGAAAACTGTTAACGTCCAGCAACAATACTGCCTATACGTGTGTATTAGTGCCGCAGGTGAGACATTTTTACAGCCAATCGCGCAGAATTGGGATCAGGGGGATGTCTGCGGGGGGCATCGGGTATTCTTTCAAGGCTTCGGGGCGGACCCATGCAAGCCGCTGGCCCTCACGCCCTGATGGAATTCCTTGCCATTTGCGGCAGGCAAACAGGGGCATCAACAGGTGAAACTCGGGGTAGCTGTGGCTTGCGAATGTCAGCGGGGCAAGGCAAGAGGCCCATGTGTCGATGCCCAGCTCCTCTTGCAATTCGCGGATCAGGGCGACCTCGGGCGTTTCGCCGGGATCGACCTTGCCCCCTGGGAATTCCCACAGGCCGGCCAAGGACTTGCCCTCGGGGCGTTGCGCCAACAGGACGCGGCCGTCAGGGTCAATCAGGGCGACGGCGGAGACGAGAATGATTTTCATAAGGGCTTTCTGATTGGGGGCCGGGGCGTAGACCCCGGCGCCCTGAAATATCGTTACTTAAATAGGATCAAGACCGATAATCGGCGTTGATATCGATATAGGCGTGGGTCAGATCGCAGGTCCAAACCGATTTTCTGGCCTTGCCAAGGCCCATATCGACGCTGATCAGCAGCTCATCCTGTTTCATATAGGCCGAGGCTGCATCTTCGGAATATTTGGGGCTGCGCCAGCCTTTTTCAGCTACCAGAAGGTCGCCAAAATGGATGGCCAGCTTGTCACGATCAGCCTGCGCGCCGGATTTCCCGATCGCCATAACAACGCGGCCCCAATTGGCATCCTCGCCCGCAATCGCAGTTTTGACGAGGGGGGAATTGGCGATGGCCATTGCGATCAGATGGGCGTCGCTGGCGTTTGCAGCACGGGTGACACGCACCTCAACCAACTTGGTGGCGCCTTCTCCGTCGCGGGTGACCTGTTTTGCCAGATCAAGCATGACGTCCTGTAGGGCCGCCTCAAATGCCTTGGTGACAGCACCCTGCAACGGGGCCGCGGCAGATTGGCCGGTGGCACACAGCAGCAGCGCATCCGAGGTAGACGTGTCGCTATCCACCGTGATCGCGTTGAAGGTGTCGTCCACATTGCGCGATAGCATCTTTTGCAGCGCGGCGGGCGCGATTTTGGCATCGGTAAAGATATAGACCAGCATGGTCGCCATATCCGGTGCGATCATCCCGGAACCCTTTGCGATGCCCGCAATATGGATCGGCCCGCCGTCGCCCTCGATGGTTGCAGAGGCACCCTTGGGGAAGGTGTCGGTGGTCATGATCGCCTGCGCTGCCATTTCCACCGCATCGGTGTTCAACTCGGCCACAAGCTCGGGGATGGCGGCTGTGATGCGGTCATGGGGCAGGGGTTCCCCGATCACCCCGGTAGAGGATGAAAACACGCGCGAGGCCGGAACCCCAAGCGCCTTTGCCACCTCGCCCGTCACCGTATCAACCGACTTTTGCCCCAAAGCGCCGGTAAAGGCATTGGCATTGCCCGAGTTGACAACAATCGCAGCCCCGGCCCCTTCGGGCACTTTCATGGCCAACTTGGCCTGACAATCCAGAACACAGGCCGCACGGGTAGAGGATCTCGTAAACACGCCCGCCACTGCCGTACCCGGTGCCAGCCGTACCAGCATCACATCCTTGCGGTTCTTGTATTTCACCCCGGCCGCGGCCGCCGCGAATTCGACACCTGCGATGCTGGGCAGAGCGGGAAAGCCGTCCTTGGGTGCCAAGGGAGAGATGGCGATGGACTTGGTCTTGGGTGCGGGGACGCCTGTGGTCAGGGCCACTGCAGCGGCGGCATCCTGGATGCGCAGCTCCAGCTCTGCCTGCAGCGCCTTGTACTTTTTCTTCAGCTTCTTGGACTTTGCTTTCCAGTCGGTTTTGGCCACGATGACGCCCCCTTTGTTGGCTGGTGATTAATCGAGCAATGTGTCGTTGCGCAGCAATGCGGGGTCTAACCCGTCGCCGAAGCTTTCAACCGTTGCGGCATCCATGATGGATTTGATGTGGGCGGTGACGGCTGCCTGTTCAATCTCTGCGGCCAACTCCTCACGCATTTCGTCCAGCGGAGGGGCGGCCTTGATACGGGTTTCCTTCAACTCGATCAGGTGCCAGCCGAATTGTGTCTCAACCGGATCGGACACGGAATTCACCTCCATCGCAAAGACGGCATCCTGAAAAGGGGCAACCATCATTCCTTCTGAAAACCAGCCCAAATCACCGCCATTGGCCGCAGCCCCGTCCGAGGAATGTTCTTTGGCCATGTCACCAAAATTCGCGCCCCCGTCGATCTGGGTCTTGATGGCTTTTGCCTCATCCTCGGTTTTCACAAGAATATGGGCGGCGTGGTATTCCTTGGTGCCGGCGTCATTTTCAAACTTGGCGTCATAGGCTTTTTGAATGGCGGATTCGGTAACGGCGCTGCCGGCTACCGTTTGTAAGGCCGTCCCCGAGAGGTAGCCACGCTGGTCGTTTTCCATCGCCAAAGTATCGCGCAGAGTGATCTTGTCGGTCATGCTTTGTGCAAGGGCTGCTTGCTGGATAAGCTGTTCCAGAATACCCTGAAACAGGGTCTCATCCGGAAGCGCCAGCAATTGCTGTGGAAGGTTTTCGCGCAACACGATCATATGACCCAGGGTAATATTCGTGCCGTTCACGCTTGCGACGACTGCGTTTGCCCCGCCTTCGGGCACGACGGCCGCTGGCGCTTCGGCGGGTCCTGCCTCTTGTGCGGCGACCGCGTCGGCCGAAAATATGGCGGAAACCGCGAAAATTGCCGCAAGAGTTACTGATTTACGCATCTTTATTATCCTTAGGCTGGTGCTGCGCGGATACGCAACGTTGACTTGGGCCCCAGTGCCGCTTACATCGCGTGGGTCGTTGTAAGACGTGCCACCATTGGCTTTCCCCCTTATTTACGGAACCAAGGGGGGGCGGGCAAGGCCAGACGCTTGCACGATCATGTCAGGAAGCCCTGATATGGCAGGAACGCGCCACGGAGAAAACATGCTGGGTATTGGAACACTTGCCAAAAAGGTCTTTGGAACGCCAAATGACCGCAAGGTCAAATCGGTTCGCCCGCTGGTCGCCAAGATCAACGCGCTGGAGCCGGACTTCAAAGCCCTGACGGACGATGAAATCAAAGCCAAAACACATAGTCTTGCCGAGCGGGCGCAGGGGGGCGAAAGCCTCGATGCGCTTTTGCCCGAGGCTTTTGCCAACTGCCGCGAGGCTGCGCGCCGCGCCTTGGGTCTGCGCGCCTTTGATGTGCAGTTGAAGGGCGGGATTTTCTTGCATCAGGGCAATATCGCGGAAATGAAAACCGGTGAGGGCAAGACGCTGATGGCGACCTTCCCGGCCTATCTGAATGCGCTGGCGGGCAAGGGCGTGCATATCGTTACGGTCAACGACTACTTGGCCAAACGGGATGCCGAATGGATGAGCAAAGTCTACGGTGCCTTGGGGATGACCACCGGTGTTGTCTACCCCTATCAGCCCGATGATGAAAAGCGTGAGGCCTACCGCGCCGATGTCACCTATGCCACCAACAACGAGCTCGGGTTCGACTATCTGCGCGACAACATGAAATCCTCGATCGAGGAAATGGCGCAGCGCGGGCATTTCTATGCCATCGTGGATGAGGTGGATAGTATCCTGATCGATGAGGCGCGCACGCCGCTTATCATCTCGGGGCCGTCCCAAGACCGCAGCGAGCTTTATACGGCCGTTGACGCGTTGATCCCGCAAATCCAGCCGGAACATTTCAAGCTGGATGAGAAAACCCGCAACGTGACCTATACGGATGAGGGCAACGAGTTCATCGAGGAGGCCATGCGCGAGGCGGGCCTGCTGCCCGAGGGGCAGAACCTTTATGATCCCGAAAGCACCACGTTGGTCCATCACGTCACCCAAGCTTTGCGGGCGCATAAGCTGTTCGCACGCGACCAGCAATATATCGTGCGTGATGGCGAGGTGATGCTGATTGACGAATTTACTGGCCGCATGATGCGCGGGCGGCGGCTGTCGGACGGGTTGCATCAGGCGATTGAGGCCAAAGAGGGTGTGGCGATCCAGCCTGAAAACATCACTCTGGCCTCCGTCACCTTCCAGAACTATTTCCGGCTTTACAATAAGCTGGGCGGCATGACCGGCACGGCCAGCACCGAGGCCGAGGAATTCATGGAGATCTATGGGCTTGGCGTGGTCGAAGTGCCGACCAACCGGCCGATTGCCCGTGTCGATGATCACGATCAGGTTTACCGCACCGCTGCCGAGAAATTCACAGGCGTGGTGAAGTCGATCAAGGAAGCCCATGAGAAGGGCCAGCCGATCCTTGTCGGCACCACCTCGATCGAAAAATCCGAGGCGTTGTCAGAGATGCTCAAGACCGAAGGCGTGCCGCATAACGTGCTCAACGCCCGCCAGCATGAGCAAGAGGCCCAGATCGTGGCTGATGCCGGTAAACTGGGCGCGGTGACGATTGCGACGAATATGGCCGGTCGCGGCACCGATATTCAGCTTGGCGGCAACGTCGAGATGAAGGTGCTGGAGGCGCTTGCCGCCGATCCTGAGGCCGATCCAGACGCATTGCGCACCCGTATCGCGGCGGAACATGCCGACGAAAAGGCCAAGGTCATCGCGGCAGGTGGCCTTTTCGTTTTGGCCACCGAGCGCCACGAATCGCGCCGGATCGATAACCAGCTGCGCGGTCGTTCGGGCCGTCAGGGCGACCCGGGGCGGTCCTCGTTCTTCTTGTCGCTCGAAGATGATCTGATGCGGATTTTCGGCTCTGAACGGCTGGATTCGGTCCTGTCCAAACTGGGCATGAAGGAAGGCGAGGCGATTGTTCACCCTTGGGTCAACAAATCGCTGGAAAAGGCGCAGGCCAAGGTTGAAGGTCGCAACTTCGACATCCGCAAGCAATTGTTGAAATTCGATGATGTTATGAACGACCAGCGCAAGGCGATCTTTAGCCAGCGGTTGGAGATCATGGAAGCCGATGATCTTTCGGAGATCACCGAAGATATGCGTCATCAGGTGATCGATGATCTGGTTGACGACTTTTTGCCGCCAAAATCCTATGCCGACCAATGGAACGTTGAGGGGCTGCATGATGCGATTGTGGAGCAACTTGCACTGGATCTGCCGACCGTCGATTGGGCCAAGGAAGAGGGCGTCGATCAGGAATTGATGCGCGAGCGGATCTGCGAAGCCTCTGACGTCAAGATGAAGGAAAAGCTGGATGCCTTTGGCGATGAGGCGATGCGCAACATCGAAAAGCAGGTCTTGTTGCAGACGATCGATGCCAAATGGCGCGAGCATCTGTTGACGCTGGAGCATTTGCGCTCTGTCGTGGGGTTCCGCGGCTATGCCCAGCGTGATCCGCTGTCAGAGTATAAGACCGAGGGTTTCGGGCTGTTCGAATCCATGCTCAACTCTTTGCGGCGCGATGTAACGCAGCGCCTTGCGCAGGTGCGCCCGCTGACCGAAGAAGAACAGCGCCAGATGCTGGAACAATATCAGGCCCAGCAAGCCGCCACTGCGCAGGCCGCCAAGACAAGCCATGACGAGCCAGCGGCCAAAGTTGCAGCAAATGGGTTTGATGAAAACGACCCTTCGACTTGGGGCAACCCCAGCCGGAATGAATCTTGTCCCTGTGGATCGGGGCTGAAGTTCAAGCATTGCCACGGAAAGCTGACATAAGACTGGCATCACATCATGAGGGAAGGGGGGGCAGCATTTACCGCCCCTTTTTCTTATCTTTTGATGCATTATCCTTGATATTGTCGCGACATGCTGGAGGCGCCCCTTATTCGCGCCACGCCCTTGCCTTGCTTTGCCCTGAGGCTGGGCTGTAGCGGTGGGGGGCTTGAAGATGGATATGAAACGTAAACTGGCACTGGCGATTTCTGCTCTTGCTGTCACGATTGGTGTTGCAGGGCTGCTGCATAACGATTCTAGGCACAGCGTTGAAGCGGCCAGTAAGATTGATCCACAGTCGGTGACGACGCTTGCCGCCAGTCTGGACACTGTGGCAGTGCCCCCTGCGCGGGTGATGCCAGTCGCTGCTGTCCCCCCGCCCGAACTGCTGCGCCCGCCTGCCGCCCCAAGCTGTCCGGTCACGTTGGATGTGATCGCCGGCCCTGGCGCCGCGCTGGGGTTGACCTTGACCGCCCCTTGTCATGCTTCAGAGCGGGTTGTGCTACGTCATGGTGGATTGGCTGTGACGGCTATGACCTCGGCAAGCGGCATGCTTTTTACCTCATTGCCGGGCATGGAGCCGGATGGAGAGGTGACCGTCCAGTTCAAGGATGGCGGACGTATCCGAGGCGCAGAGCCTTTGCCCAATCTGGGGCTGTACCGCCGGTTTGCATTGCAGTGGGTTGCTCAGGACCGCTTTGATCTGGTCGCATATGAAAACGGTGTGCGTTCTGCCCATAAGGCGGGTGGGAACATGTCTGACACGGCCAAAAACGGCGGGTATCTGACTGTGCTGGGTGATGCGACCACGCCGCTGCCTATGCAGGCTGTCATTTATACTTTCCCGCTTGGTCGAGACATTTCGGTTGAACTGGCGATTGAGGTTCTTGTGACGGATCGGACCTGCAACCGTGAATTGCTGGGCGAGATATTGCTGAGCGAAGCAGGAGTGGTGAGCAAAACCAATCTGACCATGGCAACGCCATCCTGTGATGCAGTTGGTGATATGTTGGTTTTGGCCAATCCGTTGCCTGAGCTGAGGGCCGTATCATCCAGATAAAAAGGCGCTGATAAATAGGCCTCAGCTATCTCTGGTGGTCGTCTGCTAAAGATAGCCGCTGGCCCGAAAGCTAAGTTCCCGCTCTTTTCCGATAATCAGATGGTCGTGCAATGTGACGCCCAGAACCTGTGCTGCATCCTGTATCTGGCCGGTTATAAGGATATCCGCCTCTGATGGCGTAGGGTCACCGGATGGATGATTATGCACCAGTATCAGGGCGCTGGCGTTCAGCTCCAGGGCGCGCTTTACCACTTCACGAGGATAGACAGGGACATGGTCCACCGTCCCCCGCGCCTGTTCCTCATCTGCGATAAGCACGTTCTTACGATCCAGAAAAAGTATGCGGAACTGCTCTGTTTCCCTATGCGCCATGGCGGTGTGACAATAGTCCAGCAGTGCATCCCACGAGGATAGAACAGCCTTGTTCATGACCTTCGCCCGCATCATACGTTGAGCAGCCGCTTCTACAATCTTCAGCTCTTGCACCACGGCACTCCCGACACCTTGTACCGTGACCAATCGCGCAGACGGTGCGGTCACAACCCGGTTGAAATCGCCAAAGGTATCAAGCAACCGGCGCGCCAAAGGCTTCACATCCTGTCTGGGAATGGCGCGGAACAAGACCAGTTCCAAAAGTTCATAATCAGGCATAGCCGCCGCCCCGCCCTCCATGAAGCGGGTGCGCAAGCGTTTGCGGTGATCTGCAAGATATGACGGAACCTTACCCGAAGGGGGTATCACGACCACTGCTTCATCCATTTCGGGAAACAGCGGCAAGGAGGCTTCTTGAAAGGCGCGGTTCTGGCTCATACCGAGATAGTGCCACGCCATGGTAAACTAAGTGTTAACGGGATCAGGCGGCCCAAAAGAAAACATCCGCTGCGCCAGCAGGATATAACCGGCAGTCGATCTGTGCCCCGGTAGGGCAAAATGCGGAGGGTCGATCCCTCCGCATTTTGCAGCACCTTAACCTTTCATCCCTTCCCAAAATGTTTTCACTTGGGAAAAGAATGTCCGGCCTTCGGGATTATTATCTTCCGACAGCTTTTCAAACTCCCGCAAAAGCTCTTTCTGCTTTCCGGTCAGATTAACGGGTGTCTCCACGGCCAGTTCGATCAGCATATCCCCGACGCCGCCGCCACGCAGTGCGGGCATCCCTTTGGAGCGCAACCGCATTTGCTTGCCTGTCTGGCTGCCACTGGGCACCTTGACGCGGCTCTTGCCGCCGTCAATGGTGGGCACTTCCACTTCGCCACCAAGGGCTGCGGTCGCCATCGTCACAGGAACGCGGCAGAAAAGATGCGCGCCTTCACGTTGGAAAATCGCGTGTTCGCGCACTTCGATAAAGATATAAAGATCGCCGGTCGGACCACCCCGCAAACCGGCCTCACCCTCACCGGCAAGCCGAATGCGCGTACCGGTTTCAACGCCTGCCGGAATATTAACCGAGAGCGCGCGTTCCTGTTCCACCCGTCCTGCGCCTGCACATTTCTTGCAAGGGTTCTTGATGGTCTGACCCATGCCGTTACAGGTGGGGCAGGTACGCTCAACTGTGAAAAAGCCTTGTTGTGCGCGAACTTTCCCCATTCCTGAACAGGTCGGGCAAGTGACCGGTTCCGCGCCCCCATCAGCGCCGGTCCCGTGGCAGGAATCGCAGGCGATAGAGGTCGGAACATTAATGGTTTTCTGAATTCCCGCAAAGGCTTCTTCCAACGTTACCCGCAGGTTATAGCGCAAGTCAGAGCCGCGCTGCGCACGGGACCGCCCGCCACCGCGCTGGCCGCCCATGAAATCCCCGAACAGGTCGTCAAACACGTCCGAGAAGGCAGAGGCGAAATCGCCCTGACCGCCCTGCGGGCCACGTCTGCCGCCACCACCGCCCATGCCATTCTCAAAGGCGGCATGGCCGTAACGGTCATAGGCTGCTTTCTTGTCTGCATCCTTCAGGATTTCATAAGCCTCGTTCACTTCTTTGAACTGCTCTTCGGCCTTGGGGTTGTCGGAGTTGCGGTCGGGGTGCAATTCTTTGGCCTTGCGGCGATAGGATTTCTTCAGCTCATCAGCCGAAGCGCCGCGCGAGGCCCCGAGTACGTCATAATAATCGCGTTTTGCCATGGCAAACCTCTGCTCATGGAACGGCAGAGGGGCGGCCCGTTGAATTAGGCCGCCCCGTCTGTCGTTCCGGCGGTGTTACTTCCGCTTGTTGTCGTCCAGATCTTCGAAATCGGCATCGACGATATCATCATCTACCGGGCGAGCCTCATCCGGGGCTTCCGCACCGTCTTCGGCCTCTTGGCTGGCCTTATAGATGGCTTCACCGAGCTTCATCGCAGCTTCTGTCAGGTTCTGGATACCGGATTTTATCTTCCCGGCATCTTCCGCCTTGAGCGCCTCTTCCAAAGGCTGCATCGCCAGTTCGATGGCTTCGACAGTGGACGGATCCACCTTGTCGCCATGCTCGTCCAGCGATTTGCGGGTGGAGTGCAGCAGGCTTTCGGCCTGGTTGCGGGTTTCCACCAGCTCGCGGCGTTCCTTATCGGATTCGGCGTTCGCTTCGGCGTCTTTCACCATTTGCTCGATATCGCTATCGGACAGACCACCCGAGGCCTGGATGGTGATGTTCTGCGCCTTGCCGGTGCCTTTATCTTTGGCGCCAACGGACACAATGCCGTTTGCGTCAATGTCAAAGGTCACCTCGATCTGTGGCATCCCACGTGGTGCGGGTGGGATATCTTCCAGATTAAACTGGCCGAGGATCTTGTTGTCCGCAGCCATCTCACGCTCACCCTGGAACACGCGGATCGTCACTGCGTTCTGGTTATCCTCGGCGGTAGAGAAGACCTGAGACTTCTTGGTCGGAATGGTTGTGTTCCGGTCAATCAGACGGGTGAACACGCCACCAAGGGTTTCGATACCAAGCGAAAGCGGGGTCACGTCGAGCAGTACAACGTCTTTGACGTCACCCTGCAGAACACCGGCCTGAATAGCCGCGCCCAAGGCCACAACCTCATCAGGGTTCACACCCTTATGCGGTTCCTTACCAAAGAATTTAGTCACCTCTTCGATAACGCGCGGCATACGGGTCATACCACCGACCAGAACCACTTCGTCGATGTCGCCAGTGGACAGGCCGGCATCTTTCAGCGCAGCTTGGCATGGCTTGATCGAGGCTTTGATCAGGTCGCCGACCAGCGATTCCAGCTTGGCACGGGTCAGTTTCATAACCATGTGCAGCGGCTGGCCGTCAGAGCCCATAGAGATGAACGGCTGGT
Source organism: Pseudorhodobacter aquimaris (assembly GCF_001202025.1). Classification (GTDB taxonomy): domain Bacteria; phylum Pseudomonadota; class Alphaproteobacteria; order Rhodobacterales; family Rhodobacteraceae; genus Pseudorhodobacter; species Pseudorhodobacter aquimaris. The sequence goes on from NZ_LGHS01000070.1 coordinate 11,286, forward strand.
TGATCTCTGTCTGCTGGCTGGAGGAAAGCTCGATCTTCGCTTTTTCAGCAGCTTCCTTCAAACGCTGAAGCGCCATCTTGTCTTTGGTCAGATCAACGCCATGCTCTTTCTTGAACTCCTCGGCGAGGTAATTCACGATGCGCATGTCAAAGTCTTCACCGCCAAGGAAAGTGTCGCCGTTGGTCGATTTCACTTCGAACAGACCGTCGTCGATTTCCAGAATGGTGATATCGAACGTCCCGCCACCAAGGTCATAAACCGCGATCGTACGAGTTTCTTTTTTATCAAGACCATAGGCCAAGGCAGCAGCTGTCGGTTCGTTGATGATCCGCAACACTTCCAGACCGGCGATGCGGCCTGCGTCCTTGGTAGCCTGACGCTGTGCGTCGTTGAAATAGGCCGGAACCGTGATAACGGCTTGCGTCACCTCTTCGCCCAAATAGCTTTCGGCGGTTTCTTTCATCTTGCCCAGAATGAACGCAGAGATCTGGCTTGGCGAATATTTCTCACCGCGCACTTGCACCCAAGCGTCACCATTGCCGCCATCGATCAAGTCGTAGGGCAGGTTTTTCTTGTCTTTGGCAACGTGTTTATCGTCAATACGACGACCGACCAGACGTTTGACGGCAAAGACTGTGTTGGACGGGTTTGTAACAGCCTGACGTTTGGCCGACTGACCCACAAGGCGTTCCGTTTCCGTGAAGCCCACGATGGACGGAGTGGTGCGCGCACCTTCGGCGTTTTCAATTACTCGGGGTTGCGAACCATCCATGATAGCGACGCAGGAGTTTGTTGTCCCGAGGTCGATCCCAATGATTTTGGCCATGATAAATACCTCTTCTTCTTCGGCGATGTTGTGGGGGTCAGGCCCGTTATGGCCCCTGATCCCCGATCCCATTTGGTTACGGCCCAGTTGTTGGCGGCAAACGCGCCGCCTTTTCCGGCTACGCTGGGTATATAGGCAGGGTGTTTGCCCCCTGCAAGCACCCCCCTCGATGGTTTTTCACCTCAATTGTGGGAAATTGCATCTTGATTGTTAGGGGCGTGCTAAGGAATGCGGGTTTCGGTCAGCCCCAGTTATAATTGAAGCTGATGCTGATGCGGTCATCCTCGGCCATGTTCATCGGCACCTCATGGCGCAGCCAGCTTTCCCACAGCACAATCTCGCCCGGTTCGGGGGTTACAAAGACAAAACTCTGCAACCCTTCGGGGGCGTCCTTGCTGCGGGTGGGGGCGGCCATCATCATCGGCAGGCGAGGGTCTTCCAGCTTAAGCGCACCGGCCCCCGGCGGCACCGAAACATAGGTCGTGCCGCTGATCACACTATGGGGGTGGATGTGCGAGGTGTGGATGCCGCCCTCTGGCAGGATGTTGATCCAGATCGAATCCATCTTCAGCTTCTTGCCATCCAGATCAAAGGCAAGATCCTTGGCAAAGGCGGCGACATGTTTGTCGATCAGCTTGACCAGATCCTTGAACACCGGATCACGCCAGGTCAGATCATCCAGCGAGGCATAAGAGGTGTAGCCGGGGAACTTGTTTTCCTCGCACCAGTCCTGCCCGGCGGTATCATCCTCGGCGATGCCAAGGCAGCTGTCCTCCAGTTCCTCGGGGGTGGGGGCTTTGCCCAGCTCGGACAGGGCGGCGCGGTAAAGGCGGGTGACAAAAAGGCTGTTGATCTGGGGCATGTCGTTGTCCTTGAAATTAGCGGGCAGGCAATTCACCCAAGAGCGTTTGCGCGGCTTTGCGCGGATCGGGGTCTTGCCAGATCGGGCGACCGACGACGATATGATCGGCCCCTGCCGAGATCGCGCTGGCGGGGGTGGCGATGCGTTTCTGGTCGTTGCTGGCCGCCCCTGCGGGACGCACGCCCGGGGTGACGATCAGGCGGCCGTTCGCCACAGGCAGCGCGCGGATCAAGGCGGCCTCATGGGGGCTGGCGATGACACCATCGGCACCGGCCTCCAGCGCGGTATGGGCGCGCTCCAGCGTAATCTGGCCGATGTCGCCCGATTTGATCAGGTTTGCATCCAGATCGGCGCGGTCAAGCGACGTCAAGATGGTCACGCCCAGAATTTTCAGATTGGTGCCGGCAGCGCCCTCTTTGGCGGCGCGCACCACTTGCGGGTCACCGTGAACGGTCAGGAAATCGAGGTCATATTGGGCAATGCCGCGCACCGCCGCCTCAACCGTGGCCCCGATGTCAAAGAACTTCATGTCCAGAAAGATACGCTTGCCATGTTCCTGTTTCAGCTCATTGGCCAACGCCAGCCCGCCGCCGGTCAGCATGCCAAGGCCGATCTTGTAAAATGACACGGCATCCCCAATCTGGCGCGCAATTTCCAACCCTTGCACGACATTCGCCACATCTAGTGCAACGATCAAACGATCATCGGCCATCATAATCCCCTTATCCTTCGCAAAACCGCTGCGTGATGGGCGCTAAACGGCGGCCTGTCAAGCGTGCCGCATTGACTTGGGGCGCATTGGCGGGCTTGGATTGTTGCAAAATCAAAATGATAAGGCGCATTATGCAAATCTCGCTCGAATTTGAACGCCCCGAGGATGGGCCGACCTCTGGTCCCGTCACTGTTGGTTGGTTTTTGACCAAGGACAAGGGTGCCGTGCTCTATGATCCACCAGAGCGGATGATCATGCGGCAGACCAACAAGAAACATGCGAAATCGGCCAGCCGTTGCCCCGCGGTGGTGCAGATGGAAAGCCGCTATTTCGTGGTGAATTGCCCGTTTGATCTGCATATTGGTTTCGGGCGTGATGAGAAGGGTAAGCCGCATCTGATCAACCGTGCGGGGACAGGATCCTCTATCCGGTCGAACAAGATTTCCGAGGTGACGGTGATGGTGAATGAGGCCGAGTGGCGCTATCCCGACAGGCCGACGGTGCAGCTGATGCTGCCCTATTGTTTTATCGCGGATGAAACCGTCTATGTCACCCAGCTTGGCACCTTTGCGCATTACCGCCCCGACCCGCTGCCCGGAACGATTTTCGGCGGGCGCTATCCGCTGAACCTGTGGCCGCGGCCGTTGATGTGGGCGTTTGAATGGCATGACACCTCCAAGGATCTGATCCTGCGCCGGGGTGAGCCGCTGTTTTATTGCCAGTTTGAGGCAAACGGCCCCGACCGCCCCGTGCAACTGGTCGAGGCCGAGCGCACCCCCGAGCTTGAAGCCTATATGGAGAAAATCTCGGGGGCGGTGAATTATGTGAACCAGACCTTCAGCCTGTTCAAAGCCGCCGAGGCGATGCGCCCTGAAAAGCTGTTTAAACCTAAGGTGCGGGGGTAGGGGCGTGAAAAATTTTGGCCTCATAACCGTTGCAAATGCTTGAAAAGCCAAGGGGCACCCCCCAAATTTAACCTGAGGCCCGAAACTGGGGGTGTGCCGTAATCGGGCACCCAAAACGCCGGGCGCTTTGTCAGAAAAAGGAGAATACCGATGAACCTAGAAAAGTTCACGGAGCGGTCGCGCGGCTTTTTGCAAGCCGCCCAAACTATCGCCATGCGTGAAAGCCACCAACGGCTTGCCCCCGAACATTTGCTCAAGGCCCTGATGGACGATGATCAGGGTATGGCGTCCAACCTGATCGGCCGTGCGGGCGGGGATCCTGCGCGCGTCGTGCAGACACTTGACCTGTCGATCGGGAAAATATCCAAAGTGTCGGGCGATGCGCAGCCCTATATGGACCCGTCGACCGCACGGGTGCTGGATGAGGCCGAAAAGCTGGCCAAGAAGGCGGGCGACAGCTTTGTCCCGGTGGAACGGATTTTGATGGCGCTGGCCATGACCAATACCAACGCCAAGGATGCGCTGGTGGCGGGTGGGATCAATGCCCAGAACCTGAACGCCGCAATCAATGATATTCGCAAAGGCCGCACCGCCGATAGCGCGAGCGCCGAAGACAGCTATGAAGCGCTGGAGAAATACGCACGCGACCTGACCCAAGCGGCGCGTGACGGCAAGATCGACCCGATCATCGGTCGGGATGAGGAAATCCGCCGCACGATGCAGGTGCTTTCGCGGCGCTCCAAGAACAACCCCGTCCTTATCGGGGAACCGGGCGTGGGTAAAACCGCGATTGCCGAGGGCTTGGCCCTGCGCATTATTGACGGCGATGTGCCGGAATCCTTGCGCAACAAGCGGCTGATGGCGCTGGATATGGGCGCGCTGATTGCCGGCGCGAAATACCGTGGTGAGTTTGAGGAACGCCTCAAGGCCATCCTCAAGGAAATCGAGGCCGCCGCCGGTGAGGTGATCTTGTTTATTGACGAGATGCACACGCTTGTGGGTGCGGGCAAGTCGGATGGCGCGATGGATGCGGCCAACCTGATCAAACCTGCCCTGGCGCGCGGTGAGCTTCACTGTGTCGGTGCCACCACGCTGGATGAATACCGCAAATATGTGGAAAAAGACGCGGCGCTTGCCCGTCGTTTCCAACCTGTCATGGTGACGGAGCCAACGGTAGAGGACACGATCTCTATCCTGCGCGGTATCAAGGATAAATACGAGATGCACCACGGTGTGCGGATCTCTGACAGTGCCTTGGTGGCTGCGGCCACGCTTTCGCACCGCTATATCACCGACCGTTTCCTGCCCGATAAGGCGATCGACCTTGTGGATGAGGCCGCAAGCCGTCTGCGCATGGAAGTGGACAGCAAGCCCGAAGAGCTGGACCAGCTTGACCGTCAGATCCTGCAATTGCAGATCGAGGCAGAGGCCCTGAAAAAAGAGGATGACGCGGCATCGAAAGACCGTCTTGAAAAGCTGGAAAAAGAGCTGGCTGATCTGATGGAGCAATCCGACGGGCTGACGGCGAAATGGCAGGCCGAACGCGACAAGATGGAATCGGGTCGTGACCTGAAGGAAAAGCTGGACCGGGCGCGTGCCGATCTGGACGCGGCAAAACGCGAAGGCAATCTGGCCAAGGCGGGGGAGCTGTCTTATGGCATCATCCCGCAGCTTGAAAAGCAATTGGCCGACTCCGAGGGCATGGAAACCGATGCGCTGGTCTCTGAGGCCGTGCGCCCCGAGCAGATTGCTGAGGTGGTGGAACGCTGGACCGGTATCCCGACCACCAAGATGCTGGAAGGTGAGCGTGAGAAGCTCTTGAAGATGGAAGAGGAGCTTGGCAAACGGGTGATCGGGCAGGCACAAGCCGTCAAGGCGGTGGCCGATTCGGTGCGCCGTTCGCGGGCCGGGCTGAACGACGAGAACCGTCCGCTGGGGTCCTTCTTGTTCCTCGGGCCAACCGGCGTCGGGAAAACCGAGCTGACCAAGGCCGTGGCGGAATATCTCTTTGATGACGATCAGGCCATGGTGCGGATCGATATGTCCGAATTCATGGAGAAACACGCGGTGAGCCGTCTGATCGGTGCCCCTCCCGGCTATGTCGGTTATGACGAGGGCGGGGTTCTGACCGAGGCTGTTCGACGCCGCCCATATCAGGTCGTGCTGTTTGACGAGGTGGAAAAGGCCCATCCAGACGTGTTCAACGTGCTGTTGCAGGTTCTGGATGACGGCGTCCTGACGGACGGCCAAGGCCGGACGGTGGATTTCAAGCAAACGCTGATTATCCTGACGTCGAACCTTGGCGCCGTGGCCCTTAGCCAGCTTCCCGATGGGGCCGATCCGGCACCGGCACGGGCGCAGGTGATGGAGGCGGTGCGCAGCCACTTCCGGCCGGAGTTCCTGAACCGTCTGGATGAAACCATCATCTTTGACCGTCTTGCACGCAAGGATATGGCGGGCATCGTGACGATCCAGATGAAACGTCTGGAGAACCGGCTTGCCAGCCGCAAGATCACGCTGGATCTGGATCAGGCCGCACTCGATTGGCTGGCCGATGAGGGCTATGATCCGGTGTTCGGGGCACGGCCTTTGAAACGGGTTATTCAGCACAGCCTGCAAAACCCGCTTGCCGAGATGATCCTGGCGGGTGAGGTGATGGACGGTGCTACGGTCAAGGTGTCGGCCAGCGAGGAAGGCTTGTTGATCGGGGATCGCATCAGCGCCTCCCGGCGTGAAAAGCCCCAGATCGCGGCGGTCCATTAATCGCCCAAAACCAAAGCCCCGGCCAATTGGTTGGGGCTTTGGCCTTATTCGGCGGCCATCGGAATATCCTGTGCCGTGCCGGTGATCCGCGAAATCACGCCCGAGATCAGCCGCTGGAACTCCCGGAAATCGGGGCGGAGGGTGACGCGCGCCTCATCGAGGTAGAGCCTGCGATCAATTTCCACCTGCACCACATGCTGCCCGCGCGACGGGCGACCGTAAGCCTGCGCGATATAGGCCCCGGCAAAGGGCGCATTGCGGGCGACGCGCAAACCTGCATCAACAAAAGCCGCCTCAATCATCGTGACCACGCTATTGCCGGCTGCTGCCCCGAAGCGGTCTCCCAGAACGACATCGGGCAGGGGGCCGTTGATGCGGCTGTGGTTCTCGATCGCGTCATGCGGCATGGAATGGCAATCAATCAAGACTGCCTCGCCAAAGGTTTTTGTCGTCTCGCGCATGAGGCTGCGCAATTGTTGGTGATAGGGCTGCCAATAACGAAGCAGTCGGTCATCGGCATCGGCGCGGGTGATTCGGCCGGCATAGATATGTCGCCCAGCAGCGACAACACGCGGCACCACACCAAGCCCAGCCAGAACACGCGGATTATGCGGGCTGCGCGGTGCATTTTCAATCAGGGCGTGGTCCAGCTCATCCTGCGCGCGGTTCAGGTCCAGATAGGCGCGCGGTGCAGATGCGGTCAACAATGGCGCGCCATGCGCAGGGGCATCGGCAAACAGCAGATCGACAAAAGCATCCTCGGAAGACCGTAACGCAAGGGCGTTAAGGCGGCTTTGCCCCTTGAACGTGGATATATAATCCCGCCCACTATGGGGCGAGGAAAAGACAAAAGCTGTGCGCTGCACCTTTGGGCGGTAAAGATTATATGCGTCCGTCACCTGCGGTTCCCCCTTGTCACAACAGGTATAGCCTGCAAATTACATTTGCCAAATGCCATCAGATAAAAACCTCTTGCACAAAACCACTTGAACATCGCGGCGACTCCTTTTATAGCCCTGCCAACCGACGCGGTTCCGCCCGCGTCCCTGTCTTTGGAACTTGGGTCAAAGAGGGGTCATGGCGGGATCGCTGCGGCAGCGTGGGCGGTTAGCTCAGCGGTAGAGCACTACGTTGACATCGTAGTGGCCACTGGTTCGATCCCAGTACCGCCCACCATTCTTGCCGCCATCACTGGTTGCAGGTTCATCGTCTCCGCATTACGTGGAGGCACCAGAATTTAATCGGCGCACGCGCGCCGCGACAAGGAGAAGACCCATGAAGGTCAAAAACTCGCTTCGCTCGCTGAAGTTGCGTCACCGCGACTGCCAGGTCGTGCGCCGCAAGGGCCGCGTCTATGTGATCAACAAGACGCAACGCCGCTTCAAAGCACGTCAGGGCTGATCCAGCCGACGGTCTTGAACGATTTGAAAAACCGCTGATGGGAAACCTCGGCGGTTTTTTCCTGTGTGCAACGGGGGCGGATGGCAAATTATGCGCTTATCCTGCGACACAAAGCCCCAAGGGGGACTTCACAAGATTGCCAGAAGCCCAAGATTGGCCTATCTCTACAGGTCAGAATCGCATTCTGCGCAAAAATATAACCACGTGCAGTTACCTACAGGGAAGACATCAGCCGAATGAACATCCAAAACCTGCGGGATGCCGCATCCGCTGCCATGCCAGACCAGAACAGAACTGCACGCGAATGGCTACAAGTTCTTGCAAAATACCGTGACCCTGATCCAAGCCGCAGCACTTATGAGCTGCTGGTGACGCTGCTGCCTTTCATCGCGATCTGGGCCGCAGCACTTTGGGTGTTGCAATACAGCAGCCTTGCCGCCTTTGCGCTGGGGGCTGCGAACGGGCTGTTTCTAGTGCGCCTGTTTTGCATTCAGCATGACTGTGGCCATGCGTCCTTCTTTGCGAATCGCAAGGTCAGCGACTGGGTCGGGCGGTCTTTGGGCGTATTGACATTGACCCCCTACCACGTGTGGCGCAGGCAACATGCGATCCACCATTCCGCCGCCGGCAATCTGGATATGCGCGGAATCGGGGATGTCACGACTTTGACGGTGGATGAATATCTGGCCCGCTCGCACTTTGGCCGCTTTATGTACCGCGTTTACCGCAGCCCAGTTACGCTGTTCTTGCTTGGGCCTGCCTATATCTTTCTGGTCCAGAATCGTATCCCCTACGGTTTGATGAAATCGGGGGCGTCGTTCTGGATTTCTGCAATGGGAACCAACGCCGCCCTGTTTGCGGGTGTTGCGACGCTGGTTTATTTCGGCGGATGGGCGCCGCTGTTGCTGGTCGTTTTGCCAACCTGGATCGTTGCTGCCTCGGCGGGTGTCTGGTTGTTTTACGTACAGCACCAGTTTGAGGATACCCATTGGCGCAAGAACGAGGAATGGCAACTGCATGAGGCCGCACTCGAAGGGTCTTCGCATTATGTGCTGCCCAAGCCGTTGCAATGGCTTTCTGCGAATATCGGGATTCACCACGTGCATCACCTGTACAGCCGTATCCCCTTTTACCGCCTGACAGAGGTGATCAAGGACCATCCGGTTCTGGCAGACAGCCAGCGCCTGACGATCCGCGAAAGCATCTCTTGCGCGCGGTTGCATCTGTGGGACGAAAGCGAGCGTAAACTGCTTTCGTTCCGCCGTGCCCATGCGATGTATCTTGCTGCATAAAAGCGGGGGTAGGGCGGCCCGGTTGCCCTATCTGTCCGCACCGTGATATTCGGGATTCGGCTGCATTTCCGTGGCCGCGGCAAGTCGGTTCGACATGTTGTAAAAGGATGTGACAGCGGCGATATCCCAAGTATCACGGTCTGAAAACCCCGCCATGCGCAGGGCTTGCCGATCGGCTTCTTCCATATCTTTCGGGGTGTTGGTCAGCTTGACCGCAAAGCGCAGCATCTCTTTTTGCCGCGCATCCAGAGCCGCGGCCCGCCAGTTTTGCGCGATCACCTCGGCCAATGCCGGATCGCCCGACAGTTGGCGCAGCGCCGCCCCGTGGGCCGTCAGACAATAAACGCAGCGATTCTCAGCCGAGACCGCAACGGCGATCATTTCCCGTTCCATTTTGCTCAATCCCGATGGGGCCAGCATCAGATCGTTGTACATTTCCATAAAGGCGCGCAGCTTTGCCTGATCAAAGCTGTATGCGCGCAAGACGTTTGGAACCAACCCCAGCTTTTCCTCGCATTTCCCAAAATACGCGGCGATATCGTCGTCAAGCGGATCGGCGGCAGGCAGGTTAAGCGCGGTTGTGTTGGTCACGATAGATAATCCTTCATTGGTTTGTTCCTTTCTGGGCGATTGCCTTGCATGCTGCAAGCTTGTCGCTCAAGAATAGGTCCGCGCGCTATGCGCCACGGTCAAAGGAAAACGGATGCGTCTTTTTTACTCCCCCACATCGCCCTATGCACGCAAAATACTGGTTTTACTGGCGGAGGTCGGTAAGTCCGATGCGGTTACATTAGAGGCGGCCAGCGGTACGCCGGTCAATGCGGGGACCGCCCCGCTAGCGCAAAACCCGCTTGGCAAAATCCCTGCGCTGGAGCGGGAGGGCGCTTGTGCGCTGTACGACAGCCGGGTGATCACACGCTATCTGGACACTCATTTTGAGGCAGGGTTCTATCCGCAAGGCGCGCGGCTTTGGGATACGCTGACGCTGGAGGCGACGGCGGATGGCATTTTGGACGCGGCTATTTTGATGGTCTATGAAACGCGGGTCCGGCCTGAAGAAAAACGGTTTGACGATTGGGTTGAGGGGCAATGGGCCAAGGTTGACCGCGCGCTTGACGCCATGGAAAACCGCTGGATGGCGCATTTGCACGGGCCGTTGGACATGGGGCAGATCGCGGTTGCATGTGCGCTTGGCTATGTGGATTTCCGTCATGACGCGCGTAACTGGCGCGAAGGGCGGCCTGCGCTTGCCAAATGGGAGGCGGATTTTGCCGCGCGTGACAGCATGAAGGCCACAGTTGCGCCCTCGTAACGCGGTTTTGTCGCCTGGGAGGCGGATTTTGCGGTCAAGATTCAAGGGGCAAACGACGGGCGGATCAGGATTTTGGCTGATTCTTTGGCCGTCCGGTTGCATTTCGGCCACGCAATGCCTAAGTGCGCGCCTTTGTCCGCTGGACGTAGCCAAATTCAGGCGCTAAATACCAAAACATAGGGCGCGCATTCTTCGTAGCCCGATCATGACATGGGTTGCATCATGTAGCCCTCGGAAGGGAGAATTCTCGTGTCCCACGCAGACGAACACGCAGGCACCCGCAGGGATTTCCTGTATTACGCCACCGCAGGCGCAGGTGCCATTGCCACAGGGGCCGCCGTTTGGCCGCTTGTCAACCAAATGAACCCCTCGGCAGATGTGCAGGCTTTGTCCTCTATCTTTGTTGATGTTGCGGGTATGGAGCCGGGCACACAGCTGACGGTGAAATATCTTGGCAAGCCGGTTTTCATTCGGCGCCGCACCCAGGAAGAGATCGACGAGGGTCGCGCGGTACCTCTCGCGGATCTTGTCATCGATCAGTTGTCGCAAAATCCCAACAAGCCCGATACCGATGCATCTGACGTCAACCGCACGATGGATGAGGCCGGCGAATGGCTGGTGATGATCGGCGTCTGCACCCATTTGGGTTGCGTGCCTATCGGCGATGGCGCGGGTGATTTTGGTGGCTGGTTCTGCCCTTGCCACGGTTCGCACTATGATACTGCGGGCCGTATTCGCAAAGGCCCGGCGCCAGAAAACCTGTGGATTCCCGTTGCGGAATTTACGGACGAAACAACCATCAAGCTCGGGTAAGGAAATATCATGGCCGGAATTCCGCACGACCATTACGAGCCCAAAACGGGCATTGAGAAATGGGTTCACAAACGCCTGCCGATCATCGGTCTGGCCTATGACACCCTGATGATTCCCACACCCAAGAACCTGAACTGGATGTGGATCTGGGGTATTGTTCTGACATTCTGTCTGGTGCTTCAAATCGCCACGGGTATCGTCCTTGCGATGCACTATACCCCGCATGTCAGCCTTGCATTTGCCAGCGTTGAACACATCATGCGCGACGTGAATGGTGGGCATATGCTGCGCTATCTGCACGCAAACGGTGCGTCGCTGTTCTTTATCGCGGTTTATCTGCACATTTTCCGCGGCCTCTACTATGGCTCGTACAAAGCCCCGCGTGAGATTACGTGGATCATCGGCATGATCATCTATCTATGCATGATGGGTACGGCGTTCATGGGCTATGTTTTGCCTTGGGGGCAGATGTCCTTTTGGGGTGCGACCGTGATCACCGGGCTGTTCGGCGCTATTCCGGGCATCGGCGAATCGATCCAGACTTGGCTTTTGGGCGGCCCTGCCGTTGACAACGCCACGCTGAACCGTTTCTTCAGCCTGCACTATCTGTTGCCTTTCGTGATTGCAGCCCTTGTGGCCATTCATATCTGGGCTTTCCACTCGACCGGGAACAACAACCCGACCGGTGTCGAAGTGCGCCGCACCTCAAAAGCCGAGGCCGAGAAAGACACATTGCCCTTCTGGCCTTACTTCGTGATCAAAGACCTGTTCGCGCTTGCCGTGATCATGGTTGTGTTCTTTGCTGTCGTCGGCTTCATGCCAAACTACCTTGGCCACCCCGACAACTACATTGAGGCAAACCCGCTGGTGACGCCTGTGCATATTGTGCCGGAATGGTACTTCTTGCCTTTCTACGCGATCCTTCGGGCCTTTACGGCAGATGTCTGGGTTGTTCAGCTGACCAGCTTTGTGACTTTCGGTATCGTCGATGCGAAGTTCTTTGGTGTGATCGCCATGTTCGGTGCGATTGCCGTGATGGCGCTGGCCCCTTGGCTGGATACATCCTCGGTACGTTCGGGCCGCTATCGCCCGATGTTCAAAGGCTGGTTTATCCTGCTGTGCGTCGACTTCATGGTGCTGATGTGGGTTGGTGCGCGTCCGACAGATTTCCCTTATGACTGGATTTCGTTGATCGCATCGGCCTATTGGTTCGCCTATTTCCTTGTTATCCTGCCATTGCTTGGCGTGTTTGAAAAACCACTGCCAGCGCCCGCCACGATCGAGGAAGACTTCAAATCCCATTACGCCGATCCGGCAGAGTGAGGACAAAGGAACTGATGATTATGTTTCGTAAAATCGCAATCAGCGCCGTTTCCGCCCTCGTTCTTGGGGCTGGCTCGGCAATGGCCGCCGGTGATGAAGGTCACGTCGAGGATGTGGCATTCAGCTTTGAAGGTCCGTTCGGCACCTATGATGAGCACCAGCTTCAGCGCGGCTTGCAGGTCTATACCGAGGTTTGCTCGGCCTGCCACGGGTTGAAATTCGTCCCCATCCGCTCTTTGGCGGATGAGGGTGGGCCGCATATGCCCGATGATCAGGTGCGCGCCTATGCCGCCGAGATGGAGATCTTTGATGCCGAGCTGGATGATTTCCGTCCACGCAAAGCTACGGACCATTTCCCGGTATCGGGTGATCCAAACGCCCCTGATCTAAGCTTGATAGCCAAAGGACGCGCCGGTTTTCATGGCCCAGCAGGTACGGGTATCAACCAGTTCGTAAAAGGTATCGGCGGGCCTGAATATATCGTCTCTATCCTCACGGGGTATACTGGTGAGGAAAAGGAAGAGGCAGGCACGATCTTTTATGAAAACACCGCCTTTGCTGGCGGCTGGATTGCCATGGCGCCACCGCTCTATGAAGATCAGATGGAATATGAGGACGGCCACTCCAACAGCATCGAGAATGTTGCCGAGGATGTAACCGCTTTCTTGATGTGGACTGCCGAGCCAAAGATGATGGCCCGCAAACAGGCAGGCTTTACCGCTGTGATCTTCCTGACGATCCTGTCGGTTCTGCTTTATCTGACCAACAAGCGGATCTGGGCGGCTGTCAAAGGCCCAAAGAAAAAACACGCCTGATCTGATCAAGCATCTATGAAAAGGCCCCGCCCGAAATGGTGGGGCCTTTGCCTATTGGAAACCCGTTGGAAAGCTGTCGCCATGTCCCTGACCTGCCACGCCTTCATCGCAACCAGTCTCGATGGTTTTATTGCCCGTCCCGATGGCAGCATTGATTGGCTGGACCCGTTCAACAGCGGTGCCGAGGATCACGGCTATGATGCCTTTATCGCCAGCATCGACGGAATAATCATGGGGCGGGGCACCTTTGAAACCGTGCGCAACTTTGCGCAATGGCCCTATGCCCAGCCGGTGATCGTGTTAAGCCAAAGCCTGACGGTTGAGGATGTTCCCGCGGATCTGGCTGACACTGTGGTGATCAGCGATATGGCCCCGGCCGATCTTGTGACCGTGCTTGCATTTGAAGGCTGGCAGCGGGTCTACGTCGATGGCGGCCGTGTGTTGCAGTCCTTCCTGCGTGAAGGGCTGCTGGATGAAATCACACAAACCCGCGTGCCTGTGCTGCTGGGTCAGGGGCGCTCGCTGTTTGGTAGCTTGCCCGAAGAGGTGTCCTTGACCCATCAAACGACCCGCAGTTTTCCTTCTGGCCTCGTTTCTTCAACCTACCGTATTATGCGTTAGGGCGTTTCTCCCTTGCTCTTGGCGGGCCCTGCGTTAGACTCATCCAAACCTCGGGGGGCCATTCCATTGGGCTGAGATTTGGCAAGAGCCAAAGACCCGTTGAACCTGAACCGGTTAGAACCGGCGGAGGGAAGGTGCATGGAATGATCCATCCCGACCTTTCGCTGTCGTCCTTGGAGTGACCATGCTGAAACGAATTATCTTGTATCCCTTTCTCGCAATTCGGCTGGTGGCGGATCCGCTGTTTGTCCCGAGGATGTCGTAGCACCCCTTCGCAATGCCAGTGATGCAGATCTAAGGAGATATCGATGAAATACCTGACCCTTGCGGCGCTTGCTGTCTTCGCGCCCGCCGCCCATGCCGAAACGCCGGTTTTGAATGTGCTGACCTATGACAGCTTTACCTCAGAGTGGGGGCCGGGTCCGGCGATTGAAACCGCTTTTGAGGCGATCTGCGGATGCGATCTGGTGTTTTCCGCCGTGGGCGACGGCGCAGAGCTTTTGGCCCGTTTGCAGTTGGAGGGGGCGCGCTCCGACGCTTCTGTGGTGCTGGGGCTCGACAGCAATATGACCGCCCGCGCCAGCGCAACCGGTCTCTTTGCGCCGCACGGGCAAGAGGGCGCGAATGATTTGCCCGTCACCTTCGACGACCCGATCTTCTTGCCCTATGACTGGGGTTATTTCGCCTTTGTACATGATAGCAAGCTGCCCGATCCGCCAAAGTCATTTGAAGAGCTGGCCGCTTCTGACCTGAAAATCGTAATTCAGGACCCGCGCTCATCGACGCCGGGTCTGGGCCTGTTGCTTTGGGTGAAGTCGGCCTATGGTGCGCGGGCGCCAGAGATTTGGGCGGGCTTAGCCGACAATATCGTCACCGTCACCCCCGGCTGGTCCGAGGCCTACGGCATGTTCACCGCCGGTGAGGCGGATATGGTGCTGTCCTACACCACTTCGCCCGCCTACCATCTGATCGCAGAGGGCGACAACTCCAAATCCGCTGCATTATTTGAAGAAGGCCACTATATGCAGGTAGAGGTCGCAGGCAAACTTGCGGCCGCGCCGGAGCCGGGTCTGGCTGATCAGTTTCTGACATTCATGGGAACAGAGACATTTCAATCCATCATCCCGACAACCAACTGGATGTATCCCGCCCATATGCCCGCCGCAGGACTGCCCGATGGGTTCGACCAGATGATCACCCCGCAAAAGGCGCTGTTGATGACCGCGGATGAGGCGCATGCCGCCCGCACACAGGCGCTGGACGAATGGCTGAGCGCGCTCTCTCGTTGACCGCAGCGGGGTTGGCGGCGGCGGTTATCCTGCTTCTGCTGACCCCGCTTGGCGCCTTGGGTCTCTCGCTGAGGGGGTTTTCGCTTTCGGGGGCAGAGCTTGCAGCCCTGCGGTTTACGCTTTGGCAGGCTGCGCTGTCAGCGGGGATTTCGGTTATTCTGGCGGTGCCGGTGGCGCGTGCCTTGGCGCGGCGGCGGTTTTTCGGGCGTGGCGCCTTGATCGCCACTTTGGGCGCGCCTTTTATCTTGCCGGGGATCGTGGCGGTGCTGGGGTTGCTTTCAGTCTTTGGGCGTGCGGGCTGGGTCAACGCGCTTTGGGGCGCGCTCGGGTTTTCGCCCTTTTCGATTTATGGGCTGTCGGGTGTGGTTCTGGCGCATGTGTTTTTCAATATGCCGCTGGCGGTGCGCATGATCCTGCATGGTTGGCAAGCCATCCCGGCCGAGCGGTTTCGCCTTGCGGCCAGCCTTGGCTTTTCGCCCTCGGCCATCCGGCGTCACATCGAGGGCCCGATGCTGCGTGAGGTTCTGCCGGGGGCGGCACTGGTGATTTTTGTGATCTGCCTGACCAGTTTTGTGGTGGCCCTTACCTTGGGCGGCGGGCCGCGTGCCACTACGATTGAGTTGGCGATCTATCAGGCGCTGCGCTTTGATTTTAATCTGCCGACCGCCGCGCGGTTGGCGCTTTTGCAGTTCGGGCTTTGTGCCATCGCCTATGTCGTGGCAACGCGGATCAGCCTGCCTTCCGGTTTTGGCGTGGGGGCCGACCGTCAAGGGGGGCCACCTGCGCCGACAGGTTGGCACCGGATTGCGGATGTTTTGGCGATCACCTTTGCTGCCATGTTTTTGGCCTTGCCGCTGTTGGCAGTTGTGCTGAACGGCTTGCCGGGGATGCTTGCATTGCCTTCGCAGGTTTGGGCGGCGGCCCTGCGGTCGATCCTGATCGCGCTTGGTTCTACCGGGCTGAGCGTCGCGGTGGGGCTGGTCCTTGCAATGGCTGCGGCGCGTGGCAGGGGGTGGCCCGCATTGGCGGCGACTTTGCCTCTTGCGGCATCCTCATTGGTGTTGGGGACAGGGTTATTTCTGATTTTACAGCCCTATTTTCGTCCTGCCAGCCTTGCGCTGCCGGTGACCTTTATCATCAATGCCACGCTGTCGCTGCCTTTTGCCTTTCGCATTCTGGCCCCTGAGGCATGCAGTCTTTACGTTGATTACAACCGTCTTTCCGCCTCGCTGGGGCTGACGGGTTGGGGGCGTTTGCGCTGGGTGGTTCTGCCGCGGCTGGCGCGGCCTTTGGGTTTTGCGGCGGGGCTTGTGGCCGCCTTGTCGATGGGAGATCTTGGCGTGATCGCGCTCTTTGCCGGTGAGGGGGAGGCGACGCTTCCGCTTTTGGTTCAACGCTTGATGGGGGCGTACCGGATGGAGGTGGCGGCAAGCGCCGCGCTCTTGCTGGTTTCCCTCTCCTTTGCTCTTTTCTGGGCCTTTGACCATTGGGGGCGCCGCTATGCTGCATCTTGACCGACTGACAATCACTCAAGGCGATTTCCGCCTGACTGCCGATTGGCAGGCCGCCAAGGGCGCGCGCATTGCAGTGATTGGCCCCTCCGGTGCTGGCAAATCCACGCTTTTATCGGTGATCGGCGGGTTTTTTGCCGCACATTCGGGGCGGGTGCTGTGGGATGGCACGGATTTGACACCGATGGGGGCGGCCGCGCGCCCGATTACCACCGTGTTTCAGGATCAAAATCTGTTTCCGCATTTGACGATTGCGCAAAACCTCGGGCTGGGGATTTCGCCGGATCTGCGTTTGACAAAGGGCGATCATGCGGCGATTGGCGCGGCTTTGGACCGTGTGGGCCTGTCTGGGATGGGGCCGCGCAAACCCGCACAGCTTTCGGGCGGCCAGCAAAGCCGCGCGGCACTGG
Organism: Pseudorhodobacter aquimaris; assembly: GCF_001202025.1. GTDB lineage: Bacteria > Pseudomonadota > Alphaproteobacteria > Rhodobacterales > Rhodobacteraceae > Pseudorhodobacter > Pseudorhodobacter aquimaris. The sequence goes on from NZ_LGHS01000070.1 coordinate 28,141, forward strand.
CGCGGGCCTTGTTGCGCGCGCGCCCGATCCTGCTGCTGGATGAGCCTTTTGCCGCCCTTGGCCCTGCCCTGAAATCCGAGATGTTAGGGCTGGTGTCCACCCTGGCCGAGGAAACCGATGCTTGTGTCCTGATGGTCACACATGACCCGCAGGACGCGCTCAGCTTTGCGCCGCTGACCTGTCTTGTTGCAGGGGGCGTTGCCCATGCGCCACAGTCGACGCCGGATCTGTTGCAGAACCCGCCGCCGGAACTGGCCGCCTATCTTGGTAACTGAGTTCCCATGTGGCAGCAGCAGTGTTAAGGGGGCAAAACAACAGGAAAGGGGATGACATGACCCACGGTACACAGACCAGCCCCGACTGGATTGCAGTTGAGTGCACCGCTGCGCATATGCGCGCAACGGCGATGGGCACGGAGGGGCCCTTGGCCGAGGCTAAGGGGGATATCGGTGACGATGCCGAGGGCGCACTGTTGCGCCTGATCGCACCTTGGCTGTCGGCGCAGACGGTTCCGGTTATTGCCTGTGGTTGGAATGAGGCTCCGTATCGCGCGGTTCCTTGCACGCCTGTCGATGCGGCAACTCTGGTGGATATCCCGACCTCTGATACGCGGATTTCCTTGCAGATCGCCCCCGGCCTGTCCCAAGCCAACCCCGCCGATATGATGCGTGGCGAAGAGGCGATGATTGCCGGTGCCTTGGCGTTGAATCCTGATTTTGACGGTGTGATCTGCTTGCCCGGCGCCCACTCCAGATGGGTCCATGTCAGCGCCAAAGAGGTGGTCAGCTTTCAGACCTTCCTGACGGGGGAACTGTTCGCCGCGCTCTCGCAGCATGATGATGCGCCTGACGGTTTTGATGCTGCGGCCTTTGAAAAGGCGCTGTCCGATACGCTTTCGCGGCCAGAAAGGCTGGCGGCGCGGCTGTTTTCCCTTCGGGCCGAGGCTGTGCTTGCAGGGCTTTCGGCGCAGGTGGCGCGCAGCCGTTTGGCGGGGCTTTTGATCGGGGCGGAACTGGCCGCCGCCAAGCCCTATTGGCTGGGCCAACCGATAATCCTGATTGGCGCGCCGGGGGAGTGTGACCATTATGCCCATGCGTTGCGGCAACAAGGCATCACAGCGGCCATGCTGGATGCGGGTGATTGCACGCTTGCGGGGCTGTCCAGATTGCGCGGTGCGCTTTGACGGGGGGCGCCCCCAAATTGCTACCCTTACAATTCAATGATTGACCGTTGCCTTGCCTATCCGCAAATTTGCGCACCACTGTAACGGAGAGCGGCAATGACCAAATCCCCCCTGTTCACGCCGGTCCTGATTGCCGGCTGTGCGATCTTGATGATCAATTTTGCGATCCGCGCCAGTTTTGGCGTGTTCCAGATCCCGATCGCGACAGAGTTCAACTGGCTGCGGTCGGATTTCTCGATGGCGATTGCGATCCAGAATTTGGCGTGGGGCATTGGCCAGCCTGTCTTTGGCGCCTTGGCGGAACGGTTTGGCGACCGTCGCGCGATTATTGCAGGCGCACTGCTTTATGCGGCGGGGCTGGTGCTGTCATCTATGGCGGTGACGCCGGGGCAGCATTGGCTGCTGGAAATTCTGGTGGGCTTTGGCATTGCGGGCACGGGCTTTGGCGTGATTCTGGCGATTGTGGGGCGCGCGTCCTCGGCTGAAAACCGCAGTCTGGCGCTGGGGATTGCCACAGCGGCCGGTTCGGCGGGGCAGGTGTTTGGCGCCCCCAGTGCCGAGATTTTGTTGCAATTTTACAGCTGGCAGACCGTGTTCGTGATCTTTGCCGTCGTCATTCTATGCGTGCTTTTTGCGCTGCCATTTTTGCGCGCCCCGATCACGGCCACTAAGCAGGAATTACAAGAAAGCCTTGGCACGGTCTTACGCCGCGCGTTCAAGGACCCGAGCTATACGATGATATTCCTCGGCTTTTTCTCATGCGGGTATCAGCTGGCGTTTATCACCGCGCATTTCCCGGCCTTTGTGACCGAGATGTGCGGGCCGATCAACCAAGCGGGGTATCTGGCGGCGATCGGGATTTCATCGACCTCGGCGCTGGGGGCGGTGGCGATCTCGGTGATCGGGTTGGCCAATATTGCGGGGGCGATCTATGCGGGGTGGCTGGGCAACCGCTATTCCAAGAAATACCTGCTGGCGGGGATTTATACGGCACGAACGGTTGCGGCGGCCGCCTTTATCCTGATGCCGATGACGCCCGCTTCGGTCTTGGTGTTTTCCTTGGTGATGGGCTCTTTGTGGCTGGCGACGGTGCCGCTGACATCGGGGTTGGTCGCGCATCTGTTTGGGCTGCGCTATATGGGCACGCTTTACGGTTTTGTGTTTCTAAGCCACCAGTTGGGGTCGTTTATGGGCGTCTGGCTGGGTGGCAAGATGTATGATCTGACCGGCGATTATACGTTGGTCTGGTGGATCGGCGTTGGCGTTGGTGCCTTTTCGGCGCTTGTGCATCTACCGATCCGCGAGCAGCGCAGCGAACTGGCCACTGCGTAAAGTGGTGCTTGGCCCTTCCCCTCGGGGCTGCTTTGGGGTATGGCGCGGACGGACATAAATGGAGGCCATGATGGGCTATAGAGTCGCTGTCGTTGGGGCCACGGGCAACGTGGGCCGCGAAATGCTGAATATCCTCGCTGAGCGGGAATTCCCGGTGGATGAGATTGTGGCGCTTGCGTCGCGTAAATCCATGGGAACAGAAGTCAGTTTTGGCGACAAGACCTTGAAATGCAAAGATCTTGATACCTTTGATTTCACCGGTTGGGATATGGCGCTTTTTGCCGTCGGCTCTGATGCGACCAAGATTTATGCGCCCAAGGCGGCGGCTTCGGGCTGTGTGGTGATCGATAACTCCAGCCTTTACCGCTATGATCCGGATGTGCCACTGATCGTGCCAGAGGTGAATGCCGATGCGGTGCTTGGCTATCAGAAAAAGATGATCATCGCGAACCCGAACTGTTCGACCGCCCAGATGGTTGTGGCGTTGAAGCCTTTGCATACCGCGCGACGATCAAGCGGGTTGTGGTCTCGACCTATCAATCCGTGTCGGGTGCGGGTAAAGAGGGTATCGACGAGCTTTGGGACCAGACCAAAAGCATCTATAACCCGACCGACGACCAGCCCGCCAAGAAATTCACCAAGCAGATCGCCTTCAACGTGATCCCGCATATCGATGTTTTCCTCGATGACGGTTCCACCAAGGAAGAGTGGAAGATGGTCGCGGAAACCAAAAAGATCATGGGCAAGGATATCAAGGTCACCGCAACCTGCGTGCGGGTACCGGTCTTTGTCGGTCACTCCGAATCGATCAACATCGAGACCGAAGAGTTTCTGGACGAACATGAGGCCCGCGATATCCTGCGTGAGGCGCCGGGCATCATGGTTGTCGATAAGCGCGAAGATGGTGGCTATGTAACGCCGGTGGAATGTGTCGGCGATTTCGCAACGTTCATCAGCCGCATTCGTCAGGACAGCACCATCGATAACGGCCTCAACCTGTGGTGCGTTTCCGACAACCTGCGCAAGGGTGCTGCGTTGAACGCGGTGCAGATCGCCGAGGTTCTGGGTCAGCGCTGCTTGAAAAAGGGCTAAACCCTCTGTGACGGATCTATCTTGAAGCCTCGCCCTTTCGGGGGCGGGGTTTTCTTTTGGTTAGCCGATCCATCCGCGCAGAACCTGCATCATGTTGGTGAACCAGCCAGAGGCGCTGCCTTGGGCGATCTGCAACCAGCTTGCGATGAGTGTTTCATAACTACGCACCCAATCGATGAAGTAATGCTTCAAAATCTCTTTGCCGCCGCTTTTGGTGACCGCTTTGATCGCTCTCCCAAAGGCCCCGAGCATATTCCACAGCCTCGCCCGCAGGGTTTTCTCACCTATCTCGGCGGATGGCCCTTTGCCCTTTGCGGCGGCAAGATCATCTGCCATCGCGGCTTGATCTTCGGCGTCCAGCGCCAATGGTCTGTTTTCAAGGCTTTGAACCAGCGGTTCGGCGGCCGCGATTTCCTCTGGGCGGCGTTGACCGGTTAGGCCTGCCAACATCTGCGCGTGAATATCGGCGGCATTGGGAAAGCCTATGAAAAACAGCCCATGCGTTTCGACCAGATCTTTCAGGACGGCAGTGATCAGCGGGGGCATCATGTCATTCAGACGGCCAAGATTTTCGGCCTTTGCATCGGCCTCATAGGCCACACGCAGGGTATTGCCTGCCGAATAGAGCCGCTTGAGGCGTATTCCGGCCAAGGGCTTGGCAATCTGGGTGCGGTAATGTTCTGCCGAGCGGCGCAGCCCGGCCCATTCGTTCGAGGCGCCGATTGCCTCAATCAGGGTTGCGGCCTTATCGACAAGGTCTTCGCGCAGGCCTTATTGATCTTCGTCCCCGCCAAGCGGCGCGCTGTCTTGGGACCGCATCGGGCCATCAGGCGGCAGGACGTATCCGGGGGCCAGTGGCGCATCGGCCACGACGTCCCCCGGCGGCACCCAGCCTGCGTCGATCAGGTCCAGAAGGGCTTGGGCGCGTCCTTGGCGGCGTTTGATCATTGAAATTGCGGCAATCCGCTCGTCTGATTTGGCCGCAGTGCAGTGGTCAAATGCTAAATGGTAACGATCTGATGCTGCTGCCTTGCTTGCAAAGTCGCGTAGTGGGCGTATGTCGGAAATCTGGGTCTCGTTGAGATGCAGTATTCTCAATATGTCCAATGTGTTGATGTGGGACAGTGCCGCTTCTGTAATTGGCGTATAAGAAAGGAGCAGTGAGTCCACATGGGGAAGATTACGGAGAGGCGCGATGCCCGCATCTGTGAGGCGGGTGCTATTGAAATTGAGATGCACCAGCCCGGAAAGCTCGGCAATGCTAGGGGGCAACTCTTCGAGCGCTTGGGTTTCGCCTCCATTGAAGTCGAGGTCCTCGTCACCATCCCGCTTTGCCTTCGCGATCATCCGTTCGGCGGCGGCATAGGCTTTTTCTGCGTCTGTCATGCGCGGCCTTTTTTGCGGGCGGTCGGGGGCGGGCCCCGACCCTTACCTTAGATTTTGACAAAACCGCCTTTGGTCGGGTCGTATTGTTCCAGCGCGCCTTCGCCCACATCGGTCCAAAGGCCGTGAATTGTCAGACGGTCATCCTCGACTGCGGCTTTCACAAAGGGAAAGGTCATCAGGTTTTCAAGGCTTATCAGCACCGCTTCCTTTTCCAGCGCGCGGGTGCGATCAGGCTCATCAATCTCTTTGACCCGCTCATAGCCGGGGCGCAGGATATCCATCCAGCGGCCCACAAAGCTGGAGCTTTCCAGCAGTTCGGGTGCATTGCCGCTGCACATATCATGACAGCCCTTGACCCCGCCACAGTTGGAATGGCCCAAAACGACGATATGAGCGACCTTGAGCGCCTGCACGGCATATTCGACCGTGGCCGAGGTGCCGTGATTCTTGCCGTCCGGCGTATAGGGCGGCACGAGGCTTGCGATATTGCGGTGGATGAAAAACTCGCCTTCATCCGCGCCGAAGATCGAGGTGACATGTACGCGGCTGTCACAGCAGGAAATCACCATCGCGCGCGGGTGTTGGCCAGATTCCGCCAGTCGCCGGTACCACGCCTTGTTGTCGCCATAGGTCGTGGCGCGCCAGCCATGATAGCGTTGGATCAGATAGCTGGGCAGCGGTTTGGCGTTATGCATAGGGTGCTCCTTGAACAAGTGGTGGAGTATTAGAGGCTGGTTTAGAAAAATTCGAGAGGTTTCATGCTTGGGCGGCAACCTTTTCTTCAGGTCTTTTGGTCAGATTGGCCGTCGGTGTGTTGGAGTATGAGGGTGAAATGAGTGCAACGATAATGAAACTTAAGCCGAATGACCGGATTTGCCAGGACGCAGAGCCGATCGCCCTGATTTATCGGTCAATGGGCACGAAGGTTGCCGAAGAGGTTGTAAGCCGTGCGTTGAACGAACTTACCTTGTCGATATCCGGCATGGCACAGCAGGTAGAGGGCAAGGATCTGATGACCCTTGCGCGCCAGCTGCGTCGGCTGGAGCGTATGGCCACGCAACTGGGGTTGGTAAGCCTTAGTCGCGTTGCGCTTGATGTGCGCAACTGTCTGGAGGGAGAGGATGTGACCGCATTTGCGGCTGTTTGGGCCCGGTTCTTGCGGGTTGCCAAGCGGTCTTTGGCCGCCGAGAACGGTGCGCTCGACCAGCAGATCTAGGCACCGGACAGAGAAAAATGGCGCAGGGCCGGTTTTTGGGTTTCGGTTCCGGGTTGAAACGTCCTAGGGTCTGCGAAAATGCCCAAGGATGGAACTTCTGAAATGGTTGAATTTGCCCCTGCTGACTGTGCCTCTCGTCCGATCCATATTGTTGCAGAGGAGGTTTTGGGTGATTGGCTTGCCACGCAGTCGGCTACGGTACAGGCATGGTTGACGACGACCGGCTTCAAGGCGGGGTTGGGACAGCTTGCATTGCTTCCGGGGGATGATGGCGGGGTCGGTGCGGCTGTGCTTGGCTATGGCACGTCAAAGGCACGGGCGCGTAGCCGGTTTGGCATGGCGACGTCTTTGCCTGCGGGGGATTGGCATTATCAGACCGATCTGACGGGCGATGCTTTGGATGAGGTGGTTCTGGCCTGGCTGTTGGCACAATACCGGTTTGACCGTTACCGCAGCACTGACAAAGAGCAGCCGCGTCTGAAAGTCCCCGCAGGGGTGGACGCTGCGCGCCTGTTGGCCATGGCTGAGGGCGAATATCTGACGCGTGATTTGATCAACACCCCTGCCAACGATATGGGGCCGCAAGAATTGGAGGATGCGTTTTGCAAGCTGGCTGATCGACACGGCGCCAACGTGCAGGTGACGCGCGGTGATGATTTGCTGGCGCAGAACCTGCCTATGATCCATGCGGTCGGGCGCGCCTCACCCCGCGCGCCGCGGTTGCTGGATATGCGCTGGGGCGATGCAGGCCCCCAAGTGGTGCTTGTCGGCAAGGGGGTGTGTTTTGATACCGGCGGGCTGGATATCAAACCGCCGGCCAGCATGTTATTGATGAAAAAGGATATGGGCGGCGCGGCGACGGTGTTGGGCCTTGCGCATATGATCATGGCGTTGGGCCTGCGGTTGCGCTTGCGGGTTTTGGTGCCCGCGGTGGAAAATGCCATCGCTGGCTCTGCGATGCGGCCGGGGGATATTCTGACCTCGCGCAAAGGCTTGACGGTGGAGGTGAATAACACCGATGCCGAGGGGCGTCTGGTTCTGGCCGATGCGCTGGCGCTGGCCGATGAGGGCGAGACCGATCTGGTAATTTCCATGGCGACCCTGACGGGGGCGGCGCGGGTTGCGGTCGGGCCGGATCTGGCACCGTTTTTCACCGATGACGAGGGTTTTGCCTCAGCCCTTTCCACGGCCGGGATGCAGGCGCGCGACCCTGTGTGGCGCTTGCCGCTTTGGCCCGGCTATGAGGCGATGATTGAGCCGGGGATTGCCGATCTGGACAATGCGCCTGCGGGTGGTTTTGCGGGTGCCAGCACGGCGGCCCTGTTCTTGCGGCGTTTCGTCGATAACCCCGCCTATGTGCATTTCGACATCTACGGGCATCAACCGACAGCCGCCCCCGCGCGTCCCAAAGGGGGCGCCGGGCAGGGCGCACGGGCGATTCTGGCCGCCTTGCCGCAGATGCTTGGAAAGGATTTGTAATGAACGCACCTGTCTTTGACCGGCGGTTGACGCTTGCGAATGAACGGGTGGCCGATATCGCCCTTCAGGGGCAGGTTGCCGCCCCCGCCTATGCCGATGCGATCCCATGTGAGGTTGCGGTGCCGGTGGTCGATCTGTTGCGCAGCCCCGATGGCCCGCGTGACCGCCAGCTTTTGCTGGGCGATGGCTTTGATGTAATTGAATACCATGAGGGTTTTGCTTTCGGGCGGGCCGGCAAGGACGGCTATTGCGGCTATATCCCCGAAACCGCTCTTTGTGCGCCAACAGGGGCGACGCATTGGCTTGCCGCCCCCGCAAGCCATCTTTATTCCGAGCCGCGTGCGCAGGCACCGCAATCGGTCGGCATCAGTTTCGGCACCCGTCTGCATGTGGTTGATCAGACGGGCGCGTTTACCGAAACCCCGCACGGTTTTGTGCCGACGGGCCATTTGCAGTCTTTGGGCAGCTGGTACAACGATCCAGTTGAGGTGGCGCGGCTGTTTCTGGGCACGCCCTATCTTTGGGGCGGCAACAGCCATTCCGGCATCGATTGCTCTGGCCTGATACAGCTCGCGCATCTGGCCTGCGGGATCGCCTGTCCCGGTGACAGCGATATGCAAGAGCGTATGGGTCAGGCTGTGCGCGAAGGGGAGGCGCCGCGGCGTGGCGATCTGTTATTCTGGAAGGGCCATGTTGCGATGATGGTCGATACAGAGCTGATGATCCACGCCACCGGTGCCTTCATGGCCACCGTGATGGAGCCCGCAGCCGAGGCGATCACCCGCATCCGGCACAATGGCGGCGGTGAGGTGACAGCGCGGCGCAGGCCAAGGGGCTGACTCGCCTGCCGACAGATGGCTTTTGTTGGCCGATTTGCCGCAAACCTGCAAAAAATGTCCTAAACGCCCCCTTTTCGGGGATTTTACGCCGCTAGGCCTTGACCTGCGCCTGTGGAAATGGCCGTTCTGGACAAAATGAACCAAGGAAGAGATCGCCGCGTGACAATTGCTCCAGTAAACCGCCGGACTTTTTTATCTGTTGCGGGCACCGCCCTTCTGGGGGCCTGCGCCAACAGTCAGGCGATCATCCCGTCAGCCGGATTTATCGAGGGCTATGGCCCGGTCTATGACAGTGGCTATGCCTTGCCGGGCATCCCCTCAACCTATCTGGGCGGGGTGAACCGCCGGATTACCGGCACCTATCTGGGGGAACAGCCCCCCGGTACCATTGATGTCGATCCCTATGCCAAATTCCTGTATTTCGTGCGCGAAGGGGCCAATTCCGTGCGCTTTCCGATCGGCGCAGGTCGGGCAGGGCGCAGCTTTTCCGGCGATGGCGTGATTCGGGTCAAGAAAAAATGGCCGGGCTGGACACCGACCAAGAACATGCTGCGCACCGAGCCGGAAATTTACGGGCCGTTTGCACGCGGTATCCCCGGCGGTTTGCGCAGCCCATTAGGCGCGCGCGCGCTCTATCTCTATCGTGGCGGGCGCGATACCTATTACCGGATCCACGGCACCAATGCGCTTGATTCCATCGGGAATTCCAGCTCGGCCGGTTGTATCCGCATGTTCAATCAGGATGTGATCGCGCTTTATGATATGGTGCCGTTGGATACCCGTGTTCACGTCCGATCTGAGGCGGAATCACTTCGGGTGGACCCCGAGAATTTCAACCGCGGCGCAGAGGTTCCGGCCGAGCGCGTCGATCCCGAGCTTGTCTATGGCGACGAGGCGCTTGCCAATGATCGCAGCCCGGTTTTCGATGATCCGCGCGACGGTATGGTGCCGGGAATGGATGCGGGCAACGTCCCGCTTTGATGGTGGGGCAGGGGGTGCGCGCAATCTTGTGACCGCCCCTTTGCAAGGCAATTAACGGGACCGCCACGCAAGATTATTACTGGTGGAGCATTGTCTCGGCCTGTATAAGGCGGCTTCCATCCCTCTTGAAGGAGCGCAAGAGAGACATGAGCGCAAGTACACCCGTTCGCCCGACCCTTCCGGTCGATATTTTGGCCCGCAAAGGGGCCGATCCGCTGGTCTGTTTGACCGCCTATACCACCCCTGTGGCACGGCTTGTGGATCTGCATTGCGATGTGGTTTTGGTGGGCGATAGCCTTGGCATGGTGCTTTACGGGCTGCCCTCCACGCTTGGCGTGACGATGGAGATGATGATCGCACATGGTCAGGCGGTGATGCGAGGGATCAGCCATGCGATGCCGGTGATCGACATGCCTTTCGGCAGCTATGAAGAAGGCCCGCAGCAGGCCTTTCGCAACGCCAGCCGCCTGATGGCGGAAACTGGTGCCCCTGCGATCAAGCTGGAAGGCGGCATTCATATGCAGGAAACGATTGCATTTCTGACCGCGCGCGGCGTGCCGGTGATGGCGCATATCGGCCTGACGCCGCAGGCGGTGAACACGCTGGGCGGCTATAAGGTCGTGGGCCGTGATGATGAGGCCGCGCAAGTAATGGCCGATGCCAAGGCGGTACAGGCGGCGGGGGCATTCTCGGTCGTGCTGGAGAAAACACCCCAAGGGCTGTCAGAGCGGATTACGCAGGCGTTGACCATTCCCACGATCGGCATCGGGGCGGGCGTCGGCTGTGACGGGCAGATTTTGGTGGTGGATGATATGCTGGGCCTGTTCACCGATTTCCAGCCCAAATTCGTGAAACGTTATGCGACACTGGGCCAGACCGCATCCGGGGCGATTGCCGATTATGCCGCCGAGGTGCGCGCCCGTGCCTTTCCGGGGCCAGAGCATGGCTTTGCCGATGTCTTGCCTGCAAAAGGTGCAAAGAAATGATGCCGCAAATTGTGCGGAATGTGTCGCAGTTGCGTGAGATTGTGGCGGGGTGGAAGGCTGATGGCGATGCCGTTGGCGTGGTGCCGACCATGGGGGCCTTGCATGACGGGCATCTAAGCCTTGTGCGGGCGGCTAGGGGCGATTGCGCGCGGGTGATCGTGACGATTTTCGTCAACCCCAAACAATTCAACGCCCCCGCTGATTTGCTGAAATATCCCCGCACCGAAGAGGCGGACGCCGCTTTGCTGGCCCCCTTGGGCGTGGATGTGGTTTTTGCACCACCAATTGAGGAGGTCTATCCCTCCGGCTTTGCGACCACCGTTTCAGTTTCGGGGATTTCTGACCCTTTGGAAGGCGCGCATCGTCCTGGCCATTTCGACGGGGTGGCAACGGTCGTGGCCAAGCTTTTCGGGATGACGGCGGCGGATCGGGCCTATTTCGGGCAAAAGGACTGGCAGCAATTGCAGGTGGTGCAACGGCTGGTCGCGGATCTGAATTTGGCGGTCAAGATCACCGGATGCGAAACGATCCGTGAGGCCGACGGTTTGGCGATGTCCTCGCGCAATGCACAGCTTTCAACCGACGCGCGGGCCTGTGCGCCGGCCTTGCACGCCGCCATGCAGCGGGCGGCGGCGGCCATTCGCGGCGGCGCGCCGGTGCCATTGGTTATGAAGGCCGCGCGGGCCGAGGTGCTGGACGCAGGCTTTGATGAGGTGGAATATATCGAGCTACGCTCTGCGCTGATGCTGGAGCGGGTTTCGCAGCTTGACGGGCCGGTGCGTATGTTGGCAGCAGCCATGATCGGCGGTGTACGCCTGATCGATAATATCGCGGTGTAACTGCTGTTGCTGCGCTTTTTTACCAGTGGGGCTGGAATCGACCGGGCCTTCCGCCCATATTTTATGAGTATTCACATCGGAGGCCTATATGGCAGATTTCGACAGCAAGATCCGCGAAAGCCAAGATCAGGTGGCAAAGGTGCAGAGCAAGATCTCTGCGATTACCAGCCAGATCGAGGCGGGCGACACCGCTATTGATGTGGAAACCGCCACGCTGGAGGATGTCCACCAGCACACCGATTTGATGAATGCCAATATCGCCGATCTGATCATGGGGCTGGATGATGTTACGGCGGGGTTCAGCCGTGATTTCGACGAGATGCGCAACAAAACCGGGATGGAAAGCTTCATCGGGATTTTCTCTAATGCAAAATCGGAATCGATGCGGCAGGAACGGATGCGCAACGCCTCTATCGATGACAAGCTGCAGGATCTGATTGCGAAATCCGACATTATCGTCAAGCTGTTGCAGGGTCAGCTGGATATGCTGAATGCCCAGAAGGCCAGTGTGGAGGCCAATCTGACCGGCACGCTGACGGACCGCGAGGCGACCGTGGCCAGCCTTGAAACCCTGCGCGCCGAGATCATGGGGATGGACCCACAGATCATCGCCCTGGAGGGCAAGATCAGTGTCGAACAGGATGCCGCCAAACGCACCAAACTGGAAAGTGAGCTGGCCGCGCTCAATACCCGCTATAACGCGCTGGTGCAGCAAGAGCAGGTCGATCTGGCGAAATCCCAGACGCTGGAGCGTTATATCGAAAAGGGCAAAACCTGGATGGACAGCCTGCAAAATCAGGCGGCGACCCAGATGGTTCTGATCAACAAGCTGCAAACCGATACCAAACAGCGGGTGGTGCTTTATGATGCGCTGACCTCCAGCCTCAAGACCGCGCAGCAGCAGGATGTGGCGCATCGCATCAATGAAATTGGCGTTAAAACCGATCAAGAGGCGCAAGCCGCTATGGCCGCCATTGGCACCGCCACCAACAACCGGATGGCCGATATGATGGAAGCGCACGGCGACCATATGGTATTCGCCCGCAAGGTTCTGGAGGCGAAGGCCAAGGCGGATGAACGTTTTGCGCGGCGCTTTGCCTCTATTGTGGAAAAACACGACAAGAACCAATACGGCGGGTAATGTGAACGGCTTAACCGACGATCACGAAGAGCTTTACGACGCGGCCATCATCCGGCGTTACTTCGACAAGTTTGACAAGATCACAGGCCATCTGGGCCGCGTCGCCGCCGAGTTGGAACGGGACGGCCAGCTTTCGCGTTTGGACGCGCGGGTGATCGGGGGGTATATCGGGCGGTTGAACCTGACGTTTCAGGCCTTGGGCTATAAATACCTGATGACCGGGCGGGTTGACGGGCCTTTGCCGGGTCAGCTCACGTTTGATCGTCATGAAAGCGGCTTTCCGATTGCGCAGGAATTGCTGGTCATGGCCAATGACGCCCAGCAGGCCGAGCGGTACTTGTCGCAGCTGCCCTCTGAGGTGGAACTGAAAGATGAGATGATCCGCCAGATCGTCGGTGAACTGGTGATCCCGACACGGCTGCAATTCACCCTGTCGCAGCGGCTTTACTATGAAGCCCTGATGCAAGGGACACCGTTCTGGGCGCGCAATGATCCCGACGTGCAATGGTTGGGCGAGGATCGTGGCCGCCGTTCATGGCTGGTGCATTGGGCGGTTTACGACACGCAAACCAATCTGCCGGTGATTTATCTTTTAAATGTTGAGGATAGCGGCAAGACCTCTCTGCCGCGCGACGACCGGCGCTGGCCGCAGATGCAGGCGCATCTGATGGCGCAATCGGTGGACGGGCTCAAGCTGGTGACGATTGCCAAGGGGTTTGACACCGATTTCGACGATCTCCATCCCAAGCGGTTGCGGCGTATCCATCTGGGGCCGATGTATTCCAGCAGTTTCACGCTGCAATCGGGGCCGATTTCCGATGTTCTGGCGGCGGCGCGCCCCGAGGCGGGGCAGGATTGGGCGCTGGTCTGGACCATCGAGGATTTGCTGGCCGAACGTGAGGAAACCGTGAAAACGGGGTGGTTTTCCTCGGTTGAGCGGCAGGTTTTTGCCTCTGGCCCGTTTGGCGGGCCGGGGTTGGCAGATATTGGCGCGACGGCGATGACGCGGATGCTGATCATGCCCGAACGCCCCTATCAGGCGCTGGCCGAAAAGCGCCCCGCGGGTTTTGCCGATGTGCGCAAATTCGTGGTCGGGGCCGGTGGTCGCATCATTGCGCAGCGGTAATTGCAAGGGAATGCAGGAATGACAACACGCGACACGATGGAGCTGCGCGAAGAGGATATCACCGCGCATTACCCCGCCGCCACCGCGATGCTGACGGGGCTTGACCACACGCCGCGCATTGCCTCTGCGCGTGCCGAGGCACCGCGGGAAAGATCGCCGGGCGTGACGGTGGGCGCGCGCCGGTTCCGCTCTACCACGCCGGGGTTGGTGACGCGCCCGACCGCGCGGGCCGAGGGGGTGCGCCTGTTGGACCGGATGGCCCAGGATGATGACCCGCTGACCTCGCCGCTTCAGGCCACGGTCGCGCAGGGCTTGCGCCGCGCCTTGGCGATTGCGCTGGCGGTGGGGGGGGAATACGCGCGCCAAACCCCTTTGGCGGAACTGAAGAAGGCCAATCTCGAAGGCCGCCTCCCCACCCCTCGCAAGCTCGAATTTACCGAGCTGTTGGCGGCAGAGGCCTTGGCCGTCCTGTATAGTTTCGCCAATGCCACCGCCTTTTTGCTGGCGCCGCATGCCTCTGAGCATGTGGTGGACATCGGCGCGGCGGAGGAGTTGCTGACCGATAACGCCCCCCTTGCCCTGCACGGCGCGATATGGGAACTGGATCAAAGCATAGCCGCCTACGCACAAGATGACGCAAGCCTTGTCGCCACGGTGCTTGCCTATGCCGAACAGCTGATGGCCAGCGTCGCCCTGCGCGGCCAAGACGCCCCCCGTATCGCGCCCTTTACCGCCGCGAGTTGGCGGGTAGAGGCCGACAACCTGACAATCGCAGGGTTCAAACCGGCGCGGGCCGCGCGTGGCACCGCGCTGACGATGACCTTCAAAAAGCCCAATGAGGTCGTCGGCAACCATATCGCCAAGCATCAAGCCCTGCGTCTGGCCAAGATGCTGATGGCCTATGACTTTGACCGCAAGCTGAACCCTTTTGCCGAGATGGGCGGTTTTGTGTTCACCTTTATGGGCGATGGCGCGCCGGGGACGGGGAAAACCACGCTGATCCAGATGATGGCGGGCTTGCTCAATGATTATTGCAAGGTGGCGGGGTATCCGTTCCGCTATCAAAATTTCTCCATTGACCAGATCGACAGCTATCAGGGCAAATCGGGGCAGAACGCCAAGGCTTTTATCAGCAACATTCTGGACCCTGCGGTGATCGGTTTCGGCACCATTGACGACATCGACCAGATCGCGGGCAAACGCGGCAACAAGCAATCCTCGGCCGGGCAACAAGAGGTCACGGCCGTGTTCATGGAGGCTTTTGCCGGTGCCAATACGGTGGTGCGCGGCAATTGCACCTTTGGCATGTTCTCCAACTATCCCGAGAATGTCGATGATGCCCTGCGCCAACGCGCCGCCGCGCGCTTTTTGGTCGATGGGCCGCAAACGCGTGAGGATTACATCGATATTCTGGCCCTGTTGATGGGCAAGAACCACGATATCCCCTTGGGCGCCCATGACCTTTTTGCCGCCCAAGAGATGACGCGCGCCGTTGCTGCCAGCTTTGAGGGCCACGCCCGCCCGCATGAAGAGGGCCTTTTGCGTATATGGGAGCGCATCACCCGCGAAATTGGCCCGCTGGATACAATTGCCAAACTGGGCACCTATCTGAAGGCGATTCAGGTCGCCGATCCGCGCTTTACCGGCCGTGCGATCAAGAATATCACCGATGCGGTGAAGGTGCGCGCGATGGATTTCGAGCTGCCGGATGAATGGATGGAGGCGCCGGATCTGTTCTTGTTTAAACCCTATGATGAAAAGCTGGCGATGATCCGGGATATGACCCGCAAGATCACGGTGGATATGGTGGTGCAGGAAATCAACCGCTATGCCGATAGCGAGTTCCGCTATGCCGATAAATCCGATGAGGCGGCGATCACCAATATGGTCCGCGATTTCGCCCGACAGGAAGAGGCCAAACGGCGGTATCTGGCAGGAAAGGCGCAGTCATGACCTTTGTGATCCTGTTCGCGGTTATCCTTGTCGCTTTTGCCTATATCTCATTTGTGATTGTCCCTTTGGTGACCCGCCCTGCGATGCTCTTTGACAAGGGGCCGATTCATGCGCGGATGATGGGACTGTTGCTCTGTGGGGCGTCTGCGGTTCTGGTAATGTTTGTGTTCAACCCCGATGAGATGGCAACGCTTCGCCCCCGGTTTTGGGAGGCGGCAGGGCTGGCGGGGTTCTCGGCCATCTTCTGGGTGCCGTGGTATCTTTATGCCTTTGGGCGTGCTGCTGCCAAGGTTAATGCCCTGAGGGACAGCCAATGAAGCGCCTGATCGAAAAGGGTTTGATGTTCGGCAATCTGGTAGAGGTGTCTTCTCCGGCGTTGATCGACCGTTATAACCGCGCGCTGGCGCATCTGACGGGCAAGCGCACCGAGTTGACCGATTTCCACATCGACATTTCCGGCTTTAGCCCCGAGGTGGGCGAGGAGCTGGGCGATGACCGCTACCTCAATCCCAATGGCTGTAACCGACAGTTCATCCTGCTAACAACGGCGCAGAAAACCTCACCCTTGCTGAATGTGACGTTCTCCACCTCTCGCGGGATCTTGCGGCAGTTTATCGAGGCCAATGAGGCGCAGCTCTTCGCTCTTACCGCCCGCGATGCCGTGGCGGGGGAATTGGCCAATAGCGTCTTTGAGGTTTCCACCCCCGACCGCCTTTTGGACATGCGCCGCATCACCATTGAGGCCGATACAATCGGTGGCCATGTCGCGGATGCGGCCAGGCTGGGGCAGATGATCGACCGTTTCCGCAAAGAGCCTGCGGGTTGGCGCGATGACGTGTTGATCGCCGAGATGATCGGCATGGCGAAAAAGACCGGCGATGTGACGCGGGTTCCGATTGCGCTGCCCAAGATGAGATTCGAGCAAGCGAATTTCTGGACCTCGCATTTCGGCGGGCTTTATGTGTTTCGCGATGTGAAACTGCCTGCGGTGATCTCGGTTGTGCCGCAAAGTGGGCTGGACGGTTTGGTGATGACCATTGCCGAGCGCAATCGCATTGCCGATTGGCTGGAACGCTGCGGGCTGGTGGAGCCTATCGTAAAGGCGCGGGGCATGGATAGCGCGGCGGTGCTGCGCCAGAAAATGGATTTCATTCTGGTGGATGCGGCGGATGCGCTGAACCTTGATCTGGGTCTTGCCACGCGCAACGACCTGCGCAAGACCGCCCGTCAGCTTGGCGCGGCCCTACCGCAGGAGTTTCAGGGTCTCTCGCGGCTTTTGGCCTGGGTCGAGGGGGGCGGTGACTGGCCGCGCATCACGTCCGAGCATCCGGCCTATTTCTATACCCTGCGCGCGCGGCCCCATGCGGACCGTGATCTTGTGAATATGCTTTTGTCCCAGCTTGCGCCTTTGGATGTGCGGCAGATGTTCATCACCCATAAAGAGCTGTTCTATAGCAGCTATGCCACCTGGTCGGACCGCAAGCGCGGCTATATCGCGGATTTTCTGGAGCGGGAGTATATGGTGGATAAAGCCGGTGCCCGCCGCGCCCTTTTCGGGGCAGAACCGGCGATGGATGAGGCAGAGCGCGCCGCGCCCAAAGCCAAATCCCGCAGAACGCATCTGGCAGGGCCTTGGGGCCCGGCCCGCAAAGGGAGACGATGATGGGGTTTTTCCGGCTGGCCTTTTTTGGCTATATCGCCCTGACGGTGTTGTATTTTCTGCTCAGCATCTATTCCAGATCCACCCAGCGCGAAGAACTGGAAAAAGAATGGGATGCCGAGCAGGGCCCCGGAGAGCGGGAAGCCTATATCGAGGCGGGCATGGCCGAATATGACAGGGGTTTGCGTAAGAAACTGATCTGGCTTGTCTATGTCCTTCCGACGCTGGCCGTGATAGCGGCCATTTATCTATTGAATTTTGCCTGAAAGGGACCCGCCAATGCGCTATGTAAAATGGACATTCCTTGCAATCATCGCGTTGCTATTGTTTTCCTTTTTCCACTACACCCTGCCGCAGAGGGATATTGCGCGGGTGGTCGGCACGGAAAACCGCCGCATTGATTTCGGTGAGAATTCCTTTTTCTGGGCCAGCCCGGATGTGGGCAATGCGGTCGATAAAAACCGTGATGTGTTCTTCATCCAGACCTTTCGCAGCAACGGAAAGCCGATGGTCTACCGCAATGAGGATACCGGCTGGGGCTGGCCGCCCTACTTCAAGCTGGACGGTTCCAACCTGCAGACCGAGGCACAGAATATGATCTCCAGCGCCGATAACCCGCGTTGGGTGGCGATCACGCATTACGGCTGGCGCAATGAATTCATGAGCATCTTTCCCAACGCCATCAGCATGCGTCCCGTTGAGGGGCCGGACGTCAAGGTTTTCCCGTGGTTCAACGTGATTTTCTTTATCGTTCTGGCGGGTGTTTTGCTTTTGCTGTGGCGGATGTGGGCACAGTTTCGGGAACGTACCATTGACCCCACGCTGGAAAGTATCGGCGACACCTTTGATGAGGTGGACGCCCGCGCCGACGGTCTTTGGGCGCGCTTCAAGGCATGGTTGGCAAGCTGGACGGGCAAGTCCGGCCGCTAATGCACGGCGGTACGGGGATACGTTATGGGCGAGCTTGAGATTCTGTTGACCCTTGCCGCAATTGCGGTGCTTTTGGTTGTGGTGATTGTCCCCTACCTCTTTATTTCGCATCTTGGCCTAAAGGCGCGGTTTCGCAAGTTGGAGCAGTTGGTCGCGCAACTACAGGCCGGTGCTATGAGCAATCCGGAGGCGGCCGCGCCTCCCGCCGTGCCGTCCACCGATTCATCCGCTATTCAACCGGCCAAGGCGGCATGGCCGGTCCCCCCGCCCGCGTCTGAGGTGGAAGATCATCCCGCCCCCGCCTTTGTCTTCAAGCCCGGTCTGATTGGCGGGGTTTTTGCATGGCTGCACGAAAACTGGGTCTTGGCGATTGCGGCGGCCTCGCTGGCGCTGGCGGGCCTGTTCATGGTGCAATATGGTGTCGAGAACGGGCTTTTGACACCGTTCTGGCGGGTTGTGGCGGCGCTAGGCTTTGGCGCGGTGCTGATTGCCGCCGGAGAGGTTATTCGCCGCAGGGCGGGCGATGAGGTTGGGGCCACACGGTTTTTGCCCTCTACCCTGTCTGGTGCGGGGATTGTCGTGCTTTATGCGGCGGTGTTTTCTGCCCGTGCGCTTTATGATCTGACGGGGCCGGGAACGACCCTTTTGGGGTTGGCGGGGGTCTCGGGCTGCGCTTTGATATTGGGCTGGTTTTACGGGCCGGTTCTGGCGGCGGTCGGCGTTTTGGGGGCCACGCTTGCCCCCTTTATGACGGGCAGCAATTCGGATAGCGCGTGGATGGTGCATTACTATCTGGCGATGGTTGCGATCGTGGCGCTGGGGATTGACACGATCAAGCGCTGGGCTTGGGTTTCGGTCTTGGGGCTGATTGTGCCGATGGGCGGCATGGCGGTGCTCTATCTGGCGCGGGGCGCTGATCTGCATTTTCTGGCAGGTGTCATGATTGTGGCGCTGGCGGCCTTTGCCATCCCCGAACGCGGCTTGATCCCGCGTCAGTCTGGGGCAACCATGTTGGATATGCTGCGCAGCCGAGGCAAGATTGTGCCTGCGTTCCCCACAAGGGTGGCATTTGGCGCAACGCTGGCCGCCGGTTTGGCAGCCCTTTGGGTGCAGTCGGACGCAACCTCTGCTGATACGGTTTGGTTGGCGATTTTCGCGCTGGCGCTCTTGTTGGTTGCCACCACGATCTGGACCAAGGAGGCGCCTGCTCTTTACGATCACGCGCTTATCCCCGGCGCGGCGTTCCTGGCGGTGATCGCGCTGGAGGCGATTTATTACGGTGCACTGTTTCGTTACTTTTATACGGCGGGCCTGACGGTTGAGGCAGGACCCGCCCCGGCCATCCCCCAAACTGTCTGGGTTTTGGCGGGGATGGGCGCTGTGGGAAGCTGTCTGATGTTTGCACGGATGCAATGGGCAGTAGGGCGTGACCCCGGTGCGGCCAGCTTCTGGGCGCTGAGTGCGGCGGTATTCGCCCCGGCGACCGTGCTTGTGCTTGAGTTTCTTTGGGTGCCCGCTCCGCTGTTGGGGCAATACCCCTGGGCGCTCGCCGCAATTGCGATGGCGGGGTTGATGGTGTTTTTCGCGACCCGCACGGCCTTGGGGGATGTGGGGGCACCCTTGCGCACGGGGGTGTTTGCCGTGGCAGCGCTGACACTGATCACACTGGCATTTTTCCTTGTGTTGACCAAATCCGCGCTGACGGTGGCCTTGTCGGTTATGGTGCTGGGCACGGTCCTGCTGGACCGCCGCCATGCCCTGCCGCCGGTATCGCTTTTCATCCAAATCGCGGTTGCGATCATCACGTTCAGGCTGGTCATCTGGCCGGGGCTCGATTGGGCGGCGGGCTGGGATTACGCGGATCAGGCCTATTTGACTGCCTATTTTGAGGTTGCCTTCGCCTTTCTTGGCCCGCTTGTGCTTTTGGGCATTGCATGGCAATTCTCGCGCATACGACGGCCCAAAACCGCGCTGGTGCTGGAAAGCGCATGCTGGACAATCCTTGGTGTATTTTTGGCGGTGACGCTGTTGCGCGCCGCCCCGCGTGCCGCAAGCGACAGCCATTGGGTCATGGGTCTTATGTCGACGATCTGGGTCGCGCTGACGCTCAACCAGCTCTATCGGATGCGGGGTGGCAACCGGTTCATGACCTTGTTGCGTGCTTTGGTTGCGGGGGCCTACGGGCTTGCAGCACTGGGCACACTTGCGGTGTTGTTCACCTTTTCCAACCCGCTGACGGCTTATGATGAGATTATCACCGGCCCGCCGGTTCTGGACAGTCTGGCGCTGGCCTTTCTGCCCTTGGCGGCGGTGTTCGCGGTGGCGGCGTGGAAGATCACCCATATAGGCCGTCGTCTGCGCATCGGGTTCATCCTTGCCGCCAGCCTGTTTGCGACCGCCTATACAGGGATGGAAATCCGGCGGTTGTGGCGCGGGCGTGATCTGACCGTGCCGGGGTTTTCGGACCCCGAGCTTTACACCTATACGCTGGCCATGCTGGTCGCGGCGGTGGCGCTGTTGATCTTTGCCTTTGGCAAACGGTCTGCTGTGTTGCGCAAGGTGGCAATGGCGGGGGTTGCCCTGACGGTGGCCAAGGTATTTTTGGTCGATATGTCTGGGCTTTCGGGGTTGATCCGGGTGTTTTCCTTTATGGGGCTGGGCCTGTCGCTGGTGGCGCTGACATGGCTTAACCGCAAAATGACGGCACAATGGGATCGCAAGCCGCAGACCCAAAGTTAGGCATTTCACCCCCCTGCTATTTCGGGTTATCGTGGCCTGTGGGAAAATAGGGGGGCATTCATGCAGCGTTTTGACTACATCATCATCGGGGCCGGTGCGGCGGGCTGTGTGCTGGCCAACCGCTTGTCAGAAGACCCTGAAACCTCGGTGCTGCTGTTGGAGGCGGGGGGGCGTGACACCCACCCTTGGGTGCATATTCCGGTGGGCTACCTGTATTGCATGGGCAACCCGCGTGCCGATTGGTGCTTCAAGACCGAGGCCGAGCCGGGGCTGAACAACCGCGCGCTGAACTATCCGCGCGGTCGGGTGCTGGGCGGCTGTACGGCGATCAACGGTATGATCTATATGCGCGGGCAGGCGGCCGATTATGACGGCTGGCGGCAGATGGGAAATGCGGGCTGGGCGTGGGATGATGTCTTGCCCTATTTCCTGAAATCCGAGGATAACGGCGTCCTTGAAGACGATGCGCATTCCTCGGGCGGTGAATGGCGGGTTGAGGGACAGCGCCTGCGGTGGGATGTGCTGGATGCCTTTCAAGAGGCGGCTGATCAGGCGGGGATCCCCAAGACCGACGACTTTAACAAAGGCGACAACTTCGGTTGTGGCTATTTTCAGGTGAACCAGCGGGGCGGTTGGCGTGTCAGCTCTGCCAAGGCGTTTTTGCGGCCCGCGTTGAAGCGGCCCAACCTGACGGTGCAAACCCATGCTGTTGCGCAGAATGTGATATTGGACGGGCAGCAGGCTACAGGCGTGGCCTATACCGAGAACGGCACCCCGCGTCAGGCGCATTGCAATAAAGAGGTGATCCTCTCGGCGGGGGCGATCGGCTCTCCGCATGTTTTGATGCTCTCGGGGATCGGCCCTGCCGCGCATCTGGCCGAGCATGACATCGCGCCGCTGCATGATCTGCCGGGTGTGGGGCAGAACCTTCAGGACCATTTGCAGATCCGCACCGTGTATAAGGTCTCCAACACCAAAACCCTGAACCAGATTGCGGGCAACCTGTGGGGCAAGGCCAAGATCGCGGCGGAATATGCGTGGTCACGCTCTGGTCCGATGTCGATGGCCCCGAGCCAGCTGGGGGCATTCGCCTATTCCAGCCCCGACAAGGCCACGGCCGATCTTGAGTATCACGTCCAGCCGCTTTCCCTCGACAGCTTTGGCGCGGATCTGCACAAGTTTCCGGCGATTACGGCCAGCGTGTGCAACCTGCGCCCCAGCAGCCGCGGTACGGTTACGCTGCGCAGCAACTCGGCCAGTGATGCCCCTTGTATCGCGCCGAACTACCTTTCGACCCCGGATGACCAGCAAACCGCGATCAATGCCATTGCGGTGACACGCAAGATCATGGCCCAGCCTGCCTTTGCCCCCTTTGCCCCAGAGGAACATCTCCCCGGCGCGCAGGTGACAGAGCGTGAGGCTCTGTTGAAATCCATCGGCGACATTGCGACCACGATTTTTCACCCTGTTGGCACTTGCAAGATGGGTGATGATCCGATGGCCGTTGTCGATGCGCAGCTTAGGGTGCATGGGCTTGCGGGCTTGCGCGTGGTTGATGCCTCGATCATGCCGACAATCGTGTCGGGTAATACCTCCAGCCCGACGGTGATGATCGCCGAGAAGGCGGCGGCGATGATCAAGGCGGGTTAGGGCGCGCTGCGGCGGTGTCGCACCAAAAGCGGCACCGACAGCCCCAGCAGGACCAGTGCGAGTGGCATCGAAAAGAAGAACCCGACGTTGTTATAGCCGATCGCCCCGACCACCCCGCCGATCAGGAACGATAGGACCAGAGCCAGCAGGGTCTTGACCTTGCCCCTGTCGGCGGCCACGCCGGTTTGTGGTGACAAGATGCCAAAGCCGGCGCGGCCCAGCTCTATACCGATATCGGTGACAAGGCCGGTGACATGGGTCGTGCGGATCCGCGCATCCGATATTTTGGTGATCGTCGCGTTCTGCATCCCCATCGCAAAACACAAAAGCGCCAGCGCAAAGGTCAGCCCCGCCGTGCTGGTCAGATAACCCGCCCAGGAAAAGCCGAACAGCAAGCACCCCTGAAGTGCCATCGGCAGGGCAAATTTCTGACGCCGTCGGCGCAGCCTGGCCCAATGAATCATGGCGGTGCTTGTGGCAGACCCAAGGATAAAGGCCGCGATGGCACAAAGGCTGACCAGTACAACCTTGCCGTTCAGCACCGCAATGTTATCGGCCAGCGTCGAGACATAGCCCGTCATATGTGAGGTATATTGCCCCAAGGCAAAGAACCCCCCCGCATTGGCCGCCCCCGCAATCGTGGCCAGCACCACCCCCAGCGCGAAGTCACCGTTTCTGGACCGCCTGATCCCCAAAAGCGTATTGAAAAGCGCCAGCCTTCTTACCGTCCGCCGCCGTTCCTGCATCCTCATGTCCCCTGTGTGACGCTCAAAGATGATTGGGCGTCTTAACCCGCCCCGACGGTGCATGGCCCTCGGGGCAAAGGTGTTTAGTCGCGTAGCAAATCGTTGATCGAGGTTTTGGAGCGTGTTTGCGCATCCACTTTCTTCACGATCACGGCACAGTAAAGGTTGATCCCGTTCTTCGACGGCATCGAGCCCGCAACAACCACCGAGCCCGCAGGCACTTCGCCATAGGTCACCGCACCGGTTTCGCGGTCAACGATCTTGGTCGACTGGCCGATAAAGACGCCCATCCCCAAAACCGAACCTTCGCGGATGATGCAGCCCTCAACCACTTCGGAGCGTGCGCCGATAAAGCAGTTGTCCTCGATGATCGTCGGGCCGGCCTGCATCGGTTCCAGCACGCCGCCGATGCCGACACCGCCCGACAGATGCACATTCTTGCCGATTTGCGCGCAGGAACCGACGGTGGCCCATGCGTCGACCATGGTGCCCTCATCGACATAGGCGCCGATGTTGACGAAAGAGGGCATCAGGACCACACCCTTGGCGATATAGGCCGAGCGCCGCACGATGGACCCCGGAACCGCGCGGAAACCGGCGCTGCGCCAGTCGGCCTCGGTCCAGCCTTGCACCTTGGAGGGCACCTTGTCCCACCAGTTGGTGTTGCCATTGGCACCGGAAATCTCATGCATATCGGTCAGACGGAACGACAGCAGCACCGCCTTTTTCGCCCATTGGTTCACATGCCAATCCGCGCCCCGCTTTTCGGCCACGCGCAATGTGCCGGAATCCAGCGCGGTCAGGGTTGCCTCGATCGCGTCGCGGGTCTCGCCCTTGGTGGCGGGGGTGATGCCATCGCGGGCCTCCCACGCGGTTTCAATGGCGGTCTCTAGGGCTGCATTGTTCATGTCATATTCCTTTACGGTGGTCACGCTTTGCCCAAGGCTATAGACGTTGATGCAAAGTCACGCAATTGCAGAGCAAGGACCATTGATGAAAGACGACAACCGCAAGCACCCTTTTCGCGACAGCCAGCAAGATGTGAAAGCGGTCCGCGAGGTTCCCGATACGCCGCAAACCCGTGCGCCTGCCTACCGGCTTGCCTTTACCGACCATGAATTCATGTGCCGTGAGGAATTGCGCCCCGTGCGGTTGCAGTTGGAATTGCTCAAGCCGCAATTGGTGATGGATGAGCGTGGGATTGAATCCACGATTGTGCTGTTCGGCGGCGCGCGCATCCCCGAGCCTGCAAAAAAAGACACCGCCCGCACCGAGACGCTGGCTGAATTGACCAAATATTATGCCGAGGCGCAGACCTTTGCGCGTCTGATGACAGAACGTTCAATGGCCAGCTATGGCCGTCAGAATGTGATCGTTACCGGCGGCGGACCAGGCGTGATGGAGGCGGGAAACCGCGGCGCTGCCGAGGCGGGCGGGCAAAGCATCGGCCTGAACATTGTGCTGCCGCATGAACAGGCGCCCAATGAATATGTCACGCCTGATCTATGTTTCAACTTCCACTACTTTGCCATCCGCAAGATGCATTTCCTGATGCGCGCCGCTGCGATCTGCATCTTTCCCGGCGGCTTTGGTACATTGGATGAGATGTTCGAAAGCCTGACCCTGATTCAGACCGGCCGCATGAACCGCATTCCCTTCTTGCTGTTTGGCAAGGAATTCTGGCAACGGATTATCAACTGGGAGGCGCTGGCCGAGGCTGGGACAATCTCACCCGAAGATCTTGGCCTCTTTCGATTTGTCGAAACAGCCGAGGATGCAATTGCCGCGATTGACGCCTTTGTTTCCACCCCTTGTGATTAACCGGCCCCGATAAGCATCCCCGCCCCCAGAACCAGCGCGCCGCCCAGCACCACCTGAAACGCGGCGCGCATGAACGGCGTTTCCATATAGCGGTTCTGGATCCAGGCAATTGCCCATAGCTCTACAAATACCAGCGCAATGGCGATCGTGGTGGCGGTCCAGAAATCGGGGATCAGATAGGGCAGGGCATGGCCCAACCCGCCCAAAGTGGTCATCACCCCCGCGGCGATCCCGCGTTTGACCGGCGACCCGCGCCCCGAAAGCTGCCCGTCATCTGATGCGGCCTCGGTAAAGCCCATGGAAATCCCCGCCCCGATGGCTGCGGCCAGACCAACCAGCAAGGTCGTGTGGTTGTCATGCGTGGCAAAGGCCACCGCAAAAATGGGCGCAAGCGTGGAAACCGACCCGTCCATCAACCCCGCCAGCCCCGGCTGCACCCATGTCAGCACAAACTGGCGGTGGGCATTGCGGTCTTCCTCGCTGCGGGCATCACTGCCGAGGTGCTCATCTTGCAAGGCATGCGCCAGGTCTTCGTGCTGGGCTTCGGCGGTGGCCAGATCCCCCAACAGCTTGCGCGTGGCGGCGTCAGAGGTGCGGCTGGCCGCGCGGGTATAGAAGGCTTGGGCGTCATGCTCCATCGCGGCGGCTTCACCCCGGATTTTCTCCAGCCCGAGGTTTTCGGTCAACCAAACCGGACGGCGGGCATAGAAACCGGCCACATGTTCGCGCCGGATCAGCGGGATCACCTTGCCAAAGCGCGCGACATGCAGATCGATCAGGCGGTGGCGGTGGCTGTCCTCTTCCTCGGCCATGCCATCAAAAACGGCGGCAGAGGCTGGATAATCCTTGCGCAGCATTTCCGCGTAGCTGCGATAAATGCGGGCGTCGTCCTCTTCGGATGAAATTGCCAGCGCTAGAATTTCCTGCTCGGACAGGTCCGAAAAGCGGCGACGGTTGGAAAATCCCGGGATCATGGCTCACTCCAGTTTAGAATGGTTCTAATTACCGCGTGGCTGACAAAAACACAATCCCCTAATGGTTTGCCCGCCTTAGAACGAAAAACGTGACTGTTCTAGGCGCAAGATCAGGTTTGGGTCGGGGCAAATCTGTGACCAGACCGACCACAGCCCCGCATGGCCGACGCCAAAGAAGTTACCCCTATTTTGCTCCAGCATTGATGTCATGACCTGGAAATGCAGATGCGGGGCCCAACCGCCATTTTCATGCCAGTCGCCCAGATGGGCAATCACCTGACCGGCCGCCACCCTGTCGCCCACCGCAAGCAGGTCGGGCAGGCTGCCGCCCAGATGACCGTAAAGGGTAAAGAATGGCACCGGCCCGTCATGTTCCAATATCAGGGTATGGCCATAATCCAGAGGATCGGCGTTATAGGTCAGATGCCGCACCACACCTGCAAGGGGGGCATGGACGGCCACACCTGCGGGGGCAAAGACATCAATGCCAAGGTGAACGGTACGGCGTTCATGGCTGGCGCTATCGGCAAATTGTTCGGCGGCATAGACGGTGCGGTTTTCCGCATAAAGTCCTATGCCATAAGGCACGCCTTGTGCGGTGAACCAGATATCGAATGCCGGATCGGAAAAGGCGGGCATATCGGCGCGCTGGCCGCCGGTGGGCAAGGAGATGCTGGGGCCGCTGTTGATTTCGGGCCGAAACACTGGAGATGCATCGACGGCTCTTAGGTGGCTGACGATTGCGCCTGCACCCTCGACCGCCTCTTGGCCCGCGCCTGCGCGTAACACCGCACGCAGCAGGCCCTGATCGACCGAGGCCAGCCGCGACCTGATCTTTGGTGTGCAATGGCCCAGCAATTCGGTCAGCGCCAACGGCCCGTCTGCGGCGGCAAGCAGAAGCGCTGTATAAAGATCGGGTTGATCGGTCAGTTTTGCTGCGAGGGCGGGATAGTCGGGCATGGTCTGCTCCTCAGGATCGGTCCGGTGGGCTTGGCGGTGGTCAAATCTATGACCGGATCGACCTTCGCTGCAAGCGGGTTTCCGTTTAGCATAACCCGCTTAGGGGGCTTGCAACGGTGCGGGCGATGTAATCTTGCGCCTTTCTGTCCTTTTCCTTGCCTAAAATACCATAGCTGCGGCAATCTGCGTGCAATCGCGTCTTGCCCCTTGTGCATCACCGCTTTATCCCCTTGTTCAAAGCGACATTCCGGAAGGACCAGCCATGAAGAACTCCCGTTTCGACAAATCCAAACTGCCATCCCGTCATGTGACCGAAGGCCCGTCGCGTGCGCCGCACCGCTCTTACTTCTACTCCATGGGAATCACCGAGGAAGAGATTCACCAGCCATGGGTCGGGGTTGCGACCTGCTGGAATGAGGCCGCACCTTGCAACATCGCGTTGAGCCGTCAGGCACAATCGGTCAAGGGGGGCGTGAAAAAGGGTGGCGGCACCCCGCGCGAATTCACCACCATCACCGTGACCGATGGGATTGCGATGGGCCATGAAGGCATGCGTTCCTCGCTCGCCTCGCGTGAGGCGATTGCCGACACGGTAGAGCTGACAATGCGCGGTCATTGCTATGACGCGATTGTGGGGCTTGCGGGGTGCGACAAATCCCTGCCGGGGATGATGATGGCGATGGTGCGGTTGAACACGCCGTCGGTGTTTATCTATGGCGGGTCGATCCTTCCGGGCCGTCTGAACGGCAAGGATGTCACCGTGCAGGATGTGTTCGAGGCCGTGGGCCAGCATCAGGCCGGCAATATGTCGGATGCCGAGCTTGAGATTTTGGAGCGTGTCGCTTGTCCTTCGGCAGGGGCGTGTGGCGGCCAGTTCACCGCCAATACCATGGCGTGTGTCTCTGAGGCGATCGGCCTTGCGCTGATGAATTCTTCGGGTGCGCCGGCACCTTATGAAAGCCGCGACCAATACGGCGAGGCCTCTGGCGTGGCCGTGATGAACCTGATCGAGAAAAACATCCGCGCCCGCGATATCGTCACTCTTAAGTCACTGGAAAACGCGGCACGGGTTGTGGCTTGTACGGGTGGCTCCACCAATGCCGGGCTGCATTTGCCCGCGATCGCGCATGAGGCGGGGATCGATTTCGATCTCTCGGACGTCTGTGAGATTTTCCGCGATACGCCCTATTTTGTCGACCTCAAGCCTGGCGGGCAATATGTCGCCAAGGACCTCTATGAGGCAGGCGGTATTCCGGTTGTGATGAAAGAATTGCGCAAGGCGGGCCTGATGCATGAGGATTGCATCACCGCCTCGGGCCGTTCCATGGGCGAAGAGCTTGACCTGATCCAGCGTGAGGCTGACGGCCGTGTGATCCACCCTGTCGCTAGCCCGATCACCAAAACCGGCGGCGTTGTTGGCCTGAAGGGTAACCTTGCCCCCGAAGGCGCGATTGTAAAGGTTGCCGGCATGTCCGAGGAACAGCAAGTGTTCAAAGGGCCGGCGCGTGTGTTCGAATGCGAAGAAGAGGCCTTTGAGGCCGTCAAGGCCCGCGGCTATGAGGAAGGCGAAGTGATCGTCATCCGCAACGAGGGCCCCGCTGGCGGTCCCGGTATGCGTGAGATGCTTTCGACTACGGCCGCACTTTCGGGTCAAGGCATGGGCAAGAAAGTGGCTTTGATCACGGACGGGCGTTTTTCAGGCGCGACCCGTGGCTTCTGCGTGGGCCATGTCGGCCCGGAGGCGGCCCATGGTGGCCCGATCGCCTTGCTGCAAAACGGCGATATGATCACTCTGAACGCCATCACCGGCGAGCTGTCGGTGGATCTGACCGACGAAGAGCTTGCCACCCGCAAGGCCAATTGGAAAGGCCCGCGCCAGACCGAATATGACAGCGGCGCCCTTTGGAAATATGCGCAGCTTGTGGGGGGCGCGCGGCTTGGCGCTGTGACGCATCCCGGCGCACAGAAAGAGCGGCATGTCTACATGGATCAGTAAGGCCTGCATCTGTGTCTTTCTGGTATCGGGCTGCGTTGCACCCGGTACCACAGCCTCACCACAGTCGGGTCAGGCTGAACGTAGGGGCGTTGCACTTTCGGGGGTAAAGCTGGCAGGACCTGCGGAGTTTTGCCCGCTTACGCGCACGCGCCAGATATTTGACGGCGCGGAATTTGTTGCCTTTGCGCCCTGCGACGGCTCTGAGGGGGCGATCCTTGCAGCGACTGTGGGTCCAAAGGGGGGCGCCAAAGGCGTGATCCTGACCAAAGCCGCCCTCGCCCCCTATTTCGACACGCCCGAGGGTAAGGACGCGTTGCGTGGTGCGGGCAGCAACGACGATATTACCATACATGATCTACGCGATATTCCGGGCGGTATCACCTTGGGGCTGACCCGTAGCGCGGAGGATCAAAAAAGCGAATCCTGGCGCACCTTGATGGCAGTCGGTGAGCGGCTGGTGACCCTTTCGGTGCGCCCCCGCCAAGGGAAAACGATGAGCGATAGCGTTGGCCGCCGCCATATTGACCGCTTTGCAGCGGCTGTGCGCCGCGCCAACGGGCTGTGAGCGGTGCGCCCTGCCAGCGGCTTGGTCGGTGGAAGAAGAATTTTAACGAATATGTGAGACCACAGTCATAGTTTCCAATGCGGCATCCCGGGGGCGGTGCCCGAAGAGAGAGTGACGGCGCTAACCATGGTGAAACATCGAGAGCGATGGATTGACAAAGTGATGTACCGCCGCCTGTTGCGGCGTTGGACCAGATTGGCCGATATGGTTGAGCGACTCGATCTTGACAGCTTGCAGCACTATCGCGGGCAGGCACTTGCGTTGCGCCGCAATCTGGACCGGGTGATACATCAAGCCGAAAACCGGTTAGCGTTGCCTTTGATCGGATCGGCAGAGGCCCCCAAACCGATTGGCTCTGATTGGGCATGGCGACCGGAACCCTGGTCCGGGCCGATCGCCTTTTCCGGCCTGTCGAGCGTAGCGAACCACACCGCGATCTGTGACGGGGCGACGATCTTTCACGATTGCCCGCGGAGTGAGCTGACAGTCCGTCAGCTGCGCAACTCAGATGCAACCCACCTTGCGCCATTCGGGCTGCGGATGGATGTCTTCCGGTTTGAGGGGTCTTTTCTGTCGCTGGTGCTGGAATTGCCCGATGCGGCGGTTGATGGCTTGCGCCTGACCCACCTGATCGGGCTCAACGCGACGATCGAGGCGGAGAAAGCGATCGGGATTTATGCGCGTCTGAACGTCAAACAGGGGCCGAATGTGGAACAGATCACCCGCCAGCTGCCGCTTGAGGGGGGGGAGGCGAATGTGCTTGTGGAATTCGACCTTGCCTACAGCAATCTTGCCGAAAAGCAGATTGACCGGCTTTGGCTGGACCTGATCTTTGATCGTGCCGGGATGAACCAGATTACGCTGCGGGACGTGACATTTTCCCGTCGGCCAAGGGCGGAACTGTGATGCAAAGAGGCAGGAATGTTTAAAACCAAGCTGATCAAAACGCGCTTTCGGGCTGGCATCTGGGAGGGGGTATTGACCGGCGCCGGCCCTGCGCCCAAGGTCAAGGTCTTGCATATGGGGCTGCCTATACCGAGCGTTACCCTGACCGCGATGGCGAAGGGTGACTGGGCTTTGCGCGCGCCTATTCCTTCGGACGCCCTATGCGACGGGGTGCAAACTTTTGTGATCGTCGATGCGTTGTCGAATGAAAATCTAGGCCATTTCAACATTATCAGCGGTGACGTACCGGGCGATGATATTCGTGCCGAGGTACATCTTTTGCGGGCAGAGATGGATATGCTCAAGCGCAGCTTCCGACAGCATTGCCTCAATTCGGCTGGCTGACCGGCCCCAATTCCGGCGGGACACCCAGTTTTACAGCCGCCGTGCGACTGGTGACGCCGCATTGGGGGTGACAGTCGGGTTGTGCCGCGCCATGCTGGCCAAAACGCAGAGAGGTCGCGCATGATGCATTACCCAAACCTATTGAAGCCGCTTGATCTTGGATTCGTCACCCTGCCCAACCGGGTGCTGATGGGATCAATGCACACGGGGCTGGAAGAGACTGGCGATTGGGCGCGGGTGGCTGAATTTTATGCTGCGCGGGCGCGCGGTGGAGTGTCCTTGATCGTCACCGGCGGCATGGCCCCCAACCCTGAGGGCGGCGTGTTTCCGGGGGCGGCGGGGCTGTATTCAGCGCAGGATATTGCCAATCATCGCGGCGTTACCGATGCCGTTCATGCGGCGGGCGGGCGGATTGCGATGCAGATCTTGCA
Organism: Pseudorhodobacter aquimaris; assembly: GCF_001202025.1. Taxonomy (GTDB): domain Bacteria; phylum Pseudomonadota; class Alphaproteobacteria; order Rhodobacterales; family Rhodobacteraceae; genus Pseudorhodobacter; species Pseudorhodobacter aquimaris. Next base: position 59,456 of record NZ_LGHS01000070.1, read on the forward strand.
CGCAGGGCGCTATGCCTATTCCAAGGATTGTGTCTCGGCCAGTGCGGTCAAATCGCCGATCTCTCCCTTTGCGCCCAAAGCTCTGGATGAGGCCGGGATCGAGGCACAGATCGAGGCGATCGTTACTGCCGCCACCCGCGCGCAAGAGGCGGGCTATGACGGGGTGGAAGTGATGGGGTCGGAGGGGTATTTCCTGAACCAGTTCCTTGTGCGCCATGTCAACAAACGCACGGATGGTTGGGGCGGTGATTATGCCAACCGTATGCGCCTTCCGGTCGAGGTGGTGCGGCGGGTACGCGCGGCCGTGGGGCCGGAGTTCATCCTTATTTACCGCATCAGCCTGATTGATCTGGTCCCCGACGGGTCTAGCTGGGATGAGGTCGTGACCTTGGCCAAGGCGGTCGAGGCGGCGGGGGCGACCATGCTCAACACCGGGATTGGTTGGCATGAGGCGCGGGTGCCGACCATTGCCACATCCGTGCCGCGCGCCGCCTTTGCGTGGTTGACGGCCCGTTTGCGCCCCGAGGTGTCAATTCCGGTCATCACCTCCAACCGGATCAACACGCCGGATGTGGCCGAGCGGATTTTGGCTGATGGGCAGGCCGACATGGTCTCTATGGCGCGGCCCTTTTTGGCCGATCCTGATTTTGTGGCCAAGGCGGCGGCCGGACGGGCGGCAGAAATCGCGCCCTGTATCGCCTGCAATCAGGCCTGTCTGGACCATACGTTCAGCGGCAAGCTGACCTCTTGTCTTGTTAATCCACGGGCCTGCGCGGAAACCGAACTGCGCTATTTGCCCACCTCTAGGCCGAAACGGGTGGCGGTGGTTGGCGCGGGGGCTGCGGGAATGTTCTGTGCGATTGTTGCGGCGGGGCGCGGGCATCAGGTCACGCTTTTTGAGGCGCAGGACCGCGTGGGTGGTCTTTTGAACCTTGCCAAGGTTATCCCCGGCAAAGAGGAATTTCGCGGTCTTGTCGATTGGTTTACGGTGATGTTGGAGCGTTCGGGTGTGGAGCTGCATCTGAACCGGCGCGCCACCGTACAGGATCTAGCGGGTTTTGATGAGGTGGTCGTGGCCGCCGGTGTTTTGCCGCGTGACCCAGGGATTGCAGTGCAGGACGGTGCCAACGTTCTGGACTATGGGGCCGTGCTGGCTGGGGCGCCTGTTGGCAACCGGGTTGCGGTTATCGGCGCGGGGGGCATCGGCTTTGATGTCTCGGAATTTCTGGTGCATCAGGGGCAAAGCCCGACCGAGGATCTTGCGCTTTGGCGGCGGGAATGGGGGGTGGGCGATCCGGCGGATGTGCCGGGGGGATTGGCCGCCGCAGGCCCACGGCCCGAACCGCCCGCACGACAGGTGATCCTGTTGCAGCGCAAGGCGGAAAAGCTGGGTCGGCGTTTGGGTAAAACCACCGGCTGGATACACCGCGCAGCCTTGCAGATGAAGGGCGTCACGATGCGTGGGGGGGTGACCTATGACGCGGTAACCCCTGAAGGTTTGCAGATCAGTGCCGCAGAAGGAAACGAGCTTTTACCCGTTGATGCCGTCGTGCTCTGCGCAGGCCAACTTCCCAATCGTGATTTGGCCGATGCGTTAGGCGCGGCTGGAATTGCCTGCCATGTTATCGGTGGCGCAGAGGTCGCGACAGAGCTGGACGCAAAACGGGCTATTGACCAAGGGGCCCGTCTGGGCGCGGCGCTCTAGGCGGTTCCAATCCTGTGATGCAACCCAAACGGCGGCCTGACTGTTCAGTCCCGGCATCTGTTGGATCGGGTGGGGGCTGCATCTTTTTGGCTCTGATGTGCAAATTTTGCAGATGTATTCCTAGGGCGTAAGGCCATTGCGGGTCTCCCGCCTTCGGGAAAAGTTGTAGGCTGTCGTAGTGGAGACGCTTGAGCGTGGCTTCTTTGATTGTGCAGTTCATCCGCTCGACCTGACCGTTGGTCTTGGGGCGATCAGGCGTGGTCAATCGGTGTTCAATCCCGTTGGATTTATAGATCATGTCGAAATGCATTTGCCGCGAGCAGATGGTGTTCCTGTTCCGGGGCTGCTCGGCGAGCTGAATGCCATTGTCGGTTAGAATTGTATGGACCTGATAGGGCACGTCTTTGAGCATGTGTTGCAAGGAACCCCAGGGTGGTTCAAATATCAGTATTGTCAAAGCCTTAGGTCACTGAAAACTTGCTGGTGTGATCGATGCCAACGAACAGGTAGAGCGGTCCTCAGCTGTCTGCACCCCTGCGATATCGGAATAAAAGAACCCAATCGGGTAGCGTTTGAACCTTTGGACGTCCGGCAGGCTGGAGATGCTGTGCCAATGCAGGCACCGGTGCAGCGGCAGCAGCGTATGACGCCGAAATGCGATGATGGCCGCTTCTTCGGCCTCGGTTCGCGCGGTTCTTTCGGACCCGTATGCATGTCCTCGATTGTCGCCCGCTTCCGCCATTTGGCAACCGTCTTGGGATTGATGCCGAGTTCCGTGCGCAGCGCCGCGAGAAGGGCAGGGGTTCGCTGTAGTACTGCTCTGACGGCGACCATTGTCGTGGCGCTCCCGTGACGAATTTGTTCCATAATGCCTGTTTCCATTTCTGAGAAAGGGTCGCACGCATCAACACGTGGGATCAGATGCTTAGGTCGGTGTCCTTCGGGATGAGTTTTGGGTGCGGCAACATCTGCCTTGCAGGGTGGTTGCAGCCTGCATTTTCAGTGCATGATCCGATGACCCGTTTCGGCGGCGGGTTCCGCGAAAGAGTCCGATCCATGAACATCGACCAGATCAGCCCCAAAACGCTGATAGAGGGCCTAATCCGAAGATTCATATGCATTGGGGCACTGGGTTTGAGGCGCTGAGACGCCGCCATAACGATCGCTCCTGGTCCAAATGCGCGGGAGACAGCCTGCTGCCGTCACCCGGACTGTAAGGGCCCTGCTCTGCGCTGCCGTCCACGCTTATGCGTTCATCAGTTAAGGGTATGGAAATGCCGGCGGGGTGAGTGACCGCTTTGAGATGCGTTGCTCTTTAAAACAGCAACCTGCCGCGCATTGCGCGGCAGGTTCTGGCCAGTTATTTCCGACAGTTGGGAGTGTATCAATCGGGACCAGAGGTGTTTATTGTGCAGGCGGCTCCGCCCCAGTTGCGGCATTGAATTCGGCCGGATCAACCTCGCCATCGGCATTGGTGTCCATCGCGGCAAAGACATCTTCGGTGATGTTGGGATAGGTTGCCATCAGTTCTTCCATTGACCATGTCCCATTGCCGTCGACGTCAGCGGGGGCCTCTTGGGCAAATGCGGGAAGGGTGGTCATGCCGGCGACAAGGCCAAGTGCGATCATAAAACGTGTCATTTCATATTCCTTTAACAGGTTCGGCGCAGGCACCATGCCTTTGCTTCACCAGAGCTATTGTGCGGCGGAACACTATTCCAGAGGGGGCGCAGCCAGGCGGAAATTTCCGCCTATAAAGCGCCTTTATGGCCCGAGATGAGAAACAATTTTCCGCTTAGGGCGGAGTGCTGTCCCTTTTTCTGCCATCTGGGCGGGGCTAAACCGGCATGCTTTTGCCGCCCATGTTTGTTTCCACACTATTAACGATGCTTGCAAATGACCCGTACTGGCCGCGCCAGCGCCGCGATATTGCCCGATTTGATGATCAGTAAGGGAAGCAGGCCTGTACTTATCGCATGGGGAACACAATGGATCGACTGACTGAAATGGAAGCTTTCGCCACGGTGGTGGATCAAGGCGGGTTCACCGATGCGGCGCGCAAGCTGGGGATTTCTAAATCCGCTGTTTCCAAACATGTCTCTTCGCTTGAGGCGCGGCTGGGGGCGCGACTGTTGAACCGTACCACCCGCCGTGTCAGCCCGACCGAGATTGGCCTTGCCTATTACGACCGCGCGCGCCGGGTGCTTAATGACGCAGGTGAGGCGGATGCGCTTGTCACCTCGATGCAATCCGCGCCATCCGGCTTGTTGCGTATCAGCGTGGCGACGGATTTTGGCGTGAACCTGCTGTCACCGATCCTGGGGGATTTTCTGGCGGAATATCCGGATATCACCGTGAATATGGTGCTGAACAACCGCTATGTTGAACTGATTTCCGAGGGCTTTGATATGGCGATCCGGATTGGCGATCTGGAAGACAGCAGCCTGCGTGCCCGCAAATTGACCGAGACGTCAAAACGTATGATCGCCTCTCCGGGCTACTTCCAAAAGCATGGCCGCCCGATGAAGATCGACGATCTGAACGAGCATAAGCTTTTGCATTATTCGAACCAAGCCAACGGAAATATGTGGAAAATTCCTTCGCCAACGGGGGAAAAGCGACAGGTGCGCACGGCGGGCTGGCTGACGGTCAATGATGGGCAATCCCTGTTGAACGCCGCGATTTCGGGGCTTGGTATCGCTTATCTGCCATCGTTTCTATATGCTGAGGCGCTGAAAAAGGGCGAGGTGGTTGAGGCGATTCCCAACTTGCCGGTTGACACGCTTGGCATCTATGCTGTCTATCCGCCGGGTCGGTTTACCCAGCCCAAAGTGCGCGCCTTTATCGATTTTCTGGCGCGGCGCTATGCCGATAAGGGACCGGACGGCTGGTAACTATTCAGCGGCGGTCAGGATCGCCTCAACCCGCCGGTTTTTCTGGCGGCCCTCTTCGGTCAGATTGCTGGCGATTGGGGCCAGATAGCCTATGCCTTGTGCCTCTATCTGCGCGGGCGGGATGCCGTAAACTTCAATCAAGCGGGTGCGGACAGATTCCGCGCGGCGTTTGGAGATGACGATATTGCCCTCCAACCCGCCCGAGGCATCCGTATGGCCCACAAGGGCGACGCGCCGGTCAGGATTGGCAAGCAGCCAATCGGCCAAGGTGGCCAGCGCGGCATAGGGCCCTTCGCTTAAATCGGCAGCCCCCGTACCAAAGTCGAGCCCCTCCAGCACGGTTGCCCCTTTGTCGAAAAGCCGGGCCAGATCATTGTCTGTTGCAGGCAGCAAAGGCACCTCGGTCGTCACCATATTCGTTGCGGCAAAAAGGGTCGGGCCCGCATCGACCACGGCGCGGGTGATTTGCACAAAGCCCTTGTCGGCAGAACGGCTGACCAAAAGACCCACGGCCTCATCCCCGCGCCGCATGGAAAGATAGCGGAAATCGCCTAGATCGACATGCATATCGGGTTCGGGCAGCACATCGATTGCAAACCGAAAGTCAAAGCCACCACAGCCCTCGGTCTCACATTCAAAGACGGGTGAAAAACCGACTGCATCCAGTTGGGCGCGCAACGGTTGGATTAGATCAAGGCTGCTCAGGCCGGGCGTGTCGACCTGCCATGCGGCACGCTCTACGGTGCCGTCAAAGATCTGGGTCGGCAGCCCGTCTTTGGTCCAGCGTCCGGTGGGCATGGCAAAACTGGCGCGAGTCGTTTCGGGGTTGGTGGTGGGCGTGGCCGGGCCAGGAAATTCCAGCGTAAACGCCTGCGCGCCCGAGGCTGCCACCCAAAGTGCCAATCCGGTCCACACCCGCATCAATCTGCCCATGATGTGTCCCTAGCCCTGTTTGATACGGTAGTGATAGGCCGCAACCTGCTCCATGCCAAGATGGGCATAAAGCGCGCGGGCGGCATGGTTGTCTTCGGTTACCGCAAGGCAGAGCGTATCTGCCCCCTGATCTGCGGCCCAGACGGCCGCGGCCCGCATCATATTGCGCGCGGCCCCGTTGCGCCGCTGGCTGGGCGAGATTTCCAGCGCGTGCAGCATCGCGGTTTTGCCGTGGCAGGCGACAAAGGCAACCCCTGCCGCGCGGTCATTGATGCGGCCCAAAAGACAGGTCTTGGGCATTGGCGCATGTTCCATTATTGCCATACGGGCAGCGCCAATTCCGGCCTCGGCCCAAAGTTGCGTGGCGATGCCAAGCGGTGGCCACGTGGGAAAAGCCGCCATGGCCGAGGGGGCAGGTGTGGCGAGTTTTGCCACCGGTGCTGCGTATACCACCACCGGATCATGTCGCACATAGCCGCGCGCCTCCAGCAGCCCGCCCAGCGCTGTCTCGTCTGGGCGAACCATAAACAGTGGCGGCTGGCCAAGGGCGGCCATCGCAGCCTCGGCCTGCGCGATATCGGCTGTTTCAACGGGCCCTTCAAGGGTGGCGGCAGAGACACGTTGCCCCCCGCCAAGGCCTTGGCGGATGCGCCACGGTCCGTGCTGTGTGATGCTGGCGGGGGGCCATGTGGCCTCTGTTACGGCGTTGAAATCCTTTGACTCCATCAGGCAAACATCGCCGCAAGCCGTGTCATCGCGGCATCGATCTGCGCCGCATCGGTGCCACGGATCACCAGATTGGTTCCGTAAGCCCCGTTCACGACAAAGGGATAAGAGCCCATCGACAGATCGGGGAATTCACTTGCCAAGTCGCCAAAGGGTCCGGCCACCTCGCCTTCGCCGCGATCAACACGCAGGGATTGGCTTAGCAGTGGCGCGCCGCCGGTCAGGGTCGGCAGGACGCCGGCAACCATTGCCTGAAAAACATTCGGAACACCCGCCATTACATGCACATTGCCGATGGTAAAACCCGGCGCGGTAGAGATCGGATTGTCGATCAGGCTTGCACCATCGGGGATACGCGCCATCCGCTGGCGTGCTTCATTGAACGGCATGCCGGACCGTTCATAATGCGCGGCCAGAAGCGCCATCGCATCGGCGCGCTGGCTGATCGGTGTGTCAAAGGCGGCGGCCACGGCCTCGGCGGTGATGTCATCATGGGTCGGGCCGATCCCGCCCGAGGTGAACAGATGATCATAGGCCATCCGCAGCGCATTGACGGCGGCGATAATGGCCGTGCGGTCATCCGAGACGACACGTACCTCGGCCAGATCAATGCCGTGGCGGGTCAGCTCTCCGGCCAAAAAATGCATGTTGCTGTCACGGGTACGACCCGAAAGGATCTCGTCTCCGATGACCAGCATCGCGGCGGTGGGGTTGGTCATATGGCCTCCTCTCGGGTTGGTATGATATTGGTATAGGGCGAGGTCCGGGTGGTTTCAAACCCTGAAAATCAACGAGCCGCCCGCAAGGTCTGGCAATTTTGGCGCGACGGGCCTAATTAGGGGCCAAAGCGGTTGCAGGAAGGCACGGGTTGTGGACGAGACGCGCGGACGGATTACAAAAGACGGCATTCGAATCTATGAGGACGCGGATTTTGCCGGGATGCATGCGGCGGGCAAGGTTGCGGCCGAAATACTGGACCTTGTCGGCCCCTTGGTCGTGCCGGGTGTGACGACCTATGCGCTGGATAAATTCATCACCGATGAGGTAGACCGCCGCGGCGTGACCTCGGCCACCATCGGCTATCGTGGGTATCAGCATGCCTCGTGCATTTCGGTCAACCATGTGGTTTGTCACGGAATTCCGGGCAGCAAGATCCCCAAACGCTCCAATGACATGATCCGCGAAGGGGATATCCTGAACATTGATGTGACCATTATTCTGGACGGATGGTATGGCGATACCAGCCGGATGTATGTGGCGGGCAAGCCCAAACCCTTTGCCAAACGTCTGATGCAGGTCACCCATGACAGCCTTATGTTGGGGATCGAGGCGGTCAAACCCGGCAATACCTTTGGCGATATCGGCTATGCGATCCAATCTTACGTGGAAAAGCAGGGTCTGTCGGTGGTGCGCGATTTCTGCGGGCATGGCATTGGCCGTGTCTTTCACGCTCCGCCGAATGTGGTGCATTACGCGGGTTTCCGTAAAGACGCTCAGGGTAATAAAATCTCGGCGCTGCGGCGTAATATCGAGGATCGTACGGCGGTGCTTGAAGAGGGAATGTTTTTTACGATTGAACCGATGGTCAATCTGGGCCGCCCCGAAACCGAGGTGCTGGCCGACGAATGGACCGCTGTTACCCGCGATGGCAAGCTGAGCGCGCAATATGAGCATTCCGTGGGCGTGACCGCCACAGGGGCCGAGATATTTACCCTCTCGCCGGGCGGTGTCTACAAATCCGCGCTTGAGGGCTAGGCCTAACCGTCTAGCCCCAGCTTTGCAGGCACCGCGCACAGGGAGTGGATGACCTCTGCCCCTGTCGCGGCCAGGCTTGTGCCGTCATCATGCTGGGCCAGCCCCAGACACCGGATGCCCGCGCGCGCGGCCCCGAGACAGCCCGACGGGCTGTCGTCAATAACCACGCAATCGGCGGGCGCCACGCCAAGGGCCTTTGCCGCATGGAGCCACAATCCCGGGTCGGGTTTGGGGCAACCGAGGGCCTGACCGGAATAGAGGTGGCCATGGAAATGTGTCTTCACATGGGGGTGTTGCCCCAGCGTGACCTGCATCTTTTGATCCGATCCATTCGATCCGACCGCACAGGGGATCGCGGCGGCGTCCAGAATGGCCAGAAGAGCCTCTACCCCATCAATTAACGGCGTGCCCTGACCCAGTTGCGTATAAAGACGGGCATAAAATGTATCGACCCAATCATCGGGCAGGGTGGCGCCAAGGTCGCGCGCGGTGGTAAACAATGTGCCAATTGTCCCGCCCAGAAAACGGCGCTTCATCTCGGCGCGTGTCAGGGTCAGCCCGTGATCGGCGAGCTCGGTCTCCAGCAGGGAAAAGGTGATGGTTTCACTGTCAACCAGAACGCCATCGCAATCGAACAAAACGGCTTTGGGGGTCATTCGGGGCCTCTTTCAAAGTTGTGCGGTTGCGCGCAGGATGGTGATTGTGGTGTCGCCATATTTGCGCTGATCGAGCAGGGCAAAACCGTCGGGCCGGGTGGTGGTGGCGTTCTCCTCCCAGACCACCACGGCATCGGGGGCAATCCAGCGGCCGGTGATGGCGGCGGCCAGCGCGGCCTCGCCCATCTGTTTGCCGTAGGGCGGGTCGAGGAAGATCAGATCATAAGGCGCGGCAGGGTTCGGCGGCAGTCTAAGCGCGGATTGCCGCAGCACGGTGGCATTTATCCGCGTGATTTCCAGATTGCGTTTCAAGAGTGCCAGCGCCGGTTTGCCATCATCGACAAAGGTCACATGATCCGCGCCACGGCTGACCGCCTCCAGCCCCAGCGCGCCGGTGCCTGCAAACAGATCCAGCACCCGTGCGCCCGTTACCGGATTTGGCCCGCCATCAAGACGCCCGTTGATCAGCAGGTTGAATATCGCCTCGCGGACGCGGTCCGAAGTGGGGCGCAGATGGGCGGGGATATCGCCTTTGCCAACATCTGCCAGATGGGTGCCGCGGTGGGTTCCTCCGATGATGCGCATTATGCCAACAAGGTCTTTAGCTCGGTCGCGGGGTCGCTTACCCGCGCCGGATCGGGGGATTTCCCCATCGCAAGCAAGCGCTTGGCCACCATAAAGGCACGCGGATCATTCATCGCATCCACCGCAAGCAGCCTGTCGCCCTGATAGTACCAGAATGAAACGGCCCCTTCGGTACGGCGTGTGATGATGTTGTCATAGCCGCTGTTAAGTCCCGCAATTTGCAGTTTGATATCATATTGATCGGACCAGAACCACGGCGCGGGCACATAATCCTTGGCGGCCCCCAGCATATTGGTGGCAACACATTCGGCCCGCTCGATCGCATGGGGCACCGACTCCAGCCGCATCCGGCCGTTTGGCACCGGAAAGCTGGCGCAATCGCCCGCGGCCCAGATGTCAGGCGCTGAGGTGCGGCCAAGTGCATCGGTGGCGATGCCGTTGTCGATCACCAGTCCCGCCGCCTCGGCCAATGCGGTGTTGGGGTTGATCCCGACGCCGACCATCACGAAATCTGCCGCAATTTCCTGACCATCCGACAAGCGCGCGCCGGTGACATGGGGCCCGCCCAGCAAACGGTCCAGCCCCGTGCCTTCAAGGATCTTCACGCCGTGGGAGCGATGCAAATTACGAAAGAAATCAGAAGTTTCCGCCGCGGCAACACGTTGCAAAATCCGCGGGGCCATTTCCAGCAAGGTCACCTTCAGCCCCAGCTTGGCCGCCACCGCAGCCCCCTCCAGCCCGATATAGCCGCCACCCACGATCACCAGCCGTTTGCCGGGGATGAAATAGGGCTGCATGGCGTCTACATCGGCCAGATCGCGCAGGGTAAAGACCCCCTGCAAATCGCCCCCCATCGCGGCAGGTAAGCGGCGGGGCGACGATCCGGTGGTCAGCGCCAGCCTGTCATAGCGTAGCACCTCATCGCCCAAACGAATGGTTTTGGCGACCGGATCAATCGCGGTGACAGTGGTGCCAAGACGCAAGGCGATGTCATGCTCGGCATAAAATTCTTCGGGGCGCAGGAACAACCGCTCGGCGGGCATCTCGCCCAGCAAATAGGCTTTGGACAGCGGGGGGCGCTGATAGGGCGGCACGGTTTCGGCCCCGATCAGCGTGATGCGCCCGGTTTCCCCAAGGCTACGCGACTTGGCCACAAGCGATGCCCCGGCCTGCCCGGCCCCGATTACGACGGTATGCGTCATTCGTATCCTTCCTGCTGGCGGCGGTTTTTCCAAATCATCACTAGCCGTGCGTCTGGGGGAAGCCTATATCTGTGAGCAGAGGAAACGCAACGCGAGAGGAAGTACAATATGACAATTTCTATCGGGGATACATTGCCAGAGGCAAAATTGCTGCGTTTGGGTGCGGATGGTCCGGAAGAGGTCAGCCTTGGTGCGCTGACCAAGGGCCGCAAAGTGGTGATCTTTGCCGTGCCGGGGGCCTTCACGCCAACCTGCCATTCTTCCCATATGCCCAGCTTTATCCGCAGCAAGGACGCGCTTGCCGCCAAAGGCGTGGAAGAGGTGATCTGTATTGCCGTCAATGACCCCTTTGTGATGAAGGCCTGGGGTGAGGCAACAGGCGGTGCGGAGGCTGGCATCACCTTGCTGTCCGACAGTGGCAGCGCCTTTACCCGCGCGATGGGCATGACATTTGACGCACCGCCTGCTGGCCTGTTGGCTCGGTCCAAACGCTATGCGCTGCTGGCCGAAAACGGGGTGGTCAAGGTGCTGCATCTTGAGGAAAGCCCCGGCGCGTGTGACGTGTCTGGCGGCGAATCCATGCTGGACGCGATCTGATAATACGCAAAGAAAGCCTTGCCCCCTTGCGTTGCAGGGCTTTCTTTTGCGGCAAAGCGCGCCTATAGCAAATTATGCGGGATGACCCCGTGCAAATTGCTTATAGCAGGATTTTGATGAGAACGATAACAACAACGCAAGAGCTGGCCGCCTTTTGTGAGGCTGCCAAGAACGAAAGCTATGTAACGATCGACACAGAGTTCCTGCGCGAACGCACCTATTGGTCCAAGCTGTGCCTGATCCAGATGGCGCTGCCGGGCAAGGATGGCGATGCCGTGCTGGTGGACCCGATTGACGGCGCCGAGATGTCGCTGGACCCGCTATATGACCTGTTTCGCCACGAGGCGACCGTCAAAGTGTTTCACGCCGCGCGTCAGGACCTCGAGATTTTCTTTGTTGAAGGCAACTGTTTCCCCAAGCCGCTGTTTGATACGCAGGTCGCCGCGATGGTCTGCGGCTTTGGTGAGCAGGTCGGCTATGAGACTCTCGTGCGTAAAATCGCGCATGAGCCGCTGGATAAAACCAGCCGTTTCACCGATTGGTCCCGTCGTCCCCTCAGCGAGGCGCAGAAAACCTATGCGCTGGCTGATGTCACCCATTTGCGCGTGATCTATGAGGCCTTGGCCGCACAGATCGCCGAAAGCGGCCGTCAGAAATGGGTTGAGGAAGAGCTGGCGGTTCTAACCGATCCCGAAACCTATACCATCCGCCCGCATGAGGCATGGCAGCGTATCAAGACGCGCACAAGCTCGGCACGGTTTCTGGCGATTGTAAAGGAATTGGCCGAGTTCCGCGAAGCCTATGCGCAGGGCCATAACGTGCCGCGCAGCCGCGTGGTCAAGGATGACGCGTTGCTGGAGCTTGCCTCAACCAAACCGGCCACAGTCGAAGATCTTGGCCGTTCCCGCCTGTTGTTGCGTGAGGCCCGGCGTGGCGAGATTGCCGAAGGATTGCTTGCCGCCGTCAAGGCCGGTGTAGAGGCAAAGCCCGACAGCCTGCCCAAAGTGGTTAACGGCAAGGACCAGATGCAGGTAAATCCAGCACTTGCCGATCTGTTGCGTGTCTTGCTCAAGGCCAAATCCGAAGAGTTGGGCGTGGCGGCCAAGTTGATCGCCTCTGCCTCGGACCTCGATCAGATCGCGGGGGGGCAGCGTCAGGTCGCGGCCCTTGCCGGTTGGCGCAAAGAAGCCTTTGGTGAGGATGCGCTGCGCCTGTGCCGCGGTGAAATCGCGCTTTCGGCCAAGGGCAATAACATCAAGGTTGTACGCCTCTAACGGTTATGGCGCGGCCAGCAGATCCATTTTGCTGGCCAGCTTGACGTCCTTTTCGGTCAGCCCATCCGTGTCGTGGGTGATCAAGCTGATGGTGACGCGGTTATAGATGTTGGACCACTCGGGATGATGGTTCCATTTTTCTGCCCAGATCGCGGCGCGGGTCATAAAGCCGAATGCCTCGATGAAATTGCCAAAGCGGTAGGTCTTGGTGATGGCGTCGCGGGTTGGCTCCATTTCCCAGCCATTGGCAAGAAGCGGGGCAAGGGTGGCGTTATCCGGTCTGTTCATTCTGTCCTCCGTTATGATGTGCTGCGAAATGGGCCGTAGCTGGTGAGGATATCTATATCTTCCTCTACGGCGTTGCGCTCGGCATCAAGATAGTCGCTGACCGCCCGCGCAAAGCCCTCATTCGCGATCCAGTGGAGCGAGTAAACCGGTGTCGGAAGATAGCCGCGCGCCAGCTTGTGGTCGCCCTGCGCGCCGGCCTCGACCCGTTGCAGACCATGCGCAATCGCCCAATCAATCGCGCGGTAATAGCACAGTTCAAAATGAAGGCAGGGGTGGTCTTGGGTGCAGCCCCAATAGCGCCCGAAAAGCGTGTCCCGCCCGATGAAATTCAGCGCACCTGCCACCGGCGCGTCACCGTCAAAGGCCAGCACCAGCAAGATATCTTCGCGCATCGTGGCGTGAAATGCATCAAAAGCCGCGCGGGTCAGATAGGGCGTGCCCCATTTGCGCGCGCCGGTATCCTGATAGAACACCCAAAAGGCATCCCAATGCGCGGGGGTGATCTGGTCGCCGGTCAGCGTGCGGATATCAAGCCCGGCTGCATTGGCGGTCTGGCGCTCTTTGCGGATGGCCTTGCGTTTGCGCGATGAAAGCCGCGTCAGGAAGGCGTCAAAATCGGCGTAACCGTCATTTTGCCAGTGATATTGCTGGGTGACGCGCATCATCAGCCCCATCTCTGAGCCGCGGGTTGCCTCTTCCTCGGTGCAAAAGGTGATATGCAGCGAGGAAAGGTCATTCTGGCGGGCCACTTGGGTGGCGGCGGTGATCAAGGCCTTGGTGCCCTGTTCCTCCTCGCCCGGCAGGGTCAGGAAACGGCGGCCGGTTGCAGGGGTAAAGGGCACCGCCACCTGAAGTTTGGGGTAATAGGCCCCGCCCGCCCGCTCAAAGGCCTGCGCCCAGCTGTGGTCAAAGATATATTCGCCCTGACTATGGGATTTGGCAAACATCGGCATCGCGGCAATCGCGCGCCCTGCCTGCCGCACGACCGTGGGGCGGGGATGCCACCCCGACCGCCCGCCAATGGAGCCGGACCCCTCTAGCGCCAGCATGAACCTATGCGTGGTGAAAGGGTCAATCGCGCGGCCGGTTTCCTGTTCCGGGCAGGCCAGCGCATCCCAGTCCTTGGCCGGGATTTCGGCGAAACTGCTGTGCAATGTCACGTCAATATCAGCCATGGGAACCTATGGTGCCAATCACGTCAGCGGCGCGGGAAGATAGCCCTCAAACGTGATATTCTGTGCAAATTCGCGGGCCTCGCGCTCGGCCTCGGGTGAGGTGATGGTCCAGCAGAGGATGGCCGCGCCTTGGTTGCGCAACTCCGTCACGCGCGGATTGTCCAGATCCTTGGCGGCATGGCTGATGAAGCTGGCATTGGCGTGGTCATAATCGGGGATCATACGCAGCCGGTCACAGGTTGCCGCCGGTATCGGTGCCCAATCTGCCGGATCGAAGGCACAGGTGGTGATGCCGCGCGGGATCAGCGGGCAAAGCCGGGCCATGATGATCACCGAGTTGGGGTTGAACGACATGACCGCCACCGGCCCGTCATAGCCTTCGAGTGCGGCGGCCGTTGCGGCCTCAAGCTTGCCATCGGTGGGGCCAAGCTCTCCTTGCTGGTCTTTGAGTTCGATCAACAGGGGGACCTGACCGGCCACAAGGGCAAGGATTTCGGGCAGGCCCGGGATGGTTTCGCGCCCACCCCGCAGGGGGATATGTGACAGCTCTGCGGCAGAGCGCTGGTTGACGGGGCCGGTTTCCAGCGTCAGCCGGTCCAAATCCTCGTCATGAAAGACCATTGCCTGACCGTCGCGCGACAGTTGCAGGTCAATCTCGATCGCATAGCCCGCCGCGATTGCCGCGCGAATGGCGGCGCGGGAGTTTTCGGGGCGGCGGTCGCGGATATCGTGCAGGGCGCGGTGGGCAATAGGTTTGGTCAGAAAATCGGGATGTAGGGCAAGTGGCATGGCATTTCGCTTATGTTGATCGGAAAGGGGGCGAGACGCCCCCAAGCCGGTGTTCGTGGTGCCAGAACCGGCGCCCGAGTCTCGGTGTTTCCGAAATGATTTTTAGGCAGAGATCTCAAATATTCCCTCGATCTCTACTGCCACGCCCAAGGGCAAGGATACAGCAGAGACCGCAGAGCGTGCATGGCTGCCCGCATCGCCAAGGATTTCAACCAGAAAATCCGAAGCGCCGTTGATGACCTTGGGCTGATCGGTGAAATCGGCCGTGGAATTCACGAAACCCGTGAGTTTGATAACCCGCTTGAGCCGTGAAAGATCGCCATTACAGGCGGCATTGACCTGCGCAAGCAGCGAAATGGCACAGCGCTGTGCCGCGGCGGCGCCCTCTTCGGCGGTCATGGTGTCACCGAGGCGTCCTTTGATCAGGCCATCGGGGCCTTGGCTGATCTGGCCCGACACGTAAAGCGTGTTGCCGTCCAGCACAAAGGGGACATAGTTGGCGGCGGGGGCAGGGGCGTTTGGCAATGTGATACCACGTTCGGCAAGGCGGGAAGTAACCGTCATTTTGGTCCTCTCTACTGTTTAGGAGAGGCTACCCCCTTTTCCCCCCATGGTGAAATGGAATTTCGCTTTGTTGCGGTGGTAACACGCGATTTTGTCTGGTTTTTCCGATCATTCCTCACGAAAGGCGCGGGAAAAATAATCGGTAAAGGGTTTGAGCAGATAGGCCAGGGGGGTACGCTCTTGGGTGCGGATGAAGGCCTCAACCGGCATGCCGGGGATCAGGGTCAAACCGGCGAGCTTGGCGATCTCTTTCGGGTCGGGGGTTATTTCGGCGCGGTAAAAGGGCTGTTGCGTGTGCTCATCGGTCAGCGCATCGGCGGAAACCGCAGTGATATGGCCCTGAATCTCGGGGGTGGTGCGGGATGGAAAGGCCGAAAAAACAAGTTTCGCAGGTTGGCCGACATGGATTTGGTCAATGTGATAGGGCTGCACCCGTGCTGCGATCACCAGCGGTTTGTCCTGCGGGATAAGATAAAGAACAGGATCGGCAGGGCGCAGCACCGCGCGCGGGGTGGTTACCTGAAGGCCAAGCACAATGCCTGACACCGGCGCCACAATATCGAGCCGTGTGATACGCTCCATCAGGGCGCGGCGACGTTCTGCCAGCTCTTGCTCGCGGTTGGCGATGTCGCGCAGCTGGCTGGTCGCCTCCTCACGCCGGGTGGCGGCAAGTTTCAGCACCTCGATTTCAATCTCGGTGATACGCCCTTGGGATTGCGCGCGTGTGGCGGTCAGCTCTCCGGCCTGTCCTACAAGTCTGGCGGCTTCGCGTTGCAGGCTCAGGACGCGGGGGGTTTGGGCCAGACCTTTGATCAGCAGGTCTTGCTGTGTTCTAAGTTCTTCATTTATCAAGGTGATCTGGCGGTCAAGCGCATGGGATTGCGCGTCGATTCCGGTGATCTGGCTTTCGATCTGGGCGCTACGCTTGGCAAGCTGGGCGATTTGTTGCGCCATTGTCTCTTTGCGCGCGGCAAAGAGGCGGCGCTGCCCTTCCATCAAGGAAACGATGGGTTGGTACGTGGCCCCCTGTAGCTCTGCGGGAAAGACGATCTGGTCCAGATTGTCGCGCTCTGCCTCTAGGCGGGCGCGATGGGCAAGCACTTCAAAGAATTGACCCTCGACAATTGCCAGCTCTGATTTCACGGCGGCGCCGTCCAGCCGCAGCAAAAGATCCCCGGCCTTGACAGGCTGCGATTCTGTGACGTGGATAGAGGCGACAACCCCGCCATCGGGATGCTGAACGATCTGGCGGTTCTGTTCCACCTCGATCCGTCCCGAGGCGACGATCGCCCCGGTGATGGTGGTCATCACGCCCCACCCACCGATAAAGACGATCAGCACAGCCAATGTTGTCAGCCCGATCATGACGGGCCTGCGCACGGGCCATTCCTGCGCGGATTGTGGGGCCTTGGTCATGCGGCGCCCCCTTGCGGGCTGGCCTGACTGATTTCAGTGTGGTTCCTGACCATCTCGCGTAGCACTTGGTCACGCGGACCAAAGGCGCGGCGGGTGCCGTTTTCCAACACCAAAAGCATATCGCATTCCTGAATTGCAGCGGGGCGATGCGCCATGATCAAAACCGCATTCCCCGCTTTTTTCATCGCGCGAATGGCCTGATTCAGGGCCAGCGATCCTTTATTATCAAGGTTGGAATTCGGCTCATCCAGCACCAGAAACACCGGCTCCCCATAGAGCGCGCGGGCAAGGCCGATTCGCTGTATCTGCCCCCCAGAAAGCCGCCCGCCAAGGGTTGAGATGCGGGTGTCATATCCGTCGGGAAGTTTCAATATCATCTCATGGGCGGCGGCACGACGGGCGGCGGCAACAATCTTTGCCGGGTCGGCCTGTGCGGAAAGCCGCGCGATATTTTCGGCAATGGTGCCGTCAAACAGCGTAACGCGCTGAGGTAGATAGCCGATATAGCTGCCCAGCATATCAGGATCATACTGCTCAAGCGTGGCCCCATCCAGCCGGATAGACCCGCCAGCGGGTTGCCAGACCCCGATCAAACCCCGCGCCAATGTGGATTTCCCCGCCCCTGACGGCCCGATAACGCCGACCGCTTGACCCGGCTGTACCGCAAATGTGACCATGCGCAGCACGGCTTGGGTCGTGCCCGGCGGCACCACCGTCAGGGACCGTATATCGAGCAATGCGCGGGGGCGGGGCAAAGGGGTATGCGCCACATGGGCGGGTTGTGATGACAAAAGGCCCGCCAGCCGTGCCTGTCCTTCCTGTGCCCGTTGTACCAAGGCCCATTGGCTGACCAAAACCTCGATCGGGGCCAAAGCGCGGCCCAAAAGAACTGAGCCGGCAATCATCGCGCCCGCGCTTAACGCGTCATGTAAAACCAGATAGGCGCCGACCCCGAGCATGGCCGATTGCAAGAACAGGCGAAATGCCTTGGAGGTGGCGGTGAACATGCGGCCTATATCAGCGGCATCAACGCTTGCATGCAGGGCTGCCCCCCGCGCGATCTGCCAGCGGCCAAATCCCGCCTCGGCCATGCCAAGCGCCTGCACAGCCTCTGGTTCGCTCTTGAGGTTTTCCGCCATCCGGTCGGCCTGAGCAGAGGTAAGATTGGCATGGGCAAGCGGGGCTTTGACCATATTGCGGTTCAGAAAGGTCAGCAGCACAAGGCAAAGCCCGCCCGCAACCGCGAGCCATCCCAGAGCCGGATGGAACATGAAAATCGCGGTCAGAAAAAGTGGCGTCCAGGGGATGTCGAAAAAGGCCAGATGCACCGGGGATGAAAGGTAGCGTTGCACCGCCTCCAGATCACGCAGCGCAACCATTGCGGCCTGATCATCGGGTGCAATCGCCAGCCGTCGGACAGCGGCCTGAAATACCCGCCTGTCCAAGGCCGACTGAAATCTTGCGCCGATCCGCGCGACAATCCGGTTGCGCGCATAGTCCAGAAACCCCATCGCGACAAAAAGTACCAGAACCAGCATTGAAAGCGCCAGCAATGTCTCCTCAGAGCGGCTGCCCAGAACCCGGTCATAGACCTGTAGCATATAGAGCGGGCCGGTCAGCATCAGCAGGTTCACAAAGAAACTGAACAGGACAATCGCGATGTAGAGCGCGCGGCCCTTGGCCCTTGCATCCTGTAGCTCTTGCAAGCCTGCGCGATGGCTCTGCTGCGTCATGGTTGGGGTTCTTTTCTGTAAGGTTGCGCAAAAATGCCGGGATATTGCCCAGATTAGTGCCAAATCCTTATCAGAACCTTGCCCGCCACAGGACCTGATCAAAAAAGGCGCAAAGCGTGCATGACGGATGGTCCCTGCATGCTTTGCACCTGATCTTTGCGGGCGTTAGTTGCCGCCCAGAATGCCCAAGACCTCTTGCAAAATGCGGTCGGCCAAGGGGGCCCCGCCGGGTTGCTGTTGCGCCTGCGGGTCATTGCTTTGCATCTGCGGTTGTTGCGGCTGGTATTGCGGATCTTGATATTGCGGCTGGGGGGGCAGGCGCGGCTCGGGGATGATCATCGGAAGCGCGCGGGGGGGCATACCCTCATGCACGCGGGTCATCACCTCATGCCATATCTCGGCGGGCAGGCCACCGCCCGTCACGCCGCTGAGGGGCGTGTTGTCATCATAGCCCATCCAGACGCCGGCCACATAATCGGCGGTAAAGCCGATAAACCACGCATCCCGCGCCGCCGAGGTGGTGCCGGTCTTGCCCGCTGCCTGCCGATCTGCCAGCTTGGCGCGCCCGCCGGTACCCTCTTCGACCACCATATGCATCATATAGGTCAGGTATTTGGCGGATTGATCCGCGATTACCCGTTCCCCGATGCCGCCGTCCTGACCCAAAAGCGGGGTGTCGTCGCCTTGTAGACGCAGGTCGATCAAACCGTAGGGGCGCACCGAGGACCCCCCGTTCAGGATGCCGGCATAGGCGCCTGTCATTTCCAGCAGGGTCGATTCGGAGGCCCCAAGCGCAAGGGCCGGCCCCGCGGCCAGATCGCTCTCGATCCCGAAGTCAGAGGCCACTTTGCGCACCACATCGCGGCCCATCGCCTCAGATATACGCACGGCGGCGGTGTTGACCGATTGCTCCAATGCTTTGGTCAGGGTGATCAGCCCCAGATATTTATTGGTATAATTGCGCGGCGAATAGGGGCCGGAGCCTGGGACGTTGATCGTCAGCGGTGCATCCTCGACATAATCGGCGGGGGTATAGCCAAGGTCCATCGCGGCGGCATAGACAAAGGGCTTGAAGGCCGATCCGGTTTGACGGTTGGCCATGGTCGCGCGGTTAAAGCTGCCGGGAGGGGCGTTTTTGCGTCCGCCGACCATCGCGCGCACCGCACCATCGGCCGACATTACCACCACGGCTGCCTCTGCCTTTGAACCGTCGCGCACTTTGGTCGCGAAAATATCGGCCAAGGCTTCTTCGGCGGCGGTTTGCAGGCGTTGGTCCAGCGTGGTGCGCATGATTACATCTTCGGTGGTGTCCTTGGTCAGGAAGTTGGGTCCCTCGCCCATCACCCAATCCGCAAAGTAGGTGCCGACACGCGCGTCAGCCGCCTCGGACAAAGTGGCAGGGTCGCGGGTTGCGGCCTCATGCTCTGCCATGGTCAGGAAATCCTGTTCGCGCATGAGGTCAAGCACCAGTTGTGCGCGGTCTTGCGCCCGTTGCAGACTGGCCGTGGGCGCATAGGTAGAGGGGGCCTTCAACAATCCGGCAAGCATAGCGGCCTCGGCGGCATTCACCACATTGGCGGATTTTCCGAAATAGCGTTGTGCGGCGGCCTCGAACCCGCGCGCCCCTGCGCCCAGATAGGCGCGGTTGAAATAGATCGTCAGGATCTCTTCCTTGGTATAGCGCGCCTCAAGGGCAAAGGCATAAGGCACCTCACGGACTTTGCGCATCAGACCACCTTTGCGGCAATCGGCCTCATATTCCGCCTCGGATTTCCATTCGGTCGGATCGAAAGGGACGCCCAGACACAAAAGCTTGGCCACCTGTTGCGTGATGGTAGAGCCGCCATTGCCCTGCAACGGTCCGCGCCCCTCACGCAGGTTGATCCGCACGGCTGACGCGATCCCGCGCGGGGAAATCCCGAAATGCCGATAAAAACGCCTGTCCTCGGTCGCGATCACCGCATCGTGCAAATATTGCGAGACATTCCCCGCCGTGGCCGAGCCCCCAAAGGTTTCGCCCCGCCAGGCAAAAACCTTGTCATCACGGTCGAGCAAGGTCACCGAACCGCGCGCGCGGGCATCAAGCATATCGCCCACCGGCGGCATCTGCGCGTAAAAGTAAAAGGAGACACCCGCCACGATCAGCGCAAGAACCGCCCCCACCCGCCAGGTAAAGCCCCAAAGGATGCGCCAGATCAGGCCAAAGAATGCCATGACCCAGCCCAATATCCCGCGTCTGGCGGTTGCGCGTCGTGGCGCACGGCCCTTGGACCGCGGCTTTTTGGGCGGCTTGGATTTGCCCCCGCCAGCCGGTTTCTTGTAGCGGCGATCCGCGACCATTGGCTTTTTGCCTGAACTGCTCATGCAATGTCTTTCGTGTTTTCACGCATTATTTGGCGCGACCATAGCTTGCCTACGCCCGATTGTGGAGTGTTAAGACAGCTTGCTGACGTATCATTGAAGTCGGTTTTCTAAGCGGTTTTGCCAAAATGTGCAAAATTTATGGGCAAATGCTGTTTTTTGCACCAGTGACGGGGCCCGTTGCTTGTGCTGCGCCTGCAAAATGGCCCCGTTAAAGGCAGGGTCATCCGGCCCGCCACCCGACCACCAAACGCTTTGACCGGCGCAAAAAGGAAACGGAAAATGAAACTGAAAACAGCAACCCTTGTTGCAGGGGCGGCAATGGCCCTTGCGCCCTTGCCACTATGGGCGCAAAGCGCAGAACCGCCCGTCAATAACGCGTTTATCTTTAACACCTTGCTGTTCTTGATCGGCGGCTTTTTGGTATTCTGGATGGCCGCAGGCTTTGCCATGCTCGAAGCCGGGCTGGTGCGTTCCAAGAATGTGGCCATGCAGTTGACCAAAAACATCGTCCTCTTTGCGATTGCCGCGGTGATGTACTGGCTGGTTGGCTATAACCTGATGTACCCCGGCGATGGCTGGACCATTCCGGGGCTGATTGGCGCCTTTTCCACGACATCGATCAAAGGCGATATCGCGGCGGATGCGACCTATGCAGTCGGTTCGGATTTCTTTTTCCAGTTGATGTTCTGCGCAACGACTGCCTCTATCGTGTCGGGCACCTTGGCGGAACGTATCAAGCTATGGCCCTTCCTTGCGTTTACGGTGATGCTGACGGGCGTCTTTTACCCGATCGGTGCATCATGGCAGTGGGGCGGGGGCTGGCTGTCGGAAGCAGGGTTCAGTGACTTTGCAGGCTCTACCCTGGTGCATGCTGCGGGCGGGTTTGCCGCATTAACCGGCGCGCTGATCCTTGGGCCTCGTCTGGGCAAATTCGGCAAAAACGGTCAGGTGACCGCGATGCCGGGCAACAATCTGGCCCTTGCGACCTTGGGGACGTTCGTGCTGTGGTTGGGCTGGTTCGGCTTCAATGGTGCCTCACAGCTTGCACTGGGGACCGAGGCAGATGCGAATGCTGTTGCGATCATCTTTGCCAACACCAATATGGCTGCTGCCAGCGGGGCAATCGGTGCGCTGGTGCTGACCCAGGCAATCTATCGCCGGATCGATTTGACCATGGTGCTGAATGGCGCGCTGGCCGGTTTGGTGTCGATTACAGCAGGGCCGCTTGATCCCTCTCTCTTTGGCGCATTGTGGATCGGTGCGATTGGCGGTGGGATTGCCGTGGTTGTTGTGCCGATGCTGGACCGCCTGCGCATTGATGATGTGGTTGGTGCGATCCCGGTACACCTTGTTGCCGGGTTCTGGGGCACGATGGCGGTGCCATTCTACACCGCTGGCACCAGCTTTGGTACACAGCTTTTGGGGTTTGCCGCGATTGGTGGCTTCATGATTGCGGCATCGGGCCTGATGTGGACGCTCTTGAAGGTCACCATCGGTCTGCGGCCAAGCTCAGAGGATGAGGTCCTTGGTCTCGACAAGGCTGAGCTTGGTATCGAAGCTTACGGCCACAGCCGGTAGCGGCCAAATCCGTTAGCATTTTCACCCAAATGGTCGATCCAGATATTTCCCAGATCTGCCAGAAACCTCGCCGCATCCGGCGAGGTTTCAAACGTGAAACTGGTGCCCGGCATCGGCGCAATTGACCAGTTCGGCAAAGGACGCGCATCTAGTACAGGCTTTTGGGTCACTTCATTATACAGGATCGTGCGAATGTTGATCGGCTCGGCAAAGACCACCTCGGATGCATCCGCCCCATAAATTGCCGAGCGGGTACTGCTGCGGTAATTATTGGTGGCGACCAGAAAATACGCATCCAAATCCAGAGGTTTACCCTTGTAATGCAGGTTGCGGATGCGCTGTGACTGAGGGTTGATCAAGGTGCCCTGCGGGCAATAACGGGGGGGCTGTGACGGGTCGATCTGATAGGTCAGCCCATAGATGACGTCAAAGCTGTAGGAGGGAAAGGCGTCATTCAAAAGCGGCTGGTCATGCTTGCCGCGTGTTACATGGTTGAATATTCCGGCTGACCGTTCCAGCCAGTCCAGAATATCCGCGCCCCGTAATCGAAGGGCGCATATGGTATTGGGAAAGCAATAAAGATCGGACAGGTTGCGTTGGTGCAGCGGCCCGGCAGGGATGTTGGTATAATTTTCCGGCCCGCCCCAGCCACCGCATTTAAAGGGCGCGGCGGCCGATAGGATCGGCAGGGACGAATGTGGCCCCCGCTTCATTTTCTGCGCAACAAAACGTTGTTGTGCGCGGCATATCAGTTGCACCGAGATGCAATCCTTGACAAGCGCGAAGAAGCTGTGGATCGGCACCTTTGTCTTGCCCACAGGATAGCGCATGTAATCCAGTGTCGCATCGTGGTGATGTTGCACCGCCCGCAAGACCCGGGGCGAAGATTCGACCAAAGGCACCCGTTTTCCGTCGGGAGTGGTCTCGGCGATCGCGCGGATGGAAGACTGGCTGTCCAGCACCCGCCATTTGCCGCATTTATGTTCCAGGAACAGGTCGATCAATCCCAGATGCGACCCCCAGAACCCTGCCATGACAGTGGGCGTACCCTCCAGGGTGCCGCGTGTGATGTCTATTCCCGGCATGTTTGCAAATTGCTGTGAAGGGAACAGCATATGCGTATGCCCGGTAACAAGCGCATCCACCCCCGGCAATCTGGCCAGAGGGTAGGCCGCATTTTCCATGCCGTTGGAATAGATGCGCTCGCCAATACCGCTATGGGCCAGAACGACGATGATATCGGCCCCCGCGGCCTTCATTTCCGGGATCAGGGCCGTTGCTGTTTCCACGATGTCGCGGGAAAACAGCTTGCCGTCGATCTGGGTTTCATCCCATGTGGTGAATTGTGGCGGCAGCAGGCCAAGCACCCCTATGCGAATGGGATGCGCCTTGCCCGTTTTGTCCCGGATGCGGCGGTTGAGGATGACATATGGCGGCAGCAGGCGCTTGTCGTCATGCGGGGTTTCCCCGCGCTCTATCAAAGTGTTGGCGCTGACAAAAGGAAACTGGCTGCGCCGGATGGCGGCCATCATGAATGGAAGGCCAAAGTTGAATTCATGGTTGCCCAATGTCGCCGCGTCATAGCGCATCACATTCATCGCGGCGATGACGGGATGCAGGTCGCCGTCGCGCAGCCCGCGGTCATAGGCGACATAGTCGCCCAAGGCGCTGCCTTGCAAAAAGTCGCCATTGTCCAGCAGGATGGAATTGCCAACCTCTTTGCGCGCCGCAGTAATCAGCGAAGCGGTGCGGGCAAGTCCCAAGGTATCGATCGGGTGGTCATGGTCATAATCGAACGGGAAAACATGGGCGTGCAGGTCACCGGTCTGCAGGATGCGCAAGGTGGCTTCATCTCCGGTTATGCCGGCGCAAAGAGGGTTGGATGAGGTCAAGGCGGTCCCTTGGCGGTGACTGTTTGTGTGGTTGTGCCTAACCAAGGCTGACAAAATACGGGACTGAACTGTGTTAACGGCCCGTTTGCAAAATTGCCATCACAAGCTGGCATTTTGCAATAGGTTTCGCATTTTAGTTGCATTTTATGCAAGCCATTGTCGCAAATGTCCAAAAATGGTTGCCAAACTTACTGTTCCTGCCTGAAAATTCGGTATCTGCCGATTGCGTGGGGGCGGTCCTCATGGCACCATTGGCAATTCATTTCTAAGATGACAGACAGGGCCGCCATGATTTCGCTGGACGTACTTACTTTTGCGGGCTCCGGCCTGGAGCGTTGTGCCGAACTGCGTCGGGATAGCGTCAGGGTCGCGGAACTATTGGCAAATGGCGGGCAAGTGGTGCCACTTTGGCGGGGCAAACCCTTGGTGCATGGCGGTGACAGGCTGGCATGGGTTCCGCAGGGGCATCCGGTGCTTGCGCATGGGGCAGAGGCGGTGTTTCTTGGGATGGACGATGGGATCGCGCGTTTTGCACAGGATATCTCGGATTGGGCGCCCGAAGCGGGGGCGGAGGCGGTGGAATCGGGGTTCTTTGACGGCTCGACCCAGTTTCATCCAAGCCTGTCCGACGCTTATGCTTTTGTAGAGCTGCGCGGCGTCATGGTTCAGCTTTCGGCGCGGGATGCCGAACTGGTCGCCACAGCCAAGGCGGTGCTGCATTGGCATCGCAGCCACCGCTTTTGTGCGGTTTGTGGCGCGCAGTCCAAACCCATCAATGCGGGCTGGCAGCGCGCTTGTCCCAAATGTGCCGCCCAGCATTTCCCGCGCACAGATCCGGTGGTGATCATGTTGATCCAAAGGGGAAATAAGCTTTTGATCGGGCGCTCTCATGGTTGGCCCGCGGGGATGTATTCCTGTCTTGCAGGGTTTCTGGAGCCGGGGGAGGGGATCGAGGCCGCCGTGCGCCGCGAGGTGGTCGAAGAAACCGGCATCACCGTCGGCGATGTGCGCTATGTGACCAGCCAGCCGTGGGCGTTTCCCGCCTCATTGATGATGGGCTTTATCGGGGATGCCACCTCGGACCAGATCACGCTGGACCCGGAAGAGCTGGATGATGCGATCTGGATGACCCGCGAGGAGATGCTGGAGGTGATGGCCGGCACGCATCCAACCGTCAAACCTGCCCGCAAGGGTGCGATTGCCTATCATCTGATTGTAGGATGGCTTGCGGGTCGGATCGCGTGACATATCGTTTTGCATTGTGAAAACCTACAGACATTGTTCGCAAATTCATGCAGCCTGTGTAGCGCCATCCCGCCACGGGCTTAACAATAGGACACCCAGTTGAAACTGACCGCCAAAGAAGAAATTGACGCGCCGATTGGCTTTGTAAATGCGCTTTTGACCGATTTTGACAAGTGGGAAGGGTCTGCTCGTACCCGCGGGGCCGAGGTGGACCGTCTGGACAGTCTTGCGCAACCCGGTCCGGGAATGAATTGGAGGTTGGGTTTCGACTTTCGCGGTAAAAGGCGGGCGGCAACGCTGAGGCTTTTGTCACTGACGCCAGAGCAGGAGATGACACTGGAGTGCCTCTCCAAACCGGGCAATGGCGTGACGACGGTTGAAATGACAGCGATTGGCGCGGCCCGTACGCGGCTTGTGATCTCGACAGAGATCAAACCCAATACGCTTGCCGCGCGGTTGTTCCTGAAATCGTTGCGTTTGGCCAAGGCAAAGGTCAACCAACGCTTCAGACAACAGTTGATCAAAGCCGCGGCTGGTATCGAAGACCGTTACCGCAAGCAGGCAAAATCCGTTTAAGCCAGCCTGTGGTAAAACCTGCTAGTTACGGCGCGGATCTGCCGGGTAGACACCCAGAATATCACGCTGGGAGGTGAAGTAACGCAGCTCATCCAGCGCGAGCATGACGTTGGGGTCTTCGGGATGGCCTTCGATGTCGGCGTAAAATTCGGTCGCGGTGAAGGAGCCGCCGACCATATAGCTTTCCAGCTTGGTCATATTGACGCCATTGGTCGCGAACCCGCCCATCGCCTTGTAAAGTGCGGCGGGAATATTGCGCACCCGGAAGGTGAATGTCGTCATCATCTTTTCGGCGCGGCGCGAATGGTCGGCCTCGCGCGACATCACCAGAAAACGGGTTGTGTTGTTGGATTGATCCTCGATCCGGGAGGCCAGAACATCCAGCCCGTAAATCTCGCCGGCCAGTTCCGAGGCGAGGGCGGCAAGGGATGGGTCAGTCTGCTCGGCAACGGCCTTGGCCGAGCCAGCGGTGTCCACGCCCGTCACCGTCGCAATCGAATGGGATTTCAGGAAGTCGCGGCATTGGCCCAGCAAGACCGTATGGCTCATTGCGCGGGTGACATCGGCCAGTTTTGTGCCCGGCCGTGCCAGCAAGCTGATGTGCACACGGACAAATGCCTCGTCGACGATCCGCAAACCGGAGCCGGGCAGCAGCGTATGGATATCGGCCACGCGCCCATAGGTGGAATTTTCGACCGGCAGCATCGCCAGATCAACCTCGCCAGAGCGGCAGGCCTCAATCGCGTCCTCAAATGTATGATACGGCACGGCTTCCATATCCGGGCGGGCCTGACGGCATGCCTCGTGGGAATAGGCGCCCAGCTCTCCTTGAAAGGCGATACGTCCGGTCATTTTTGCAGTCTCCGTCAATAAAAGCGGCGCAAGGGTGGGTGTTGGTGCTACTATACCTTGAAATACGCTATGGGAAGCGGTTAGAAGCACGTCAGGAAAACGCTGATGCGGGGCGCGACATGTTCGACACGATGACGATGACAAAAGTGGTTGGGGCCGTTTGCGGCTCTCTTTTGGTATTTATGCTTGGGGGCTGGGCTGCAAGTGCGCTTTATGTCACAGGCGGTGGACACGGCGGGGAGGTAACCCAAGCCTATACCATTGATACAGGTTCGGATGACGCCGATGAAGTGGCCGAAGAAGGCCCGACATTCGAAGAACTTTATGCAAGCGCCGATGTGGGGTCGGGTGAGAGGGTGTTCGCGAAGTGCAAGGCCTGCCACCGGCTTGACGGCAGTGATGGCACTGGTCCGCATCTGAACGGCATCGTGGATCGCGCCAAGGCATCTTCTGATGGGTTCGCTTATTCCGACGTGTTGCTGGCCATGAAAGGCGATACATGGACACCGGAAAATCTGGATGCATTCTTGCTGAACCCCAAAAAATACGCCCCCGGTACCAAGATGAGCTTTGCTGGTCTGCCCAAGCCGACAGACCGTGTAAACCTGATCGCCTGGTTGGCCACACAAGAGTGACCGTATTGAAATTGATTTGAAAAGACCGCCTTTCGGGCGGTCTTTTGCGTTTTGCGTCGAATCTCACGCAATCGCAACTTGAGACCGCAAATGCAGCGCTTTAGCATCCGGCCTGTCGAGTTGCGGCGGGATGCCGGTACTTTTGGCCTAAACGGAGGAACAGCGATGATACGGATGCGAACAGGCGGGGCACACAACGCCAAACACCTGCCAAGCGGTGCATTGATTGTGGCGCTTGCCGGGGTTTTCGGCGCGGCGCAGGCCGAGACTGTGATCACATCGCATGGCATCTCTACCTTTGGCGAGTTGCAATACGCGTCTGATTTTACGCATCTTGCCTATGTAAATCCCGATGCGCCCAAGGGAGGCGAGATTTCGGAATGGACCTCGGGCGGGTTTGACAGCATGAATCCCTATTCGATCAAGGGGCGTGCGGCGGCGCTGTCATCGGCTGCTTTCGAATCAATTCTGGAGGCCCCTGATGATGAGATCGGCGCGGCCTATTGCCTGCTATGTTCCAGTTTGGAATACCCCGAGGACCGTTCTTGGGTGATCTTTAATCTGCGCGAAGATGTGCGCTTTTCCGATGGCAGCCCGATGACGGCCGAGGATGTGATCTTTTCCTATGAGACCTTTCTGGCCAAAGGGCTGACCGATTTTCGCACCATCTTTGCGACCAAGGTGGAAAAGGTCGAGGCGCTTGATCCCCTGCGCGTGAAGTTCACCTTCAAGCCCGACATTCCCACTCGCGATCTGCCGCAGGATGTGGGCGGCTTGCCGATCCTGTCAAAGGCGCATTATGAGGCAAACGGACTGGATCTGGCCGAAAGCAGCCTGACGCCTTTCCTTGGAACGGGGGCCTATGTTCTGGATAAGATGCGGACGGGGGAATCGGTGACCTATGCGCGCAATCCCGACTATTGGGGCGCTGACCACCCGCTGCGCGTGGGGACGAATAATTTCGACAGCATCCGGATTGAATATTTCTCGGATTATGATGCGGCGTTTGAAGGGTTCAAGGGCGGCAGCTATACCTTCCGTAACGAGGCATCCTCGATCAAATGGGCGACGGGCTATGATTTTCCTGCTGTGCAAAACGGCGATGTGATCAAGGCGGAACTGCCCTCGGGGCAGAAATCTACGGGTCAGTCTTTTATCTTCAACCTGCGGCGTGAAAAGTTTCAGGACCCCCGTGTGCGTGAGGCCATCGGCCTGATGTTCAACTTTGAATGGTCCAATGATACGCTGTTCTACGGGATCTATTCGCGCATCCCGTCCTATTGGGGCAACAGCTTTATGGAGGCAAAAGGCACGCCCTCCGAGGCCGAGGTTGCCTTGTTGCAACCCTTGGTCGATGACGGGTTGCTTGACCCTTCGATCCTGACGGATGAGGCGGTACTGCCGCCGGTATCGGGCGCGCGTCAGATGGACCGTGGCAATCTGCGCAAGGCGTCGAAACTGCTGGATGAGGCGGGCTGGGCAGTGGGTGATGACGGGATGCGCCGCAATGCCAAGGGTGAATTACTGCGGATAGAGTTTCTGGAGGACAGCCCGACCTTTGACCGCGTGATCAACCCTTTCGTGGACAACCTGCGCAGCCTTGGCGTTGATGCGGTACTGACCCGCGTGGAAAACGCCCAGATGGAAGATCGCACCCGCCCGCCGAAATTTGATTTCGACATTACCAACCATTTCAACCAGACCGGCTATTTCTCGGGGACCGAGTTAAAGCAATACTACGGGTCGGAAACGGCGGATGTGTCCTCTTTCAATGCGATGGGGCTGAAAAGTCCGGCGGTGGACCGGATGATCGATGTGGTGCTGGCCGCGGATACACTCGACAGCCTGACCACCGCGACGATGGCGCTGGACCGGGTGATGCGGGCGGAACGTTTTGGCATTTTCCAATGGTATAAGCCGACGCATACGGTGGCCTATTACAATATGTATGAGCACCCTGAAAACTTGCCGCCCTATGCGCTGGGCGAATTGACCTTCTGGTGGTACAACGCGGAAAAAGCGGCGGCGCTGGAGGCGTCAGGCGTGTTGAAATAATAATAAGACGGCAGGTAAGCAGATTATGGGAGCCTATATCCTCAGGCGGGTGTTGCTGATCATTCCGACATTGATCGGAATTATGATCATCAACTTTGCCCTTGTGCAATTCGTTCCCGGCGGCCCGATTGAACAGGTGTTGGCGCGGCTTGATGGTGGCGGGGATGCGTTGCAAGGCATCTCTGGATCGGGCGATGCGGGCATCGAAAGCGCGGGCGGCAGTGAATATCTGGGCGCGCGCGGCCTGCCGCCGGAATTCATCGAGGAATTGGAAAAACAGTTCGGGTTTGACAAGCCACCCTTGCAGCGTTTCCTCGATATGATGTGGAATTACGCGCGGTTCGATTTTGGCGAAAGTTATTTCCGGTCGATATCCGTGACCGATCTGGTGCTGGAGAAAATGCCGGTCTCCATCAGTCTGGGCCTTTGGTCCACATTGATTGCCTATCTTGTCTCTATTCCTTTGGGCATCCGCAAGGCGATGCGCGATGGCACGGCCTTTGATACATGGACCTCTGGGGTGATTATCGTGGCCTATGCCATTCCGGGGTTTTTGTTCGCGATTCTGCTTTTGGTGCTGTTTGCGGGGGGCTCTTATTGGAAGGTGTTCCCCCTGCGCGGGCTGACGTCCGAGGGGTTTGAGGACCTGTCGATGCTGGGCAAGGCGGGTGATTATCTTTGGCATATGACTTTGCCGATTGTGGCCTCGACCATCGCCAGTTTCGCGACGCTGACCCTGCTGACCAAGAACAGTTTTCTCGATGAGATCGGCAAGCAATATGTGATGACCGCCCGCGCCAAGGGCTTGTCCGAGGGCGGGGTGCTTTATGGCCATGTGTTCCGCAATGCGATGCTGATCGTGATCGCTGGGTTTCCGGCGGCTTTCGTGTCGATCTTCTTTGGCCAAAGCCTGATTATCGAGACCATCTTCTCGCTTGATGGCCTGGGGCAGATGGGGTTCAAGGCCGTGGTAGAGCGGGATTATCCGGTGATGTTCGGCACGCTTTACGCCTTTGGGATCATGGGGCTTCTGGTCGGGATTTTATCGGATATGATGTATGTCTGGATTGATCCGCGCATTGATTTCGAGGGGCGTGGCTAATGGCTCTTTCCCCGCTAAATCAACGTCGCTGGCGTAACTTCAAGGCCAACCGTCGCGCGTTCTGGTCTTTTTGGCTGTTGTTTGTGCTTTACGGGCTGTCGCTTTTTGCCGAGGTGCTGGCCAATGACAAGCCGCTTTTGGTCAGCTATCAGGGCGAATTGCGCGCGCCCTTCGTTCAGTTTTATCCTGAAACCGCCTTTGGCGGCGATTTTAGAACCGAGGCCAAATACCGCGATATCGAGGTCCGCTGTCTGATCCGTTCCGGCGGCGTAGAGATGTGCTTGGATGACCCCGATACCGCGATGGAGGCATTGGAGGCAGGCAACTTGGAGGGCACGACCCCCGGCTGGATGCTTTGGCCGCCGATCCCCTACAGCTATAACACCATCAACAATATCGGCCGCGCGGCGCCCAGCCCGCCCGATGCCAACCACCTGTTGGGCACCGATGATACCGCACGCGATGTGGCGGCGCGCGTGATTTATGGCTTCCGCCTCTCGGTATCTTTTGCGTTGATCGTGACGTTGCTGACTTCGGTAATCGGGGTCGCGGCGGGGGCGGTGCAGGGCTATTTCGGCGGTTGGGTCGACCTGATTTTCCAGCGCGTGCTGGAGATATGGGGCTCTACCCCCAGCCTTTATATCATCATCATTGTCGCCGCGATCTGGCGGATGAATTTCTGGCTGTTGGTGGGGCTGATGGTGCTGTTTGGCTGGACCGCGCTTGTGGGCGTGGTGCGGGCTGAATTCTTGCGCGCGCGTAACTTTGAATATGTGCGCGCGGCGCGGGCCCTTGGCGTGTCGGATCGGGTGATCATGTTCCGCCATGTGCTGCCCAATGCGATGGTTGCCACGCTAACGATGCTGCCCTTTATCATCACCGGCACCATCGGGTCGCTTGCGGTGCTGGATTTTCTGGGCTTTGGCCTGCCCGCCTCGGCGCCCTCCTTGGGGGAGCTGACGCTGCAAGCCAAGCAGAACCTGCAGGCGCCTTGGCTCGCGTTTACCGCCTTTTCGGTGTTTGCAATCATGCTCTCGCTTTTGGTGTTCATCTTTGAGGGCGTGCGCGATGCCTTTGATCCGCGAAAGACTTTCCAATGAGCGATACAGTCCTTTCCGTTGAAAATCTGAACGTCGGTTTTCGTCAGGATGGCCGCGTTATTCGTGCCGTCAAAGGCGTGTCCTTTACCGTGGCCAAGGGTGAAACCGTGGCGCTGGTGGGGGAAAGCGGGTCGGGCAAATCGGTGACGGCGCTGTCGACTGTGGCATTGTTGCCCGGCGCGGCCGAAGTTGAAGGCTCTATCCTGTATAACGGCACCCAGATGATCGGCGCCGATGAGGCCGAGCTGCGCCGCGTGCGCGGCAATGACATCAGCTTTATCTTCCAAGAGCCGATGACCAGCCTTAACCCCTTGCACACCATCGAAAAGCAGCTTGGCGAAAGCCTGTCTTTGCATCAGGGGCTTGACGGTGCGGCTGCACGCGCGCGGATATTGGAGCTGTTGGAACGGGTGGGCATTCGCGATGCCGAAAACCGTCTGGGTGCCTATCCGCATCAGCTCTCGGGTGGACAGCGCCAGCGGGTCATGATCGCGATGGCGCTGGCAAACGGGCCGGAGCTGTTGATCGCGGATGAGCCGACAACCGCGCTGGATGTCACCATTCAGGCGCAGATCCTTGGGCTTCTGGCCGAATTGAAGCGCGCCGAGGGGTTGAGCATGTTGTTCATCACCCATGATCTTGGCATAGTGCGCCGCATCGCGGATCGTGTCTGTGTAATGCAAAACGGCGAGATTGTGGAGCAAGGCCGCACCGCGGAGATCTTTGACAACCCGCAGCATCCCTATACCAAAACCCTGCTGGCTGCAGAGCCGAAAGGCCGCCCCGACACGGCCCCGAACAAAGGCGCGCCGGTGGTGGAAACCGACAATCTGCGTGTCTGGTTTCCGATCCATCGTGGCTTTTTGCGCCGCACGGTGGGTCACGTAAAGGCGGTGAACGCGGCCAGCATTTCGGTTCGCGCCGGTGAGACTTTGGGGATTGTGGGCGAAAGCGGGTCGGGCAAAACCACGCTGGCCTTGGGCATCTTGCGCCTGATCGCATCCGAGGGGCGCGTGGCCTTTATGGGCCGCGATATCCAAGGCCTCTCGCCCAAGGAAATGCGTCCCCTGCGCAGTGAAATGCAGGTGGTGTTCCAAGACCCATACGGCAGCCTCTCGCCGCGCATGACGATCGAGCAGATCATCGCCGAGGGCTTGGGCGTTCACGGCACCGCCTCGGGCAAGAGCCACCGTGATATGGTGGCCGAGATCATGAGTGAGGTGGGGCTGGACCCTGCCATGATGGGCCGCTACCCGCATGAGTTTTCGGGCGGTCAGCGGCAACGTGTGGCGATTGCCCGCGCGATGATCCTGCGCCCGAAACTGGTGCTTCTGGATGAGCCGACCTCGGCGCTGGATATGACGGTGCAGGTCCAGATCGTAGAGCTGTTGCGCGATTTGCAACGCAAACACGGGCTGGCCTATCTGTTCATCAGCCACGACCTGCGTGTGGTGCGCGCGCTGGCGCATCAGGTGATCGTGATGAAAGAGGGCGATGTGGTTGAGCAGGGGCCGGGCACGCAGATTTTTGACGCGCCACAAACCGAATATACGCGCGGGTTGATGGCGGCGGCCTTCGGGCGCGACCTATGAAAATCCTTTTTGTCCATCAGAATTTTCCTGGGCAGTTCTTACACCTTGCCCCGGCGCTGGCCGCGCGCGGGCATGATTGCCGCGCCCTGACGGACATCAAGAACGCCCGCAAAAGCCAGATCCCCGTTCTGCGCTATCGGCATAACACGCCCCCCCCTGATCCGGCCGCCACCCGGTTAGGCCGCAACTTTACCCAGATGTCGGACCGGGGGGTGACTGTGGCCCGTGCCTGCCTGCAACTGCGCGACAAGCATGGCTATGTGCCGGATGTGATTCTGGGTCATTCCGGCTGGGGGGAGACGCTGTTTTTAAAAGAGGTCTGGCCCGAGGCCAAGCTGATCGCCTATGCCGAGTTCTACTATCGCGGGGTGGGGCGGGATGTGGGGTTCGACCCCGAATTCAGCCGCCCCGGCTTTGATGCGGTGATGATGGCGCAATCACGTGCGGCCCATCTGGGGCAATCCCTGCTACATGCCGATGCCGCCCTTGCGCCGACGAAATGGCAGGCAAGCGCCTATCCCCCCGCCTTGCAGCCGATGATCAAGGTGATCTTTGACGGGGTGAATACCGATGTGATGGCCCCGAATCCGCAGGCACATCTGACCTTGCCGAACGGTCAGATATTGCATGCGGGCGATGAGGTGCTGACCTTTGTGAACCGCAACCTTGAACCCTACCGCGGCTATCACAGCTTTATGCGGGCCTTGCCTGATGTGATGGCAGCACGGCCCAAGGCGCAGGTGGTTTTGGTTGGCGGCGATGAGGTCAGCTATGGTGCCGCCGCGCCCAAGGGGCAGACGTGGAAACAGATTTTTCTGGATGAGGTGGCGGACCGTC
Organism: Pseudorhodobacter aquimaris; assembly: GCF_001202025.1. GTDB lineage: Bacteria > Pseudomonadota > Alphaproteobacteria > Rhodobacterales > Rhodobacteraceae > Pseudorhodobacter > Pseudorhodobacter aquimaris. The sequence continues at coordinate 93,576 of NZ_LGHS01000070.1, forward strand.
TTGATATGGCCCGCGTGCATTTTCTGGGTAAAGTGCCCTACCCCGATTTCGTCTCGTTGATGCAGGTCAGCCGCGTGCATGTTTACCTGACATATCCTTTCGTTCTGTCTTGGTCGATGCTTGAGGCAATGTCGACGGGGGCCTATGTCGTCGGTTCCAGAACCGCCCCGGTAGAGGAGGTGATCAAGGATGGCGTCAATGGCCGCTTGGTTGATTTCTTTGATATCGAGGCGTGGTCTGCAGCGCTGACCGAAGGGCTGGCCGCGCCGGAACGTTTCATGCCCCAGCGCAAAGCCGCGCGGCAGACGGTACTTGATCATTACGACCTGCACGGCATCTGTTTGCCGCGCATGATCGATTTTGTCGAAGGTTTCGCACTAAAACCGGCCTAAACTGCCGCAGAATGTTGGGCTTTGGCATGGTCATAGGCATCAAAGGCCCGCGCGATCAGCCGTGTCAGCGGGCGCGCACGGGGAGGGATGCTAAGGCCCTCGGCATCCAGATGCAACATATCCCCAAATTGGGCGACAGCGTTTTGGAACATCTCTTCCAGCACCTCTGGATCGGCATTGAAGTCGTGCAACAGTTCTGGCCGACTGACGTGGAAGTCACACATCAAGGCCTCGATGATGCGAGCGCGCAGCAGGTCGTCCCCGCCAAAGACATGGCCACGGTGGATGGAGAAACGCCCCTCTTTGATGGCCTTGGTATGGGCCGCCGTGGCGCTGGCATTTTGCGCAAACCCTTGCGGGAACCGCGAAATAGAGGATGCACCCAGCCCGATAAGTGCAGTGGCGGTATCATCGGTATAGCCCTGAAAATTCCGGCGCAGCGCACCCTTGTCCTGGGCAATGGCCAACCCGTCGGCGGGGCGGGCAAAGTGATCGATGCCAACCTCGGCATAGCCGTCATCGACAAACATTTTGCGCGCGGTTTCAAACAGGTCAAGCCGCGCTTCGGGCGTCGGGATCTTGTCAGATGGGATCAATTGCTGGCGGCGGCTCATCCATGGTACATGGGCATAGCCATAAAGCGCCACACGGTCTGGCGAAAGGGTCAGCAGTTTCCCCACCGAATCGGCAATACGGTCATTGGTCTGATGCGGCAATCCGTAAAGGATATCGGCGTTCAGGCTTTTGATCCCGCGGTCGCGGATCATATCCGCCACCTGTTTTGTCAGCTCATAGCTTTGCTCACGCCCGATGGTTTTCTGAATCTCGGGGTCAAAATCCTGCACCCCGATAGAGGCGCGGTTCATACCGGCTGCAGCCAACGCATCCAGCCGTGCGGCGTCAATCTCATTGGGGTCGATTTCAACCGAAAACTCCCCCCCCTCGGCCAAAGGCACCACGTCAAAGACCTGATCGGCAAGGTTGCGCATCAGGTCGGGCATCAATAGCGTAGGTGTGCCGCCCCCCCAATGCAGGCGCGACAGGGTAACGCCGGGCGCAAGATGGCGGCGCAAAAGTTCAATCTCGGCGGCAAGCATCTCGGCATAGGCGATAACCGGTGCATCCGAGGATGTGCCCTGCGTTCGGCAGGCACAAAACCAGCACAGGCGCCGACAAAACGGCACGTGAATATAAAGCGATATCGAAGCTTTGGCAGGAATTGCCTCTATCCAACTGGTAAAGGTTTCCGCCCCGACGCCCGGTGCAAAATGCGGAGCAGTCGGGTAGCTGGTGTATCGCGGGACGCGCGCGTCAAATAGCCCAAGGCGCTTTAGCTCTGATTGTGTGTTCATATCTAATCATTTGGCGTATATGTAGAGTTTAGACCTTGACCTAAATCAATCGGAACGCGGATATGCCCATGCTGGACACACATTCATTTGCCCACGATTGTGGTGAGTGCCCCATTCGCCACCGCGCGGTTTGCTCTCGGTGCGAGGCAACCGAATTGAACCGTCTGGAAGAGATCAAATACTACCGCAGTTTTCAGGCCGGACAGACGGTCATCTGGTCGGGTGACCGGATGGATTTTGTGGCCTCTGTGGTCAAAGGGATCGCAACGCTGAGCCAGACGATGGAGGATGGCCGCCGCCAGATGGTGGGCCTGTTGCTGCCGTCTGATTTTCTGGGCCGTCCGGGGCGTGCCAATGCGGCCTATGATGTGACGGCCACCACGGATCTGGTGATGTGTTGTTTTCGCAAGAAACCGTTTGAGGAAATGATGCTGAACACGCCGCGCATCGGGCAACGCCTGCTTGAGATGACGCTGGATGAGCTGGATTCAGCGCGCGAATGGATGTTGCTGCTTGGCCGTAAAACGGCACGCGAAAAGATCGCAAGCCTGCTGGCGATCATCGCGCGGCGCGATGCCAGTTTGATGCAGAGGCGTCCCTCGGGGCGGATCTCTTTTGAGTTGCCGCTGACGCGTGAGGAAATGGCCGATTACTTGGGGCTGACCCTGGAAACCGTTTCGCGGCAGATGTCGGCGCTGCGTAAGGACGGGATTATTGCGCTGGATGGCAAGCGCAATGTGACAATTCAGGATTTCGATAACTTGATGGAAGTGGCTGGTGATGACAGCGATGGCGGCATGTTGTCGTAGGCGCGGATGCTGGCATTTCACACCCTTGATGTTTTCACCGATACGCCCTTTGCAGGGAACCCTTTGGCAGTTGTTCTGGGGGCCGATGAGTTGACGGACGCGCAGATGCAGACCATCGCGCGGGAGTTTAACCTTTCCGAGACAATTTTTGTTCAGCGCCCTGTAGATCCGGCCAATACCGCCCGCGTGCGAATATTTTTCCCGACAGCCGAAATTCCCTTTGCAGGCCATCCCACCATTGGCTGTGCCATCCTGCTGGCCGAGGCTGCTATGGGCGCGGGCCCGCTGCGCATCGTGCTGGAGGAAGAGGCGGGCCTGGTCCCCGTAACGCTGACCCGCACCCAAGGCGAGGTAGTCGCCGAGCTGACCGCGCCGGTCACCCCCTTTGTGGCCGAGGGGCCGGATCATGCAAAGGCGTTGGACCCTGCGCTTTTGGCGCGTGCTGTGGGTGTGGGCACCGGTGTTATCGGCTTTGGCCGTCACCGCCCCGGCCTGTGGCAAGGGGGGCCGAGATTCCTCTATATCCCCGTTGCAGATCGCGCGGCGCTGGCCAATGCGCAAGTCCATGAACCTGCATGGTCACAGGTCATGTCGGCGGGGGGTGTGGACAGCGCCTATCTTTATACCAAGGGGGAGGGCGCGGATTATCAGGCGCGGATGTTTTCGCCCACCGCGGGCATCCCAGAAGACCCCGCGACAGGCTCTGCCTCGGCCATTCTTGGTGCCCAGCTTTGGGCCGCTGGTGCGCTGGGGCAGGGTGAGACCCGTTTGTCCCTGCTGCAAGGGGTTGAGATGGGCCGCAAAAGCAAGATCGCGCTGACGGTGGTATGCGATGCCAATGGGGTCATCTCGGTGCGTGTCGCAGGCCAGGCTGTGCGCATCAGCGACGGGCGCATCCGGGTCCCCGCCTGACGTAAACATCACGCTCACATCTTGGTTCGGGTGCTTCGACTGCTTAGGTAGGGCGTTAAGGAGTCTGCCATGCAAAAATTCTCAATTCTCGACCTATCGCCTGTTCCCGAGGGTGAAACCGCCGCCGCTGCCCTGTCCAATACGGTTGATCTGGCCCGCACCGCCGAGGCTGCGGGCTATCACCGTTTCTGGCTGGCAGAGCATCACAATATGCCCGGCATCGCCAGTGCCGCCACATCCGTGGTGATTGGCCATGTGGCGGGGGCGACCAAGACGATGCGGATCGGGGCCGGCGGGATCATGCTGCCCAATCACGCGCCTTTGGTTGTGGCCGAACAGTTTGGCACGCTGGCCACGCTTTATCCCGACCGGATCGACCTTGGCCTCGGGCGGGCACCCGGAACCGATATGGCAACCGCCCGCGCGTTGCGCCGTCATATGGCGCCCGAAGACAGCTTTCCACAAGATGTCCAAGAGCTGATCGCCTATCTGGGTGACATGCCCGACAATGCGCCGGTGCGCGCCATTCCGGGGGCAGGGACGCATGTGCCGGTCTGGATCCTCGGGTCCAGCCTTTATGGCGCGCAACTGGCGGCCTATCTGGGGTTGCCCTATGCGTTCGCCTCCCATTTTGCGCCTGGCATGCTGGCCGAGGCGTTGGCGATTTACCGGTCGTCGTTTCAGCCCTCCGAACATCTGGCGCGCCCTTATGCGATGATGGCGGCGGGGGTTTTTGCCGCGCCCACGGATGCCGAGGCGGATTATCTGCGGTCCTCGCAATTTCTTGCCTTTGCAAACCTGCGCACGGGTAAACCCGGCAAGCTGCCCTATCCGACGGATGATCTTGCGGGTCAGATCCCTGCGCCGGTTATGGCGGGGGTCAAACAGGCGCTATCCTGTTCGGCGACCGGATCCGCGGCAACGGTAAAAGAGCAGCTGGGGCGCTTGATCGACACCCATCAACCCGATGAGATTATGGTGACAGGGATGATCCATGATAGCGCGGCGCGGATAGGCTCATTCCAGATCGCGGCGGATGTTTTGTCTGGTTTGTGCGGGGTGTCGGCGTAAAGCGCGCCCCCTTTAGGTCGGGGCGGTAAAGCCTGCCTCGGCCATCAGGGCATCGGATGCTGCCTCCACCTCACGTTCCAACCTTTCCATAAACTCGGGCTTTGGCAGGCCCGGCGGGATGGTTGGTAGGAATTCCACAATGGCCACGCCGCGCTTGCGCATGATCCCGTGTTTGGGCCAAAGCACGCCCACATTGGTGGCAACAGGCACGCAGTCTTGTCCCAACTGGGTATAGAGCGCCGCCGTGCCTGCCTTATAGGGTGCCTTGACGCCGGGGGCGACGCGGGTGCCTTGGCTATAGATAATCAACTGCCCGGCCTGTTGCACGCCGGACTTCACATCTGCCATCATCTTCATAATCGCCGCCCCGCGTTTGCCACGGTCCACCGGAACGCAGCCGATGCGCAGCCCGAACCAGCCAACCACGGGGGCATACATCAATTCCCGTTTCATGATGAACCTGCCGCGGGGTACAGCATGAAAGATCATCAGGACATCCAGAAAGCTCTGATGCTTGGCCGCGACCAGCGCTGCATGGGTGGGCGGTGTGCCGCGAACCTCGGTGCGCATCCCCGTCAGCCAACGCAGCGAAAACATCACCCAAGCCGCATAGGCATGACAGGCCGCCAGCGCCCCTTTGCGCGAGAAGATCGCATAGGGCAGATAGAGCAGCCCGACGACAAACAAGGCAAGATACATCTGCACGATGAAGATCAGCGAAAGCAGCCATTGCAGGGCATAGCGCATCAGGTCAGTTCCTTGAGTTTGCGAAAAGCGGCAAATCGGGTTGCAAAGAAGGCCACCATAGCGGCCAGCGGCGGCAGAAGAAACGGCCAAAGCCATCCGGACCCCTGAAATCCAAGCCCCGTCAGAAACCCGCCCGCCATATCAGCGGCTGGCAGAAAGGCGACACCGATCATCCCCAGCACCGCGCCGACCACTGATCCCGCCAGCGCCCGCAGAGTGAACCGCCGCACAAAAGCGCGCACGATATAGGCATCCCTTGCCCCCACCAGACGCAAAACCCGGATCACTTGGGAATTTGCCGCCAGCGATGCATTTGCCGCCAAGGTGATCATCGCCGCCATCGCCCCCCCGATCAGCAAGATCGAGGTCACACCCAAAAGCCGCAGGCGTCCCGCCGCCACTGCCAAGGGCCTGCGCCAGCGGGTGTGGTCATCAAGCACGGCACCGGGGGCCTCGGCCGCCAGTCGCTGCCGCAATCCCTCGCTGTCATAGCCCTCGCGGCTTTCGGTGACCTCTATCAGTCTGGGGATGGGCAACGCGTCAAGCGGCAGGTCGGGGCCGAACCATGGCTCCAGCAAGGCCCGCTGCTCGGCATCCTCCATCGCGCGGGCGCGGGCGATACCGGGCGTTGTGGCCAGCACATCCAAAACGGCACGAGTTTGCGCATCCAACTGTCCGGTAGGGGCGGAGATACGCACCGTGGCACTGTGGGCCAGCGCGTCGCCCCAGCGGTCGGCCAGTCGGCCGGTGGCCAGTGACAAAGCCAGCGCAAACACCGCCAGAAAGGTCATGGCGGCTGCGGTAAAACTGGTCAGCCATGCAGTATGTCCCGAGGGCGGCACCACACGGTCGGCCTGTTTGTCGCCACGCAAGATATCGGTGATCGCGGAAAACTTCACAGATCCGCCCCCGCCAGTTGCAAGCGCCGCTTGGAAATCCGCAGCACCCTTGCGGGCACCTGCTGTTTCGCGGCCCGGATCAGGTTGAGGTCATGGGTGGCCACCAGAATGGTTTTGCCCATCTTGTTCAACTCTACCAATAAGGTCAGCAGGCGCAATGACATATCCCAATCAAGGTTGCCCGTTGGCTCATCCGCCAGCACCACATCGGGCGACATGATGACCGCGCGGGCCAATGCGGCGCGCTGTCGCTCCCCGCCTGAAAGCTGTGGCGGCAAGGCATCGCCAAGGCGTGACAGGCCGACCCAACCCAACAGATCCTTGAGGTCGGCGGCCTCGGCCTGACGTCCCGATACCGCCGCGGGCAGGGTCAGATTGGTGGTCAGCGGCAGATGGTCAAGGAACTGGCAATCCTGATGCACCACCCCCATGCGACGGCGCAGCATGGCGACCTCATCACGGTCCAATCCGTGGACGTCGCGGTCGAACAGGGTGATATGACCGGCCGTTGGCAACAGCTCTGCATAGCACAGTTTTAACAACGTGGACTTGCCCGCACCGGACGGCCCCGTCAAAAAGTGGAACGACCCCGGTGCCAGCCGCAAGCTGACCTCGGATAACAATTCCCCCCCGCCATAGGAATAGGCGACATTTTCAAATGCGATCACGCAGCTACCTCGGTTGTGCGCACCACAGGGTTACGCATTCGGCACAGTTTCGCGCAGTGTCATGGATGTTTCAACGCTATTTTGTAAACGATTTGTTCGCAAAGGCTTGGATATAATGGACTTCGGGTCTACAAACTGAGTTAGGAAATGCGGTAATGGGGGCGGAGAAAAAGCAAATGAGGCTCGTTTGCCCGAATTGCGGCGCGCAATATGAAGTAGATACAGGGGCGATCCCTGATTCCGGGCGTGATGTGCAATGCTCTGATTGTGGCCATGCGTGGTTCCAAGCCCCTCTGGATATTGATTTCGAGGCAGAAGAGGCGCGTTTGACGCCCAAGGCGGCCGTGCGCCCTGCTGAATCTGTCGCGCCACCACAAGACCCGATCCCTGAGCCTGCTCCAACGCCAGCGTCCGAACCCTTTGGAAGTCCTCCACCGTTGTACGATCACGATGATGAGGACGATGATGAGGAAGAGCAAGATGCGGAGTGTGCGCCAGCACCGCAGCCGGTCGCCCCGCGGCGGGGTATGGATGACAGCCTGCTTTCGGTGCTGCGCGAAGAGGCCGACCGTGAGGCGGCGGTCCGCCGTTCCGAGGTGCCGCGCCCGCTGGAAATCCAGCCTGATCTTGGGCTGGAGGAAACCGCAGGTGCCGCCAAAGCTGTGCGTGACCGTTTGGCACGTCTGCGTGTCCCCGAGCCTGTGGCCGAAGATACGGACAAGCCGACCGCGCGCCGCGATCTTTTGCCCGACATAGAGGAAATCAATTCGACCCTGCGTGCCAGCAGCGAGAACCGCCATGGCGAGGCGGACGGTCCGGAACAAAGTGCCGCGCTGGATACCGAACATTCAAAAGCCGCATTCCGCAGCGGGTTTCTCCTGATCCTTTTGGTCGCCTTCCTGCTTATGGTGACATATATGGCCGCGCCAAAGTTGGTGGAGCAATTCCCTGCAGCCGAGGGCGTTTTGAAATCCTATGTCGCGGCGGTGAATGGACTGCGACTTTGGTTGGATCAATATCTGGGCGGTGCCTAACCCGCGATCCAGCGTTAGACGAGGCGCTTGCGAAGTGCCGGATCAATACAGGTCCAAAAGCCGTTTAAGGTAGTCACGCTCAGTGTCGGGGCGCGATTGGTCGCCTTGCCGACGCCGAATTTCGTCCAGCAGGTCTTGGGCCCGGCGATAGACATCTTCGCCCTGCAACAGGTTCTGGTCCGATCCAATGCGCGCGCCCTCGCCTTGCTCTCGTCCCAAGGGGTCACGCGCAGAGCCGGGGGCAGTACGGTCGGCGGCCTCACCTTGTCCGTCGCCACCCTCCTCGCGACGGTCTTGCGCCTGCGCCTCGCCAAGGTTACGCATTCCGTCACGCAGGTCGCGCATCGCATCGGCTTGCCGGTCCAGTGCGCCGGGCAGGTCGCCTTCTTCCAATGCACGCTCAGCGTCTTGCATTGCACGGGCCGCATCATCAAGCGCCTGCCTGCCAGCCTCGCCCGCTTCGGAACCGGCACCGGGCAGGGGACCACCGCTCAGCAATCCCAGACGTTTGCGCAGATCGCGTTGCCGCTCGGCCAGCCCTTCTTCGCCCTCTTGTGACGGTTCCCCATCGGGGTTCTGCAATTCGGAAAAGCTGTCATCCGAGAGGTCTTGCTGATCGCGCAGCGTCTCGCCGAGGTTCTCCATGGCTTGCTGGCCGGGGCCGCCTTGCCCCCCCTGGCCTTGGGTTACCTGCATGTTTTCCATCAACTGGCGCAGCATCTCCATCAGCTCGGCGGCCTCTTCCATCCGACCTTCTTCCAACAGCTTTTGCAACTCTTCCAGCATTTGCGAGAGCTGGTCGCCGGTCATCTCCATCGCGTTCTGCTCATCCGCGGCGGCGCCATCGGGGTTGCGCTCGGCCTCTTCGGCAAGCAGGCGCATATAGTCGTCGGTCGCTTCGCGCAGCTCTTGCATCAGCTCTTCAATCTCATCGGGATCAGCCCCGTTGCGAATCGCTTCATCCAGCATGTCCTGAGCGCGCTTGAGTCGCTCGCGGGCGGATTGCAGGTCGCCCTCTTCGATCAGCAGGGCGATATCCCAAAAGGCCTCGGCCAGTTCATCGCGGGCCTCAACCGTCAGGGTGTCGGCTATTGCCTCCAGCCGACGAAGCGCCACTCGCAGGCGCAAGTACGCCTTTTCATTGCGAAAAAGCCCCTCTGGCCGGTGGGTGACCGCCTTGAAAACCTGTACCGCGCGCGGGGCATTGCTGCGCGACCAAAGCAGATCGCGCCGCATCTCGGCCACGGCGGCTGCCAGCGGATCAAAGAAACGCCTGCCGGGCAGGGTGACCGAGAGCGGTGGCGCGCTGCCGGTCTGGCCGGTGGCGTCACTGGCCGATAGGGTTATGGTCACGGGCAGATTGGCGAAGACATGTTTGGACAGATCATCAACCAGTGTTTCGGTGAAATCGCTGCGTTGCCCCGAGATCGGCAAGGGAAGATCCAGGGTGACGGGATCCGTATTCTCAGGGGCGGCGGCCAGCCCATAGCGGCGGTCCACCGCAGGCAGGTCCAATACGATCACTGCCTGCCCTGCCGTTATGCCGAAATCATCCTTGGCCGAGAAAGGCATCTTCAAGCGCCCGTCTGCCTCGCGGCTCAGCTCGCCCGCAGCGATGATGCTGGGGGGGGTGTCCGGGGTGGCGATGATGGTCCATTTCTGTCCGCCCGGGCCCGAGATGGTAACTGTGCCGTTTCGGGCCACTTCAAAGTCACGCAAAGGGGTGGCATCATCGGGGGGGACGGGATTGCCCGAGACGGTCTCGGACAGGCCTAGCGCGCCAACCTCGCCATAAAAGCGCAGTTGGATGCGGCTGCCGGTTGGTGCCTCAAATTCAGCGCGGTCGATGTCATTGAGGTAAAGCACCGGCTTGCCGGTATAGGGCGGCGGCTGCACCCATCCTTCCCAGCTTGGGCCGTTGGCAAGGGCTTGGGCGCCCGAGGGGCCAAGCCCGGTGATGGATGTGATGCGCCAAAGAGAGCCGAAGATCATTGCGATCACAAAGGCCGTCAGCGCGATATAGCGCAGGCCAAAGATATCGCGCGAGGCCAGCCGAAGGTCGGGGCGGACGGCGCGCGCCTTGGCGGTGGCGGCGGCCATTCGGGCCTGATGGGCGGCCCAGACCGCTTGTGATCCGCTGTCTTTTGCACCGATCGCCTGGGCATCGGTCAGGCTGGCAATCGGGCGGCCGGGCAATGTGGCATCAAGCCGGTTCAGCGCATCCTGACGTGTCGGGCGCGCAAACCCGCACCATCCGCGCCAGAGTGCGGCAAGGGCCATAACACCCGCCGCAGTCAATCCAGCCCGCACCGCCCAGAGCGGGGCCACATCCTGCACACCAAAGGCCAGTACCGCCAGCACGAAGATCAAAACGGTCCAGACTGGCCAGAAACTCCAGACCAGCCGCTCTGCCCACAGACCCGCGAGGGTCAGCGTGACGGGGCGCTTCAGCCGGGCGTTGATATCATCTGGCGTCTGCCTCATTTACCTATGCTTTCGAGCGGTACGGACGGGCGCTGCGGATCACAGCCATTCGGGTATGGTATCGCGCGAAAGCATTTCGTCAAAGGTCGGGCGGGCGCGGATGACCGCAAAGTGATCGCCGCGGACCAAAACCTCGGGCACCAACGGGCGGGAATTATACTCGGAGGCCATCACCGCACCATAAGCCCCCGCCGAGCGGAAGGCGATCAAGGCCCCTTCGGTCAAGGGGGGCATATTGCGTCCCTTGGCAAAGGTGTCGCCCGATTCGCAGATCGGGCCGACGATATCAAAGGCGCGCTGTTCGGCGCCTGCCTCGGCTTCGATAAGGGGGATGATGTCGTGATGTGCGCCGTACATCGCCGGGCGCACCAGATCATTCATCGCGGCATCGATAATCAGGAAATCGCGGTCCTCGCCCTCTTTTACATAAATCACGGAGCTGACCATAATCCCCGCATTGCCCGAGATCAGCCGGCCAGGTTCGATTTCAATCTCACAGCCCAGATCGCCGACGGTGCGTTTGACCATTTCGCCATATTCCATCGGCAAGGGCGGTGCGGAGTTGTCGCGGGCATAGGGGATGCCCAAGCCGCCACCAAGGTCCAGCCGCCGGATGTTGTGACCATCCGCGCGCAGGGCATGGGTCAGCTCGGCCACTTTCAGATAGGCGGTCTCAAAGGGTTCCAATGCGGTCAGCTGGCTGCCGATATGCACGTCGATGCCGACCACCTCCAGCCCGGGCAAAGAGGCCGCCTCGGCGTAAACCTCGCGGGCGCGCGAAATCGGGATGCCGAATTTATCGCCCTTCTTGCCGGTCGAGATTTTCTCATGGGTTTTCGCGTCGACATCGGGGTTCACGCGGATGGTGATGGGTGCGATAAGGCCAAGGCCATGCGCGACTTGTGACAGGGCACGCATTTCCGGTTCCGATTCGACGTTGAACTGACGGATGCCGCCGGTCAGCGCCAGCTGCATTTCCTCACGGGTTTTACCAACCCCGGAAAAGACGATTTTATCGCCCGGAACGCCCGCCGCCTTTGCCCGTAGATATTCGCCGGCTGACACCACATCCATCCCCGCCCCCAGATCGGCCAGCGTTTTCAGTACCGCCAGATTGGACAGCGATTTGATGGCAAAGCAGACCAGATGGGGCAGGGGGGAAAGCGCCTCGGTGAAAAGCTGGTAGTGGCGGGTCAGCGTGGCGGTGGAATAACAGTAAAACGGCGTCCCCACTTGCGCCGCGATATCGGCGATGGCCACATCCTCGGCGTGCAAAGCACCGTTTTTATAAAGAAAATGATCCATCACGCGCCCTTTGTTAACTTGCTTGGATGATCTCTATCACGAATGGAAAGCCAAGGAAAAGCCACGTGGTTTTGCGGGGTCAAGGCGCCCGCGTGCGCAAAAAGAGGTAAAGCGGCAGAGCGCAAGACAGCCCGATGCAAAAACAGGCCGGAATGGCGATCAGGGCGGACCAGTTGCGGCGCACGGCGGTCTCGGCCAGAATCCAAAGGGTCAGGGCCACCGCGGCGATCGTCAGATCCCAGGTCAGCCCCGTGGTTGCGGCATTGGCGTACCACGCATCGATTAAGCCGCGCAGCCCGCTGTCTGTCGTCTGCATATGGGCGATGAACCAATACATCGGATGCAGCGCGCCCCAAACCGCAAGCGCCAGATAGGCCATGCGCAGGGGCGACATCACTCAAATATCTCGCCGATGCGCGGGTCTTGTGTGGTATCGGCGCCGGGCGCGGTTGGCACGCCATCGGCGCCACAAGCCGCAAGGATCAGGGTAACGAGCAGGGCGGGCAGGATACGCATCGGGGTTCCTCGTTATGGTCGGACAGAGACACGCGCCCCACCCACACGGGCGGTGGCTACGGGTTTTACGCTAACACCATTGGGGCCGATGCCAACCCCGGCATAAAGGCCGGGATCGGTGCAGGCGGTCAGCCCCAGCAATAGCGGGGCCAACAGGATGAGGGGCAGGCCCCTCATGCCAGCCGCTCTTGCCAGCGGGCGATTTGCGCGCGGACCTGTTCGGGGGCCGTGCCGCCATAGGACATCCGGCTGCGCACCGAATTATCCACACCGAGCACGTCAAACACATCCGCGCGGATACCGCCATGCACCGATTGCATCTGTTCCAGCGTCAGGTCGGGCAGGTCGATCCCGGCTTTTTCGGCCATGGCCACAAGGCTGCCGGTGACGTGGTGTGCGTCGCGGAAGGGCATGCCCAATTCGCGCACCAGCCAGTCGGCCAGATCCGTCGCGGTCGAGAACCCCGAGGCGGCGGCGGCCTTCAGGTTGTCGCGCAGTGCCTCCATATCGCTGACCATGCCAGTCATGGCGGCAAGGCCCAGCATCAGGCTGTCGGCGGCGTCAAAGGTTTGTTCCTTATCTTCCTGCATGTCCTTGGAATAGGTCAGCGCCAGCCCCTTCATGATCGTGAACAGCGCCACCGTGGCCCCCAAAATCCGCCCCAGCTTGGAGCGCAACAGCTCTGCCGCATCGGGGTTTTTCTTTTGCGGCATGATCGAGGAACCCGTCGTCCATTTGTCCGACAGTTTCACAAAACGGAACTGGGCCGAGGACCAGATCACCAATTCCTCGGCAAAACGCGACAGGTGCATCGCGCAGATCGAGGAGGCGGACAGGAACTCCAACGCGAAATCGCGGTCGGAGACCGAATCAAGGCTGTTGGCCGTGGGGCGGTCAAAACCCAAAGCGGCGGCGGTGGCCTCACGGTCAATCGGGAAGGAGGTGCCTGCAAGGGCGGCGGCCCCCAAGGGGCATTCGTTCATCCGTGCGCGCGCGTCGATAAACCGCGAGCGGTCACGGGCGAACATTTCGACATAGGCCAGCATGTGATGCCCCCAAGTCACCGGCTGCGCGGTTTGCAGATGGGTAAAGCCCGGCATCACCCAATCGGCGCCTGCCTCTGCCTGCGCCAGAAACGCCTTCATCAGCGCCTCAAGCCCCGTAATCGCGGCATCACATTGATCGCGCACCCAAAGCCGGAAATCGAGCGCCACCTGATCGTTGCGCGAACGCCCCGTATGAAGGCGGCCCGCAGGCTCTCCGATGATTTCTTTGAGGCGCGCCTCCACATTCATGTGGATATCTTCCAGCTCCACGCTAAAGGCGAAATTTCCCCCCTCGATTTCTGACAACACCGTGAGAAGCCCTTCACGGATCGTCTCTGCATCAGTAGAGGTAATCACACCCTGTGCCGCAAGCATTGCCGCATGGGCACGAGAGCCTGCGATATCCTGCGCGGCCAGACGGCGGTCAAACCCGATCGAGGCATTGATCGCTTGCATGATCGCGTCATTGCCGCCTTCAAAGCGGCCGCCCCACATGGCATTTGCGGGGGAATTTGCGGGTTTGGAAGATTGGGTCATGGGGCCTGCCTTTGAGGGGAAGAGACTATGCTGCGGAAGATGTTATTTTGTCTTTATACCGGCTTGATGCTTGGTGCAAACATGGCGCAGGCCGATGTGGCCGCCGCGCAGGCTGTGCTTGCGGGCGATATGCGCAAACTGGCCTTTCATGATGCGGCCAAACCCCTGCCGGAAATGGGGATGCAGGATCTTGATGGGGTGGACAGGTCGCTGGCGGAATGGGATGGCCGTTGGGTTGTCTTGAACTTTTGGGCGACATGGTGCGCGCCGTGCCGCCACGAGATGCCAAGCCTTGAACGGCTGGCCGCGGATTCGGCGCAAACGGGCGTTGACGTGGTAACCGTGGCCACAGGGCGCAACCCGCCCCCCGCCATAGAACGGTTTTTCGCCGAGATCGGTGTAGAGAACCTGCCGGCATTGCTGGACCCGAAATCGGCACTGGCCCGCAAGATGGGCGTGCTTGGCCTGCCGGTGACCGTTATCCTTGACCCCGAAGGGCAAGAGGTCGCGCGTATGATCGGTGATGCCGAATGGGACAGCGCGGATGCCCGCGCGATGCTCGCGGCATTGACCCAAGACTAAGGGCGCGCCAGTGCCGCCACCTTGGCGTGGCAAGGGCAGTCAACTAGATGGTCATTGACCATCCCTGTCGCCTGCATAAAGGCATAGACGATGGTCGGCCCGCAAAAGGTAAAGCCTGCCTTTTTCAGATCCTTGGAGATTTGTGTGGAAAGGGGCGTAAAGCCCGGCACATCCTCCATGCTCTGCATCCGGTTCTGAATGGGGGTGCCGTCCACATAGGCCCACATCCATTTGGCAAACCCCGTTTCCGCCTCGATTTTCAGATAGGCACGGGCGGATTTGATCGTGCCCTCGATCTTGCCGCGGTGGCGCACGATGCCGGGGTTGGCCAATAGGCGCAGCACGTCCTCTTCGCCCCATTTGGCAATGACTTCGGGATGAAAGCCCGCAAAGGCCTCACGAAAGGCCTCGCGTTTGCGCAGGATCGTGATCCACGACAGCCCCGCCTGAAACCCGTCAAGGATGAGCTTTTCCCACAGCGCGCGGCCGTCCCATTCCGGAACGCCCCACTCGCTGTCGTGATAGGCAAGATACATCGGGTCGGTGCCGGGCCATGTGCAACTGGTCATTGGGGCGCTTTCGCTGGGAGGGGAAATTTGTCTAAAATTGGAACAAACCGCGAATTTTTACCAGCCCTTTACTTTCAAGGCGGCATTGTGACGGCTGAACAGCGGATTCCCGCTCGGTAGCTGAGGTACGGATATGGCACTAATTTCACGGATAGATCGGCAGATCGAAGATGAAAGCCCGCTTGCGGCTGTCGTTGCGGCGCGTGAGGCCGATACGATAGATATGGTGCGCCAAGCCATAAAAGAGAAGCGTATCAAGCTTGCCTATCAACCCGTGGTGCTAGGGTCGGATCCATCACGCAATGCTTTTTATGAAGGGTTGGTGCGGGTGATTGACCCGACGGGCCGTGTGATCCCCGCAAGTGATTTTATCGATGCGGTAGAGGGGGACGAACTGGGACGCCAGATCGACTGTCTGGCGCTGGATATCGGGCTGACCACCCTTGCCCGCTTTCCGAATGTGCGACTTTCGGTGAATATGTCGGCCCGCTCGGTCGGCTATCCGCGCTGGATGCGGATTTTGCGCAAGGGGTTGGCGGCGGATAATACCATTGGTGAGCGGCTGATACTGGAGATTACCGAGACCTCTGCCATGATGGTGCCGGAACTGGTTGTGGCCTTCATGGATGACCTGCAAACCTTTGGTGTATCCTTTGCACTGGATGATTTCGGGGCAGGGCAGACGGCTTTCCGCTATTTTCGGGATTTCTTTTTTGATGTGGTCAAGATCGACGGGCAGTTCATCCGCAACATCCACCGCGATCCGGACAATCAGGCGCTGACCCGTGCGCTGATGTCGATTGCGAAACATTTTGAAATGATGACCATCGCGGAGTCCGTGGAAACGGTCGAGGATGCTGAATGGCTTCAGGCTGCGGGCATCGATTGCATGCAGGGCTTTCTTTTTGGTGCGCCAACGGTGCGCCCTAGCTGGAAGCACAATATCAAATAACGTGTCGGTGGCATATGGTCGCTTGTCACGGCAATTCCCTTCCGCGTTATGCGAAAACCTTGCTTTTGTACGGGTTTGGCCTTAGCCATACTGCTGGGCGGCGAGGGTATTCCTCGCCCGTATTCCGGCAAACGGGCCGGCACAGGGGAAGGACAAAGCATGACAAATGTTGTAATCGTTTCAGCAGCACGGACTGCCGTCGGCAGCTTTAACGGCGCATTCGCGAACACGCCCGCGCATGAGTTGGGGGCCGCCGTTATCACCGAGGTGGTTGCCCGCGCAGGGATTGACAAGGCTGATGTGGATGAAACCATCCTGGGGCAGGTTTTGACCGCTGGTCAGGGCCAGAACCCGGCGCGTCAGGCGCATATTCTTGCTGGTTTGCCGCAAGAAAGCTCTGCCTGGTCGTTGAATCAGGTGTGCGGTTCGGGCCTGCGGGCTGTGGCGCTTGCAGCCCAGCATATCCAGTTGGGTGATGCGTCCATTGTTGTTGCGGGTGGTCAGGAAAATATGTCGATGGCGCCCCATGTCGCAAATCTGCGTCAAGGGCAAAAGATGGGCGATATGAAGTTCATCGACAGCATGATTAAAGACGGTCTGTGGGATGCGTTCAACAATTACCATATGGGCCAAACCGCCGAGAATGTTGCGGAGAAATGGCAGATCGACCGCGCTGCGCAAGACGCCTTTGCTGTGGCCAGCCAGAACAAGGCAGAAGCCGCGCAAAAAGACGGGCGTTTCAAGGACGAGATTGTTCCATTTACCATCAAGGGTCGCAAGGGCGATACCGTGGTTGATGCGGATGAATATATCCGTCACGGCGCGACGATTGAGGCGATGCAAAAGCTGCGCCCCGCCTTTACCAAAGATGGCAGCGTGACGGCGGCAAATGCTTCGGGCCTTAATGATGGGGCTGCGGCTGTTTTGCTGATGACAGAGGAAGAGGCCAAGAAACGTGGCCTGACGCCGCTCGCGCGGATCGCATCCTATGCCACCGCGGGTCTTGACCCGGCGATCATGGGTGCCGGCCCGATTCATGCCAGTCGCAAGGCATTGGACAAAGCGGGTTGGTCTGCATCCGAGCTTGATCTGGTCGAGGCAAATGAGGCCTTTGCCGCGCAGGCCTGTGCTGTGAACAAGGAAATGGGCTGGAATCTTGACATTGTGAACGTGAATGGCGGGGCGATTGCGATTGGGCACCCGATCGGTGCTTCGGGCGCGCGAATCCTTAATACCTTGTTGTTTGAGATGAAGCGGCGCGATGCGAAAAAAGGCCTTGCGACCTTGTGCATCGGTGGTGGCATGGGTGTGGCGATGTGCCTTGAACGGCCATAACAACAGCTAAATCTCAGGAATGATATAAATGTGGGCGCAACAATGTTGCGCCCACTGCGCTTTGTGGATAACACTTGTTAAATCAACAACGTTTAGGAGGTAATATGTCAAAGATTGCTGTCGTCACCGGTGGGACCCGTGGGATCGGGGCTGCAATATCGGTCGCACTGAAGGCTGCAGGCTATACTGTTGCCGCCAACTATGCCGGCAATGACGAAGCGGCGGCGCAGTTCACCGCAGAAACCGGCATCAAAGCCTTTAAATGGTCGGTGGCCGATTACGATGCTTGCGCCGCTGGTTTGGCTAAGGTTGAGGCAGAACTTGGCCCGATTGCGGTTCTCGTCAATAACGCAGGTATCACCCGTGATGCGATGTTCCACAAAATGACGCCGCAGCAGTGGAAAGAGGTGATCGACACCAACCTTTCAGGTGTTTTCAACATGACTCACCCGATCTGGGGCGGGATGCGTGACCGGAAATTCGGCCGTGTTATCAATATCTCGTCGATCAACGGCCAGAAAGGCCAAGCTGGTCAGGCGAATTACTCGGCAGCAAAAGCGGGCGATTTGGGAATGACCAAAGCACTGGCCCAAGAGGGTGCGCGGGCGGGTATCACCGTGAACGCGATTTGTCCCGGTTATATCGGTACCGAAATGGTGCGTGCCATCGATGAAAAAGTCTTGAAAGAGCGGATCATTCCGCAAATTCCCGTCGGGCGTCTGGGAGAACCGGAAGAGATTGCACGCTGTGTCGTCTTCCTGGCTTCGGATGATGCGGGCTTTATCACAGGCTCTACAATTACTGCGAATGGCGGGCAGTATTTCGTCTAGCGTAGCGATCGATCTGACTCGAGACGGTGCAGGCTTTTTGTCGAGCCATTCCGAATTATAGGACACGGACGGTGAGTTTCTTACCGTCCGTGTTTTTTTGGTGCCTGCATGTCTTATGGGTGAGTTTAGGTTTACCGAGAAAAGGCCCGTATTTGCGACCAACGCGAAGAAATGTTAATCCCACACCGACAATAAAAGGCTGTGGAAGTGGAATGTTCTTGGCAGGATGAACGATGAGTTTCAGGTGACGATGAACAGATGCAGCGCACCCCAATTCTTGCAACCCTTGGCCAAGCCAGTGCCTAACGCGGGGTGAGCATGGCATGTGCCCCTCAGTGTTTTCTGCAACCGCTGAGAGGCAGTGCGTCACCCTACAACTAGCAGGCAAAGCATTGTGGCGTGCGCTTTTGGGTTTTTGCTTTGCGAGACCATGCCGGGTAATAGTTGCCTCCATGGTCAGCCAGATGAAAAAGACGGAGTGAGGCACAAACGCCATTGGTTCAAGTTCGGGGCCGAACAAGAAATCGCAGTCTGAAGTCTGTTTATGCGGATCGGAGTAAGCAAGCTGTGGTGCTGAAGGAGACCCTTGGAAAAACATGACGCGGCCCCGTTCATTGCGGTGGGCCAACGCCGTGAGATGGCCCGGAACGCTGTGCCACGGCGCTTAGGCAGCATAACGCCGGTCTGCGGGATCAGCGAAACTTATGATCGTTAGGGCTGCAAGTTACGGCCAGAGAACAAAGAAATTACCGATCTGCTGACTGATCTGGCCGACGCCCCAAAACTTGGGCGTTCGTCCTGCGCTTCCTGCATTCGCTGTATGTGAAGCGCGCCCTTGGATACAATTCGTTGGCAGTGCTCTTACACATTCATGAGAAGGTAAAAAAAGGGTTTGCCGGATCTGCTACGAGCAGGTGTTGAAACTGCGCCTCACGGGATCATGCGACGCGTAACCCTTGCCGGACAATAGACAGAGGACCCGATTGCATCAGCAAAAAGCTAATGAAATGGGCCCAAAAGCATGGGGCTGCCATCCAGCGCATCCCACCCGATCAGACACAAATAGTGCGACCAATACAACCTCAAAAACATCAAGCAGGTGCAAGATTATACATGCGATTAAATTAAATAGGTTCGCGTGAATTCCGCGACCCCACACCATTAGAAGTTGGGGGCGCCGCTCAAAATAACTGGTTAAGCCATTTTTACAAATCGGTTCTTCTCTTCCTCAAGTGCGTCCGTTTTATTATCGGATGCACGATTTATTATCGGATGCACGATCGAAAGGTCAGATATAGCATCCGAAGTACCGCCGTTCGGCGGCCCCATGGATGTCGATTGTCATTGCGAACTGGGCCGACAACCGCAGGAAATGTCGTTGAGAATTGCGCCATGTGCCACCTTTCCTGGTTTGAATCTGTTGGCGGCACGTGGAGTGTCAGATTTGGGTTTTTGGAAGTTATCCGCAAATTAATGCTACGCGACAAGATGCCCATTCGCGAGATCGCTCGGCGGATGGGCGTGTCTTGCAATACGATCAAGTATTATTTGTGGGAGGGGATTACTGAGCCTGCGTTTCAAGCGCCGGATCGTCGCAGCAGGCAGGACCTTTATGCCAAGCGTAACGCAGAATGGCTGATGACTGATCAGCGCAAATCAGGCAAGGGCGTCGAGCGGCCAAGCTTGAATATCTCAGTTCCTGCGGCCGTTGCGCGTTAATGGAAAGGTTAGAGGCGGCGTGCGCATCAAGCTCGCTGCAGGCGACGATACTACGGCAGCCCCGCGGGGGCCGCGAAATGGTCGATATCTTTTCACGGGCCTTGCAGCACGTCATGCCAGAGGCATTGCTTTCAACATGACGAGAAGGCGGTGCCTTGCGCAGCGGAACTGACGTCAGCGGATCGCCCAAAATCCACGTGCTGAATCTGTTCCACAAGATGCTGGATGGTAAACGGCCCGATCCGCTAAAGATTGGCTTTCCAACCGCCCTGTGGCCGGTCAAGCAGCCCAAAGTCAATGTCGCATGCGATGATGGGTTGCGCGCTCGGAAAGGAGTGCGCAATGCGCCATGATTCAGTCGGCGCGACCATCGCCATCATGTCGCGTAGCCTGAAAATGCGTTATGCTGCGAGCGTGCCCGATCCTGTCGCAAATGCCACTGCCGCCCGCTTTCCGACCTATAAGGACCTCACCGGCTTCGATCTGGCCTTCAGCGAAATCCGTGAAGCCCTAGTCCTTCAACCCCATCACGGTGAGTTCGTGCATGCGGCCGAGGATATGATGCTGATCGGCGGTCCGGGCACTGCAAAAAGCCATGTTGCCACCGACCTCGGCATCCAGCTCACCGAGCATCGCTACCAACATGAGCGTCAGAGAACGGGCCAGCGTTGCGGCCAAGGGATGCGAAGATGATCACGAGCTCTGCTCGTTCTTTTCAGCCATCCTCGGGACCGCAAAGAAAAAGCGACAGGACGCAATAGCAGGTCAGACATCTGTTTGAGCAAGCGTAAGGTATGGCAGTCTCGGCATTCGGTTCGGTCCCTCGGCCCACTTCCTCATGAGTTTGCTCACCTATAATCTTGGCCAAACTGGCTTGACGCAAAACTCCGATGACAAAATTATTCCGTTCATGGTGCGTTCGAGATGCCTGTGAATTGAGTATTGATATTTCGTCTCATTTAGGGTTTAGAACGAAAAACCTGCTAGCTTTTCGGCCGACAGTTTTCAAAGTTATATGCCCTGCCGGACGAAATGGCTCCGCATTTACCGGATTCTTTGTAACGCTTAATACCGGCCTAATCTAAGGCCCGCAAACACCACGAACAGGATGCCAATGATGACACGCAAGAAAGCCACTGGCATCGGATTTACGGCGGTTCTGATGTGGGCGCTTTTGGCGCTTTTCACCATTGGTTCGGCGCCGACGCCGCCGTTTCTACTCTGTGCGATGTGTTTTGGTATCGGTGGGGCGATTGGTTTGGTCTGGACTGCGCGTGGTGCAGGTCTGGGGGTGTTGGCAAAGATTGACTGGAAGGTTTATGTCTTAGGAACGCTTGGGCTTTTCGGATATCATTTCTTTTATTTCACGGCGTTTCGTTGGGGCCCCAATGCCTCTACCGGTTTGATAGCCTATCTTTGGCCGTTGTTTATCGTGCTGTTCTCGGGACTTTTGCCGGGTGAGACCCTGCGCAAGGGGCATGTTATGGGCGCGCTTATCGCTTTGGTCGGAGCGGGGGTGATTGTGGTGTCGGCTGGCGGCGGTGCGGCAAGTGCATCGCTTCCGGCCTTGGCGCTTGCGTTCTTATGCGCGCTGACCTGGTCCAGCTATTCAGTTGTATCGCGCTATTTCGGGGCGATTCCGACCGAGAGTGTGACCGTATTTTGCATTGCGACCGCAGTCCTGTCGTTGCTTGCCCATCTGGGGTTAGAGCAACGCGTCTGGCCCGAAGGGGCATTGGGCTGGGCATCGGTTCTGGCGCTGGGTCTGGGACCGGTGGGGGCCGCGTTTTTTACTTGGGATATGGGGATGAAGCAGGGCGATATACAGCTTTTGGGCGTTGCATCCTATGCAGCACCGTTGCTGTCGACTCTGGTGCTCGTTCTTGCAGGGATGGCCGAGGCGACTTGGTCACTGGCACTGGCGACGGTGCTTATCACATCCGGGGCGGCACTGGCAGCTCGCGCCAGCGCCGCAGGTTAAGCGGCTATGTAAAACCGCTGCTGGTCTTATTGTGCCAGACG
The DNA here is from genome assembly GCF_001202025.1 of Pseudorhodobacter aquimaris. Lineage (GTDB taxonomy): Bacteria > Pseudomonadota > Alphaproteobacteria > Rhodobacterales > Rhodobacteraceae > Pseudorhodobacter > Pseudorhodobacter aquimaris. The sequence goes on from NZ_LGHS01000070.1 coordinate 115,357, forward strand.
GGCGATCTCTTCTTTCAGCCTGAGTTTCTGCTTTTTCAATTCGGCAATCTTCAAGGTATCGGTGCCGGGGCTACGCTGTTCCTTTTCAACCATAGACGAGAGGTGCTCATGCTTGCGGTTCAGTTCCTGCAAATGCGAGGCGATAGTCATCTGTATCCTCCTAAATTCAGTTGCCGTCATAACAGTGCAACATAACTTGCCTGCATTGTCACGAGAAACCGGAGCGCGGTGGCGGGGGATTGCTGACAATTAGGTGAAACTTATTAATTTCGTCTGGAATACGGGTGGAACTGCTTGCGACATAGCGCCGCGTGCAGGATCTGGGGGCACAGATCGGGCGGGCTTTTTACTGGCCTGTCGGTATATTGTTGTCGGCAAGCACGGCGCGCGCGACGAACAGATCCTTGTCGCTGACCATCAAGCGGCGCGGCAAAATTCCGATCGATCCGTCAAGTACGCTCATATGGACGTCCAGCTCAAAGGTCTCTATACCTTCGCCCTGCAGAATGGCGGTGGCCCATGGAATGATCGTTGGATCTGTGGTGCGTAAAAGCTCTTTCATACCTTGGACATAGTCGTTAGGCCGTGAACTGTCGAGGGAATTGGCCACGCTGTTGGCGATACCGGAATAAAGGCGGAGTTGAAGATGGATCGGGATGTGTTGAAGCCGCAGGATCGCTTGGCCGAATGGCTGGCTGCGGATATGTCAGCGGTGAATACGCTTATCCGTACGCGCATGGCATCCGACCATGCGCCACGCATCCCCGAGGTGACCGCCCATCTGGTTGATGCGGGCGGCAAGCGTCTGCGCCCGATGCTGACTTTGGCGGCGGCGCGTCTTTGTGGGTATGAGGGCCCGTATCATGTGCATCTGGCGGCGACGGTGGAATTTATCCATACCGCAACTTTGTTACATGATGATGTGGTGGACGAAAGCGCGCAGCGGCGCGGGCGGCCGACGGCGAATCTGTTGTGGGACAACAAATCCTCGGTTTTGGTCGGCGATTACCTGTTGTCGCGCAGCTTTCAGCTGATGGTGGAAACCGGCTCTTTGCGGGTGTTGGATATTCTGGCCAATGCCTCTGCGACGATTGCCGAGGGGGAGGTCTTGCAACTGACCGCGGCGCAGGATCTTGCCACGACCGAGGCGACATATCTGCAAGTGATCCGCGGCAAGACGGCAGCGCTTTTCTCGGCGGCGACCGAGGTGGGCGGCGTTATCGCCGGGGCTTCCGAAGATCAGGTTGCCGCGCTTTTTGCCTATGGGGATGCTTTGGGCATTGCCTTTCAGATCGTGGATGACCTGCTGGATTATGGCGGCACCGAAGCGACCGGCAAGAATTTGGGCGATGATTTCCGTGAACGCAAGCTGACGCTGCCTGTAATCAAGGCTGTTGCGCTGGCTGATGCCGAGGAGCGCGCCTTTTGGCAGCGCACCATCGCCAAGGGTAAGCAGCAAGAGGGCGATCTGGAACAGGCAATGGCGATCATGGCCCGTCACGGCGCGATGGAGGCGGCCCGGCAGGACGCACTCGATTGGGTGGCAAAGGCCAAAACGGCGTTGGAGGTTCTGCCCGAACATCCCCTGCGCGATATGCTGACCGGCCTTGCGGATTACGTGGTGTCGCGGATCAATTGACCTTGCCTGCCGCCGCCCACCAGCCGGGCTTTTCTTCGGCAATCTGTGCTTGGGCGGCCTTGGCGCTCTGGCCATCGGGTTGAAACAGCGCAAAGCAGGTCGCGCCCGACCCTGACATTCCTGCAAACAGGCAGTTGCTTGTCCGTAGGCGTTGCAGAACCGCGTTGATTTCAGGGGCAAGCTGCATGGCGGGGGCTGCAAGGTCATTGCGTTGTTGGGCCAGCCAATTCGCGAAATCCGCAGCATTGGACCAGTGTGGCAGGGCCTCGGGCATCGGCGGGTTTTCCTTTTGCGTCAGCAGCCTGAAGATCGCGGGCGTGGATACGCCTATCCCCGGATTGACCAAAAGGATATCCAGTGCAGGCAGCGCAGGCAGGGCAGAAATCCGGTCCCCGATACCCTGCAAGCGCAAGGGTCTTGCGTGCAAGCAGGCCGGAACATCCGCCCCCAAGGCCGTTACATCCTGTGGCAATGGCAGATCCCACAGCCGCGACAAGGCCCGCAAAGCCGCCGCCGCATCGGCAGACCCCCCACCGATGCCAGAGGCCACGGGCAGGTTCTTCGTCAGGGTGATCGCGGCCTTGCGTCCTGGGTCCAAAAATCGCGCAGCTTGCAGCACAAGGTTATCATCCCCCCCCAGCCCCGCCGCAAAAGGGCCATCAACCGTCAGGCGCAACTCCTCCGCCGGGCAGGCGGTGATCTGGTCGTTGATATCGGCAAAAACCACCAGACTGTCGAGCAGATGGTAACCATCCGCCCGCTGCCCCGTCACATGCAGGGTCAGGTTGATCTTGGCCGGTGCCGCCTCAGTTATCATCAGTCGTCAGGGGTTGTGCGCCTTCCTCGGCCAGAACCGCATCAAGCCCGATTTCCAGCTTGCGGCGGATGCGTGCTGCCAGATCTTCCTCGGGGTCAAAAGAGAGCGCGCGACGCCATTGGAAGTTCGCTTCCAGCTTGCGGCCCACCGCCCAATAGACATCGCCCAGATGGTCGGTCACGGTCGCATCGACCGGCTCCAGCACCGAGGCGCGCTCCATCGGTTCCACCGCATCCTCATAGCGACCGGCAAGGAAATAGCCCCAGGCCAGACTGTCGATGATATAGCCGCTGCCGGGGCGCTGGATGACGGCCCGCTCGATCATGTCCAGCGCTTCGTCATAATTCTCGCCGCGCTCCAGATAGCTGTAGCCAAGGTAGTTCAAGACCAGCGGCTGTTCGGGCTGCAAGCGCAGCGCCATGCGGAAATCGGCCTCGGCACGATCCCACAGCTTTTGTCGTTCCAGTGTGATCGCGCGGGAATAATAGACCGCCCAATATCCGGCCACGGGTGGCTGCGGGATCAGGGCCACGGCGGCGTCATAGGCCGCGGATGCCTCTTCCCAGCGATTGGCCCCGCTGAGCATATCGGCCAGCGCCAGGCGCAGCGGAAGCTGATCTGGATAGGCGCGGATCTGGGTGTTGAGCACCTCAAGCGCTGCGTCCAGCTTGTCCGCACCTTTCAGCGCCCGCGCGCGCCCTATCTCGGCTGCTAGAAAGCTGCCCCCCGCTTGCGGCACTGATGCATAGGTTTCGGTTGCCAGCTCAAACTGTTCCTGGTTCTCCAGCATTGCCCCCGCGAGCAAGATCGCCTCGCTGTGGTCGGGGCGCAAGTAGGCGGCGACGCGGGCATATTGCAGCGTAAATGTGTCAGAGGCCTCACCGTTCAGGGCTAGCGCAAGGGTAAAGAACACCTCCGATAGCCCGTCGGTGACGTTGCGCACGATGTCATAAGGCACGGTCTCACCGGCGACCAGTTTTGCGCGCAGGGCTTTGAGCTCAGGGTCGCTGTCATTGCCAAGGGCATTATCCAGCAGGGCAATCGCATCCTCGTTCCGCTCCAGCTGGCTGAGGATCTGGATATGAGCCAAGACGCCGCGTCGCATCACATTGATGGTGCCGGCCGCCTCACCGGAAAGGATATTTTCGGCAGATTCGTAATCCCCGACCGAGGCAAGCGCCAATGCTTTGTGAAACAACCCGAAGGCTTGCATTCCATCGGTTTTCGCAAGCCTGTCAAACTCGGCCAGCGCATCGGACATCTTACCAGCCCCAAGGGCGGCCCAGGCATTGACCAACCCGTCAAGCAGGCGCGCGCCAGAGCCTTCGGCCTGTGCGGTTTCTTGCAATCTTGCGTAATCGCCGCGTTTGGCTTGATCGGCGATCAGGACCAGACTTGCCGTTGGGGAGGTTGCACCGATCGACGTGAGCTGCTGTGCAACGGCCAAAGCCGCGGCCATATTGCCTGCGCCCATCTGTGCTGCCATCGCCCCCTCCAGCAGCCAGACATCGCGGGGGGAGGCGATAAGCGCGCGGGTAAACCAATGCGCCGCCTCGCGGTAGTCGTCACTTGCCCCCGCCACGCGCGCCGCCAGATAGGCCCCGCTGTCGATATCCTCGGCCTGCACGATTGCGGGCTGTGCGGTCAGGGCCAGCATGACGGCGATGACGGGGCGAAACTTCATAAAAAGGCCTCCAACAGGTTCTGGGCAAAGCTAATCCTTGGCGGGGGGCATGGCAATGCGCCAAAACGGCGAAAGGCGGGGATTGCCCCCGCCTCGCGTGATTGTCAGGTGAGTTTTCCAACGCGCCGAGGCGTTGGACGTTACATATTGGGATAGTTCGGGCCGTCGCCCCCCTGCGGGGTGGTCCAGTTGATGTTCTGGCTGGGGTCCTTGATGTCACAAGTTTTGCAATGCACGCAGTTCTGGAAGTTGATCACAAACCGCGGGTCCTTGCCCTCTTCGGCGACCACCTCATAGACGCCCGCCGGACAGTAACGTTGCGCCGGTTCCGCATATTCGGGCAGGTTGACGGCAATCGGGATCGACGGATCCTTGAGCTTGAGGTGGACGGGCTGCGATTCCTCATGGTTGGTAAAGGAGAACGCCACATTGGTCAGCCGATCAAACGACAGCACCCCATCGGGTTTGGGATAGGCGATCGGCGCGAAATCCTTGGCCTTGCCGGTCGCCGCCGCATCGGTTTTGCCGTGAGACAGCGTGCCGAACAGCGAAAAGCCCATCGTGTTCGTCCACATATCCAAGCCCCCGCCCATCAATGAGGCGACAAGCCCGAACTTCGACCACAAGGGTTTGACGTTGCGCACTTTTTTCAGGTCGGCCCCAATCGCGCCACCGCGGACCTCTTCCTCATAGGCGGTCAGCTCGTCACTGGCGCGGCCTGCGCCTATTGCGGCATGGGCGGCCTCGGCTGCGGCCTTGCCCGAGAGCATGGCGTTATGGTTGCCCTTGATGCGCGGCACGTTGACCATGCCAACCGAACAGCCCAGCATCGCCACGCCCGGCGCGACCATCTTGGGCATCGACTGCCAGCCCCCTTCCGAGATTGCCCGCGCGCCGTAGGCCACACGTTTGCCACCTTTCAACAGCTCAGCCACCATCGGGTGATGTTTGAAACGCTGGAATTCCATGTAGGGGTACAAATGCGGGTTCTGGTAGTTCAAATGCACCACGAAACCGACATAAACCTGATTGCCCTCGATGTGATAGATGAACGAGCCGCCGCCCGCATTGCTGCCCAAGGGCCAGCCCATCGTATGGGTGACGGTGCCCAGCTTGTGCTTGGCGGGGTCAATCTCCCAGATCTCTTTCATGCCGAGGCCGAATTTCTGCGGCTCTTTGCCTTTGGAGAGGTCGTATTTTGCAATCACCTCTTTGGCCAGCGAGCCGCGAACGCCTTCGGACAGGAACACATATTTGCCGTGCAGTTCCATCCCCGGTTCATAGTTCGGGCCGGGGGTGCCATCGGCAGACAGCCCCATTTCGCCGGCCACGACGCCCTTGACCTCACCCTTATCGCCATAAACCAATTCCGAACAGGACATGCCGGGGAACACCTCGACGCCCAACCCCTCGGCGACTTCGGCCATCCAGCGACAGACATTGGCCATAGAGACAATGAAATTGCCATGGTTGTTCATCAAAGGCGGCATCGGCCAGTTCGGGATGCGGATCTGGCCGCCTTCGCCGAGCATAAAGAAATTATCCTCAACCACCTCGGTTTTGATCGGCGACCCCATATCGCGCCAATCGGGCAGCAGCGCGTCAAGCCCGCTTGGGTCCAGCACCGCGCCTGACAGGATATGCGCGCCAACTTCGGAGCCTTTTTCCAGCACGACCACATTCAGATCTGCATCCAGCTGCTTGAGGCGGATTGCCGCTGACAGACCGGCAGGGCCAGCCCCCACAATCACAACATCATATTCCATCGCTTCGCGCTCAATCTCGGCCATGTGGCTATCCCCTCGCTTCTTTTCAGGCGCATCTGCGCGCTGCCCCGATATATTCTTTCGTGAATGGCTACCGCAGCCGGACTGCGGTTTCAATCATAACCGCATCGATTCGCCGCAAAGTTACGCAGGAAGCAGCCCATGCCCCGCCATAACGCTTGCATTTGCTGCGCGGCTGCTGTTGGGTGGCGGGAAGCAAACCGAAACAAGGTCATGGCCCGCAACGGCTGTGACTTTCTTACTTTTATGAGTAGGCCAATGGAAAAAATTCCGATGACACGCGCGGGCTATATCGCGTTGGACGAAGAGTTGAAGCAGTTGAAGTCAGTGGAACGTCCTGCTGTGATCCGCGCGATTGCGGACGCACGTGAGCATGGCGACCTGTCGGAGAACGCCGAATACCACGCCGCCCGCGAAAAGCAGAGCTTTATCGAAGGGCGGGTCAAAGAAATCGCGGCGATTTTGTCGCTTGCGGATGTGATTGATCCGACCAAATTCTCGGGTACAATCAAATTTGGCGCGACTGTGACACTGGTCGACGAGGACACGGATGAAGAACGCACCTATCAGATCGTCGGAGAGCCAGAGGCCGATCTGGAAAAAGGTCTGCTCAACATCCGCTCACCCTTGGCCCGCGCCCTGATCGGCAAGGATGAGGGGGATACCGCCGAGGTCAAAACCCCCGGTGGCCAGCGCAGCTATGAAGTGCTTGCGATCAAATATATCTAGGATCTGGCGAATCGAGAGAGAGTGATGACCCAACAGCCCCACCCCACGCCTTCGACAGACCAGCCCGGCCTTGCGTCATTTGACAAACTGGCTGCAGGTTTGGCCGTGATTTGGCTGGTAACGGTTGTTGCGCAATTCTTTCTTGCACCCGAGAGCATTCTGACGGGCCCCTTGTCCTTCTTGATTATGGTCCTCGTGGTGCTGTTACCGCTTGCCCTGCTTTGGGGTATTGTTGCCACGGCGCGCACGATCAGAAGCCTGCGCGCTGAGGCAGGGCAGCTTCGGATTGCGGTTGATCAGATGCAACAATCCTATGCCGGCCTGCCGCAAAACCCGAATGCCAAGCCGATGCTGGAACAAAAGCTTGATGAAATCGCCGCCGCGCAGCGCAAAACCGAAAGCGCGCTGGCCATGTTTACCTCGCGCCGTGATACCGCGCTGACGGTGCCATCGGCAGATCGCAAGGCCGCTTTGACCATGCCGGTCAAGACGCAAAGTGATGAGCAGGCCGCACTGGCCCTTGGCACCCCCGCAGAGGATCTGCGCGCGCCGCTGTCTGTCGGTGATTTCGTGCGCGCCCTGCATTTTCCTGAAAGCGCCGAGGATAAGGCCGGTTTCCGCGCCCTGCGGCTGGCGCTGGAAGATCGCAAAACCTCGCGCCTTATTCGTGCCGCGCAGGATGTACTGACCCTGCTGAGCCAGGAAGGCATCTATATGGACGACCTCAAGCCCGAGCGTTGCCGCCCCGAGGTCTGGCGCCGGTTCGCCAGCGGTGAGAGGGGCCGTGGTATTGCCTCGCTGGGCGGGATCCGGGACCGCAGCAGCCTTGCGCTTTCATCCGCCCGTATGCGTGAAGATCCGATATTTCGTGACGCGGCGCACCATTTTCTGCGCAGTTTTGATAAGACATTTGCAGAATTCGAACAAAACGCCACAGATTCCGAATTGGCCGATCTGGCCGAAACCCGAACCGCCCGCGCCTTCATGTTGCTGGGCCGTGTGACGGGTACGTTTGATTGACCTATACCGGTTTGATCATTGAGGTAGAGGCAGCAAACCCGAAGATATAGCGCAGCGGGCCAAGCTGGTCCGTATGCTCGGCAACAAAGCCGAGGCGTTCATAAAGGGCGCGGGCGCGGGGGTTGCTGTCGATCACATCCAGCCGCACCGCCGGATAGTTTTGCGCGCGTGCCTCATCGCAAATCGCCATCAGCAGTTGCGTTCCAACCCCCTGATCTCGCGCTGTGGCATGCACACAAATTCCATCCAGCAAGAAGCGCTCGTTCTCGACATCGCGCTCCAATAGGGACATCAACCCCATCCGCCATAATGCGCCAAAACGGCCATAGACGGCGCGCATTTCCTTGGGGCCACCGCCCGCAAATGAACCGATATGGGTTTTGAAGCCGACCAGCCCCAGCAAGCTGCCGTTTGGCGATAGGGCGCAGATGGCGTGATCCGCGCGCATCGATTGTTGCAAATAGGCCAAGGCCCTGCGGCGTGGCCCCATGACGCGGCCAAGCTTGCTGCCAAAGGCATCCCAGTATAATTCCGCGGCCGGATCACGCAAATGCGCTGGCAGGTCACGACAAAGGGTGATGTTCATTGCAGGCGGGGATCGCCCGCTTGCACCAAGAGGACGCCGTGATTGTCGTTGGTGTCGGTATCGGTATAGGTGCGGGTTTTCACGCCGGAAAGCGCGCCAAAATCCTTCATCAGCTTTTTGGGATACCAGGTGTTTGGCATCCCCTCAAACCCCGGAACACCGCGCAGAATGGAGGAAATCGCAACCGTGCATTGCGCCTTTGGCACTGCGCCATATTCCATCGCCCGCCGCATCGCAATTTCGGCAACCTGAGGTGAAACGATGATAGTTTGTTCAACAACATCAAAGGTTTCGCGGGCGTGATAATCGATATAAAAATCCACCATCAGCGGCGTCATGCCAAAATGCACATCATTGCGCTCCGGCAGGTTGGGGTGCTGCCAGGTGCCTGCGGGGTCAAACATCACCCGCTGCGATCCGTTGATCAGCAGGCCTGCATGCGCACCAGATCCATCCCGTGTTGCCAGCACCGTGAACAGCGTGATTGAGGGCGGGCCACCTGCAACATAACGCGCCTGTGCCACAGCCTCATCCGAGGCCCATTTCGGCTCTGCGGTGCCGCAGGCGGCGACAAACAGCACTGCAAGAAAAGCAATCAAGATACGGCGCATGCTCACCCCTTTGGGCGCAACATCCACGCGCCACATCAACTGTTTGTGCGATCAGCCGTTGGCCAGCGCCAAAAAGATCAGCACGCCGATGGTGATGCCCGCCCCCCAAGAGACCAGGCGCATAAAGCCCGCAAAGGTTTTTTCCTGAACCTTGATGTCCATGCTGCCGTGTTTATATTCGCTCATTAGAGTCTCTCCCTGACATGATCTTGTTTTGGCTTTAGCCCAATATTCCCATGCTGTCACGGGGGATGGAGGGCTAATTCTCGGTTGTTTCTTCGCCCTCGCCCAGATTTTGCGCCAGACGAAAGCCGATGCGGCGGGCGGGTTCCTCTTCGGGGGTGTTTTTGGAAATGGCCCGCAAGACGACGTTAAGCTGGGCGACATTCTGGATAAGTTGCATCCGTGTACCGGATTCATCTGATCCGTAAAAGGTGATGATGTCGGGATCGAAATATCCCAGCCCCTCAATGCGCAAAATCCCCGCAGAGCTGCCGGTAAAGCCCATGGCAACCTCGTGATCCTTGTCGAGCTGTTCCTCAAAATTCTTGAGGTAAAGGATAACCCGCTCATAAGCCCATTCTGCAGGGCTTTTGTCACCCACGGGTTTTTTGGCGACCGCCTTGGGCAGAGGTAGCTGTTCTGGCGTGGCACGGGTCTGATCGTTGCAATGAACAACGCGGGCCTGCGGCATTGCGCTGGCTTCCATCGCTTCGGCGGCGGTCATTATGTCGTCGTCAGTCATTCATCACCCATTGCCAGACCCCATCAGCCCCCATCGTCCGGGAAACCTCGCCGCGATGCAAGAGGTGGTTGAGGTGGGCGACGGCCTCGACCAATGCCATGCCATAAGCATCGCCCGTGATATCACGCTTGAAGATAGGCAAAAAACACTGCGCCGCAGTCTGGGGTGTTTGCAGGTGTTTGCGCAGACGTTTCAGCGCGCTGATGTGGTTTTCGATCATTTGCTTCAGGCGAATGGGCAGCCCGGTAAAGGGCAGCTTGTGACCGGGCAAGACCATATGGCTGTGGCGGGCCATCGGCTGGAACCGTGCGCAGCTGGCCAGCCATTCGGCCAAAGGGTCGGCATCCGGCTCGGTCGGGTAGACCCCGATATTGGCCGAGATCGAGGGCAAAAGCTGATCCCCGCCCAGCACCAGATGATCATCCAGTGACCAGAAGGTGGCATGTTCCGGCGCGTGGCCATCGCCGGTATGGATGCGCCAGCGGCGGCCGCCAAGGGTGATTTCCTGCCCCTCTTGCAGGCGGGTAAAGCCGACAGGAAGGGGGGCCACCACATCGGAAAAATTGAAGGGTCGTTCCTTTTCGCGCTGTGCCAAAAGGGCAGGGGGCATGCCCGCCCCGCGCCAGAATGCAATCTGTTCGGGCAGGGGGGTTGCCTGTTCGTCAAGACACAGCATCCGCGCATAAAGCCATGAGGTGCGGGTCGTCAGCAGCTCGGCCCCTTGGGCTTGAAACCGGCCGGCAAGCCCGACATGGTCAGGGTGGTAATGGGTCACCACGATGCGCGTCACGGGCTTGCCCGCCAAAGGACCGGCCAGCAAGCGTTCCCAGATCGCCCGCGCGCGTTTGCTGTCAAAGCCGGTGTCGATGATGGTCCAGCCATCGCCTTCGTCCAGCGCAAAGACATTCACATGGTCCAGCGCCATCGGCAACGGCAGGCGCATCCAAAGCAAACCATCGGCCACTTCCAGCGCCTCGCCTTCTGCCGGTGGAACCTCAAACGGATAGCGGATGCCGCCGGCCATGACATTCATGCCAAAAGATCCGCATCCGACAGCGCATAAAGCCCCTCTGCCCCAAGAGAGACTTGCGCCAAGAGGGCCTTGTGCTGGGGCAACAGCCGTTTGATCGCGACCCGCGCCAATGCTGTGCGCGGCCCATCCTTGCCTTCGGCCATCGCGGCGCACAGGTGGTAATGGCTGCCCAAGACACGGGCAAAGGCCTGCTGATAGGCCACAGCACCGGCAAAGCGGTCGTTCATCTCTTGGGCGATCAGGCCTTCGGTGGCCTCGCGCAGGCTTTCGGCTGCATCCCAGACGGCGGCGGCCATATCGGGATATTGCGCGCGCACACCATGGGCGTTGCTTTCAATCTCCTCGATCAGGCGAAAGGCGGCCTCTCCCTTGTCCATCATCTTGCGGCCGACCAGATCCATCGCCTGAATGCCGTTAGTGCCTTCATAAATCGCGGTGACGCGCACATCGCGCAGATACTGTGCCGCACCGGTTTCCTCGATAAAGCCCATCCCGCCATGCACTTGAATGCCCATATCGGCGACGGCGATGCCGGTATCGGTGCCAAAGGCCTTGGTGATCGGGGTCAGCAGGGCGGCGCGGGCCTTCCATTCGGGGGATCCGGTCGCCTTGGCCATATCGATTGCCACGGCACAGGCCAGCGCGATCGCACGGGCGGAAAACACCTCGGCCTTCATCGTGGCCAGCATCCGGCGCACATCTGCATGGCCCGAGATGGCATCATTGCCCGCCATCGGTGTCTTGCCCTGCTTGCGCTCCATCGCATAGGCAAGCGCATGTTGATAGGCACCCTCGGCCACGGAAATTCCCTGCACGCCCACGCCCAAACGCGCGTTGTTCATCATGGTGAACATCGCCGCCATACCTTTATGCGGTTCCCCTATCAGCCAGCCGGTAGCCCCGTCATATTGCATGACCGCGGTGGGCGATCCATGCAGGCCCATTTTGTGTTCAAGGCTGACGACCGAAAGGCTGTTGGCCGCGCCGACATTGCCCTGATCATCGGGAATGAATTTCGGCACCAGAAACAGGCTGATCCCCTTGGTGCCTGCCACGCCATCGGGCAGACGTGCCAGCACAAGATGGCAGACGTTTTCGGAAAAATCATTATCGCCCCAGCTGATATAAATCTTTTGCCCCGTAATGTCATAGGTGCCGTTGCCATTGGGTTCGGCCTTGCTGCGCAACGCGCCGACATCCGACCCGGCCTGCGCCTCGGTCAGGTTCATCGTGCCGCACCATTCGCCGGAAATCAGCTTGGGGATATAGAGCGCCTTGATCTCGTCGCTTGCGTGATGTTCCAGCGCCTCGATCTGGCCCTGGGTCATCAAGGGGTTCAATTGCAACGAGAGACAGGCAGAGCCCATCATCTCATTCACCGCCGTTGTCAGTGTCATCGGCAGGCCCATGCCGCCAAACTCGGGATTAGCCGCAATGCTGACCCAGCCGCCCTCCACAATCGCGCGGTAGCCTTCGGCAAATCCGGGCGAAGTGCGCACCACACCGTTTTCCAGCTTGGCAGGGTGCAGATCGCCGGGGCGCTGCAAGGGGGCAAGAACGGTTTGCGCCAGTTTCGCCGCTTCGGACAGGATGGCCTCTACGGTGTCGGGGCTTGCATCGGCATAGGTCTCGGTGGCGGCAACCTGATCGAAGCCGACGATATGATCCAGCAAGAACCGGTATTCGGTCAAGGGGGCGTTGTAGGGCATCAAACTCTCCTTCGGCAATGGTCCGGTCTGGCTTGGCAAAAGAGTATTGCACAAGTATGTCGGGTCAAGTCTCGATTTAACCGCGCCACCCGCGCCGACAAGGTCAACGCTACGTCACTTATGCAGATAACAACCCAGAGTTTTGGCACAACACCAGATGATATCGCCGCCGCCGCCGGAATTTTGCGGGCGGGCGGGCTGGTCGGCTTTGCGACGGAAACGGTTTACGGGTTGGGCGGGGATGCGCGCAATGATCGCGCCGTCGCCCGCATATTTGAGGCCAAGGGCAGGCCGCATTTCAACCCTTTGATCGTGCATCTGCCCGATTGGCAACGCGCGCAGGCCTATGCGGTGTTTTCCGATCAGGCCAAGGCGCTGGCGGCAAAATTCTGGCCCGGCCCGTTGACGCTGGTTCTGCCATTTGTGGAAGGGTCCGGCCTGTCGCCCTTGGTGACGGCGGGGCTGGACAGTGTGGCAATCCGCGTGCCGGCCCATCCTGTTGCCCGTGCCTTGCTGCGTGCCTTTGACGGGCCGGTTGCCGCCCCTTCGGCAAATCCTTCGGGGCGGGTGTCACCCACGCGCGCGGCGCATGTTCTGGCGGGATTGTCAGGCAAGATAGAGGCGGTTCTGGATGCAGGCCCCTGTGGCGTTGGGGTGGAAAGCACGATTTTGGGGCTGGTCGATGGCCCGGTCCTGTTGCGCCACGGCGGCCTTCCTGCGGAGGCGCTGGAGGCGGCTTTGGGGACAACCCTGACCACGGGCGGCAATGCGCAGAAACCCAGTGCGCCGGGGCAGCTTGCATCACATTACGCGCCCGAGGCCGCTGTGCGGTTGAATGTGACCTGCCCTGCGCAGGGTGAGTTTTGGGTGGGTTTCGGCCCGGATTGCACAGGGGCGGATATGTCGCTGTCGCCTTCGGGCGATCTGGTAGAGGCGGCGGCCAACCTGTTTCACATTCTGCGCGTGGCCGACAGCCGCGCGAATGGCAGCATCGCTTTTGCACCGGTTCCCGAGGTTGGCCTGGGGCGCGCGATCAATGACAGGTTGCGTCGTGCTGCAGCTCCTCGTCCCAAGGGGTAGTTGACGCTAGGTGAGTGGAGTTTGACCTTTTTTCAGTCCCTGAATTGGGATACTGCCCATCGTGCAAAATATTGCCACTCTGCCGAAAATAATCCTTTACTACTTCTTTAAACGTTTTGTTTTGTGGCATAGCGGCGGCATAGCGTTCTTGCGAACAGGACTTGAAGGCCGGAATAGGCCGTAGATCAGAAAAGGGACAGAATATGATCCAGGAATTCAAAGACTTTATTGCCAAAGGCAATGTGATGGATATGGCGGTGGGCATCATTATCGGCGCGGCCTTCACGGCAATCGTGTCATCGCTGGTTGGCGATCTGATCAACCCGATCATCGGGCTTATCATCGGCGGGATTGATTTCTCGAATATGTATGTGGTGCTAAGCGGCGAAGTCGCCCCCGGAACCGGTCTCGAAGCGGCTCGTGAAAGCGGTGCGGCCGTGTTTGCTTATGGGTCCTTCGTCATGGCTGTCATCAACTTCCTGATCATCGCTTTTGTGGTCTTTATGCTGGTTAAGATGGTCAACCGCGTCAAAGATGCTGCGGTCAAGAAAGAAGAAAAAGTCCCCGGCGCACCCGCAGGCCCGACCCAGGAAGAGCTGTTGTCGGATATCCGCGATTTGCTGCGCAGCCGCGCTTAAGATCGTGATTTGAGACGGGCGGCCGGTCGGGAAAACCCCGGCGGGCCGCTTTTTTTGTTAAAGGTCCAGCGCCTCAACGCCCGTGATGGCGGGCAGGCCCAACGCCTCGCCCACGGCCGGATAGGTGATATGCCCTTGATGGGTATTCAGCCCCGCCAACAAATGCGGGTCCTGCCTGCAGGCCTCTTTCCAGCCCTTATCCGCCAGTGCCAGCATGAAAGGCATGGTCGCATTGCCCAAGGCCAGCGTTGCCGTGCGCGCCACAGCCCCCGGCATATTGGCCACGCAGTAATGTATGATGCCGTCCACCTCATAGATCGGGTCTTGGTGCGTGGTGGCATGCGAGGTCTCGAAACATCCGCCTTGATCAATTGCCACATCGACCAGCACCGCGCCGGGCTTCATGCTGGCAAGCTGCGCTCGGCTGACCAGTTTGGGCGCTGCCGCCCCCGGCACCAAGACCGCCCCGATGACAATATCGGCGGTTTTCAACAGCTCTGCGGTATTCGCCGCTGAGGCGTATTGCGTCATCAACCGTCCCTGCCACAGGTCATCCAGCCAGCTAAGCCGGGGCAGCGATTTGTCCAGCACGGTCACATTGGCCCCCATGCCAAGCGCCACCCGCGCCGCAGCCGTACCGACCACCCCGCCGCCAATAACCACGACATTGCCCGGCAAAACCCCCGGCACACCGCCCAGCAAGATCCCGCGCCCGCCATTGGCTTTTTGCAAGGCCCAAGCGCCCACTTGAGGCGCAAGTCTGCCCGCCACCTCGGACATTGGCGCCAAAAGGGGCAGGCCGCCGCGGGCGTCGGTCACGGTTTCATAGGCAATCGCGGTGACGCCGGATTTCAGCAAATCCTCGGTTTGCGCGCGGTCAGGGGCAAGATGCAGATAGGTGAACAGCACTTGACCCTTGCGCAGGCGGGCGCGCTCCTCGGCCTGTGGTTCTTTTACCTTTACGATCATGTCGGCGGCGGAAAAGACCTGTTCGGCACTGGCAGCGATGGTGGCCCCTGCCGCGCTGTAATCGGCGTCAGTAAACCCCGCGCCCGTGCCGGCATCGGTTTCCACCATGACCTGATGGCCATGTGCAACCGCCTCTCGTACGGCGGCGGGGGTCAGGCCGACACGGAACTCTTGCGGTTTGATTTCTTTTGGACAGCCGATGTGCATTGCAGATCTCCCTTTGTTGTAAGGGTGAGTATTGCGCGGCACGAGCCCGAATTCCATGCCTTCCGGCATTGGCGCGGTCGATTTATGGTCAGCCGCGCAGGGCCTTGGGTTTGCGGAAATGGCGGAATATCGCAACCAGAGTGATCGCGGCATAGGCCAGATCCAAAAGCACCAGCAGCAACCAGAACCGCGAGACCATCAGCCCCACAACCACGGCCGCACCCAGCAAGACAACCACTTGCCATTCACGTTTGACCCTGATCGCCTTGGAGGACAACGTCGGCACCTTGCTGATCATCAGCCATGCCACAAACACGATCCAGATGCCGAAAACCTCGGGATAGCTGCGCGCATCCAGAATGCCTTGCTGGGTCAAGAACAATGGCAGCAGCGCCAGCATCGCCCCCCCCGGGGCAGGGACGCCGACGAAATGCGGCTTGCCCACAGGGGGCGTCTCATCGCGCGAAACATTGAAACGGGCCAGCCGCAAACAGGCGCAACACACATAGATCAGCACGAACATCCAGCCGGTCGCAAAATCGCGGCTAAGGGCGAATTGAAACACCAGGATACCGGGCGCCACGCCAAAGCAGAGGAAATCCGAAAGGCTGTCCAATTCCCCGCCAATATCGCTTGCTGCATTCAGCCGCCGCGCCAGCAACCCGTCCAGCCCGTCGATCAGTGCGGCAAAGATAATCAGCGCCGCCGCAATATCAAAACGGCCCAAAAGCACATAGCGGATCGAGGTCAGCCCCGCACAAAGCCCCAGAATGGTCACCATATTGGGCAACAGCAGGATCAGGGACAGGCTTTCGCGTTTGTGCAGCGGCTCTTTCATTAGCGTGTCCGCCCTGTGCGCGCAGCCTCGGTTGAGGTGATATCCGCCAGAACGGTTTCCCCTGCGACCATGGTTTGGCCCAAGGAGACCAGCGGCTCTACCCCCTCGGGCAGATAGACATCCAGACGGGAGCCAAAGCGGATCATGCCGAAACGCTCGCCGGTTTGCAGGCGCGCGCCCTCGGGCACCTCGCAAACAATCCGCCGCGCTACCAGCCCTGCGATTTGCACAACGGCCAGATCGCGGCCGTCCTCCATACGCACCACCAGCGAGTTACGTTCATTATCCACGCTGGCTTTATCAAGCGAGGCATTCAGAAACTTGCCGGGCCGGTAAGAGATCTTGGTGATTTCCCCCGCAATCGGCAGGCGGTTCACATGGCAGTTGAACACATTCATAAAGACCGACACGCGCATCATCGCATCGGGTCCAAGGCCCAGTTCCACCGGCGGGACCGCAGGTTCAAGCAGGGAAATAACACCATCGGCTGGGCTGATGATCAGGCCTTCGCGTTCGGGGGTGACGCGCTTGGGGTCACGGAAAAAGTAATAGCACCAGACCGTCAGGCCGACGCCGATCCAGCCAAGCGGCTCCCACACGAAAAACAGGATCAGCGCCACGACGGCAAAGATCGGGATAAAGCGCCAGCCTTCGCGGTGGATGGGCTTGATAACGGTGGACATCATGCTTGCAGACATTGAACAGGCAGCCTTTGTGACGAATGGTAGCCATAAGGTTTTGCACAGATCACGCGATGAAACAATGAGGCAAAGAAAAACCCCCCGACTTGCGAAGGGGGGTTGATCGGCAGCGGGTCGCCCCGCCAGTGTTCGCTTACGCCGAAAGACGGAAATTACATTCCGTTCTCGCGCTGGAGCTTCTTACGTGCGAGCTTGCGCGCACGCCGGATAGCTTCTGCTTGCTCACGGGCTTTTTTGACGGAGGGTTTCTCAAAATGCTGCTTGAGCTTCATTTCGCGGAACACGCCTTCGCGCTGGAGCTTTTTCTTGAGGGCCCGAAGGGCCTGTTCGACGTTATTATCGCGGACGCTGACCTGCATGTGGTTTTCACCACCTTTCTAGGTTAAATTTGCACGGATGTGCAGGCTTGGCTCGTATAACGATGCAAAATGGGCTTGTCTACTATTGCAACGGTCGGAGGCACGGATGAAAGAGGCACAAACCACGAAAAACCCCGATGACAACGGGGTAGAGCGAGCAAAACAGGCGATTTTGGACGCAGCCCTTGCGCATGTGCCCTTTGATGGCTGGTCCGAAACGACCTTCCGCGCAGCCATTGCTGATTCGGATGTGGCCGAAGGATTGGCCCGCGCGCTGTTCCCGCGCGGTGGAATTGATCTTGCGCTGGCCTATCACCGGCAAGGAGATGCGCAAATGCTGGCAAGGCTGGCGGCGCTGAACCTGACGCAGTATCGCTATTCCGACCGGGTGGCGCTGGCGGTGCGCACAAGGCTGGAGCTGGTTGAGGACAAGGAGTTGGTGCGCCGTGGCACCACGCTGTTTTCCCTGCCGCAAAACGCGACCGAAGGGGCCAAGGTGATCTGGGGCACCTCGGATGCGATCTGGCGGGCGTTGGGTGATAGCAGCACGGATATCAACTGGTACAGCAAACGCGCCACCCTCTCGGGGGTATATGGCGCGACGGTGTTATTCTGGCTGGGTGATGACAGCCCTGACCATAGCGCCACATGGGAATTCCTTGACCGGCGCATTGGCAATGTGATGCAGATTGAAAAAGTCAAAGCGGGGCTGCGCGATAATCCCCTGTCAAAATTTCTAAAATCGGGGCCGTTTTCCGGCGTTGCCAATGCGATGCAAAGCGTCAAGATGCCCGATGTGCCCAAAACACCAGATGACCTACCGGGCAAGGTCCGGCCCCAAACACCCCCGGCCCCGAGTGAGAAGTGAGGCGATATGACTGTTCCCGACGCGATGCTAGCGATTGAAATCACACAATCGGGGGCACCTGATGTGCTCGCCCCCTGCTCGGTTCCTGTGCCGCTGCCGGGGCATGGGCAGATCCTGATCCGTGTGGCCTATGCGGGCGTGAACCGTCCTGATGCGCTGCAACGGGCAGGGGCCTATAACCCGCCGCCCAATGCCTCGCCCCTGCCAGGGTTGGAGGCTTCGGGCCATGTCGCGGCTGTCGGGTCCGGTGTGACGCGCTGGAAAGTGGGGGATGCGGTTTGTGCGTTGCTGCCCGGTGGGGGCTATGCCGAATATGCGCTGACGGCGGCGGATCATGCGCTGCCAATCCCCGATGGTATGGGCCTGCGTGAGGCCGCCTGCCTGCCTGAGACCAGTTTCACCGTTTGGTCAAACATGGTCATGCGCGGCGGTTTGAAAGCCGGAGAGCGGTTCCTCGTCCACGGCGGCACCTCGGGCATCGGTACCACCGCGATCCAGATTGCTAAGGCCTTGGGCGCGCGAGTCTTTACCACCGCCGGATCGGACAAGAAATGTGCGGTTTGCACCGAATTGGGGGCCGAACAGGCGATCAACTATCATGAGGGCGATTTTGCCGCGATGATGAAATCGGTCGGCGGGGCGGATCTGATCCTTGATATGGTCGGCGGCCCCTATCTGCCGCGCAACGTCCGCAGCCTTGCCGATGACGGCCGCCTTGTGCAGATCGCCTTCTTGTCCGGTGCAAAGGTGGAATTGAACTTTGCCGAGGTGATGATGCGCCGTCTGACGATCACCGGCTCCACGTTGCGGCCACAATCCGATCTGGCCAAGGCGCGTATTGCCGCAGAGGTGGAACAGCATGTCTGGCCGATGATCGCGCGCGGGGCCTTCAAGCCGGTGATGGACAGCGAATATCCCCTCGATCAGGCGCCTGCGGCCCATTGGCGGATCGAAACGCCCGGCCATATTGGCAAGATCGTGCTGAAGGTGGCCCACTAACCCGCAGGGCCGGTCGTGCCAACAACTCGCGGCCGGAGCTTACCGGACCGAGCCTAAAACCGCGTCCTGCAAGGTACAATCGCGGATGGTGTCGCGGCCACAACGGCGCGGCTCCAGATCCTTGGTCAGGCACAGACGGACCTCCTGGATCATGCCTGCGCGGCAGGTCACGGTGATCATATCCTTTTCCAAACCGGGGTTGGCGGCCAGAAAAGCCTCTTCGACGACCTCGGCGGGCACCTCCAGCGTTTTGTTGATCTTGGCAAAAACCTCCGGCTCTTGCACCGAATTATAGGCTTTGCGTGCGGTTGCGAAATAATCCGTCGCTGACAGCCCCGCGCAGCGCCCGTGCTTTTTCCACTGATACCACGCCAACCCGGCCCCGCCCATAATATCGGCCATCTCTGCCGATTGCCCCCGCGAAGGGTCCTGCGCCGAGGTCCGGCAATAAGAAGGCCAGCCGCTTTCATGCTGCGGCCAAAGCCCGTGCAAGGTGAAGGTCAACCCCTTTCCGGGCAGGCATTGATCCTCTCCGCGGGCATCGCCTTGCAACGCGCACCAATTCGATGACCAGCTCAGCGCCATCACATAATAATCGAAATCTCCGGCTTTTTCGCCATCCGCCCGTGCCATGCCCCCCGAAAAAGCCATCACAATACCGATCAACAGTGCAAAAACACGCATTTTCTCTTTCCTCTGACTGCATGGCCTATTATACGCGTTCAAGACTTCCCAGAAAACGAAAAGACGCGAGGCTCTGGCCCGCAGCCGTTTTCTCGGCATGGAAGAGAATTGTAAAGGAGTGTTGCAATGAACAAGCCACTGATGTCCAAAGCAACCGCCGTGTGGCTGGTGGACAACACGACCCTGACCTTCAAACAGGTTGCGGATTTTTGCGGTTTGCACGAGCTTGAGGTGCAAGGGATTGCCGATGGCGATGTCGCTATTGGCGTCAAAGGGTTTGACCCGGTGTCCAACAATCAGCTGGCCCCGGGTGAGATCGAAAAAGCGCAGGCCGACCCTGCCTACCGTCTGAAGCTGAAATTCAACGCATCAGCCGTTGGCGAGGAAAAACGCCGCGGGCCGCGCTATACCCCGCTGTCCAAACGTCAGGATCGTCCGGCCTCTATCTTGTGGTTGGTGAAATTCCACCCCGAGTTGTCCGATGGTCAGGTGGGCAAGCTGGTCGGCACCACCAAGCCGACGATCCAGGCGATCCGTGAACGGACGCATTGGAACATCAACAACATCACGCCGATTGATCCGGTCGCGCTCGGGTTGTGTAAACAGACTGAACTTGACGCCGCCGTTCAGGTTGCGGTGCGCAAAAAAGCATCCGAAGGCACCGTCATGTCAGATGACGAACGCCGCAAGCTGGTGTCAACCGAGCAATCGCTTGGCATGCCGGATGAGCCGAAAATCCCGTCCAATATTGCCGGGCTTGAAAGTTTCAGCCTGTCGGAGCAGGAAGAGAAGAAAACCGACTATTCCGATGCCGACAGCTTCTTTAATCTGCCCGATGCGGAAGATACCGAGGACGGTGACGACGATAAATAAGGTTATAGCATCCTTGGAAAAAGCACCCTTCGGGGTGCTTTTTTATGCGGTTTGCAGGGTGGTGCTGGCCCAAGGCCGGACATCTGCTTGGCGGTTGCGGGCCACGGGAATGATATGGCCATTGTGCAGTTCCAGCCGCAAACCACTTCGCTGCCGGTGCAATGCAGCCAAGGCTGATTTTGCGACCCAGTGGCTGCGATGGACCTGCATTCCACAGGTGTCCGGTAGCTGGGCAATCGCATCGACCAAACGTCCGCGCGCTAGCAGGGATTGCCCGTCCCGCAGATGGATAGCAACATAATGCTCTTCTGCTTTGAGGTGCCAGATGTCATCCACCATCAACCGGTTGCCCAGGACTTCCCGCCATTGCGGGCGTTTGACAGGGTTTGGCGGCTCTTGGGTGGGCGGGGCGACTGCGGCAATCGGAAGCGCCGTCAGCCCTGTATCGCGGACAATCGACTTCAGCAGGAAGCTAGCCAGAAATATCTCGCCGAGGGTGGTGAAAATGGTGTTGAATGCCAGCAGTTGCAACCATTCCCAAGGACCAAGAAACTGCCCGCCGACCAATGAGCTGATGCCAACGCCCCAGACCGATGCCACCAGCACACCGATAACAAGCACCGGAAAGGTTCGTCCAAAGATGGGCCATCGGGGGGATTGTTTGAACAGAAGGACCAACACCGTCAAAAACACAATGACGCAGCTTGCGATGATCAGTTTTCGTATGATTACGTCTTCGGGCATGAAGGGATCATAGGGGCGCAAAATAAATATGATCGCCGTCATCCCCAAGGTTTGTGCAATAAACAACGGGTGCCACATAGCGCGCCTGAGGTCGCTCCCGGTGCCCCTAAACTCGTTACCATTCAAGAACAGGATGTGCATTTCATACCAAAGTTAATGATTTTGTCAGATACTGGCGTTAGGTTTCGGCAGGGCCGGGGGGCTTATTGCCCGTGCTGAGTGTTTGATTGCGAATACCGGCCCGTTTTATTCAATATACTGCATGCGATGTTTTTTTGAAGGTAATTTTATGTCTTGCCCATTTTTATGGGCGGGACAGCCGTGTTTGCGGCATTGGCATCTGCTGTCCGCTATTGAGGGTCTGAATTCAGTGCAATTGCAGGCAGGTATGAGGTAGGCTCTTCAGAACTGGCGTCTTGCGCGCAATGCCGCCCCGATCGTGCCGTCATCAAGATAATCAAGCTCTCCGCCGATCGGCACCCCTTGGGCCAGTGAGGTGATCGTAACCCCGCTATCCTCTAGCGCTTCGGCGATGTAATGTGCGGTGGTCTGCCCGTCGACGGTGGCATTCAGCGCAAGGATGACTTCGCGGGCGCCCTCATCCTTTACCCGTGCCACAAGTGCCGGTATGCGCAGATCATCCGGTCCGATGGCATCAAGCGCCGAAAGCGTGCCGCCCAACACGTGATACCGCCCCTTAAAGGCCTGTCCCCGTTCCATCGCCCACAGGTCGGCCACATCCTCGATCACGCAGATCTCGCCGGTGGCGCGGCGCTCGTCGCTGCAGATGCTACAGACCTCGGCCCCGCTGATATTGCCACAGATCCGGCAATCGCGCGCGTTTTCCGCCACGCTGGCCATGACGCGCGCCAAAGGGGCCATCACTTGCCCCCGTTTTTTCAACAGCATCAAGACCGCACGGCGCGCCGACCGGGGACCAAGCCCCGGTAGACGCGCCATCAGGTCGATAAGTTGTTCAATTTCTTTGGGGGCCTGCGCCATGGATCAAAACGGCAGCTTCATACCGGGCGGAAGGCCCAGACCCTCGGTCAGCTTGCCCATTTCCGCCTGCGCCCGCTCGCTCGCCTTGCCTTGGGCGTCCTTGATCGCGGCGAGGATCAGATCCTCCACCACTTCTTTTTCCGAGGCGACAAAGATTGAGGGATCAATATCCAGCCCGATCAGCTCTCCCTTGGCGGTTGCGCGTGCCTGAACAAGGCCCGCACCGCTTTCGCCGGTCACGGTGATCCGTTCCAGCCCCTCTTGCATCTCGGCCATCTTGCCTTGCATTTCCTGCGCGGTTTTCATCATCTTGGCCATATCGCCAAGCCCGCCTAGACCTTTCAGCATCGCATATTCTCCCATTCCGGTTTCATCTGACCTAAGGTGCAAGGCCTGCGGCTTCAACCCTCTTCGAAGGGGTCCCATTCATCTTCGACCTCTGGTAAGGCCTCAAAGGCGGCTTCAAGTTCCGGCTGGCGGATCTCGCTGATTTTGGTGCCCGGAAAGGCGGTCAGCACCGCCTGCACCAAGGGGTTCTCCAGCGCCTTGGCCTCGGCCTCGATCCGGTCCTTGTCCTGTTCCTCGGCGATGGTGGCGCCGCCGCCCGAATTGACCACCGTCACCGCCCAACGCGCGCCGGTCCAGCCCTGAAGCCGTGCCGCAAGCCGTGCCGCCAGATCGCGGGGGGCGGCGGGGGTGGGTTCAAACTCGATCCGCCCCGGAGAGTATCTTGCCAGCCGCAGGTTGGTTTCTACCTCAACCAAAAGCGCCATATCGCGCCGTTCGCGGATCAGATCGACGACATGGGCAAAGGTTACGTAATGCGCCAAAGCATCGGGGGCGAGGGCGGTTGCCGTGGCTTGCCCGCCCTGCATGGTGGGGCCGTGGCTTGGCCCCATCGCGGGCGCATGCAGACGGGTGGTCGCATGAACCGCCCCGCCGCCGCCACCCGCAGGCGCGCCGCCCGTGGGGCTGGGTTGGGTGGATTGCAGCTTGCGGATCAGGGTTTCGGGATCGGGCAGGTCGGCCACATGGGTCAGGCGGATAACGGCCATTTCTGCCGCCATCATCGCGTTGGGGGCCAAGGCCACCTCCTCCAGCGCCTTGAGGAGCATCTGCCACATCCGCGTCAGCACCCGCATCGGCAAACGCCCCGCCATATCAAGACCGCGTTTGCGTTCATCCGGCGGGGTGGTCGGGTCTTCGGCGGCCTCGGGCGTGATCTTGATCACCGAGAGCCAATGGGTAATCTCGGCCAGATCGCGCAGCACGGCCATCGGATCGGCCCCATCGGAATATTGGCTGGCAAGCTCGGTCAAGGCGGCCGCGGCATCCCCGCGCACCACCATATCAAACAGGTCCAAGACCCGCCCCCGATCGGCCAGCCCCAACATGGCGCGCACCTGATCGGCGGTGGTTTCCCCCGCGCCGTGGCTGATCGATTGATCCAGAAGCGAGGTCGCATCGCGCGCCGAGCCTTCGGCCGCCCGTGTGATCAGCGCCAAGGCATCATCGGAAATCGTCGCCCCTTCGCCTTGGGCGATTTTGCGCAGCAGGGCGATCTGGTCTTCGGGCTCGATCCGCTTGAGGTCAAAGCGCTGGCACCGCGACAGAACCGTCACCGGAACCTTGCGGATCTCGGTTGTGGCAAAGATGAACTTCACATGGGCGGGCGGTTCCTCCAACGTCTTGAGCAGCGCGTTAAAGGCGCTGGTCGACAGCATGTGAACTTCGTCGATGATATAGATCTTGTAGCGCGCCGAGGTGGCACGGTAAGCGACCGAGGCGATAATCTCGCGGATATCATCAACGCCCGTGCGTGAGGCGGCATCCATTTCCATCACATCGACGTGGCGCCCCTCCATGATGGATTTACACTGGTCGCAAACGCCGCAAGGCTCGGTCGTCGGGCCGCCGGTGCCATCAGGTCCAACGCAGTTCAGCCCCTTGGCGATGATTCGCGCCGTGGTGGTTTTACCCGTCCCGCGGATGCCGGTCATGATAAAGGCTTGCGCGATCCTATCCGCCGCAAAGGCGTTCTTGAGCGTGCGCACCATGGCATCTTGCCCGACCAGATCGGCGAATGTCTCGGGCCGGTATTTGCGGGCGAGGACCTGATAGGCGGGCTGGGCTGTATCGGACATGGGATTCCCTTGGATGGCTTGCGCGCCAATCTAAGCACTCGCTTGCTGCCCGTCCACCCGCCGGAATAGGATGGTTGCGAAACGGGGGGCAGAATGGCGTTTGAACTGGCAGAAATTGCGGTGGGCGGCGGGGTTTTGGGTCTATGTGCCTGCCCGAGACCGGCCGATGTGCCTGAATTGCGTGCCGATCTGGTGCTGACGCTGTTGGAAGAGGTTCCTGCGGGGCTGCGCGTGGCCTTGGCCCGCGCCGCGATTGCACAGCGGCATTTCCCGATTGCCGATTACGGTGTTCCGGCGGGGGAGTGGGCCGCGCTTGCGCATGATTTGCACAGAGTTTTGGCGCAAGGCGGTCGGGTGATTATCCATTGCAGGGCAGGCTGCGGGCGCACGGGGATGATCGCGCTGCGCCTGATGATGGAGGCGGGAGAGCCCGATGCGCTGGCCCGCCTGCGCGCCGTGCGGCCTTGTGCGGTGGAAACCGATGCGCAGATGGCTTGGGCGCTGGCCTAGCGTTTCTTGTGCTTTTGCGCCGCTTTGATCTGTTTGGCCAAGGCCCGCCCCTTGGAGCGTTTGGTGATCCCGTAACCCTTGCCCATCGCCGCACCGGAGCTGGCGGTATTGGCGCTGTCCTCGGCGCTTAGCTTGCGCCAGCGGGCGAGGCGTTCGGGGTCCACCTCACCGGCGGCAATGGCGGCTTGGACGGCGCAGCCTGGCTCATGCTCATGCTGGCAATTGCGGAATTTGCATTGGGCGGCAAGGGCGGTGATCTCGGCAAAGGTCGCCTCGATCCCTGCGGCGGCATCTGAGACACCAAGCCCGCGAATGCCGGGGGTGTCGATCAGCCACCCCCCTGTCGGCAAAGGATAAAGATGCCGCGCCGTGGTGGTGTGGCGGCCGCGCGCATCGTCCTCGCGGATTTCCTGGGTGGCAACGGACATGCCTGTCAGCGCATTGGTCAACGTGGTTTTACCCACACCAGATGACCCCGAAAGCGCCACGGTTTGCCCTTGACCCGTCCATTTCGCCAGCAGGTCTGGCACATCCGGCGCATGGGCATCCAGCAGCAGCACGGCCAGATCCGTCCCCAAAGCCTGCGCTTGCGCCAGATAGGCCTGTGGGTCATCGGCCACATCGGCTTTGGTCAAAAGGATCACCGGCTCCACCCCCGCATCATGCGCCAGCGTCAGATAGCGTTCCAGACGCGCGACATTGAAATCGGCGTTGCACGAGGTGGTGATGAAAAGCGTATCGATATTCGCACCGATCAGCCGGTATTCACCGATGTTGCGGCTGCCGGCGCGGGAATGGACGCGACGTTGCAACAGGCTGCGGCGATCAAGACGGCGCTGCATCACCGATTGGCTGGCCGAGATCAGCACCCAATCGCCCACGGCAAAACTGCCCGAGGGGTGGCCGTTGGGCAAGGCAACCTCGCAGGGGCCGCCCTCGGTCAAAACGCCCAATCGGTCGCGGTGAACATGGGCCACGCGGGCGGGCACATGCGCAAGGTCTTCCTCGGTCAGTTGAACCGCGAAATATGCACCCCAGCCGAGGGTTTCGAGTGTTGGAATGTCGGTGCTATCAGAGGGAATAATATGGCGTCCCGTTGGCGGCGGCACGCAGGCCGCGGATAGGGTGAGAGGCTGGACATCGACCCAAGTGGGGCTCGTTGTGGCTGCTTCCTTCCGGACCTGACCAAGTTGGCGAGGCACTTGCCCGCGCCAACCCCTCACCCTTCATATAGGAGCGGTGAATCGAAATGGCAAGATCATTTGGGCAGCAAACCGATTTCGCGTGCCCCTGTAAAAAGGTCGGGCGCGACCAGATGGGCATAGCGCCCCGAGGCGGGGTTGATATCGGGCACCTGCACCACGGTCATGCCCGCAAGATGCGCCGATTGCGCGCCGGTCTCGCTGTCTTCAAAGGCGACACAGCGGGCGGGATCCACGCCCAAACGCTGTGCGGCCAACAAATAGGGATCGGGCGCGGGTTTGGCCCTTGTCACGTCATCAAAACAGATAAGCTGCCGGAAATAGGGGGCGATATCTGTGACCGATAGTTTCAGATCCAACTGCTTGCGGGTAGAGGATGTAGCCAGCGCCAAGGGCTGTTGCAGCGCGCCCAAAAGCCGGTGTGTGCCGGGTTTAAGCGGGATGCCGCCCGCGTAAAGCACGCCGATACGCTCGGCCCATGCCGACAAAAGGGTTGTGAAATCCAGATCGGGAAAACGGGCGCGGATCATTTCCGCCCCCGTCACATCGTCATGGCCGATCAGCCCGTACAAAAAGGCAGGGTCCACCGCCAACCCGTGATCGGCAAAGGCGGCAATGCCTGCCGCCTGACTAAGCGCCTCGGTGTCAAGAAGGGTGCCGTCGAGATCAAAGATAACGGCATCAAACATTCAGACGCCGACGTCGATGATCGCCTTGGCCAGCACCGGCACGCTTTGCGCGTTCAGCCCGGCGATGTTCATCCGGCTGTCGCCCACCATATAGACCCCGTGATCGCGGCGCAGGGCCTCTACCTGTTCGGGGGTGGCGCCGATGCGCGAAAACATGCCGCGATGCTGGGCCAAAAAGCCGAAACGATCCGACCCCGACAGGCGCTGCAATTCGGCCACAAGGGATTCGCGCAAAGACAGCATGTTGAGGCGGACGGATTCCAGCTCTTCCTGCCAATCGGCGCGCAGGGCGGGATCTGTCAGGATCATCGAGACCAGCCGCGCCCCGTGATCGGGCGGGAAGCTGAAATTCTGACGGTTGAGGAAGGCGAGGTTTTGCTGCACCACGCCGTGCATTTCCGCATTGGGGGCAACGGCGATCAGGATGCCGGTCCGCTCACGGTAGATGCCGAAGTTCTTGGAACAAGAGGCCGCAATCAAAAGTTCCGGCAGCCGCGAGGCCAGAAGACGCAGGCCGGCCGCATCCTCATCCAGCCCGTCGCCAAAGCCCTGATAAGCGTTGTCGATAAAGGGAATAGCGCCGGTTTTTTCCAGCAGATCAGCCACAGCAGACCATTGCGGCAAGGTCAGGTTGGCCCCTGTCGGGTTGTGACAGCAGGCGTGCAGCAAGACCATATCGCCCTTTTTCGCCCGTGCCAGATCGGCCAGCATACCGTCGAAATCCACACCGCGGCTTTCCGCGTCGAAATAGCGGTACTCGGCAATTGGCAGGCCAAGGAATTTGATGATCGACGGGTGGTTGGGCCAGGTCGGGTTCGACAGCCAGATCGTCGCATCGGGGTTGGCCATTTTCACCAGCTCCAGCGCCTGACGGATGGCACCTGTGCCGCCGGGGGTCGCGATGGCCGACAGCCGGTCGGCGGTCACGCTATCGCCCAAAATCAGCGCCTGCATTGCCGTGATATAGGCCGGATCGCCCGCAAGGTTGGTATAGGATTTGGTGGTTTCCGAGTCCCACAGCTGTTTTTCGGCGGCTTTGATCGCGCGCATCACCGGCGTCAGCCCGTTGGCATCCTTATAGACACCCACGCCAAGGTCGATCTTGGCATCGCGCGGGTCCTCTTTGTACATCTGGATGAGTTGCAGGATCTTGTCTTGCGGCTGTGGGCGAAGGGCGTTCAGCATCGGATTTGCCTTTTTATACAAATAGTTGTGGGGTTAGTCCTTGGCGATGGGTAGGTCTTCATACATGCCCCATTCGGTCCAAGACCCGTCATAGAGCGCGTGGTTGCGATGTCCGACCCGTTCCAGCGCCAGCGACACGATCGCCGCCGTGATGCCCGAACCGCAGGTGGTGATCGCAGGTTTGGACAGATCAATCCCTGCCGCCTTGAAGGCCGATTTCAACGCATCAGGGGCCTTCATCGTGCCATCGGCATTCAACAATTCGCCATAGGGCAGGTTCTTGGAATTCGGAATATGACCCGCCCGCAGGCCGGGGCGCGGCTCGGCGGCCTCCCCTTTGAAACGCTCGGCAGCGCGGGCGTCGATAATCTCGGTCACAGCCAGCTTGGAGGCCTGGGCCACCTGCGTGACATCTTTTACCAGCCCCGACTGGCGCTGCACGGTGATGTGACGGTCGCGCACCATCGGGGGCATATCCTCAATCTCGCGGCCCTCTGCCTGCCATTTGGGCAAACCGCCATCGAGAACGGCAACGTCAACCTTGCCCATCAGGCGAAACGTCCACCAGACCCGCGCGGCGGAAAACAGGCCCGAGGTGTCATAGATCACCACCTGATGCCCGTCGCCCACACCCATCGCGCGCATCCGGCTGATGAATTTCTCGACAGGGGGCGCCATATGGGGCAATTCTGAGCGGTGATCGGAAATATCATCAATATCAAAGAACCGCGCACCGGGAATATGGGCGGCGGCGTATTCCGCCTTCGCATCACGGCCCAAAGCCTCCATATGCCAAGACGCATCGATGATCCGCAAATCGGGGTCATTTATATGCTGGGCCAGCCATTCGGTGGAAACCAGCGTTTTAGGGTCATCTTGCGGTGCGGGGGTCATATTTGCGGCTCCTGATCTGCAAGTCTTTGGGTATAGCGGATAGGGGGCCTGTGGCAAGGCCGGAGCCTTTCAAAACCGGCCTATTGGTGGTTTTGCTTCATCAACCGCGCTTTTTGCCGGTTCCAGTCCCGCTTGGCCGAGGTTTCGCGCTTGTCGGCGTTTTTCTTGCCCTTGGCGATACCGATCTTCAGCTTTACCATGCCGCGCTCGTTGAAATACATTTTCAGCGGCACGATGGTCATGCCCTCACGCGCGGTGGCGTTCCACAGCCGTGCAAGTTCCCTGCGCGAGACCAAGAGCTTGCGTTTGCGACGTTCCTCATGGCCCCAGGTTTTGGCCTGTAGATAGGGCGCGACATAGCTGTTGATCAACCACAGCTCACCATCCTCGACGCTGGCATAGCTTTCGGCGATATTCGCACCGCCCTTGCGCATGGATTTCACTTCGGATCCCAGCAGTATGATGCCGGCCTCGATGTCATCCGAAATCGCGTAATCGAACCGCGCGCGGCGGTTTTCGGCGATAAGTTTGGAATTTGGGTCGCTGTGTTTTACCATTCCTGTCAGATAGGGTGTGATCGGTCCTCTGTCCAGATGGGGCGAGACGATCTGCGGCTGTGATGCGACCAATTCCCCCGTTTTCCGGTTTCGCTGTCGCGCTTTGGCACCGGCTCTGTTAGGGTTTCTGAATAAAAGGAGTTTGCGCCGATGAAGCCCGAACATATTGAACTTGCCCGTCAGTCGGTCCTGTTGTCGGCCGCTCCGGCCAGCGTGGTTGAGGTGCTTTTGGCGGCATCGCATGTGCGCCAATACGACCGCGGCACCTGCATTTTCCTGCAAGGAGAGCGCGCCAGCGCGATCTATATCGTCGCCGAAGGCTGGGTTAAACTATACCGCATTGCGCCCAATGGGGCCGAGGCGGTGGTCGGCGTTTTCACCAAGGGCCATAGTTTCGGTGAGGCAGTCGCCTTTCGCCATGATACCTATCCGGTTGCCTCCGAGGCCGTGACCGATTGCACATTGATTCGTATAGAGGCGAGCGTCTTTTTGCGGCTGCTGCGTGAAAACCCGGAAATCGCGATCTCTATGTTATCAGCAACCTATACACATCTGCACGGATTGGTGGAGCAGATCGAGGCCTTGAAGGCGCAGACCGGCGCGCAGCGGGTGGCAGAATTCCTGCTGGAACTTGCCCCTTGCGGCGCGGGTCGTTGTGAGGTGACACTGCCCTATGACAAGGTGCTGATTGCGGGACGTTTGGGAATGAAACCCGAAAGCCTCAGCAGGGCGTTTGCAAGGTTGAAGGAGCAGGACGTGACAATCAAACAGAATGTGGCGATCATCGGGAATGTGTCGCTCTTGCGTGATTATATCGAGCAGGACCCTGCTCAGGCATGGGCGCGCTGATGACCCGGCTTACCCATGCGCTGGCGATGATCGACGCCGCAAACGCCCGCGACCCAAAGCTTGAGGATGGTCGCCCCGCAGCCCTGCTTTACGGCGAAAGGATGAGTGTGGAACTGGCGCAACTGGTGCCCGCGCCAAGCGAGGTTCTGGCCATTGCCGCGCGCGGCCAGCATATCGAACGCTGGCTGTTGTTGCGCAGTGATTTTCCCGAGGGCAAAGCAGGCTATCACGCGTGGCGCAAGGAACAGGGGCGACGGCACGGCCTGCGTGTGGCAGAGATTATGGCCGAAGCGGGCTATGACCAGGATGATTGCGACCGTGTGGGCGTTTTGCTGCGCAAGGAAGGCATCAAACGCGATGCCGAGGTGCAGGCGCTGGAGGATGTGATCTGTTTCACCTTCCTGCGCTGGTATTTTGCACCCTTTGCCGCCGAACGCACCGCCGAAGAGTTGCCGGGCATTGTTGACAAAACCGCGCGCAAGATGTCGGCTCGGGCCCGTGCGCTTGCCCTTAAGGAGTTTGCGCTGCCCGAACCCTTTGCCGGGTTCTTTCGCGATCCAGCCTAATGGGTGCCAATCACCGCCAGCGCGATCAGTACCAGCATGAAAAGCCCCAGCGATATCGCAAAACCGCGTGCGATATCGGGGGCTTGGCTTAACCCGAGATAGCGGTTGAGGATGATCTGTGCCTTGGCCCAGGCCAGTGGCAGCACGATGAGCGCCAGCCAACGCCCCTCGAGCCCCAAGGCGGCGACGGCGGTGGACAGGATGGAAAGGGCGATCAACGTCGCCCATGCGCGTGTCAGGGTCATAGCAGATACACCACGGGAAAGACCAATATCCAGACCAGATCGACCATATGCCAAAAGGCGGCGCCAACCTCGACGCTGCGCGGATTGGGGCGGATAGCGACAAACGCCAGCAACAACATGCCCGCAATGACATGGGCGGCGTGAAACCCGGTCAGCATAAAGGAAAAGGTAAAGAATACATGGGTTTCAAAGCTGATGCCCTGGGCAAAAAGATCGGCCCATTCCTGGCCTTTGATGCCCATGAACACGGCCCCCAGCAGCGTGGCACCGGCCAGCAACGCACGGCACCGCCAGATGCGGTCGGTGCTATGGGCCGCCACGGCCGCAAGCCAGCCCGAGGTAACCAGAACCACGGTGCCAATGCCGGCACCTGTGCGGTGCAGATAGGTCTGCGCCTCGGCAAAACCCGCAGGGTCCATCAGCCGCAGGAACAGAAAAACCGCAAGCCCGGCGCCAAAGATCAGCAGTTCCGACACGATCATAACCCACATCATCAGATCGCCGGGCAGGTTTTCCCAAAAGGGCGGCTCGGTTGTGGTTTGCGCGTTATCTGTCATCCCATCACCAGATGTCGGTAAATCATCGGCAGGGCCTGGGTCAGCTTTTCGGGCGCGGGGATCAGGGTGAAACCGCCCTGATCAAAGATACGCGGGAACCAGCTTTTGCCGTCGCGGTCCACGGTGATGCCAAAGACGGAATGTCCCATACGGCGCGCCTCGCGGACGGCCATGCGGCTGTCCTCAATCCCGTGGCGGCCCTCGTAATGGTCAAGGTCATTGGGTTTGCCGTCGGTGATCACCAAAAGCAACCGCCGCTTGCGCCCCTGCTGTGCCAGTTCGGCCGAGACGTGACGGATCGCAGCCCCCAGACGGGTGTAGTGTCCCGGCCGCAGGCTGGCGATTTTCGCCTCTACCATCGGGCCCATCTTTTCGTTGAAACCCTTGGCGCGTTGCACATAAACCCGGTCCCGCTTGAGCGAGGAAAACGCGTTTATCGCCACATCATCGCCGCAGGTATCCAGCCCCCATGCCAGCGCGGTCAGGGCCTCTCGTTCGACATCAATCACCGCGCGTCCGCCGTGGCCGTGGCCGGGGATCGCACTTTCGGTTGACCGCGATACATCCAACAGGATCGACACCGCCAGATCGCGTTTCTCGGTCCGGGTTTGGCGCCAGATCCGATCAGACCCATCCCCTGTCGCCATGAAATCGACCTGCGCGCGCACGGTGCGGTCCATGTCCAGTTCATCGCCCTCGGGGTGACCGGGTGTAGAGACGCGGCTGGGGCGCAAGGCCTCAAACTGGCGGCGTACCGCGCGGATGCGGGCCTGCGCGCCGGGATCGTCCTGAAACGGTGAGATGTGGTCGCCCGGTACGATGTCCGAGAACAGAACCCGCGCATGGGCGGGCAGATAGGTGCCGGTCCGCACATCCCATTCAGGATAGGTGCTGATGCCCGAAAGCGACTCGCGGTCGACATCTTCGGGGGCGAGGTCGAGGTGCAGCTTCAACCGGGTGGCGGGCGCTTTGGAAAGCTGCCCAAGGCCGATTTCATCATGATCATCGGCGGCCTTTTTGGCGTCGTCATCATCATCCTCATCCACGCGGCGGTTGAGGTTGACGAATTCCGCCCAAGACAGGATCGCCTCGAACTTATGCAAGATAAAGCTGTCGTTACGCTCTGCCTGTTCGGATTTGCGGCGCTTGGCGCGGCGGGTGCGGCCCTCGGTATCGCCCTGCTCGGGGGTGCCTTCGGTTTCGCGGCTCTCAACCACAGTCGCCTCTGAGCGGTCCAGTTTACGAAGGTCGGGCCACAGCGCCACAGGCCGGAAGGGGCGGTAGCCGCGCGGGGCGCGGTAGGCCGAGAGATCGCCCGAGTTGACCGCCGCAAGCATCCGCGCGGCCTTGGGCGATAGCGGGGCAGGGTCGCCCAGAATATGTAGGATAACCGCCTCTACGGTGCGCTCGGCATCGGGCAGGCGCGGGGTTTTGCGGGTGGCCAGAACGGCCCCGCACAGATCGGTGTAAAGCGCGCGGAAACCGGGTGCATTTTCCAGCGTATCGGCAACCATTTTCTGTGCGGCCGACAAGGCGGCCAGATCAGCGCGCAGCTTGTCATCATTTGCCGCAAAACCGCCCGCATGGGCCGCAGAGGCCGCAAGCCAGATGTAAAGGGCGGCATTCGCCTCGGGTGCCGGAAAGACCGCCAGCGACTCGGGCAGGCGCAGGGCCGCACCATCAAAGGTGGCGCGAGGGGTTTCATCGGCCCAAGTGCCAAGTTTGCGCTTGAGCGAGAGGCGGTGGTGGCTGACCTCGTCGACGACGGGTTTAAGCTCTACCGCCGGGTCGCCACCCAAGCCCCGAAAAAGAACTGCCAGCCGTCCGCCCACTTGTGACAGTGGAACACGGGCTCCGTCGTGTACGGGATCAGCGTCCAGACGACTGGCAAAGGCGTGCCACAGTTTCCCGATCGTTTCTTCGGGTTCCCATGGTTCAAATTCGATCCGTGACATCACCGGCCTCACCCGAAAACGGCGGTCACAAGATCGCGGAGCCCCGCCTTAACATCCGCATCATCGGCCAAAGGCTCGATCATTGCGGTTTGGATAGCACGCTCAATCGCCATTCCGCCTGCAATAAGCGTGGCGGCATAGACCACAAGACGGGTGGAGACCCCTTCCTCAAGGTCCTGGCCCTTCATGGCGCGCAATTTATTTGCCAGACGGACAAGCGGTTTCACCCGATCCTCATCCAGCCCGGATTCGCGGGCCACAACGGGGATTTCATGTTCCATCTTGGGGAAGTTGAATTCGAGGCTGACAAACCGCTGACGGGTGGAGGGCTTGAGCGTCTTCATGATGTTTTGGTAGCCGGGGTTGTAGCTGGCAACCAACAAAAATCCGGGGGCCGCTTCCAGTTCCTCGCCGGTGCGGTCGATCGGCAGGATGCGGCGGTCATCGGTCAAAGGGTGCAAGACCACGGTGACATCGCGCCGTGCCTCGACCACCTCATCAAGATAGCAAATCGCACCCTCGCGCACGGCGCGGGTCAGCGGGCCATCGACCCAGACGGTTTCGCCACCTTTAAGCAGGTAACGCCCGATCAGATCGGCAGCGGAAAGGTCGTCATGGCAAGCCACCGTATAGAGCGGACGGCCAAGCCGGGCGGCCATATGGGCTACAAAGCGCGTCTTGCCACAGCCGGTCGGCCCTTTGAGCAGAACGGGAAGGTCGTGGGCAGCAGCAGCAGCGAAGATATCGCATTCATCGCTTTGCGGCAGGTAGAAGGGGGCATCTGCCGCCCCCTTCAGGTTCAAGGTTCCGTCCATTGTCATCACTCCGCTGCAATATGGTCGGGATCGCTTTTCAGGCGGTCACGTTCGATCGGGCCGGGGCTTACGATCTCTTTGCGGGGCCGCAGCACCGCATAGAGGAACAAGAGTGCGCCCAGAACAACCGCCACACCAGAGCCAAAGCGCATGACGAAGAAGATCCAAAGCTGATCTTGCACATCCATGAAGCCCTCGCCGTTCACGCGCTGCAGGTGGGTTTGTACCGTACCGGCAAGCGTAAGCGTCACGGTCATGAACACCATCCCCGATGACATCAGCCAGAAGGATGCCATGTTGAGCACTTGGTTATAGGGGTCACGGCCCAGAAGTTGCGGCATCGCATAGGTGATGATCGCAAGGTTCAGCGCGACATAGGCACCAAAGAAGGCAAGGTGGCCGTGGGCTGCGGTGATCTGCGTGCCGTGGGTGTAATAGTTGACCCCGTGCAGCGTGTGCAGGAAACCCCAGACGCCAGCACCAAAGAAGGCAAGTGTGGCGCAACCCAAGGACCAGAGCAAAGCGGCCTTGTTTGGGTGATCGCGGCGGCCTTTCCAGACCATGACAAAGGCGAATGCCATCATGCCAAAGAAGGGAACCACCTCAAAGGTCGAAAAGATAGACCCGATCCAGAGCCAATAGCCCGGCATCCCGATGAAGAAATAGTGGTGGCCGGTGCCAAGGATGCCCGAGAACAACGCGGTGGCCACGATGACATAAAGCCATTTTTCCACGATTTCCCGGTCAACACCCGTCAGCTTCATCATCAAGAAGGCAAGGATAGAGGCCATGACCAGTTCCCAAGTACCCTCAACCCACAAGTGGATCACGAACCACCAGTATTGTTTGTCGAGTGCAAGGTTTTCGGGATTGTAGAACGCAAAGAGGAACAGCAGCGCGATCAGCCACAGGCCCAGAATCAAGATGTTGGTGATTGCGGTTTTCTTGCCCTTCAGCACCGTCATCGAGATGTTGTAAAGGAAGATCAGCGCGGCCACGACGATGCCGACCTTGACCCAGCGGGGTTGCTCAAGGAACTCACGCCCCTCTTTGCCCAGCAGGAAGTTGCCCTCAAACAGGTTGAACGTATAGGTCAACACAACACCGGCAGTGCCGATGATCAGGATCGCAAGCTGCAAATAGGCCAGCTTGACGGAGTGGATTTCCTGTTCGGATTCCTCTGGCACAAGGTAATAGGCCGCGCCGAAGAAGCCTGTCAGCAGCCAGACGACAAGGCTGTTGGTGTGCAGCATACGCGCCACGTTAAAGGGCAAAATCTCTGTCAGGAAGTTTCCATCGACATAGATCCAGCCCATGATAAGGCCCAGCGAGACCTGAACGGCGAAAAGCGCCATCGCGGTCACGAAATAGGCCAGAGCGATTTTTTGGGTTTTGTATTTCATTATTCTGTCCCCTTAACCCGCATCATTCGGCGGCCAGTCCTGGTTGCGGATTGTATTTGTCCACAGCAGGAAATCGGCCAATTCGCGGTATTCGGCGTCGGTCAGGTTGAAGTTCGGCATCTGGCGACGGCCCTCGATGCCGCTGGGCATGGCGTCCATCCAGCCCTTGAGGCTTTCAAACGCTGCCTCTTGGTCATCTTCCACGCCCCAGCGGGTCATAACGTTGCCCAACTCAGGTGCGAAATAGGCACCTTCGCCCAGAATCGTATGGCAATTCACGCAGCCATGCTTTTCCCACAGATGCTTGCCCGCGGCGACTTCTTCGGTCAGCGTGGCTTTATTCGTCGATACGTTTACGATGTAGTAGTGAGAGTGGACCGAAAGACCCACGAATATAGCGATAAAGAACAGCGACCCACCGTAAAAGATATTGCGGGCCATGCTCTTGGTCATGACTTCGCGCATGCGAGGATCCTTCCCAATGATTGCAGATTGTTTTCGTATGTAGCGGCTAGGCTAGTTGGTCCTTAACCAAAGTCAATCCTAGCGCATGGTTTAGGGTTTTAGACAATTCTTTCCAATGAGGCGAGCGGAAAGCGCGCCAGGGTTGTGTTAATTGCTGGTCGCGGCATCAGGCAGAAGGCGGTGGACAGCGCATCAGCAAGCGCGGCTGTGGGGGCAGATACCGAAACCGTGGACCAAAGCGGAACCAGCTTTGGGTGCAAGATATGCGGGCTTGCCTGCCCGATCAGCGTTCCCCTTGGGCTGGAGGTGGCAAGCGCGCGGTTGGATAGTTCAACGCGTGCCAGCTCGGCGCCACCGGGGTTCGCGATGGCTGCGCGCCAAGGTGTGCCATTCTGGTTTTGACCGAGGGCGACCACCTCGCCCATATCGATCAGGACATCACGGAACCCTTCGCTGCGCAAAAGATCCGCGATACGGTCAGCGGCCCAGCCTTGGGCAATGCCGTTGAAAGTAAGCGCCGCGCCGCGCGGCAGGGTGATCTCGGACTTGCTATGGGTGATCCGGCCCCAGCCAACATGTTTCGCTGCGGCCTGCGTGTCGTCGCCCTGCGCCTGCGCCAGCCAGAGCGGCTGAACAGAGGGGTCAAAGGCCCCATTGGTCGTGCTGTGGATTTGGTCCGAAAGCACCATAAGCCCCGCCAGATCCGGGTCGGGATAGGCAAGATGCCCATTCCGGTTCAACCTGCGCAGGGCGCTGTCTTGATGCAATGAGGCGGCTTGCTCAACCCGGGCAATTACGCGTTCCACCTTATGCCAGACCAGCGCTGCCTGTGCTGCAGGCACGCCGACCAGCCGCAGATGCAACGCGGATCCCAAGCCCTTGCCGTGCCAGTCTTGCACCTGTGCGGTAGCAAGGGCGGGCCCGGCGGCAAAGGCTGCGGAAATCGCAAGGAAACGACGACGTTTCATCATTGCGGGGCCTTTTCTGTGCGGCTGGCGCGCGCGCCCCAGATCGGTTCCCACATACAGGCTGTAAACAGCGCAAATGCAATGATCCAAAGCGCCCCCGCCGTCAGCACCGCTGGATAGTAAAGCCCGGGCAAGACCGAGCCGATGACGCGTGCCAGAACCGCCAGCGGAATCAGCGCATAGCCAACAGCCACCCCGCGCGGGGCGATCAGGGCCCGCCCGCTGTGGCCCAGTATCGCACGTGACATCACGGCATAGGTCATGGTGCCGACGCCGCCGATACCCAGAATATGCAGGGCGGCCATCTCGTTCCCGATCCCGATATCCGAAAGGCCAAGGAACAAAAAGCCCGCCGCATTCAGCGCATAACCGATGTGCATCACCCATAGAATCGGCTGACGCCATGTCCAAAGACCGCGCCACAGTGCCACGCGCGCCAATCCGGCAAGACCGGCCGCAATGGCCGTGGCCCCCATGATCCCGTCCGGCAGACCCAACAGATAGCCCGCAGGTTGAATCAAGGCCGCCGCAATCGCAAAGGCCGCCAAGGGCGCGGGGTTGCGCGGCAGGTCATGTTCGCGGCCCGCACGCACCATCGCATTGCGGGTAAAGCCCGGTGTGACCCGCCCGCCAAGCACCATAATCATGGCACAAAGCGTCACCAGCCCCATGCGCAACCCGGCCCAAACCCCGTCTTGCAGCAGATCGACCCATTCCATATGCACCATCAGATTGGCCGCCCAGTAAAGCGTGAGGATCACCATAAAGATCATCTGTTGCGGCTTGGGCTTGTGCAGCAGTTGCATCAATACCTTCAGCATCAAGACAGGCACAAAGGCAAGATCGGCCACGGCAACAATGGTGGGTGGCAAAACGCCGGAATACCAAAGCGCCAACCGCCCCAGCAGCCAAAGCCCTGCAACCACCGCAACAAACACATGCGGTGCGGCCTTGGCCCCGGTCCAGTTCGGCACCGCTGTCAAGAAAAACCCGCCAACAGCGGCCGCACCAAAGCCAAAGATCATCTCATGCGCGTGCCACAGATGCGGGGCAGGGCGCACAGGCAAATCCGCCATGCCGCCCATGGCCTGAATCGCAAGCCAGCCTTCCCAGACCGCAATCGACAGCATGGCAAACAGGGCTGCAGCCAGAAAAAAGACCCTGTAACCATCACTAAAGAACCGTTTGAGGGTGGTCATCGTCATTCTCCTTAGGATGTGCGGGCGCGGCGTTTCAGGACGGGGCATTGGGTAGGGTCCGCCATGATCACCTGACAGCGCAGGCACAAAACACATTCATTGGGGTTGATGCGGCCCAAGGGGTCTATCGCACCTACGGTACATTTGGTTTCACACAGGCGGCATTCACGTCCGCATTGTGGACGCCGACGCAGCCAGTCAAAGATTTTCAACTTGGCAGGAATTGCCAGCCCTGCGCCAAGCGGGCAAAGGTAGCGGCAAAAGAATCGCTCAATGAACAAACCTGCGCCAAGCAACAGCAGCACGAACAGCACGAAGGGCCAGGCGCGGATGAACCGCATGGAGATGGCGGTTTTGAACGGCTCCACCTCGGCCAGCAGAATCGCGTCATGCATGGAATAAAAAGACATGGCGAGGATCACCACGAACAGCGTATATTTGATCACCCAAAGCCGCTCATGCACCCCCTGCGGCACTGCGATCTGCCGGATGCCAAGGCGTTGGGCCGCAGCATTTGTCAGCTCTTGCAGCGCGCCAAATGGGCACAGCCAGCCGCAGTAGACCCCGCGCCCCCAAAATAGCAGCCCCAGTGCGGTAAACCCCCAAAGCAAAAAGATTACCGGATCGGCTAGAAATGTCTCCCAGCGAAATCCGGTCAGCAGGGCATGGAGAAAGGCCACGACCTGCACCACCGAAAGCTGGCCATTCAACCCCATGCCCAACACCAGAAATGTGGTCAGCAAAAACCCGAGCCGCAGGCGGAGCCACAGTTTCGGGCGGCGGGTGATGGCACCTTGGGCAAAGAGGATCAGCGTCAGACAGGTCAGCATGACCACGACAATCACGGCCTCAGGCCGCTTTTTCATCCAGATATCATGCCAAAGCGGCGCGGCTTCGGGGGCGGCCAAGTGAAACGTTTCGGGTAGGCTGTAGGGCAGAGTGATGATCATTTCGATATCGGCACCGCTGCTGGGGCGGGTTGCGGTGACTTCTACCAAAAAGGGGACGGTGGGGTCGATTGTGGGGGGCAGAGCAAAGAGGCTGACCTCTTTCATCGCGGGTGCATCTTCGGGCACCAGACTTTCGATCATGGTATAGCTGTCTGCGCCCGGCTGCCAACGGGTGTTGCCTTGGACGATCGTCAGCCGGTCAAACACCCCGCTGCGCCGCCATGCGGTGCCGCGATGTGATTGCAACCCTGCAGATGCAACCATAAGCGCGGATTGCCCCGCGCCAAGCCCACCGATAATGCGGGTAAATTGCTGTTGTCCCAGCAGGTTTTGGCCAACGGTCGGTGTGTCGATGATCGCCGCATAAAGCCGCAAGAAATCCCCGTCACCGGGCTGAACCGGCACTTTGGCACCGGCAAGGGCGGCGGCGGCGGCGGTCATGCTGACTTGCGTTTCGGCCACAGCGTTCATCTGTTGCAGGCCCACCCAATCCAGCGGGGTAAAGCTGATCCGGTCAATACCTGCGCCGCGGATCAACCCGCGTGCAATTGCAATTGTGCGTGCGGTGCGCAAAATGCCATCGCGGATCACGCCGGTCGAAACTGTGGCGCGGCTGATCACATCGGGGGCATTTGCGGATATGCTCTCTGGCGCGGTCAGATCCAGCCCGGCGAACCCCGAGACATAGCGCGCGATATCCGCGTCCGAGATCCCCAGCGTCAGCACCGGTTCATTATGGTGCACCAATCGCGCGCCGGTAATGACCGCCATCGGTGACACCGCCACCAGTACATCCAAAGGCTGCCCCGAATAGCCGACCGACCCCGCAACCTCGCTGCTGGAGGCGATATGCCCGACAACCCCACCGCCTTGATACACATTCCAGCCCGGCACGCCCTCGGCCACGCGCTGAAGGGTGACCGGCCCATCAACCTTCAAAAGCTCTTGTGCCATGTCAGGGGTCGGCTCGGTGATGCCCTGCTCCCGGCCCTGACCGGATGCGGGGGCGATCCCGAGGGTCAGGCAAAATAGCAAAACAAAAAGGCGGGGCAATAAATACATATTTAGAAGGCCAGTCTCCAGATTTCTTCCTTTATGTTATGCACTGGCTTGCAGGGCCTTGACCTACGTCAAGGAGGGATGCGCCAAGGTTCACCATAATGTGTTCAGCCTTACCCGCTCAACGGAGATATTCATATGAAACCCCGAGCCACCAAAGCCAGGACGATTCTATGGGGCAGTGCAGCACTTGCGCTTGGCCTTCTTGCAGGTCCTGTCCTTGCACAAGACAAACCTGCCGATGTAGAGGATCACACCACCGGCCCCGCCGCGATGTATGAACCCAGCATGACGACTTTGGGCGAACTGAGGGTCGAAATCCCTGGCCGCCGCGAAGGCGACCCGGTGATGACCCAGGAAGAATTCCAGCGCGGCACCAAGATTTATTTTGAACGCTGCGCAGGCTGCCACGGCGTATTGCGCAAAGGTGCGACAGGCAAGGCGCTGACCACCGATCTGACCCGTGAAAACGGTTATGAGTATCTGCACAGCTTCATCACCTACGGTTCCCCCGCAGGGATGCCGAACTGGGGCACCTCGGGCGATCTGAGTGAAGACGATGTAGATCTGATGGCCCGCTATTTGCTCTTGGAACCGCCAGCACCGCCCGAATGGGGCATGCCGGAAATGATGGAAACCTGGAAGGTTCTGATCAAGCCTGAGGACCGTCCGACAGAAAAAATGAACGATATCGACATCGAGAACCTGATGTCTGTGACTCTGCGCGATGCGGGCGAGATTGCCCTGATCGACGGTGCCACCTATGAAATCCACTCCATCATCAAGACCGGTTATGCGGTTCATATCAGCCGGATTTCCGCTTCTGGCCGCTATTTGATGGTGATCGGCCGTGACGGTCTGGTCAATATGATTGACCTGTGGATGGAAAATCCTGAAACGGTTGCCAGCGTCAAAATCGGCATCGAGGCCCGCTCGGTCGAGACCTCGAAGTTTGAGGGCTGGGAAGACAAGCTGGCAATCGCCGGTGCTTATTGGCCGCCCCAGTTCGTCATCATGGACGGTGACACTCTGGAACCAAAGAAGATCGTTTCCACCCGTGGCATGGTCTATGACGAGCAGACCTACCACCCCGAACCGCGTGTTGCCGCGATTCTTTCCAGCCATTACAAGCCGGAATTTATCGTCAACGTGAAGGAAACCGGCAAGATCCTGATGGTCGACTATACCGACCTGGTTAACCTGAAAATCACCGAGGTAGAGGCAGAGCGCTTCTTGCATGATGGCGGTTTGGACAGCACCAAGCGCTATTTCATCACCGCGGCGAACGCGCGCAACAAACTGGTTGTGATCGACACCAAGGAATCCAAGCTGGTTGCCATCACCGATACCGAAGGCATGACGCCGCATCCGGGTCGCGGGGCCAACTTTACCCACCCGACCTATGGTCCGGTCTGGGCAAGCTCGCACCTTGGGGACGAATCGGTGGCACTTATCGGGACCGACCCTGAAGGTCACCCCGATCTGGCATGGCAGATCGTGGACACATTCAGCGCGCTTGGCGGTGGATCCCTGTTCGTGAAATCCCACCCGAATTCTGAACACCTCTATGTTGACGCTACGCTGAACCCTGATGCAGAAACTTCGGGTTCTGTGGCTGTGTTCAAGATCGGCGATATGGCGGCTGAGGGTGAGCCTGACTTTACCACCCTGCCGCTGGTCGAATGGGCCGGGATTACCGATGGTCAGCCCCGCGTCGTTCAGCCAGAGTTCAACAAAGAGGGCACCGAAGTGTGGTTCTCTATCTGGAACGCCAAGGACAAGGAAAGCGCGATTGTGGTCGTAGACGACAAGACGCTGGAATTGAAAAAGGTTATCAAGGACCCACGTTTGATCACGCCAACAGGCAAGTTCAACGTGTATAACACCGGTAAAGACGTTTACTGATCTGAAAAACAACTGTTTGGCCGGGGTATCCCCGGCCATTCCCCCCTTAACATCGCCAGCCCCTTAGGAAGCCAGTTATGAATGATGCCTCTCCCACGCAAAGTCTTGGCCGGGTCTTTTTGATCGGGGCAGGTCCGGGTGACCCAGAGCTTTTGACCGTCAAGGCCCTGCGCCTGATCCGGTCGGCCGATGTGGTGGTGTTTGATCGTCTGGTCAGCCCCGAGATCATGGCCTTGATCCCGCAGGGAACGAAATTGATCGACGTTGGAAAAATGCCTAAATGCCATAAGATGGCGCAGGGCGATATCAATGCGCTCTTGGTCAATCTTGCGCGCAAAGGTCTGATGGTGGCGCGGCTCAAGGGCGGTGACCCCCTGATTTTTGGCCGCGGTTCCGAAGAGGCCGAGGAGCTTTACGCAGCTGGTGTGACGGTTGGCTATGTGCCCGGCATCACGGCGGCCCAGGGGGCTGCCAGTGTGACGGGCGTGCCGCTGACCCACCGCGGGCTGGCGACCGGTGTGCGCTATGTCACCGGCCACCGGGCCAAGGATGCGCTGCTTGATCTGGATTGGGCCTCGCTTGCCTCCCCTGAAACGACGCTTGTTGTTTATATGGGGGCGTCGAATATTGCCGAAATATCAATGCGGTTGCAGGCAGAGGGCATGGCCCCTGATTTGCCGGTCATGGCCATTGCTTCGGCCACCACGCCGCGCGAAGAGCGTGTCGTTGGAACCCTTGCAGATATCACAGGGCGCGTTGAGGCCATGATGCTGGAGGCGCCGGTCTTGTTTATTATCGGACGGGTTGTATCCTTGTATGAAGAG
This sequence comes from Pseudorhodobacter aquimaris, assembly GCF_001202025.1. Classification (GTDB taxonomy): domain Bacteria; phylum Pseudomonadota; class Alphaproteobacteria; order Rhodobacterales; family Rhodobacteraceae; genus Pseudorhodobacter; species Pseudorhodobacter aquimaris. Next base: position 158,620 of record NZ_LGHS01000070.1, read on the forward strand.
ATCTCCATCGCCCGCGCTATGGCCTGCGAAGGGCCGGGGATGGCGGCCTATGCGTAGCCTTGTGGCCCTGTTCTGTCTTGCCCTGCCGTTACATGCTCAAGTGCCCGCCGAGCGCGCAAAAGCACTGGAACATATGGTTATTCAAGATTGTGGATCATGCCACGGTTTGACTATGAAGGGCGGCCTTGGTAGCCCTTTGACACCTGATGCGCTGGACCATGCAGATGCCGAAGGGCTTGCGTTGATTATTCTCGACGGCGTTCCCGGAACGGCGATGCCGCCATGGCGCCCGCTTTTGACCGAAGCTGAGGCGATGTGGATCGCACACTACCTTAAAAAGGACTAACCCAATGAAAACCGCAGCACTTATCTTGTCTCTTCTGGCCTCTCCGGTGATGGCGGATGGGGTGCAGTCCACCGGCGATCTGGGGTTGGTGATCGAACGTGCAAGCGGCAGCCTTGTGGTTGTTGATCGTTCCGACCGCGCCGCGATTGGCCGGATAGAGGGGCTGGGTGATCTGTCGCACGCCAGCATGACCTATTCGCCGGATGAACGTTTTGCCTATATCTTTGCCCGCGACGGTGGCCTGTCCAAGGTCGATATCCTGACGCAAGAGGTGGTCGCGCGCACGGTTCAGGCAGGTAATTCCATCGGCGGTGCGATTTCCGATGATGGCCGCCTGATTGCCGTGTCCAATTACGAGCCCGGCGGGGTCAAGGTGTTTGACGCCGATACGCTTGATCTGGTTGCCGATATTCCGGCCGCGGGCAAGACCATCGGTCTGGTCGATGTGCCCGGCCGTCGCTTTGCATGGGCGGTCTGGGACAGTGGTGAGGTATTCCTAGGTGATTTCTCTGGCGCGGAGCCGGATATCAAGATGATCGGCAACGCGGGCAAGAACCCCTATGACGCGGTGCTGACCGATGATGCGCATACCTATCTTGTGGGGCTTTTCGGCGAAAAGGGTGTGACAGCCTTCGATCTGTGGGCGGATGCCCCCGAGCCCAAACGATTCCTGCAAGATTACGGCAAAACCTCCGAGGATCTGCCAGTTTACAAAATGCCCCATCTGCAAGGCTGGGCCTTCAGTTCGGGTCAGTTTGTATTGCCCGCCGTGGGCCAGCATGAGGTTCTTTGGGTCGACCGCAATAGCCTGGAGGAAAACGCGCGTACAGCGGTACATGGTCAGCCGGTGTTCATCATCGCCCAACCTGCCAGCCCCTATGTCTGGGTCAACTTCGCAACCCCTTTGAATGATACGGTGCAGGTGATCGACAGTCGCTCGCATGAGGTGGTGGCCACGCTGACCCCTGGCAAAGCCGTGTTGCATATGGAATTTGCACCACGCGGGGCTGAGGTCTGGATCTCCAGCCGCGATGACAACCGCGTCCTGATCTATGATACAAAAACCCGCGAAAAGCTGGCCGAGATTGAGGCCGCAGCCCCCTCGGGCATCTTCTTTACCGCCCGTGCCCATCAGCCAGGCCTATGACGATGGAACATTTTGACCGAATCGACACGCGCTTGTTGGATGAGTTCCAGCGTGATCTGCCATTGGTGCCACGCCCCTTTGGCGCGATGGCGCAAGCCTTGGGGCTGGAGGAGGCCTGTGTGCTGGACCGTCTGACCCGCCTCAAAGCGCAGGGCGCGCTGACACGGGTGGGCGCTACGATCCGGCCAAATACGGTGGCCGCTTCGACGCTGGCGGCCCTTGCCGTGCCCGAGGACCGGCTGGATGAGGTGGCCGCGATTGTCGGTGCGGAACCCGGCGTCAACCATTCCTATCTGCGTGAGGCGGAGTGGAACCTCTGGTTTGTCGCCACCTCCCCCGATGCTGACAAACTGGGTGCATCACTGGCGCGAATAGAGGCGCGCACAGGGCTGAGGGTGCTGGATTTGCGGCTGATCAAACCTTTTAACATTGATCTTGGTTTTCGGTTGACGGCCCATGCCCGCCCGATGGCCGCCCCCCGCGCGGTTGATCCTGCGGCTTTGCGGGTTGAGGATCGACCGCTGCTGCATGCCCTGTCGCAAGGACTTGATATTGTGGCCCACCCTTTTGCCGCCCTGGCCGACCGTCTGGGCTGGACCGAGGCGCAGGTTCTTGCCCGTATTGACGCCTTGCTCAAGGCGGGGCTGGTGTCGCGCCTCGGCGTGATCGTGCGGCACCGCACCTTGGGCTGGACCTCGAACGCCATGGTGGTTTGGGATGTGCCGGAAGGCGACATTGCGGCGGTGGGGCCAAAGCTGGCCGCCTTGCCGGGGGTGACGTTGTGCTATCAGCGCAGACCGGTGCCGGACGTCTGGCCCTATCAGCTTTACTGTATGATCCACGGCAAAAGCCGCGATCAGGCGCTGGCTGTGCTGGCAACTGCGCGTGCCTTGCCCGCGCTGTCCCAAGTGCCGCACCGGGTCTTGTTCTCGACCCGTTGCTTTAAACAATCCGGTGCCCAAATCGCGGAGGTGGTGTGATGCGCAGGGAGCCCTTGCCTAAAGATGCCTTGGATGAGGCCGACCGTGCCTTGATCAACACCCTGCAAGACGGTTTTCCCGTCAGCGCCGCCCCCTTTGCCGAGGTGGGGGCCGCACTGGCCCTGAGTGAGGATGACGTGATTGCCCGCCTTGCGCGCCTTCGCGATATCGGCGCGATCACCCGTTTCGGCCCGTTTCTGGATGCCGCCGCGATGGGCGGCGCATTTTGTCTCTGCGCGATGGCCGTCCCCGAGGAGCGATTTGACGAGGTCGTGACTTTGGTCAATGCCCATATCGAGGTTGCGCATAATTATGAACGCAAGCACGCGTTGAACATGTGGTTCGTGATGGCCTGCGAACGGCCCGAACAGATCAAAGAGATCGGCGCGCAAATCGAAGGGGAAACCGGTCTCAAGGTTCATCTGTTCCCTAAATTAGAAGAGTTCTTCATCGGCTTCAGGGTTCAGGCATGAGTATCGACAGTATCGACCGCAAGATCATCTCTGCCACGGCAAGCGGGCTGCCGTTGACGCCGCATCCCTACCGTGAGGTGGGCAATTGGCTGAACCTGACTGAAGAAGACGTGATGGCCCGTTTCACCAGGTTGCAAGAGGAAGGCATCATTCGCCGCATCGCCCTTGCGCCCAACCATTATGCCCTGGGCATGGTTGCCAACGGGATGAGCGTTTGGGACGTGCCTGATGATCGTGCCTCGGAAATCGGGCCGCAAATCGGGGCTTTGCATTTCGTGTCCCACTGCTATTTGCGGCCGCGCAGCCTGCCGGAATGGCCCTATAACCTGTTTGCCATGATTCATGGCGAAACCCGCGACGCGGTAGAGGGGCTGCGCGCCGAAATTGCCGGTCTTCTTGGTAATGATTGCCGGGCCAGCGACATACTCTATTCAACCCGCATCCTGAAAAAGACCGGGATGCGCCTGACAGAAAGGGCTTGACGCATGTTCCGCCTAAGCCAGTATATGCATGAACTTATCACCCCGACCGCCCCGCGCCGCCGCGCGCGTCCGGGCAATGTCAAACCGGTGGTGATCTGGAACCTTACCCGCACCTGCAACCTCAAATGTCGTCACTGCTATACCACATCCGCCGACGTGCCGTTTCCGGGGGAGTTGAGCCATGAGCAGGCAATCGGTGTCTTGGATGATCTGCACAGCTTTGGCATCCCTGCGCTGATTTTGTCAGGGGGCGAACCCCTGTCGCGGTTTGATTTCTTTGAACTGGCCGAACATGCGAAATCTTTGGGCTTCCGGCATTTGTCGCTGTCGACCAATGGGACCAAAGTTGCCGATAATATCGACCGTATCCATGCGCTTGGCTTTGATTATGTCGGGATTTCGCTGGACGGGATCGGTCAGGTCAACGACTGGTTTCGCGGGGTCGAGGGCGCGTTTGATGAGGCGTTGGCCGGCGTTCGGGCCTGCAAGGCGCGCGGCGTCAAGGTTGGCCTGCGCTTTACCCTGACCAAGGACAATGCCGAAACCCTGCCCGCGATGATCGATCTGTGCCGTGCCGAGGGGGTGGATAAATTCTACCTCTCGCATCTGGTTTACGCCGGTCGGGGCGACAAACACCGTGGTGAGGATACCGTTCACGACCACACCCGCGCCGCGATGGACCTGTTGATGGACCGCGCATGGGAGGCCGTGCAGGCGGGTGACGCATTCGAAGTGGTGACGGGCAATAATGATGCTGACGCGGTTTATTTCCTGCAATGGGCCGAGGCCCGCTTTGCGCCCGAAAAAATCGCCCATCTGCGCACGCATCTTGAGGCATGGGGCGGAAATTCATCGGGGCTTGGCGTGGGCAATATCGACCCGCAAGGCAAGGTCCATCCCGATACCTATTGGTCCGATTACACTGTGGGAAGCGTCAAGCAAACACCGTTCAGCGAACTTTGGACGGGGGATGACCATATGCTGGCCACCTTGCGCCAGCGCCCGCGCCCACTGAAGGGGCGCTGTGGTGACTGTGCCTTCAAGGCGGTTTGCGGCGGGAACACCCGCATTCGCGCGCTACAGGTGACGGGCGACCCCTGGGCCGAAGATCCGGCCTGCTATCTGACCAACGAGGAGATTGGCATCGAGGATGCCAGCCGCCTGACCGTCACTCCATTCCGAGGCAAAAGCCATGATCCGGCACATCGTTTCAACTAGTCTTTGCGCGCTGCTGGCGGGTCCGGTTCTGGCCGCGCCCGATGGTGCGATGATCTATGCCGATCAATGCGCCTCTTGCCATGCCGATACCCGTCTGGGCGGCACCGGCCCGGCCTTGATCCCCGAAAGCCTTGGCCGCCTGAAGGGGGCCGCACTTGAGGCGGTGATCGATCAGGGCCGCGCCATGACCCAGATGCCCAGCTTTCACACCACGCTTTCGGCGGCAGATATTGCGGCCGTTGCGGAATATATCTCGGCACCCTTGGCCACGCCGCCGGTTTGGGGCGCGGATGAGATCATGCAAAGCCGCGATTTGATGTCGGATTATACCCCCGCCACAGCGCCGGTCTTTACCGCCGACCCGATGAATATCACGCTGGTCGTGGAAACTGGCGACAGCCATATCTCGGTGCTGGACGGCGATACATTCGAGGTTCTTGACCGGTTTGAAACCCCCTATGCCGTGCATGGCGGGCCAAAGTTCAGCCCCGACGGGCGCTTTGTCTTTGTGATGTCGCGCGATGGCTGGGTGCAGAAATATGACATCTGGTCGTTGCAAGAGGTGGGCCGCATCCGCGCCGGTATTAACAGCCGCAATATCGCGATGAGCCATGATGGCAAATGGCTGGCGGTGGCCAGCTACCTTCCCAAGACGCTGACCATCCTGTCGACCGATGATCTTTCCGTGGCTAAGGTCATGGAGGTCAAAGGACGCGACGGCACGCCAAGCCGCGTTTCCGCCGTCTATCAGGCGCCACAGCGGGCATCCTTTGTGCTGGCGCTAAAGGATGTCCCCGAGATCTGGGAGGTGACGACCGACCCCGATGGCGGCCCGTTCCATGACGGCTTTGTCCATAGCCATGAGACAGGCATGAAAGAATCGCTGGGTGCGGAGCAAGGCCTGTTCGCACGCCGCCGGATTGATGTCTCGGCCCCCTTGGATGATTTCTTTTTCGATCCCGATTACCGCCATTTGATCGGTGCCAACCGGGGTGCCGATTCCGGTGTCGTGGTCAATCTGGATGTCGGCCGAGAGGTCGCAACCCTGCCGTTACCGGGCATGCCGCATCTGGGGTCCGGGATCACTTGGATGCGGGGGGATCATCGCGTCATGGCCTCACCGCATTTGCAAGAGGGGCGGATTTCTATCATCGATATGACGGATTGGTCGCTGATCAAGGTGATTGAAACTTCTGGCCCCGGTTTTTTCCTGCGCAGTCACTCAGGCACGCCTTATATCTGGGCGGGGGTGTTTACCGGCCCGAATAAGGGTCAGATGCACCTGATTGACAAGCAAAGCCTTGAGGTGGTCAAAGTGTTGATACCAGAGCCGGGCCTGACCGTGGCCCATACCGAGTTTACCAAGGATGGCAGCCATGCGCTGGTCTCTATTTGGGAAGATGATGGTGCGGTAATCGTGTTTGACGCGGCAACACAGACGGAAATCAAGCGCCTTCCGATGCGCAAACCTTCGGGGAAATACAATGTCTGGAACAAAATCTCATTCGAAGACGGAACCAGCCACTGAGAACCTGTGGAAGCTGGGGCTGATTTTGTGGCCCTTTGCGACCTCGGCGGTTGCGATCAATCTGTTCATGGTGGGGCTGATCGGGACGTGGCTAGGCCTGCCCGCGCTTTCGCCCTATAATGCAATGTGGGCGTCATTGCCCTTGGGACTGCCTGCGACATGGGCGGTCGCGCGCTGGGTGCGCGGCTTGATCCGAGAGGCCGAGGGCCGCAAGCAGGCCTAAGCGGCGGCACGCGCCAGCGCATTGGCAATCAGCCGCGCCACGCCGATATCCTCACCGATCGGGGGCAGCAGCGGGCCGTCGAATTGCGCCTCGGCCAAGGCTTCGGGCAGGTCGCCGACCACATGCCCCGCGCTGAGCGCAAAGAAGGGTATGCATGTGCCAGCGCCCATTTCACGCGCCACATCGACCAAAAAGGGGGCCTCTTCGACAAAGGCTGCGGTGATGGGACCGATCCCGCGCGCCTCCAGTTCCCGGGCCATCAGGTAGGTCGTATCGGATGAGGTTCTCGACACCTTGCTGCCATGTGCCGCAAGTAAGACATCGCCATGATCGGGAAGGGCGGCTGCGATCAGGTCAATTAGGGCCGGATCTGTGCCAAAAGGAGGGAGCTGTTGCAGGTCTTGCGCATTTGCTGCGGCCAGCCTGCGCGGCAAATTGGTGCGGGTGAACCAACCCTCGGCCATAAAGAACGGATAGATCAACGGTGACTGCATAGCGCCCAAGGCCGCTTCCAGCGCGCCGGGCATGGCCAGCGTCGTGCCCCTGATCTGCCATCCGGGCAGCCACATCCCGACGCGAACCGCCAAGGCCTTCATTGTAGCCTCTTGCGGCACCGGATCAGCCGGAGAGCCGTGGGATACCAGGATCGCCTCATGTGTCATAAATCCCGTCCCCTGTTCGATACGTTACGCTAACGGTTCTGATATAGGACGACCGCAGACCCTGACAAGCGGTGTGATCAGTCTGGTTTTTCTGCGGCGGGGGCCGGTTTTGCAGGCTGGAAATTTCGCGCCGTTCCCCAGACAGAGATATACATCTCAGCCTTGCCATCGGGGGCAAGATGTTCGGGCGTCAAACCGACCACACGCACGCGCAGGTGGTCGCCCCGGCGCAGGGCAGGGGACAATATCTGATCTGCTGTGGCCCGAAGATTGCCCAGATGCGCCATCACCTTGCGGCGTATCAAAAGTCGTTTCTTGGTGACAACACACCAAACGGTAATCACCCCGTTCTTGTCCAGCCGTAGTTCTGCGGTGTCACCAATGGACAGGCCGCTGTGCTTGATGGGCATTTGCAGGTCAAAGACTTTGGTTTTGTGGATGATTGGCTCGAGTAAATCCTGCACGTCACTGCCCCCTTATGGCCGGACCCTTCCTATGGGGGCTGTTGCGGGCCAGATGCAAGCGCAGTGCGCGGGTTTTTGCCGAATTCCGCGACCGGATGCCGATCCGGACTGCGTAATCTTGAACGGGGTGGCCCTTGGTGGCCACCCGCCGCGGGGTGTGCCCCTATCCCAGCAGGGCGCGATAGATCTGGCGCGCGCCGACAACAGAGCCGAGCGCGTTCTGATTACCCGACCTGCGCGCATATTGATAGACGGCCTGATAAGTGCCGGGCCCAAACGACCCGTCAATCGTGCTGTTATAAAAGCCTGCCCGCGCAAGCCGCCGCTGGATTTTCACCCGCTCGCGGTAGGAGTAGTTGTTGAAAACCCGCGCGGCGGCGGTGTCATATAGTCCCGACCCGTACGGCGCGGCATTGCCGATCACCCGACCGGTTTTATGGCGGGGTATATGGGCCTTGGGAGGTGTGTATTGGGGTTTATGTGGCTGATAGGCCGGCGCTCTATGGGGGTGGCGCTGTGGCGCGGCTTCGGCCTTTGATTTGCGATCGTTGTTTATAATGGCGCCAACTACGGCGACGGCGGCGATGCCCATCAGCACATTACGCTCTTTCTTGCCCAAGGCCTGTGCCGGGGCGGCAAGCCCCAGCGTCAATGACAGCACACAGGCCGTAGCGATTGTTTTGGAATGCAGCAGCATGATAGTTCCCTTTCTTCGGATACCCGCCAATCGGGGTGATGGGAAAACCATGCGCCTTGAGGCCGTGTTAGACAAAAACGGCCGGTTGTTAAGTGATAACAACCGGCCGTTTCCAAAGGTTTCGCTTCAGACCGGCCTTAGACGGACAGGCAGACGTATTTCATTTCCAAGAAGTCTTCCATGCCGTGACGGCTGCCTTCGCGGCCAAGGCCGGATTGCTTGACCCCGCCAAAGGGCGCCACTTCGGTTGAAATGATACCGGTGTTCACGCCGACGATGCCATATTCCAGACCTTCTTGAACACGCGTAACGCGGCCGATGTTCTGGGCATAGAAATAGGCGGCAAGACCAAAGATGGTATCATTGGCGCGCGCGATCACCTCTTCCTCGCTGTCGAATTTGAACAGCGGGGCCATAGGGCCAAAGGTCTCTTCCTGCGCGACCTTCATATCCTGGGTGACGCCGGTCACGATGGTCGGCTCAAAGAAGGAGCCGCCGAGCGCATGACGTTTGCCGCCTGTCACGACGCGGCCACCCTTGGCGACGGCATCGGCGATATGTTCCTCGACCTTTTCAACCGCGGCCACATTGACCAACGGCCCGAATTCCACCGCATCCGTCAAGCCGTCACCGACGCTGGTCTTGGCCAAAGCCTCGGCCAGCTTTTGCGTAAAGGCGTCATAGACACCGGCCTGCACATAGATCCGGTTGGCACAAACGCAGGTCTGCCCGTTATTGCGGAATTTCGACGCCATCGCCCCCTGAACGGCCGCATCCAGATCGGCGTCATCAAAGACGATGAACGGCGCATTCCCGCCCAGCTCCATCGAGCATTTCATCACCTGATCGGCGGCCTGTTTCAACAAGATCCGCCCGACTTCGGTGGACCCGGTAAAGGTCAGCTTGCGCACGATCGGGTTTTCACAGAACTCTTTGCCGATGTCCGAGGACCGCTTGGAGGTGATGACCGAAAAGATCCCCTTGGGCAGGCCCGCGCGGTCGGCCAGCACCGCCAGCGCCAGCGCCGACAAAGGTGTTTCCGCCGCAGGCCGCGAGACAAAACCACAGCCCGCCGCCAGTGCTGGACCGCATTTGCGTGTGATCATCGCGTTGGGAAAGTTCCACGGCGTGATCGCGCCGACAACCCCGATGGGCTGTTTCAGGACGGTGATCCGCTTGTCGTGCATATGACCGGGGATGGTTTCACCGTAAACGCGTTTGGCCTCTTCGGCGAACCATTCGATAAAGGAGGCACCATAAGCCACTTCTCCCTTGGCTTCGGCTAGCGGTTTGCCCATCTCGGCGGTCAGGATCGCGCCCAGATCATCCTGGTTTTCCATCATCAGATTGTACCAGGCGCGCAGGATGTTGGTGCGCTCCTTGGCGGGGCGGGCGGCCCATTCCTTCATCGCGTCATTGGCGGCGGCAATCGCACGGGCGGTTTCGGCACGGCCAAGGTTCGGGACCGAACAGATGACATCGCCGCGTGCCGGGTTTGTTACCTCAAACGTGCCGCCATCATCGGCATCGACCCATTCGCCGGCGACATAGGCCTGCGTGGCCAGCAGGCTGGGATCTTTGAGCATTGCGCGAAGATCGGTTGCAGTGGATGTATTGGACATAAAAGCCTCCCCTTCAGGTTCGGCATATGCAAACCATGGGCGGGCATGGATGTCTAGTTCTGCGAGCAAAGAAGGGGACAAAAATGGATATGGATCTGGCCTATGCGAATGGGGCCTTTATTGCAGGTGCCGAGGATTACCCCCCGCGCTGGACGGCCAAAGCGGCAACGTTTCGCGCAGGTTTGGGGGCGCGGGCGCAGGCATTGACTTATGGTTCGGGCGCGCGGCAACGGTTTGATCTTTTTATCCCCGAGGGGGAGGCCAAAGGCTGTGTTACCTTTATCCATGGCGGTTATTGGATGGCCTTTGACCATTCGATCTGGTCACATTTGGCGGCAGGGGTTCTGGCGCGGGGATGGGCCTGTGCGATGCCCTCCTATACGCTGGCACCCGAGGCGCGGCTGACCGCGATGACGGCCGAGATGGTGCAGGCCTTGGCCGCCATCTCGGCCCATGTGCCCGGCCCGCAGGTTGTGACCGGCCATTCGGCGGGCGGGCATCTGGCGGCGCGGATGGGATGCGCCGATCTGGCGGTGCCGGATGTGGTGCGGGTGGTGCCGATATCCCCCTTGGCAGAGCTGGAGCCACTGCGCCATACGGATATGCAGGCGACATTGCGGCTGGATGATGCCGAGATTGCCGCCCAAAGCCCCGCGCGGCTGGATTTGCGCCGCAACATGCAGGCTCACGTCTGGGTCGGCGGGCAGGAACGGCCCAGCTTTCTGTGGCAGGCGCGGCTTTTGTCGGAACATTGGGGCTGCGATTGGACGGTTGCTGCGGGCAGGCACCATTTCGATGTGATCGATGCGCTGGAAGACCCTGCCTCGCCCTTGGTGGAGGCTTTGGTTGGTGGGCTGGGCTAGGGCCTGCCCGCTTGCCGCTTGCCAAGCAGCCAAAACCCGAGCGCATAGGTGGCCAACAAAAGCGCCACCGTGCCGCCCAAAAACAACCCCAGCACCGCAGATGTGCCCTCAACCCCCAGCGGCACAAGCGGCGCGCCCGTCACCAGAACCCCGCCAAGGGTCAGTGCGAACCATGCCGCCACCGCAACCAAAGCGCCCCATAGCAACAGGCGCAGATGCGGGGCTGCTCGGGCGCGCAACCCGCGCCGCAATGCCCCGAGCTGACGACCGAAATCGGCCTGCACCGCCAGCACCGCCGGCACCAAAAGCAGGACCAGAACCATCCCGAACCCCAGCCCGTAGACCAGCGTGATCACCGTGGGCCGCAAGAATTCCGCCTGTGAGGAACGTTCATAGAGCAAGGGCGCAAGGCCCATCACGGTGGTCGCCGTCGTCAGGAACACTGGCCGCAACCGGTCCGATACCGCGTCGACAATCGCCGGATATAGCCCGCGCTTTTCAGAGTATTCATCAATGGTAGAGACCAGAACAATGGAATCGTTGATGATAATCCCCGTCATCCCGATCATGCCAACGATGGAAAACATCGACAGCGGCACCCCCCAGAAGTGATGCCCGTAAACCGCCCCGATCAAACCAAAGGGGATCACAACCATCACCACCACAGGGCGTGTCCAACTGGCAAAGACCCAGGCCAGCACCATATAAATCCCCAAAAGACACAGCATCAGGCCAAGGACAGCATCGCCCAGAAATGCGCTTTGTTGTTCGGCCAATCCGCTTTGGCGGGTGGTGACGCCGAATTCCTGTTCCAGCTTGGGCAGGATATCTTCGGTCAGGGCGCGCTGGACCTCGGCGGCGCGGGCGGGGTCGTCCTCGGCGATATCGCCCGAAACGGTGACGATGCGCAGCCCGTTTTCACGCCGGATTGTGGAGAAACCGGAGCGACGCTCTACGGTGACGATATCGCCCAGGGGGACGTAGACGCCGGGGCTGGCGCGCAGCAATGTGCTTTCGAGAAAATCAGCCGTAAGTTCGTCTGCGGGCAGCTCTACCCGGATCGCGGCCGATCGCGTACCATCGGGAAAGGTTGCGGCCTCTATCCCGTTCAGCCGGTCACGCAAGACGCGCCCCAATCCGGCCGCCTCGAACCCCAGCGCCTGACCTTGCGGGGTCAGCGACAGGACCAGCTCTTCCTTGTCATAGGCAAGGCTATCCTCTAACGCGGAAACCTCGGGGAAGGGGGCCATGGCGGTTTTCAAGGCTTCGGCGGCGGCTTTCAGCACCTCGGATGAGGCCCCCGAAATATCCACCGACAGGGCATCGCCACCGGGGCCAAAACGTGCGCCGCGAAAACTTAGCTCTTCCAGCAGGGGATGGGGGCGGACCTCATCTTGCAGGTCGGCCAGAAAGCTTGAGGTGGCATAGGGGCGGTCATCAGGGTCGATGATTTCAATCGAGATCCCGCCCAGCAAATCCGCATCCTTGGTATCGGCACTGGACAGGCCGCGCCCCGCACCGCCGCCGACCTCGGCCATGACGAAACTTGCCGGATTGGTGCCGTATTCAGCCGTATAGCGCGCGGTGACGGCATCTGTGGCACGTTGCAATTCGCGCATCATCGCCAGCGTATCCTCGCGCGTGGCGCCGGGCAGCATGGCGAAATTGCCAGAGATAGAGGATTGCTCGGGCGAATTGAAGAACCGGAATTTCAGATCCCCGCTGATGAAAAGTGCTGCCTGCGTGGCAAGCAGCAGCAGGGCAAGGGCAATCGCCGCCATCCGGGCGCGGATTACCAAAGCCACCAGCGGGCGCACGGCCACGCGGATCAGCCATTGCAGGCCCTTGTTCATCTGGCGTGAGGGCCAGTCATACCACGCCTCTTCCTTGGCGGCGCGCAGGGCATGGGCCATATGGTTGGGCAGGATCACAAAACATTCCACAAGGCTTGCCATCAGCACCGCGATCACGGTCACCGGAATATCCGCGACAAGGGAGCCAAAGCGCCCGCTGATGACCATAAGACCGGCAAAAGCGATCACCGTGGTCAGGGTCGAGGCAACAACCGGCATCGACATGCGCGCAGCGGCGTTCTCGGCGGCCTCGGTCGCGGGTTCGCCCAAATGGCGCGCGCGAAAATCGGCGTGTTCGCCCACCACAATCGCATCATCGACGATGATCCCCAAGGTGATGATCAGCGCAAACAGCGAGATCATGTTCAACGTCAGGCCAAAGCCATACATCAAGGCCACCGCCGCCAGCAGCGAAACAGGTATCCCCGCCGCCACCCAAAGCGCCGTGCGGGCATTGAGGAACAAAAACAACAGCCCCACCACCAAGGCCAGCCCAAGGGCGGCGTTATCAAGCAGCAGCTCTAACCGGCTGGCGATATATTCGGCCCTTTCGCGCACCAGTTCAACCTTGGTTTCGGGCGGCAAGAGCGGGGTCATCTGGTCAATGACGGCCTGCACCTCGGCCTGCATACGGATGGCGTCGCCGGTGTCGTTGCGGTCCACGCGCAGGGTCATGGCGGGGTTCGGCCCGACAAAAGTGGCGCGCCCCCGATCGGCGGCGCTGTCGCGGACATCGGCCAGATCGCCAATCGTCAGCGAGGTGCCATCCGGCTCTTGCCGCAGCACAATCGCGCGGATATGATCGGCGGTGCGCGCCTCTTGGCCCGTGCGCACCCGCGATGCCCCGCCGCCCACATCCCCCGCCGGGGCGGATTGCACTTCGGCGGCAATGGCGGTTGCGATCTCGGCCATGGTGATGTCATGGACAATCAGACTGGCCGAGGTGACCTCTACCATAATCTCGGGGTCGGCGAGGCCACGAATGGTGGTGCGGGTGATGCCGCGATCAAACAGACGCGTCACCAGCTCATCCGCGAAACGGCCAAGCTGGTCCACCGCAACAGGGCCGGTAAGGACCACATCCGTCACCCGGTCCCGCCATGCGCCGCGCCGGACCACCGGATCATCGGCATCGGCGGGCAGGGTGTTTACGGTATCAATCGCGGTTTGCGTATCATCGGCGGCTTTTTGCAAATCCATGCCGGGCTCAAACTCCAGCGTGATGCGCGCGCTGCCCTCTGATGACAGCGAAGTCACATCCGTCACCCCGTCAACCGTCAGCAGCACAGGTTCAAGCAGTTGCACAATCGCGCGGTCCACATCCTCGGCGCCGGCCCCGTCCCATGTGGTTGTGATGCTGATCTCCGAGATGATGACATCGGGAAAGAACTGTGCGCGGATGCGGCTGGCGGCGGCAAGCCCGGCCACGACCATCACTGCAAGCACCAAATTGGCCAGCGTGCCGTGGCGGGTGAAGTAAGAGAGGGCCCCCTTGGCGTGGCGTGTCGAGCTGCGCGCCATTGCCTTAGCCCCCCGCCGGCTTGGTGGGGGGCGCGCTGTTTGTGGCCTCGGGGCGGATCGGGTTGACCTTGATCCCTGCACCCAAAAGCGGGGAACGTTCACCGATGATCTCGCGCCCCGCGATACCGTCGGGGGCAAGGATCACAAGGTCGTCTTGACGGCGCAAAAGCCGTGCGGGCAGGGATTGCAGCCTGTCGTCGGGACCAAGGGCCAACACCGTCCCATCCGCGCCATAGGCGGAGGCGGGCAGGGCAATTGCTGCGGGTATTTCAGGCTCTGCCACCCGCACGGTCACGAAATCGCCAGAGCGAAAGCCGGGCGCATGGGTTAGCGTGGCATAGACCAGACGCCCCGTCTGCCCTTCGCCCACGGCGGCCCCTGCGCGGGTCAGCCGCCCGTGGGCCACAAGCTCGGCACCCGAGGCGGCCAGCGCGGCGGTGACATCGGCGGTGATCAGCGCACCCCGATCATCCAGCAGCCGCGAGAATTGCGCGGTCGAGATGCGAAAGGCGACCTCTAACGCATCGGGATCAATCAGGTCGCCCAAACGTTCGTTGCTGCCAAGGATACGACCGGGAACGGTGGTGATCCCGCTCAACATCCCGTTAAACTCGGCGAAAAGCCTGGTTTCGCGCAGGGCGCGTTCGGCCTCGGCCAGGGTGATGGCTTGGCGAGAGAGCGCGATGTCGGCCTGATCGACCCGCGCCTCGGCCTGTGCCAGGGCCGAGCGGCGCGACAAAACCGCCTGATCGGCCGCTGAGGCCGCAAGGGCTGCGGTTTCGACCGCCGACGCCGAGCCGACACCTCGGGTTTCGAGGTCTTGCTGACGGGTCAGGGCCTGTTCGCGCAGATCAGCCTGTGCGCGGGCGGCGGCAACATCGTCACGCGCCAGCAGCAAGGCGCGCGCGGCCTCGACCTGCTCTGCCCTTGCGCGGTCCATATCCGATTGCGCAAGGTCGCGGGTGGCCATGGCATCTGCCGGATCAAGACGCAGCAAAAGCTGTCCTTTGGTGACAGGTGCGCCATCCTCTACCCCCTTGCCCAAGGCGATAACCGTGCCTGCGCGCGGTGCGCGCAGTTCCAGCGTGCGGCGGCTGCGGATCTCGCCAAAGGCGGTGAGGACGGGGGCAAAGGGCGAAACCTTTGCCGTGATTACATTGGCGGAAAACACACGCTCACGGGCGGTTTGCGCAGGGCGGCCGTCCGCGGACCTGGCCTCAAAGGCTGTGCGCAGAGTTTGAACCGCCACCCCTAAAAGGCCGATGGTGACGGCCAGAATAAAGAGGCCAACAAGGGAGCGTCTGAAAAACCGCATCTGGATACTCCGCCGGGGGACTACATTCCTATACGCCCGTCCGGCGCCATTCGATGAAACACTAACCCATGTGATGTGTTCCGGGAAATATAACATTCCGTCGCATGCATGTGTGTGGAATATTCCTGCAACCGCCTATTTGCGGCGCTGGTGTTCATCCAGCCGCGGCATGATTTCCACAAAATTGCAGGGCCGGTGGCGGTAATCGAACTGCCATTTCAGGATCTCATCCCAGGCGTCGCGACACGCGCCGGTGCTGCCGGGAAGCGCGAAAAGATAGGTGCCATTGGCCACGCCACCCGTTGCCCGGCTTTGCACCGCTGAGGTACCGATTTTCTGCATCGAGACCATGGTGAAGACGGTTCCGAAGGCCTCAATCTCTTTTTCATAGACATCGCGGTGGGCCTCGACGCTGACATCGCGCCCCGTCAGGCCGGTGCCACCTGTGGAAAGGATCACATCGATCTCAGGGTCGGCGCACCAGTTGCGCAGCTGTGCCGCAATCTCGGCGCGCTCATCGCGGATGATGGTGCGGGCGGCAAGATGGTGGCCCGCATCCGTAATCCGCGCAACCAAGGTATCGCCGGATTTGTCTTCCTCGATCCGGCGGGTGTCGGATACGGTCAGCACAGCAATGCGTACGGGAATGAAGGGAAGGGTTTCGTCAAGACGGGACATGATACTGCCTTTTCAGTCAGGATGGATTGGCCAGTTTCGCCTGCACGGCAAGTAAATCTGCCCAGGCTTCGCGTTTCGCCCCGAGGTTGCGCAAAAGATAGGCCGGATGCGTCATGGGCATCACCGGGATCGCCGCGCATTCGCCCCATTGGCCGCGCATCCGCAAAATGCCGCTTTGACCCAGCAACGCCTGACAGGCCACATTGCCCATGGCGA
This sequence comes from Pseudorhodobacter aquimaris, assembly GCF_001202025.1. GTDB lineage: Bacteria > Pseudomonadota > Alphaproteobacteria > Rhodobacterales > Rhodobacteraceae > Pseudorhodobacter > Pseudorhodobacter aquimaris. The sequence goes on from NZ_LGHS01000070.1 coordinate 174,908, forward strand.
TAATCACCTGTGGTTTGGCCAGGACGATATGGCGCAACAAGAACGGGCGCATCATGGCGATCTCGGCCTCGGTCGGGTCGCGGTCCCCCGGCGGGCGCCACGGCAGAACATTGGTCAGATAGGCAGATGCCCTGGGGTCATCGGCATCGCGCGCATGGCCGATCGCCGCCAGCATCTTGTCCAGAAGCAGGCCGGAGTGGCCGACAAAGGGCAGGCCCTCGCGGTCCTCTTCGCGGCCCGGTGCCTCACCCACCACCATCAGGGGGGCGCCGGGATTGCCTGCGGAAAACACAAGATTGCGCGCGCCTTTTTTCAGCTCGCAATGCGCAAAACTTTCTAATGCGGCGCGCAGGGCGGTCAGATCGGCACAGGGGGCCGCGGCGGCTTGGGCGGCATTAACCGGATCGGGGGCGGCAGGTTGCACCTGGTCCTCGACGGTTTTGGGCTTGGGGGTAAGGGTGGCTTGCTTTTCGGGCAGGGCATAGCGGTCTACGGCTGCCTCAGACATCACCTCGGTCACGCCAAGTTCCACCTGCCACGCAAGGGCGGCAAAGGCGGCGTTCCAATCGTAATCCGAAATGTTGGTATTGATTCCCATAGCGGGCAGAGTAGGGCCGCGCTTGGGGCGGGGCAAGACGGGATTGGCTGCAACTAGGCGTTGCCCCGCAGCACGGGCTTTGCCATAAGCAATCAGAGACAATCAGGGGGCCAAGATGAGTTTTCGCGCACGTCATTTGCTGGGGATCCAACATCTCGCCCCGGATGAAATCCGCGCCGTTCTGGATCTGGCGGATAAATATGTTGAGTTCAACCGCCGCTCAATCAAGAAATCCGACGCGCTGGCGGGGATGACCCAGATCAACATGTTCTTTGAAAACTCCACCCGCACGCAGGCCTCTTTTGAATTGGCGGGCAAACGGCTCGGGGCGGATGTGATGAATATGGCGGTCGCGCAATCGAGTGTGAAAAAGGGTGAGACCCTGATCGACACAGCCCTGACCTTGAACGCGATGCACCCCGATTTGCTGGTGGTGCGGCACGGAGCCTCGGGGGCGGTGAACCTCTTGGCCGAAAAGGTGAATTGCGCCGTGCTGAATGCGGGCGACGGGCGGCATGAGCATCCGACACAGGCACTTTTGGATGCGCTGACGATCCGCCGCGCCAAGGGGCGCATCCAGCGGCTGACAGTGGCGATTTGCGGCGATGTGGCGCACAGCCGCGTGGCGCGTTCTAATCTGATATTGCTGGGGAAAATGGAAAACCGGGTGCGTCTGGTGGCACCGCCAACCTTGATGCCCGCAGGCGTGCAGGAGTTCGGTTGTGAGGTGTTTGACGACATGGAGAAAGGCCTTGAAGGGGCCGATGTGGTGATGATGCTGCGCCTGCAAAAAGAGCGGATGGATGGCGGGTTTATCCCGTCAGAGCGTGAGTATTACCATCGCTACGGGCTGGATGCGGAAAAGCTCTCGCATGCCAAGCCCGATGCCATCGTGATGCATCCCGGCCCGATGAACCGCGGTGTGGAAATCGACGGCGAAATTGCCGATGACATCAATCGCAGCGTTATTCAGGAACAGGTAGAGATGGGCGTCGCCGTGCGTATGGCTTGTATGGACCTGTTGGCGCGCAACCTGCGGGCCGAACGCGGGGCGCGTGCCGCCGGGGTGATGGTATGACATATCCCGGGGACGGAGGCTGTGATGCCTGATCTGCCACGCGATAGGGTGATGGGGGAGGCGATGTCGCCGCTGCGCGAGGGAGAGGTGATCCTTGCGGAATGGCCTGCCGATAAGGAACGCTATTGGCGCAGCCATGCGATCATGGCGGTGCTTGGCGGCTTTGTGGGTGGTGTCGTGTTACTGGCCATTGGCAATCCGGCGCCTTGGGTTGGCCCCGTGGCGGCGGTTTTTGCGATGGGCGCCCGCGCTTGGTATCTGGCGTCCGAGGCGCTGGCAGGGCATTGGCGGTTGACCACCCAACGTTTGCAGGGGCCGGGAGGGCGGCAAATGTCTCTGGGACAGATCACCACCGTGCGGCCCTTCTTTGGCGATGTGCAGGTCATAACCCAAGCCGGCGACAAACATTTGATGAAATATCTGGCCGATGGGGCGGGCGTGGCGGCGTCTATCCAATCTGCCAAAGCGGGGTTCAAACCATGACTGTCTTTCTTGAAAATGCCCGTATTATCAACCCCGAGACGCTGGAGGAAAGCACAGGCAACCTGATCCTCGACGACGGGATGATTGCGGCCATTTGTTCGGCCAGCGCCCCCAAAGGCGCACAAGTGATTGACTGTGCAGGCAAATGCCTGGCCCCCGGTATCGTCGACCTTGGCGTGAAAATCGGAGAGCCGGGAGAGAGGCACCGCGAAAGTTTCCGCTCGGCCGGCCTTGCGGCGGCGGCGGGGGGGGTGACCACGATCATCGCGCGCCCCGATACCAGCCCCGCAATTGACACGCCCGAAGTTCTGGAATTCGTGACCCGCCGCGCCGCCGAGGCCCCTGTCCGCATTCACCACATGGCCGCGCTGACCAAATCCCGCGCGGGCCGTGAGATGGTAGAGATCGGATTCATGCTGGATGCTGGCGCGCTGGCCTTTACCGATTGCGACCATGTGGTGACCGATACCAAGGTGCTGGGCCGTGCGCTCAGCTATGCGCGCAGTCTTGGCGCGCTGGTGATCGGCCATCCACAAGATCCGGGCCTGTCCAAAGGGGCGGCGGTGACCAGCGGCAAGTTCGCCTCGCTTTTGGGCCTGCCGGGGGTGCATCAGATGGCGGAGCGTATCGGGCTGGACCGTGATCTGGGCATGGTCGAGATGACGGGCGTGCGCTATCACGCCGATCAGATCACCTGCGCGCGGTCGCTGCCACCGCTGGAACGTGCCAAGGCCAACGGGCTGGATGTGACGGCGGGGGTCTCTATCCACCATCTGACATTGAACGATCTGGATGTGGGTGATTATCGCAGCTTTTTCAAAATGACCCCGCCCCTGCGCCCCGAAGAGGATCGTGTGGCCGTGGTTGAGGCCGTTGCCTCGGGCTTGATCGATATCATCTGTTCCATGCACTCCCCGCAGGATGAGGAAAGCAAACGCCTGCCGTTTGAGGATGCAGCCCCCGGCGCCGTGGCCTTGCAGACCTTCCTGCCTGCGGCGATGCGGCTTTATCATGCCGGTGCGATGGGCCTGCCGATGTTGTTTCGGGCGATGTCCCTGAACCCGGCCAAACGGCTTGGCCTGCCCCAAGGCCGTATGGCCGAGGGCGCGCCCGCTGATCTGGTGCTTTTTGATCCCGATGCGCCCTTTATGCTGGACCGCAGCACGCTTTTGTCGAAATCCAAGAACACCCCCTTTGACGGGCAACGGATGGAGGGGCGGGTGATCGCCACTTTTGTTGCAGGGCGTCAGGTGTTCGGTCAGGAAGGGATGATTAATGCCTGAGATAACAACCGCACCGCTTTTACTGCTTTTGGTGGGGGTGCTTGCCTATCTGTTGGGCTCGGTGCCCTTTGGGTTGGTGATCACCCGCGCGTTGGGTCTTGGCGATTTGCGCGCCATCGGGTCGGGAAATATCGGCGCGACGAATGTACTGCGCACCGGTAATAAGGGCGCGGCACTGGCGACGCTGTTGCTGGATGCAGGCAAGGGCGGGATTGCGGTTTTGGTCGCGCGGATGGCCGTTGGCGAGGATGCTGCTCAGCTTGCAGGGCTGGCAGCCTTTTTCGGGCATGTCTTTCCGGTCTGGCTGGGGTTCAAGGGCGGCAAGGGGGTTGCAACCTTCCTTGGCACCCTTTTGGCGCTGGCGTGGCCGGTCGGGCTGGCGGCCTGTGCAAGCTGGCTGGTTGCGGCGGTTTTGTGGCGTATGTCGTCGCTGGCGGCGCTGGTTGCGGCGGCGTCCTCGACCATCTGGATGCTGCTTTTGGGATATGAGCGGATGATGTTTCTGGGCATCATCCTGACGCTTTTGGTCTATTGGCGCCACGCCGAGAACATCAAACGCATCAAAGCCGGAACTGAGCCAAAGATCGGCAAAAAGGGCTAATCGTCCTTTGCCAAGGCATCCAGATAGGCCCGCGTGCAGCCGGTGACATGGCGAAAGCGGTCCCCGCCCAAATGGGTGCCGCCATACCAGCGTGTCACCACGACGATATGATCGGTCAGCCCCTCACGTTCCAGCATGCGCAAGATCGCGGCTGCGGCCCCCGCCTCTCCGTCGTCATTGCGCTGGGGGCCATCGGACAGACAGGCGGCCCAGCTGTTATGCGTGGCCTTGGAGAATTTCTTGTTCGACTTCAGCGCCTTGAGAAATGCCGCGATGTCATCCTTGTTTTGCACCGGCCCGCCTGACACCGCATAACGCGAGCCCCGATCCTTAATGACGTTCATCAGTTGCAACATATCTTGTATCGCCGGGTCAAACGGGGGATCAAACGGGGCGCCGCTGGCGGGTGGGGCCAAGCTTGGCGGTGCGGGCGATGGTGGCCTCAATGGCGGTGCGTTCATGTGGTAACATGCTGTCATGGCTGCGTGATTGTGCATGTTGCGCCTGTACCAAGGCGATCTGGCCAAAACGGGCCGGCGCGATTTGCGCAAGGGCCAGCAACGCTTTTTGCAAACGCATCTGCACCGCAAAGGTCGCTGCCCCGTCGCGCGCAATCGGGGGGAAAATATCGTCCATCATATCCTCCAGCTTCAGGGGTGGAACCCAGATATTGGGGTACTTCAGGTCCGGATCATGATCTTTGGCCAGCGGGGCGAGCAAGCGAATCGTGCGGCCCAGAATGTCGATGGCGGTGCCCGGATCATTGACCGCGGGCGACAGCGCACGCTGGGCAATCTCGGCCAGAACCGAAAGACCGAAGCGGGGATCTTGTTCAAAGCTGCGGGTCTCACCAATGGTGAAGGCATCGGTGATCTTTCTGCCACCCTCACGGGTTTTGCCGAGAATATAAGCCACCGCAATGCCTGGATGCACAAATGCGCCAGGAAGGGCAGTTACATAAACCTGACAATTCAGGTCCTCAGCACAGTCCTGAAGCCAGTCCATATGCAGATATCGAACATAACCAATGTCGCTGGGATAAACCGGATAGGCATCGGGTGGCGGTGCGCCGGGGTGGCCATGACCGCCCAGATAGGGCGCCTTTATCCGGATGGAGAGGGCGCGGCGGGCGGCCGTCTCGACCTTGCCAATCGAATCCTCCATCTGGCCAAAGACCGTCAAATGCGCGATCCACCGCAAGATGACGACCACCACGATCAAGACTACGGCAATGGACACCATGAAAAGCACAAGCCGGTCATTATCGGTCAAGACACCGCCGTTCAGGGCGATAATCCCGATCAGGCTGTAAAGAAAAGACCCCAGAAAGGTTGCCAGTACCCGCTGCGTGGTCCGGTCCGCCTTGAGCAAAGTGGTCGCGCGTGGCGTCACCGCCGAGGCCGCTCCGGCAAAGGCTGATACCATGATGCCAAGCGAAAAGGTCACCACCGCCAGCATAGAGCTGGCAAGGATGGTCAAAACCGATTCGACCGCCCCCGAGCCGAGCGAAGAGCCGAGCCCGGATGGCAAAAGCGGCCCGATCACAACGGCCCCCAGATTGGTGATCACCGCAAGGATGGCGTAAAGCGCGGTCACAACCCACAGCTTTTGCAGCAGCTCCCGGATAAAAAGTCGCCACTTGGATATCATCGGATCTGCCTTGTTCTGGATTTCACGCCCTCAGTCTGGCGGTTGTAAGGCCGCGTGGCAAGACCACTTAGCGCAGGCTGTTGACCACCTTTTGCACCGTGGCGCGGCGGGCGGCATTGGGCGGGTGGCTGCCAAGGAACTGATCGCCGGGGTCTGGCAAGCGGTCAAAATAGGCGGCCCCGCGAAGGGCGTCAAAGCCAGCCTTTTCGGTCATCTCGGCACCAAGAGCATCTGCCTCAAGCTCGAACCCTTTGGAAAAGCGGCGCGCCCCGACCGAGGCCCCGAACTCTTGTGCACGCAAAATCGCGGCCTCATCCCCACCGCCAACAGCGATCAACAGCCCTGCAAGCATCGCACCCTGGCTGGCGCTTTGCTGTTGCTGCGGAATATGGCCCATGATGTGATGCGCCGCCTCATGGCCCATGACAAAGGCCAGCTCGTCCACATTTTCGGCATTGGCGATCAGCGCGAGGTTGAAGGCAAGCACCGGCCGACCCTGCCGGTCCAGTGTCTGAAAGGCATTGGGGCTTTGGTTCGGCCGGTCGTCGATCGCGATCTGAAAGTCACAGTTCTGGCGTTGGGTAAGGGCATGACAATATCGCTCAACCACGGGCTCCATGGCATTGAGGGCCACGACAAAGTTCCGCTTGGCCAGCGCCGAAGGTTCGGTTTGCACCGTTGCCTGCGCTGCCGTTTGCACAGGGGGGCTGACACCCTCGCTGGGCACGACACAGCCCGCCAATAGCGCCAGTCCAACAATCGCCCCGATTAACCGCATTTTTCACCCTCATGCATCCTTGCGCTGTGTTTTAGCACAAGCGCCCCGCGCGAAAAGTCTTTTTACCATGCTGTGTGCGGATCACTCCAACCGGAAAACCTTGTCCCGGCTGGTGGCTCCGCGCAGCAGAACCACCCGCGATTTCGCAACCCCAAGCGATTTGGCCAGCAGTTTGATGACCGCGGCCGTGGCCTTGCCATCCTCGGGGACGGTGGTGACATAGACACGGATCTGCCCGTTATCGACGGTGATGGCGTTGCGCGCGGCTTTGGGTGTGACACGCACGCTGAATTCGGTGCCGGGCGCGATAGAAAAGGGGGCAGGTTTGGCCATGTCAGGGCTTTCACTGGGTAAGGTAACGGTACACTTTATGCGCGCAAGACGTTAGCATAGGGCGGAAGGACGCAGGAGGCCTAGGATGCGCACATTGATTTTGATCTCCGTTCTGGCGGTTATGGCGGGATGCGGGACGCCGCAAGAACGTTGCATCGCCGGGGCGACCCGCGACTTGCGCATTGTGGATCGGCTGATCGGGGAAACCAACCGGAATCTTGAGCGCGGATACGCGCTGGAAGAGGTGGTGCGCACCCGTACGCGCTGGGTTATGTGTCGCCCGCCCAAGGCTGCCACCAAGGATGAAAAGGCAAAGCCCGCAAGAATGTGCCTGCGCGATTCGCATTACACCGTCACCCGCCCCAAAGCGATCAACCTTGCCGAGGAGCGGGAGAAACTGGCCGAACTGCAAAAGAAACGGACGACACTCTTGCGCAGCGCCGCCAAAGAGGTGGCTGACTGCAAGATCGCCCACCCGGAATGATGTTTAATGCGCGGGGGCACCGGCCGCATCAATCAGCCCGCGCCCGCCATCGAGCGTCACGATTTGCCCAGTCATAAAGGAGGAGGCGTCAGAGGCGAGATATTGCACAGTCTCGGCGATTTCATCAGCGGCGGCGATGCGCCCCAAAGGCGTGGCCTTGAGGATCTTGTCGCGGTAGTCGCTGTTTTCCTTCAGGGCCGCCTGCAGGCTGTCGCTAAGGACCGAACCGAAAGACACGGCATTGACCCGGATCCGCTCTGGCGCCAAAGCAACGGCCAGTGAACGTGTCATCTGCTCTACTGCGGCGCAAGAGATGGAATAGCCCAAAAGCTCGGGCTGGGTCCGCCGCGCGGCAATAGAGGACAGGTTGATGATAGAGCCGATGGTCCCTTCGGTGTTGTCGGCCTTTTCGGCCTGCAAGATCATGCGTTTGGCCGTAAGCTGTGACAGGCGCAGGCTGGTCAAGAGGTTTTGCTGCCACATCAATTCAACCGCATCCTCATCAGGGTTGAGCGCATCCGAAGGCGCCATTTTGCGCGCGGCATTGACCAGAATATCCACCCGGTCGAAGGCATCAATCGTGGCCGAGAGCAGATTGGCGATGGTCAGCTTTTCGCGCAGGTCCCCGCCGAAATAACGCAGCGCGCCTTCGGCCTTGGCCTCTTCGCAACACTCGCTTTCCAAAAGCGATTCGTTGACATCGGCGAACATCACATTGGCCCCTTTGGCCAGAAAATGCCGCGCAACGGACAGGCCGATCCCCGCTGCGGATCCGGTGATGATGGCAGTCTTTCCGGTAAGCGAAAACGACATGGGGTCTCTCCTAACGGTTCGGGCGTGCGGCGCGTGTGATGCGGAAACGCTTGTCGCTTCCGATCTCTTCCACCTGATGGAACAAGGTGGCAAGCGTCCGGTCATAGGGCAAGTGGCGGTTGGCGACCAGCCAAAGCGTACCATGCGGGGCCAAAAGCCGTGCTGCGGCCTGCAAGAACGCCTGCCCCAAGGCGGGATCGGGGTCGCGGCCTGCGTGGAACGGCGGGTTGCAGATCACGGCATCCACACCGCGGTCCAGCTTGAAGCGGGTGGCATCGGCCCAATGGAACTCGGCGCGCGGATCAGTGATGTTGAGACGCGCACAGGCCAGCGCATTGGCCTCTGCCTCAACCAGATGGAGTGTTTTCACGCCGGGGTGCTGTAATATTTCATGGGCCAGAAACCCCCAGCCCGCCCCCAGCTCAATAATCTGCGCGGGCAGTTTTTCGGGCAGATGTGCCGCCAAAAGCACCGATCCCGCATCGGGCGCGTCGGCTGAAAATACGCCCGGCAGGGTTTGAAACCCGCCCTCGATGGTTTGCGGTTTGGCGGCCCAATCGGCCATATCATCCGCGCCGGGCCGAAAGGAGAACAGCTTGCCATGCGCCTTGGCCACGGTTTCCGAGAGGGTAAAGCGTTTGCGCAGATCGCGTAGCAGGCTGTCGATTCCATCAGTTTTTTGCCCGTCCACGATGATCACCCCATCGGGATGCAGCAAAGCCGCTGCCTGCGCCAAAAGGGCATAAGCCTCGGCCTTGGCGCGTGGCACACAGACCAGAGCCGCAGCAAATCGCGCTTCGGTCGGGGGCTCTGCCACGACAGTATATCCGCGCGCGACCAAGGCATCATAGTCCGTGCGCATCCCTTGCACCACACAGACCCGCGCCATCGGCAGCATCGACAAATCATCTGTGCCGCGCGGGCGCAGCACCAAAACATCGCCCGAATCGGGCAACATCATCAAATCGTTTCGCAGGGCGAATAAAAGTCGTTCTGAACGCATGAGCAGCCGAACAAAGCGGCCAAAATCCTTCTTATGGGAGGGGTCTTACTCTTTTTCCATGGTGCATTGCAGAGGATGCTGATGGCGGCGCGCAAAATCCATCACCTGCGCCACCTTGGTTTCGGCGACTTCAAAGGAAAATATGGCAACAACGGCCAGCCCCTTTTTATGCACGGTCAGCATAATCTCAAAGGCCTGCGCATGGTTGAGGCCAAAGAATCGTTCTAAAATGTGAACAACGAATTCCATCGGGGTGAAATCATCGTTCAGGATCAGAACCTTATACATGGGCGGGCGCTGTGTCTTAGGCTTCGGCTTGGCCATGATGGTTGCAGCGCCATCGGTTCCATCCGGCTTTTCAGACATCTGGAATGGCAAGTGAGGCACGTTGATCGCTCCGGCTGTTGTGGCAAACTTTTTGTATCATGATCTCAATATAGGGTTTTGCAAGGATGCGCAAAGGGGGTCGCCAGTCTTGGTTGATCAGCTTAGCGATCGGCGCAATTATGGCGCGTGATGACAAGAGGACCCTATAAGAATGCATAAGATTTTAACCGTTGGCTTCGATGCCGATGATACCCTTTGGCAAAATGAGGCATTCTTTCGGCTGACGCAGGCGCATTTTGTTGATCTTCTGTCTGATTATGCAACGCCCGATCACCTCTCTGAACGCCTGTTGGCCGCAGAACGCCGCAATTTGGGGCAGTATGGTTTTGGCATTAAAGGGTTTGTGCTGTCGATGATCGAAACCGCGATCGAGGTGACGCAAGGCCGGGTTGCGGCCACCGTCATAGCCGAGATCATGGCGGCAGGCCGCGAGATGCTGGACCACCCGATAGAGTTGCTGCCCCATGCGCAGGATGCCGTCGTGGCTGCGGCCCGCGATCATCAGGTCTTGTTGATTACAAAAGGAGATTTGCTGGACCAAGAGCGGAAACTTGCCCAGTCCGGCCTTGGCGATCTGTTCCATGGGGTCGAGATCATCTCGGATAAGACGCCCGAGGCATACGTCAGGATTTTTGCGCGTCACGGCGGCACTGCCGAGCGGGCGCTGATGGTTGGCAACTCCTTGAAATCCGATGTTATCCCGGTGATTTCGGTGGGCGGGCACGGTGTCCATATCCCGCATGGAGAGACCTGGGCGCTGGAATATGCCGAGCCGCCAGAGGCCGATCATCCCCGTTATCACGCCTTGCCCGATCTGGGCGGCCTATCGGCATTATTGAGCGCATTGCAAAAGGGAGCCACGCTATAGATAGCGGTGATCTGCTGGTGTACCGCTAAATGTGGCGGGTTCCCGTCAAATGTTAACTAGCGGTTAAAAGCCTTTGAAATGATAGTTAAAATTGGGGTTTTCTGATTGCCCGTTTCCGTGCTACCTTTGCCCAAGCAGTAAAGCCCCACAAAAAAACCGGGGCACAATGAGGCAGGAATAAGGGACCAGCGACGTGGCATCGCTTCAAGGGCTTTTCGCCCGAATCTTTCTAATGATCGCATTTGCGACCTTGATTTCAGTTGTGTCTGTCCGTTCAGGTCAGGCGGCTCCCTATGCGGCGGTGGTGATTGACGCGCGCAGCGGTGAAGTGCTTTATGATCAGAACGCCGATGCCCGGTTGCATCCGGCTTCTTTGACCAAAATGCTTACGCTTTATATCGCTTTTGATGCTGTGCGTCGGGGTGAGATCTCCTTGGATACAAAGATCACCGTGTCCAAGAATGCAGCGTCCAAACCGCCCTCCAAGCTGGGGCTGAGGGCGGGGCAACGAATCGCCTTGCGTTATTTGATCCGGGCGGCTGCGGTGAAATCCGCCAATGATGCGGCCTCGGCGATCGGGGATCATCTGGGCGGATCCGAGGCGGGTTTTGCCGCACGAATGGACCGGACGGCCAAGGCACTTGGGATGCGCAATTCGACCTTCAAGAACGCCAACGGGCTTACGGCCTCGGGGCATTTGTCGACCGCGCGTGACATGACATTGCTGGGCCGGCGGTTGTTTTATGATTTTCCAGAGTATTATAACATTTTCTCACGGTTGCAGACCGATGCGGGCATGACGACCGTGCGCAACACCAACCGCAGGTTTCTGAATGATTACAAAGGCGCGGATGGGATCAAGACCGGCTATACCTCGGCTGCGGGTTTCAACCTGACCGCCTCGGCCGAGCGGGGCAACAAACGCATCATCGCGACGATATTCGGCGGTAAATCCACCGCTGACCGCAATGCAAAAATGGCAAAACTGCTTGATCTGGGCTTTGGCAATGCCAAAAACAATGTGGCCCTGCGCAAACCGGCAGCTGCTGACCTGAGCGCGGCCGTTGCCGCAACGCAAGGCAATGGCGACGGGCGCAGTGCGGGCAAGACCATCCGGCTTGTGACGGTGCTCAAGACCTCTCCGCGCCCGCGGTCACGTCCGGTCAGCGAAGAACGGGTTGTCGCCACAGCAGAGGCTGTGCTGGCGATGCAGGATGACATTGCAGGCCTCTTGGCAGAGGTGGCAGCCCCGCTGCCGCCCAGCGTGCCGCCCGCAGCGATTGAGGCGGCCATTGCATTGGCCCGTCCCGAGCCACGCCCGGAAACAAGTGACGCGCCAAGCGAGGATATAGAGGTCGCGCTTGATCCGGCACCCGCACCAACAGCAATCACCGAGACTTCGATGGCGCTGGTCACCCCGGAAGCGGACATCGATTCATCCCCGCGCAGACGGCCTGCCAAACTGCTGGTCGCCAGTGCCGAGCCTGCCAAAGCGGCCCCCCAAGCGCCGCCGGTGGTGGTCACGAGGGTGTCGACCTCGGGTGGGCGCCATTGGGGCGTGAACCTTGGCCGCTTTCCCTCACGGTCGAGCGCGGAACGTGTGCTGATGAAGACCGCGTTGTCCGAATCCGTGGCCTTGCGCGACGGGCTGCGCAAAGTGATCGAGCGGCGCGGCGGCTATGATGCGAATTTCATGGGGCTAAGCCGTGATCAGGCGGATCTCGCCTGTCGGCGCTTGCAGGCCCGCGCAGTTCAGTGCTTTACCATCGGCCCTTGATCGGTTCTGGATTTTTGGCCCCTGTGATCAGGCAGTGCTTGCGCTGCGCTCCGGTTTGATGAACTTTGGCCCCTGATCTCTTTGAAGGAAGCTGCCATGCCCCGTCCCGTTTTTGTCATTCCGGCCCCTGAACAAGCCAGTATTGCGGTTTCTGGCGGAACCGCTCGTTTTCCGGTTCGGCGAATTTTTTGTGTGGGCCGCAACTACGGCGAACATGCGCGCGAGATGGGCCATGATCCCGATGCCGAGCCTCCTTTCTTTTTCACCAAACCTGCGGATGCCGTTGTGGATGATGGTGCACGGGTCGCGTTTCCGACGCAGACCGACGAGCTTCACCATGAGGCAGAGCTGGTCGTCGCCATTGGCACCGGTGGCGCGAATATCGCGGTCGAAGATGCGCTTGGGCATGTCTGGGGCTATGCAGCGGGGAATGATCTGACGCGCCGCGATATGCAGGCGGTGGCCAAGGCGGCGCGACGCCCATGGGATATGGCCAAAGGGTTTGACAATTCGGCCGTCGTGGGCGCGCTGCACCGTGCGGTCGATGGGGCGGTACCAAAGGGGCGCATCCGGTGCTTGGTGGATGATGATCTGCGTCAGGATGCCGATCTTGCCGAAATGATCTGGCCCGTTGAGTGGGTCATTGCGCATCTTTCAACCTTGGTTGCGCTTGCGCCGGGGGATTTGATCATGACCGGCACCCCCGCAGGGGTCGGCCCGATCAAGCCCGGCCAGACCTGTGCGATAGAAATCGACGGGTTGTCCCCCGCCCGCGTCACGCTGGGCTAGGCGCGGCCGGAGGTGGCGGAAAGGGCCAGAGGCTCTACCCCCAAATGGCGAAGGGATTCGGCCCATTTGGTCGCATCATTTTCTGAAAAGACCAACCCCTCGGCTGCCTCCGATGTTAGCCAGTCATTCCGCAGGATTTCCGCTTCCAGCTGGTCCGGCCCCCAACCGGCATAGCCAAGGGCCAAAAGCGCGTCATTTGGTCCTTCGCCCCGGCCAAGTGCGCGCAATACATCCTGGGTGGCAGTCATGCCAAAACGGCCGGAAATATCCATCGTGCCGTCTTCTGTGTGATATTCCGGCGAATGCAGCACAAAGCCGCGACCCCGCTCAACCGGCCCGCCGAAATGCACCGAGATTCCGCGTCCTTCGGGCAGATGCGGGATGCCCAATTGTTCGAGCAACTCGGGAAAGGTCAACTCCGCCACGGGCTTGTTGATGATCAAGCCCATCGATCCCTCACGCGAATGCGCGCACATCAGGATCACCGCACCTTCAAAGCGGGGGTCCTCCATGCCGGGCATGGCAATAAGCAATTTTCCTGTCAGATCCATTGGTTCATTCTTTTCCATAATTAGAAGATGGGGTCGGAGGCGCGAATCCTCAAGTCTTTTTGCGCGGGGTGGCGCAATCACGCACGGACTGGCGGCAAACTGACGTCTATGTGATTGTAAACATCGCTGCGAAATGGATATCTATGGCCCATGAATATGAAACATGCTTTCCTTGCGCTCGGCCTTGCCGCTGGCCTACTGGCCCATTCTGCACAGGCGCAGCCGCAGATCCTGACAGCCGGTTTGCGAACCGGTTGGCAGATGGAGAACGGCAACCAGATGGCTGCCTTTCAGATGACGCTGCAAGACGGGTGGAAAACCTATTGGCGCGCGCCGGGGGATGCAGGGATTCCGCCGCATTTTGACTGGTCGGGATCGCAGAATGTGAAATCGGTGCGCTTTCACTGGCCGCGCCCTTCGGTGATTGCGGTGGGCGGGATGCAGACCTTTGGCTACAGCCGGGAGTTGGTCCTGCCTGTCGAGGTGGTGCCGCAAGACCCGAATTTGCCGATGGCGTTGAAGGCCTCGGTCGATTTGGGCGTGTGTTCCGATATCTGTGTGCCTGCGGCCTTTAACGTGGCCGCACAGTTGCCCCGGTCCGCTGTACGCGATGAGGTGATCACCCGGGCCCTGCGTCAGCGGCCCTCTACCGCAAAAGAAGCTGGTGTACGTCGGACGACCTGCGCCATCACCCCGCAAAAAGACGGGCTGCGGCTGGCGGTGAATGTGGTCATGCCATCTTTGGGCGGCGAAGAGGCGGTGGTGGTGGAGCCGGGTCAGGCCGGTGTCTGGGTCTCGCCTGCCGATGTGACGCGCAAGGGCGATGACCTCCATGCCGAGGTTGATATGGTCGGACCTTCGGGCGGGGTGTTCAGCCTACAGCGGGATGCGATTGTGCTGACGGTTCTGGGCAAGCACCGCGCGGTGGAAATCCACGGCTGTAGCGCGCCCTGAGGTCATTCGGCTGTGCTGTGCATCCGTTCGATATAGGCGCGCATTTCTTCGGCTTCATGGCGTGCTTCGCGCAGCCCTTCCATCGCGGCGCGCAGCTCTGCCTCGGTCTGGCTGATCTGGTTGGTCAGCTCTGCCTCGCGCTGTTCAAGATACAAGATCGCCTGATCGCGCATCTCCTCGGCCTCGTGCAGGGATTGCGCAAGCCCGTCCACCTCGTTCACATCGCCCCCGGCCACACGGGTAAAGCGGTGGAGTATCCAATGCGTTAGCCACCCCAGCATGAATGCCACGAAGAGGATGACGGTGGTGGCGATAATGAATACGGTACGGTCCATTCTGCTACTTTTATCTCCGGGCCGGGCTTGGGGCAAGCGCGACCGTTACGTCAGGGTTTGGGCTTGGGGCGGGGCCATTGCTCGTCGGTGGGTTCAAAGGTGAACTCGGCGTCGGGGTCGACCATTTCGCCATCACCGCTGCCAAGGTCGTCTTCCTCGACATAGGTTTCCTCAACAGCGTCTTCGGTCTGTTCGGCCAAGGCCGCTTCGGCCAGCGCCACGGGGGAGGGGGGTGCGACCGGCTCTGGCTCGCTCAGCAGTTTGAATTCGATCCGGCGGTTGGCTTCGCGGCCGTCCTCGGTGGCGTTATCGGCAATCGGGTTGTCCTCGCCATAGCCCTTGGCGACAAAGCCCGCGACATTGAGCCGTCGCCCTTGCAAGGCTGTGAGCACGGCTTCGGCGCGGGCCTGGCTCAGCGCACGGTTCCCGCCTTCAGAGCCCTGACTGTCGGTATGGCCAGAGATTTCCATCTCTAGTGGCGGGCAGCCTGCAAGGATCTCGGCCAGGGATTCGACGATGCCAGAGGCAGGGCCTTCGATTTCGGCCGATCCGGGGGCAAAGCTGATCTTTTCGCGCGCCATTACTGCATTCAGATCTGCGGCGCATTCCTCTGGGGTAGGCAGGGCGGCCAGCGGGTCATATTGTTCGTCATAGGTCACATTGATGCCAAAGGTCTGACCCTGACCCAGCTTGTCCGACAGAATCTGAGAGATCCGCGCACGGCCTTCGGGCTTGCCGGTCACCCCGGTGATTTCCACCTTGTCGGCCTGCACCAAAAGCGATCCGTGATGCAAAACGGCCAGCGATTCGAGTCCCGCCAGCACCCGCACGGGCCAGCCGTCGGGCAATTCCTCATCCAGCCGTGTCGCGCTATAGACCCGGCTTGCGCCAAATTGCGATTTGGCAAAGCTATCGGCGGCGGTGCGCAGCAGCTCATCCGTCAAACGGCCGCGCAGTTGCACCTGACCTTCTTCGGACAGCAGGGCAGTGAATTGCGAAGGGCCGCTTGTATGATCGGAGGGTTTGGGCGGCAAGCTGGCCTGAAGCGAGAAGACGGGTGGCAACTGCGCCTGCAAGTCGCCCGCCGTACGGTCGAAATCGGATTGCGAGGTTTCAACCGATCCGATCAGCGTGACATCCGCATCCGAAAAGGTGATGGTGCCGCCGCCAAGTGTTTCCACCGCCTTGATGCCCGCAATCGCGGCATCAGCCCAACGCGGGGTGGGCACGCCAAGCCCGATGGTGCAATCGCTCTGCCCTTCGATACCGGCGTTGGTGCCTGCGGCAAGAATCCGGCTACGGGCGCGTTCGGTATCGGCGGAGCAGGCGTCGAAACGGGCGCCCGCCTCATCCATGACAAAGCGCAGGGTAAAGGGCGTCAGCACTGGGCGCGGCGCAGAAATATCGATATCTATGGCAAGCCCATCAGGGGCGATCCGCGCCAGATCGCTTTCCAGTTTATGCTTGGCGTCGGCGCTTTCGGAAATCGCGGTAATCTCCACCCTTTCGGCAGAGATCGAGATCTTGGACCGTGGCAGGATTTTCAGGGCTGCAAGGCCGAATTTCAGCGCAGCCTCCCATCCCTCAGGCGGGGTATAATCCGCGCTTTCCAGCATGTCCGAGACCGGCGCATCTTTGGCCAGATCGGTGATATCCTTGATCAGCGCTTCATCCACCTCTTTGCCCGGCACAAGGCCGATCAGGGAAATCCCGTCATCATTGCGCAGGATTTCCAGCGAAAAGCGCGGCGCCTCGATGGCACGGACGGCCATGACCTCCAGCTGGTCGCGGATGCGCGAGGATTGCACCACACTGCCTGCCAGATTGACCGCGCGAAACCGCGCCGCCTCATTGGGGGCGGTGCCGATCAGATGCACCTGCAACCCGTCGCTTTCGACGCTGGCCCAAGTGACCCCTTCACGCAGCAAGCGCGTGGAAACCGCCTGGGCCGACCGTTTTTCGATGGCCACCGCAGACCACCACGCCGTAAGCGAGGCAAGCGTGCCGGCGACACAGATCGCGCCAATCGTCAGTGTTGTTCGTCTAAGCTGCATAGGGCCACTGTCAGAAATGTCTATGTCTCCTTAGGCGCTTAGCGCGAAAGGTTCAATCAAACCAATGCAGCACCGGCGAGAAACAGCGCAGGGATCAACCCCGCGTTGCGGTTGGACCGGAACAGGATCAGGCATTTTGCAGTGTCCGTGGTATCCAGTCGCGCCAGTTGCCGCGCCATATGTGCGCCGAACCCCGCAACCCCCGCCAATGCCAGAACCAGCTTGGGCAGGCCTGCAATCCCGGCGATCAGTACCGCCGCAGCCATCAGCAAAACCGCCGCAATCAGGAACCCGCGCAGCCATGCCTTGCTGTTCTCATCGCCAAAAAGCCGTGCGGTGGATTTCACCCCGATCAGCGCGTCATCCTCTTTGTCCTGATGGGCATAGATCGTGTCGTAAAACAGCGTCCAGGCAATCCCTGACAGCCACAAAAACACAGGTGCCGTGGCAAGGCTGCCGGTATGGGCGGCCCAGGCCACCAAGGCCCCCCAGTTGAAGGCAAGCCCCAAAAATATCTGTGGCCACCAAGTAAAGCGTTTGGCAAAGGGATAGATCGCCACCAAGGCCAGTGAAGCCACGCCAAGCCAGATCGCCACGGCGTTGAAGGTGAACAGGATCACCGCCGCCACCAGCGCCTGCACCGCCATCCAGCCCACGGCCTGTTTCACGCTGACCTGCCCTGAAGGGATCGGCCTGCTTTTGGTGCGGGCCACGGATGCGTCAATCTCTCGGTCGGTGATGTCATTCCATGTACAACCCGCCCCGCGCATCAAGAACGCCCCCAGCGTACAGCCAACCGCAATCCACAGATCCCACAGCCCAAAGCCCGCATGGCTGACCGCCGCCAAGGCAAGCCCCCAGAAACAGGGGATCAACAGCAACCATGTGCCGATGGGCCGGTCGGCCCGGCTCAGCCGCAAAAAGGGGCGCGTGGCGGGGGGGGCGAAACGGTCCACCCAATTTCCGGCGGGTGCATCGGCAACGGTTTCACCCTCTGGCATTTGGCGCGGCGTGGTCATAGATTGCCCCCTATGGCAGATGCAAAAATCAGACTCTATGTAGATCAGCCGCTTGGGGAGGGGCAAGTCATTGCGCTCTCTGAGGGGCAGGCGAATTATTTATTCGCGGTGATGCGGCTTACCAAAGGGGCGGCGGTTTTGCTGTTCAACGGTGAGGCAGGCGAATGGCGCGCCGAGGTGCTGGAGGCGGGCAAGCGTAAGGGCCTGCTGGTCTGTACCAATCAGACGGCCCCCTTGCAGATGCCGCCCGATCTGTGGCTGCTGTTTGCGCCGATCAAAAAGGCGCGCACCGATTTCATCGTGGAAAAAGCGACCGAACTGGGGGCTGCGCGGATATTGCCGGTGCAGACCCGTTTCACCAATGCCGACCGCATCCGCATCGACAAGCTGCGCGCCCATGTGATCGAGGCCGCGGAGCAATGCGGCGGTACATTTGTGCCACAGGTCGATGATGTCACCCCCCTTGCCAGACTGCTGGCGGACTGGCCCGAGGATCGTAAAATCCTGTGGTGCAATGAGCATCTCGCCGGTGTGGCCGAGGCTCTGCCCAAAGGCGGTACCCCCGGTCCATGGGCGGTGCTGATCGGGCCCGAGGGCGGCTTTGCCGAGGCCGAGCAAGCCCAGCTTTCGGCAATGCCGCAGGTGGTTCAGGCGAGCCTCGGCCCCCGTATCCTGCGTGCCGATACGGCCGTTGTCTCGGCGCTGACACTGTGGCAGGCCCATCTGGGGGATTGGGGTTGAGCTTTATCCGCCCCGATGCCCGCCAGGCCTTGTGTCGCTGGCGTGAAGTGGCTGCGGCTGCGGGGGTAACGGCCTTTGGGCTGTGGCTTATGCTATTGGGCGGGTTCCTGCTTTTGCCGCTTGGCGGGGTTTTTGCGGTGCTGGGGCTTGGCTTTGGTCTTTTGGCTTACCGTCGTATGCGCTTTGCCCAAAGCGGGGATGCGCCGGGGGTGGTGGAGCTTGAGGAAGGTCAGATCAGCTATTTCGGCCCGACATTCGGCGGTGCCGTGGCGCTGCGCGAGCTGGTTGAAATCCGGCTTTTGACGCAGCAGGGCCGCCGCATGTGGCGGTTGCGCCAGCAAGACAGCCAAACCCTGTTGATCCCGGTTGAGGCGTCAGGCGCGGAACGGCTGTTTGACGCCTTTGCAGGCCTGCCGGGCATGGATAGCGGTGCGTTGGTGGCCGCCCTTGCGCCGCAGGCTGCGGGCCGCGGGCAGGCGATCACTTTGGCCACTGACAGTCGCGTGATCTGGAAGCATCCTGTGCGTGCGGTCTTGACTTGAGCCGCGCAAAACGACAGGGCTATGCGCGATACCTGTAACCAGAGCGGAGCCTACACCAATGTCTATTCCTCAATCCGGTGGTGGCCCCATTGAAGGTTTCGACCAGCTTGCGGCCTATATGGAAAGCGGCGCCAAGCCTGCCGACCAGTGGCGTATCGGCACCGAACATGAGAAATTCGGCTTTCTGACGGATAGCCATGCGCCCTTGCCATATGACGGGCCGCGTTCGGTGCGGGCCATGCTGGCGGGGCTGCGCGACGGATTTGGTTGGGCGGCGGTTGAGGAACAAGGCCAGCTGATCGGGTTGGAACGCAATGGCGCGAATATCAGCCTTGAACCCGGCGGCCAGTTTGAGCTTTCGGGTGCGCCGCTGGAAAACATCGGCCAGACTGCGGCCGAGATGGACAATCATCTGGCCGAGGTGGCGCAGGTTGCAGGACCAATGGGCGTGGGCTTTTTGGGTATGGGTGCAGCGCCAGAATGGACGCATGACCAGATGGACCGGATGCCAAAAGGCCGCTACCGTTTGATGACCGATTACATGGGCCGTGTCGGCACCCATGGCACGCAGATGATGTACCGCACGTCAACGGTGCAGGTGAACCTCGACTTCGCGTCCGAGGCGGATATGGTCAAAAAACTGCGTGTTGCCTTGGCGTTACAGCCGGTGGCGACGGCGCTTTTTGCCTCCTCCCCCTTTTTTGAGGGCAAGCCCAACGGGCATCGTTCATGGCGTAGCCGGATCTGGCGTTCGCTGGATGAAAGCCGCACTGGCATGCTGCCATTTGTGTTCGAGGATGGCATGGGCTTTCAGGCCTATGTCGATTGGGTGCTGGATGCGCCGATGTATTTTGTCTACCGTGATGGCAAGTATCTCGACGCTTTGGGCCAGTCGTTCCGCGACTTCCTCAAGGGGCAGCTTCCGGCCTTGCCGGGCGAATTGCCGACGCTTTCGGATTGGGCGGACCATATGACGACCGTTTTCCCCGAGGCGCGGGTGAAAAAATACATGGAGATGCGCGGGGCCGATATGGGCAGCCGTGACTATGCGCTGGCGCTGCCTGCCTTTTGGGTGGGGCTGATGTATGATGGTGCGGCGCTTGATGCGGCATGGGATCTGGTCAAGGGCTTTGATGCCGAGACCCGCGAGGGCTTGCGTGTGGGGGCCTCGGTTTCGGGGCTGGATGCCGAGGTTTCTGGCGTAAAGATGGCCGATCTGGCGCAGGCGGCTGTGGGGTTGTCCCATGCAGGGCTTATCGCGCGCGGGCAGGGCGAAGAGGCCTATCTGGCGCCCTTGGTCGACAGCCTTAAAACCGGCACCACGCAGGCGGACCGTTATCTTGCGCTTTATAATGGCGCGTGGGGCGGAGATCTGACCCCGATTTATACCGCCGCCAAACTGTAAGCTATTCCGGCGCGGCCAGCCCCGTCAGTATCGGGCAATCGGGCCGGTCGTCGCCCGCGCAACAGGCCACCAGATGCGACAGCGTGGCCTGCATATCTTGCAGCGCCGATATCTTGGCGCTGATTTGGTCAAGATGACGTTGGGCGATATCCTTTACATCGGCGCTGGCGCGGGATTTGTCCTCATAGAGCGACAGCAGCACGCGGCAATCTTCCAGCGTAAATCCCAAGGCGCGGGCGCGGCCCAGAAAGCCCAGCTTATGCACATCGGTTTCCCGGAATACGCGGTAGCCGTTGGTATCACGCAAGGGGCGGATCAGGCCGACCTCTTCATAATAGCGGATGGTTTTGGGGGGCAGCCCTGCGCGTGCGCCCGCTTCTTTGATGTTCATGCTCGCTCCCCCGCAACCCAGCGCAGCCGCAGCGCGTTGGTCAGGACGAAAACCGATGACATCGCCATCGCCCCCGCCGCCAGCATGGGCGACAGTTGCACCCCCCAAAGCGGGTACAAGACACCTGCCGCCACCGGAACAAGCGCTGCATTATAACCAAAGGCCCAGAACAGGTTTTGCTTGATATTGCGCATGGTGGCGCGGCTGACAGTCAAGGCCGCCACGACGCCGCGCAAATCGCCAGACATCAGTACAACATCGGCGGCCTCGATGGCGACATCGGTGCCGGTGCCAATCGCAATGCCCACATGCGCCGCCGCAAGGGCGGGCGCGTCATTGATCCCGTCGCCGACAAAGGCAAGCTTGTCCCCGTCGCGGCGCAAATGATCCAGTGCGGCGACCTTGCCATCGGGCAGCACCTCGGCGACCACCTCCGTGATGCCCAACTCGCCCGCGATCACCTTGGCCGTGGCTTCATTGTCGCCGCTGATCATCACCAGCCGCAGGTCCATGGCGCGCAAGGCCTCTATGGCCTCTACCGTGCCGGGCTTGATGGGATCGGCCACCCCAATTACAGCGGCGGCCTTGCCATCAATGGCCGCAAAGATCGGCGTCTTGCCGCTATTGGCCAGCGTTGCACCGGTTGTTTCCAGATCGCCAATCTCCACGCCCTCACGCTTCAGAAACCGCGCAGAGCCTACAAGCACGCGTTGCCCGTCCACCTGCGCGTCAATCCCGTACCCGGTATGAGAGGTGAAATCGACCGCAGCTGGCACCTCTAGCCCCCGCGCATCGGCGGCGCGCAGGATCGCCTGGGCGATGGGATGCTCGGATTTGCCTTCTACTGCGGCGACAGAGGCCAGTACGTCACCGGCCTCAAATCCGTCCGCAAGGATCATATCCGTCAGCTCGGGACGGCCGGCCGTCAACGTGCCGGTCTTGTCAAAGGCCAGCGTGCCGACCGATTGCAGCCCTTGCAAGGCGTCGCCGCGCCGGAACAAGACCCCCAGTTCAGCGGCACGACCGGTGCCGACCATGATCGAGACCGGCACCGCCAGCCCCATCGCACAGGGGCAGGCGATGATCAGTACCGCGACCCCCGCCACCAACGCATGCGTCAGCGCGGGCGAAGGTCCAAGTATCAGCCAGACAAGCACCGTCACCACCGCCGCCATCAGCACAGCAGGCACAAACCATCCGGTAATCTTGTTGACCAGATCCTGCACCGGCAGCCTTGCGCCCTGTGCCTCGCCGACCATACGGATGATTTGCGACAGCATCGTATCGGCCCCAACGCGCAAGGCGCGGTACCTTAGCGCGCCGGTGCCATTGACCGTGCCGCCGGTCACCATATCGCCCGGCCCTTTGGCGACGGCGGCGGGTTCGCCCGTCAACATGCTTTCATCGATATAGGTTTGACCCTCCAGAACCTCACCGTCCACAGCCAGTTTCTCACCGGGACGCAGATGCAGCGTGTCACCGACCACGACATCCTCTAACGACAGATCCACCACCTCGCCGCCCCGTTCCACCCGCGCGGTTTTGGGGGCAAGGCCCATCAGTCGTGCAATCGCAGCCCCGGTGCGACCCTTGGCGCGCGCCTCCATCCAGCGACCCAGAAGGATAAGCGCGACAATTACGGCTGCCGCCTCAAAATAAACTGCGCGTGCCGTGCTGGGCAACAGGAAGGGTGCAAAAGTTGCCACGACCGAAAAGGCATAAGCCGCCGCCGTGCCGATCATTACCAGCGCGTTCATATCCGGTGCCGCGTGGCGCAGCGATGCCCAGCCCCGCCGGTAAAAGACGCGCCCTGGCCCGACAAGCACCAAAGAGGTCAGCACGAACTGGATCAGCCAGCTGGTCTGGGTGCCGATGCTGTGTGCGATGAAATGGTGAAATGGCGGGAATATATGCCCGCCCATCTCCAGCACAAAGACCGGTAAAGCCAAGATCAGCGCCAGCAGTAATTGCCGCCTAAGAGCCGCAATCTCGTCGGTCTTTTCTTCGGATGTCACCGAAGATTTTTGGCTTTTTGCAACATATCCTAGATCGGCAACCGTGGAACTCAGGGTGTCGACTGACAGCGCACCCGCCAGAAATCGAACATCGGCGCTTTCGGTGGCCAAATTGACTCTTGCTTCCAGCACGCCGGGCAAAGCCGCCAAAGCGCGTTCTACCCGTCCCACACAAGAGGCGCAGGTCATCCCCTCGACCGCCAAGGTCAGCCGATCTTCGCGCGCGGCAAAGCCAGCAGCGTCCAGCGCGGTTGCCAGTTCTGTCGCATCGCCGCCCGCCACGGTGGCGGTGTTGCGCGCAAGGTTGGCCTCGGCCTTGCCCGCACCCTCAACGCGGGACAAGACCCGCTCAACCCGCCCGACACAGGCGCCGCAGGTCATGCCCTGCACATCAAAGGTGAATCCTGCCATATCGCCTCCATTCCTATGGGTGCAATATAGGGGTTCCTGTTACTGGAAGGTCAATGACTGTCCTGAAAAAACTTTTCGCTTGACCTTCCACCGGTGGAAACCTCCAAATGCCACCGTAAACTACAGGAGCATTCCATGGTAACTCTTTCCATCCCGGATATGAGCTGCGGCCACTGCAAATCGGCTGTTGAGGCAGCAATCCTGAAGCTGGACCCGGATGCCAGCGTTGTCGTCGATATGGACCGCAGGCGCGCGGAAGTCGTCAGTACCGAGCCGGTTCAGGCCATCATAAATGCGTTGGAGGCCGTAGGGTTTCCGGCAAAAACAGCCTGAGCGGGCTTGCCCTGGCCGACGACGGCGGTGACAAGGGCGCAAAGCAAAGGAGCTGCATATGATCCTTGAGAACCGCCTGTTCGAGGCGCTGAAGATCGGTGATACCGCAAGTGCGACGCGGCTTTGCACGACCGATGACCTATATATCTTTGCGGCGGCGACGGGAAACCATAACCCGATGAACCTGCCGGGGCTTGATGGTGACGGTGACGGGCAGGCCGAGGCGCTGGTGCCTACGGCCTTTGCTGCATCCTTGGTGGCAGCGCTTTTGGGCACGCAACTGCCGGGGCCGGGCATTGTTACGCTATCGCAGGAATATACCTTTCATACCCGTGCCCAAGCGGGGGATGAGCTGGTGACAACCGTCACGGTTGTGGCCTTGGACAATGGTGTGGTGACCTTGAACGCACAGGTTCAGCGCGAGATCGACAAGGCCCTGATCTTGACCGGCGTAGTCCGGGTGCAGGCGCCTGTTCGGCATATCCGGCTGGATGGCTCCAAGCTGCCGGGGTTGACGGTGCGCCGTCATCGTCATTTCGAGGCGCTTCTGACCTTGGCAGAGCCTTTGCCAGCCCTGCGCACGGCGGTGATCTGTCCCGAAAACCCTGCGGCACTTGGCGGGGCGATTCTGGCGATGAAGCATACCATCATCACGCCGATCCTTGTGGGCCATGCGGGCAAGATCGCCAAGGCGGCGGTGGACCTTGGGGTGGATCTGGCGGGGATTGAGGTGATCGATATGCCGACCCATCAAGCCGCGGCAAGTCGTGCCGTGGCCTTGGTGCATGATCGGCGCGCCGACGCCGTGATGAAGGGTCATATCCATACCGATGATATGCTGCGCCCCATGGTTGCCCGCGACACAGGCCTGCGGATCGGTCGCAGGCTGACACATATTTTCGTGATGGATGTGCCGGGGGTGGATTATCCGTTGCTGGTGACGGATGCCGCGATCAATATCGCACCGGATCTGGCGACCAAGGTTGACATCGTGCAAAATGCGATCGATTTGGCGATTTCCATCGGCATTGCGCATCCGCGTGTGGGGGTACTTTCGGCCACGGAAACGGTGAACCCCGCGATTCCCTCGTCGATTGACGCAGCCCTTTTGTCCAAGATGGCCGAGCGCGGGCAGATCACGGGCGGTTTTGTCGATGGCCCGCTTGCGATGGATAATGCGGTGTCCATGGCGGCGGCCCGGACCAAGGGTATCACCTCAGAGGTGGCGGGCCGCGCCGAGGTTCTGGTGGTTCCGGGGATCGATGCGGGCAATATGCTGGCCAAACAGCTTGCCTATATCAGCCATGCAGAGGCGGCGGGTCTGGTGATGGGCGCGCGGGTGCCTGTGATCCTGAATTCCCGCTCTGACAGTTCAATGGCGCGGCTGGCCTCTTGTGCCGTGGCGGCGATCCATCATGCACGCATGCAGAGTTTGGCCGAGTAATTAAGCCGCTGACCGTGGTTTCTGCTTGACTTGATCCGCGGTGAAATGCCTGTTCGGGGTAAAATCGGCCGGATCATACCGGGGTTTCTGGACTGTTTGGGGGCGGATCATGCAGATATTCATCAATGGTTTCGGGCGGATCGGGCGGTCGGTCCTGCGCGCGTTTCTGCAATCCCCACAGCGCTGGCCGGGGCTGGAGATCGTCGGGATCAACGATATTGCTGCTGCCGATATGTGTGCCTATCTGTTTGAGTTTGACAGCGTTTTCGGCCCGTGGCGCGGCGCAGTCGCATTAGAGGATGGCGCGCTGACGATTGACGGCTACCGCATCCCCTTGCACCGGGAAACCGATATTTCCCGTCTGGATCTGCGCGGGGTCGATCTGGTGATGGAGTGTACGGGCCGCGCAGACGGGCGTGAGATGGCGGCACGTGGCCTGCGGGGGGGGGCGGCGCGGGTGCTGGTCTCTGGTCCTTCGGCGGCGGCGGATTATACCGTGGTTCTGGGCGCCAATGAGGCCGGGTTGGACCTGCGCGCGCACCGTATCCTGTCCAACGCCTCTTGTACCACCAATGCGCTGGCACCGCTTGTGGCATTGATCGCGGCGGAATGGGGGGTGGTGACCGGATCTATGACCACGATCCATTGCTATACCGGCAGCCAGCCCACGGTTGATGCCCCCGGCGGTGATTTCGTGCGCAGCCGTGCTGCGGCTGTGTCCATGGTCCCGACCACGACATCGGCGCAGCGATTGCTTGATCATGTGCTGCCCGAACTTGCGGGCCGGATCAAGGGCTCAGCGGTTCGGGTGCCTGTGATCAGCGTCTCGGCGGTGGATCTGGCGGTGATGACCGAACGCCCCGCAAGGGCTGATGCGGTGAATGCGGCGTTTCGCGCCAAGGGGGGTGTGATCGGGGCGACCGACCGCGCGTTGGTGTCCACCGATCTGAGGGCACGACGTGAAAGCATCATCATGGCCTGTGCCGAGACACGGGTCACGTCGGGCGGGATGCTGCGGGTTTTCGGCTGGTATGACAACGAATGGGGCTTTTCCAACCGGATGCTGGATCTCGCAGATTTGATCCGCCGCACGTAAGGGTTTGGTCTTGCTTGCACCCACGTGGGAATGATGCAACCTTGTGCCTCAAAACAGTACTTGGAAAGGCACACGCATGAAACAAATCCCCCTTGGTTCGACGGGACTTTCCGTTTCAGAATATTGCCTTGGCACCATGACATGGGGCACCCAGAACACCGAGCGTGAGGGCCACGGTCAGATCGCACTGGCGCTGGAACATGGCGTGAACTTCTGGGACACCGCCGAGATGTACCCCACCAACCCGGTCAGCGCCGAGACCATTGGCGGTACCGAGTCCATCATCGGCAACTGGTTTGCCGAAAATGGCGGGCGCGACAAAGTGGTGCTTGCCACCAAAGTCACGGGCGAGGGGCATCCCCATGTGCGCGACGGCGCGCCGATCACGGGGGCCAGCCTGCGCGCGGGGGTCGAGGCCTCATTGAAGCGGTTGCAGACCGATTATATCGATTTGTTCCAGCTGCATTGGCCCAATCGGGGATCCTACCATTTTCGCAAGATCTGGGGCTATGCCCCCAGCACGACCCCCGCCACCGAGGTCTTTGCGGATATGACCGAACTGTTGCAGGTTGCCGACAAGCTGGTGGCCGAGGGCAAAATCCGCGCGATCGGCCTGTCCAATGAAACGGTTTGGGGTGCGGCAAACTGGCTGCGTCTGGCGCAATCCCTGGGCTTGCCACGGATGGCAACAGTGCAAAACGAATACTCCTTGCTGTGCCGTCAGTTTGACAGCGATTGGGCAGAGTTTGCCGCGATGGAGAACATGCCGCTTCTGGCCTACTCGCCGCTGGCAGCAGGGCTTTTGTCAGGAAAATATGCGGGCGATGTGATCCCTGATGGTACCCGCCGCGCCTGCTCGCCGGATCTGGGCGGGCGCATTACACCGCAGGTGTTTGAGGCCGTCGCCGCCTATCTGGGCATCGCCGCCCGTCACGGGCTGGACCCGAACCAGATGGCGATCTCCTTTGTGCGCAACCGGCCCTATCCGGTTATTCCGATCATCGGCGCCTCTAGTCTGGAGCAGTTGAAGACCAATATCGGGGCGGTTGATCTTACCCTTTCGCAAGAGGTCATGCAGGAAATCGCCGAAACCCGCCGTGCTTTCCCTCAGCCCTACTGATATGGGTACGCGGCTGTTTTGGGGTGGGTTTTTGCTGGTCATGGCGGTCGGTCTGGCGGGATGCCTGCCCGACCGAGGCAGCGAAGGTGTTGTTAACCCGGCGGCGATTCAGGCCCCTGCGGTTGAGGTGACGCCTCTTGCGGCGGCCGCCACCCCGAAGTCAGCCAGTCACCTCGCCTGCCTGAATCGGGGGGGAAGTTATGTTGCGGCACCGGGGTCGGGGTTCATGACATGCCAGATCCCGACCACTGATGGGGGCAAGCAATGTCGGCGCGCGGCGGATTGTGACGGGGTTTGCCTTGCGCGGTCAGGGACCTGCGCGCCGGTCAAGCCGCTTTTGGGCTGTAATGCGGTATTGCAAGACGATGGGCGGCGGGTAGAGCTTTGTATAGATTGATCGTCTTGATGCTATTGGCGGGCTGTGTGGGGGCCACTGTCACAGGGTTTCGGGACCCGGGAAAGCAAATCTATTCCAATGCGGTGCTAGACGATGCGCGTCTGATTGGCGACTGGGCGCAGGTCGCGGAGTTTGCCACCCCAGGTGCCGCCCCCTGTCAGCTTGGCCATGCAAGTATTGAACAAACGGCACAGGGGGTGTCGGTTAAGGCGCGGCTGTGCTTGAACGGGGTGCAGGCGGTGTTTTCCGGCCCGATGGGGGCCACTGGTCCGGGGCGTTTCACCCCACCGCAGGGAGAGCCGTGGTGGGTGCTTTGGGCCGATGTTGGCTACCGTACCCTTGCGATCGGCACGCCATCGGGGCAGTTCGGATTTATCCTGAACCGTGGCCCCCTTGCGCCGGACCGGATGCGGGCGGCGACAGAAGTGCTGGCCTGGAACGGCTATGATATCGCGCGCCTGCGCTAGGGCGTTTCATCGCTCGACAGCCCGCATGGCACGTGCCAAGAGGGGCCATGGAAATCTGGCTTATCGCAACCATCGCCGCTGCCGCTGTGCAGACCCTCCGTTTTATGCTGCAAAAGCGGCTGAAGGGGATTGGCCTCTCAACCGGGGGGGCGACGTTTTCACGGTTTTTATTCGCGGTTCCGCTGGCCACACTGGGTGTGGCGGTGCTGGTGGTCTGGCGGGGCTATGAGATACCTGCCCTTGGCGGGGTGTTTTGGGCCTTTGCGATTATGGGCGGCATTGCCCAGATTATCGCGACATTCTGTACCGTTGCGCTGTTTTCCGAACGCAGCTTTGCGGTGGGCATTGCCTTCACCAAAACCGAGACCGTGCAGGTCGCATTGTTTTCGGCCGTGTTCCTGGCCGAGACTGTGTCTGGTTTCGGGGTCTTGGCGATTCTGATCGGTCTTGCGGGGGTTTTGATGCTCTCGCGACCGCCCGAGGGCTGGCTTGCCGGTAAGATCCTGAACCGCGCAACGGTCTTGGGCCTGTTGGCGGGGGCGTTTTTCGGGCTGTCGGCGATCGGCTACCGTGGGGCGACGATTGAGATCGCAAACCCCGACCCGCTGTTTCGCGCGATGCTGGCGCTGGCCTGTGTGACGGCGTTTCAAACCGTGGCCATGGCGCTTTGGCTGCGCTGGCGTGAGGCGGGCGAGGTGAGCAAAACCCTGGGGGCATGGCGCGCGACCCTGCCCGTTGGGGTAACGGGCGTGCTGGGATCACTGGGCTGGTTTACGGCCTTTGCGCTGCAAAATGCGGCCTATGTCCGCTCTGTCGGGCAGATAGAGCTGATCTTTTCCATCCTCGTCTCGCTGTTCATCTTTGGTGAAAAGCCAAGCAAGCGCGAGATCGCGGGGATGGCGCTGTTGGCGCTGTCGATCATCCTGATCGTGGCGGTTGCCTAGGCCAGTCTGCGAAATTGCGGCCGGTTTCCCGAGTTGTCGAAGAACGGAACACCCGCCGTATTCGGCCCGTTTTGCAAAACGCTTGCGACCTCGGCAAGGACCACTTCGGTGATAAAGGGCAGGTCAAGCTGACGGGTCTTTGCAAGGGCGATCCAATGCAGATGCGACAGCTCGTCCGAGGCGGCCGAGAAATCATCGACATCGCCCGCGACCTGTGTTGCCGGCACCAGAAAAAAGCGCGCGTCAAAGCGGCGGGGACGGCCCGGCGGGGTGATGGCGCGAAAGATGAACTGCATCTCTTGTGCCGAAGGGATCAACCCGCGGGCGGCAAAACCGGCCCAGTCATGGTCGACATCAGCAGGCGGAGAGGTCCAATTGCCCTGAACGCCAAGGGCAAGGCCGGTTTCCTCCCAAAGCTCGCGGATCGCGGCGGCGGCGAGGATCTCAGGGCGGATATCGGCATCGAGGTTCAGGCGCGCCGCACAGGCCATTGGCAGCCCATTGGCCAGATCTACAAAGGCATCGGCCGGATCAACGGCCCCGCCGGGAAACACATATTTCGACGGCATAAAGGCGGCCTTTGCTCCGCGCTGGCCCATAAGCACCTCTGGCGCGCCCCCCGCACCCGCGCGCCACAGCACGACAGTTGCGGCATGGCGCAGTGCGGTTTTATCAATCACAGCCTCAGTCACGATTGGCAAATCCATGCATCCGCCGCGACCATTGCATCGCAACGACCATACCCTTCATCCGCGGCAGCAAGAACAGCGACAGCGCTACCGTGCCCACCGAGAAAATGCTGGCCAGTACCAACGGTTCGGGACGATAGGCGACAAAGGCCCAAAGGATAAGCGGCGCAAGCAGATGCCCGACGATCAGGATGGTCAGATAAGCAGGCCCGTCATCTGCACGGTGATGCGAAAGCTCCTCCTGACAGGAAGGACAGCTGCGGCGGACCGTCAGATAGCCTTGCAACATCGCCCCTTTTCCGCAATTCGGGCAGCGGCAGCGCCAGCCACGGCGCAAAGCCTGACCTACGGGGCGATCATCTTCCATCATTGCGGTTTGGTCGGTCATGCGCTCTGTTTCCCATGTCATTGGATTCTATTACCCGATGCATAGCGGCTTTCATCAAGAAAGTGGAGTAAAAGAACGTTGCTGATGCGCAACTTATTACTTCGAAACCACTGGCAAAGCCTGCCACACGGCCCAAGATGCTGCTTGTCTTGAAGCACTTTACGATTGCACATTCGACTCCCTTGCGGCGGGTGTGCGCAAAATATCGACCCTGCGCCGTTTCTGGCGACCTCGCCGGAAAAGATGGCCAGTAGGTTCTTATTGTCGTGCGATGCATACATCTTACAGCATAAGCGGAAACGATACGCGCTCAGCGGCCTGAAAGTGACGCTCCCAGATTTTCGACCAGTTCGCGCCTTGTTAAAATGGATCAGAGCTTCATTCGGACCGCGAATCTCAGGGGGTCTTTTTTGCTGGCATAGGCTGCCTTTTGGGCGCAACAGGTCGTACGTCGAATTTGGTCACTCAGAGTTGTTGTTGATCAGCTATTTGCGGGTCACAGCCCGTATCTGTGAACCCCTCACAAATGGGTTCAAGCAAACGCATTTGTATTTGAATGATCGCCAGATCCGTTCGATCATGCGGTTGCCGAGTGTCGCGCTTCGGCCAGAACCGATGTCGCCAGATTGGTAACGCTTCGACGTCGGGCCGATATCGGCCCTGACGGATCCAGAGCGGTTGAAACGGTCCTGCGCGTCGATCGTTGCCACAAAAGCTTCAGTACTGACCGTCTCGACGCGCAATAACGTCATCAGCCTGCGGCACGCTGCGTCATTGCGCGCATGAGGGGCGATCCCTTTGGCCCGGACTGTGGCCTGACGAAGCGCTTCTGGACGCAACTTCGGCAATTGGATGCCAAACCGGCCAGTAATATGCGCATTGCATTATCCGGATTCGTGCCCCTTTTGATGGCGACCTCGGGGCCGCGCCAGAGAGCGCGAGAATCTTAGGCAAGGCGGTTTCAGGGTTGTTCCGCATTTCAGAGGTGTCGGGGTATCGGGATCCGGAAGAGTTAAAAATAGGGGGTGTCCGCAAATCGTGTTGGTTTACTTCGCCTTAATTTGAAAAGGTTTATATTACCTCGCCTTTCCAGCGGAGTATGCCCTTGAAACATTAGAATTTTCGCTGTTTTCTCAGCACCCTCGACGACCTGAGCCCGGCCCAGATTGAGGATGCCCAAGCGAAAATCCTTGATCTCCGGCGAAAGACGGAAGCTATGCCCGAGATCGAAGCGCGGACAAACCAAGATCACAAGTGTCCGCTATGCGGCGACAAGCGGCATCAGAAGTGGGGCCGGACACGGACTAAGATCCAGCGTTACCGATGCACGGGCTGCCAGAAGACCTACTCTGGGCGGACTGGAAGCGCTATTGGGCGCATCCATCGCCCAGACCTGTTCATGGTCGCGCTGAGGGATATGCTGGGCACCTCTACGCCGCAGTCGGTTCGCAAGCTTGCGAGACAGCTTGGGCTTAACAAATACACAGTCTGGCGCTGGCGTATGCTGGTCTTCTCGATTATCGGAAGCAGCATCTCATCAACAAGCTTCTCCAGGATCATTGAGGCAGATGAGACCTACCAGCGCGAATCTCAAAAAAGATCGCGCGAGTGGGTCCACCACTTCACTGATCCGCAGAATGTAGCTTTGCCGCCGCGTCCGCGTTGGGAGGATTTCACGACGCAGGGGTTGAAGATGATGCGCGGTCTGTCCAAGTGGCAGCTCCCAATTCTCACCGTTGCCGACCGCGGGGGCGCTTATCTATTCCAGCGCTTGCCGAACCGCAAGGGTATCTCGGTAGAGCGCGCAATGAAGCCCTTAGTGCCCGGCGATGCCGTGCCGTGTTCGGACGGCGGCAATGGTTACAAAGATCTGGCAGCGGCAGGCGGCATTGAACATTTTGTGGTCGGCAGAAAACCAGGCAAACGAGTCGTCTCGGGCTGCTATCACATTCAGAATGTGAACTCGCTCCACGCCCGCTATAAGAAGTTCATCAAGCCATTTTGCGGACCCGCCACGAAGAACCTGAACGGCTATATTAGTTGGCTGGAGGCGCGGTTAGCAGGCATGGAGCCCGCTGAAATCTTCAGGTCTGCTTAATGATTCCAGATGGTTAAAACGGAATTTCGTCAGGATCATCTGGTCGCTGAGGAAGCGCATCGGCAGGGAGAGGCAAATTTGTTGTGATAAACAGATTTAGGATGTCATCTCGATCCATAAACATTACTTGGGATCGCTTTGCGGCGTCGAGCTTACCGCCCAGCCAGTTTCTGGCCTGTTTCGTGATTTCACCGCCAGCGACAATGAACATATGATCAACCAAAACTCTGCGATTCAGTTCGGGGTCAAATATTTCATGACCAATCATCATGCTGACTTGGTTATGTATTTCTGCGACATTTGCGTTTCCAGACTTACTCACGCCTGCCGAGTTCAGCTTCCCCATTTTCACCTGGATGCCAAAATACAGAACATGAAGTGTAGGGAGGGTATACTTCATCCATACATCTTTTCCGTATTCCAGGGCTTTGTCCTTATGACCCGCCGCGGTGATGCGGTGGAAACTGAGCTGTCGAAACAGGGGTAAAAGAACTTCCTCAATCAGTTCATCTTCGGAGCACCGTTCCAAATAATCGGAAAGCTGCTTGCTTCGAGCAACTTCGACTGGTGATAGAGGGCGATGTGGATTTACGATCTGAGCAATACTGTTCGTCTTGATGTGCCGTAACTGAGCAGAGGCGTCCTCATCGTAGAACGCTTCCCAACCTTCTCTCTTCAAAACTGAATTAAGAGCGGCCAACGCATTGGACCTATTTTCATCGCCCGGCTGAGCATCACCCATATCGAGCAACCTGCGGATGATCCGAATAAATGAATCGGATGGCACATCCGCTCTGACGTTGCCCCCTCCGCCTAATCCATTTTGAGATAGCCTCTGGCCCAACCGAAAGGACCAGAGATGAAGCGCAGCAGGTTTACCGAAGAACAGATCATCGGCATTCTGAAGGAGCATGAGGCCGGTGTTTCCGTCGCCGATCTGTGCCGCAAGCACGGCGTCAGCGATGCAACCGTCTACAAGTGGAAAGCCAAGTATGGCGGTATGGATGTTAGCGAAGCCAAACGGCTGAAGGCGCTCGAGGATGAGAACGGCAGGCTGAAGA
>NZ_LGHS01000071.1 GCF_001202025.1 Pseudorhodobacter aquimaris
CTCTCCAGTATCTCTGGAAAATCGCCGTTGGCAGGCGCGATCCGCTATGCCCTGACCCGCATGGCGCGGCTCCGGCCATACCATGGTATCCTCGAGTTGGACAACAACACCGCCGAACGCGCCATGCAGGTCAATAGCAATCGGGCGCAAAAACGACCAGTTCGTCGGATCACAAACCGGCGGCAAGGCCGCCACTATCGCCTACACCCTGATCGAAACTGCAAAACTGAACGGTATCGATCCGCAGGCATGGTTGGCCGATACGCTCGCGCGCATTCCAGACTACAAGATCAACCGCGTCCATGATCCGCTGTCGTGGAAAACTGCTGCATAGGGGCGGTCAGGCCGGACGCTTACCCACTGATGTCGCCTGCCCATTTCTGGTTTGGCCCCGCGGCCATAAAGTCCCTATCCGGCAGATTGGGCGCAATATTGAACTTATGATCGCTATCTGTCGTGACCTTATGTTTACGTGTCCGAACAACAGATATTCCGTTCTGACGCATCAAGCGGCCACGCAACGATGACCGACATTCAGACCAATCTCTTTTCAGCTTTTCGGTCTGGGGATACGGCGGCTGAAGTAAAAGACCCCGCCCTTTGCGAAGTTGAACGTAGTTGATTTGGTCTCCGATATGGTCGACGGCTCCTAAAAAGTGTTAAGAGCTGGGTTATTACCAATGAGTTATCTGAAAAAATGGTGCCCCCACACGGACTCGAACCGCGGACCCTCTGATTACAAATCAGATGCTCTACCAGCTGAGCTATAGGGGCAGTGCGGGTCTAATAACCTTTGTCGGCAGGCTGCGCAAGAGAGGGAATGACACTATTGTCATAAAAAAGATGATAGCGGGTAAGATCTTTGCACCTACATCCAATGACAGTGATCTGGGTCCCGAACTCTTACAGAATTTCAACGTGGTAGCCATAGGATTATGGAGGCCTTACCGTTCCAGGCCACGGATCCTCGTCCATTCTGACAAGAGCCGCAGGGTGGATTTTGTAATCCAGTCGAACGCGTGCGGGAAATCTTTCGAACGCCCCTGTTTCTTTGATGCGGCATATTTTAAGGTCGTGCCACAAGGCGAGGGGGGCATATGTCCGACGATATTATGGAAATGGACAAAGATGTGCTGGACGCCCGCCGGGTAGAGGCCATTCAAGACGCGGTAGAGGCCAGTGATGCGCCTCGACTGGATGCTTTGCTGGAACCGCTCCATGCGGCGGATATTGCCGACCTGTTGGAACAGATAAGCCCGAATGACCGGCGCGAATTGTTGCGCCTTTGGCCGAACGGTATCGATGGCGATATCCTGTCAGAGCTTGAGGAAGGTATTCGCGAGCAGGTTATCGAAACGCTTTCGCCTGCGGTTCTGGCCGAGGCGGTGCGCGAGCTTGATACCGATGACGTGGTCGACATCCTCGAGGATATGGAGGAGGAGGATCAGGACCGCATCCTCGGCACGCTTGAGGCCGCTGACCGGGTGGCGGTTGAACGTGCGCTTTCATATCCGGATTACTCCGCCGGGCGCCTCATGCAGCGCGAAGTGGTGGCCGCCCCCGAACATTGGGAGGTCGGTCAAGCCATTGACTTCATGCGATCGAGCGATTCCCTGCCGGATCAGTTTTATCACATTATTCTGGTCGATCCGCGGATGAAGCCAAAGGGCTATGTGACCCTTGGGCGGGTGCTGTCGTCACGGCGCGATGTGGCGCTCAAGGAGATTGCCGAAGAAAGCTTTCGCAGCGTGGGCGCGACCGAGCCGGAGGCCGATGTCGCCTATATCTTTAACCAGTATCACCTGATTTCCTGTCCTGTTGTTGATGAGGATGGCCGTCTGGTCGGGGTTGTCACCATTGATGACGCGATGAATGTGCTGGACGAAGAGCATGAAGAAGACATGCTGCGCATGGCCGGTGTTGGTGATGAGGCCAGTCTGACCGACACGATCTATGAGGCGGCAAAAGGGCGGGCAGTCTGGTTGCTTGTGAACCTGCTGACGGCGATTCTGGCCTCGACTGTGATTTCGGAATTCACCGACTCCATAAATAAATTGGTGGCATTGGCCGTGCTGATGCCGATTGTTGCCTCGATGGGGGGCAATGCGGGCACCCAAACGATGACGGTGGCGGTGCGTGCCCTGGCAACCCGCGACCTGACCGCGCAAAACGCTTTTCGTGTGATCCGGCGCGAAGCGGCCGTGGGCGCGATCAACGGAATGGTTTTCGGTTTGCTGATGGCGGTGATTGCCGGCGCGTGGTTCGGGGTTCCGATGCTGTCGTTGGTGATTGCGATCGCCATGATTCTGACACTTATCTCTGCGGCGGCGGGGGGGATATTGATCCCGATGGCGCTGCAACGGTTTGGTATTGATCCGGCGCTGGCCTCTGGGCCGTTTGTGACAACCGTGACGGATGTGGTCGGCTTTTTCGCCTTTCTGAAACTGGCGACATGGATGTTGTTGTGAAAACCGCCGCCCGCAACGCTGGTTTTGCCGCCCGCAAGGCAGCTTTTGCTGCGGGGCAGGGGCAGGCCGCTGAGATATTGGCCGATTTTCTGGCCTCATATTCCGGGCGCACCTTGGCCGGCTACATGCCGATGCGCACAGAGATCGACCCGCTGCCCGCGATGGCGGCGCATATCGGTCCGGTCGGGGTGCCGGTGATCATTGGCAAGGCGCAGCCCTTGCGTTTTCGCGAATGGGCACCGGATTGTGCAACGGTGTCCGGTGATTTCGGGGCGCTGATCCCGCAAGAGGGGGCTTGGGTCACGCCCGAGGTGCTGATCGTGCCTTTGGTCGGCTTTGACCAGCGTGGCTACAGGCTTGGCTATGGTGGCGGCTTTTATGACCGCACGCTGGAGGGGTTGCGCGCGCGCGGTCCGGTGCTGGCCGTGGGTTTTGCCTTTTCAGCGCAGGAAATGCCCGAAGTGCCGATAGAGCCAACAGATCAGCCCTTGGATGTGATCGTGACCGAGCGCGGTGTCAGGGAATTCTGACAGCGCCCTAGGCACCCAGTTGGTTGTGCTTGCGCCCGACCAGTGACTTGGCCGTTTCAACCGCGACCGCCGCATCACGGCAATAGGCGTCTGCCCCGATGGCGCGGCCGAATTCCTCATTCAAAGGCGCGCCGCCGACCAGCACGATATAGTCATCGCGCATGCCCTTTTCCTTGAGAGTATCAATCACGACCTTCATATAGGGCATCGTCGTGGTCAGCAGGGCGGACATGCCAAGGATATCGGGCTGCTCGGCCTCCAGCGCCTCGATATAGGAATCGACAGAGTTGTTGATGCCAAGGTCGCGCACCTCAAAGCCTGCACCCTCCATCATCATGCCGACAAGGTTTTTGCCAATGTCATGGATGTCGCCCTTGACAGTGCCGATCACCATTTTGCCCATCCGCGGTGCGCCGGTCGCGATCAAAAGCGGCTTGAGGATATGCATCCCCCCCTTCATCGCATTGGCTGCCAGAAGCACCTCTGGCACAAACAAAATCCCGTCGCGAAAATCCGCACCAACAATGGTCATCCCGGCAACAAGCGCCTTGGTCAGGGCATCATAGGGTGCCCATCCGCGTTCGATCAGGATATTCACGCCCTCTTCGATTTCCTCTTTGAGGCCATCATAGAGGTCGTCATGCATTTGCAAGATCAACTCGTCATCGGAAAGTTCGGAAAGGATGATTTCATCTTCAGACATTGCATGCTCCTGAGGCGGCTCTCTATTTCTGCATGATCCCAAAGCGGGGCGACCACTCCTCGATTTGCGACATGGGCTGCGTGAAAGCCGACAGTTTGCCTTTTGTCGATACGAATTCTTGTGCTGTGTTGCTGGTTCGTTCTAGTGTGACAGCATGACACAGAAAGATGATGAAATCGGCACAGTGCCGCGGGATATACGGCTGAGGGGGCGGGGTGCGGCCTCTAATATCGTCGGGCGATTCGAAGCGGCGACGCGTGTTGCGGTGGATGACGGCTGGTCCGCGCCCGAGGAAACAGCCCTGCGTACCGAAGTCCGGTTGGAGCGGCCGCGCTCTGCCATCAGTTATAATGCCTCGCCGGATTTGCCGTTTGACCGGTCCGTGAACCCGTACCGGGGATGTGAACACGGTTGTGCCTATTGCTATGCGCGGCCCTCTCACGCCTATCTGAACCTCTCGCCGGGGCTGGATTTTGAGACCAAGCTGATCGCGCGCCCCGGTATAGGCGCTGTCTTGGCCAAAGAGCTTCGGGCGCGTAGCTACCGGCCTGCGGTGATCGCGATCGGCACGAACACCGATCCCTATCAGCCGATCGAGGCCACGCACCGCGTGATGCGCGAGGTTCTGGAGGTTTTGCGCGATTTTCAGCATCCGGTGGCGATAACCACCAAAGGCACATTGATCGAACGTGATCTCGATATTTTGGGGTCGATGGGGGCTGCTGGTTTGGCGCGGGTCGGGGTGTCGATGACGACGCTGGATGCAGGTCTTTCGCGCGCGTTGGAGCCGCGCGCCCCTGCGCCCGCGCGACGTTTGGCGATGATCCGGCGGCTGACGGATGCGGGGGTGCCGGTGCGGGTGATGGTCGCCCCGGTGATCCCCGGGCTGACCGACCCCGAGATGGAAGCGATATTGGAGGCCGCGCGCGATGCGGGTGCTTTGGCGGCAAGCTGGATCATGCTGCGTCTGCCCGGTGAGGTAGAGGGGCTGTTTCGGGACTGGCTGGCCCAACATGCGCCGGGCCGCGCCGAAAAGGTGCTGGCGCGCTTGGCTGATCTGCATGGCGGCGCGGTCTATGATTCGAAATTTGGTGTGCGGATGCGGGGGCAGGGTATCTGGTCGGATCTGATCGGCAAACGCTTTGATCTGGCACGGGGGCGCTTGGGGCTGGCGCTGCGCCAGCCATCGATGCGCTGTGATCTCTTTGCCGCGCCCCCACAGGCGGGGGATCAGCTAAGCCTGTTTTAGCCGCGCCGCCCGCGTCGTTCGCGCTTGGGCGCTCCCGAATCGTCGCCGGTGCCGTCGGAAGCCGAAGAGAACCCCCCAAGCGCCGCCGAGATTGTCTCTAGCGTTGGGCGCGGGCCCTTGGGGCGGGTTTCCAGCGCCTCGCGCATGGCGCGCAGATGCTCTGGCATGGTGCCGCAACAGCCGCCGATGATACGCACACCGGCATCGCGGGCAAGCACGGCATATTCGGCCATCAGCGCGGGTGTGCCATCATAATGGATATGCCCGTCGTGGAATTTCGGAATGCCGGCATTGCCCTTGGCGATCAGCGGGCGCTCGGTGCCTTGGGCGACAAAACCCAACATGGTGCGCATCAGATCCGACGCCCCGACACCGCAATTCGCCCCAAACGCCAGCGGCGGATAGTCCAGCTTTTCCACCAGCGCCACCATATCGGCAGATGTGGTGCCCATCATCGTGCGCCCTGCGGTGTCAAAGCTCATGGTGCCACACCACGGCATGCCCGCAAGTTTGGCCGCCTCGGCCGCGGCCTTGTATTCTTGCGGGGCTGAGATGGTCTCCACCCACAGCACATCGGCACCGCCAGCTTTGAGCCCCTCGGCCTGCTCGTGAAACATCTCCACCGCTGCGGCATGGGTAAGCGTGCCCATAGGTTCAAAAATCTCACCCGTAGGCCCGACAGACCCTGCAACCACGACATCACGACCCGCGGCATCGGCAACCTCACGCGCGATCTCGGCACCGATGCGGTTCAACTCATGCACGCGCGTCTCGGCCTTGTGCAGCTTGAGGCGGCTGGCATTTCCGCCAAACGTATTGGTCAGAAAGATATCCGATCCGGCATCAACAGCGCCCTGATACAGCTTGCGGATGTTATCGGGTTTATCGACATTCCAGAATTCCGGCGGTTCACCCGACTCCAGCCCCATATTGAACAGGTTGGTTCCGGTCGCGCCATCTGCAAGCAACCACTCGCGGCTGCCAAGAAGCTTGGTCAATGCGTCTGTCATATCTGTTCCGCTCTATGGCATATGGGGGCCGACCCGTGGCGGGACGCCCTGATTTCACCGCGTGGGATACCGGTCGCGCCTAGAGTTCCTGCATCAGCTGCGCTTTGGCGACCGGCAGGGTGGCGGCCAGTTTCTCGCGGATCACATCGGCCTCGATCTTGCCGTCCAGATCGGCGGCCAGCTTGCGGACAACATCCTCGTTTCCGGCCTCTTCAAAATCGGCGGCAACGACGGTCATCGCGTAATCGGTCGCCTCTTGGCCGGTTTTGCCCAAAAGCTCGGCCGCCCAAAGGCCCACCAGCTTGTTGCAGCGCGCCTCGGCACGAAATTGCATTTCCGCATCATGAGCAAATTTTGCCTCGAATGCTTGTTGGCGATCATCGAATGTCGTCATGGGCTGACCCTCACTTTGGATTTCTAGTTTAGATATGCCCTTCAAAGCCGCCTGCTGCAAGGGTTGGCTTCCCGATTTCGCACGCTGGCTTGCGGGCGCGCGCGCCATACACTATAGCCCGTGGACAAAGGGGTGTCGGCAAAAGGTCGGCAGCCTTGGTATTTACTCGGGGACGACATGGCACGCCGCAAGAAAGTATATGAGGGCAAGGCCAAGATCCTGTATGAGGGTCCAGAGCCGGGCACGCTTATCCAATATTACAAGGACGGCGGTCAGCTTGATGCAGTGCCGCCGCAGCCCGCGGTTGAGGGTAAGGGCGTGTTGAACAACCGCCTGTCGGAATTCTTCATGTCTGGTCTGAACAGCATCGGGGTGCCGACGCATTTCATCAAACGCCTGAACATGCGCGAACAGGTCGTGCGTATGGCCGAAATCATGCCGCTGGAGATTGTGGTGCGCAACTATGCTGCCGGGGCCATGACCGAACGGCTGGGCCTGCCAGTGGGCACACCCTTGCCGCGCCCGATTGTGGAGTATTATTTCAAGGACGAAAAGCTGGGCAATCCGATGGTATCGGAAGAACATATCGTCGCCTTCAACTGGGGAAACCAGCAAGATCTTGATGATATCATTGCGCTTTCCCTGCGGGTGAATGATTTCCTGTCCGGCGTCATGCTGGGCGTGGGCGTGCGTCTTGCCGATTTCCGGCTTGAGGTGGGCCGCGTCTGGGAAGGCGATTTCATGCGCCTGATCGTGGCCGATGAGATCAGCCCCGATAGCTGCCGTTTGTGGGATATCCGCGGCCTCGACCTGTCCGAGCGGTCCGCACAGGGCCATGAGCCGATCCCGATGGACAATGTCTATACCGAACTGGCGCGGCGTTTGGGGGTTTTGCCCACCAATGTCACGCATAACACCAAGCCGACCCTGATCAACTGAAAGGCGCCCTACGATGAAAGCTCGTGTTCATATCATGCTCAAAGACGGTGTTCTGGACCCGCAAGGCGAGGCCGTGCGCCACGCCCTTGGAACGCTGGGGTTCGAAGGCGTAACCGGTGTGCGCCAAGGCAAGGTGATCGAGCTTGACCTTGCAGGCGAGGACCGGTCCGCCGCCGAGACGCAGGTCAAGGCGATGTGCGAAAAATTGCTCAGCAATACGGTGATCGAAAAATATAGCATCGAGTTTATCTAAGATGCTTTCCCCTGGTGTCATGATCTTGGCAGCAGGGGATTTTCTTTAAAAATCAGCCAGCAAACGCTTTGCCTCATCGCGCGGCGCGGTCAATGTGCTGCGATCCTCACCGGGAAAGAAACGTGCGCGTGTGGCCGTGGGCATTGGGGCTGGCGTGACAATTCTGATGTCGGGGCCGTTTTTTGCGCTTTCGGCGGCCCAAGCCCGCGCCAGCGCGATCTGCCCGGTCTTGGATGCGGCATAGGCACCAAAAAACTTCTCGCCGCCGCGGGGATCTTCAAAGAACATCGCGGATGCCGCTGGACGGGCGCGCAGCAAGGGCTCGATCATCGGAATCAATGTGCCTGTCGCACGCATATTCGCGGCGATGGATTTGTCCCAATCCTTGGCGTCGATATGTCCGGCAGGTGCCAGCGGGGCCGCATGAACTGCCGTATGCACCCAAAGATCAATCCCGCCCCAGCGGTCAAAAATTGACCGGCACAGATGGCGCATCGCGTCATCATTGGTAATATCCATCGGGGCCAGTGTCAGCGCATCCACCGCGCCGGCAGCCTTGGCGCGATCATCCAACTCTTCCAGCCCGCCGGTGGTGCGTGCAACGGCGACGACATGCCAGCCCTTCTGGGCCAGCTCTTCGGCCATTGCCGCGCCAAGCCCGCGCGAGGCTCCGGTGACGAGGGCGATTTTCTGGCTCATGGTGTTTCCTTATGAAGCGCCTGCCAAAGACCGCATTTGGCCAATGGCAGGGGATATACTCTTGAATGAAGGTGGCGCTATTCAGCCACTTTCATCTCAAAGCCTTTTTCGATCATGTCGGAAGGCGTAACAGGGTATTCGCCCGAGAAACAGGCATCACAGTATTGCGGAGACGTATTGTCGCGCCCCTTTGCCTCACCCGCAGCCCGGTACAGCCCGTCGAGAGAAATAAATTTCAAACTGTCGATCCCGATCCATTCGCACATCTCTGCCTCGGTCATGGTCGCGGCCAGAAGCTTGGAGCGTTCCGGCGTATCCACACCGTAAAAACAGGGCCAGGCCGTTGGCGGGGACGCGATGCGAAAATGGACCTCGGCGGCACCTGCATCAAGGATCATATCCTTGATCTTGCGCGAGGTGGTGCCGCGCACAACGCTGTCATCCACCAGAATAACCCGTTTTCCCTTGATCAGCGCACGGTTCACATTCAGCTTCAGGCGCACGCCCATATTGCGGATCTGTTCGGTCGGCTCGATAAATGTGCGGCCCATATATTGGTTGCGGATGATACCCATCGCATAGGGGATGCCGCTTTCCTGACTGTAGCCGATGGCCGCAGGGGTGCCGCTGTCAGGGACCGGGCAAACCAGATCCGCCTCAACCGGGGCTTCGCGCGCGAGTTCCACCCCGATCTGGCGGCGGGTTTCATAGACCGAGCGCCCGCCGAGAATCGAGTCGGGGCGCGAGAAATAGACATGTTCAAAGATACAGCTGCGCGGTTTCATCCGGCGGAAGGGGAAATGGCTTTGAACGCCATGCTCGGCCGAGATGACCACCATTTCGCCCGGCTCGATCTCACGTACGAATTCGGCGCCGATGATATCCAGCGCGCAGGTCTCGGAGCTAAGCGCCCAGCCATCCCCAAGCTTGCCCAAAACCAAGGGCCGCACGCCCAGCGGGTCACGCACGCCCATCAGCTTGGTGCGGGTCATGGCGACAACGGAAAACGCACCCTCGACCTTGCGCAGCGCCTCTTCAAACCGATCGGGGATGGTGCGCCCCATGGACCGCGCCATGAGATGGATGATACATTCGCTATCCGACGACGACTGGAAAATAGAGCCACGTTTGATCAGCTCTTTGCGCAGGGATATGGCATTGGTGATATTGCCGTTATGCGCAATCGCGGACCCCCCCATAGAGAACTCGCCAAAGAAGGGCTGCACATCGCGCATCGCGGTCGCGCCCTTGGTGCCAGAGGTCGAATAGCGTACATGGCCGATCCCGATAGAGCCGGGCAGGGTTGCCATCACCGCGGCCTTGGTAAAGCTGTCTCGGACATACCCGAAACGGCGCTCGGAACAAAAGCCTGCCGAAGGGTCATAGGTGACGATGCCGCCCGCCTCTTGTCCGCGGTGTTGTAACGCATGTAGGCCAAGGGCGACGAAGTTGGCTGCGTCCGCCATTCCGATGACACCGAACACTCCGCATTCTTCGTGCAACTTATCATCGTCGAAAGGGTGGGCGAGGAAAGGACGCATTTCTGTGGCTCCGAATCCGAGGGGGGTTTGATGCCCCCGTTTAAGCCCTCGCGCAGGGCGTGTCACGCCTTGATCTTTGATTTACGCCTGTGGCGCGCGTTGCTTACTCGCTTGCCGGTACGGCGCAGCCGCTGGTCAGCGCCTCATAACGGGCCAATATCCAGCCCGGCGCATCCGAGGGAATCGACCCGTCCAGATCTGACTGGAAAGAGGCAAAGACCTTCGCAGAGCGTGAATCATCCACCATAGGCACGGTATTGGCCGCCACTGCGCGA
This sequence comes from Pseudorhodobacter aquimaris, assembly GCF_001202025.1. Lineage (GTDB taxonomy): Bacteria > Pseudomonadota > Alphaproteobacteria > Rhodobacterales > Rhodobacteraceae > Pseudorhodobacter > Pseudorhodobacter aquimaris. Next base: position 10,062 of record NZ_LGHS01000071.1, read on the forward strand.
TCATAAACGATAAACGCCACCGCCACCAAAAGCACGCCGCGCGCCACCCCGAACAAGAACCCAAGCCCCTGATCAAGCCCGCCCAGAACCGAACGCTGCACCAGCGATGACAGTAGGGGCGAAAACAGCGCAAAGATCACGAGGCCGATGGCAAAGACCACCGAGAAGGACACGATGATCGACAGCTCGCAGCTTTCGGCGATGCTTGGCCCGACCTTCGGGATTTCTGCGGCAAAGCTCTGGATCAGGGGTTGGGCGGCACCGGCAAAGACATAGGCCAGAACGGCTGATCCGACCCAACCCGCAATCGCCAGCGTCTCGCGGACCAGACCACGGGAATAGGCCAATACGGCTGACAGCACTATGACAAGCGCCACCACGCCGTCGATCAAGGTAAAGCCATCCATCACATGTCTCCTATGAGGCTGTTAACCAGCCCCGAAAATTTCGCCTACAAAGGCCGTCAGATCGGGCATCTGGCGCACGGCCATGCCCTCCACCCCGGCCATTTTGGACCGGGAGGGCGCGATTGCCTGTGAGAAACCAAGTTTCATCGCCTCTTTCAACCGGTTTTCGGTCTGGGCAACGGGACGCAAGGCCCCTGACAGGCTGATTTCCCCGAAAAGCACCATATCTGGCGGAATTGCAACATCTTCCCGTGCGGAAAGCAGGGCCGCGGCCACCGCCAGATCGGCAGCAGGCTCTGCCACACGCATCCCGCCTGCCACATTCAAATACACATCAAGCCCGGCAAAGGGGATGCCGCAGCGGGCCTCCAACACGGCCATGATCGTCGACAGGCGCCCGGAATCAAGCCCCACAACCGTCCGGCGCGGTGTACCAAGCGGGGAGGGCGCGATAAGCGCCTGAATTTCCGTCAGCACCGGCCGCGTGCCCTCAATCCCCGCAAACACCGCAGACCCGGGCGCGGGCTTGTCACGGTCAGACAGGAACAGCGCCGAAGGGTTGGTCACCTGTGCCAGCCCGTCGCCGGTCATCTCAAACACACCGATCTCGGCGGCAGGGCCGAAACGGTTTTTCACCGCGCGCAGGATGCGGAAATGGTGGCCACGCTCCCCCTCGAAATAAAGCACCGTATCGACCATGTGCTCGACCACGCGCGGGCCTGCGATCTGGCCGTCCTTGGTGACATGGCCAACCAGAATAACCGCCACGCCACGCTTTTTGGCGAATGTCACCAGCTCATGCGCGGCTGATCGCACCTGAGACACCGAACCGGGCGCGCTATCGACGGTATCAAGCCACATGGTCTGGATGGAGTCGATGATGGCAAGGCCGGGGCGCTCGGCATCCAGTGTGGTCAGAATGTCGCGCAGGTTGGTCTCAGCCCCCAGCACTACCGGCGCATCGGCAAGGCCAAGACGCTGCGCACGCATCTGCACCTGCGCCGAGGCTTCCTCGCCCGAGATATACATGCATTTTACGCCATTGCGCGCAAAGGCAGCGGCGGCCTGAAGCAAAAGCGTGGATTTCCCGATGCCCGGATCGCCGCCGACCAGTATCGCAGAGGCCTCAACCAATCCGCCGCCCAGAACGCGGTCAAACTCATCCATGCCGCTGGTGGCGCGCTTGGGCGGGTCCGCTTGGGTTGCCAGATCGGTCAGCGAAATCATCCGGCCCTTGCGACCCAAGGATTTGGGGCCTGCTGAAAGCGGCGCCTCTTCGACCACACTGTTCCAAGCGCCACAGCTTTCGCAACGCCCGGCCCATTTCTTATGGGCGGCGCCGCAGGCGGTACAAGTGAATGCGAGGGATGCTTTTGCCATGCGTCTTGATGCAATTAAGCGGCCAGGGGTGCAAGGGCGAAGCGCTATTTTGCCGCTGACGGCCCCGAATTCATGCGACCGGCGCTGATCGACAGTGCCAGTGACGCTAGAACGCAGCCGGTAAAGAGATAAAGCCCCCAAGCCGTTTCGACCCGCGCCAGCCCGACGCCCTTGACCAAAATGATATAAAGCGCGATCAGAAATATATCCGCCATCGCCAGCTTGCCCAAGATATGCAGGGCAGTGATTACACGCGGGCTAAGCAACCCGAAATGCAGCAATGCAAGGCCGATGGTTTTGAGGTAGGGGGCGAAGATGGCGAAAAACGTGACCAGCAGCGCCAAGCCGACATCCTTTTGCCACAGCGACTGCAGGCCCGATACGATCGAGATTTCCGAAAGGTCGAAAAACGGCAGCAGCCCCGCGCGCAACAAGGGGGCAAACCATGACAGGGGGAACAGCAGCAAGAGCGACAGGTTCGCCGCGATCAGAACATAGCGTATAGGCCCCCCTTTCGCTGCGGGGTCAGCCTCTGCGCGGCTGCTCGACATATCTTCGGGTGTAGCGTGCGCCAAGATTGGTCAGAATTTCATAGCCGATCGTATCCGCCGCCGCCGCCAGATCATCAATGGTTTGATGCGGGCCCAGAATATCCAATGTGCGCGGTGCCTGATCCAGATGCGAGACGTCAACGGTGATCACATCCATCGAGACGCGCCCCACAAGCGGGCAGGGCACATCGCCCGCCCAAAGCACGGCACGGTTGCCCAGCGCGCGCAAGAGCCCGTCGGCATAGCCGCCTGAAACCGTGGCGATCTGGCTCGGGGCCTCGGCCACCCAAGCGCAGCCATAGCCCACAGATTGCCCGATTGCGATATCACGCAACTGGATCACGGGTAGCGAAAGGGCAACGGTCGGATTTGCCGTCTCATAGGGAAGGCCACCATACAGGCCGATGCCGGGCCGCGTCAGATCAAAGTGATATTCGGGCCCAAGCAATATCCCGCCCGTGGCCGCCAAAGAGCGTGGCACATCGATCCCATCGGTCATGGCGCGAAACTCGGTCAGCTGGGCGGCGTTCATCTGGTGCCCGGGCTCATCCGCGCAGGCAAGGTGGCTCATCACCAGCTCGGGGCCTGCTTCCAGTATAAGCGCCGCGACGGCTTCCCATTCGACGGAGTCGAGGCCAAGACGGTTCATACCAGTGTTCAACTGCACGCCGAAAGGACGGCCGGGAAGGGATTCCAAGTGACGGGTGATCTGGTCAATGGAATTGAGCATCGGCGTTAGATCAAGATCGTTGATTGTGTCGGTATCGCCGGCCATATGGCCCGAAAACACCGAGATCTGAGGGCCTTCACCAAGGGCTTGGCGCACGGCGGCCCCCTCTTCGGCACAGGCAACAAAGAAGCGGCGGGCACCGGAATGCGCCAAGGCACGCGCCACCCGGCCAGCGCCCAAACCATAGGCATCAGCTTTGATGACAGCCCCAGTCTGGGTGTCAGCGGCGGACATACGATCCAACTGGTGCCAATTGGCTGCGATTGCATCGAGGTCAATAGAGAGAGTTGCAGTGGCCATGTGTTTGTTTTGACTGCTTAAGGGGAGAGGTCAAGCGAAAAGCGTTTAGGGTAAAGGGGGGGGAGCCGAGCTTGGGGCCATTGAGGCCCCTGCACCCGGCATTGCCATGGGATGTTTTTGATGGCTGCTATCTTTTTTTGAGCGTTTGCTGACATATTGACACCAAATGGGTTAGCAGCGCCGCTGTCAACTTGGATTAGCATAGGCCGCCGGATCATATATGACCATGGCAATGCCGCCTGTAGGGGCTCGATGCCCCTTCTGGCGGCCCCTCTCCGTTGATCAATAGCCCTGATCGCTGCCTTCCTGCCAAGCTTTGACCAAATTGCCAAAGCGGGTAAAACGCCCTTCGAACGAAAGTTCAACTGTGCCGATGGGCCCGTGGCGCTGCTTGCCAATGATCACCTCGGCCTTACCATGCACGCTCTCCATAACCGATTGCCATTGCGCCATTTTCTCCAGCTCATGATCGCCCGGCTTCTCGCGTTCCTTATAATATTCATCGCGGTAGACGAACATCACCACATCGGCGTCCTGCTCAATAGAGCCGGATTCGCGCAGATCCGACAGCTGTGGACGCTTGTCCTCACGGCTTTCGACCTGGCGTGACAGCTGCGACAGGGCGATCACGGGGATATTCAGTTCTTTGGCGATGGCCTTCAGCCCTTGGGTGATTTCGGACACCTCCTGCACCCGGTTTTCTTTGGAGGAGCCTTTGAGCAGCTGCAAATAGTCAATGATCAGCACATCCAGCCCATGCGTCCGCTTGAGCCTGCGGGCGCGGGCTGCGACCTGACTGATTGGCAGCGCAGGCGTATCGTCGATGTAGAGCGGGCAGGCCTCAAGGCTTTTGGCGGCCTCGACAAAACGGCGGAATTCCTGTTCTGACATATCCCCGCGGCGGATTTGCTCGGATGGCACTTCCGACGATTCTGAGAGGATCCGCGCCGCCAATTGTTCCGCGCTCATCTCCAAGGAGTAAAAGCCGACAACCCCGCCCTCGATCGCGCCTTCGGCGCCATCGTTCCGCAGGCCGCGCTTATAAGCTTTGGCGATGTTGAAGGCGATATTCGTTGCCAAAGAGGTTTTCCCCATCGAGGGTCGACCGGCAAGGATCAGCAAATCCGACGGATGCAAACCGCCCAGCTTTTTGTCCAGATCGGCCAGACCGGTTGAAATGCCCGCCAGACCGCCATCGCGTTGATAGGCGGCATTGGCAACATTAACTGCTTCGGTTACCGCCTTGAGAAAGCTTTGAAAACCACGCTCTGCGACACCCTGTTCGCCTAGCTTGTAAAGCCGCTGTTCAGCCTCGATGATCTGCTCTTTGGGTTCCGAGGCCACCTCTACCTTGCCCGCCTTGGCCGCAATATCGCGGCCCAGCCCGATCAATTCACGCCGCACCGCCAGATCATAGAGCATCTGCGCATAGTCGCGCGCGGCAAAGCTGGAAATCGCAGCCCCCGCCAGACGTGCCAGATAGGCCGGCCCGCCAAGTTCTTTCAGCCCCTCGTCATCTTCCAGAAAGGCCTTGAGGGTGACCGGCGATGCCAGCGCGTTTTTCTGGATACGCGCGGCGGCGATCTCAAAGATGCGGCTATGGACCGGATCGTAAAAATGCTCTGCCTTGATCAGCGAGGAGACGCGATCATAGACATCGTTATTGGTCAGGATCGCACCCAAAAGCTGTTGCTCGGCCTCGATGTTATGGGGCAGGGCTGTGGTATCGGTCTCCGCCGGGAGGGTTTGGCGGATGGGGGCGACTTCGTTCATTTGTTCGGCCTCATATGTCTGATTTCGGACGTGGCACAACCCATAGCATGATGCGCGGTGGAACGGGTTGTGCAAAACCTGTGGACAACCATGTATAACAACCGAAGGCGGTAAGCCGCGCAAGCGCAGCCTACCTTATTTTGCGGGTCTTGTCATCCGGATCACCGTACTTAGTACAGTCCGGCAGATGCTGTGGCGCATTGCATCCCGCGCAGATCCGAATCAAGTGGGCTTGCGCGCCTCTTGCCAAGCGCGGGGGGCACGCAAGAAGCTTTCAACTTCGGTCAGCGTCTTGTCATCAAAGGCACCACTTTCACGAGCCTCGGCCAGAACATCCCACCATGTGCAAAGATGATGCAAGGTTACCCCGTGGTCCGAGAGTGTTTGCAGCGTATCGGGGAAAATTCCGTAATAGAAAATCACCGCCGTATGCGCACAGTCAGCCCCCGTTTCGCGGATCGCATCCACAAATGACAGTTTCGAGCCGCCGTCGGTTGTCAGATCCTCGACCAAGAGCACGCGCTGGCCCTCGGTCATCACGCCTTCAATCCGCGCATTGCGCCCGTAGCCTTTGGGCTTTTTGCGCACATAGGTCATCGGCAGGGCCATGCGTTCAGCGACCAGCGCCGAGAAGGGGATGCCTGCCGTCTCACCGCCGGCGATATTGTCAAAGGCCTCAAAACCCGCGTTGCGCATTACGGTGACAGTCAGGAAATCCATCAAGGTACTACGGATACGCGGATAGCTGATCAGCTTGCGACAGTCGATATAGGTGGGGCTGGGCAGGCCAGAGGCAAGGGTAAAAGGCTCCTCCGCGTTGAAATGCACGGCCTTGATTTCCAGCAGCATACGCGCGGTCAGGCGGGCGATTTCGGTCGCAGGGGGGTAAGAGGTCGGGATCATCTCTGGGTCCTTTGTATCAACGGTCTGGGCCGCGCCTTTGGTTTTTTGCTGTCCGGTCGCGGATCAATCTGCGACATGCCAATGCACCGGAAAGCCCGGATCGAAAACAGTCACGGGGCCTGCTTCGGTCAGGATCTTGTCGGGCCATTCTGCGGGCGCGCCTTTGGTCAGGGTCATATTCGCCTCATTCACCGGCAGGCGGTAGAACGCCGGGCCATTGAGCGAGGTAAAGGCCTCCAGCTTGTCCAGCGCGTCGTCCTCTTCAAATACATGTGCCAGCAAGGGCATGGTATTGGTCGCGGTAAAACAGCCGGCACAGCCGCAGGCCTGTTCCTTGGCCGCATCGACATGCGGGGCGCTGTCGGTACCAAGGAAAAACCGCGCATCACCCGATGTTGCCGCGGCGCGCAGGGCAAGGCGGTGGGTCTCACGCTTTGCCACGGGCAGGCAGTAGTAATGCGGTTTGATGCCACCCGAAAGGATGTGATTGCGGTTGATGATCAGATGGTGTGTGGTGATCGTTGCCGCCAGATCATCGCCGCCGGCACGGGCATATTCCACGCCTTGCGATGTGGTGATATGTTCCATAACCACGCGCAAGCCGGGGATCGCGCGGCGCAAGGGGTCCAGCACGGTGTCGATAAACACGGCCTCACGGTCAAAGATATCCACGTTGGGGTCGGTCACCTCACCATGCACACAAAGCGGCAGGCCAATCTCGGCCATCTTTTCCAGCACCGGGCGCACCTTGTTAAAGTCGCGCACACCAGAGCTGGAGTTGGTCGTCGCCCCCGCGGGATAAAGCTTCACCGCCTTCACCAGCCCAGATTTCGCGGCCGCGGCCACATCTTCGGGGTCGGTGCCTTCGGTTAGGTAGAGAACCATCAGGGGATCAAAGGACATGCCCTCGGGCAGGGCGGCCATGATCCGGGCGTGATAGGCGCGCGCATCCGCATGGGTGACCACAGGCGGAATAAGATTGGGCATGATGATTGCACGGGCAAAATGGCGGGCTGTTTCGGGCAGCACGCCTTGCAACATTGCGCCATCGCGCAAATGCAGGTGCCAGTCATCGGGGCGGCGGAGAGTGATGCTTTGTGTCATAGCCCATCGGCTAGACCATTCGCCCATGATTTTCCAGATGCAAAAGCGCCCCTGAGGCTGCGAAGCTGTGGATTGTTTTTGGCCGCCCCGGTCAGGTTTTCTCGGCGCTACCGTTCTTTTCAAGCTTTTCCAGATGCTTGCGAAACACTGGCGCGCGCAATCGCTGGGTTACCGATCGGCAGATCATCGCCTCTCGTCCGGGTTGTTTGGCAAGGGTGCAGGCGCGCAGGATCCGGCGCAGGTAGGGACCGTAATTTCGCCGCTCTCGCCAAAGCTGGTTGAAGTAGTGGGGGGTCAGCCTGCCGTCGCAGGCGGATTTGATCAACTTTGGCAAAATGCCCATCTCGGCAAGGTTGGTTGCTACATCATCGCCCAGTAGTGGTGTTTTCAGGGCCGTGACCCATGGTTTACGAAACAGGGCGGCATGCATGGCATCAAGGCGGCTATAGGGATCGTGGACGGTAAACACCTGCGTCGCCCCTTCGGTCATATCGGGGGCATAGCCGTAGCGGTCGTTGAAATTCAGCCGCCGCGCCTTTCGGCTGCGGGTATCCCATCCCGCTACTTGTGGGTCGAGCGTGGCGCGCGGCTGTAAGGTCAGCACCGTACAGCCCGGCGCCGCCACAGAAAAGGCTGCCGCAGCATAGGCCCCCATACCAGTGCCAACAAAAACCACGCGATCAAATTCATCAAAGAAGCATTCATCGACCAATTGGTCGATATACGCATAGACGTGCGGATCACGGTACCAAGAGTCGCCCTCGCTCAACAGGCTCAGATGGGACCAGCCGTTCTGGGTTGCCTGGCCAAAGATGCCGGGCATCGTTCCTGGCTCAAGCGCCTGAATATCTTCCAGCCGATCAAAGCTGATCACAAGTGTCGGGCCGTCCTCATTGAATACCGCCCAATGCGACGTGCCGATCGTATCGAAGGACCCGAGTTCCTCACCCATATTCCGCAAAAGCAACAGCACGTCATCGCGGCCATGCATCGAATCCGATTCCCCCGCAGAAGGCTTCTTTTCGTCAATATATGGCATTTGGTTATCCGCCCAATCATTAATGTCCTCGCCGCAGCGATTGCCCCACCGTTATGGCCTTACTGCATGGCGCAATCGGGCAGAGAAAAAGGCAGTACCGTGACATTTAGTACAGACACCGGCGGTGCACACACGGACGCAACGGCTGAAACCGACTCAATTGGTAACTACAGGTGTCGTTAACCTCTCGTTAACCTTTTTGAGCCGCGTGTGACCATATTAGTTTGGCCTGTGTTGCAGTCAGGCAGCGGGTGGGGGGACACATCAGCAACCGCCCGAAAAGGCTGCGCCAGGTTTCATGCTGCATCAAGGCGGCAAAGCGGTCGTGGCGCCATTTGACAGCTGTGTGGTGCAGGGCTGCAAGTGTGGCGTCGGTTTTGAGCGCGGCCAGAAGCGGAGCGCTGCGTGGGGAGATCTCTGCGATTGTGCTATCTTGAACATCGCAAAAGTTCCGCTCCACCCAATAGCCCATATCAAAGACAGAGGCATCCCGGTTCGCCCGCCCCCGATCGCATTTGAGCATATAGCTTTCCATCGCGCCCAAAGCGTAATGGTTCATCTGCACGATCTGGTAATTGTCGCGGCCAAAGGGGGTTAAGATACGGGTGCGGTGAAACTCGGGGGGCAGCTCACGGCCTGACCCGTCGAACCAGCGTTGGCGGGTGATGTCATCGGGGCTGCGGGGGCGGTGAACACCCAGTTTGCGGTAGCTGCCATCATTGCGAAACAGCGTCTTGAACAGGGCTGCGCGCCACGGCCAATGCAATACTGCTGGTGCGGCACGGGTAAAGACCTCGGTCATGGGCGCATCACGAAAACGCACCACACCGGCATTGCCGAACATGCGCCATGTCATCGGGATCGCCGTCGCATCGGGCAGGGCGGTCAAAAGCGCGCTCAGGCTGCGGTCCCCGACATGGATATTGACGAATTCATCAATATCGCAAACCAGGATCCAATCGGCCTTTTTGACCAAAGGATGTTTGTCCGCGGCCTTGAGGGCTGCCCATTGTGGGCCTTCCTCATGCGGGCCGTCATTGCGGATATGGGTCAGAATGCCCATCTCTTGCAGCCGGTCCAGCATAAGGTCGGTGCCATCGCTGCACTCATTGGAAAAGACCAGAAAATCGGTAAAGCCGCAGGCCTGATGATGGGCCAGCCATTCCAACAGGAATGCCCCCTCGTTGCGCAGGATCAGGACCGCGAGGAAACGCATCGCCTTTGTTTCCTTATCGCGGCTCAATGTTCTGCCTCCCCCTTGTGATCGACGGTAAAGAAGTAATCAGGGGGCAGATCGCGCTGGTGCATATCTTCGGGGATCACGGCAGGGCCTGCCGAAAATACCGCCGAGCCGAAATGCTGCTGCATCTTGCACAGGGCCTGCATGCGCGGGCCGGTCAGCTCTGCATAAAAGTTCCGGTAATTTTGGGTCTGCATCAGCTCGGTGATCTTGGCACGGTGGCAGGCAACGCTATGGTCATGTGCCGCACGAATGTCAGGATCGGCCAGCAGGGCATCCGTCTGCTCGCGCAGCGCGGGGATCATGCGCTGGATGCTGTGATCCCTGTCCATGTTGTGGTTCATCCGAAACCAGTAATTCAGCCCCTGATCCCGGTCAACATGGTTCACCCGGCCTCGGTCGCGCTTGACCAGAAAGCTTTGGGCAGAGCGCACGGCATAATGGTTCAACTGCACCCAGTCATAGCCATATGTCTCCAGCGTTGACCGCCAGCCATTGCGAAACATGCTGCGCGGCAGGGGGCGCCCCGAGCCATTCAGCCACTTCACCTGATCCCAAAGATCGGGCACCAAGCCCTTGGGCCGGTGGACACCCAGCTTTTTATACATATCGATATTGCGGAAAAGCGTTTTGAACCCCCAGGCCTGATGCGGTTTGCGGATCACCTCTGGCGCGCAAGCGGTGAATTGTTCCGTGATGAAACGGTCCTCGTATTCATGCACATCATCATTGCCGAACAAGCGCCAGGTCAGCGAGATCATATTCGCCTCACCCATCGCCTTATAAAGGTCGGGCAGGGTGCCATTGCCGATCTTGATGTTGATAAATTCATCCACATCCATGCAGATGCCCCAGCCACAGTTTTGCATGACCGGCTCGGATTCCGCGGCTTGAAGCGCGGCATGTTGCGGCTTCAGATCGCCGCCGGGGGTAAAGGGGTTGATGCGGTGCTGCACGATGCCCTTGGCCTGCAACAGGTCCAACATGGTATCGGTGCCATCGGTGCAATCATTGGTATAGATCAGGAAATCATCCACCCCGATTGCAAGGTGATAGGCCAGCCATTCCAGAATAAACGGCCCCTCGTTTTTCATCGTGGTGACAATCGCGGTGCGCCCCCCCTCCGCGGCCGCTTTGGGCGCGGGTTTTATCTTGGAGACGGGGGCGCGGACGGGTTTATGGTCAAAAACATCCCTTGCCATGGCGATCAGGCTGTCTTGTTCCACCAGCGAGGTCTTTGGCGCAAGTTCGGATGCGCTGCGCCCCGGTATCTTGATCGCCATTGCGCGAAAGAAAGGCACGGCGCGGTTTGGTTCGGGGTTGGTATAGGCCACCCGCATCATGCGCCATGTATTCGAAAGACCTGCCTTTTGCGGCGTCACCCCCCAGCGGACCATCGGTTTGGTCACGTCAAAACCCGCACAAATATGGTCGGGGATGCGGGGGGCGGTGTTATTGCGCACCCGCCAAGGATAGACCCGCGTTCCGGCCAGAAAGACAGCCCCGTTTTTGGCACTGTCACACAGGTCGAATGCGTCGGGGGCCCCCTTGGGCCTGGGGGCCAGAAAGTCGGGAATATCCAGTGTCAGAACGGCACGTGCATCCTGCAAGAAGCGCCATTTGACCACCTCATAGATCAGCGGCTGCCCTAGCGGGGCGCGCCACGGATCGGGGGCGGGCGGCTCCATCCGGTCCTTGCCGGGGGCGTCGGGGGCAAGGAAGACGTCGTTCTCAGGGCCGAAACCGGATTTGCCCATGGCGATGGGGCAATCCAGAAGCACCACGCGCATATCGATGCCTGTGGCTGTCAATGCGGCGGCCAGCCCCGTGCGAAAACTGTATTCGGGCAGACGGTTGATGATAACGGCCCCCGTGGCGCCGTGATGGCGGGCGTGATAGGTCAACCATTCAACAACCTGCGCGACGGTTTCCGACATCCGAAAACCAAGCAAACAGTTGCGACCGGCCAGAAGTGCAGGCTCTGCCAAGGTTGGTTCCAGCGTCAGGATGCTACCATCTGTGCGCGCCAGATGCACCGTATCAGAGGCCTGAACGGTGACCATTGCCGCGCCCGATACATCGCGCAGATCCAATGGCAGGGCAGAGCCGGCGCGGGCATCCGGTGCAAAGGCTCCGACCCCGACACCTGCACCAAAGAACATATGCACTTGGTCAGGCGACACCCGCACGCAATCCAGCAAAAGCCCTGTCCCCGCGAGCATCCGCGCGCCAAGTTGGCGGTGGATCATGGTGCAGGATCCCTCAGTGCCTTGATTGCCCACAGATTTCAAATTCCCTTGCCTCGGATGCGCTTTTACATGCGGTCAAACCCGCCATTTCCTTGATTTTTAGCATATGGCGGGAATACGGTCCAAGTAAACTCATGCGGGATTTTCTATACTTCATTGGCAAAACACCATAATTTCGCCAGAGTAGCGCGGATACTGGGCGCTACTCGTCTTTGAATTGAAAGGCGCAAAGGGCAGGGCATTTGCGAATGGCACGAACACGCGAGGTTGGTACGCTTTGGATCGGCGGGGCGCTAAGCTGGATGGAACAGCTTTGCCTGAAAAGCTTTGTGGACAAGGGCCAAAAGATCACGCTTTTCTCTTATGAGGAGGTCGCGAATGTGCCCGATGGTGTAACCCGCCGCGATGGCCGTGAGATCCTCGATACCGATGATTTTATCAAGTACGAGAAAAAAGACAGCTTTGCGCTTTTTGCCGATTACTTCCGGCTTCATATGATTCGCAAAAACCCGGGCATGATCTGGGTGGATACCGATGTCTATTGCCACCGGGTGATGGATTATGACAGCGATTACGTGATGGGATTCGAGCTGCCGGGGGGGCGGCGGGTGAATAACGCGATTCTGGGCCTTCCGGCCGAGAGCGCGGTTTTGCAAGAGATGTTGGCATTCACAGAGGATCGCTATTCCATCGCGCCCTTTCTCAAGGAGGCTTTGCAAAAGGAATATCGCGCGGCGGCTGAGGCGGGCAGGCCAGTGCATGTCTCGCAGCAACCTTGGGGGGTGTGGGGCCCGCTGATGGTGACGCATTTCATTCACAAGCACGGTTTGGCGCATGAGGTGCAACCGCTAGCGGCCTTTTATCCGATACCCTTTCCCCAGCGCTTGAAATTCCTGCGCCGCCAGTCCGAGGTTTTGAACCTGTTGACACCCGAAACGACTGCGCTGCATCTCTGGGCCTCTAACAAACGAGAACTGGATCTGCGGCACAACGGTATCCCGCGCAAAGGCAGCTATTTCGCAGAGCTGTTGCAACGCCATGATATACAGCCGCAAAAAGCCCCCCTGACGGGCCGCGGCCGAAGGAGGTTCGACGCAAATCTGCTGGATGATGTTGATTTGAAACAGGTAACCCGTTTTGCCGATATTGGCGGGAACGCCCAGACGATGGCCCTTGCGGCCTGGGTCAAATGGGGGTGTAGCATTGACCTGATCGATATTGGCCGAAACGGGCTCTGGCCCGATGGGCCGTCAGATTGGGTTGCGCGCTACCGGCAATTCCTGACCGATCACGGTGTGCCTTTTGACCAGATAAATCTGTGTGGCAAAGAGGATGATTTGCGACCGGCAGAGGTGGTTACCAATCTGACGGGCTTTGGCGATCTTTACCGCATTCCGCCATTGGGGCCGGTTCTTGACCATGTGCTTGCCCCCGGTGGATGCCTGATATCCGATATCCGCAAAGGCTCGGGCGGCTATCCGTTCTTTCGTCCGCGCGGTACGCTTGCACGGCTGTCCACACGCAAAGATGCGGGGGGCGAGGTGCATCGTGTCCTGTTAACCGCGCATAAGGACACCCCGCAATCCCCCGATGCTGATCGAAGCTGGGCCGAGATTGCGCAGGGCCTTGCGGGCAAGGAGGGATTTTACCGTGAGGGCGGCGACCATGCGATGTTGTTTATCAAGCGTTCCGATACGCTTGTCGTGACCTTTGACAACCTCGATATTGCGATGGAAAAACGCGAGGATCGGCGGCCTTGGGGCTTTGCCTTTGTGGAGAAACAGGGCTGGTCGATGCTGGGGGTGACGGCGGCGGGCTGGACCTGGTTTCGTGACCCTTGGGTTTATGCGCAGTTTGACGCGCTGAAAGACACAGGTTTTTTCAAACAGTTCAAACGGGTGGTGTTTTACGGTGCCTCGATGGGGGGCTATGGGGCTTGTGCTTTTGCGGCGGCCTGTCCGGGTGCGGATGTGGTCGCGATCTCGCCGCAATCAACGCTGGACAAGACGCTGGTTCCTTTTGAGACACGTTATAAAACCGCATGGGATCGGGATTTCTCGGGGCCTTATGGCGATGCGGCCAAGGTCTCGGCCGCGGCGGGGCGTGTGACCTTGATCTATGACCCCTATGAGCCGCTGGATAGCGGGCATGTCGCGCGGTTTATGGCCGGAAATGTGGTGAGGCTGCGCGCGCCGCTTTTGGGGCACCGGCTGGGGTCAAGCTTGCAGCAGATGGGGATATTGTCGCTGATTGTTCTGGCGGCATTGAACGGAACACTGACCGAGGCCGATTTCTATCAACGCCTGCGTGCGCGAAAGCAGTTCGGCCGCTATCAAAAAGAGCTGTTCAACCGTGCGGTGTCCAAGGGCCATCCCGAGCTTGCCCGCAGGATGGGGCGATGGGTGCTGACGCATGGGGGAAACCGGCATATCCGCAAGGCGCTGGAAAAATTGTAGAGAGGGGCGCTCCCGCCATTCGTTGACGCGTGCCGCGTCGCCTCAAGGTTGGGCCAGGCCGCGCGCGCGGGCGCGCGGCAAGACACCTGCCACATAGAATGCTGCAGGTGTTCGGGAGGCAGGCGTTAAAAGAACGCCTGCAAGCCGGTGATCGCGCGGCCAAGGATCAGCGCGTGTACGTCATGCGTGCCTTCATAGGTGTTGACCGTTTCCAGGTTCACCATATGGCGCATGATCTGGTAGTCTTCCTGAATGCCGTTTCCACCGTGCATATCGCGCGAATTGCGGGCAATCTCCAAGGCCTTGCCGCAGTTGTTGCGCTTGACAATAGAGATCATCTCGGGCGCTGCATTGGCGCTGTCCATCAGCCGTCCGACCTGCAAGGAGGCCTGCGTGCCAAGGGCGATATCGGTCATCATATTGGCAAGTTTGAGCTGATAGATCTGGGTCTGGGCCAGCGGTTTGTTGAACTGCTTGCGGTCCAGCCCGTATTGACGCGCGGCCTGCATGCAGAATTCCGCCGCGCCAAGAACGCCCCATGAAATCCCGTAGCGCGCGCGGTTGAGACAGCCAAACGGACCTTTCAGCCCTTCGACATTTGGCAGCAAGGCATCCTCGCCCACTTCGACATCCTTCATCACGATCTCGCCGGTGATGGAGGCGCGCAGGCTCAGCTTGCCGGTGATCTTGGGCGCCGATAGTCCTGCCATGCCTTTTTCCAGCACAAAGCCGCGGATCTTGCCGCCATGCGCCTCGGATTTGGCCCAGACCACGAAGACATCCGCGATCGGAGAGTTGGAGATCCACATCTTGGCGCCGTTAAGCACATAGCCATTCGCGGTTTTCTTGGCGACGGTTTTCATGCCCGCCGGATCGGAACCCGCGTCAGGCTCGGTCAGGCCAAAACAGCCGATCCACTCGCCACTTGCCAGTTTCGGCAGGTATTTCTTGCGCTGCTCTTCGGAGCCGTAGGCATAGATCGGGTACATCACCAAGGACGATTGCACCGACATCATCGAACGGTAACCGCTGTCGACACGCTCCACCTCACGCGCGACCAAACCGTAGGCGACGTAAGAGGCACCGATGCCGCCGTATTCCTCAGGGACGGTCACGCCCAAAAGCCCCATCTCGCCCATCTCGCGGAAGATCTCGGGGTCGGTGCTTTCGTCGCGGTAGGCGGCAGTCACACGCGGTTGCAGCTTTTCCTGGGCATAGGCACGGGCGGCATCGCGCAGCATCCGCTCTTCCTCGGTCAGCTGGGCATCAAGACGGAAGGGGTCTTCCCAATCGAAACGGTTGAGATCCGGGGCGTCTTTGGCTTTGAGTGTCGGCTTGTCCATTGCGGGCTCCATTCCATCAATTACATTCCAGTTAACGCCAAACGGGCGGTTTTTCAAATGAAATAGCTTTGCAAGTTCATGAGTAATGCGCATAAACTGGGGCATGCGCCACGCCTATACCCCCAGCCTGCCCGAGCTTCAGGCCTTTGTCCAAGCCGCCCGGACCGGCACCGCAACGCGTGCGGGGGCCGCACTTGGGTTGACGCAAAGCGCGATCAGCCGTGCGCTCAACAGTCTTGAGGCGCGCTTGGGGGTGGCGCTGTTTCACCGCATCCGCCAACGTCTTGTTTTGTCGGATGCAGGCCGCGCGCTTTTGCCCGAGGCCGAGCGGATGCTGGCCGATCTGGATCGCGCGGCGCTGACGGTGATGTCCTTTGGCGGCCACCGTGATGTGCTTCGGCTGGCGGTGCTGCCGACATTTTCCGCCCTCTGGCTGATCCCGCAGCTGTCGGATTTTGCGGACCTCGCGCCCGAGGTGACGTTTGATATGACCGCCACGCTGACCCCGCTGGATTTTGATCGTGACCCCCGCGATGTGGCGATCATCCGCGCACAGCCCCCCTTGCGCGGGGCATCGGTCGATGTGCTGGCCGAGGAGCGGCTGGTCGTGGTCGCCGCCCCCGCGCTTTTGCCCGAAGGGGATGTGCTGGAGGATGCGGCCCTGGCGCGGCTGCCATTGTTACAACAGGCCACGCGCCCGAACCTTTGGCTTGATTGGTTCCTGAATGCGGGTCTCGATCCGATCACCATTCTGCGCGGGGCGCGGTTTGAACAATTCGGCATGGTGCTGGCCGCCGCACGGGCGGGACTTGGGCTGGCGCTGGTGCCGGAAATGTTTGTGGGCGCGGATCTGGCCTCGGGGGCGTTGCGACTGGCCTCGGCGCGCTCAATGGCCTCGGACACGCCCTATGTGCTGACCTATCCTGAGCGCAGCATGGACATCGCCGCATTCCACCGGTTTCGGGACTGGGTGTTGGGTGGGGCGGGCGAGGGTCGCATTGACCAGAGTTAGCTGGCCTGCGAATACACGAAAAGCGCCGCAGGTACTTGTTGGACATGAATTACCAACCCTGTCTGGTACGGTGATTGCATTCGGCAAGAATGCACTGCAGAAGGGCATATTCGAAACCCGAGAACAGTTTACTGCCCGGAACCGATTGCGAATTGAGGTAAGCGGGGCCAAGAAAAGACTCGAGTTTTCTGATGGAAGCGGCAAGGTTATCCCGCGCGATCTTAACCCAGATATTTAGGCCCGAGAGAAGAAAATAATGACACCAGCAGCACGGATTAACGCCGCAATCGAATTGCTTGACCTTATCCAATCAGGAGAGCTGGCGGATCGGGCCCTTGCAAGCTGGGGCCGCAACAATCGGTACGCCGGGTCCAAGGACAGAGCAGCAATTGCGGATATTATATATGATGTGCTTAGGAATAAGCAGAGCTTTTCTGCGCTGGGGGGCGGCGGTTCAGGGCGAGCGCTCTTACTCGGCTATGTGCGCGCATCAGGGCAAGATCCGGAAACCATTTTCGGCGCAGATCGCTATGCGCCGCCCAAGCTGGCGGATGACGAGCTTGCTTCTGGCGGCTTGAGTGGCTCTTGTGGCGAAAACAATGATTTTCCTGACTGGCTATGGCCCGAGCTGCTTCGGTCCTACGGCGATAAAGCTGTCGCAATTGCTCAGGCATTGAAAAGCAGGGCCCCCGTCTATCTACGCGCAAATCTTGCGAAACTGGACCGTGATCATGCCATCGCCGCGCTTGGACAGGAAGGAATAATCGCGCAGAGCAGCCCGCTGTCGCCCTCAGCGGTGCAGGTTCTGGAAGGGGAGCGGAAGATCCGGACCTCGACGCTGTTCCAAAATGGTGGGGTTGAGCTGCAGGACGCATCCTCTCAGGCGGTTGCCGATTTGGTCCCACTGCAGGCGGGGCAAAAGCTGCTTGATTTTTGCGCCGGGGCAGGCGGCAAGGTTTTGGCTGTGGCTGGCCGCGTTCGCGCAGATTTCTACGCGCATGACGTCGACACAGGCCGGATGAAAGACTTGCAGCCAAGAGCTTCTCGCGCGGGTGCATCCGTCAAACAGGTTTCAATTGAAGATGTGAAAGAGGAATCACAATTTGACACGGTTCTGGCTGATGCACCCTGTTCAGGCAGCGGGTCATGGCGTCGTGATCCGCAAGGAAAATGGTTGCTGAGTCAGGAAAAGCTTGACCAACTCATTCGCCTACAACATGAAATTCTTGATCAGGTGTCCACGTTTGTTGGACCCCAAGGCCATCTTGTCTATGCGACATGTTCGCTATTTCAAGTAGAGAATGAACGCCAGATAGAGAGATTTTTGGATCGCAACAAGGATTTTTCGCTTGTGTCAGACCACCATTTCACGCCCTTGGAGGGCGGCGACGGGTTCTATTGTGCCGTGCTTGTCAGGACCTGAACGCCAAGGGATCATTGCAGAGCCGTACAAACAGGTGGTGTTGGCAGATGGCCTGTGTTCCGGCGGATTTTGGAAAATGGGAAGGGTTTTATAATTGCCCGCTTTTGGCGATCCGAAAAACACACTACAACCTATAATTGTTTTGGTATGATTAAGGACTGGTTAAGCCTTTGTCCGGTAGGATCACAACTCACTGATAGTTGGAGGAACGGGTGATAAAAGCCTTGGAATTTCGGCGCAGCGTCGCGCATACAGCGCGGGGGCTGGGGGCTAAGCTGTGGTTGCTTCTGGCGCCGGCTGTTGCGTGTTTGGTCGTCAGCTATCTTTCCAACGATATCGGGATCCGCCAAAATGCTGCTGTGGCGGGGATAACTTTTGCGGCCCTTGTTGTGCTTATCCGGGGTTTGGTTTTTTGGTCTGACAGAGGCGATCGTAAACGCGCACGCAATCTTGAGGATCTTGTCGGCAATGATGCGACGCCTTGTTTTTCAACGGATGAATTGGGTGTGGTGCTCTTCTTGAATACCGCAGCCAAAGAGCGCTTTGCAGCGGATGAGGGCAACACCCTCGCCTCGCGGCTGACCGACCATTTTGCAAGTCCGTCTTCCGTTTTGTTCCGGTTACAAAATAGGGCGCGCAATCTTGGTGCGGCGCGCGAAGATGTCGTGACACGGCGCGGGCATACACGGCTTTCGGTTCATGCTTTGGCGCCTGACCGCTTCTTGTGGCGGTTGGAGGAATTTGTTGATCGCCCACAGGCGGGGCGTGGCGCCGAAATGCTAAGCTTGCCCATGCTTGTGGCTAATAAATCCGGGGTAGTGCTGTTTGCCAATGAAGCATCGCGGCGTTTGCTTGGGGCACGGCCCAAGCGTTTGGACCGTGTTTTCAGTTCTCCGGTTCTGCGATCCGGCGAGGAGGTGGAGGTTGCGTCCGCCGACGGGCCGGTGCGTGCGATTTTGGCAGAGGTGACAGGTGCCGGAGATCGTCGGGAGATCTATTTGCTGCCGGTCCGGGAGCGCCCCGATGGCACTGAAATGGTTGCCGATTTTGAAAACCTTCCGATTGCGCTCATCAAGTTCCGGGCCGACGGTTCTATGCGTTCGGCCAATGCTTTTGCTCGTGATCTGACCAAACTGGGAAGCGATGACCTGCCGGTGATCCATGACTTGTTTGAAGGGCTGGGACGGTCTGTCACGGACTGGATGGATGATGTCTTGGCCGAGCGTGTCAACAGCGCTGCAGAGGTGATGCGCCTGCACCGTGAGGGAAGTGACGTTTATGTGCAGGTGGCGCTGCGACGAATCGTTGATAACGGGCGCCCGGGTGTTTTGGCGATATTGCAGGACGCAACAGCTTTGAAGACGCTTGAGGCGCAGTTTGCGCAGAGCCAGAAAATGCAGGCGATTGGCCAACTTGCAGGCGGAATTGCACATGATTTCAATAACCTTCTGACGGCTATTTCCGGTCATTGCGACCTGCTCTTGCTGCGTCATAACCAAAACGACCCGGAATATGCGGATTTGGTTCAGATCCACCAAAACGTAAACCGGGCGGCCAGTTTGGTCGGGCAACTGCTTGCGTTTTCACGCAAGCAAACCTTGAAGCCGGAGCATATCGACTTGCAAGATGTGTTGTCGGATATGACCCATCTCTTGAATCGACTCGTAGGGGAACGTGTGAAGCTTTCCCTCAGCCATGCGACAGATCTGGGCATGATCCGCGCCGATAAACGCCAGTTGGAACAGGTATTGATGAACCTTGTTGTCAATGCACGGGACGCAATGAGCGATGGCGGCGTGATCCGGGTTGAGACTGAGGCCTTGACGCTTGATCAGGATACGCAGCGGGAAAGGGTGTCTCTTCCTGCGGGTGCATATTCGGTCATTCGGGTCATTGATGAAGGATGCGGAATCTCGGAAGATCTGTTGCAAAAAATATTTGAGCCATTTGTCACAACCAAAGGTGTTGGTAAGGGCACAGGGCTCGGACTTTCGACCGTTTACGGGATCGTCAAGCAGTCGGGGGGGTTTGTTTTTGTTGAAAGCGAGGTGGGTAAAGGGTCAATATTTACTCTGTATTTCCCCGTTAACGAGCCGAGTGCCGAAGCTAAATTGGTGAACAAGAAATCGGCCTCTGTTCAGTTGAACAAGCCAGGAGAGGGTGTGGTCCTGTTGGTTGAGGATGAGGCACCTGTGCGGGCATTTGCATCCCGCGCATTGCGCTTGCGTGGCTACACTGTGCTCGAAGCGGAAAATGCAGAGGCCGCACTGACGATGCTTGAGGATCGCTCACTCGAAATTGATGTCTTTGTGACGGATGTTGTGATGCCTGGAATGGACGGACCAGCTTGGGTACGAGAAGCCCTGCGCGAGCGCCCGGATGCACGAGTTGTTTTCGTATCTGGCTATGCGGAGGATTGTCTGTCGGAAAATCAGGCGCGCATACCGAATTCCGTGTTTCTACCAAAACCGTTCTCTTTGAACGACTTAGCGACAGTTGTTCAAGGACAGATGGTACACTAGAATTGTCTCTCGGTCGTGATGCTGTTGTAGAGTGAAAAATCCTCGGATGCGAAGCTTTTCAGTTTTTCTTCGGTTTCTGCTGATAGATCCAACATGCCGGGGGGGGAAACATTCAGGCGGGGAAGGATGATCTCACAGCCTAGGCGATCTTCAAGAAATGTGATGAAGCTGTTTATGTCCTCATACCGAAAAAGATGGTCGACGCCACGGCCTTTTCGCGACCGCAGAAAGCGCGATTGAGAACCGACTGCTGCAAAATCCGGGGGGCTGTTTTGGCAATATGCGCCTACAAACTCCTCAAATGTTTTTCCGAGGGTGCTTTTATTTGGATCGCCAATGTCATCTCTCTGCCGGTAGCGGTACCAGCTTCCCAACCAGTCGCGGGGTTCTCGCATCAGGGCTGCGACGGTGAACGTCTGTCCTGAGGCAACCTCGAAATAGGGACCAAGGAAGCGGTGATAGCGTTGTACAGATGTGTGCTTCAGCACCGGCGGGCGCTGAACGGCAAGTGCCGAAAGGGATTCGAGCGCAGATTCGATAGCAGTTGAGCCGGTTTTTGGCGTTGCCAGAAAGGCAAGTCTTTGATCCCAGAAAACCAGCATGCCGTCCCCTTATAACTTTCTATGATTTTGTAAACTAACCTTTAACCAATTTAGGTAAAGACTGGAAAGATCGCAATTTTAAATAAATCCTCTTGTTTCTTGCTAAACGACATGAGAACAAGGGGAGAACAAAACCGCGATTGCCGCGCCGTCGCGGCTGTGGAATAAAGGGGCGTGAAATGGCTACGGCAAATCTTCTGGACCTGAACGGAAAACGCGAAATGGATAAGGCGAAAGCACTGGAAAGCGCATTGGCGCAGATTGAACGCCAATTCGGCAAAGGCTCTATTATGAAGCTGGGGGCCGACAATGCTGTGATGGATGTTGCAGCGACCTCAACTGGGTCTCTGGGCCTGGATATCGCCTTAGGAATTGGTGGTTTGCCGGAAGGCCGCATCATCGAAATTTATGGACCAGAAAGCTCTGGCAAGACCACTTTGACGCTGCATGTTGTCGCGGAGATGCAAAAAAAGGGTGGTGTTTGCGCTTTTGTGGACGCCGAGCATGCACTTGACCCGCAATACGCAAAGAAGCTGGGCGTTAATCTGGATGATTTGTTGATCAGCCAGCCTGACACGGGTGAGCAGGCGCTGGAAATCGTCGATACTTTGGTACGGTCCGGTGCGGTAAATATCATCGTGGTTGATTCGGTTGCGGCCTTGGTTCCCAAGTCGGAAATCGAAGGCGATATGGGCGATATGCAGATGGGTTCTCAGGCGCGTTTGATGAGCCAGGCGATGCGCAAGCTGACGGCCTCAATCGGGCGCAGTAATTGTATGGTCATCTTTATCAACCAGATCCGGATGAAGATCGGCGTGATGTTTGGCAGCCCCGAAACCACGACGGGCGGCAATGCGCTTAAATTTTATGCCTCGGTGCGTCTGGATATCCGTCGGACGGGTGCAATCAAGGATCGTGATGAGGTCATCGGGAACTCTACCCGCGTTAAGGTTGTTAAAAACAAGGTTGCGCCGCCCTTCAAGCAGGTCGAGTTTGACATCATGTATGGCGAAGGTATTTCCAAAAACGGCGAGCTAATCGACCTTGGCGTCAAGGCTGGCGTTGTCGAAAAATCCGGTTCCTGGTACTCTTATGGGGATGAGCGGATTGGGCAAGGGCGTGAGAATGCCAAGCAATTCATGAAATCGAATCCTTCTGTAGCGCAGGAGATCGAAGATAAGATCCGCGCCTCTCATGGCTTGAATTTTCATATGGATGAATCCGCTGCCAGCGATCCGCTGTTGGAAGATTAACCTGCAATAAGCGATGTGATTTATCGGGGCCGGGGGTATTCATCCCCGGCCCTTCGCATTGCGCTAGTGGACAGTGCTGCTTTGCGTCGTTAAACCAAGGCAAAACCTGCAAATTGCCGGACAAGGGGCCGCCTCATGCCATCGCTAAACGATATCCGCTCTACCTTTCTGAATTATTTTGACCGCAACGGTCACCGGATCGTGGAAAGCAGCCCGTTGGTGCCGCGAAATGACCCGACTTTGATGTTTGCCAACTCTGGCATGGTGCAGTTCAAAAACTGTTTCACGGGGGTAGAACAGCGCGATTATGTGCGCGCAACTTCGGCACAAAAATGCGTGCGGGCAGGTGGCAAGCACAACGATCTGGACAATGTCGGCTACACCGCGCGCCACCATACCTTCTTTGAAATGTTGGGAAATTTCAGCTTTGGTGATTATTTCAAATCGGATGCGATCCCCTTTGCCTGGGAATTGCTGACACGCGAATTCGGCATCCCCAAAGAGAAACTTTTGGTCACGGTCTATCACACCGATGATGAGGCCGCTGATATGTGGAAGAAGGTTGCGGGCCTGACGGATGACCGCATCATTCGTATTGCAACCGATGATAACTTTTGGCGGATGGGGCCAACCGGCCCCTGTGGCCCCTGCACCGAGATTTTCTTTGACCATGGCGACAAGATCTGGGGCGGCCCTCCGGGATCGGCAGATGAAGATGGTGACCGCTTCATCGAGATCTGGAACCTCGTTTTCATGCAGAATGAGCAGCATGCCGACGGCTCTCTGACACCGCTTCCCAAGCAGAGCATCGATACCGGCATGGGGTTGGAGCGGATCGGAGCATTGCTTCAGGGCAAGCATGACAATTATGACACCGATCTGATGCGCAGCCTGATCGAGGCTTCGGCCCATGCTACCAGCACCGATCCCGATGGTCCCGGTAAAATGCACCACCGCGTGATTGCGGATCACCTGCGGTCCACCTCGTTCTTGATTGCAGATGGTGTGATGCCATCCAATGAAGGGCGGGGTTATGTTTTGCGCCGGATCATGCGGCGTGCGATGCGCCATGCGCATCAGCTGGGTGCTCAGGACCCGGTGATGCACCGGTTGGTTCCCGCCTTGGTGCGTCAGATGGGTGCGGCTTACCCCGAGCTGCCGCGGGCGCAGGCACTGGTAGAGGAAACCCTGCGGCTGGAAGAGACCCGCTTTCGCCAGACACTTGATCGCGGCCTGAAGCTGTTGGACGATGAGCTGGCGAAAATTCCCGAAGGTACGGATCTTCCGGGAGCGGCTGCGTTCAAACTTTATGATACTTTCGGCTTCCCGCTGGATCTGACGCAGGACGCGTTGCGCGAAAAGGGGCGTGCTGTCGACACGGATGGTTTCGACGTGGCAATGGCCGAACAAAAAGCCAAGGCAAGGGCCAGCTGGTCCGGCTCGGGGGAGACCAAGGACGCGGCGATCTGGTTTGATCTGGCTGAGGCCCATGGCGCGACAGAATTTCTGGGCTATGACACCGAAACCGCCGAAGGGCAGATTTTGGCGCTGGTTGCTGAAGGGGCCGCGCAGGCCAAAAGCATCAAGGGCCAATCGGTGCAAATCATCCTGAACCAGACGCCGTTCTATGCGGAATCGGGCGGTCAGGTCGGGGATGAGGGTGTCTTGCGTACGACCACAGGTGCGGCCCGGATCACCGATACCAAAAAGAGCCAGGGCCTGTTCATCCATATGGCCGAGGTCACCGAAGGCGAGATTGCCAATGGCCAAGGTGCGACACTGGCAGTAGATCACACGCGCCGCGCTGCCATTCGCGCCAACCACTCTGCGACGCATCTGTTGCATGAAGCTTTGCGCCGCGCCTTGGGCGATCACGTGGTCCAACGCGGGTCGCTGAACGCGCCGGACCGTCTGCGCTTTGATTTCAGCCACGGGCAGGCGGTATCGACCAAAGAGCTTGCGCAGGTTGAGGCCGAGGTGAACAGCTACATCCGCCAGAACGGGGCCGTGGATACGCGGATCATGACGCCTGATGATGCCCGTGCATTAGGGGCTCAGGCGCTTTTTGGCGAAAAATACGGTGATGAGGTTCGCGTGGTATCCATGGGCGCGCTGGATGGTTCCGGCAAGGGCGCGGAGGGGCGGACCTATTCGCTGGAGCTTTGCGGCGGGACACATGTTGGCCGGCTGGGTGAAATCGGGTTGTTTGTTTTGCTTGGCGATAGCGCGTCCTCGGCTGGCGTGCGCCGGATCGAGGCTTTGACGGGGGAGGGGGCTTTGCCTACCTCAAGGAGCAGATGCGCAATCTGGCAGAGGTTTCAGCGGTGCTGAAGACTGCCCCGGCGGATCTTTCAACCCGTGCAAAGGCCTTGTTGGAAGAGCGGCGCAAGCTGGAAAACGAAGTGGCGCAGCTGCGCCGTGAGTTGGCAATGGGCGGTAGTGCATCCGGACCGGAAGCAAAAGAAATCAACGGGATAAACCTGATTTCTCAGGTGCTGACCGGGGTTTCCGGCAAGGACCTTCCCGGTTTGATTGATGAGATGAAAGCACGGATTGGCTCGGGCGCGGTCGTACTGATTGCCGATACCGGTAGCAAGCCTGCGGTTGCGGCCGGTGTGACGACAGACTTGACCGACAGACTCTCGGCTGTTGATCTGGTCAAGGCGGCAGCGGCTGCCCTTGGTGGCAAAGGCGGCGGCGGGCGCGCGGATATGGCGCAGGCAGGGGGCGTTGATATCGACGGTGCAGATGCCGCGATTGCCGCGATTGAAACCATTTTGGAGGGGAAATAAAATGCCGACAGCTTTGTGG
>NZ_LGHS01000072.1 GCF_001202025.1 Pseudorhodobacter aquimaris
AATGGCAGCGCGGCGCTTGTGATCTACTGCCAGTGTCGCACCTTGGCCATTGGCAATCTCGCCTTCGGTGACCTCGGCCATATGGATGAACAGGCCCTGGCTCTTTTTGGTATCGGTGATCCGGGCCGCACCTGTGGTCGTACGCAAGACACCCTCATCCCCGACCTGACCGCCCGATTCCGCATAGAACGGCGTCTGGTTCAGGATGATTTGCACCGATTGGCCCTTGATGCTTTTGGCCTGCGCGGCCCCTTCAGCAACCAGCGCCAAAATCTGCCCTTCGGCGGTTTCGGTGTCATAGCCCAGAAATTCTGTCGCGCCATGGGCCTCAGCCAGATGAAAGCACGGATTGGCTCGGGCGCGGTCGTACTGATTGCCGATACCGGTAGCAAGCCTGCGGTTGCGGCCGGTGTGACGACAGACTTGACCGACAGACTCTCGGCTGTTGATCTGGTCAAGGCGGCAGCGGCTGCCCTTGGTGGCAAAGGCGGCGGCGGGCGCGCGGATATGGCGCAGGCAGGGGGCGTTGATATCGACGGTGCAGATGCCGCGATTGCCGCGATTGAAACCATTTTGGAGGGGAAATAAAATGCCGACAGCTTTGTGGATTGCCCATGTAGATGTTACCGATCCGGAAGCCTACGGGAAATATGCAGCCCTTGCGGGCCCTGCGATCGCGGCCCATGGTGGTGTGTTTCTGGCGCGCGCCGGACGCTATGTGCAATTGGAGGGTAACGATCGCCCGCGCAATGTCGTTGCTCGCTTTCCAAGCCTTGAGGCGGGGGTCGCTTGCTATAACTCCGCAGAGTATCAGGCCGCCCTCGCGCATGCCAAAGGGGCCAGCACTCGCGACTTAATGGTGGTCGAAGAAGCTGAGTAGCGCGGGACTTTGCGCTCCTGTTTAAACGATTTCTTTGCTATATGGCAGGTAGGATAAAAGTCTGGTGACCAAGAGCACCGGACAATGGGGTATTTATGTGCCGTTGGGCAGCCTATATTGGCAAACCGATTTTTCTGGAGGAGGTGGTCAGTCGCCCTCGCCATTCATTGATCCACCAAAGTCAATGCGCGACTGAGTGCAAGTCGGCGATCAACGCTGACGGATTTGGCCTTGCATGGTATGATGAGCGTGAGGAGCCGGGGCTGTTCCGTGACGTCTCGCCCGCGTGGTCGGATTGCAATCTGAAAAGCATTGTCCAGCAGGTACGGTCCAGATTGTTCCTAAGCCATGTACGGGCCTCTACCGGAACGGCGACCAGCCGCAACAACTGCCATCCGTTTGCCTTTCGGAACTGGTCCTTCATGCACAATGGGCAGGTCGGCGGGTTTGAGCATTTCCGCCGCTGCGGGGATATGATGATCCCTGATGAATATTACGCCGACAGGCGCGGTGCGACGGACAGTGAGGCGCTGTTTTTGGTCGCGCTATCGGAGGGGCTTGACCATGATCCCTGCGCGGCATTGGAGCGTGCAACTGCACGGTTTGAGGCCTTGAGCAGGGCACGCGGCACTGCGCCGCATATTCGCATGACGGTCGCATTTTCCGATGGGCGCAGGCTCTATGCGGTGCGCTATGCAACGGATGACAAGGCACCTACGCTCTACCATCGTTGGTCCAAGACGCATCAAGGGCGTGCCGTCGTGTCGGAGCCACTGGAAACGGATGAGAAAGATTGGCAGTTGGTACCGGCGGGCACATTTTGCACTTTTGAAGGTGCGCGCGTGGACATGAAGCCTTTCATCCCACAACAACAAGAGATAGCAGCTTGACGTAAAGCACCGAGCATTTCATCGGCATGTTCTGCAACCAAGGGTTTATCAGGGCTTTCCGTGATGCCTGAATGTCATGCACAAGCTTGTGTCGGATGACTGCGCCTCGGATGCTGCACGAATTTAGCCCTAACGAGGCATTGCATCTCGGGTACCCTAAAAATTCGCACAGATTTAGCGCTGCGACTTTGGGGTGATGGATTCGCAAGAGGCCAAAAAGAGGCGGTCTCCAACCTTCTGCTTGCTTTGTATTTGCTTATAATTTCGGCGGAGTAGTGGATGGGTTTTGCGCCATACAGGCGAATTGTTGCCCGCCTATCGATCATCTGACCCTCTAGGTTGCGGTCTGTTAACTATTCTATCAAAAAGGGACCGGCGTCTGACCATATTTACTTTACGCTACGGAACCTCAGAAAACCTCACTGGCTTAAAGCCACTAAAATGAGTGAGACCTCAACATATGTTACCGACCAAAGTAACGAAATATTCACACAAGTGTCTTTATGATGAAAATTCACGCAACCAAAACTGCTCCCCTCTACAGCGAACAGCTTTATCCAAAATGAGAAAATGGAGTTTGACATGTCAGCTTTGAATCCAGCACGTGCTTCTTTACTAAAGATGTTTGCACTTGATGCAAAGATCGTCAGTGGCTCGGGATTCACTCTTTTGGATGAGGATGGGCGACCGTACCTCGATTTTCTGTCGCAATACGGTGCATTGCCCTTTGGTCACAATCCGACAACTTTATGGGATGCGCTGGATTCTGCACGGGCCGAGCAATTACCTTCACTGGTGCAGCCATTGCTGGCGGTAGAGGCAGAGCGTTTGGCTGAGAGATTGGCAGAGATAACGCCCGGCGACCTGGCGATCACAACTTTTGCCAATAGCGGCGCTGAAACCGTGGAGGCAGCCATCAAATTGGCACGTCTGCGCACTGGTCGGTCGGGGATTCTGTCGACCCTGAACGGTTTTCACGGCAAGACGCTCGGGGCATTGTCCGCTACTGGCAAGCCCCTGTATCAAGAAGGGTTTTTAGCCCCAGCTCCGGGCTTTGACTATGTCCCTTACGGTGACCTTGACGCATTAAAAACACGGCTTGAGACGGCTGGTGACAATATCGCGGCCTTTATCGTTGAACCGATACAAGGGGAGGGCGGTGTTATTTGCCCACCACAAGATTATATTGATGCTGCCATTACGATTTGTCGTAGCCACGGTGTGCTTTTTATCCTGGATGAGATTCAAACAGGCCTGGGCCGGACCGGAGAGCTTTTTGCCTGCTCCACCACTGTTGAAGTGCCCGATATGCTGCTGCTTGCCAAGGCCCTTGGTGGTGGGATGATGCCGATCGGCGCCTGTATCGTGCGTCCGTCTGCTTGGGATGATAGGTTTGGCCAGCGGCACAGCTCAACCTTTGCGAATAACAACCTTGCATGCCGCGTTGCCAATGCGACGCTCGACATGTTGCTGAAGGATGATCAGGCCCTTATCCGGCAAGTCGCGACAAATGGGAAATACCTGCGCGAACAGCTGGAAACATTGCAGGGGCGTTACCCCGATGTCATTAAGGAAGTACGCGGGCGGGGCTATATGCTGGGGTTGGAATTCCATCGTTTCGATGACCGCACCGATTCCGCGACGATGGCTTTTTCAAGTATCAATGGTGGTGTGATCCCGTTGATCAGTTCCTACCTGTTTAACGTACAAGGGCTTTTGACTGCGCCGCTATTCAACGAAACCCACGTGATGCGCTTACAACCGACTTTGATTGTGGGGCGTGCCGAGATCGACCGTGCAGTTGAGGCGCTAGATGCAGTTTGTGCGATCATAGCTGCGCGCGACTATTATGCGTTGGTTCGCCATCTGGTTGCTCAGCCGATCGGTGAGAGAATGGCAACTGATAGCGTTGCGAAGGATACAGCCACACCCCAGCCATCGGAATTGCCGCAGACAGGCAGTTTCGGCTTTTTGGTTCACTATACGGAAGAGGAGGATGTTTACCGCTCCGATTCATCGTTCCGAAAGTTCAGCGATCAAGAATTCGCAAATTGGTGCGCCTGGATTAAGCAATTAGGTCCGGGATTTGCCCGCCGTATGCCAAAGGTTACCTCAAAGACAGGTGCAACTGCCGAAGGCTGGATTATGTCAGTGCCGATGTTGCCATCTGATATGCGTGGATCTGGCCGCCATGACGCGACGGGCATGATCAAAAGTGCCGTTGACCTTGCTGTAAGCGAAGGATTGACCCGCGTAGGGCTCGGTGCATTCACGTCCATTGTAACACGGGGAGGCGAAACGGCTACTGGACGCGGGGGGCGGATTACCAGCGGTAATACATTGACCACAATCTCGGCTGTTAAGGGGATTGAGAATGTGGCGTCCCGTGCTGGGCTGCCGCTTGAAGACGCTCATGTTGTCGTGATGGGTGCGGCCGGTGCAATTGGTCGCTTGGCATCTATGATGCTTGCCCGACGCGTGGGGCGTGTGACACTTGTTGGCAACGAAGCTAATCCTTTTACCCCCAAGCTAATGTCAAATGTGGCGGATGAGACTTATGAATTGCTTATGAATCTGCCGGATGACACAGGCCTGATAACGGGTGAAGCCGTTGCTAGGGTGAAGCGAATCGTAAATCGGCTCGGGCTGAAAAAGGATCGCAAAGGAATCGCGAACCGCTTCTCTGCAGGGTTCAAAGCACTGGGGCAACTGCCGCCTATCGATTTTACGTCTTCTCTCGAAACGGCGCTTTTGGATGCTGACATCGTTCTGGTTGCGACCAGCTCGGAGAAGTCTTTGATTGATCCGTTGACATTGTCCCCAGGCACATTGGTTTGTGATATAGCACGGCCGCCGAATGTAGCTGATGCCACGATTTTTGATCAAGCGACGCTTGTATTTGATGGTGGCCTTATCCAACCTCCGTTTGAAGTGGATCTTGGTGCGTTCCAAACCTTGCCCAAAAATCTGTGCTGGGGGTGTTTGGGTGAAACCATGCTTCTGGCATTGGCGCGAGAAGATCGTGATTACAGCATAGGCTCACGCCTCTCGCTGTCAGATGCAGACCGTCTTTCTCTTTTGGCTGACATGCATGGGTTTGCACCCGCTGCAACGCAATGGTACGGTCGCCATATCAGCGATGAAGATATTGAAAAATTCGCAGGTCACGTAGCTGCCAAGCGCACGGCCGATCATCCCTCGGTTTTGTCGGAATTGGGGGCCTAAGCCCCCAACTTTCGAAAATTTATTCGTCTGAAAATGAAACAGCCCGGATGCGTCGAGCATCCGGGCTGTTCTTTTTTATCTAACGTTCAAAACCCTAAAATATATTTCGAACGATACCGCCAATCAGGCTGCCTTACGGGCCTTACGACGGCGCATTGCTGCAGCACCACCAAGAGCACCAAACAGCAGCAAACCAGATGCTGGCAATGGAACTGGGCTCAATTCGATCGAAGTGATGGACCCATCAACCCGATCAACCGCACCAACACCAAATACATTGCTGGAGTCGATTTCGAACGACAGGGTAGCAATACTGTTGAAGTCAGCAACGCCGGAGAAAGCCGAGAGGTACAGCTTTGGGTCAACACCAGCCACCAGAACTTCGAAGTAGCTGCTTACGTTGCCCAGTGTATCGGTCGCAGTAGCAGTAAAGTTGGCGACATGGTCAAAACCGAGCGAGCCAAGACGGAACAACATGTAAGGGTTTGGACCGTGCGAGATATCGCCGACCGAAGTGTAGGTCAGTGTACCTGTGCCGGTTGCACGGTCATTGTTGGAGAAAGACAGCTCTCCGCCTTGTGCTTCCAATGTTGTTGCCGAAACAGCGTTACCGTTGTTGGTGACGTTTTCAACAGTCAGGGTACGCGTACCGATACCCGAACCGAAAGGTGCTGTGAAAGCGATTGTGCTTGAATCGGTTGCACCAGGGTAGGCCACGGACACCACGGTCTGGTCTTGGCTGAAGTCGTCAAACATGATAGTTGCAGCAAGAGCCGGTGCGGCAGTCAGAAGCATTGCAGCAGTGACCGATGCTCCGAAAAACTTAGTATTCATAAAACTGTCTCCTCTTAAGACGCCAACATTTGGCAATCGATCATGCTCAACATGAACACGATTTGAACTAAATTAGCACAACCTTAGACGTTTGGAAAGGGTCCGATCATGTCCAATTCGCGATTCTGCATAAGTAGTTTGGTTAATATTTATAGAACAAATTCCAATTTAGGCGATTGGTTGGTGCTTCCAGATTGTTCTGGATGAATACCGGAAGACTAGTTAATTCTATATGACGAGGGAGCGTCTTCTGGTCAATCAGCCGCGCGATGTTCCTTGGGCCTCCATCCTTTGTCTGAAATGAGCTTGCTGCTGTCCAGCTCTCGGCGAACCGTGCCCAACCCGGGCTTTTCCGAAAATTTTCTGCTCACAATGGCGGGACAGATGGATTGAAAAAGCAGTCAAAACTGTAAATATCTTATTGTTATAATACACTTTATTCTGACACTCCATGCTCTGAGGTTTAAATAAGTGCCAGTTTTTGTCCGTCCGCTTCACCGGCTATTTCTGGCGGAATGGTCATGTAATAAAGCGAGGGTGACGCGTTGATATATTGAACGCAGCCGTGCGTAATGGATAATCTTGTTGCCGTGCTTGTTGGTTATTTGCTTGGCAAGGCTGAAATGCAGCATGCGGGCGAGCGAGGTTGGCAGCGATTGTGCGACATCCGGTTGACGCTTTTCTTGGGTGAGCGGCAGATCAACGCATTTATATCGCGACCGCCTGTGCTCTTTCACATGTGCTGAGCGTTTCTGCACAACTCTGACGTTGCGGGATTCACATCATGAATCCAATCGGTTAGGCGGGTCGCATGAGCAAACCATCACCCCGCCCGATACCGCACCATGAACTGGTCCTTTTACACTGCGGCGCTTCGCAAGAGGGGATCATGGCTAATCTGGCTCGCGCTGCATGACGATCGAGGTTCTGTTCAAGCTGTCGCTCAGGCAAACGACCGGGATGGGGACCAGCCTATTGAAGTAGGCAAACCTGGATTGGGCCGTGCCCGACTATATGACCCTGTGCCGAAGGCAGAAGGCGCTGGCCGTCCAAATATCGTATCCCTGCGCCGACGGGCCGATGAACCTGTTCGTGGACAGCACCGGCATCAATTTCTCGGTGATGGCGCGTGGCGAGCGCGCAAGCATGGCGTTCGGGGCCGACGCCAATCGTTGCCCGGCAACGGTTTTCCTGCATACCGTGAGAGGCTGCGCAAGCTGCAGCTGGCCATGGACACGACCACTTCGGACATCCGCGCCGTGGAATTCATCCCCAGCAGTGGTAACAGCCCGGTCTTGCCGGAGTTGCTCGAGCAGATCCCTGAAGGTGAGGAGGTCGGCACTGTGACAGCGGACGGTGACTATGACGCCCGCGGCTGCAACATAGCAATCATCGACCGCCATGCCCCCGCAATTATCCCGATCCGCGTCACACTCATCAACCGCTTCAACACACTTGGCACTGCCAAGACCGCCCGAATGGTATGATGCCACCGGGGAAAGGGGTCGTCACGCCTCAGGCCCGACTTATGCAATAACGCCCATGTGGGGCCGAATCAAGGGCGCAGCACAGGCTTGAAACTCTGCGCGGAGCAGCAGACAGCCATATGGTCGCCGCTGCCAATGAAGCCTAAATGCGATCAAATGAGCGGTCTGAAATTGGGACAAGTCAAAACAAAAGCTCGTGGATGAAAAGTCTCCAACGATTGTGACGTTCGCGTAAAGTCTTTGCCTGTCAAGCGTAGGGAGAAGTCTCTACCCGTCGCGCCTGGCCAGCTTCAGACAGTTTTCGACAGCTTGCAGAAGGGCAACTCGTGAAACTGGTTTCATAAGCCGGACATCCTCGGGGCGCAGGCCGTTACCGTGAACCGTGGCCTCAGACGCATAGCCTGAGAGAAAAATGAACGGGATTTCAGGGCGAAGCTCACGACAGGCCTTGGCAAGAGCCGGGCCTTGCAACCGCCCCGGCATCACGATGTCGGTCAAGACCAGATCGATACCGGGATCGGATTGGAAAACCTCAAATGCAGTATCGCCATTTGCGGCGGTCGTCACATTATATCCCGCGCTGGCAAGGTTCTTCTTGAGTACATCCATGACCTCGGGCTGGTCTTCGGCAATCAGAATGTGGTCCCGGGAATCGGGGGCCGTCTTTAACCGGGTTTGTGAGGTTGGGGTCTTTTCTGCCGGCGTCGTGGGCTGTGCCCGCGCGCTGAAGAACATCTTGAAACTGGTGCCGCTGCCGGGTTCGGAATAGACGCGGATCATTCCGCCGGATTGTTTGACAAAACCCTCAACCATCGACAGGCCAAGCCCTGTACCTTTGCCGACCTCTTTGGTCGAGAAAAACGGGTCAAAGATTTGTCCGATCAGTTCCGGCGAAATCCCGGGCCCGGTATCGCTGATGGCAACCATGACATAGCGCCCCGGCGGAATGGTTTCTGATCGCGTGTCGAGGTAACTTTCGTCGATGCGCAGATTTGCGGTCTCGATCGTCAGCCTGCCGCCGCCCTCCATCGCATCCCGCGCGTTCAGGATCAGGTTGATCAAGGCGCTTTGAAGCGAGCTTTGATCGACCAGAATCGGCCAGACCCCGCCTTGAAAAACTGTTTCAATCTGGATGTTGGAGGCGATGGTC
Source organism: Pseudorhodobacter aquimaris (assembly GCF_001202025.1). Classification (GTDB taxonomy): domain Bacteria; phylum Pseudomonadota; class Alphaproteobacteria; order Rhodobacterales; family Rhodobacteraceae; genus Pseudorhodobacter; species Pseudorhodobacter aquimaris. The sequence continues at coordinate 8,467 of NZ_LGHS01000072.1, forward strand.
CGCCGCATCCAGCGCTCTGTCTCGCTGATCGCCTTGTTGATATCAAGCATCACAGGCTGTAGCCGCGCCTTACGGGCATAGGCCAGCATATTGCTGGTCAATTCCGAACCATGTTTGACAGATGCCAAGGCCGCCTCGATCAAAAGATCGGTTTCTTTGGTGTTTACACCGGGAAGTTGAGTGTCGATCTCGACCTGGAGCAGCTCAAGATTGCCCATTATGACGGCCAGAAGATTGTTGAAGTCATGCGCCACACCACCGGTGAGCTGACCAATGGCCTCCATTTTCTGTGCTTGATGAAGCTGTTTCTGCTGGGCCCATTTTTGGCTGACGTCCTCGAATAGGGAGATGACGCCATTGCCGCTGGTGGGAATTTCGGTTGCAATGATAATGCGCCCGTTGGCCTGTTCATGGGTCCAGCTTTGTGGGGCGATGCGGGCCGATTCCAGGCGGTCATCGATATAGCTTTTCGGGTTGTCGTAACCCTTGCTTTTGGCGATATCCTTGACAGAGCCTTCCAAAATCTCGCGAAAATGGATGCCGCGCTCCAGGGTGGGGCCGCCGTGCTGCTGCAAATCGGCATAGAGCTGGTTGTGCATGACCAGCCTGAAGTCGGGATCATAAAAGGCAACCCCCAGCGGCAGAGCTTCGCCGCCCTCTACCAGAATTTCCGTAAGCCGCTTCATCTTGCGTTCATGGTGTTTGCGTTCGGATATATCGATGCTGGTGCCGACCATACGCACGGGCTTGCCATCGCGGACCACCACAAAGGCCCGCTCCAGCAGGTCGACCCAGTGGCCGTCTTTATGACGTGCCCGAAATTCCGCCTCGCGCACTGTGTTTGCGGGTGATCCGGGGTCCACAAAGGTGGCCTGCACGAGGGCACGGTCTTCGGGATGGATCGACGCAAGATAGACATCGGCATCAAGCGTGTCGTGCTCGGGGTCCATTCCAAGCATCTCGTAACATCTGGGCGAGACATAGGTTTCCCCTGTCCCGAAATCACGATCCCAAAGGCCGTCATTTGCCCCCCGCATGGCCAGTGCAAAGCGCTCTTCGCTGACACGCAAGGCTTCGCTGCGCTCAAGCACCCGTTGCACCAGATTCATGTTCAGATCTGACAGTTCACGGCGAAGCCGGACCAGATCAGAGATGTCACTCTCGCTGATGACGGCAACAAATGCGCCGGTTGCCGGATCACGCCCCCGATGCGCCTTGATATAATGCGTGCGTTCGGGCGTGATGCCGGGAACCGTAAGCTCCGCGCTAAAGACCGAGGACTGGCTAACCGATTGCAACAAGGCCTGCGCCAAATCCTTATCGCCGAATCTCGTGGCAAGGTCGCCGCTGCTGCCCTGCGCCGCGCCGTAACACTCAAACGCTTCGGGATTTTGGGCAATCAACCGGCCGGAAAGCGAAAACATGCTTAGGATAACGCCCGAATAGCGGATGGTTTCCGCGATCCTTGCTGTATGGATATCAAAATCCGCGCCCCGTTTATTGGTGATTTCAGCCAATAGGCCAAGACGGCCTTGGCCAAATGTAACAGGCTGTAGCTTGACCAAAGCCGCGACCGGCGTGTTGTCAGGATACAGAATCCAGGTTTCCTGCTCATCACGGTTCATATGCGGATCATGTGCTATCTGTTGCACGCGCTGACGGACGGTTTCACTATCCGAAGAGAAATCCCGCGCCCTTAGGGCGTCAAGGCTATCGACCTTCCAAAAGGCCAAAGCCGCCGCATTCCCCCACCAGATCGCGTGCTGGTCAATGTCGAATATCCATATGGGCGCGGCAAGGGTTTCCATAATGGACAAGGAGGAGATGTCCGGAACATTCAATCGCTGCATAGGGTTAGGCCCTTGTGTAAAAAATCGTCTAGGGGATGCCCTGTGCCTATGGCGCTTATCGAAATGAAGACATGCACCCAAATTCGCGGCATTTTAATTTATGGTTAAAAGATTAGACGCTTTTTACGGGAATACAATATTATTGTCTCACCAAAAACGTATCCACTTTACATCTGGGCGTTGATATCTATGCGCCAAAAAGCCCAAGTCCGGGGCAGTGTTGCTTAAATCGCCCTCGTAGCCGCCCGCTGGCCTGCTGCGACTATACAACGGCGCGCCCGTGGATTAAAACCCATCGGAACTGGAACAAGAAAGCTGCCCGAGGGACCCTATGTCAGACGATTTCATGCTCGACACCGATGATCTGGAACGCCGGATGGACGGGGCGCAAACGGCCCTGCGCGCAGAATTTGCATCGCTGCGCACCGGGCGCGGCTCTGCCTCTATGGTTGATCCGATCATGGTTGATGCTTACGGCGCGCTGACCCCGCTTAACCAAGTGGCGACTGTCAACGTGCCAGAGCCGCGTATGGTCACGGTGAATGTCTGGGACAAGGGGCTTGTCGGCAAGGTGGAAAAAGCGATCCGCGAATCCGGCCTTGGCATCAACCCGCAGCTGAACGGCACCATTATCATGCTGCCGATCCCCGAGCTGAACGAAGAGCGCCGCCGCGAGCTTACCAAAGTCGCCGGTCAATATGCCGAACAGGCCAAGGTTGCCGTCCGCAACATTCGCCGCGACGGTATGGATCAGGTGAAGAAGGCCAAGGCTGACGGGCTTTCGGAGGATGATCAGAAGTTCTGGGAAACCGCGGTGCAAGAGCTGACCGACAAGGCAATCGCAGCCATCGATATGTCGCTTGAAACCAAGCAACAGGAAATCATGCAGGTCTGATCTTGTCTTTTTGCGACCGAGAAAGGGCAGTCTCCCTGTGTCAATCACACCAAACATCGCAAAGAACCGACCGGTAGAACATGTTGCCATCATTATGGATGGCAACGGTCGCTGGGCCACCAATCGTGGCTGGCCGCGTCTTGTCGGCCATCGCAAAGGGGCCGAGCGTGTCAAGCAGATTGTGGCGGCGGCCCCTGATCTGGGGATTAAATGGCTGACGGTCTATGCGTTTTCGACTGAAAACTGGAAACGCTCTACCGAAGAAGTCATCGGGATCATGGCGATTTTCGCGCGCTATATCCAGCGCGAGGCGGACCGCATGGCCAGAGAGGGCGTGCGGTTGCGCTTTATCGGTGACCGTTCCCGGCTGGACCCCAAGCTGCAACGGCTGATGTCGGGGATCGAGGCGCGGACGGCAGGGTTCTCGCGGCTCAACCTGACGGTTGCGATCAACTATGGCGGTCGTGACGAGATTATGCGGGCCACTCGCGCGCTGGCAATCGAGGTGGCCGAGGGCAGGCTGGAGGCTTGTGATATGACCGAGGCCGCTCTTGCTGCGCGGCTGGATACAGGTGCGCTTCCCGATCCCGATCTGGTGATCCGCACCTCGGGCGAAACCCGCACCTCCAATTTTCTGATCTGGCAGTCGGCCTATGCCGAATATGAGTTCACCCCCACACTTTGGCCCGATTTCTCGCCCGAGGAGTTGGGAGCGATCATTGACCGTTTCAGCACCCGCGAGCGACGTTTCGGCGGGGTGACCCCGGTATGAGCGCTTCGGAAAATCGCTGGGGTGACTTGCGCGCCCGCCTGATCTCGGCCGTGGTCATGATCTTGGTCGCGGCTGTCGGGATCTGGCTTGGCGGGATGGTTTTTACTGTTCTGGTGGCAGCCTTGACCGGCCTGATGTTGTGGGAGCTAGGCTCCATGACCCGCCTTGCAAAAGCGCCGCCACATGATCGCAGCGCGCTTGTGGTTGCCGGGCTGGGGGTGCTGTGTCTTGCATTTGCATTGGCCTCCCCGTTGATGATTGGCGCAAGCGCGCTTTTGGTCCCTGCGCTTGCCCTTGCGCTGACCCAGCGTCGCGACCGTGGGCTGGCGGCTTTGTGGGCTGCGGGCACGATGATTGCGGGATTCGGGCTTGTCACCCTGCGCAGTGAGGTGGGGATGGCGGCGATCGTGTGGATCGTCCTTGTGGTCGTGATCTCTGATGTCATGGGCTATTTTGCGGGGCGTGTTCTGGGCGGGCCAAAGTTCTGGCCAGCCATCAGCCCCAAGAAAACCTGGTCCGGCACGGTTGCGGGCTGGGTCGGCGCTGCATTGGTGGGCGGGGTGTTCTGGGCATCTGGCATGGCGCCTTTCGGGATTATTTTGCTGTCGGCGCTGGTCTCATTTGCCGGGCAGATGGGCGATATTGCCGAAAGCTGGATCAAGCGGCGGACAGGCGTCAAGGACAGCTCTGACCTCATCCCCGGGCATGGCGGTTTTCTGGACCGTTTCGATGCGATGACGGGGGCGGTGGTGCTGGTGATGCTGTTGTCCTTGCTGATGCCTTTGCCATTTCCGGTCGGGGGATAGGCCTTTGCGCTCCATTTCCATTTTCGGCGCGACCGGTTCCATCGGTGAAAGCACTTTTGATCTGATCATGCGCGGCGGCGGGCCAGAGGCTTACCGCACCGTGGCCCTGACCGGCGCGCGCAATATCCCACGTCTGGCCGAGATGGCCCGCGCATTGCGTGCCGAGGTCGCCGTTACCGCGCATGAGGAATGCCTGCCCGCGCTGCGTGATGCCCTTGCGGGCAGTGGCATTGAATGTGCGGCAGGGGCAGCGGCGATTGCCGAGGCGGCCGACCGGCCGGCAGATTGGGTGATGTCGGCGATTGTGGGGGCGGCGGGGCTGGTTCCGGGCCTGCGTGCGCTGCGTCATGGTGGCACGCTGGCGCTGGCGAATAAAGAAAGCCTTGTGACGGCAGGCCCCTTGTTGCTAGCCACGGCGGCACGGTACGGGGCGACATTACTGCCGGTCGACAGTGAACATTCCGCCGTTTTTCAGGCCTTGGTGGGTGAGGATAAATCGGCCGTAGAGCGCGTGATCATCACCGCCTCGGGCGGCCCGTTCCGCAGCTTTACGCTGGAGCAGATGCAAAGCATCACGCCTGCGCAGGCGGTAAAACATCCCAATTGGTCGATGGGGCAAAGGATCTCTATCGACAGCGCGTCGATGTTTAACAAGGCGCTGGAACTTATTGAAACGCGTGAGTTTTTCGGTTTTGATCCCGACCAGATAGAGGTGATCACCCATCCGCAATCCATCATCCATGCGATGGTCGGCTTTTGTGACGGTGGCATTATGGCGCATCTTGGCCCTGCCGATATGCGCCACGCCATCGGTTTTGCGCTACATTGGCCAAATAGGGGCGATGTGCCGGTGGAGCGGCTGGATCTGGCCCAGCTTGCCTCGCTGGATTTTGAGGCGCCCGATCCCGCGCGCTTTCCGGCGCTGCGGCTTGCGCGCGATGTGATGGCGATGCGCGGGCTTTCGGGGGCGGCGTTTAACGCGGCCAAGGAGATTGCATTGGACGGTTTCATCGCGGAGGAGCTGTCGTTTTTGGGCATGGCTGAGGTGGTGGAAACCACGCTTTCCCAACTTTCGCGCCAAAACAGCCTTCAAATTGACGCGACCACCCTTGAGGATGTGTTGAATATGGACCATCTCGCAAGAGAGACTGCCGCAAGCGCGGTCAAATCGTGGCAGCAAGGAAAATAGACCTCGTGGAATTTATGAACTTGATCCCGTCCTTTGGCAATTTTGCCTGGACGATTGCGGCTTTTGTCATCGCCTTGTCGATCATCGTGGCCGTGCATGAATACGGACATTACATCGTTGGCCGCTGGAGCGGGATCCACGCTGATGTGTTCTCTTTGGGCTTTGGTCCGGTGTTGTTCTCGCGTGTCGACAAACGTGGCACGCGCTGGCAATTCGCGGCATTTCCTCTGGGCGGCTATGTAAAGTTCAAGGGCGATAGCGATGCGGCCTCCGGTAAGGACGGAGAGGCGATTAGCGAGCTCAGCGCCGAAGAGCGCCGCCACACCATGCATGGCGCGCCGCTTTGGGCGCGGGCGGCGACGGTTCTGGCGGGGCCGATGTTCAACTTCATTCTGACGATGGTGATTTACTTTGCCGTGACCCTGCATTTCGGGATCGCAACCGACCGCCCTGTGATCGGCGCGGTGAAACCCTTGCCCGACAACAGCCAGACCCTGCTTGCCGGCGATGAGGTTCTGGCGGTCAACGGTGTGCAAACCCCCGACCTGCAAAGCTTTATCACGACCGCCCGCGAATTGGAGATTGCGCCGACTGTCGATTACACCATTGCCCGCGCGGGCCGTGATGTGACCATCGCGGGGCCGTTTCCCTTTCCCGCACTCGTCGGCTCTATCGCGCTGGAGTCTGCGGCACAGGATGCAGGTCTGGCCGAAGGGGACGTGATCCTGGCGATCAACGGGGAGCAAGTAAATGCCTTTATGGATCTGGTAAACTTCGTCAAAGACAGCAAGGACGCCCCTGTCTCGCTTGAGGTCTGGCGTCCCGATGATGCCGAGGGTACCCGGTTTGAGACCACTCTGACCCCGCGGCTGACGACCAACCCTTTGCCCGATGGCGGGTTTGAGGAACGCTATCTGATCGGGCTTGGCGAAGGCTTGATGTTCACGCCCGAGCTTTACACCCCCGGTCCGGTTGAGGCACTCTCGATCAGCGCAGAGCGTACGTGGACTTTGGTCAAGACCAGCCTATCGGGCTTGGGCCATATTGTGACGGGGGCGATTTCCTCGTGCAATTTGCGCGGCCCGATCGGCATTGCCAAGACCTCTTCGGCGGCGGCAGCGCAAGGCGGGCTGACCTTTATCATGATGATTGCGGCGCTCTCGACGGCGGTGGGGTTGATGAACCTCTTTCCGATTCCGGTTCTGGATGGCGGGCATCTGGTGTTCCACGCCTATGAGGCGATTACGGGCAAGCCGCCCTCGGACGGGGCCTTGCGGGTGATGATGATGGTCGGGCTGGCGGTGCTGTTGTCCTTGATGGCGTTCGCCCTGAGCAATGACCTCTTCTGCCCATAGGACCGTATACAGTCCTGAACAATTTGCCTAAATCATGCCCCATTCATGCGCTAGGATGACATCAGTTTCCGAGTTGTAACGGGTGTGGCAGATGCAAATAGTAGTGAGTGACTATCGCGGGCTTTGGTTGGTTCTGGGTCTGAACCGGGACCGGTTGTTTTGTGTGGGAACCATCGTTTTTGGCCTGATGGCGGGTGCATTTCTGGGGCAGATTGCCCTAAATCCCTGAAAAGGTGCGGCAGCTTTGTAACCACTTTCCAAATTGAGGCGATATCGGGCTCTGTCCTTTTGACAAGCTGGCGACTTCCCGTTACTCAGGTGGGAAATAGAGACAGCTACATGGGGCAGAACAATGCATATTGCGGACCGGGGTTTATTGTCCCGCAACATCTTGCGTAAAGTCGGACGCCACTCTGCTGCGGCATCGGTTTACGCCTTCGTCGCAATGGCAAGCCTGGCCGCACCGCAGCAGGCGTTGGCCCAGAGTTACCAGTTTTCCTCGGTCAAGGTTGAGGGCAATGATCGTGTCGACGCCGCCACAATCCTGTCCTATGCACGGATTGCGCGCGGCCAGACCATCAATGCGGGCGAGTTGAACGACGCTTTTCAGCGCATTTCCAATGTCGGCCTGTTCGAGGATGTGCAGATCATCCCCCAAGGCAGTACATTGTTGATCAAGGTCAAAGAGTTGCCCACGGTCAATGTGATCAACTTTGAGGGGAACAAACGCCTTAAGGATGAAATGCTGGCCAGCCTTGTGAAATCACAGTCGCGCCGGGTGTTTTCCGCCGCACAGGCCGAGGCGGACGCGGCCGAGATCATCAAAGCCTATCAGGAAAGCGGGCGCATTGCCGCCAGCGTTGATCCGCGGATCATCCGTCGTTCGGGCAACCGTGTCGACTTGGTGTTTGACATCAAGGAAGGCAAAGTGGTCGAGGTGGAGCGGGTCTCTTTTGTCGGCAACCGCGCCTATTCCGACCGGCGTTTGCGGCAGGTTCTGGAAACGAAACAGGCAGGCATTTTCCGTCGTCTCGTGCAGTCAGACACCTTCGTCGCTGACCGGATTGAATTCGACAAACAGATGCTCAAGGATTTCTATGCCGCGCGCGGTTACGTAGATTTTCAGGTGCAAGGCGCTGTGGGTGAGGTTACGCGTGAGCGTGACGGTTTCTTTGTTACTTTCACCGTTCGCGAAGGTCAAAGTTTCGATGTGGGCCGTGTGACCACGGTTTCCGAAATCCCCGAGGTTGATGCCGCTGAATTCCAAAAGGCGTTGAAGCTGCGTTCCGGCGTCACCTATTCGCCAACCGTGATTGAAACCAATATCACGCGGCTGGAAAACCTTGCCCTGAGCAAATCCCTTAATTTCGTGCGGATTGAGCCGCGTATCACCCGCAATGATCGTGATTTGACGCTGGATGTGGAATTCGTGATTTCCAAGGGGCCGCGGATCTTTGTGGAGCGGATCGATATTGAGGGCAACACCACCACGCTTGATGAGGTGATCCGCCGTGAGTTCCGCGCCGCCGAAGGGGACCCCTTCAACCCGCGTGAAGTGCGCCGTGCCGCCGAACGGATCCGCGCGCTTGGCTTTTTCAAGGATGCCCGGGTTAATTCCGAACAGGGCAGTGCCGCCGATCAGGTCATCGTGAATGTCGATGTAGAAGAGCAGCCCACCGGCTCTTTGACTTTCGGGGTTAGCTATGGTGCGGATTCGGGTGTTGGCTTGACGGCCGGCTTCAAGGAAAGCAACTTCCTTGGGCGGGGGCAGACGGTTGGAGCCTCGATAGCGACTGGAACCGATAGCAAGAGCGGAAAAATCACCTTTATTGAACCGGCATTCCTTGGCCGGGATTTGGCGTTTTCCTTTGATATCGGCTATGCCGAGACCGATAACGAGAATTCTTATTACGATACCCGGGTGGCCAATATCGGTCTTGGGATCGGCTTTCCGATTGGCGAATACAGCCGTATGCAGTTGAATTACAAGGTTGCGGATTCGCGGGTCAAGAACGTGGATGAAGATTCCTCGCGGCTTTTGCATGACGAGGCGGACGTGGGCGGTCTGCTGACATCCTCTATCGGGTACGGGTTGTCTTATGACACCCGCTCCAGTGGGCTGAACCCCGACCGGGGATTCTTGTTCCGCTTTAATCAGGATTTTGCGGGACTTGGTGGCGATCTTACCTATGTCTCCACGACCGGTCTTGCGATGGCAGAGCGTCGCATCTGGAATGACGACGTTACATTGCGCGCCGTGTTCGAGGGCGGGATGATCAATATGTCCAAAGGCGAGTCGCGCGTAACAGAACGGTTTTTCCTGAATTCCAAGATCCGCGGATTTGAGGGCAACGGCGTTGGCCCGCGGGACCTGAATGCGGATAACGAAGATGCTTTGGGCGGTAACATTTTTGCCGCCGCCCGTTTTGAGGCTGAATTCCCAATCGGCTTGCCCGAGGAATATAACATCAAGGGCGGGGCGTTTTTTGACGTAGGCTCGGTCTGGAGTCTGGATCAGCTTGACGGGGGGCCAGAATCGGGCGTCTGTCCGGTTGCTGATTGTACGATTGATGACAGCATGAACCTACGGTCCTCGGTCGGGGTTTCGTTGTTTTGGGAAACGCCGGTCGGTCCTTTGCGCTTCAACCTGTCAAAAGCGGTCAAGAAGGAAGACTACGACAAGGAGCGTAACTTCGACTTGACGATTTCGTCGCAATTCTGATGTGGCGCGGGAGGATGAGGGCATTGGCGCTTGCGGCACTGCTTTTGGGGCCGCCCGCCGCCATATTCGCACAAGAGACCACCGCAGACCCTGCCAGATCCGGCCCGACTTCGCCGGTTCTATCGATCAACCAGCAGCGATTGTTTGAGGATTCCGCCTTTGGCAAAGCCTCGCTTTCGCGGCTGGAGGCTTCGTCGCGGACCTTGCAGGCTGAGGTCCGCAAGATCGAATCCGATCTTGAGATCGAAGAGCGTCTGTTGACCGAACGTCGCGCCGCTATGCCTCAAGCCGAATTCCAACCCCTCGCCACCGCCTTTGATGACAAGGTTGAGAAACTGCGTGAGGCTTGGGGTGCCAAAGACCGTGAACTGAAACGGCAGCGCGATCTGGATCAACAGCAGTTTTTTGAAATAGCGGCACCGATCCTGGCTGAGGTGATGCGAGATCTGGGGGCGACGGTTTTGCTGGATCAATCCTCGGTCATCCTGAGCCTTGACCGGGTCGACATCACTCAGCTTGCGATTGAACGTATCGATGCCCAACTTGCGGAAGCCGAAGAGGATCCCGCAGAGCGGTGACCCTTGGTGCGCCTTGTTTCCGGCGATGTGCTTTGCTAATCAGAAGAGAAGCACCCTCGGCCCTGCTGGCTCGACAAAAAGGAACCTGATGATGACAGATGCCGCAAATCCGACTGCCACAACGGCAGATATCGACCTGATCCAGCGCATTTTGCCCCATCGCTATCCATTTCTATTGGTCGATAAGGTGCGTGACATCATTCCCAACACCTCGGCGGTTGGCATCAAATGTGTCACCATGAACGAGCCGCAGTTTCAGGGCCATTTCCCCGGCAAGCCGGTTTTCCCCGGCGTGCAGATCATTGAGGCATTGGCCCAGACCTCTGGTATCCTTGTCGGCGTTTCGCTTGATTTGGCTGATAAGAACCTGCTGGTCTATTTCATGGGTATCGACAATGTGAAATTCCGCCGGATGGTGGTGCCCGGCGATGTAGTGGAGCTGCATGTCACCGTGAAACGCGGCGGCGGCAAGGTCTGGAAATTTGAGGGCCGCGCCATGGTTGAGGGAGAACTTTGCGCCCAAGCGGAATTTACCGCGATGATGGACCTGCCAAAATCATGAGCGCCGAAATCCATGCCTCTGCCGTGGTTGATCCGGCGGCGACGATCGGGCCGGGATGCACTATCGGCCCGTTCTGTGTAGTCGGCCCCGAGGTAACGCTTGGCGCCGGTGTGGTGCTGAAGTCGCATGTTGTTGTGACCGGCTGGACCGAGATCGGCGATGAAACCGTGGTCTTTCCCTTTGCCTGTGTGGGCGAGGTGCCGCAAGATCTGAAATTCAAGGGCGAGCGGACGCGGCTGATTGTCGGCGCGCGCTGTCGTATTCGTGAGGGTGCGACGCTGAACACCGGCACGGCTGGCGGCGGCGGTGTAACCCGTGTGGGCGATGATTGTCTGCTGATGACCGGCGCGCATGTGGGCCATGATGCCACAGTCGGAAACCGGGTGATCCTGGCCAATCAGGCCGCCATTGCCGGTCATTGCCAGATCGGCGATGATGTGATCATCGGCGGACTTTCGGGTGTTCACCAATGGGTGCGCGTGGGTCATGGGGCAATCATCGGCGCGGTGACTATGGTCACGAATGACGTATTGCCGCATGGGCTTGTCCAAGGGCCGCGCGGGGATTTGGACGGGTTGAACCTTGTAGGCCTCAAACGCCGCGGGGTGGAACGCTCCGAGATTACAGCACTTCGGGCGGGATATCAGATGCTCGCACAGGGGGAGGGGACTTTCCTTGACCGTGCCCGCCGTCTTTCTGATGAGACCGAAAGCCGCCATGTCAAAGAGATGACGGATTTTATCCTCTCGGCCTCTGACCGTTCTTTTCTGACGCCCAAATGAGCCGGACCGCGATCATTGCAGGTGCGGGGGGCTTGCCCGCACGAATTTACGCGGGGTTGGCGGAAAAACCGCTGGTTGCGGCATTGGACGGCTTTGCGCCCGACGGCCTCTCGCCGGATCTGACATTCCGGGTGGAACGTTTGGTGCCTTTCCTCAATCACCTGTTGGATCAGGGGGTGGCCCGCGTTTGTTTTGGCGGCGCTGTTCAACGCCCCGACCTTGATCCCTCACTGTTTGATCCGCTGACTGCTCAGATGGTGCCACGTTTGATTGCGGCAATGCAGGCCGGCGATGATGCGACCTTGCGCGAAGTGCTTAAGATTTTCGAAGAGTTTGATCTGGAAATCATAAGCGCGAGCGATCTTTTGCCGGATCTGACCGTCAAGGCGGGCCTGTTGGCCGGTCAAACCACCCCGCAGGATGAAGCTGATGCCACCCGCGCCGAGGCGATCGTGGCGGCCTTGGGCGCGGTGGATGTGGGGCAGGGCGCGGTGGTACAGGCGGGGCTTTGTCTGGCGGTGGAAACCCTGACGGGAACGGATGCGATGCTGGAAATGGTCGCGCATATCCCGGCGCATTTGCGGCCAAAATCCACCAAAGGGATCTATTTCAAGGCGCTGAAACCCGGTCAGGAGCGGCGTATCGATCAGCCGACCATCGGGCCACAGACGCTTGAGATGGTCGCGAAGGCCGGGCTTGGCGGCGTGGTTTTTGAGGCTGGCGGTGTTTTGGTTCTGGATCAACCCGCCTTGATCGCGCAGGCAAAGGCGCTTGGCCTTTTCCTTTGGGCGCGTGAAGCCAGCTCCGAAGCATACCTATGAAGTTCACCTTGATCGCCGGAGAGCCTTCGGGCGACAAGCTGGGGGCGGCCCTTATGGCGGCGCTCAAAACCCTGCGGCCGGACGCGCGATTTCACGGGATCGGCGGGCCGTTGATGCAGGCCGAAGGTCTGGTTTCGCTCTTTCCGATGGAGGAGCTTTCGGTGATGGGGATTGCCGAAATCCTGCCGAAATACCGCGCCCTGAAACGCCGGATCGCAGAGACGGCGGCGGCGACATTGGCCGAAGATCCTGTCGCCTTGATCACCATCGACAGCCCTGATTTCTGTCTGCGCGTTGCCAAGATCGTCAAGGCCGCGCGGCCCGACCTGCGAACCATCCACTATGTCGCGCCCTCGGTCTGGGCATGGCGGCCCGGACGAGCGGCCAAAATGGCGTGCCATATTGACCATGTTCTGGCGCTTTTGCCCTTTGAGCCGCCCTTGATGACAGCCGCCGGAATGACCTGTGATTTCGTCGGGCATCCGGTTGTCTCCGAACCACTCGCGCCGAAAACACCGCAAGACAGCCCGCTGATCCTAGCGCTTCCCGGCTCTCGTCGGGGGGAAGTTTCGCGTCTTTGCCCCGTGATCGGAGAGGTGTTGGCCCAAGCCAAAGCGACCCACCCGACCGCGCGTGTGGCCTTGCCAACGGTGCGCGGCGTGGCCGATCTGATCGGCGATCTGACGCGTGACTGGCCCATTCAACCCGAGATCATCGAGAGCCTTGAGGGTAAACGCGCGGCCTTTGCCAATGCCACGGTGGCCATCGCCGCATCGGGAACGGTATCCTTGGAGCTGGCGGCCAATAGCTGTCCGATGGTCATCGCCTATAAGATGAACCCGCTGACGATGTGGTTGATGCGGCGTGTGGCGCTGGTGGATACGGTCACTTTGGTAAATCTTGTATCACAGACCCGCGCCGTGCCGGAATTTTTGGGGCCGGCCTGCCGCGCGGATGATATTAGTGATGCATTACAAGGGCTTATGCAGGACGGCCCCGCACGCAAGGCCCAGGTTGATGCGATGACGCTTACGATGCAGCGGCTGGGACGGGGCGGAGAGGCGCCAAACCTACGCGCGGCCCGCTCTGTTCTGAACGCGATTTCGTCAGCGGGTTAATGCCCACGCCAGATCCATCCCCCACCCAAAACGCGCGTATTTTCTCCGTCATAAAATACACAGGCCTGACCGGGCGAGACCCCCTCTTCGGGATTTAGCAATTCCACCTGTGCTTCACTGGCCGAAATCGGACGCAAGATGGCCTCGCGTGGTGGGCGCGTAGAGCGGACCTTGACCCAGACATTCCACTCCGTCCGGCTTTCAAGCGGCGCGTCCCCCAACCAGTTGATCTCGCGCAGCGGCACGATACGGGTGGAAAGCGCCTCTTTGGGACCGACGACAACGCGTTTGGCATCTGCATCCAGCTTGACCACATAAAGCGGATCGCCAAGCCCACCAATGCCAAGGCCGCGGCGCTGGCCGATGGTGTAATGGATCACGCCGCGATGCTGGCCAAGGATATTCCCATCCATATCGACAATATCCCCCGGATCGGCCGCACCGGGGCGCAGCTTTTCGATTACGGCGGCATAGTTTCCGTCCGGCACAAAGCAGATATCCTGACTGTCGGGCTTATCCGCAACCGTCAGCCCGAATTTTGCCGCCAAGGCCCGTGTCTCGGCCTTGCTTTGCAGATGGCCCAAAGGAAAGCGCAAATAGGCAAGCTGCTCTGCGGTGGTGGAGAAGAGGAAATAGCTTTGATCGCGTGCATGATCGGCGGCCATATGCAGCTCTGGCCCCGCATCGCCCATCTTGCGCTGGATGTAATGGCCGGTCGCCATGCAATCGGCATCCAAGTCGCGCGCGGTGTTCAACAGGTCCTTGAACTTCACCCGCTCGTTACAGCGGATGCAAGGCACCGGCGTCGCCCCCGCCAGATAGGCATCGGCGAATTCATCGATCACCGCCTCGCGGAAGGTATTTTCATAATCCAAGACATAATGCGGAAAGCCCATCGTCTCGGCCACGCGCCGCGCGTCATGTATATCGCGCCCCGCACAGCAGGCGCCTTTTTTCGCAAGTGCCGCGCCGTGATCATAAAGCTGCAAGGTCACCCCCACAACGTCATAGCCCTCAGAGGCCAGTTGTGCGGCCACGGCAGAGCTGTCGACACCGCCCGACATCGCCACAACCACGCGCGTCTCAGCAGGGGGTTTGGCGAATCCAAGGGAGTTTACGGGATGATCAAGAGACATGTTACGGCCTTTATGCTGATGTCTCGCAATATAGGAAAATGCAACATAGTCTCAACCCCATGTTTTACCGTTGATTAAGGGCATTCGCGCAATCTGGCGTTACTCAAAAAAGGGTTGTGTGTGATGTATCTTAAAAAAGTTGATGGCCCGCGGCAGGTTACGCTGGCGGATGGAACGGTATTATGTCGTGCGGATCTGCCGCCGCCAGATACAAAACGTTGGGTGGCCAGTCGAAAGGCTGTTGTTGTCTATGCCGTGATTCATGGGCTAATTTCCGAATCAGAGGCGCTTAAACGTTACTCACTATCAGAGGAAGAGTTCGCACTTTGGCGTGGAGCGGTCGAATCGCATGGCGAAAATGCCCTAAAGGTCACAGCTATTCAAAAGTATAGACAACTTTAGGTTGCATTTCACTTTGCCTTTGTCAAAGTAACTTTCAATTAACCATTGATCGGCAAGGTGGTTAACGAAAGCAGATAGAGGCGGAGTTAAAAACTTATGCGAATTCTTTTGGTGGAAGACGATCCGACAACATCGCGCAGCATCGAACTGATGCTGACGCATGCCAATCTCAACGTGTTTTGTACTGATCTTGGAGAGGAAGGGATCGATCTTGCAAAACTTTATGATTACGATTTGATTTTGCTTGATATCAATCTTCCCGATATGAGCGGTCATGACGTTTTGCGTCAATTGCGGCTTGCCCGCATTGATACGCCGATCCTGATCCTGTCGGGTGCGGATGATACTGAAAACAAGCTAAAAGGCTTTGGTTTCGGTGCGGATGACTACATGACAAAACCCTTCCACCGGGAAGAACTGGTGGCACGTATCCATGCTATTATCCGGCGCTCCAAGGGGCATTCGCAGTCGATCATCAAAACTGGCCAAGTCTGCGTTAACCTTGATGCCAAAACGGTTGAGGTGGACGGCAAATCCGTGCATCTGACGGGTAAGGAATACCAGATGCTTGAGCTGCTTTCCTTGCGCAAGGGCACAACTTTAACGAAAGAGATGTTTTTGAATCATCTTTATGGCGGCATGGATGAACCCGAGCTTAAGATTATCGATGTATTCATCTGTAAACTGCGCAAAAAACTGGCAGAGGCAACAGGTGGCATGAACCACATCGAAACCGTATGGGGACGTGGCTATGTGTTGCGTGATCCATCCCCAGTTGAGGAGGGTGAGCCGCGTTTTGCAATGGGTGCATGACAGGGTTCTCTGGACGCCGACGTGACCTACCCCTAAACCTGTAAAAAACCGGGTGAAGGGGTGATCATGTCACATGTCTTGCAGGATCAAGATGTTGAAACGCTGACTGAGGTCGAGGCCAGTGCAGAGCTTGAAAAGCTTGCAGGGATATTGCACGCCGCTAATCTCGCATATCATGCCAAAGACGCGCCGGAAATTTCTGATGCCGAATATGATAGGCTTAAACGGCGAAATCTTGCGGTTGAGGGTCGGTTTCCACATCTGAAGCGGGACGACAGCCCGTCCGACCAAGTTGGCGCTGCAATCGCAGAGGGGTTCTCCAAAGTTACGCATGAAGTGCCTATGCTTAGCTTGGGCAACGCGTTTGATGATACCGATGTTGAGGATTTTGCGGATCGCATCCGTAAATACCTTGGTCACAGCGGTCCGATTCCCTTCACCGCCGAGCCGAAAATTGATGGTTTGTCACTATCCCTGCGCTATGAACAGGGGAAACTGGTTCAGGCTGCTACGCGTGGCGATGGCGCCGTGGGCGAAAACGTAACCCAGAACGCGCGCACCATTTCTGATATTCCCCAAGAGTTACCCGATGCGCCTGACCTGTTGGAAGTCCGTGGCGAGGTCTATATGAGCCACGCCGATTTTGAGGCGCTAAACGAACGGCAGACGGCGCGCGGGGGCAAGGTTTTCGCCAATCCGCGCAATGCCGCCGCCGGCTCTTTGCGGCAGTTAGAATCAAGCGTTACCGCGGATCGACCCTTGCGCTTTTTCGCCTATTCCTGGGGGGCTGTTACATCTCCTTTGGCCGATACCCAGATGGGGGCGATCAACAAGCTGAAATCACTTGGGTTTCAGGTAAACCCACTTACTGTCCTATGCGACTCTACTGCCATGATGGTCGCGCATTACCGCAAGGTTGAGGCCCAACGTGCCACGCTTGGCTATGACATCGACGGGGTGGTTTACAAGGTCGATGACTTGACGTTGCAACGGCGTCTGGGGTTTCGCTCTACAACCCCACGCTGGGCGATTGCGCATAAGTTTCCGGCTGAATTGGCTTGGACGCGCCTTAGGGGGATCGATATTCAGGTTGGCCGCACCGGCGCGCTTTCGCCCGTTGCGCGGTTGGAACCCGTCACAGTTGGCGGGGTGGTGGTGTCCAATGCTACGTTGCATAACGAAGATTACATCGCCGGTTGGGACAGCAAAGGGACCGAAATAAGGGGCGGCAAGGATATTCGCATCGGTGATTGGGTGCAGGTTTACCGCGCCGGTGACGTGATCCCCAAGATTGCGGATGTCGATATGACGAAACGCCCAGATAATGCGCAACCCTTTGAATTTCCTGTTATTTGCCCTGAATGTGATTCCCCGGCCTTGCGCGAGGAGGGCGATGCCGTTCGGCGGTGCAGCGGTGGATTGATCTGTCCCGCACAGGCCGTTGAACGCCTGCGCCATTTTGTCAGCAGGGCCGCATTTGATATTGAGGGGCTGGGCGCGAAACAGGTTGAGGCCTTTTACCGTGACGGCTGGATGAATACACCCGCCGATATTTTTACGCTGCGGGCGCGCTTTGGCTCGGGCTTGCAACAGTTGAAAAACCGTGAGGGCTGGGGCGAGAAATCAGCGCTTAATCTCTTTGATGCGATTGATGAAAAACGCAAAGTCCCGTTGAACCGTTTGATTTTCGCCCTTGGCATTCGCCATATTGGTGAAAGCTCTGCAAAACTTCTGGCCAATCGTTACACAACCTGGGCCGCCTTTGAGGATGCGATGACCCATGCCGAAATCGGCAAAGGTCCGCAATGGGAGGAGCTTTTGTCGATTGACGGGATCGGTGAGGTGCTTGCCGCCTCGGCCATTGCGGCGTTTCACAATGATCGCGAACGTGCGGCGATTGATGCGCTTGTGGCTGAACTGGATGTGCAACCCGTGATCATACGCAACCCCAGCGATAGTCCGGTGGCGGGTAAAACCGTTGTGTTCACCGGCACGCTGGAAAAGATGACACGGGCTGAGGCCAAGTCCCGTGCCGAAAGCCTTGGGGCCAAGGTCTCTGGCTCGGTTTCGGCCAAAACGGATATTTTGGTTGCAGGTCCGGGGGCAGGGTCCAAGGCCAAGGCAGCCGCGGCCTTGGGCATTGAAATCATTGATGAAGATGGCTGGCTTTCACTGATAGGCGACGCATGAGCCGCCCAGAATGTCTCTTTCCGCTGTTTGCAGAGCTTGAAACGCTGGATGGCGTCGGGCCGAAAACGGCGCGCGCCTTTGCAGGGCTGGGGGTCGAAAAGCCTAAGGATCTACTCTTTCTTTTACCCCATTCCGGGATTGATCGCGCGCGCCGCAATTCTGTGCGCGATATCGAGCCGCCGACAGTTGTTACCGTTGAGATAACGGTCGGTGAGCATCTCGCACCGCGCAGCAAAGGGCGCCCGTACCGTGTGATGGTTGAGGATGCCGAGACCGAGTTCCAGTTGGTTTTTTTTCATGCGCGCGGCGACTATTTGCAAAAACTGTTGCCGACGGGGGAAAAACGTCTTGTCTCGGGGCGCATCGAATCCTTTGAGGGCATCGTGCAAATGGTGCATCCCGACCATGTGCTTCGGGTGGAAGAGGCCGGTGATCTGCCTGCCTTTGAGCCGGTCTATCCGCTGACCGCTGGTGTGACGCAAAGACTGGTGGCCAAGGCGGCTGTCACGGCAATGGCGCGGATGCCTGATTTGCCAGAGTGGATCGACCCCGGACAAAAGGCGCGTGAAGGCTGGCCGGATTGGGCCGCAGCAATTCGTCATGCCCATGCCCCAAAGGGGCATGCGGATTTGGCAGAGACCGCACCTGCACGCCAACGCCTTGCTTATGATGAGTTTTTTGCGCATCAGGTGACCTTGTCGCTTGCCCGTGCCTCGTTGCGTCGCGCCAAGGGGCGGGTAACGGTGGCGACGGGGCGCTTGCAAAAGGCGGTCTTGGCGGCGCTGCCCTATGCGCCGACGGGCGCGCAAACGCAGGCCGTGGCCGAGATAACGGCCGATCTGGCAGCGCCCCAGCGCATGAACCGTCTGCTTCAGGGGGATGTCGGGTCAGGCAAAACCTTGGTCGCCTTTATGGCGCTTTTGGGGGCGGTTGAGGCGGGCGGGCAGGGCGTCATGATGGCCCCCACCGAGATCCTCGCGCGGCAACATCTGGCGGGTTTACAGGAATTGGCCGCCCTTGCAGGTGTCCGTCTGGAGCTTTTGACTGGCCGCGACAAGGGTACAGAACGTGCGCGCAAGCTGGCCGATCTGGCCGAGGGGCGCATCCAGATCTTGGTCGGCACCCATGCTGTTTTCCAAAAAGACGTGCTTTTCCAAGATCTTCGCCTGTCCATTATTGATGAGCAGCACCGTTTCGGCGTCTCTCAGCGGATGGAGTTAGGGGCAAAAGGGCAGGCGGTTGATGTCTTGGTGATGACCGCCACGCCGATCCCGCGCAGCCTTGCGCTTGCCAGTTACGGCGATATGGATGTCTCGGTTCTGGATGAAAAACCGCCGGGACGAAAACCGGTTCAGACGGCCTTGGTCTCGACCGGGCGGCTGGATGAGGTGGTGGAAAAACTGCGTCAGGCGGTTGCCGAGGGGCGACAGGCGTATTGGGTCTGCCCCTTGGTGGAAGAGAGCGAATTTCTTGATTATGCATCGGCAGAGGCGCGGTTTGTGCATCTGCGCGCGGCCTTGGGTGAGGGGGTCGTGGCGCTGGTGCATGGTCAGATGCCAGCCGCAGAAAAAGACGCCGCGATGGCGGGGTTTGTGGCCGGTCATACCAAGGTGCTGGTGGCGACGACTGTGATTGAGGTCGGCGTGAACGTCCCCAATGCATCGATTATGGTGATCGAGCGGGCCGAAACATTTGGCCTTGCGCAGCTGCATCAGCTGCGGGGACGGGTCGGGCGGGGTGCGGCGCATTCGACCTGTCTGTTGATGTATCAATCCCCGCTCAGCGAGACGGGTGAGCGTCGCTTGAAGGTGTTGCGCGATACCGAGGACGGTTTCCGGATTGCCGAAGAGGACCTTGCGATGCGGGGCGCCGGCGATCTGATCGGCACCGCCCAATCGGGCCTGCCACGGTTTCGGGTGGCCGATATGGAACGGCAGACCGCGCTGATGGCTGTCGCGCAATCCGATGCCCGTAAACTGCTGCATGATGACCCTGACTTGACCTCCCCACGTGGACAAGCGGTGCGGACGTTGCTTTGGCTGCTGGATCAGGATCGCGCTATCCGTTTGATTTCTGTGGGTTAATCCGAATTCCTAAAATGTTCCTAAAATGTTCTTTACAAGAGGTTAATGTTGTGAGAACAATACAGGAACAAAAAAAGGAGGTTCCCATGATTGCAGAAATTAAAGCCATCGCAACCCGTTCTTCTTCCACGCTTCTTGAGGATAGTCTGGGGGTCGCCGCCTTGTTTGCACTTTTGTTTGCAGGGCTCTCCTTGCCCTCTTTGTTCTGATTTTACTGCCCGCGTTCTGTTGCCTTGGGCGTTTGCACCTGCCCCAGCTTGTGCCACGCAACTGCCGGGGATGTCCCTCCCCACTGCCGCGCCCATCAGAAACGCTTCCTTGCCGCCGCCAGCTCTCAGCTCGTGGCGGTTTTTTTATGCGGTTTCGGCAGCCTCGGTGGCGGCCTCGATGGCCAGCAGGATCGAGGCGTGGCGATTGCGAAAATCACGCGCAGGTTCCAGCGCGGCAAATCCGTCAAAAGGGGCAGGCGGCACCGGACCGCCATCGGCAAGCATACGCCGCAAGGCATCCCGCGCGTCCCGAAGATCGCTAATCGTACAGCCAATAACGGCCCGCCCCACGATGGCTGCAGCGGCTTGACCCAAGGCACAAGCCTTAACATCCTGTGCAAACGCCACCACACGGCCCGCGTCCATGACCACATCCACCGTCACCACCGAGCCACACAAGGGTGAGCGTTTGCGCGACGTGGCTTGCGGATTTTCCAACCGCCCGACATGCGGAATATCGGCTGCCAGCTCCAGAATACGTCCGGAATAGAGCTTCATCATTTCGGCATTACTCATCGCAGGTCTTTCTACTTTCCGTTCAATGGAATTGCGCATAGATAACCCCCCAACGCCCCCGATGCAAAGGAGAAGCCTGATGTCGTTTGATCCCGCAAGCCTGAAATATGATGCCAACGGCCTTATTCCGGCGATTGCGCAGGATCATGCCACGGGTGAGGTGCTTATGATGGCATGGATGAATGCCGAAAGCCTGGCGCGTACAATCGCGACCGGACAGGTCACCTATTGGTCGCGTTCACGCAATGCGTTCTGGGCCAAGGGGGAGACCTCGGGCCATGTGCAGCGGCTGGTTGAGCTTCGCATAGACTGCGATCGCGATTGCCTGTTGATGCAAGTGACGCAAATCGGTGCGGCTTGCCATACCAACCGGCGCTCGTGCTTTTATACGCTTGTGGAGAACGGCGAGGAGAAGATCACCTCGGACCCGCTTCCTTCATAAGCCGACCATCTGGCGGATATCGGCGGGGCTGCACCCTTCGGCGCGGTATTTCGTCAAAGCGCGGGCATCGTCACGTTTGGCAAGCCGTTTTCCCGCCGCGTCGCGGATCAGGGCGTGATGGTGATATATTGGTGTCGGAAGGTCCATAAGCCGTTGTAACAGAACATGGATTACAGTGGCCTCAAACAGATCCTCACCGCGAACGACATGGGTTATCCCAAGCTCTGCATCATCCAGCACCACCGAGAGGTGATATGAGGTGCCCATATCGCGCCGCGCCAGCACGATATCCCCGATCCCGCTTAGGTATTCGGCCTTGTCCAGGTCAATTCGGCCTGTATGACGGGGGCCGGTTTCGGCAAAGTGAAGATCCCCGACCAACGGCAGTGCCGCCGCCATATTCAGCCGCAAGACCCCGTCCTTGTGGTGCAAATCACGACAGGTGCCGGGATAGATCAGACCATCTGGCCCCCTCGGCATGGCGCCTTCCTGTGGCGCATCGAGGGCGGTTTCGATATCACGGCGGGTGCAGTTGCAATAATAGAGCAGCCCACGCGCCCTAAGCCCATCCAGCGCGGCCCGGTACACCCCAAGCCGCTCGGATTGCCGCATCACCGGCTCAGGCCAGTCCAGCCCCAGCCAGTGCAGGTCATCAAAGATCTGCGCTTCCCATGCGCTACGGCTGCGGGCACGGTCGATATCTTCGATCCGCAGCAAGAACGCGCCATCCGCAGCCCGCGCCATATCGGCGGCAAGCAGCGCGGAATAGGCATGGCCAAGGTGCAACGGCCCGGTGGGCGAGGGTGCAAATCGGGTTAGGAAAGCCACGCCTGAAACGCCTCTTTGGCGCGGTCGGTATAGGCCTTGTAGCGGTCTTTGCGTCCGCGCCGCCCACCTTTGGCATCAATCGGGGGAAAGAGGCCGAAGTTCACATTCATCGGCTGAAAGGTCTTTGCATCGGCCCCGCCCGTGATATGGGTGATCAGCGCCCCCATTGCGGTTTCCGGCGGTGGGGGTGGCACATCCTGCCCCAGTAATTCCGCCGCCGCCATCCGGCCTGCAAGCAGCCCCATTGCCGCGCTTTCGACATAGCCCTCGACGCCGGTGATCTGCCCTGCAAAGCGGATATTGGGACGTGAGCGCAGCCGCATCTGATTGTCCAGCAAGGTCGGTGAATTGATAAAGGTATTGCGATGGATGCCACCAAGACGTGCAAATTTGGCATTCTCAAGCCCCGGAATCATTTTGAAAACAGAGGTTTGCGTGCCATACTTCATTTTTGTCTGGAAGCCGACAATATTGTAAAGCGTGCCCAGTTTATTGTCACGACGCAGCTGAACCACTGCGTAGGGCTTTTGTTCGGAATGCGGATTGGTGAGGCCAACGGGCTTCATCGGACCAAAGCGCAGCGACTCACGCCCGCGTTCGGCGATCACCTCGATCGGCAGGCAACCGTCGAAATAGCCCGCGGTTTCGCCCTCGTGGAACTCGGTCTTTTCCGCGGCCAGAAGGGCGTCGATGAAGGCCTCATACTGTTCGCGGTCCATCGGGCAATTCATATATGCGGTTTGCTCTTCCTCGGTCTCGCCCTTGTCATAGCGGCTCTGCATCCATGCGACCGACATATCCACCGTTTCGGCGTATACAATCGGCGCAATCGCATCGAAAAACGCCAATGCATCGGCACCGGTTGCGGAACGGATGCTCTCGGCCAAGGTGCCAGAGGTCAAAGGTCCAGTGGCGATGATCCATTCTCCGTCTGAAGGAAGCTCTGTAACCTCTTTATAAGAAACTGAAATCAGAGGGTGTGATAGGATCTTGGCGGTCACGGCCTCGGCAAAGAGATCACGGTCAACGGCCAATGCGCCCCCTGCGGGCAGACGGTGCGCGCGGGCGGTTTGCATGATAATCCCGTCCGCCGCACCCATTTCCCAATGCAGCAGGCCAACGGCATTGCGTTCGTCATCATCCGAACGGAAGGAGTTTGAGCAGACCATCTCGGCCAGGTTACCGGTGCGATGGGCAAAGGTTTCCACCTTGGGCCGCATTTCATGGATCACCACGCGAACACCCATATTCGCCGCCTGCCACGCGGCCTCCGACCCGGCCATGCCGCCGCCAATGATGTTCAGAACTTCGGTTTCCACGTAGGTTTATCCTTCATCATATTGTAAAACACAGGTTCAACGCGAGGCAGCTCGCTTGAAAATCGCCGCGCGTTCGGCGGAAACAAACCCCGCCTCATCGCCCCCGTCAAAGCGGCCAAGCCGGATTGCCACATCAAAAAAACCTTTCGCGGGCAGGCCATTTCCGGTTTTTGCGCGGCATAACACGGCACGAAACGGGTGGCCGTTGGCGGCGTCCTCGACCATCAACACTTCCAACTGGGTCGTCAACTTGGCGATGCTGCCGGGGCCGGGGATGGCCAGCGCCTGCGCCAATGCGCCATAGCTGATCATCCCCTCGCTGGCCGCTAGATCGTCGAGGATTTCTATAAGATCGCGGCCGGTCATTCGGCCTCTGCGGATCCTTCGATCACGGATTCGGCCGCATCCTCTTCGCTCTGATCGGCAACACGTGCAACCGAAACAACGGATTCTCCCTCTGCCGTGTCAAAGACCCTGACGCCGCCCGCGGCCCGGGACCGGAAAGAGATCCCCTCGACCGGAACCCGAATGGATTGGCCTGTCGAGGTTGCCAGCATCACCTGATCGGAACGCTCCACCGGGAAGCAGGCGATCAGCGCGCCATTGCGACCGGCCATGGCCTTTACCCCTTGGCCACCACGCCCGCGTACGGGGTAATCATGGCTGGAAGAGAGCTTGCCCGAGCCGCCTTGCGTGATCGTCAGGATCAGGTCCTCTTGCGCCTTCATTTCCGCAAAACGTTCAGGGGACAGGTTGCCAACGACGGTATTTTCTTCATCCTCTGTCTCAACATCATCCGCCAAGCCCTCTTGCTGGCGGCGCATTTTGAGATAGGCGGCGCGTTCGTCCGGGGTGGCATCGGAATGACGGATCACCGACATAGAGACGACCTTATCCCCTTCCATCAGCCGCACACCGCGCACACCGGTGGAGCCGCGGCTTTTGAAGACACGTACCTCGGTCGTCGGGAAGCGGATCGCGCGACCGCCTGAGGTGACCAGCATAATGTCGTCATTTTCATCACAAATCCGGGCATTGACCAGTGAGACACCTTCGGGCAGGCGCATCGCGATTTTGCCGTTGCGCATGACATTGGTGAAATCCGACAGTGCGTTCTGGCGGACATCACCGTCCGAGGTGGCAAAGAAAATCTGCAAGTCATCCCATTCGGTATCAGGTACATCCACCGGCAGGATGGCCGCAATCGACACGCCAGCTTGAATTGGCAGGATGTTGACGATTGCCTTGCCCCGCGCGTTGCGTCCGGCCAGCGGCAGGCGCCAGCACTTCAGCTTGTAGACCATGCCATTGGTGGTAAAGAACAAAAGCTGTGTGTGGGTATTGGCCACAAACAGCGTGGTCACCACATCATCTTCCTTGGTGGACATGGATGAAAGCCCTTTGCCCCCGCGCTTTTGGGCACGGAATTCGGCCAAGGCTGTGCGCTTGATATAACCGCCAGAGGTGATGGTCACGACCATATCCTCGCGCTCGATCAGATCCTCATCGTCCATATCGCCCGACCAGTCCGAAATCTCGGTCCGGCGTGGCACGGCAAAAAGATCGCGCACTTCGCGCAGCTCATCGCAGATGATGGCCATAATCCGGTCGCGGCTGCCCAGAATTTCAAGGTAATCCTTGATCTTGGCGGCCAGTTCGGCCAGTTCGTCGGTGATCTCTTTTACGCCAAAGGCGGTCAGACGCTGCAAACGCAGATCCAGAATGGCGCGGGCCTGAATTTCTGACAGGTTGTAAGTGCCGTCTTCATTCACTTTATGCGCCGGGTCATCTATGAGCTTGATAAAGGGGATAATCTCCCGTGCGGGCCAGCGCCGCGTCATCAAACGCTCCCGTGCCTCGGCAGCATCGGCAGAGGACCGGATGGTATGGACCACCTCATCGACATTGGAAACAGCAACGGCCAGACCGCAAAGGATATGGCTACGCTCACGTGCTTTGCGCAGCTCAAACGCGGTACGGCGCGCAACAACTTCTTCACGGAAGCCGATGAAATAAGACAGGAAATCGCGCAGCGTCAACTGCTCAGGCCGACCACCATTCAGCGCCAGCATGTTACAGCCGAAATAGACTTGCATGGGCGAGAAACGGAACAACTGGTTCAGCACCACATCCGCCGTGGCATCACGTTTTAGCTCGATCACCACGCGCACACCGATCCGGTCGGATTCGTCTTGCACGTGGGCAATGCCTTCGACCCGTTTTTCGCGGACCAACTCGGCGATCTTTTCGATCATCGTGGCTTTGTTGACCTGATAGGGGATCTCATCGATGATGATCGCCCAGCGGTCTTTGCGGATTTCTTCAATCCGGGTTTTGGCACGCACCACGATGGAGCCGCGCCCCTCAAGATAGGCTTTGCGCGCACCGGAACGGCCAAGGATAACGCCCCCTGTGGGGAAATCCGGCGCGGGGATAATCTCCATCAGCGCCTCGGTCGAGATGTCGGGGTTGTCGATCATCGCCAAGGTGCCGTCGATCACCTCACCAAGGTTATGCGGCGGAATATTGGTTGCCATACCCACGGCAATCCCGCCGGCCCCATTGACCAGCATATTGGGATAACGGGCAGGAAGCACGGCCGGCTCCCGGTCCTTGCCGTCATAGTTGTCTTGGAAATCAACGGTGTCTTTGTCGATATCGGCCAAAAGATAGTTGGCCGTCTTGGCCATCCGCACCTCGGTATAACGAAAAGCAGCGGCCTTATCCCCGTCCATTGAGCCGAAGTTGCCCTGACCGTCCAGCAGCACCAATGACATCGAGAAATCCTGTGCCATCCGGACCAGCGCGTCATAGATCGCGCTGTCGCCGTGGGGGTGGTATTTACCCATCGTATCGGCCACAGGGCGCGAGGATTTACGGTAGGGTTTGTCGACCGTATTGCCGACCTCGTTCATCGCGTAAAGGATGCGGCGATGCACCGGTTTCAACCCGTCCCGCAGGTCGGGGATGGCACGGCTGACGATCACGCTCATCGCGTAATCCAGATAGGCCGTTTTCATTTCATCGACGATGCTTACCTGCGGCCCCTCATGTGCCATACGTTCAGGCATTGCATCAGGGACTTCAGTATCTTCCGGACGGTCTGTCACGTCTGCCGCTCTTTCTTTCCCGGCCCCGCCGTGCAGGGCTATATCTAGCTTGCCAGACTATAGACCATCCCTGATATGGGGTGCAATGCCGCCAAGCCCCCAAGAGGCGCAATAGGCGTCAAAAACCGGATTTTAGCCAGCTTTGCGCGGGGGCCAGGCGGCCCAAATCAGGCAGAACGCAGCAACATCCCGAAAAGGTCGCGCGGATCATCCGGATCGGCGATCATGTCAAGCTGCTCATAGAGGCCGGCTTCGGCCAGCTTGCCGTGGATATAGCGCAGCGCCGAGAAATCCTCGATGGCAAAGCCGACGGAATCGAACAGGGTCACCTCGGTCGCGTTTTTGCGGCCTTGCGTTTCACCCGAGATGACCTGCCAAAGCTCGGTCACGGGATGATCGGCCTCAAGCTGCTGTATCTCGCCCTCGATCCGCGTTTGTGGCGGGTATTCGACAAAGATCGATGAGCGCAAAAGGATATCACGGTGCAGCTCGGTTTTGCCGGGGCAGTCGCCGCCGATGGCGTTTATATGCACGCCCGCGCCGACCATATTGTCGGTCAGGATGGTGGCATATTGTTTGTCGGCGGTGACGGTGGTGATGATTTGCGCGCCCTCAATCGCCTCTTGCGGGGTTTTGCAAGCCGTCAGGGTAATCCCGCGCCCTTTCAGGTTGGCAATGCATTTGGCGGTGGCGTCGGGGTCGATGTCATACAGGCGGATCTCTTCGATCCCGCAAATCGCCTTAAAGGCCAGCGCCTGAAATTCCGATTGTGCGCCATTGCCGATCAGGGCCATAACCTTGGTCCCTTTGGGCGCCAGCCACTTTGCGGCCAATGCGCTGGTCGCGGCGGTGCGCAGGGCGGTCAGGATGGTCATTTCCGTCAAAAGGATCGGATAGCCGGTTTTAACATCGGCCAAAAGACCAAAGGCCGTAACGGTTTGCAGACCTTTCTTCATGTTGGACGGATGGCCGTTCACATATTTGAACCCATAGGTTTCGCCGTCCGAGGTTGGCATCAGCTCGATCACGCCAACGTCGGAATGGCTTGCCACCCGCGGGGTTTTGTCAAATGTCGGCCAGCGGCGGAAGTCATCCTCGATTTCCCCCACAAGATCGACCAGAACTTGTTCGATCCCGATGTGATGAACAAGTTTCATCATGTTGGCAACGCTTACAAAAGGTACAAATGCCTGCTTTGACGGAAGGGTCATGTCATGCTCCGGAATAGCTGCGGGTGGGCCGGTCAAACACTTTACGCCCCATCAATGAGGCGACCAGATCGACCATTAGCCGCGCAGTGCGGCCGCGATCATCAAGGAAAGGGTTCAATTCGACCAGATCAAGCGAGGTGACAAGCGCGCTTTCGTGCAACAGCTCCATCACCAGATGGGCCTCGCGAATCGTGGTGCCGCCGGGCACAGTGGTGCCAACGGCGGGCGCGATTGACGGGTCCAGAAAATCCACATCCAACGAGACATGGAGCATACCACCCGCCGCCGCGACCTTGTTCAGGAAATCGCGCAGCGGTTTGACGATGCCATGTTCATCCAGGACCCGCATGTCGTTGATTTCAATGTCATGGTTCAAAAGCGCCGCATGTTCGGCCGGATCAACCGAGCGTATCCCGAAGAGACAGATATTTTCCGGCGGGATCGGTGCGGGAAAGGGGCCAAAGGCGTCAAAGCCTTCGCGGCCCGCACAATAGGCGACGGGCGTGCCATGCAAATTACCGCTGGTCGTGGTCAGAGGCGTGTGGAAATCGGAATGCGCATCAAGCCACAGCAAAAACAAGGGCTTGCCCTTGGCCGCCGCATGCGCAGCCGCCCCCGCAACCGAGCCGAGCGCCAGCGAATGATCGCCGCCCATGATGATCGGAAAACCCGTGCTCAACGCTTCATCGGTGGCCTTGCGCAGGGCATTTGCCATGCCAACCACTTCGGCCAGTGAATGGACCGCCGGGTTGGGACATTCTGCGCTTTGGTCGGGCACAACGCGCACATCGCCGCGATCCTCAACCCCGTGGCCAAGCTCTTGCAAGGCTTGGGGCAGCCCCGCCACGCGGAAGGCGGCCGGCCCCATCAGGCAACCGGGCCGACGCTGGCCCTCATCAATCGCGGCGCCGAGAAGAATACAGGTCTTGGCCATTAGCCCCTCCAGTAACTGTTTTGCAAATTTTGCTTGGCCTGCCTGGCGGAATGAAGCTATATTTTTGCCAATATGAACCATCAATCATACTTTTTGATCATAGGTTTTGCCAAAATGGACGATACAGATCAGGCCTTGATTGCCGAACTGCGCCGCGACGGCCGCGCTTCGTTGTCGGAGCTGGCGGGGCGATTGGGCCTTGCACGGGCCACGGTGCGCGCACGCATGGAACGATTGCAGGCCGCCGGAGAGATTGCAGGTTTTACCGTGGTGACGAGGGGGGATGTGGCCTCGGCACCCGTACGCGCCCTGATGATGATCGCAATAGAGGGACGCGGCGCCGAGAAAACCATGGCGCGGCTGTCGGGCCTGCCCGCAGTTCTGGCGGTCCATTCGACCAACGGGCGATGGGATCTGATCGCAGAGATCGGCACCGCCAGCCTGCCAGACCTTGACGATGTCATGTTTCGTGTGCGCGAGATTGACGGCGTTGTGACATCGGAAACCAATCTTTTGCTGTCAACGCGTCGTGCGGCCCCGCGCAAGATCGCCTGATCGCCATCACAACCCTGCGACGGCTTAACGCAGCCCCATTGGCCCCGCGTGATTTTCGCGCTAAGTTCGTGCCATGTATAATAGGAAAACCCCATGATCGTTGAACTTGGCCATTTCGCCCTGATCCTAGCGTTGTTTGTCGCGCTGATCCAAACCGTCATGCCGCTTGTCGGCGCGCAGAAGCGTTGGTCCGGCTGGATGGCCGCGGGCGAAGCTGCCGCAAGCGTTCAATTTATGCTGTTAACCTTCAGTTTCGGCGCGCTCACCTATGCGTTTGTGACTTCGGATTTTTCGGTCAGCCTGGTGGTTTCTAACTCTCATACTCTCAAACCCATGCTTTATAAAGTATCGGGCGTTTGGGGGAACCATGAGGGCTCTTTGCTATTGTGGTCCCTGATTCTGGCGCTCTTCGGGGCCTCGGTTGCATGGTTTGGCAGCAACCTGCCACCGACGTTGCGGGCGCGGGTTCTGGCGGTGCAGGGCAGCATCGGCGTGGCGTTTCTGGCCTTTATGTTGCTGACCTCAAACCCCTTTTTGCGTCTTGAGGTACCGCCTTTCAACGGGCAAGACCTCAATCCCTTGCTGCAAGACCCTGGCCTCGCCTTCCATCCGCCGTTCCTTTACCTCGGTTATGTGGGCATGTCGGTGGCGTTTTCTTTTGCCGTGGCCGCCTTGATCGAGGGGCGCGTTGATGCAGCATGGGGCCGTTGGGTACGGCCTTGGACCTTGGCGGCCTGGATATTCCTGACCATCGGCATCGCTTTGGGGTCGTGGTGGGCCTATTACGAGCTTGGCTGGGGTGGTTTCTGGTTCTGGGATCCGGTCGAAAACGCAAGCTTCATGCCGTGGTTGATCGGGGCGGCGCTGTTGCATTCCGCGATCGTGGTCGAAAAGCGTGAGGCCTTGAAAGCATGGACGATCCTGCTGGCGATTCTTGCCTTCGGGTTCTCGCTGATCGGGACGTTTATCGTGCGCTCTGGCGTTATCACCTCGGTCCATGCCTTTGCAAATGACCCTGAGCGCGGCGTGTTCATTCTGTTGATCCTTGCGTTTTTCATGGGCGGTGCGTTGATGCTGTTTACCGTCCGCGCCAGCGCGATGGAGGCCAAGGGACTTTTCGCGCCCGTCAGCCGTGAAAGCGCGCTGGTGGCCAATAACCTCTTGCTGGCCGTCTCTTGCATGGTGGTTTTCGTGGGCACCATCTGGCCCTTGGTGGCCGAGCTGGTCTGGGACCGTAAGCTAAGCGTCGGCGAGCCGTTCTTTAACGCTGCTTTCACGCCCTTCATGGTGGTCTTGGCGTTGCTGTTGCCTTTGGGTGCGATCATGCCGTGGAAGCGCGCTGTTATCAGCCGCTCATTGCGGCCATTGATGCCGGCAATGGTGCTGGCGGTATCTTTGGGGCTGTTGGCCTATGCGCTGCAAACCGGGCGTTCGGCGCTTGGGCCAGTGGGTCTTGGACTGGGGGCCTGGGTCGTTTTCGGGGCGCTGACCGATTTGTGGCAGCGTTCGGGACGCGGGTCTATTAACAACCGTGTGGGGCGTATCATGCGCCTGCCACGGGCTGATTGGGGCAAGGCCGTTGCGCATGGCGGCTTTGGCGTCACTGTCTTTGCGGTGGCGGCAATGATGGCCTGGCAGGTCGAAGATATCCGCACAATGAACGTGGGCGAGAACTTTGATCTAAAGGGATATACCATCACGCTGGCATCCGTAGAGGATGAGACGGGGCCGAATTACTACACCACGATGGCGGCCTTTGATATCACCCGCGACGGCAAGTATATCGCCACGGTTCATCCGGAAAAACGGGTCTATCCGGTGGCGGCCATGCCCACGACCGAGGCCGGGATCGACTACGGCTTTACCCGCGACCTTTATGTGGTGATCGGGGATGCGCAGGATAACGGTTCCTGGGCGGTGCGCAGCTACTACAAGCCCTTTGCGAACTGGATCTGGGGCGGGTCAATCCTGATGTCTCTGGGTGGGTTTATCAGCCTTGCAGACCGGCGCTACCGTGTTGCTGCGGGCAACCGCGCGGCAAAAATCAAAGCGGTGCCAGCAGAATGATACGTGCTCTTATCCTTTCTGCCGCTTTGATCGCAACACCTGCCTTGGCGGTGCAACCTGACGAGGTCCTTGCCGATCCGGCGCTGGAGGCCCGTGCGCGGGCCCTATCCAAGGATCTGCGCTGTCTTGTCTGCCGCAATGAGAATATCGACGACAGCAACGCCGATCTTGCGCGCGACTTACGGCTTTTGCTGCGCGAACGGCTGGTTGCGGGCGATAGTGATACAGCCGCAATTGAGTATATCGTGGCGCGATACGGCGAATATGTGCTGCTGAACCCGACATCCCAAGGGTCCAACCTGCTATTGTGGATCGCGGGGCCTGCTATGTTATTGGTGGGGGGCGGGATCGCCTTTGCCTATGTCCGCCGCCGCGACAGGGCCGAGCCCGCCGCAACCGAGCTTTCTGACGAAGAGGAAAAACGGCTGGCCGAAATTCTGCAAGAGTAACGCACCGTTCCACTTGGTCACCGAAGGGCGGTCTGGCTATATTAGGTCGGCAGCTACAGGAGATTTCGCATGAATTATGATACCATCACCTATGCCGAGGCAGAGGGCCTTGGCATCATTACCCTCAACCGGCCAGAGGTGATGAATGCGCTGTCCAGCCAGATGCGCGCCGAATTGTTGCATGCGGTGAAGGCGGCGGGTAAATCAGCGCGGGCCTTGGTCATGACGGGCGCAGGTCGCGCGTTTTGTTCGGGGCAAGATCTAGGCGACGCGGCGCGGATCGGTGATATCGATCTGGAACGTACGCTGCGAGATGAATATGAGCCGCTGCTGCGCGCGATTTATGATTGTCCGGTGCCGACGCTTTCTGCGGTCAATGGTGCGGCTGCGGGGGCAGGGGCGAACCTCGCGCTTGCGGCTGATGTTGTGATCGCCGCACAATCGGCCAGTTTCATTCAGGCCTTTACCCGTATCGGACTGATCCCCGATGCGGGCGGCACCTATTGGTTACCGCGTCAGATCGGGGCCGCACGGGCGATGGGGGCGGCGCTTTTTGCCGATAAAATCAGCGCGGATCAGGCGGTAAGCTGGGGCATGATCTATGAGGCCGTTCCCGACGAAGGCTTTGAGGCGCATTGGCACGCGCGGGCGACCCATCTGGCCAAAGGGCCGACGGCGGCCTATCGCGGTGTGAAGACCGCCATCCGTGCCAGCCATGGCAACACACTTGATCAACAGCTGGTGCTGGAGGCAAAGCTGCAGGGGGAATGTGGCCAGACCCATGACTTCAAGGAAGGCGTCATCGCGTTTTTGGAAAAACGTCCCGCGCGGTTCGAAGGTCGCTAAGGAGTGGCGCCACCCAAAGGGATGGCGCATAGATTCAGGCGCCGCGCGACAGGGCCGCAACCCCGGTCCGGGCAATTTCCATGAGCCCCAAGGGACGCATGAGATCGGCAAAGGCGTCGATCTTTTCCGGTGTTCCTGTCATCTCGAACACAAAGCTGGTCAGGGTGCTATCGACCACATTGGCGCGGAAAATCTCGGCCAGACGCAGGGCTTCGATGCGCGCGTCACCCTTGCCCGTCACCTTGAACAGCGCCAGTTCGCGCTGCACCGAGGGGCCGTCAACCGTCAGGTCATGCACCTCATGGACAGGCACAATCCGGCCCAGCTGTGCCTTGATCTGTTCGATCACCGGCGGGGTGCCGCGCGTCACAATGGTGATCCGCGAGCGGTGGCCCTCATGGTCAACCTCGGCCACGGTCAGGCTGTCGATGTTATAGCCGCGACCGGAAAACAGCCCGATCACCCGCGCCAGAACACCGCTTTCGTTATCGACCAGAACCGCCAAGGTATGCTGTTCGATGATATCGCCGTTCGGGTCGCGCAGTTCATAGGCGGAATGGCTGGTAGAACCTTGTTTGATATTGAGCGCCGACATCGGGTTCGCCCTTTCTGTTCGGTAAAATTGTCCTTGGGGGCAGGGGGCATCATCGCCCCCGGCATGATCCTTTTGTTTCGGCCCTAGACCAGAACGGCACCCGTGGCACCGATCACGCCCTTAGTCTCGGCATCCCCGAGCAGCATCTCGTTATGAGCCTTGCCCGAGGGGATCATCGGGAAGCAATTCTCATGCTTTTCAACAAGGCAATCAAAGATCACCGGCCCGTCATATTTGATCATCTCCATGATCGCATCATCCAGATCCGCCGGATCAGAGCAACGGATGCCCTTGCAGCCAAATGCCTCGGCCAGTTTTACGAAATCGGGCAGGCTCTCGGACCAGCTTTGGGAATAGCGTTCGCCGTGCAAGAGCTGTTGCCATTGGCGCACCATGCCCAGACGTTCGTTGTTCAGGATGAACTGTTTGGCGGGGGCCTTGAATTGTACGGCGGTGCCCATTTCCTGCATGTTCATCAACCATGAGGCCTCACCGGCGACATTGATCACCAGCGCGTCGGGATGGGCAATCTGCACCCCGATAGAGGCCGGCAGCCCGTAACCCATTGTTCCCAAACCGCCGCTTGTCATCCACCGGTTCGGGTCTTCAAAGCCAAGGAATTGTGCCGCCCACATCTGGTGCTGACCGACCTCGGTGGTGATATAGCGGTCCATCCCCTTGGTCTGCGCCTCCAGCCGTTGCAAGGCATATTGCGGCTTGATGATGGTGTCCGAGGTCTTGTAGCTCAGGCAGTTCACCGCGCGCCATTCCTCGATCTGTTTCCACCATGCTGCCAGCGCGGGCTTGTTCACCTTGCGGCCGCGCGCTTTCCAAAGACGCAACGCATCCTCAAGCACATGACCCACATCGCCCAGAATAGGCACATCGACATGGATTACCTTATTCAGGCTGGAGGCATCGATATCGACATGAACCTTGCGGCTGTTCGGGCTGAAATCGGGGATACGTCCGGTGATCCGGTCATCAAAACGCGCGCCGATATTAAGCATCAGATCACAGCCGTGCATGGTCAGATTGGCCTC
Organism: Pseudorhodobacter aquimaris; assembly: GCF_001202025.1. Lineage (GTDB taxonomy): Bacteria > Pseudomonadota > Alphaproteobacteria > Rhodobacterales > Rhodobacteraceae > Pseudorhodobacter > Pseudorhodobacter aquimaris. The sequence continues at coordinate 42,726 of NZ_LGHS01000072.1, forward strand.
ATAGGTGCCGTGCATGCCAAGCATCCCCAGCCATTTGTCGCCCGAAGCCGGATAAGCGCCCAAGCCCATCAGCGTAGAGGTGACGGGAAAACCGGTGGCCTCAACAAATTCGCGCAGAAGCTGGCTTGCGGCAGGGCCGGAGTTGATAACGCCGCCGCCGGTATAAAATACGGGGCGTTCCGCGGTTTCCACCATCTCGACCATGCGGGTGATCGCCTCCATATCGCCCTTTAGCTTGGGCTGGTAATGAGAGACCTTGGCCTTTTGCGGGATCGAATATTCGGCGGTGGCGAATTGAACATCCTTGGGGATATCGATCAAAACCGGACCGGGGCGGCCCTTGGTGGCCACATGGAAGGCCTGATGGATGGTTTCCGCAAGATTGGCCGTATCCTTGACCAGCCAGTTATGCTTGGTGCAGGGACGGGTGATGCCGACGGTATCGGCCTCTTGGAACCCGTCCGTCCCGATCATAAAGGTGGGAACCTGCCCCGAAAGCACCACCAAGGGGATGCTGTCCATCAGCGCATCAGTCAGCCCCGTGACCGCATTGGTCGCACCGGGGCCGGAGGTTACAAGCACAACACCGGGCTTACCCGTGGAACGGGCATAGCCTTCGGCCATATGCACAGCGCCTTGCTCATGACGCACAAGAATGTGGCGAATGTGGTTTTGCTGGAAAAGAGCATCATAAATCGGCAAGACCGCCCCGCCGGGATAGCCAAAGACCACCTCAACGCCCTGATCCCTCAAGGCTTGAACCACCATTTCCGCGCCAGTCATTGCCTGTGCCATCAAATCTATCCTTTGTTGCCGCCCCTTTGGCGGCCCTATCGCAACAAAAAACCCCCGAAGTTAAAACGGGGGCGCATGGGGGAGGGAAATGTGCTTCCGCTACCGGCCCGAACGCCTTTCAATAATAACGACGACGAGATCGCTCATGTCCTGAACCCCTTCAAGTTCACTGGACCATATGGCGATGAAAAAGGCGCGTCAACACCCAAATACTGCAATAAAGTATCACTGAAGGCTAATTTTATTGCGCAAAGTTTCAATATCGAGGCCATTTGTCGCAATAAGTATGAAATCAGGACGGAGATTTTGGCTCCATCTGCATCGGATGACTGCTCTGGCGGGTTTTTCGAGAATTTTTGTAACATAATACATATTATTGGTGTTAGATGCTGTACGCGCAAATCGATAATGTACCCATGAGCACATTAAAAGTGTCACTCTCCTCGCAAAACGATGTGATGATGAGCGGACGCGCGTTGAACCGCGTGGAAGTGCTGGCGCAGGTCGATGATGGTCGGCTGAGCATCGGCAATGCGGCGAACATGTTGGATCTGACGCGTCGGCAGATATTGCGACTGTTAAAGCGGTATCGCCAGGATGGCGCGGCAGCGGTCCGGCACAAGTCACGCGGTCGCACGCCGAACAACCAAATCCACTTAGCCAAGCGTGACTATGCGCTGACCGTCATCAAGGAACAGTATCCGGATTTCGGCCCGACATTTCCCGCTGAGATGTTGGCCGAACATCACGGCTCCAAGGTTTGCCCGCGAGACGCTGCGCAAATGGATGGCCGAGGATGGTATCTGGCTTTCTCGTACGCAGCGCCGCCAGTTTCCCCAGCCCGGATTGCGCCGGGAATGTATTGGTGGGCTGATCCAGATTGATGGCTCAGATCATCGATGATTTGAAGATCGCGGCCCACCCTACACCTATGCCTTCGTGGATGGCAGGTTTGAGGTGCGCTCAAAAGGCCGATCGCTGCCCTACAAAATCTTCGACATGGATCAGCGCGTGACCTATGCAGCTATCACCGACAACAGGACAAACTTCTGAGAAGACGGGCTATAAATCAAATGGCAAACGCCCCGGCAGACCTTCCGGCGCACGTACCAAAAAGACGATTGTGCAAGCGGCAGAATAAGCCCGGAACTGACGCTATGAATGCTGAAGAAGATCCAGAGATCATGTCAGATCCGTGCGCCGACGTTGAGATCGACGGGCATTTCCTGACGGTCGATATCTATAAGAGCGACATAGACGCCCGTTGGATACTGGAAGTCATAAACGAGTTCGGCACATCAACAGTCTTCGACGATCTATTCCTTGCGGATGGTCTTGCATGGCAGCAGTTCAAGAAGACTGTGAAAGACGAAGCTCTCGCTGCATTTCTCACCAAAAAAGAAAAACGCCAGCTGTTCCACTGACCTCCGCAAGGCTTATCAACCCTGCGATATTTGACGCCTGCGGGCTGCTAAGCCTTGCCCATGTCGCGCCACTTGGTGACATTCCTGCCTTGCAAACCCAGTCACATTCCTGAATGGTGTTTACAGGCTATGAAAAACTAGGGCATGTCCGAACTCGCTCAGGTTTTGGCATCGCTGCAGTATTTGTAGACACTTCTGGCTTCAATCTTCCTTTTCGGCTTCGGCCCAGTATTGCATATTCCCCAGACCAGCTTGCGCGTTCAGCAGGGTAGCCCGTCGATCTTTTCGATCAATGCGAGCTCGTTGTCCCAATTAGCACGACTGGAAAAACAGATATGTGCGTTAGGTCGTATGTCTATGCGGCTGTCAAGCGACCCTGCCGGCACTACAATCAAGCCAACCTCGGGCTGGGAAACTGGCAGCGCGGACCCGCAGTCGGTGCAAAAGCTCTTCACGTGACGCGACCCGGAGAGTTGGAACGTTTTGATGTTTTCCTCCCCAAATACCCAGGTGACTTTGGCGGTCGACGAAAACAGGTTTGCGGAATGAGCCGAACCGCTGTCCTTGCGGCAGCGGGCGCAATGGCATAGGAAAAAGCTTTCAAACTTTCCTGAAATGCGGAACTTCACAGCGCCGCAAAGGCATTGTCCGGTCACCGGATTGTCGTCCATTCACACTCCCCCTCGACAGGCACCATCAACGTTAGTTTGTCGATGTAGCAGGGAATGGTGGATCAGAGGAACAGTCAAATGGGTGCATCATATATCAGGCGCGACAAATATATCCCACACATGTCTGGACGATCCGACCGGCTTTGTTCAATATGGTAGTCGACGGCAAACTTCGCGGTTCGTCGAAGTTGTAGTTAGCGGGCAGACCTACGGACGGGCATCAATCCGGCAAAATCTCAGAAGGCACCCGCTCATCCGATGATCGGGTCAGAAGGTAATCCCCGGAAAATAGATGGCTGTGGAGATTGCCCCTCGGTTTTTGCTGTAATCGCTGAGAGGCAATGCGTCACTCTACAAATAGCAGGCAAGGTTTCACAATGACGCCCCCTAGGATGGCAGGAAAAACAGCCCGCTCATCACCAGTCCGACGGCAACGATGAACATCCGCAGATATTTGGTGTTCTTGATTTTCCGGCTGTAATGTGCCCCGATGAAACCACCGACGGCTGTTGATATTGCCATCGGGACGGCGGCCTGCCATGCGATCATCCCGGCGGCGACAAAAGTCACCGAAGCAATCAAGGACAAAAGCGCGGACAACCCGTTCTTCAGCCCGTTCATATTGTGCAGATCTCTGTATCCGATCAAACCAAAGGCCGCCAACAGCATGATCCCCAACCCGCCATTGAAATAGCCGCCATAGATTGCCACCGCCAAGACCACCACCGCCGACAGAAACGGGCCCGCCTCTGCCAAGCCGCGTTTGCGCGTGAAGGTCAGAACAACTGGCCCCGCCGCAAAGATAAACGTTGCCATCAACAGCAACCACGGAACCACGCCCGTGAACACCGCGTCACTGGTCACTAACAACAAACCTGCACCCGCAAAGGCACCGATCCCGGCCACCGCGCAAATCGCACGCAGCCCCAGACGCCCTTCGGCGCGCAGGTCGTGACGGTAGGCCCAGGCGCTTCCGATATAGCCCGGCATGGCGGCCAGTGTCGCCGTCGCATTGGCCGCGACCGGCGGCACGCCCGCAAAGACCAGCGCGGGAAATGCCAGAAATGTGCCCCCGCCCGCAACCGCATTCAAAACACCCGCAAAGAGCCCCGCCACAACAAGCACCAGCGTTTCCATATGACCCTCTATCACAATGTTTGAACATATCTGCTCTGGCGTGGTGTAAGTGTCGGGCCCGCGAAGATCAATCGCCCCTCATACCCCAGAAATCCGGCAGCTATGGTCGCACCCTCTGGACGCGGGCACGCAGAATCCCTATATAATCAGTCAGATTAACGCGTGAGGCCATCATGAACCAGCCGCAGGACCAGATTGAGGGAACCCCCCTGATCAAACCATCCACAACCGACCACCCTCTCTATGAACAGGTGGTTGAAGCATGCCGCAGTGTGTTTGACCCGGAAATTCCGGTCAACATCTATGACCTTGGCCTGATCTATACTATTGAGATTTCTGCGGAAAACGAGGTTGAGATTATCATGTCACTTACCGCGCCCGGCTGCCCTGTTGCCGGTGAAATGCCCGGCTGGGTCGCCGATGCCGTAGAACCGTTGGCAGGTGTGAAATCTGTCGATGTCGGCATGACGTTCGAGCCCCCATGGGGCATGGAAATGATGTCGGATGAAGCACGGCTGGAGCTTGGCTTTATGTAGCGTCGGGTCGGCGCGCCCCTTGAGAGGTGTGCACATAAATCCTATATCTGCCCTAGAGAGAAAAGGATACGTCCCATGTTCGGTATTCCCGGAAAAGCCGCTGTTACAATGACCCCGGCCGCCGCCAAGCAGATTTCGCGCCTGATGGAAAAGCAAGGCTCTTGTGGCTTGCGTATCGGCGTCAAAAAAGGCGGATGTGCGGGTATGGAATACACGATGGATTATGTGACCGAGGTTAATCCGATGGATGAAACCGTGGAACAGGACGGCGCGCGCGTGATGATTGCCCCCATGGCGCAGATGTTCCTGATCGGCACGGAAATCCATTATGAGACAAGCTTGCTTGAAGCCGGCTTTAAATTCCGCAACCCCAATGTCACTGAATCCTGCGGTTGCGGTGAATCCATCAAATTCAAAGAGACCTGAAGGCGCGATCCTTGGCCGTGCCTGTGTTATTTCCTCCAAGATGAACGCTGGCACGGATCTGCCATTCCCAAAGCTGTGAAAATCGCTTAGCCCTGTCGGTATATTCGTTTTGGAGGGATAGCGATGCGTAATCTGGCTGCTGGCAACTGGAAGATGAACGGGGTATCTACCGATCTGGCGCAGCTTCGCGCCTTGGTAGAGGCGCACCCTGCCCCCAATTGTGATATACTGCTTTGCCCGCCCGCGACACTAATTGCACGTATGGCAGATCTGGCTGCTGGCTCGGCCCTGATGTTGGGCGGGCAGGATTGCCACAAAGATGAGACAGGCGCGCATACCGGTGACATTTCGGCGCAGATGCTAAAAGATGCCGGCGCCAGCCATGTGATTGTGGGCCACTCCGAACGCCGCGCTGACCACGGGGAAAGCGACGCGATTGTACTGGCCAAGGCACAAGCCGCGCTCTCGGCCGGATTGGTGGCCATCGTTTGTGTGGGCGAAACCGAAGCGCAGCGCGATGCGGGCCGTACGCTGGATGTGATCGGCGCACAGCTCGCGGGCTCTTTGCCTGCACAGCTGGATTGCGCACCCAGTGATCTGGTCATCGCCTACGAGCCGGTCTGGGCCATCGGCACCGGCCGCACCCCGACAATAGACGAAGTTGGCGCGGTCCACGCGTTTATGCGCGCCAAGTTGCTGGACCGTTTTGGTGAGCCCGCACAAGAGATGCGGCTCCTTTATGGCGGCTCCGTCAAACCCTCGAACGCGGCAGAGATTTTCGCGGCGCCAGAGGTGAACGGCGCGCTGGTTGGCGGCGCCAGCCTGAAGGCCGATGATTTCGGCCCGATTGTGGCCGCCCTTGGCCGCGCCTAAACTGGCAAGATGGTGGTGGATTTGATCTCTTCCATCGACAGCAAAGCGGTCACGTTGAAAATCCGCACCTCGGAAATCAACGCCTGATAGAAGGTGTCATAGGCCCGCGCATTCGCCACGCGGACCTTGAGGATATAGTCGATATCCCCCGCAAGACGGTGCGCCTCCAACACTTCTGGCCGGGCTTGCAACGCGTGCAGGAATTTTTCCTGCCACTCGGCCTCATGCTCGGATGTGCGGATCAATACGAAAAAACAGGCCTCCAGCCCCAGCGCCTCGGCATCCAGCAGCACTGTCTGGCGGGTGATCACGCCGTCCTCTTTCATCCGCTTGATGCGATTCCAAACAGGCGTTTTCGAAGATCCGATTTTGCGCGCGATCTCATCCAGTGATTGGGCGGCATCATTTTGCAGTTCCGCCAGAATTTTGCGGTCGGTTTCATCGATGCGGCTGGCCATATGGGGGGCTTCTTTCTAAAAAAACGCGTTTCCTATTGCAGCCAAGTATTTAAACAATTATTCTGCATGGCAAGAACTTTCGACCATGGATCAGGAAAATTTCCTAAAATAAAGTGATAATCCGCAACACTCGACCGACGACGGACGTGGTTTTGCCGAATATGGGCTTCAGACACCGAATCCCTGATATGAATCAACGCAAAATTGCCGCCACCCCCCTATGCTGGAACAATTGAAACGAGCGAGAGTAAGACCGTGACCCAAAGCCAGATTGCACCCGCGAAACCCGCCAAGCCGCATTTGCCGGACGCACAAACCGTCACCTCGGTACAGCATTGGACTGACCGGCTGTTTTCATTTCGTGTGACACGCCCGCAATCCTTGCGGTTCCGTTCAGGTGAATTTGTGATGATTGGCCTGATGGGCGACAACGGAAAGCCGCTGCTGCGTGCCTATTCCATTGCCTCGCCAAATTGGGATGAGGAGTTGGAGTTTTATTCAATCAAGGTGCCCGATGGCCCTTTGACCAGAAAGCTGCAACATATCACCACGGGGGATGAGATCATCCTGCGCCCCAAGCCGGTTGGAACCCTTGTCCATGACGCGCTTTTGCCCGGCAAGCGGGTCTGGTTTCTGGCAACCGGCACCGGCATTGCCCCCTTTGCCAGCCTGATGCGCGATCCGGAGACCTATGAGAAATACGATCAGGTCATCATGATGCACACTTGCCGCACGGCGGATGAGTTGGAATACGGCCGCAAGCTGGTTGAGGATCTGAAGAACGACGAGCTGATCGGGGAAATGGTTGAGGGCAAGCTGCTCTACTATCCCACCACCACCCGCGAAGAGACCGCGCGCATGGGGCGCATCACCGAGAACCTTAAGACCGGTAAGGTCTTTGAGGATCTGGGCATCCCGCCAATGAACCAAGGCGAAGATCGCGCGATGGTCTGTGGCTCTCTGGATTTTAATATTGATGTGAAGGCGGTGCTTGAAAGCTTTGGCCTGCGCGAAGGGGCAAACTCTGAGCCTCGGGAATATGTGGTGGAAAAAGCCTTTGTCGGCGACGGGATTTAGCCCTTACATCCCAGATGAACAAAGCCGCGCAACATATTGCGCGGCTTTGCTTTATCCTACATGCCGAGGGCGGATTTAACCTGATCCAAAACCCCTTGCAACAGCAACGGATTGTCGGCAACGCCGCCAACAAGCGACTTCAAAGAGGATTTGGTGCCATCGTCCAAAGAAGAGTCATCAATCAAACCTTCAACTGCGGCCCGGTCAAAATTGTCAGCATCAAGCAGGCTTGACGTGTCAACTGCCTCTGCGGCGGCGGCGGCGTCAGCCTCGGCATTTGCGGCAGCTTCGGTGGCAGCATCGGCGGCAGCCTGCGCCTCGGCCTCAACCGCAGTGGTGGCACCATCGACAGCCTCTGTCGCGGCATCGGTGGCCGCTTCAGCAGCCTCGGCCGCATCCTCTACGGCCTCATTGGCAGCCTCGGTGGCGGCTTCTACGGCTTCATTGGCGGCCTCTTCGGCGGCTTGCGCTTCCTCTGCTGCCAGTGCGGCAGCCTCTTCAGCGGCTTTGGCAGCGGCTTCTTCAGCGGCTTTCGCTTCGGCTGCGGCCTGCTCTGCGGCAAGTGCGGCGGCTTCCTGCGCGGCCTTGGCGGCCTCTTCTGCCTTCATAGTGGCTTCTTGAGCCGCTTGCTGTGCCGGCACATAGCTGAATTGGTAGTAGCCCAAACCAGCGGCAGCGATCACGACAGCGCCCAGAATTACACTTTTGTTCATCTTAATTCTCCAGTTGCCCGCCCAAACCGGCGGTTGCGGCGCGTTCATGGCAGAAAGCAGGGCCGTTGAAAAGGCTTTGCCGCGGCGCCGCGCCTATCTGGCAGGTTTTCACCGAAAGGAGTTGAACAACCCGCGCCGGAGGTCTATTTTACCTCGCGTAGGGGCAATGCCTCTGCATCTGAAACAAAAGAAGGAAGTAAACCATAGCCCGCAGACCACATAACGCCCCGCCGCAACGCGACACGGGCCCCCGCGTAAATGATCGCATCCGCAGCTCCGAGATTCGCCTGATCGGCGCTGACGGGGAAAACGTAGGCGTTGTCACGCCTGCCCGTGCGATGGCCATGGCTGAGGAGGCCGGGTTGGACCTAGTCGAAATCTCGCCCAATGCGGAACCGCCGGTCTGTAAAATCATGGACTTCGGCAAATTCAAATATGAGCAGCAAAAGCGTGAGGCGGAAGCCCGCAAAAAGCAGCACATCATTGAAATCAAGGAAATCAAGTTCCGTCCCGGCACGGACAAGCATGATTATGACGTCAAGATGCGCTCTGTTCTTAAGTTTCTGGAAGAGGGTGACAAGGTCAAGGTCACGCTGCGCTTCCGGGGCCGGGAAATGGCACATCAGCAGCTTGGTATGGAATTGCTCAACCGTGTTGCGGATGATGTGATTGCCCAAGAGGCCGGTAAGGTCGAGAACTTTCCGAAACTGGAAGGCCGTCAGATGGTGATGATGATCGGCCCGAAATAGGCCGCCATACTGATATACAATGCAAATGGGGCAGATCACTTCGGCTCTTCACATTAAATGATGCAGTCCTGAAAATTCCAGGACTGCATTTTTCGTTCCATTAAGGCACCACCATATCGTCATAGGGTCGTAGATGTATGGGAGCGGCCAAAATGAAAGTGCACGCCATTTTTTGGCCCCCACATTCCTCTTGCGTGGTTTAATTCCAGTGCAAAAAATGAACAGGCTTATATCCCGCATAAATTTTTCTTGGCAGATAGCTGACGAAATTTTTATGGAGATGGCACAATATGGCGACGCACAGATCTTCGGCATCTTGAAGCAGGCGCCGGTTTGCGTGCCAATCTCTGGAGCTGTGTCGCGCGCGTCGTATGAGCGGCGCATGCTTCTATAAGAAGTTTTGCGGGATGCCCTCTCGGGCTTGTTTTCCGAAGAGTCGCAGTGTTCAGCGTTTAGGTGACTTGCGCGTTCTGAGCGGTAATATCTTCACAACCACAATGGCTTGCGCTGGTTGGATGCACCTGACGCTAGATGGCGTGACATAGGTGTGTTCGTACGGATCATGGCGGGCGGGCTGACGAGGCAACCGATGGAAAATTCCACATTTGCCCTTCCCACCACCCCGCGTCAGATCGCATACGGCTTCACAGGACAGGCGACCAAGCCCCAAGCAGGTGGCCTTTGCCGAACGGCTGGCACGGATCAAACGGCGCGCCGTCCCGGACGAATGTTTTCGCGACAAGGGGCTGATGCCGAAATGGATCAACGGCAATAAATAGAGGCCGCCCCTGCACGAAAGGCGGCCCCTAACATTGCGGCGCGTGATCAGATAACGCCCATCATCCGCATAGCCTCGGCCACGCGCACAAAGCCTGCGATATTGGCGCCCATCACATAGTTGCCCGGCTCGCCAAATTCATCGGCGGTTTCATAGCAAGTATCGTGAATATCGCGCATGATGCTGGCCAGCCGCGTTTCCGTTTGCGCAAAGGTCCAGCTGTCGCGGCTGGCATTTTGCTGCATCTCCAGCGCCGATGTCGCAACACCCCCCGCATTGGCGGCCTTGCCAGGTGCGAACATCACGCCCGCATCATGGAACACCTTGACCGCATCCGGGGTGCTTGGCATATTTGCCCCCTCACCCACCGCGATCACACCATTCTTGACCAATCGACGCGCATCCTTGCCCGACAGCTCGTTCTGCGTCGCCGAAGGCATGGCGACATCACAAGGCACATCCCAGATAGAGCCCTTGTCGGCGGCGATAAAGGATACCCCTGCGCCGCGTCGTTGCACATAGTCCGCAATACGCCCGCGCCGCACTTCTTTGATGTCTTGCAACAGCGCCAGATCAATGCCGTTCTCATCAATGATATAACCGCTGGAATCAGAACAGGCGATGACCTTGCCGCCAAAAGACTGCACCTTTTCAATCGTATAGATCGCCACATTGCCCGAGCCCGACACAGTAACCTTCTTGCCGTCGAAGTCCGTGCCTGCGGTTTGTAGCATCGCTTGCGTGAAATAGGTGTTGCCATAGCCGGTCGCCTCGGTCCGCGCCCGAGAGCCGCCATAGGCCAGCGCCTTGCCGGTCAGCACACCGGCCTCATACCGGTTGGTCAGACGCTTGTACTGGCCGAACAAGTAGCCGATCTCACGGCCGCCCACGCCAATATCGCCTGCCGGAACATCGGTGTATTCGCCAATATGGCGGAACATTTCTGTCATCATCGACTGGCAAAATCGCATGATCTCACCATCAGATTTGCCTTTGGGATCAAAATCAGACCCACCTTTGCCCCCACCGATCGGCATCCCCGTCAGCGCGTTCTTAAACGTCTGCTCAAAGCCGAGGAACTTGATGATGCCCACATTCACCGAAGGGTGGAACCGCATCCCGCCTTTATATGGCCCCAAGGCCGAGTTGAACTGCACGCGGAAGCCACGGTTGATCTGTACCTGCCCTTTGTCATCAACCCATGGGATGCGGAAAATGATCTGGCGCTCCGGCTCACAGATCCGCTCAATGAGGGCCAGCTCAAGGTAATGCGGGTGTTTGGCCACCACACGCCCGAGACTTTCGAGAACTTCACGCACCGCTTGGTGGAATTCTGCCTCGCCGGCATTGCGGCGGATCACCTCGGCAAGGAGAGGTTGAAGCTTTTCATCGATGTTGTTCATGTAGATGCCTTCGCGTAAATTTCAGCCAAAGTATAAATTTTGGGCTGTCGGCGCATCTTTCGCGCAAATTAACACTCTTGAAAAGAGGTTTCTTGCAGAATTACCGCGACAAAAGCATCATTCCGTCGCAAATTGCATCGCTTTCCACAATGCAAGCGCCTGCGCTGTCTTGGCGACATCATGCACGCGCAGGATCTGAGCTCCCATGGCCGCCCCGTGCAAAGCCACCGCAACAGAGCCCGCCATCCGGTCTCGGGCCTCGGCGGCGCCGCCGATCGCGCCGATGAACTTTTTGCGCGACGCCCCCAAAAGCACCGGCAATCCAAGCCCGTGTAGCACCGAAAGTTGCCGCAAAAGGTCAAGATTATGCGCCTGTGTTTTGGCAAAACCTATCCCCGGATCGACGATAAGTTGCCCCACCCCGCGTGATCGGGCAAAGTCCACACGTTCCGCCAGATGGTCCATCACCTCGGCCACAACGTCGACATAGGTCGGGTTGTCTTGCATGGTCGCGGGATCACCCTTGGAATGCATCAGGCAGGCGGGCACGCCACGCTCTGCCACCAGATCCGCCATTTCGGGATCATAGCGAAAGGCGGTCACGTCATTGACGATATCAGCCCCCGCATCCAGTGCCGCCTCGGCGACGGCGGCCTTGCGGGTGTCAATGCTGATGGGCTTGGTGATGCCTGCAGCGCGCAGCCCGCGAATGGCGGGGGCAACTCGGGCGATCTCTTCGGCCACGGTCACGGTCTGCGCCCCCGGCCGGGTACTCTCACCGCCGATATCGAGAATATCCGCCGCACCCATCAATCGCGCCCGCGCCACCGCCTGCTGTACCGAGGCCAGATCGCCACCATCCGAAAAACTGTCGGGGGTCACGTTCAAAATGCCCATGATGCGGGGGCAGTCCATCGACAGGCCACAGATCGGCGCGGGCAAAGCCGTGAAGCCATCAAGGCCCCTCTTTGTACGATCACCATCGATGCGCACAAAACGACTGCCCGCAAGCGGCAGCGTATCAGCACCGCGCCCCAAGATCGGGTGTGGAACGGTCCAGGCCATCACACCAGCCCCCGCACAGGTACAGATGCTTGCGGCAGGGCGGCCCCCGCGACCAACAGCTCCACCGCCTGCATCTGTTCAGACAGCCAGACCGCCAGCGCCAGCGCATCCCCCTGCGGCGGCGGCACGGCGTCAACCACCATCCGCGCAGGTGCCCAAAGGCTGATCTGTCCGTTGCGCAAGGCCCAGTCCAGCTCTGTCCGGGTGGCGACAACGAAACAGCACGGGTCCTGCCCTGCCAGCGCCCATGCTGCCTGCTCCATCGCCAAGAGGTCTATGCGGCGTTGCGCCTGCGGATCGGGCGATGACGGGCGCGCATATCCCGCATCCGCCACCACCAGAATAAGGGGCGCGCCATCAGCGGCGGCAATCACATCCGCCAAATGGTCGGGGCCTGCAAGATAGCCCACCACCGGACGCGGTGCTACACTGGCCTGCGGCATCTCCTCCGCCTTGGAGCGCACAATTTCCACGCCCAGATCATAGGGGCCACGGTCCACCTTTTCGATCCGCACAAAGGCACGCAAGGCTTGGGGTTCGGCCAGAATACGCAGCGCGACCCGCTCTGCCAATGTTTCAAGCAGGTTGATACGTTCGGCCTGCAACTCATGCGCTACGGCTTCGGTCAAACGGTCATAAGAAAGGATCAGATCGACATCATCATCAAGGGGTTGTGGCACGGGGGCCACCTCAACCACGATATTGAAACGGACTTTTTGCAGCAGGCCGCGTTCCTGGGCAAAGGCACCGATTTCGACCTCGACCACATAATCGCGTACCGAGATCCGGTCCAACGGGTCCGGACCGGCCATTGCGGCCGCACGCTCTTCGGGGTGGGCAAAAGCAGTAGAGGTGTCAACGGCCATGGCCACTCCGCAAGTATCAGACTTATCCGAGCCTTAGCACGTCAAAGCAAGCGGGGCCAAGCCCGATCAGGACGGCTGGCGGTAAAACAGATGGCTGCCGATTTTTGCCGTATTGGGAAAAATACGCGCCCAACGGGGAAGTATGTTTGTGGTATGAAAATGGGTCGCGCCATCGGTCAACGCACGCGGCGCACCATCGATCATCGCGCGCGCGATCTTGGCAACCCGCGCATAGGCACGCTGTTCACTGATCGTATCCGGGCGACCGTCACAGATATATGAGAACTGGCAACCGTTGCGACGCTCTGCGCCCTGCTGGACCACACCGCAAATCGAATTGGGGTAGCTCTGGCTGTCCACACGGTTCAAGATCACCTCGGCCACGGCGAACTGCCCTTTGACGGTTTCGCCGCGCGCCTCGAAATAAAGCGCCTGCGCGAGGCAGGCGAATTGTTCTCCGCCCGTCGCTTTGGGCTGGCTGGCAACCCAGGATTTGTCGTATTTAACCCGCTCGGGCGCTTCTTTGGGGCGCAAGGCAATTAGCATATCTTCGGGAATGTTGTTCAGCGCGCGCTGTTCTGCCCCAATCAAGGAGCCAAGCTGCTGGGTCGGGTTATTCGACCGGCTGACCGATGTTTCGGCCATTGCCGTTCCTGCCAGCACCAAACACAAAGAGGCACTACCCAACCATTTTAATCGCACATTCATCTGTTCCGTCCCGGTACCCGTTTCACCAATTCAAGCAGCGCAAGTTCCGCGGCCCCAAAGCTTAATAAGGCCACTGCATAGCCGAAAAATATCCGCGAGTCCATGCCTTGTTGCATTAATGCAACAGTAGTTAATAACACCCTTGGCGACTGCTGTCCAATACCGGGTTTAACTATTTGTTTCTGATAAATTTTCGAGATTTTTATCCAAAAGCGCCAGATGCGCCGCTGCCAGCCGCGCCAAGGGCACCCGATAGGATGAACATGACACATAATCAAAACCGGCCTTGCGACAGAAGGCGATTGATTCGGGGTTACCGCCATGCTCTCCGCAAATCGACAATGTCAGATTGGCGCGGGTCTCGCGGCCACGTTCTGCCCCGATCAGCAACAGTTCCCCAACCCCGTCGAAATCCAGAATGTGAAAGGGGTCTTCGGGATAGACACCCTGCTGCACATAGGTGTTCATAAAACGGCCCGCATCATCACGCGACAGCCCGTAGGTCATCTGCGTAAGGTCATTGGTGCCGAAGGACAGAAAGGCGGCATGCTGGGCGATCTCACCGGCGCGCAGGGCCGCGCGCGGGGTTTCCACCATCACCCCCAGCTTGAAGTCGAATTCCGCCCGTGTGGCCGTGCGCACCTTGGCCGCCACCGCATCAATGCGGGTCTTGACCAGCTCCACCTCGCGAGAGGCAGAGACCAACGGGATCATGATCTCCGGCACGATAGAGCCACCGCGGCGGGCGACCTCTACCACGGCCTCAAAGATCGCCTGCGCCTGCATGTCGTAGATCTCGGGCAGAACGATCCCCAAACGCACACCGCGCATCCCCAGCATCGGGTTGAACTCGGTCAATGCCTCGGCGCGGCGCGTCACCTCCGAAAGGGGGCGGTCCAAGGCCTCAGCCAATTCGCGCAACCCCTCCCGCGAATGGGGCAGGAATTCATGCAAGGGCGGATCGAACAAGCGGATACAAACGGGCAAACCCTGCATGATTTCAAATAGTTGCACAAAGTCGTCGCGCTGCATTGGCAGCAGGCGTGCAAGGGCCGTTGCCCGGTCGGCGGGCGTGTCGGCAAAGATCATCTCGCGCATTGCGACAAGGCGCGCCTCTTCAAAAAACATATGTTCCGTGCGGCAAAGGCCAATACCCTGCGCCTCAAAGTTGCGGGCGTTCTGGGCATCGGCAGGCGTGTCGGCATTGGCCCGAATACCGATATCGCGCACATCATCGGCCCAAGAGAGCAACATCCTGAAGGCATCATCCAACGCAGGCGGCAACATCTCGACCGCGCCGGCCAGAACCTGACCCGAAGTCCCATCAATCGTGATCAGATCACCCTCGACCAGTTTGCGCCCGGTTTTGGATTGCAAAACCCGTGCCTTCACATCCAGGCTCAGGTCCGAGGCCCCCACCACACAGGGCAGGCCAAGCCCGCGACCGATCACCGCCGCATGGCTGGTCATACCGCCACGTTCGGTCAGAACCCCGACCGCCGAATGCATGCCGCGAATATCCTCAGGCGCGGTCTCACGCCGCACAAGGATACAAGGCTCTCCGCGCGAGGCGCTGGCCTGTGCCGCGGCCGAGGTAAACACAATCCGCCCCGTCGCCGCCCCCGGACTGGCCGCAATACCGCGCCCGATTACATCCCGCGTCCCGCGCGGATCGACTTGCGGGTGCAAAAGCTCTGACAAGGCGCGGGGTTCGACGCGCAGCAAGGCTTCTTCGCGGGTGATGATCCCGTCATTGGCAAGGTCCACCGCAATGCGCAAACCTGCACGACTGGAACGCGGCACACGGACGGCATCAATCACCGCCAGATGGCTGTCGTTGATGGTAAATTCCAACTGCATCTCTTCGCGCAGCTTGGCACGGCACGCAGCCCCTTGGCGCGCGAGGCTTTCAAAAAGTTCTGGTGCCAACTCCTCAAGCGAGGGGCCGCGCGGATCGCAGGTCAGATACAGCGCCTCCTCGCGTTTTTCCGCAATATCGCTGGATTGACCCTGTCCCAAAAAGCGCCCCGTGACCTGTTCCAGCCCGGTAACCGGATCCACAAACTGGATAACACCGCTGCCCGAAATCCCCTGCCCCAGACCTTGGGCCATTTCCTGTACCACAAGCCCCAATGCGGCCTCCTCGGGCGCGCCCTTGGATTGACGCAAAAGCCGCGCCGAAGTGCCGGCCCAAGCCCGTGACATCGACCGCAAAACCTCAGCCAACTGGCGCGCGGGATCTTCGGGAAAGGGTTCATCCATCTCGTCGCGGTAGGCGGATAAGGCGTCGCGCAGCGCCTGCGCCGAGGGTTCGGCGATCTCAAACATATCGGGATCAAGCCGCGCCACATGCACCGCATAGCCCTGCACAAACCGCAGATAGAGCGCATCGGCCGCCGCCTGCCCATGGGTTTTCACCAAGACAGCATGGCGCGCGGCATTCATCCCGATATTAAGCACGGTCGACGGCCCGCCCCATTCGGGGTTCTCCGGGCTTGGCCGCACCGAGACCAGCGGGTTTTCCCCGAAACATTTCAGCACGCCGTTGCAATCAAGGCTGCGACCCGCGGCAATCGCCTGAACTGTTGCTGCGGGCAAGGCCACCGTCCGCGGCACCGGCATATCCAGCCGCAGCAGGCGTTGCAGACATTTCGCCCGCCAACCATGGGTGGCTACCGCAATTTCAGCCGATGGGGTGATTTCCACAAAATCGGTGATCGGTTCGAGTTTCTGCACTGCGGCACCCTTTTCGTTTTCTGGCGCAGCATACGCGGATCAAGCGGTCACGCAAGCGTTTCGGTCATGCGTTATTGTTTCGGATCGCGCATACGCCGCAACAAAAGACTGATCCGCGGCTGCGTGCCGGTTTCTGGGCGTGAACGTGAGCGCAGAACCGGGCTGTTCTTGGATACATTGCCCCCGCTTTCACGCAGCACGATATAGACGCCGCTTGCCATGATAACCCCCGCCCCCAAGAGCGTCATGCCGTCAGGAGACTCTTGAAAGATCAAATAGCCATAAATCGTCGCCCAGATCATCTGGCTGTATTGCATCGGCGCTACGATCACCGCCTCGGCTGCCTTATAAGCCCCGATGACAAACAGACTGGCAACAAAGGCGCAGGCCGCAATGACGGCGATCATGCCCAGATGCTCTATTGGCATCGGCTCGTAGACAAAGGGTAGCATGGCCCCCAGCACCAGAAAATTCGCCACCATAGGGAACATCAGCAAGACGACAGACCGTTCATTATGCCCGATCTTGCGCACGATCACAGAGGACAGCGACGAACAGACCGCCGCCGCCAGGGCCGCTGCATGGCCAAGGCCAAGCGCGCTGCCGGTGGGACGTAAAACGATCATCACACCAGCCAGCCCGACCACAATGGCCAAGCCCCGCCGGATACCGACCTTTTCACCCAGAATAGGGATCGCCAGCAGGGTGATCAGCAACGGTGCGGCAAAAAGGATGGCATAGGTCTGCGTCAGGGGCAGTACCGAAAAGGCATAAAACGCCGAAATACCGGTTACCATCGTAGAGCAGGTGCGCAGCAAGCTCCACCATGGGTGACGCGGGCGCAGGTTGCCGTCATTGCGATCCCCGATCAACATCAATGCGACCAAGGGAAAGCCAAGCAGGACCGAGAAAAACACGATCTGCACCGGCGAATAATGCGCGCCAAGAAATTTGACGAACACATCATGCGTTGAATAGATCGCAAAGGCGGCCAGCGCCATCAAGGCTCCGCGCAGGTTAGATGTCATAGCGGGCACCTTTAGCTCCGGTCAGGTCAACTCCTCTATGGTTCTGCCTGTGTTAGCGCTAATAGGCAAGCACAGCTTACCGCATTTTCCACGCCTGCAAGATATAGGCCGCCGTCATCAAATCCAGATGCGCCCCGCCGCCATTCTTGGCAATGGTGATTTCATCATCAGACCGACGGGTATAGATGCCTTTGGAAAGATCGTAGAAATCGGCGGCGATATGGCCCTCGGTGATCGCACCGCTGGCGATGGGGATCATCAGCTCTCCGATATGGTGGAGGGTGGTGGCGCGGGCATCGACAAACAGCCGCGCCCGTGTCAGCGCGCGGTCATCCACCTCGCGCATATCGGGCCGGAATGCCCCGATCAGATCAAGGTGCTGACCGGGCCGCAACCATTCGCCCATGATCAGCGGCTCTTTGGACATGGTGGCGGTGCAGATGATATCGGCCTGCGCCACCGCACCCGCAAGATCGGTCACGGCGGTGATGCCATGCGCATCGGCAAAGGCCTTGGCCGAAACCGGATTGCGCGCCCAGACCGAAAACTCCGCCCCCGTAAAGCTGCTGGAATAGGCCTGGATCATCGAGGCGGCAACCGTTCCTGCCCCCACCAGCAAGATCTTGCGGCTGTCCTTGCGGGCAAGCTTTTTCGCGGCAAGCAGGCTGTCACCTGCGGTTTTCCATTTGGTCACAAGGTGGAAATCCACAAGTGCCTCCAACTCCCCGGTCTGATCGGCATAGAGTGTGACAGAGCCATTGATCGTGGCCTTCCCATGCGCGCCATTGCCCGGAAAGATCGTCGCGCATTTCACCAATTGCCCCAAACCGTCAATCCATGCGGCCCGGTTCAACAGCGTATCCGCCCCGCGATACAGGAAACTATCCCCCACCTCGGCCCGTGGCAGGCGGTGACCGGCCGCCAGCGCACCCGTCAGCGCGTGCCAGTCCAACAGGGTTTCCGCCTCGGCAGGGACGATTTCGATGCTCATGGCATGGCCTCCTTATCGGTCAGTAATTGTGCCGCAACAAGGCGGTCGGCCCAGCCTTGCGGGTGGATGAAATGATGGGTCTGCCAACCGCGCGCGGCGGCGGCCTTGATATTTTCCAGCCGGTCATCGGTAAAGAGCAACCCTTGGGGGGCGATACCGCAATCGGCCTCCAGCATCTGGTAAATGACGGGCGCGGGTTTTGTCACCCCCATGCGGCCCGAAACATAGGCGCGGTCGAACTCTGCCAGAAAATCATATTGGGTCTGGGCATAGGCAAAGGTGTCATCGCCAAAATTGGTCAGCGCAAAGACCGGCACACCCTTGGCCCGCAACCGCCGCATCAAGGTGATGGAATGCTCAATACGCGGCGCGGCCAGTTGAACCCAGCGGTCATACCACCAGCGGATCTCATCCTCCCACGCGGGGTGTTGGGCGGCGGTCGCATAAACCGTGTCGCGGAACGGGGCGCCTGCATCGATACGCTCGTTCATCGCGTGCAGGTCCACCGCGTCAAACAGGGCCTCACGCCGCGCGGCCCCCAGAACGGCATCGTAATAGCGTTCGGGTTGCCATTCGATCAGCACATTGCCGATATCGAAAACCACCGCCTCGGGTGTTTGCATACCTACGCCTCCGGGTCACCACCTAGGGCCGTAGATCGCAGGTTTCCGGGCACAGATGCAAGGGGCGGTGTGTCGGGATGGGCGCGGGTTTCTCGCAAAACGGTATAAAGCCCCGCACCACAAATCAGCGCAATCCCGCCCCAAGCTGCCGGATCAGGCCATTCACCAAAAACCACCACGCCAAAGACAATCGCCAGCGGCATCGAGACATATTCAAAGGGGGCCACCACCGCCGCCTCACAAGAGCGGTAGGCGTGCGTGATCAACAGCGCCCCCATAACCGAGGCGCAGCCGATCAACCCAAGGATGGGCATATCCGCAATATCCGGCCATTCCCACGCGCGGGTCAGGAAGGCCAGCGAGGCATTGGCCTCACTCGCAAAGACCCCGCCGCCAAGGATCAGCCCGCTGATCGCACAAATCCCGATAAAGGTAAGCTGGATATAAACTGTCAAGGTCACCGCACTTTCTGTCGTCCCCAAACGGCGCGTCAGCATATGCAGCATCGCATAGCAAAAGGCCGCAAAGAGTGGCAGCAACATCGCAGGATGGAATATCCCCGCCCCCGGCCGCAGCATCACGATCACACCCAAAAGCCCGACCCCGACCGCCGCCCACCGGCGCGGGCCGACCTTTTCGCCCAGCATCGGCACCGACAGGGCGGTGATCAGCAAGGGCGCGATGAAGAACAGCGCCACCGCCTCGGCCATCGGCATCACCGCCAACCCAAGGAAAAAGCACAGGTTAGAGGTCACGACGAAACTGCCGCGCAGCAGATGCATCCCCAAACGACGCGTCCGAAAGGCCGAAAACCCGCCATGCGATGGCACCACAAACAGTGACAAGACCGTCATTCCGATCAGCGACCGGATCAGCACGATCTGGTGCAAGGCATATCCCCCGCTCAGAAACTTGACCGACGTGTCATTGATCGAGAAAAAGCAGGATGCCCCCATCGCACTGGCAATGCCAAGCAAGAGGATACGACGGTCGGGTGTGGCGCTTGCATAAGTCATGCCGACACTAGGCCGGTCCAGTTACGACCTGTCTATCCCGGTTGCGACACTATCCGCGTTTTGCTGCCTGAACCACCCGTTCCAGCGCATCCAGAAACCGCGAACGGTCCGCCTTGGAAAAGGGCTTGCCCCCGCCTTGGCGAAAGGGGTCGGCACTGCGCAGATCCTGCATCAGGTCGCGGGTCGCCAGAACCTGCCCGATATTGCGCGCATGCAACTCTTCTCCATTGTGTTTGAGGACTTTCGCGCCCCCCTGCACACAACGATCCGCAAGCGGGATATCGCCCGTGATCACCACATCCCCCGCGCCCGCATTATCCGCGATCCACTTATCCGCCTCATCCGGCCCGTCCGAAACAAAAACGCTGTCGACCAACGGGTTGGCTGAGGGACGGATCCCGCCGTTGGAGACAAGCACCATACGGATGCCGTGACGTGTGGCGACCTTTTCAGCTTCGGCCTTGACGGGGCAGGCATCGGCATCGATGTAAATCACGGTCATTGGGGGTTACGCATAAAGCGCCTCGGCGTGGAAGTTGATGTGGTCTTCCATAAAAGTCGACACAAAGAAGTAGCTGTGATCATAGCCCTTTTGCATCCTGAAAATCATGTTCTGACGCGCACTGACGGCTGCCTCGGCCAGAGCCTCGGGGCGCAGCAGCTCAAGAAACTGGTCCGAGCCGCCCTGATCAATCAGCATCGGCCCGTCAAAGCCGCGCTTCTTCATCAAAAGACAGGCGTCATGTGCGGCCCATTTCGCTTCATCCGCGCCCAGATAAGCGGTAAACTGCTTGCGGCCCCAGTCACTGGCGCTGGGGTTGGCAATCGGCGCAAAGGCAGAAACCGAGCGGAACCGCCCCGGAAAGGACATCGCAACGGTCAAGGCGCCATGCCCGCCCATCGAATGGCCCGTGATCGCCTGCCGCCCTTCGTCCAGCGGATAGGCGCTGAACACACGATGGGGCAGTTCCTCGGTGATGTAATCCCACATACGGAAATTCGGCGCCCAAGGGGCTTCGGTGGCGTTGACATAAAAGCCCGCGCCCTGCCCCAGATCATAGGCCTCGTCGTCCGCGATATTCGCACCGCGCGGGCTGGTATCGGGGAAAATCAGCGCCACTCCCTGCTGGGCGGCCCATGCCTGCGCGCCGGCCTTTTCCATCGCATTCTGATGCGTGCAGGTCAGGCCCGACAGATACCAGACCACTGGAACCGGCTCATGCTCTGCCTCTTCGGGCAGGAACAGGCCGAATGTCATATCGCAACCGCAGGCCTCGGATGCATGGCTGTAAACGCCCTGAACGCCGCCAAAAGCACGGTTTTCTGAAATGGTTTTCATGTCTGTCCCCTTCAGCCCATTACAAGGGCCATCACGATGGTAACGGTCACGATGCTGACCGCCGTTGAAATCAGGATCGAGGCGGAAACACGCTGTGGTGCCACCCCGAAATGCTGCGCCAGAATGTAGACATTGCCCGCAACAGGCAAGGCCGCCGCCGCAATCATTACGCCCGCCGCCTCCGCATCGACGTGAAAAATCACAATTGCCGCAAACGCCACCGCCGCCGGATGCAGCACCAGCTTGCAAAACGAAAGCCAGCCCGCCACTGCCAGCCGCTCGGCCGATTTGCCGGCCAGCGATGCGCCAATCGCAAAAAGCGCACCCGGCGTCGCAGCTCCGCCCAGCAAGGCCATGAAATCATTGACAGGTTCTGGCACAGCCACGCCCGTAGTGGACCAGCACAGCCCCAGAGCCATCGAGACGATCATCGGGTTTTTCAGCAAGCCGATGGCCAGAACCTTGATCATCCCAAAGCTCATCCCGCCCTGCCGCATACCTGTGATGATCAATGTAATAATGGTTGAGAAAACAATCAGATCAATCGCAAGCACCATCAACACCGGCCCCGCCGCTTGTGGTCCCATCAAGACCACCAACATCGGCACGCCCAGAAATCCGGTGTTGCCGATCACCGCGCATTGCGCCTCAACCGCCGCCTCCTCTACCGAGACCTTGCGCCAGCGCGCCACGCCAAAGGCCAGCGCGTAGACAACGGTGCAGCCCAACAAATAGGCCGCCACAAAGCGCGCATCCCAGACCTGGGCCAGCGACAGATTCGAGGCAAAGCGGAACAGCATCGCCGACAGCGCAAAGTAAAACACAAATTTCGTCAGCCAAGCGGTGGCCTCGGGCGTGAAAAAACGCACGCGCGCGGCCCAATATCCAAGCCCGATCAGCGCGAAAAAGGGGAGCGTTTTAAGGAGGATGGGCAGCATCGATCACGGCTTTCACAACGGGCTGCCCTTAGGTTCCATGCCCCTGCAAAAGATGCAAGCCAAGACCCCGGTTTCTTTTTGTCCAGAACGATTCGGCCACATCACTCAAACACAGACGCAAAGCCCATGTTTTGCATGGGTGGGGCACTTCTTTCCATCACGGCATAATCAGGATTACGGTGCGCTATTCCGGCGCAAGCAAGCACCATGGTGGCGTTGATTGGCCCAACTTCCATTCAACCGCATATTTACGGGCCAGCAGTTCATCCGCCAATGAGAGCCATCGATCACTGCGAAACCTTTTTATATCGGCAACCACGCGGCCTGCAAATGCTCCTCGCTGCACATTTTCAAGGCGAACCAATTTCCCGACAGGATAGGTTTTTTCTACCCAATCCGTTACGGTCTTCTCAAATTCTACGCCGTTTGGGCACCCATCATTGGGGACGTCTGGCGCATCGATGCCCAACACTCGCACATGAACTTCTGCCGTCAAACCAGGCCAAATGCTTGCCGTGACTTCAATCGTGTCACCATCAATAACCCGAACGACTTCGGCGTCATATGGACCGACATAGATACCAGTATCCGCGAGGATAGGCGATGAAAGGCAACACACCAAAGCCGAGAATACAAGAGGTTTCTACGGGCAAACTTTAACAATCAAGACGCCAAGCTAGGCAAAATAGGTCCGCAGCTACAGGATTAGGTTGCATAGCATGACAGGTCGGCGCGGGTCAAAGCCTATCGCGTGGCCTCTCACGTTAAAAAACAATAGTAGCTCGCCACTTACAACGCTGCCTTTAAGCGTTCTAAGATTGCTCATTCAGGGGAGTTCACGACGCCCATAAACTCGCGCCACTCCCCCTTGCTCATGCCAGAGGTTTCTTGTGTGACGGCCTCACCCTTCAGCATCCGGCGCACGCAATCAATCGCCTTGCCGCTGAGGGTGGCGCCGCCCATACGGTAATCCTCAAACGCACCAAAAGCGATCGGGACCCAATCGGCAACGACCTTACAGATCGCATCGGCATAGACGCGGATTTCATATTGGGCGTGAGCATCGGCGCGCAGGCGCAGGAAGTGGAAAAGGTTGTGCAGATCGACCTTCCAATACCATTGCGTATAGATATTTGCGGGCAGGTTCATACGCGCCAGTTCACGCGCCAACCCTTGCTGCCCCTCTTGCGAGAGCATGGATTCGTAATGGTCATAGGCGGTGTTCGCATCGCGCTTGAGCATCTCCAGCACGCGGGCGGCTTCTTCGCCGGTCAGCACTTCACCGCGGCCTTGGTTGTTGACCACCGATTGTGCGGCAAGCTGTTCGGGCGCGGGGATATAGAACTCTCGGTCCAGAATCGAATAGCGGGCGGAATATTCATTCACATTCGCGGTGCGGTGGCGAATCCACTGGCGGGCAACAAAGACCGGCAGTTTGACGTGCAGTTTGATTTCGCACATCTCGAACGGCGTCGAATGCCAATGCCGCATCAAATAGCGGATCAGTCCCTCATCGTTGGACACATGTTTGGTCCCTGCGCCATAAGACACACGCGCCGCCTGCACGATGGCGGCATCATCGCCCATATAGTCGATGACGCGGACAAACCCGTGATCGAGCACCTCATGCGCATGGTAAAGATGCGCCTCCATCCCTTCGGAAACTGCACGAAGCGTGGGCTTGGGGCTGGCGCGTTGCGCATCGATCTCGGCGCGCTGGTCGGGGGAAAGGGGCATGGCAGGCCTCGTCTATGCTAGGGTTAATGTCACATATATGCGGCGTGGGCAAAGGGCAAGCGTTGGCGCGGAACCGACACCTAGGACCTGCAATCAAAACACCCATAGGTTGCGCGTCTTTTTTGCACCAACCACGGCGCAGCACGCGCGCTGTGATTGACAAAAATGGCATGGGGCAGGCATTGTTTTCTCAAAATAACCAATCGTTTTCTCAAAATAACCAATCGAGTGGTGCAATGAACATCAATATACTGGCGTCTTGTGCGCTTGCGTTGGGCCTTATGGGCTGTAGCGGAAACTCCCTGAACAACCCTTTGATTTTCCCCGAGGAAACACCGCCGGACGGCTCCACCGACGGGGGTGACGGCGATATAATCACGGCAAGCAGCCCGGTCGTTGTACCTGATGGGCTGGCCTTCAATCTGGCGAATGCAAAGATTATTCGCGGAACCGGCAGTAATCTTGACACAGTATTGGTGAACATCTCTGCATTGGATGCCACCCCGATCGAGGCCACATGGCAACGCCGTCCGGCACTTGATATTCCCGGTTATCAGGCCTTTGCGGTACAAGAAGACGCGCTTGACCGACTGTTTATCGGGCTTGCAGCGACCAGCGCGGATGGCTCTGCCAGTGCGGTTCTAGCGGGGGATGGGGGCCAGTTCGGCAGCTATTTTTCTGGTACGGATTATTACCGCGAAGGGGGCTATACCCCACCCGATGCAACGGCCGAAGGCCCTGGCCGCGGGCAGGTTTCCTATACCGGGAAATACGCGGGCATGCTAAACGGTGGCGCTGCGGGCGACGACCTGTTGCCCATCCCCGCCGGGCGCCCCACAGCACCCTCAGAGGCCCCCAATCAGGCCACACGGATCACCGGCGATGTTTTTGTGAACGCCAACTTTGCGGATGATATGGTCAATGGCATCGTCAAGAACCGCAATGCGATCGACCTCAGCATCACCTCGAATGTGAGCAGTGCGAATTACAACGACGGGACCGGCGTCAGGCTTGAAGACCTGAACATGGAACCAACCGAGATTCTGGCAAATGGCACCTTTGAGGGAACCGTTGAACGCGGGCCTGTCAAAACTTCAGCTGGGACCTATGGTGGCGTATTTGGCGGCACGGATGCGTCAAGCATCGCGGGCGGGGTGCATTTAACGGATGTCCGCAATGGCGCAGGCGAAAAGATCACCGATGCAGTGGAGCGCGGTATCTTTGTGCTGGATCAATGCGGGTTGACGGCATCGGGCGGGGATTGCGTTGGCACCGCGCCATAAGGTCCCCCGGCTTTGGGCGGGATTGGTGGCGGCCAGCCTTTTGCTCGCCCCGATTGCCTATGCACAAGCGCCTGCGGGTTATACAAGCGTGTCCGCGGATGAGGCCCGAGTATTGGGGCTTCAGGCGATCCGTCATGGACGACCCGACATCGCGGCTCAGATCGCGACCAGCCTGCTGGCACAGGATAAAACCGACAGCTTCGCACATTTCCTGATGGCCAACAGCCTGATGCGTATGGGCGACGGGAAAACCGCCGAACGGGCGGCGAAACGTTCCTACCGTTATGCCAAAACGCCCGAACAGTCGTATCAATCCGCCCATCTGGCCGCGGATCTTGCCTTTCAACGCGGTGCACTGACCACGGCCCAATGGTGGTTGCGCCAATCGGCCGAGGCCGCCCCTGATGCGGGGCGCAAGAACACCTC
Organism: Pseudorhodobacter aquimaris; assembly: GCF_001202025.1. Lineage (GTDB taxonomy): Bacteria > Pseudomonadota > Alphaproteobacteria > Rhodobacterales > Rhodobacteraceae > Pseudorhodobacter > Pseudorhodobacter aquimaris. Next base: position 68,522 of record NZ_LGHS01000072.1, read on the forward strand.
TATCGCGCAGTTTCGTGCCGTCAAAGCCCGCAATCCGTGGCGGGTAAAGCTGGCCTTTTCGTTACGCCCTTCGGACAATGTGAACAATGGCAGCACGGGGCAATACAACATCATCGACGGGCTGCCCGTGGTTGGCAGCCTAAGCGCGGATGCGCAGGCGGTAAAAGGCTTTGTGGCCGAGGCCGCCATCAACATGGGCTATCGTTTGCGGCAAAGCGCAAGCAGCGAAACGGTATTGGGGGCTGAAATCTCGACCAGACGGGTACATCTTGGTAAGGCCGAGAAGGCGCGGCTGGGCGGTGATCCGGGCTTTGGCTCCGACCGATTGGCCCTGTCGCTGCGCCAGGACTGGCAGGCGCAGGGCAGCAAGCATCGCTTTAGCGTAACGGGCACGGTGGGGCGGCAATCCTATCAAAGCAGCAACGACTACGGGTTTTATGGCGCGACCCTTGGGCATCGCACCGCGATCTCAGCCAACAGCTTGATCGACAGCGCCCTAGAGGCCGAACAGCGCCAAGGGCGCAATGGCCAGCGCGGCGACCGCAGCTTTGCCCTGCGCAGCACGCTTATCCACCAGCGCGACAACGCCGACCTGATCATGGCGAGCCTTTTGGCAAGCCGCCTTGACACCGCCGTTCAGGGGCGATCAGGCACCATGCTTGGCGCGCAGCTTGGATACACTTTGGCAAAACCGCTTGGGCCCGTCAGTATCGGCGGCACCTTGGGGTTTCAAAAAGCGCAGTTTGATGGCTACACGATTGCCGCAATCGAGGTGCCGGGCGGGCGGAGCGACAAGACCGGCTATGCCCAGCTTCAACTTCAGGTGAATGACATCAGCTATGCGGGCTTTACCCCCCAGTGCGCCTACGTCATCAGCGCACAACCTCGAATGTCAGCCGGTTCGAGGTCAAGGAAACCTCGGTCACATTGGGGCTGGTTTCCAAGTTTTAGCCGATTGCGCACGGGGTCGCATTTGGCGTATTCGGCCCTATACTTGGCACAGGCAAAAAAGGAGATACGGATGTCGATCAAATATCTACACACGATGGTTCGCGTATTGGATCTGGAAAAAACCATGGCATTCTTCAACCTGCTCGGGCTGGAAGAAACCCGTCGGGTGGACAATGAAAAAGGGCGCTTTAGCCTGGTTTTCATGGCCCCTCCAGGCCAGCCGGAATGCCCCGTGGAACTGACTTATAACTGGGATGGCGATGACGCCTTGCCATCCGACAGCCGCCATTTCGGCCATCTGGCCTATGAGGTGGAAGATATCTATGCGACCTGCGCCCATCTGGCGGCCAATGGTGTGGTGATTAATCGCCCGCCCCGCGACGGGCATATGGCCTTTGTGCGCAGCCCCGACAACATCTCTATCGAGCTGTTGCAAAAGGGTGAATCGCTGGCCCCGGCAGAACCTTGGGCGAGTGCGGAAAACATCGGGCACTGGTAACGGACCGTCGGGCATCGGGTTTGTCAGATCCGGTGCCCGAACAAGTCAAGCGTTCAGATAGGCCATCGCCGCCGCGTGGATTTCGGGATTGGCCGCTGCCAGAACCTGCCCCCCTTGGCACGCCGACCCACCCTGCCAATTGGTTACAACACCGCCTGCCGCCTCGATCACCGCGATCGGGGCCTGAACGTCATAGGTCTGCAACCCCGCTTCGATCACCAGATCAACCTGCCCCGCAGCCAAAAGCGCATAGCCGTAACAATCCATCCCATAGCGCACCAGACGCACCTGCCCTGCCACGCGGCGAAAGGCTTCACCCTCGGCGTCATCCCCAACTTCTGGGAAGGTCGAAAGCAAGATCGCCTGCGACAGATCGGGCGTCGAACGGGTCCGCAGCACCGACGCCCCCATCGGGCCATTGACCAAGGCCCGCCCAAAGCCGCCCTCGAACCGTTCCTGGATATAGGGTTGGTCAATCAGCCCGTAAATCGGGCCATTCCCATCGGCGACCGAGATCAGAACCCCCCAAGTTGGTGTGCCGGACAAAAACCCGCGCGTGCCGTCAATGGGATCCAGCACCCAAGTCAAACCAGAGACCCCCGGTTTAAGGCCAAACTCCTCGCCCAGAATAGCGTCGTCAGGGCGGCGGCGCGCCAGAATATCACGCATTGCGATTTCTGACTCACGATCCGCAATGGTGACCGGGTCAAAATGCGTTGCCTCTTTGGTATCCGCCGTCAACCCTGGCTTGCGAAAATGCGCCAAAGTGGCGACCCGCGCTGCATCGGCCAAAGCCGCTGCGGTATGCCGGATATCTTCAACTTCGCTCTGTGTCAGCATGATAGTTTTCTCCGCAAGGCTGCCCCAAGTTTATAGCCAAGGGGCGATAAACTTGCGCAGCGCTAGCGGCTAGACAGCATGCGGTCAAGAGGAAGGCGTCTAGGCCGCGGCACTCAGGACACGCGCCAGGTCGAACAAACGACGGCGCTGTGCCTCAGGGATCGCGTAATAGGAGCGCACAAGCTCCAACGCTTCCTTGTCGGCAAGCATATCCCCTTCCATCCGGCGCGGGGTTTCCGGCTCTTCGCTCAGACCTTCAAAGAAAAAGCTGATTGCAACACCAAGCGCGGTCGAGATATCCCACAAACGCGAAGCCGAAACGCGGTTCATTCCGGTTTCATATTTCTGGATCTGTTGAAACTTGATTCCCACACAATCGGCAAGCTGTTGTTGTGTCATGCCCACCATCCAACGACGGTGACGGATTCGCTTGCCTACATGGACATCGACCGGGTGTTTCATCAGGGTACTCCATCAATATTTTACGCGCTTTTTAGTTTACAAGCAAAAACCGTGCCAAAGCTGATAGCACCCCAAATTTTGATAAAATTCATTGCATTCACCAAAAAGACCTGACCTTTTAGACAGGTCAATTTGTCTTAAAGAATAAGTGTCGGCACCATTCCGCTCAATGATAGTTAACAGCCCAGCCGGGCGACACCTCCAGTATTTGCAAAATATGTTGCATATTGCAAATCGCGCGAATGGGTTTTTCGCGTTTTGCATAGAGCGATCCCAATGGTAGCCGCATTATCAATACGTTATGTATGATTAACGGAAACCACCTTAAAGGGAAAAACCATGCGCGCATTTCGTGTAGAGACAGCCGGGCACCCTGCGTCCTTAACCAACACCCCGCGCCCTGAACCCCAAAAGGGCGAGGTGCGGGTCAAGATTATGGCCTGCGGCTTGAACTTTGCCGACCTGCTTATGATCAAAGGCAAGTACCAAGAGCGCCCCGCCCTGCCCTTTACCCTCGGCATGGAGCTGGCAGGTGTGGTTGAGGCGCTTGGCTCGGGCGTCGACCACCCCGCGATTGGCACCCGTGTCGCGGTCTATGCGGGCATGGGCGGGCTGGCGGAATGGGGCTGCTTTGACGCAAAGGCCTGTACCCCGATCCCGGATGCAATGCCTTTCACCGATGCCGCCGCCTTTCAGATCGCTTATGGCACCAGCCACCTCGCGTTGGACCACCGCGCGCGGTTGCAACCAGGAGAGACCCTTTTGGTCATGGGGGCCACGGGTGGCGTGGGTTTAACCGCGCTGGAAATCGGCAAGCGTATGGGCGCGCGGGTCATTACCACGGCACGTGGGCCGGAAAAACTGGCGATCGCCCGTGATGCGGGTGCCGATCATGTCATTGACAGCGAAGCACCGGATTTGCGCGAAGCTCTTTTGGCGCTTGGCGGTGTGGATGTGGTGTTTGACGCCGTCGGCGGCCCTGCCTTTACCCAGGCGATGCGCGCCACCAAGCCCGAAGGTCGCCTGATCCCCATCGGCTTTGCCGGTGGCGAGGTTCCGCAGATCCCCGCCAACCACCTGCTGGTCAAGAACCTGACAGTGATCGGGCTTTACTGGGGGGGCTATGCGAAATTCGCACCACAAACCCTGTCGCGCAGCATGGCGACCTTGTTTGAATGGTATGAGGCCGGCGGCCTGCGTCCCCATATCAGCCATTGCCTGCCGCTCGACCAAACCCAGACCGGGCTGGACCTGCTTCGGGATCGCAAATCCACTGGCAAGGTTGTCATCACCCCGCATGGCGCCTGACGGCCGACTGGCAGGCAACGCTCAGTTGCCTGCCGCCTCCATCTTGCGATTGGCAATGGTGCGTTCCAGCCAGCCCAGCTCCATCTCGGGAACCGAAGACAAGAGCAGATCGGTATAATCATCAAAGGGCGGCGAGAGCACCTCGGTCTTGTTGCCATAGCGCACCACGCGCCCCTGATACATCACCGCAATACTATCGGCGATGGCACGCACCGTTGCCAGATCATGGGTAATGAACAGATAGGCCACGTTTTCCCGTTTCTGAAGGTTCAAAAGCAACTTCAAAATCCCCGCCGCTACCAACGGATCAAGCGCCGAGGTCACCTCATCACAGATGATCATCCGGGGCTTGGCCGCAAGGGCGCGCGCGATACAGACACGCTGCTTTTGTCCCCCCGAAAGCTCGGCAGGATAGCGGTCGATGAAGCCTTCGCCCATCTCGATATCATCCAGAAGTTCCTGGACCCGTTTCCGCTTTTCCGCACCGCGCAGGCCAAAATAGAACTCCAGCGGACGGCCGATGATGGTGCCGATGGTCTGGCGCGGGTTCATCGCGGTATCAGCCATCTGATAGATCATCTGGATTTCGCGCAGATCATCACGGGTGCGCTTTTCGAAATCGGGCGCAAGGGTGCGGCCGTCAAACAGGATCTCACCGTCCGACGGCGGCAAAAGCCCGGTAATCACCCGCGCCAGCGTCGACTTGCCCGACCCGGACTCACCCACGATGGCAAGGGTCTGCCCCTCGGGCAGATCCACCGTAACATCCTTGAGCACATCAAACTTCGTGCCTTTATAGCGTGCGGTGATGCCATTGACCGACAGCACCGGCGCGCCTGACGTTTGCTCGACATGCTTGACCGAGCGGACCGAAACCAAGGCTTGGGTATATTCCTCGGTCGGAGAGTTGATGATGTGATCGGTGGTGCCATATTCCACCATCTGCCCGCTTTGCAACACCATGATATCATCGGCAATCTGTGCCACCACGGCCAGATCATGGGTGATATAAAGCGCGGACACGCCCGTATCACGGATCGCTTTTTTGATCGCGGCCAGAACATCGATCTGGGTGGTCACATCCAGCGCAGTTGTCGGCTCATCAAAGATCACAAGGTCGGGTTTGGGGCAAAGCGCCATTGCCGTCATCACCCGTTGCAACTGACCCCCAGACACCTGATGCGGATAGCGGTTGCCGATGGTTTCGGGTTTGGGCAGACCAAGCTGATCAAAGAGCGAGATCGCGCGCGCCTCGGCCTCTTCCTTCGTCATCAGCTTGTGGTGCAGGGTCGCCTCGATCACCTGCTCCATCAGCTTTTTTGCGGGGTTAAAGGCGGCCGCGGCGGATTGGGCAACATAGGTCACCTCTTTGCCGCGCAAACCCCGCAGACCGGCCGAACCGATTTGCAAGATATCGCGCCCGTTGACCATGACCTCGCCGCCGGTGATGCGCACGCCACCGCGCCCGTAGGCCATCGCCGACAAGCCGATGGTGGATTTCCCCGCTCCGGATTCACCGATCAGCCCCAGTACCTTGCCCTTATCCACCGCAAAGGACACGCCCTCGACGATGGTGATATCCTGCGGCGGCTCTCCGGGAGGATAGGCGGTGGCTTCGATTTTCAGATCTTTGACTTCAAGCAGAACATCGCTCATCCGCGGCCCCCTTTCAGGCTGGTGGTCCGGTTCAGCACCCAATCGGCAACCAGATTGACCGAAATGGCCAATGACGCGATGGCAAATGCCGGCACCAATGCGGCAGGAACGCCATAAACGATTGCATCCTTGTTTTCCTTAACAATACCGCCCCAATCGGCCATCGGCGGCTGTACGCCAAGCCCGAGGAAAGACAGCGTCGAAATGAACAGCACCATAAAGATAAAGCGCAGCCCCATCTCTGCGATCAGCGGCGAAAGCGCATTTGGCAGGATCTCGCGAAAGATGATCCAAAGCTGCTTTTCACCGCGCAGACGGGCGGCTTCGACATAATCCATGACGGTGATGTCGACGGCAACCGCGCGGCTTAGACGGAACACGCGGGTCGCATCCAGAACCCCCATGACGATGATCAATATCGGCAAGGTCACCGGCATCACCGAAAGCACAACCAGCGCCGAGATCAGCGAGGGGATCGACATCATCAGATCTACCAGACGACTGAGCAACTGGTCAATCCAGCCACCCCTGACCGCCGCGATGAACCCAAGAACCGAGCCAAGCGTGAAGGACAGGATCGTGCCCATGGTGGCGACAAAGATCGTGGTTTGCCCGCCCCAGATCATCCGCGAAAGCAAATCGCGCCCGATGCTGTCAGTGCCAAGCGGATGGGCCCAGGACCATGGCTCCCAGCTGTCACCGACAACTTCGGCCATGCCATAAGGGGCGATCCAACCGGCAAAGATTGCCATGAAAAAATAGACGCCGGTGAAAAACAAACCCAGCATTGCTGCAAATGGAATACGCATCATACGGCCCCCTCTATTTCGGATGCCGCAAACGCGGATTGCTTAGAATCGAGACAATATCAGCGACAAGGTTCAACCCGATATAGACGGCCGCAAAAACAAGCCCGCAGGCCTGCACCACCGGCACATCCCGTTTTGATACGTGATCCACAAGATATTGTCCCATGCCCGGATAGACAAACACCACCTCGACCACGACGACCCCCACCACAAGATAGGCAAGGTTGAGCATGACCACATTGACCACCGGCGCCACCGCATTGGGCAGCGCATGGCGCGCAATGATGGTGAACTTGCGCAAGCCCTTCAGCTCGGCGGTCTCGACATAGGCCGATTGCATCACGTTCAAAATCGCCGCCCGTGTCATTCGCATCATATGGCCAAGCACCACCAGAACCAGCACAATCGCAGGCAGGGCAATGGCGTTCATGCGGTCCAGAAATGGCATCCCGTCATAAACGGTCGAAAGCGAGGGAAAGACACGAAACTGCACCGAAAGCACAAAGATCGCGATATAGCCAAGCAGGAATTCCGGCACCGAGACTGTCGCCAGCGTCACACCGGAAATCACACGGTCCGGCCAGCGGCCCTGATAGCGCACGGCAATAAGCCCCAACACAATCGCCAATGGCACCGCGATAATGGCCGCACAAACCGCCAAGAATAACGTATTGCCCAGCCGCTTGCCCATCGAGGTGGCGATATCCTGACCATTGGTCAGCGCCGTCCCCAAATCGCCCTGCATGGCCGCAAACAGCCAGTTGAGGTAGCGCGTCAGCGGCGGATCGTTCAGCCCCAGCTCTGCCCGCAGGTTGGCCAAGGTTTCGGGTGTCGCACCCTGCCCCAGAATATTCTGCGCCACATCCCCCGGCAGGATCTGGGTTCCCACAAAGATCAGGATCGACGCGGCGAAGAGCAACAGCAGGCCCAGCGATATACGCTGGACCAGAAGTTTGAGGACAGGGTGCATTGGCGTATCCCTTACGCCAACCAGGTCTTGTGCGGGGCAAGCCCGTTCATGGCCTCTTGCATGCCATTTACTTCCCAACCCTGCACCTTGTCGCTGACCGCCTCGATGAAGTCATTGAACATCGGGCAAATCAAGCCGCCGTCATCATGGACCATCTGGCTCAGCTTGGCATAGATTTCGACCCGCTTGGCCTCATCCAGCTCGGCGCGTGCCTCTTCGACCAGCGCATCGAATTCGGGGTTGAAGAAACGGGTGTCATTCCAGTCGGCCGTGGAAACATAGGCGGTGGAGAACATCTGGTCCTGCACCGGACGCCCGCCCCAATAGGACGCGCAGAAGGGCTGCTTGTTCCAGACCTCGGACCAATAGCCGTCATTGGGCTCACGCTTGATTTCCAAGGGGATGCCTGCCGCCTGTGCGGTTTGCTGGAACAAGGCAGCCGCATCGACAGCCCCCGGAAAGGCGCCATCGGCCACACGCAGGATGATCGGGCTGCCATCATGGCCGGACGCCTTATAGGCCTCGGCGGCGGCGGCCACGTCAAACTTGCGCTGTTCCAGCGGGGTAAACAGCGGATAGGCCGCATTGATCGGCGTGTCATTCCCAACAGAGCCGAAACCGTCAAGGATCTTGTCGACCAGTTCTTCGCGGTTGATCGCCAGTTTCAGCGCGCGGCGCAGATCGGCATTGTCAAAGGGGGCCGTATCGCAATGCATGATGAACACATAATGCCCGCGTCCCGGTGCGTTGCGCACCGTCAGCCCCGGCGCGCGGGTCAAAAGCTTGGCGATTTTGGGGTCAACACGGTTGGCAATATGCACCTGCCCCGATTGAACAGCCGCCATCCGCGCCGTGGCATCATTGATCACGGTGATTTCCACACCGTCATAATGGCCGCGGGTTTCATCCCAATACTCAGCATGTTTTTCGAATGTGTGACGCACACCCGGTTCATTGACGACCACCTTATAGGGGCCGCAGCCAATACCGTCCGCAGGGTTTTCCATTCCGCCACCGGGCTGTATCTGCAAATGGTAATCCGCCATCAGATAGGGCAAATCTGCATTGCCTGTATCCATTGTCACCTCGACCACATCGCCATCCACACGCATGCTTTGGATGTTTTCCATGATGCCAAAGGCCCCCGAGGAGCTTTCCTTGTTCGAGTGACGCTCCAGCGTTTTGAGGACATCATCGGGTGTCAGCTCTGCACCATTGTGGAATTTCACGCCCTTGCGGATGGTAAAACGCCAGACCTTGGCATCGGGTGAACTTTCAATCGCCTCGGCAATCCGCATCTCTAGCGTGCCGTCGGCGGCGACATCGACCAAAGGTTCCCCGATAATCCGGTTGATATGAAAGGTGACCTGGCTTTGCGCGACGGCGGGGTCAAGGCTGTTGGTGCTCTCGCCGCCACCAAGGCCCATCTTCAGGATGCCGCCCTTGACCGGCTCTGCCGCAGCACCCGTCGGCGCGCCCATGGTCGCCAATGCGCCAACGGCGGCGGCCCCCCCCATGAAGCTTCGGCGGCTTACGCGTGCGGCATAAATACGGCCAATCAGCTTTGCAAGGTTATCGTTCATCATAGTCTCCCTATAGGTCATTATTTTATTGTCTGGTCGATACTAGAGCCGCACCAAGCCTCTACAGCAAGAATTACTTTTGCTGCGGGCGCCGCCATGGTTGGGGGTGAAGCATCGCAATATGACGCTTTCAGACAATTGAATGTCGTCTTTAAGCCAAAACTCGCTTATCCGCAACCTTTTGCACGACCCTAAACAAAATCGCGGGGGATTTTCTCCCTGAACTCGCGTTCGAAAACAAGCGCTTCGCCCTCATAGGCGCGCAGATGGGCGTGGAACACCAAAGCCTCCGGTTCTGCCCACATTTGCGATATTGCGCGGGTGGAAACCGCCCAGTCACCGCGCGAAAACAGCTGTTCCCAATCGCAAATCACATGGGCGCTGCCGGGTGCATTCGGGTCCACCTCAAAGCGTTCGGTCACATGTTCTTCGGTGATCAGCCCGTGGTCGAGGTTTTCCACACGCCCGCTGTGTTCCTCGACCACCAAAGCGCGGGTGCCGGTGATCAGATCCTCCTCCAGCCGCCGCGCAAAGCGCGCATCGGAATGGCGGCGGTGGTTCCAATCGGCGGCGGCGCGCGGCGGCGGGGCCTGCCATTCATCGGCAGGCGTACCCTCATGCACCGGCAGGGTCAGGCTGCCTTCGGTCAATGTCAGGGTCGCCGCCTCGGGGCTGGGCCAGACAAAGGGCCAATAGGTCGTCGAGAGGGCGATCCGCAAATGATGCCCCGCCGCCAGCCGGTAGGCCATCTGGTCCAGCGCCAGCTCCACCTCCATCTCCTGCCCCGGCACCAAGAGGCTGGGGTGTTCCATACTGTCACGGTGGCACAGGTTGAGCATCCCATGCGCAATCCGCACCGAAGCCCCGTCCGGCCCGACATCGCAAAGCCGCGCCACGACAAAGGCCCGCGGCTTGTCGCTGCTCAGGCGCAGGCGCAAACGTGCCGCCCCCAACAGGGCCAGAGGCGCATCCAATACCGGCCCGTCAAAGCAAAGCGACATCGCGTCATCCCCCGCCTGATCGCCGGGCAGTTCGGCATGGCTGCTCATCGGGAAGAACTCACCCGCCGAGAAGCCCAGATCGGGGGGCGTGCAGATGGGGTGGTTCAACGCCCCGCCCGCACCGCCCAAAACGCCACCTGCGGATAGCGCCATGACCTGATCTTGCGACCTTGGCGCGGGATAGGTGGTTTCGGCCACCCAACGCCCCTTGCGGTGCAGGGTCGAGGCATCAGGGGCCTCGCTGTCAATCATCCAGGCGCGGTAGGCCGGATCATCCTCGGCCCCGTTATCAACGCCTTTGAGCCAGCGATCCCACCAGCGCAGCGCCGCATCCATGAACCCCATCGCGGGGCCGGGCACCGCCTGATGCGGATATTGATGCACCCAAGGCCCGATGATCGCCTTGGCCCCCGCCACATTCTCCACCAGCTTGGCCGAGGTGTTCATATAATTATCCGCCCAGCCCGAGATGCTCAGCACCGGCACCTGCACACGGGCGAAATCCTCACAGACCGAGCCATGTTTCCAATAGGCGTCGCGGCGCTGGTGGCTGGCCCAACGCGGGGCCAGAAACGGCTCTGCCTCCAACCGCGCCAGCCAGTCCTCCCGCCAGTCGCTGCGCACGGCCGGATCGGCGGGACGGGAACTATAGGACAGCATCACCGCCCCCCAGCCAAGGTTTTCCCCCAGCAAACATCCGCCACGAAAATGCACATCATCGGCAAAACGATCGGTGCTGGAACAAACCGTCACGATGGCTTTCAGCGCTGGGGGCTGCGAAAACGCCGCCTGAAGGCTGTTAAACCCGCCCCAGCTTTTGCCCATCATGCCGACGTTGCCATTGCACCAGTCCTGGGCCGCCAGCCAGGCGATCACATCCACCGCATCCTGCATTTCCTGCTGGGTATATTCATCCGCCATCAGCCCCTCGCTGTCGCCGCAGCCGCGCATGTCAACCCGCACGGCGGCATAGCCATGGCCCGCAAAATAGGGGTGCATCCGCGCATCGCGGGCATAGGTGCCATCCCCTTTGCGGTAGGGGATATATTCCAGAATTGCGGGCACCGGCCCTGCCCCCTCGGCCCGCCAGATCCGCGCAGACAAACGGCAGCCGTCCGGCATCACGATGCCCACATCCTCCTCGATCTTAACCGCAAAGGAAAATTCTGTTACTACCTGCATCGCCTGACCTTCCTTGAGATACCTCTGCCAACGCCATTGAAACTGCTCGTAAAAGCGGTTGGCACGTCTTAGGCTGCCATCAAAAGCGGTGCGGGCCCGAATGGCAACCCGCAAAGAAAGAGGGACCTATGACCAAACCGAACATCCTGATCCTGATGGTGGACCAATTGAACGGCACACTTTTCCCCGATGGCCCCGCCGATTGGCTGCATGCGCCCAACCTGCGCAAACTTAGCCAACGCTCGGTGCGCTTTGCCAACAGCTATACCGGGTCGCCGCTCTGTGCGCCGGGGCGCGCCAGCTTTATGTCCGGCCAACTTCCCAGCCGCACCCGCGTTTATGACAACGCCGCCGAGTTCCAATCCGACATCCCCTGTTTCACCCATCATTTGCGCCGCGCGGGCTATGAATGCACGCTTTCGGGCAAGATGCATTTTGTTGGCCCCGACCAGATGCACGGGTTCGAAAACCGGCTGACCACCGATATCTATCCCGCCGATTTCGGCTGGACCCCAGATTACCGCAAACCCGGAGAGCGGATTGATTGGTGGTATCACAACCTCGGCTCTGTCACCGGTGCGGGGGTGGCCGAGATATCGAACCAGCTGGAATATGATGACGATGTCGCCCATCAGGCCAGTCAGAAGCTTTATGATTTGTCACGCGGGTCTGATCGCCCTTGGTGCCTGACCGTCAGCTTTACCCACCCGCATGACCCCTATGTCGCGCGCCGCAAATATTGGGATCTTTACAATAACTGCGAGCACCTCGATGCGCCCGATGCCATTGCTTACGCCGATCAAGACCCGCATTCGAAACGCTTGATCGACGCCTGTGACAGCGACAATTTCAACATCACCACTGACCACATCCGCCGCGCCCGCCAAGGCTATTTTGCCAATATCAGCTATATCGACGACAAGATCGGTGAGATTTTGCAGGTCTTGGAGGACACACGCCAAGAGGCGATTATCGTCTTTGCCTCGGATCACGGGGATATGCTGGGCGACCGTGGGCTTTGGTTCAAGATGAGTTTCTTTGAAGGTTCCGCCCGTGTGCCCTTGATGATCTGCGCGCCGGGGTTGGAGCCGCATCTGAACGAAGCGCCTGTCTCTACCATCGACGTCACCCCTACGCTTTGCGATCTGGCGGGGATCGATATGTCAGAGGTGATGCCATGGACGGACGGGCAATCGTTACTGCCTTTGGCCAAGGGCGCAGAACGCTCGGCGCCCGTGGCCATCGAATATGCCGCCGAAGGGTCGATCACCCCGCTGGTCATGCTGCGCTATGGCAAGTGGAAATACACCCGCTGCCTTGCCGATCCCGAACAGCTTTTCGACATTGAGGCCGACCCGATGGAGCGCAAAAACCTTGCCCTTGAACCGGCCCATTCGGCCACGCTACAATCCTTTCGAGCCAAATCCGAGGCCCGTTGGGACCTGCGCGCCTTTGATGCAGCGGTACGCGAAAGTCAGGCGCGCCGCTGGGTGGTCTATGAGGCGCTGCGTCAGGGCGGCTATTACCCGTGGGATTTCCAACCGCTGCAAAAAGCCTCGGAACGCTATATGCGCAACCACATGGACCTTAACTCGCTTGAGGAAAGCAAAAGATTTCCGCGCGGGGAATAGGGGCTAATCCTCGATGCGGAATTCCGGTGCATAGGTGACGGGGAAATTGACCGAACGGGCAATGAAACAGACCTTGTGGATCCTGTCATGGATCGCGGCTGCTTCACCCATATCGGCACCAAGGGCGACCCAGATCACGGGGCGCAACTGGGCCGAGGTAAGACGCCCCGCGCCCCCCGGCCCCAGTTCGGCCTCGCCCACGGGGGTATCCTCATAGTGGGTGACGACCACGCCCGCCTCGGAAGCGTAATGCAGATACCACAGCATATGGCAGGCCGAGAGCGCCGAAAGCAGCAGGTCCTCGGGGTTCATTCGTGACGGATCGCCGCCCATAAGCGGGTCGTTGGAGCAATGCACCAAGGGCTTGCCCGGCACCGCGATATCCCATGTGCGGGCATAGGCGCGGTAATGGGCCGTACCCTCACCGCTGTTGCCGGTCCAGATGATCCGGCTCTCATAAGTCTGCATTGAGGACCCCAATGAACAATCAGCGGCCCTTCCAGACCGGATCGCGTTTTTCGGCAAAAGCCCGCGCGCCTTCCAGCTGATCATCCGAAGAATAGAGCCGGTCCACCGTTGAAAACTGCCGCTTTGTGATGCGGTTCAGGGCGTCCTGGAACTTCATATCCTCGGCCTCGCGGACCACTTCCTTGATCGCGGCATAGACCAGCGGTGGCCCGCTTTCCAACAGCCGCGCCAGATCCCACGCCTTGGCATGCAGATCCTCCAGCGGGCAGATCTCCTTGATGAGGCCCCAGCGTTGCGCCTCTTCGGCGTCAAACCAGCGGCCTGTCAGCAAAAGATCCATCGCGACATGATAGGGAATGCGCTTGGGCAGCTTGATTGATGCCGCATCGGCCACCGTGCCTGAACGGATTTCGGGCAGCGCGAATGTTGCGGTATCCGAGGCCAAAATCAGATCGCAAGAAAGCGCCAGTTCCAGCCCGCCACCACAGCAGATACCGTTCACTGCGGCGATGACGGGTTTGTTGAGCTGGGGCAATTCCTGCAAGCCACCAAAGCCGCCCACGCCGTAATCACCATCGACCGCATCGCCGTCGGCGGCAGCCTTCAAGTCCCAACCGGGGCAAAAGAATTTGTCACCCTGCGCGCGCAGGATACAGACCCGTAGCGCATCATCATCCCGAAAATCGCGGAACACCTCACCCATGACGCGGCTTGTGGCCAGATCGATCGCATTGGCCTTGCCGCGCGCCAGTGTCACCTCCAGCACGGCGCCCTCTACCCGCGTTAAAATCGGGCCGTCTGTTCGCATGTCCATCATTCCATATCCTTCCAGATCACCGCATCGGCGGCCACAGCCCCCGTTTCGCACAGCATCAGCGGGTTGATTTCGATCTCGTTCAAAGTGGTATCATCCATAAGCGCCTGCAACCGCATAACGACATCGACCAGAGCGGCAACATCAGGCTTGGCGCGCCCGCGATAGCCGTCAAGCAAAGGCCAAAGGCGCAAACGGTGCAAGGCCTCTTCGACCTCTGGTGCGGTCACCGGGCAAATCAGGGTGACAGTATCGGCCAAAAGTTCGGTCGTGGTGCCGCCGAAACCCAAGGTCAGGGTGATACCGTAAACCGGATCCTGACGGATGCCGATCATCATCTCGGCCAGAACAGCGGATACCATTTCCTCGGCCAGATAGCCTGTTGCGCCCGGCATCGGGGTTTGATCATCAAGCGAGTTCAGCCCCAAACGCACCGCACCGTTTTCGGATTTATGTGCAAAACCATGGCCCTTGAGCGCAAGCGGCGGTGTCAGGGTGTCGGCCAAGGGGCGCAGGGTCGCCAGATCGGGGGCACTGACACCGCGCGGCACTGGGATGCCCGCGGCCTCAAGGAGCGCCTTGGCGGTGCCTTCATCCAGAAGCGTAGGACGGGTCGGCTTGCGCGACGGCAAGGGCCGCCACCCCGCCCGACCCGGCGGCGTCTGCGCCGCGGCCAAGGCGCCGAGCGCGGTCTCTAACCCCATAAGGGGAACTATGCCACGGGCCATCATCTCAATCGCGCGGGATTCCTCAAAGTTTTCGGGCAATGAGGCCACGGGAAAAGCAGGCTTGCCGATGAGTTTGGCGGCATCCTCAATCGCTTGCAGGGCCGGCTCGAATGACGATGGATCACAAAGGTCGGACCGTGGCGGATCGATCAGGAAAATTCCTGCATCATAGCCTTGCAGCATAGCGGCAAAGACATCGCGGGTGCGCGGCCCGTCCCCCCAGATAAAGGTATGATAATCCAACGGGTTGGCAATTGTGACAATCGGCCCCAACAGATCGCCCAAGGTCTGGCGTTGCGCCTCGGTTGGCGGCTCAAACCCGATGCCGAAACGGTCGGCAAGATCACCGACCAGGCCGGCCTCACCGCCCGAACAGGACAAAGAGCACAGGCGGCTGCCGATCTGCGGGCCATGGGCGTGAAAGATCTTCAACGTCTCCAGCAGTTCCGGCATGGTTGCCACCTCGGCCACGCCGGATTGCGCCAGAAACGCCGAGGACGCAGCCCCGCCACCGGCCAAGGCCGCCGTATGCGAGGCCGCCGCCAGACGCGCACCCTCGGTCTTGCCCGACTTGAGGCAAACCACACCCTTGCCCGCCAGCCGCGCCGCCTCGGCCACGGCTGCAAAGCCGGGGGCATCATCAAAACCCTCGACATAAAGGCCCAAGGCCGTCACGCGATCATCCGCCAAAAAGGCCGCCGACAGTTCCGCCAAGCCAACCTGAGCGGCATTGCCCAGACAGGCGACATAGGCCACCGGAAGGCCGCGCGCCTGCATCGTCAGGTTGATCACGATATTGGAGGATTGCGACAGCAGGGCCACGCCGCAGTCCACCCGCCGTCCGCCATGCTGATCCGGCCACAAAAGCGCGCCGTCCAAGTAGTTGATAACACCATAGCAATTCGGCCCGAGGATTGGCATATCGCCCGCGGCCTTGACCAGATCGGCCTGCAATCCGGCCTCACCTGCCTCGGTCCAACCGGAGGCAAAGCAAACCGCACCTCCGGCGCCCATCGCCGACAGATCGGCCACGACATCCACAGTGGCATGGCGGTTGACACCGATGAAACTCGCATCCGGCGCCGCGGGCAGATCGGCCAGAGAGGCATAGGTCTTGATCCCGCCAATCTCGGCGCGTTTCGGATGCACCGGCCAGATGTCACCGGAAAACCCCATCTTGGCACACTGTGCGATAACATTTTCCGCCCAGACAGAGCCGAGCACAGCAATGGAACGCGGCCGCAAAAGCCGCGACAGATCCTTCATTGCCTCAGCCCCCGTGCGCACGCAAAAGCTGACGGCTGATGATGTGACGCTGGATTTCCGAGGTGCCTTCCCAGATCCGCTCTACGCGGGCGTCACGCCAGATGCGTTCCAGTGGCAAATCATCCATCAGGCCCATGCCGCCGTGGATCTGGATCGCCTCATCCGCGACCATTGCCAGAACCTCGGTTGCCTTCAGCTTGGCCATGGACATATCGGCCTCGGTCACGTTGCCCTCGTCAAAGCGCCAGGCCGCCTCCCATGTCAAAAGCTCTGCGGCCTTCAGCTCCATCGCCATATCGGCCAGTTTGAAGGACACCCCTTGGAACTTGCCGATCTTCTGGCCGAATTGCTCGCGCTCGGCGGCATATTCCACGGCATGGCCCAAGGCGCGATCGGCGCGGCCAAGGCTGGTGGCGGCAACTTGCAGGCGCGTGGCCCCAAGCCAGGTATTCGCCACCTCAAAGCCCTTATGCACCTCGCCCAACACCTGCGAGGCTGGCAGGCGGCAATTGTCAAACTCCAACACGCCATTGGTATAGCCACGATGGCTGACGTTACGATAGCCTTCGCGCACGGTAAATCCCGGCGTGCCTTTGTCGACGAAAAACGCGGTGATCAGCTTTTTGGGGCCGCGCGGGGTGTCTTCCTCACCGCTGGCCATGAAAACAATCGCGAAATCGGCGATGTCGATATGGCTGATGAAATGCTTGGTCCCGTTGAGTATCCAATCATCCCCGTCCTGACGCGCGCTGGCCTTCATGCCGCGCAGGTCGGACCCGGCACCCGGCTCGGTCATCGCAAGCAATCCCATTTCTCGCCACGGATGCACGGGTGCAGATAGCGTTCACGCTGTTCCTCGGTGCCCGCAAGCAGGATGTTGGAGGGGCGCGCAACACAGGTCCAATGCAGCGCATAATTGGCGCGGCCCAACTCTCTCTCATAGAGCAGCCATGACAGCGTATCGAGGCCCGCACCCCCGACCTCTTCGGGCATATTCGCCGCATAAAGCCCCGCCTCAATCGCCTTGGCTTGAATCTCGCGGATCAGATCCATGCGCAGATGGCCCGTGCGTTCGACCTCTGCCTCATGCGGGTAAAGTTCGGCCTCGACAAAGGCGCGTGTGGTGTCAACGATCATGCGTTGTTCGTCGGTCATTCCAAAATGCATGGCTTATTTCCTTTGTCCGGTGGCGCGGCCCACGGCCTTGGGGCGCGGTAAATCGGCATGGGCATTGGCGATGGGCAGCAGCCGGTCCAGAATGGCCTGAGGCGCGGCAGTGGCACGGCCTGCCTTCATATCCACATGCAAGAGCATCTGTTCGATCGAAGCCACCTCCTGCCCGTCTTTTTGAATGGATACAAAGACATGCAGCCGTTTTTCATCCGCCGACAACACTTGCAATGTGCCGGTCAGACGGTCGCCAAGCTTGGCCTCGCCGCGGTGCATGATATGGCTCTCGGCGGTGTAATAGCTGTAACCGCTGGCGACATAATCCATATCCGCGCCGATATAGCGCAAAAAGGCATCGGTGGTTTCCGACGACGCGTAAAGGTAACGGCTCTCGGTCATATGACCGTTGTAATCGATCCAGCCCGGCAGCACCTGCATATGCGCCATAACCAAGGGCGCCCCTGCGGGCGGCGTATCCGCAACGGCCACACGGCGGCGCTCGTCATGTTCGCGCAGCACACGGCCCGCCCCCCAATCGCGGTCTTTCAACGCGCGCAGAAAGCCGACAAGATTGCTGTCGCGGATGCGTTCCAATTCGCGGATGGAATATTGGCCCGATTGCGCATCCGATTGCCCCGCGATCAGGTCAACCAATTCCTCGGTAAACTCCGGCACATCGGTCAGCTTGGTCCAGGGCCACTCCAGGCAGGGGCCGAATTGCGCCATGAAATGCTTCATGCCCGCCTCTCCGCCCGCAACGCGGTAAGTCTCGAACAGGCCCATCTGGCCCCAGCGCAGGCCAAAGCCCATGCGGATCGCCTCATCGATTTCCTCGGTGGTGGCGACCCCGTCCTTGACCAGCCAAAGCGCCTCACGCCAGACCGCCTCAAGGAAACGGTCCGCGACATGGGCGTCGATCTCTTTGCGGACATGCAAGGGGAACATGCCGATTTCACGCAAGATATCCTTGGCCCGTTCAATCGCATCCAGATCACTGACGGCGGAGGGCACCACCTCGGCCAAGGGCAACAGATAGACCGGGTTGAACGGATGGGCGACAAAGATCATCGCGGGGTTGGCCGCGTTTTGTTGCAGCTCCGACGGTTTGAACCCCGAGGTCGACGACCCGATCAACGTATCAGGGCAGGATTGCTGGATCTGCGCGAAAACGCGGTGTTTCAGCTCCAACCGCTCGGACACGGATTCCTGAATGTATTCCGCGCCCTCCACCGCATCGGTCAGGGTGTCGGCCATGGTCAGCACCCCTTCCGCCATCATCGGAAGATCCGAAAGCGCGGGCAAGGCGGCGCGGGCATTGGCCAGCACCTCCTGGATCTTGCGCTCTGCTTGCGGGTCGGGGTCGAACACCGCGACATCCCAGCCGTTCAGCAAGAACCGCGCGGCCCATCCCCCGCCAATAACCCCGCCACCAATGATCGCTGCCTTACGTGCCATGCGCCCTATTCCTTTGTTATTTATTTTACGATCAAGCCGACAGCGGCGCGCGCTTTTCAACCTTCAGGCGTTTGCGCACCTCATCCGGTCCGATCACCCGCGCGCCAAGGCCGGTAATAATGCCTGCGGCCCGTTCCACCAGCTGTGCATTGGTCGCCAAGACGCCCTTATCCAGCCAGAGGTTATCCTCTAGCCCGACGCGCACATTACCGCCCGCCAGAACGCTGGCCGCAACATAGGCCATCTGATGCCGCCCCAAGGCGAATGCCGACCAGTTCCAATCCTTTGGCACATTATTGACCATCGCAAGGAAGGTATTAAGGTCATCCGGCGCGCCCCATGGCACCCCCATGCAAAGCTGTACCAAAACCGGATCGGGGATCACCCCTTCGGATGCCAACTGTTTGGCCAGCCAGAGGTGGCCGGTGTCAAAGGCCTCGATCTCGATCCGCACACCGGATGCCGCCATGCGTGTTGCCATATCACGCAGCATGCCGGGGGTGTTGACCATCACATAATCGGCCTCGTTGAAATTCATCGTCCCGCAATCGAGGGTGCAGAGCTCGGGACGGCATTCGACCACATGGGCCACGCGTTCCTCGGCACCGATCATGTCGGATGAGGCCGCCATCGCGCCCATTTTCTCAGTGCCGTCAAACATCAGATCGCCGCCCATGCCGGCCGTCAGGTTCAAGACCACATCGGTGTCGCTGTCGCGGATCCGTTCCGTCACCTCACGGTAGAGCGCGCGGTCACGCGAGGGCTTGCCGGTTTCGGGGTCGCGCACATGGCAATGGACCACCGCCGCACCGGCGCGGGCAGCCGCAATCGCGCTTTCGGCGATTTCCTTGGGCGAACGCGGCACATGCGGGCTGCGGTCCTGGGTGGAACCCGATCCGGTGACGGCACAGGTGATGAAAACATCGCGGTTCATTTCGAGTGGCATGGAAGTCCTCCTGATTTGGCGACAGCTTAACGGGCTTGGCAAAGGCTGTTTTGCAATTTACGAAGGATTAATGACACAATCCGCAACAATTTTCGCCCCTTCCTCCGCGCCGCTCAGCCTTGCGGTGCTGGTTCTACCGCAAGCCTCGATCCTTGAGGTGGCGGGCACCTTGGACCCGATGCGCTCTGCCAATCGCCATTTGGGAACCGAGGCTTATCGCTGGCGGGTGCTCTCGCCCGATGGCGGTCCCGTGCCCCTGACCTGCGGCATAGAGATCCCCGCCTCGGGCACTTTGAACGATGCGGCGGGGGCGGATGCGCTGGTGGTGGTCGCAGGCTTTCGTCAGGCCGAGGTGGCAACCCGCCCGCTGATCGCCGCCCTGCGCCGTGCGGCGGGACGGTTTGCGATGATCGGCGGGATTGATGCGGGGCCTTGGGTGCTGGCGCGGGCGAGGCTGCTGGATGGCTACCGCGCCACCGTGCATTGGGAGGATTTTGAGGATATGGCCGCCGCCCACCCCGAGGTTGACGTGGTCCAGACCCGCTATGTCATTGATCGCAATCGTTTCACAGCAGGCGGGGCCGCGCCCGCCGCCGATCTGATGCTGCACCTGATCGCACAGCGCCAAGGCACGCCCCTCGCCCGCCAGATCGCGGCCAGCTTTATCACCACCCCGCGCGACGGGGCCGAGGCACAGGTGCAACACAGCCGCCCGCGCCTTGATCCGCGCATCGCCAGCGCCATCGCGCGGATGGATGCGCGGCTGGATGCCCCCGAGCCGGTCGCCGCCACCGCCCGCGCGCTTGGCCTGTCAACTCGGCGTCTGGAAACCCTGTTCCAAACCGCCCTCGGCCAAAGCCCCGGAGCCTATGCGCTTGGCCTGCGCCTTGCCGCCGCGCGCCGGATGATCACCGACACACACCACCCTTTGGCCGAGGTGGCGCTGCGCTGCGGGTTTTCCAGCCAATCCACCCTCAGCCGCGCGTTTCAGCGCGCATTCGGGCAGCCGCCCTCCAGCCTGCGCAAGGGCCGGTGATCAGCCCGCGTCCAGCAAGCCACGTCCCTTAAGCAAGGGTTCCACCCCAGGCATCCGCCCCCTGAACTGGGTATAAAGCGCCTCGGGGTCCTGACTGCCACCAGCCGAAAGGATGAATTTTTCAAGCTTTGCCGCGACCTCCGGATCAAAGGGATCGCCCGCCTCTTCAAAGGCGGCAAAGGCATCGGCATCCATCACCTCGGACCACATGTAGCTGTAATACCCCGAGGAATAGCCATCACCCGAAAACACATGCGCAAAATGCGGTGTGGCGTGACGCATCCGGATCGCATGGGGAAGGCCGATCTCGGCCAGAACCTCGGCCTGTTTTTCCATCGGGTCGGTCGGCGCAGGCCCGTCATGAAAGGCCAGATCAACCAGCGCGCTGGCCAGAAATTCAACCGTGGCAAAGCCTTGGTCATAGGTCCCCGCCGCCAGCAATCGCTCCAGCATATCGGCGGGCATCGGGGCCCCCGTTTCCACATGGCGGGCGTGTTTTTCCAGCACCTCGGGCACCTCCAGCCAATGCTCGTAAAGCTGGCTTGGCAGTTCGACAAAATCGCGCGCCACGCTGGTGCCGGAAATAAAGTCGTAAGTTACATCCGACAACATCTGATGCAGCGCGTGACCAAACTCATGGAACAAGGTGCGCGCGTCATCATAGGACAAAAGCGCAGGCTCCCCCTTGGCAAAGTTGCACACATTGACAACGATCGGCCGGACATCGCCGCCAAGCTTGCGCTGGCTACGCATCGCCGAACACCATGCACCCGAGCGTTTTGAGCCCCGCGCGAAATAATCCCCGATAAACACCGCGACATGCTGCCCCTTGCGCGTCACCTCCCACGCCCGCGCATCTGCGTGATACAACGGCAAATCAAGCGCGCGAAACTCCAGCCCGAACAAACGGTTGGCGCAATCGAAACAGGCGGCGATCATTGCCTCAAGCGACAAATACGGCTTCAGCACCGCCTCATCCAGATCATGCTCTGCCTTGCGGCGTTTTTCGGAATAATAGCGCCAATCCCACGCCTCAAGCGGGCCATTGACACCATCGGCCTGCATCATCGCCTCAAGCACCTTCGCGTCGGCATTTGCCTTGGCCTTGGCTGGCTCCCAGACCCGCAGCAGCAAATCACGCACGGCATCCGGCGTTTTTGCCATTTCCGGCTCCAGCTTGAAATCGGCAAAGGTGTTATAGCCCAGAAGGTTCGCGCGTTCCTCACGCAGGCGCAGCGTTTCTGCGGCGATGGCGCGGTTGTCGTTGTCATTGCCGTTCTCGCCGCGCGCCACCCAAGCGGTATAGGCCTTTTGCCGCAACTCACGACGGGGCGAGAACTGCAAGAACGGTACAATCAATGACCGGTTGAGCGTGATCACAGGCCCTGCGACCTGTTTCTCCGCACCCGCCGCCCGCGCCGAGGCCACTACGAAATCGGGCAGCCCCTCAAGGTCGTCCTCGGAAATTTCCATGAACCACGCGCGCTCATCCGCCAGAAGGTTCTGGCTGAAGGACGTACCCAGCACCGCCAGCCGCCCTTTGACCTCGGTCAGCCGTGCGGCCTCGGTCCCTTCCAACTGCGCACCGGCGCGGATAAACATCCGGCGGTAAAGCTCCAACACACGCAACTGTTCCGCGCCCAAGCCATCGCGGTCGCCCCACACCGCCTCAATACGGGCAAAGAGCGCCTTGTTATTGGTCACTTCCGAGGAAAACGCGCTCAGCTTTGGCGCAAGATCACGCTGCAAGGCCTCACGCTCGGGGGTGCTATCGGCGCCGGCGAGGTTGTAAAACACACCCGCCACACGGTCCAGATCCCCCTGCGCAAGCTCCATCGCCTCGATCACATTGGCGAAATCGGGGGCAGCGGGGTTGCGCGCAATACGGTTGATATTGGCGCGCGCGCTTTTCAGTGCGGCATCAAAGGCGGGGCCAAAATCGGCATCCTTGATCGCGTCAAAGGGCGGCATTGCGAAGTCTTCGGTCCAGTCAGACAAGAGCGGGTTGGTCATGGCGGTCTCCTTTACGCGCCACGCTACGCATCCGCGCGGCGAAGGTCCAGAGTGGAAGGGCCTTGCACGACGTTCCCGTTTCGTTCAAAATGTCTTGATGTTCGATCCCGCCATGACCCCCGGCCAGCGCCTTGCGCGTGGCACCTGCCGCCACCTCGCCGCCCTCGGCTTTGCCAGCGTCGAAGAGGTGATCCCCACCCCGGGCCTGCGCGTCGATGTCATGGCGCTTGGCCCCAAGGGAGAGGTCTGGGTGGTCGAATGCAAATCCTCACGCGCGGATTTCATGTCGGATGGCAAATGGCAGGGGTATCTGCCCTGGTGCGACCGGTTTTTCTGGGCGGTCGATACCACCTTTCCGGTTGAGCTTTTGCCAGATGACACCGGCCTTATCCTTGCCGATGGATATGACGCGGAGTTGGTCCGCATGGCCCCGCACAGCAAGCTTTCCGCCCCACGCCGCCGTGTGATCACGCAAATTTTCGCGCGCACGGCGGCCATGCGCCTGCGCACGTTACGCGACCCGCAAATCGGCGGTTAGCGTTTTTTCTTGGAGGGTGCTGCACCCATGCTGCGCGCCGCCGCCGCCGCTGTCATCAGCTCTTCGGCAATTTCCTGCGCCTCATCTGGATCAAAATCCAGCGGCAGGTCCACGCCCTCGCCCTCTACATAAATCCGCACCATGCCAAGGCTTGTTGGCCCGATCTGCAAATTTGCGGCAACTTCGCTTTGTTTATCAATGCCCATGGGCCTGTTTCTCCTGACCAATCCGGTTTTTATCGGCATAAACTGAAGCGTTGCGCGTGACAAGCTGTGCAAAGGGTCTTGCATTCGGTTAAAGCACAGTCTAAATCGCCCCCAGTGCCGCCTTAGCTCAGTTGGTTAGAGCGCTTGATTGTGGATCAAGAGGTCCCCCGTTCGAGCCGGGGAGGTGGTACCATTACCCTTTATTTACAGATCAAAAACCGCTTTCAAGCGATTGCGCCTTGCTGATTCTGCGCAGGCGGGCTTTGGCCACCTTTGGCCGAAAACACCTTGGCCCCGGACCTTGTCAGGTCTATGGTTCCGGCTTGCCAAACAGGAACCAAAGAATATGACCCCTGATCTTGCCGCCCGTCTCAACCGCCTTATTGCCAGCGAAATCAACGCCACCCCCGGGCAGGTCGCCTCTGCCGTGGAGCTGTTGGACGGCGGGGCCACCGTGCCATTTGTCGCCCGCTACCGCAAAGAGGTGACGGGGGGGCTGGATGATACCCAGCTACGCAACCTGTCCGAACGGCTGTCCTATCTGCGTGAAATGGAGGCGCGGCGCGCAACGATTCTGGCCTCGATCAAGGATCAGGGCAAGCTGACCGATGATCTGACCGCCAGCCTGACCAAGGCCACCACCAAGGCCGAGCTGGAAGATATTTACCTGCCCTACAAGCCCAAGCGCCGCACCCGCGCGATGATTGCCCGCGAAAACGGTCTTGGCCCGCTGGCCGAGGCTATCTTGGCCGATCGCAATGCCGATCCCCAAACGCTTGCCACTGCCTATGTCAATGACAAGGTCGCCGATACCAAAGCCGCCCTTGAAGGTGCGCGCGACATCATCGCCGAGGGGCTGGCCGAGAATGCCACGCTTTTGGGCAAGCTGCGCAACCATATGAAATCCGTGGGCCGTCTGGTCGCCACCGTCGTTGCCGACAAAGAGGCCGAAGGCGCCAAGTTTTCCGATTACTTCGCCCATTCGGAGCCGTGGCATTCCGCCCCCTCACACCGCGTTTTGGCGATGCTGCGCGGCCGCAACGAGGGGTTTCTGACCTTGGACCTTGAGGTGGACCCGGACGCCCCGCGCGGCCAATCCCCCTGTGAGGCGACCTGCGGTGCGGCGTTGCAGGCCGCAGGCCAAGTCAAGGGGGATATCTGGCTGCGCGAGGTCGCGGCCTGGGCATGGCGGATCAAGATCAAGACCTCGCTGACGCTGGATCTGATGGGCGATCTGCGTGACCGTGCCGAGGCCGAGGCGATCCGCGTCTTTGCCCGCAACCTCAAGGATCTTCTGCTGGCGGCCCCTGCGGGGGGGCGTGCCACGATGGGGCTTGATCCGGGGATACGGACGGGGGTGAAAGTGGCCGTGGTCGATGCGACGGGCAAGCTCTTGGCCACCGATACTGTTTACCCGTTCCAGCCGAAAAACGAGCTGCGCGCCGCACAGGTGACAATCGCGCAACTGATCGGCAAGCATGGTGTGGGCCTCATTGCCATCGGCAATGGCACCGCCAGCCGCGAGACCGAAAAGATGGTCGCCGATATGCTGAACGTGCTGCCCGCCACAGTGAAAAAACCAACCAAGGTAATTGTCTCCGAGGCAGGCGCGTCGGTCTATTCCGCATCGGAACTGGCCGCGCGCGAATTTCCCGATCTGGATGTGTCCCTGCGCGGGGCGGTTTCCATCGCCCGCCGTCTCCAAGACCCGCTGGCCGAACTGGTCAAGATCGAGCCCAAAGCCATCGGCGTCGGCCAGTATCAGCATGACGTGGACCAGCACCGCCTTGGCCGCTCGCTTGAGGCCGTGGTCGAGGATGCCGTGAACGCGGTAGGGGTTGACCTGAACACCGCCTCGGCCCCGCTTTTGGCGCGGGTGTCGGGTGTCGGGCCGGGGCTGGCCGATGCGATCGTTGCCCACCGCGATGCCAATGGCCCCTTTGCCAAACGCCGCGACCTGTTGAAAGTTGCGCGCCTTGGGCCAAAAGCCTTTGAACAGGCGGCGGGGTTCTTGCGTATTTCAGGCGGGGCGGAACCGCTTGATGCCTCATCGGTCCACCCCGAGGCCTATGACGTGGCGCGCAAGATCGTTGCCGCCTGTGGCCGCGATCTGCGCGAGGTGATGGGATCACCGAAACTGGCTCAGCTTGACCCGATGCATTTTGTCGATGACCGCTTTGGCCTGCCCACCATCAAGGATATTCTGGCCGAGCTGGAAAAACCCGGCCGCGACCCGCGGCCCGAGTTCAAGACCGCAAGCTTTGCCGAGGGCGTCGATGACATCAAAGACCTCAAACCCGGCATGATGCTGGAAGGCACGGTAACCAATGTCGCGGCCTTCGGGGCCTTTGTCGATATAGGTGTGCATCAGGACGGGCTGGTGCATGTCAGCCAGCTTGCCGATAAATTCGTGTCCGACCCGCATGAGGTGGTAAAGGCCGGTGATGTGGTCAAGGTGCGGGTGGTTGAGGTGGATGTGCCACGCAAGCGTATCGGGCTGACCATGAAGAAAGACAGCGGCGAGGCCCGCGAAAAAGCCGCCGAACGAGGCAAACGCCCCACAGGCGGCCCGCAAAAAGCCCCGCCCAAAGCCGCGCAAATGCAATCAGCGCCCAAGGCGACAACGGCAAATCCTTTTGCCGATGCGCTACGCGGCAAGTTCGGAAAATGACGCTACCGGGCGGCGGGCTTATGCCGGGCCAGCCGCCCCAGACCCCGCGCGCCGCCGTGGCGCGCCACCGCAGCACTTGCGGTATACGCCCCCGCATCCAGACAATCCGCCAGCCCTGCGCCAAAAAGCCAGCGGTCCAGAAAGCCTGCGTTGAAGGCGTCCCCCGCCCCCACGGTATCAACCACCTCGGTGATATAGGCGGGACGGTGGATCGACCCTTTGGCCGAAAAAGCCCGCGCACCGGCGGCCCCCTCCTTGACCACAACCAAGGGGGCCAGGTGTTCGTAGCCCGCCAGCATATCCGCCTCGGCGCGATTTGGGAAAAAGACGTCAATGCCCTGCATGATCGCCGCCAGACCATCACGGGCCAGAACCTCCGCATCCCATGAACAATCCAGCGAAATCGTCATCCCCGCCGCCTTGGCCCGCGCAATCACCTGCGGGCTTTCGACAAGGCTTGCCAGCTCACCTATATGCAGATGATCCCATGCGCCGCTGTCAATGGCGGCACCCAAAGTGTCGGGAAAGGCGGGCCCTGCACGGCGCGTGACAAAGGCGCGGTCGCCGCCCAGGATCATTGCCACAGTGATCTGCGGGTCAACCCCCGGTGCGGCTAGGCTGCATGCGCCCAGATCAAGCCCCGCATTACCCAGTTCGGTTGCGATTGCGCCCGCGAAAGGTTCAGCGGGCAGAACCGCAGCCAGCCCCGCCGCACGCCCCAGCGCCGCAAGATAGGCCGCCGTGATATAGGCCCCGCCCCCCGCTGCCAACACAAGACCGTTTGCATAAACCTCTTGGCCCGGCGCGGGCACGCAGGGCAGGCCCGACATCACGATGTCACAATAAAGTCTGCCTGTGCAAAGCACTCGCTTGCCCCATGATGCCGGTTGCGTGCTCATGTGATCGCCTCCCCATCCGCGCCGAAAAGATGCAGGTTCGCCGGATCGACCGTTAGCTGAACCACAGCCCCCAGCGCGGGCGGGTTGCGCCCATCGGCATGGGCGACCACCTCTTGCCCATCGATATCGACATAGACAAGCGTCTCGGACCCCAGCGGCTCCAGCAGGGTGATACGGCCCGAAAAACAGCCCTTGTCTTGTGTTACGCAAAGATCATCAGGGCGAATACCTACCGTCATTGCCCCCGTACGGCCGGTTTCACGCGCAATCATTGTGCCGCCCACCTCAAGGCCACCCGCCACCGCCCGGCCCGGCATCAGGTTCATCGAGGGCGCGCCGATGAATTGCGCCACAAAGATATTGGCAGGCTGGTGGAACACCTCGGCGGGGGTGCCGATTTGCTGGATATGGCCATCCTTCATGATCACGATCCGGTCGGCCATCGTCATCGCCTCTACCTGATCATGGGTGACAAAGATGATCGTGGTGCCGACCCTTTGGTGTAGCTTCTTTATCTCCAGCCGCATCTGACTGCGCAATTGGGCATCGAGGTTCGACAGCGGCTCATCAAAAAGGAACACCGCCGGATCGCGCACCATCGCGCGCCCGATCGCCACCCGCTGACGTTGCCCGCCCGAAAGCTGGGCGGGCTTGCGGTCCAGATATTCGGTCATCGACAGGATCGCCGCGACCTCTTCGATCCGCTGTTCCCGCTCGGGTTTGGACAGCGAGGAGGTCCGCAGGCCAAAGCCGATATTCTTGCGCACCGACATATGCGGATAGATCGCGTAATTCTGGAACACCATTGCGATGTCGCGGTCTTTGGGTTCCAGATGGTTGACGGTGCGCCCGCCGATCTGCACCTCGCCGCTGGTCACATCCTCCAGCCCCGCGATGATCCGCAAGGTCGTGGATTTGCCGCATCCCGAAGGCCCGACAAAGACGACAAACTCGCCATCTGCCACCTCAAGGTTGATGCCGTGCAAGACCTCTGCCTTGCCATACGCCTTGACCAGATTGTGCAGGGTAACTGTCGCCATAGGTTACTCCTTCAACAAGGCATTGAAAGCGGCATCAAGGGCGGTTTGCGCATTGGTCACCCGCTCATGGCCCAGCCGGCCAATCTGACAGCATTCGGCCAGTTCATATTCATACTGCAAAAATGCCTCATCCAGCGCCGCAGGTGCCGGCCCACCAAAGCGGTCACGCCGCGCGATGAAACCTTGCACGCTGACCGCATCGGCAAAGCCCGCCGCATCCATCCCCGTCGCGCGCCCCAGCTGCGCGGTAAAGGCGGCGGTAAAGGGGGCAAACCCTTGGGCCAAAGGCACGCCGCGCGCAATCACGTCCCTTGCAGTTTCTGCGGCCACCTCATGCGCCTGACGAAAGCTGAGCCCCTCATCGCGCACCAAAGTATCGGCCAGCTCGGTCACAGTCACACAGGCCGCATCCATATTTGCCGCCACCCTATCGGCGCGGATCGAACAGGCCGGGATCAGCGCACGCATCAACGTCAGCACCCGCTCGGCGCTGGCAAAGGCGGCATAGCCTGCGACCTGCACCTCTCCCTCGCTGTCATTCATATCCGTAAAGGGCGTGTTATGCATGGTGTTGACCACCGCATCACAGCGCCCCACCGTCATGCTGGCCAGATGGCGCAAATGCTCTATCGGGACCGGATTGCGCTTTTGCGGCATGATCGAGGATATCTGCACCATCGAGTTCGGGACATAAAGCTGACCGACCTCAAAGGCGCTCCAGAATTGCATATCCTGAATGACGCGACCAAGGTGCAAGAACACCAGCTTTATCGCGGAATAAAGCCCCGTCACGTAATCCACACTGGCGATACAGCCATAAGAATTGCGCAAAGGGGCGGAAAACCCCAAAAGATCCGCCATACGGTGCCGGTTGACCGCAAAGCCCGAGGTGGTGATCGCCGCCGCCCCCATCGGGCAATGGTCAAGCACCTCGCGGGCATCACACAACCGCTGGCCATCGCGGATCAACACCTCGATCACAGCGGCAAGGTAGTGACCATAGGTGGTGGGCTGGGCCGGCTGCCCGTGGGTATAGGCCACAATCGGAGTATCGCGTTCTCGCCGCGCCGTCGCAACCAATGCCAACGCCAGGTCCATGGTTTGTGTCAGTAAACCCTTGGCCTTTTCACGCAAAACCATTTTAAAAACCGTATGATCCATGTCGTTGCGCGACCGCGCCGTATGCAATGCCCCCGCCACATCCGGGCCAAGACGGCGTTTCAGCTCTGCCTCGACCAAAAAGAAATAATCCTCATATTCGCCGATATATTCCAGTGTGGACAGATCAACCCCGGCATCGATATCCACCAGCGCGCGGGCAATTTTACCGGCCACATCCCGCGCCAAAATACCCTCTTCGGCCAGCATCACCAGATGGGCGCGGTTGATTGCACGCACGCTTGGGGCATAGTAATGCTTGGCGGCGTCAAACAGGGGGGTCAGCACCGTATCGCGGTAAGCTGGATCGGGAAATTTTGTTGTGTCGGTCATCCTTTAAGCCCCGCCATGGCAACACCGCGAATGATGTAGCGTTGAAAGATTAGAAATACGATCAGCGTCGGGATCGTGGCAAGTGCTGCACCCGTCATGATCAACTCCCACTCCACCGCTTGTTCCACGCTAAAGGTGGTAAGGCCCACAGGCAGCGTGTAAAGTTCCTGGCTGTTGGTCACGATCAGCGGCCAAAGGAACGCGGTCCAATTGCCCAGAAATACGAATATCGCCAAGGCACTCAGCGCAGGCGCCACCAAAGGCAGGGCCACCGACCACCAGATCTGGAACTCGTTCAGCCCGTCAATCCGCGCCGCCTCCAGAAAGTCATCGGGCACTGTTTCAAAGAACTGTTTCATCAGGAATGTGCCAAAGGCCGTCATGACGCCGGGGAACATGATCCCCCAGTAACTATCCAGCCAGCCAAGGCTTTTTGACATCAGATACCACGGGATCACCAGCATTTCCGTGGGGATCATCAGTGTCGACAGGATGGCGATGAACACGAATGTCCGCCCGCGAAAGGTGAACTTGCACAGCGCATAGCCCACCAATGCATCGAAAAATACCGCCGAGATCGTCGTCAGCGTGGCGATCAGCAGCGAGTTCCCGAACCAGCGCAAAAACCGCCCGTCCGACAGAACATAGGTGTAATTCTCAAACGTCGGCTCGGTCGGGATGATGTTGAGGTCGTACATCTCGAACGGATATTTGATCGAGGCCGAGAGCATATAGACAATCGGCATCACCATCACAATCGCGCCCATCGCCAGCAAGGTCCAGCGCAGCACGGCATAGGGATCACGCGGGCCTTTGGCGGGCTTGCGCATCAGGCTTTGGGAACTGACCCTGATCTCGCTCATGGTTTGTCCCTCAGTATACGAAGCTGGGCAAGGCTGACGACCAGCAATATCGCGAAGAGCACCACAGTTTGCGCGGCGGCATAGCCCATATCAAAGCTGGAAAACGCGGTTTGATAGATCATCAGGACCAGCGGCTTGGTGCTGTCCAATGGTCCGCCGGGGTTATTGGTGGTCATATTGAACACCTGATCGAATATCCGCAAAAAGCCGATCGAGGAAAAGACCACCAGAAACACGATTGTAGGTTTCAGCAGTGGCAAGGTGATCTCGGACATGATCGTCCAGCCCGAAACGCCGTCAATCCGCGCCGCCTCATAGTAACTTGTAGGAATGGCGCGCAGACCGGCCATAAAGATGATGATCTGGAACCCGAGGCCCGCCCAGATTGCAGGCAGCAAGATCGCAGGCAGCGCATTGGTGGTGGAGTTCAGGAAATTAACCTGCGCAAAGCCCAATGACGCCAGAAAATTGTTGAAAAGCCCGATGGGCACCGGCTGATAGAACCACCGCCAGACCCATGCCATCGCCACGGTAGAGGTCAGGAACGGCAGGAAATAAAGCGCGCGCAAGGTGCCATGCAGCAGACGGGTTTTATCAAGCTGATAGGCGATCACAAAGCTTAGCACCAATGAGATCGGCGTGCCGAGGATCAGATAGACAAAGGTGTTGCGAAACACCTTCCAGAACACCGGATCATGCCAGAGCTTGATGTAATTCTCGGCCCCGACCCATTCGCGCGGGCCCAAAAGGTTCCAGCTTTGAAAGCTGAGGATGATCGCGTTCAGCGTCGGGTAAAAGCGGATGACCGAGTAAAACAGGATCGGCACAGCCAAAAAGGCCCATGCCCAGACCACCTGTTTTTGGCGGATCGAAAGGTTGCGGTAAAATGACATGATGGCTCCCAAGCCCCGCAAGGTGCGGCGCAGTTGCCCGCGCCGCGCCAGTGTTTACTTATTGTAATAGCCGTCCAGAATGGCCTGTTCCGCCTTGGCTGCAGCGGCCAAGGCATCCTCGGCCGATTGCCCCTCAAGGAACATCCGGCTTACGGCATCCACAAGCACCTGACGTTGACCGGATTCGTCAACGAAGACAGTTGTTTGCGCGTATCCAAGCCCCGCCACAAACGGCCCGAACACCGGATCGGCAAGGTTCGCCTCGGTCATCGCCGCGGATGGTTTCGCAGGCAATTCGCCAACCGTATCCAGCCAGATCTGCATCGCCTCATCGCTGGTGATATATTCCATGAATTTGACCGAAGCCTCGAATTTCTCACCCTCGGCCTTGGAGGTGATCGCATTCACCCAATAGCTGGCATAGTTGGACTTGCTGCCATCCGGCCCCGCAGGCAACTCCGCCACGCCCCAATCAAGACCGCGGGTATCCTTTAGCGCGCCGATACGGAAAGAGCCGTCAATATGCATCGCGGCCCGGCCTGCCTTGAAGGCGGCTTGCGGCTCATCCATGAAGGTAGAGCTGGTTACACCGTGTTTTTGCTCCAGATCGGTATAAAACTTCAGCGCGGCCACGCCGGCGGCATCATTATAGGTTACGGTTTTATTGTCATCCGAATAAGGCACGCCGCCGAACTGGCGCAACAGCACTTCGCGCAGCCAATGGTGATCCTGCGCCGTCATACCAGAGGTAAAGCCCTCAGCCGTGATATTGCCCGCCCCGTCTTTTTGGGTCATCGCGGCGGCCATTTCCACCAGCTCATCCAGATTGGCGGGCGGGGCCTCAAAGCCTGCGTTCTTGAACATCCGCTTGTTATAGAACAACGCAAGCGAGCGCACCGCCGTCGGCAGCGCCATATAGGCACCGTCGATCTTCATCGCGCGCACCATCGGAAAGAAATCCGCCTCGATCTGTTCAACCGGGAAACGGTCCTCGGGCAGCGGCTGGATCAGATCCGCCTCGACGTAATCATTCAGCCAGCCGTAAAACAACTGCACCACATCCGGCCCCTCGCCTGCGGGAATGGCGGCGGCAACCTTGGTACGGTAATCGGCATAGGGAAAGGTGCTTTGCTTGACGGTGATACCGGGGTTGGCGACCTCAAAATTCTCGATCAACTGATCCATCGCGGTGACACGGGCATCAAAAATATACTGCCAATATTCAATTTCTACCGCCCAGGCGGGACCAGAGGCCACCAGCGCCGCAAGGCTTGTCGCCGCAGCACAGGTCAGTGTCTTGAAGGTTTTCATCATCATACTCTCCCATATGCGGCCCCGATCAGGCCCAAATTCTAGCTTATGTTTTTATGGGGGGCCGCCAAGATTGCGGCCCCTATACGCAACTGTTGACGCCTTCCCTGCAAAGATCAATACTTTATTCAAACGTTTTGAATAAAGGTTGCCCCTTGCCCCACAGCCTCCATCACATCGCGGGAAACAACGCCGAAAAGACAAAGGCGCACAATCGCCGTGTCATTCTGGGGCATTTGCAAGGCCGGGACGCGGGGCGCGCGGAAATCGCCAAGGCCTCGGGGCTGTCGACCCAGACCGTATCAAACCTGATGGCCGAACTGGAGGAAGAGGGGCTTGTCCACCGCCAAGGCCGCAGGCCCGCCGCGCGCGGGGCGCCGCCGCTGCTCTATGCCTTCAACCCTTCGGGGGCTGCGGCCCTCGGGTTCGAAGTCCGCCCCGATATTTTGACAATGGTGCTGACCGATATTGGCGGCACGGCGCGGCTGACCCGCCAGATGCGTCTGACCCGGTGCGACCCTGCGCATGTCTTGGAACTGATGGCGCAAATGGCCAAGGAGGCACAGGCCGAGCGGCCCCGCATTCTTGGTGCCGGTCTTGTCATCCCCGGCCCCTTTGGTGTTGAGGGGCTAAGTGCTGCGGGGGCCACCACCCTGCCCGGCTGGGAGCCGAAACAGATCCCCGCCATGGCCGCCGAAGCCCTTGGCATGCCCGTTCATCTGGACAAGGACGCCACGGCCGCGGCCCTTGCCGAGGGGATGGGCGGCGCAGCGCAGGGGCTTTCGAGCTATGCGTTTTTGTATTTCGGATCGGGGCTGGGGTTGGGGATCATATCGCAAGGCCAGCCCCTGCGCGGCGGTTTCGGCAATGCAGGAGAACTGGGTCATGTCATCATCACCCCCGGCGGCCTGCCCTGCGATTGCGGCAATCGCGGCTGTCTGGAGCAATACGTCAGCCGTCTTTCGCTGCAACGCCATCTGGTTGCAACGGGCCTTCTGGCCCCACATACGCGCGGCACCGATGCGACAGTCACCGCCCTGCTTGCCGCAAATGACCCTACGCTGACAGAATGGATCATCACAGCGGCCGAGGCGCTTTCGCGCGCGATCGGCATGCTGGAAAACCTGTTTGATCCGCAAAGCATCATCCTTGGCGGTGCCTTGCCCGATGCACTTCTGGATGCGCTCATCGCCCATTTATCCCTGCCCGAGGGCTCTGTCTCGCGGCGCGCGGATCGCAACAGGCCGCGGGTCATGCGCGGCACCTCTGGCAGGCAAAGCGCCGCAATGGGGGCCGCAGCCCTTGTGATCCATGATACCGTCACCCCGCGCCTTGATGCCCACCGCGCGCTGCCCACCGAAATGAAAGATGCCCCATGCCCCTGACCGATGCCGCCCGTATTGCCGCCCAAACCACCCAGCCCGCAGCCATGATGCTCTGGCGGGCGCTGCAACCCCTGCGCGGGCTGGCGCGGTTCATGAACTCCGGCGCCCATCCCGATGATGAGATTAGCACGATGCTGGCCGCCCTCACTTACCGCGACGGGCTGTCGCTGTCTTATGTCTGTTCCACCCGTGGCGAGGGCGGGCAGAATGACATCGGCCGCGAGGCAGGGGCCGATCTGGGCACACTGCGCACCGCCGAGATGCATGCCGCCGCCGATATCCTCGGGCTGTCGATGTATTGGCTGTCCGACAGTCCCGATGATCCGATCGTTGATTTCGGCTTTTCAAAATCAGGCATCGAGACCCTTGGCAAATGGGGCCACGCCCATACCCTGCGGCGGCTGGTAGAGGTCATCCGCAAGGACCGGCCCGATATCCTTTGCCCGACCTTCCTCGATATCCCCGGCCAGCATGGCCACCACCGTGCCATGACCCAAGCCGCCCATGAGGCAATGACCGCCGCCGCCGATCCGGATTTCAGTGCGGAGGGCGCGCCCTGGCAGGTCGCCAAGCTGTATCTGCCCGCATGGTCCGGCGCGGGGGATGCCTATGATGACGATCTGCCGCCGCCCCCCGCCACCGTCCATATTCCCGGTGCAGGGCGGGAACCGGTATCCGGCTGGACATGGGCCGAAATCGGCCAGCACTCCCGCGTGTTTCATGCCACCCAAGGCATGGGCCGTTGGACCGATGGCAAGGAACCGCAGGGCTGGTCGCTGCATCTGGCGCAAAGCCATGTCGGGGCGGACCGCTCCGCGATCACCGACAACCTGCCGCAGAGCTATGCCGAATTGCTGGACGGTCATCCGCGCGCCCAAACATTGGACGGCGCGCTTGCGGCCTGTATCGCCGCCTTTCCCGATACCGCACAGATTTTGCACCACGGGTTTGACGCGCTCGGCCATCTGCGCGCCTTGCGCGATACCTGCCCCGAAGAGGCGCGTGACCAGACGCTCCACCGGCTGGACCGGACCGAGGCCCAGCTGGCGCGGGTGCTTTGGCTGGCCTCGGGGGCGCGGTTGACGGCGCGGCTGGACCGCCTCCATGCCCGCCCCGGCGAACATATCGCGGCGGGGCTGACGCTCCAGCCCGCCAGCGAGGCCTGTGAGGTCACGGCCGAATGGCACCTGCCGGAGGGCTGGCTGGCCGATGCGAACGGCATCACCCTTGCCAAGGATGCACAGCCCTTTGACCCCTATCCGATGATCCATCACGCCCATGCCCCGCAAGGGCCGGTGGCCGCCACCATCACCCTGCGCAAGGACGAAACCTCTGTCCAGCTTTTGCACCCCATCGGCGCGCAGGTGCTGGTCCTGCCCAACACCGAAGCCGGGGTAGAACCGCAAACGGCTTTCCTCAACATCGCCGCGCCGCAGCCCATTGCCCTGCGCCTGAGCGACGGTGCCACGCTGACGCCACCCGATGGCCGGACGCTTGAGACATCTGCCAATGAGACGGTGCTACTGCCCGAAACCCCGAAAGAGGGGCTGTATACTCTGCCGCTAAAGGTCGCGGGCCAGCCTGCCCAGACAGTGACCCGTATCAACCATCCCCATACCGGCGCGCTGATACGCAGCGCCCCCGCGGCCCTGCGTTTGCGCGTGGCGGATGTGGCGTTGGCCCCCGCGCGCATCGCCTATATCGGGGGCGGCAATGACCGCGTGGATCACTGGCTGCGCGCAATGGGGGCCGATGTCACGACCCTTTCGGATACGGATATGAGCCCCAGCATACTTGTCGGTTTCGACACGCTGGTGATCGGGATCTTTGCCATGCGGTTTCGCCCCGGCCTGCCCGCCTTGATGCCTGCGGTGCATGACTGGGTGGTCAAGGGCGGTACGCTCCTGACGCTTTATCACCGCCCATGGGATAATTGGACCGAGGCCACCGCGCCCCGCCCGCTAGAGATCGGCAAGCCCAGCCTTCGCTACCGCGTCACCGATGAAAATGCCGCCGTCACCCATCTGGTCCCTGATCATCCGCTGCTCAACGCCCCCAACCGGATCGGCCCCCAAGATTGGGAAGGGTGGGTCAAGGAACGCGGGCTCTATTTTGCCAAAAACTGGGACGATGCCTATCAGCCCCTGCTGGAGATGGCGGATGAGGGCGAGACCCCGCATCAAGGCGCGTTGCTGTCGGCGCGGATCGGTGAAGGGCAACACCACCACTGCGCGCTGATCTTGCATCTGCAAATGGAGGCGCTGGTTCCCGGTGCGTTCCGCTTGATGGCCAATCTGACGGCACCGCCAGAATGGCCATAACCGCCAAGGCTCGGCACGATTTTTCTTGGGTAGGGACCTATGTTTCAAAATTTCTACGCTCGCCATCGACAATCATCTGCTCTGGATTGTCGATGGGAAAGTGTTGCGATGCTTCAACTGGTCTTGGTAACCGGCCAATAACACCGCTGAGCGCGTCAAATCCATCCGGTGGATCCGGCGCTCCGGGCAAAAGCTGGGAGCGCCTTGGTTTTACGGATTAGCCGATACGGTAGTTCGGGCTTTCGCGCGTAATTTGTACGTCATGCACATGGCTTTCCTTCAACCCTGCGCCGGTGATCCTAACGAAAGTGCAGTTCTTGCGCATCTCTGCCACAGTACCGTTTCCGGTATAGCCCATAGCAGCCCGCAAACCGCCAACCAGCTGATGCACCACCGCCCCGGCAGATCCTTTATAGGGCACCTGCCCCTCGATCCCTTCGGGTACCAGCTTGTCACTGGCTGCATCCTTCTGGAAATACCGATCGGCCGAGCCGCGCGCCATCGCGCCCAAAGACCCCATTCCGCGATAGGATTTGAACGAGCGCCCCTGATAGAGGATCATCTCACCCGGCGATTCATCCGTGCCCGCAATGGCAGAGCCGACCATGGCACATGAGGCGCCCGCCGCAATCGCCTTGGCAAAATCGCCCGAGAATTTGATACCACCATCCGCGATAACCGGAATATCGTCGGCCGCTGCGGATGCATCCATGATCGCTGTCATCTGTGGCACACCGACGCCCGCCACAATCCGCGTTGTGCAAATCGATCCCGGCCCGATACCGACCTTTACCGCATCGGCCCCTGCCCCGATCAGGGCGCGCGTGGCCTCAGCGGTGGCCACATTGCCCGCAACCACTTGCACGCCGCCTGATTGCGCCTTGATCCGCTCAACCGCGCGCAACACCCCGTCGGAATGGCCATGCGCGGTATCGATCACCACCATATCGACACCCGCCTCGATCAGCGCCATCGACCGTTCAAACCCTGCATCGCCAATGGTAGAGGCCGCCGCAACCCGCAAACGCCCCAGATCATCCTTGCAGGCATTGGGGTTGAGCACTGATTTCTCGGTGTCCTTGAGGGTCAGCAAGCCCGTCAACTTGCCTTTGCCATCCGTCACCAACAGTTTTTCGATCCGCCGTGATTTCATCAGGGATATTGCCGCCTGCCGGTCTGCGGGTTCCACCAAAACAGCCAGATTATCCGAGGACATCATCGCCTTGACCGGCGTCCTGTCATCCGAGGCAAAGCGCATATCGCGGTTGGTCACAATGCCGACCACCCGCCCCGACCCGTCCACCACAGGAAAGCCGGTCACATGGTAGCGCTCTTGCAGCGCCTTGGCATCGGCCAGTGTTTGCTCGGGCGTCAGGGTGATCGGGCTATAGACGATGCCCGACTCAAACCGCTTTACGCGGCTTACCTCTTGCGCCTGCTGCTCGACGCTCAGATTGCGGTGCACCACGCCGATGCCGCCGCTCTGGGCCATCGCGATTGCCATGCGCGCCTCGGTAACCGTATCCATCGCCGAGGAGAGCAACGGGATGTTCATCCGGATGGATTTTGTAACATATGTTGACGTGTCGGCATCGGACGGCAGAACCGAACTGGCAGCCGGGACAAGCAGAACATCGTCAAATGTAAGGGCCTCGCGAATCTCCATGAGATACCTCCGTGGGAGCGGTCGTTTGGCGGTTTGCTGTTTCACGCATGGGCCGTAATGGCAACCCCCCTCACCCGGATTTGCCAAAGGAAATCGGGCATGGGGGCCACCCTAGGCTGTGGCCGCATTGGTTTTTTGCGCAAGCATACCCTTGCTCCAGGCCTGAAAAACTTTCACCGCAATCAACGGGACAATCCCAATGGCCGCAATCAAAACTGCCAGACCAGGCCAGACCCAAATGTCATCCCGTGCCGCAAGGATCAGTAAAAGCCCGGCATAAGAGGCCAGCGGAAAGGTAAAAGCGGCCCAAAGCGCCGAGAAACCCGAGGCCGTGATCCAGCGCGCAGATCCCACCAGCACCAGCAAAATCACCCCGCCCAACAGGGCAAACCCGGTCGCAAGCGTGTTCATTCCCGACAGATGCGCAACCGTACCCAACAGCGCCGCGGGGGCCAGATGGATCGCAAGCAGCGGGCGCAAGGGCGCAGGCGGCACCCGTTTGATCAATTGTACAAGGCTGACCGCCCAAACAATGGCAGCCCCCCCCCCGGTCCCGATCAACACCGCCTCGCCAAGCCCGACATACCCCAAGGGCCCGGCCACAAGCCCCGCAATGATGAACCCTACGAAATTCAAATGCCAGACCGGCGTAACATGTCGCCCCTCTGCCGGCCCCCTGACAAGCGCCAGCGCAATCAGCACCGCCAGCACCGCGTGAACGGCCAAGCCTGCAAACAGCAAAACCTCTGCCGCGGCTGCCGAATAGGGCAGCATGGTCGCCGCAAGTAAAAACACACCCAAAGACATCGCAGCCAGCCCCGCACGCCCCGGCAAAATCGCCAGATCCTCCATAATCACAGCGGGCCTTTGACGCAGTTTCAGCAAATATCCAAACGTGGTGAAAACCCACAGCAAGCTGACAGCACCCAGCACCATCTCAGCCAAGGCGGGCGGATAGCCGATAACTGCTGCCCCGCGCCTGAGCGCAAGCCCAAGACCAAACAACCCCATAACAGCGGGAAAAACAGCCGGCGGCATACGCTGAAAAGCGCGCAGCTTTACGGGGGGGAATTGCGGGGGCGGGAAAATCGGCGCGCGTTTCATCTGCTATCCTCAAAAGCTTACAACAATTCTACCCTATACCAGATCCACGGGCATCGCGACCTGTTGTCACCCTGTCCATGGCAATGGCGGTTTGCGGGGTTCGATGCCCCGCAAACCGCCCGCCCCGCGCGGCAACACCAGACTTGTCGCCCCTGCGCGTTGCACCACAGCGCCGGTGCCCAATTTGAACCGCGCAAGGGACGCGCCACCCTCGGTATCGATCGCCCCAAGGTTCACACTTATAACCCCGCGAGCGCGCAGCATCTGCCCCGCACGCCACAGCATTGGCCCATGGGCAAAGGCATTGCGTCCCGCCGCACCGTTCCAGCCCAGAAAATAGCTCGCAACCTGCCCATGGACCAAAAACACCATCCCCGCCTGAAGCGCCCCACCGGAGTGCCACCCCAAAACCAGCTTCTCCCCCGGCCAATGCACTGCCAGTTCCCCAGGCAGATTGCGATAGCCGCGCGACTGCCTCTGGCGCGCCTCTTCAAACACCAGCTTGTGCAAGGTCTTGTCATTACCAAGAATACGCGGCTGCACCATGGCCTCGGCCTTCACCAGACGGTTGCGCCATTTACCCTGTAACTGCGCCCGCAACTCGGCATCTGTTTTGCCAATCTCCCAGATCGCATGGCTTTGTGGCGTGACCAGCGGGATCATCCCCGGCCCCGCTATCGCCTCATCCGGTGTCACAACCGTCAGCCCCGGATGGAGCGCAAGCCGCCCCAGGACCCTACGCTTTTGCGCAAGGGGCAAATCCCCAAGCCAGATCGGCCCCTGTCCGATGACGCGCAATCCCCGACGCTGCAGGACCTGCACCATCGCAAGCTCAACGCCGTTCTCGACGATCAGCGCGCGGCCAACCCTGCCGCCCAGTGTCGCCATCGCCTGCCCATAACCCCAAGACTGGCGCAACCCATAGGCCTTATCGGCCACACGAGCCTGCCAGCCAAGCTCATCAACGCTATCCCATAAGATTTTCATAGATCCGTTAAGACATGGGAAACCTAAACATCCTATTAAAACCTGACCCTGTGAGAGAGAGAAAATGCCCCCCATCCCCGCGCCACATTTTACATTCTGGGTGCCCGCCCTTGCCGCCGTTTTGATCAGTACGATCTTTCTCGCCCTGCTCTGGATATTCTAGCGATACAGCAATGAGACCCCATCTTGAAACAGATGTACCTTGTCCGGCTCTGCCGTCAGATGCACGGTCGTATGACGCAGGCCCGGATGAATCCCGGGCAGCTTGCACAAAAGCGGCGCGGTCCCTCCCTGCTGTTTGAAATAGAGCATCGTCACCTCGCCCAAGGCCTCGGTAATCTCCACCTCGCCCGTGTAGAGCGGCGGGCCGTCGGTGGGGGTCAGGTCTTCGGGTCGCACGCCGATATTGACCCTTGCGCCCAAATCCTCGGCCAAGCTCGGCACAGCCGAGCGCGCCCTACCGCCGCCATCCAGGCGGACAACGGTTTGCGCCCCCGTCTGAACCACCTCCCCGGCCAAAAGATTCATCGCGGGTGAGCCGATAAACCGCGCGACAAATTCGTTCTTCGGCCGCAAATAAAGCTCTAGCGGAGGGCCAACCTGCGCAATCCCACCCTCGGCCAGCACAACGATGCGCGTGGCGAGGGTCATCGCCTCGACCTGATCATGGGTGACATAGATCATCGTCGTATCAGGCAACTGCTCTTTGATCCGGGCGATCTCTATCCGGGTCGCCACGCGCAGCCCCGCATCCAGATTGGACAGCGGCTCATCAAACAGAAAAACCTTGGGGTCACGTACAATCGCCCGCCCGATTGCGACCCGCTGCCGCTGCCCGCCCGAAAGCGCGCTTGGCAATCGGTCGAGATAGGGCGCAAGCTGCAAGATCTGCGTCGCCTTACTCACGGCTGCGGCAACCTCGGCCTTTGGTTTTTTGGCAATCTTGAGCGCGAATTCCATATTCTCGCGCACGGTCATATGCGGGTAAAGCGCATAGGATTGAAACACCATCGCCACCCCACGCTGCGCGGGCGGCAGATCGTTCATCAACCGCCCCCCAATCGACAATTGGCCACTGTCGATCCGTTCCAGTCCCGCGATCATCCGCAGCAGGGTCGATTTGCCACAACCCGACGGGCCGACAATCACCACCAACTCCCCGCGCGCGATATCGAGGTTGAGATCCGACAAAACCTGCACATCGCCATAAGATTTCGAGATATTCACCAACTTTAGATCGGCCATAATTCTTTCCTTTTCACCGCCGACCTATTTCACCGATCCGGCCAAAAGACCCCGGACCAGATATTTCTGCATGGTAAAGAACACCAGCAATGGCACCGCCATAGTGACAAAGGCCGACGCTGCCAGAATCTCCCACTCGCCACCATGCGCGCCCATCATGCCGCGCAGTTTTCCTGTCAAAACCAGCTGATCCGCAGAGCTGCCCAAAAAGACCAAAGCCACCAATAGGTCATTCCAGGTCCATAGGAACTGGAAAATCGCAAAACCGGCAAGGGCCGGCAAGGTCAGCGGCAAAACGATCCGCAGGAAAATCTGAAACTCGGGGATGCCGTCGATACGCGCACTCTCGATGATCTCTCTGGGCAGGGTGATCATGTAATTGCGCAGCAGATATATCGCCAGCGGCAGGCCAAAACCCGTATGCGCCAGCCACACCCCGAGATAGCCTTTGCCGATGCCGATCTTGTTGTGAAACGTCAAAAGCGGGATGAACGCCATCTGCAAAGGCACCACCATAAGCCCGACCACAACAGCCATAACCAGCGCGCGGACCGGAAACCTCATCCACGCCAAGGCATAGGCCGCAAAACCCGCAATCAGCGTGGGGATCACCGTTGCCGGAATAGAGACCGTCAGCGTATTCAAAAACGCCTGTCCCATGCCTTCGGCCCCGATAACGCGGTCGAAATTGCCAAGGGTGAACTTTGCCGGGCTGACGGTGGTTGCAAATATCCGCATGCCTCGGGGGCC
Source organism: Pseudorhodobacter aquimaris (assembly GCF_001202025.1). Classification (GTDB taxonomy): domain Bacteria; phylum Pseudomonadota; class Alphaproteobacteria; order Rhodobacterales; family Rhodobacteraceae; genus Pseudorhodobacter; species Pseudorhodobacter aquimaris. The sequence goes on from NZ_LGHS01000072.1 coordinate 110,680, forward strand.
GGTCATCGGGGTTGTGGATGTGATGCTATAATCCCCGTTTCGGGTCAGTGTCACCGCCTCACCCCCCTGCGCAACTACCCGACGGCCAACGGCATATTCCGCTGGCGAACGGATGGATGTCCCAAAGGCAATCACCTCTCCCCCTGCTCCGTTAAATATATTCCCTTCAATGGTATATAATCCGTTCTTCACAATTGCCGTAGACGGGGGGGCCGCGCGGTATTGACTGGAAACCTCGGCCGGGAACATGGCCCGCCACCAGCCCGAAGCGCTGATCTGATCGCGATCACGAAAGCTGGACACCAAAAGACCAAAGGTCGGGATGCTCCATAACAACACCAAGACAGCGGCGCAAAGATGGGTTGCGACGACCAGCCGCGATCGCGCCCCCGGCATCAGCGGACCTCCCGCAGGGTGTTGCGAATATTCCAGATCATAACCGGCGTCACCATCAGCATGATGACAATCGCCACCGTAGAGGCTCGCCCCGTATCATTGCCGCGAAACATCCAGTCAAACATCAGATTGGCCAGTACCTGCGTGCCCCATTGGCCATTGGTCATGGTCAGGACAATATCAAAGACTTTCAGCACGGTGACGGTGATTACCGTCCAAACCACCAAGATCGTCCCCCCGATTTGTGGGATCTTGATCCTGAGGAACACCTGCACAGGAGAGGCACCGTCCAGCACGGCCGCCTCGACAATATCTTTTGAAATCCCGCGCAAGGCCGCAGTCAGGATCACCATCGCAAAGCCGGTCTGGATCCAGATCAGCACCACCATAAGCAAGACCGAGTTGAGGATCGGTGAGTCCAGCCAAACCTGCGCCTGCCCGCCCATCGCCGTCCAAACGGCATTGAGAAGGCCTATTTGTTCCTCTCCGTCGGGGCGATAGTCATAAACCAGCTTCCAGATCACAGCCGCCCCAATGAAGGAAATCGCCATGGGCATGAAAATCATCGCCTTGGCAAAATTTCCCCAACGGATACGGTCCGTCACACCCGCCGCTATCAGGCCCAAAACGGTAGAGGCCGCAGGCACAACCACAAGCCACATCAGGTTGTTGAGCATGCTTTCACGGAATTTCGCATCCTGCATCAACCAGAGATAATTCGCCGCTCCGACGAAATGATCGCCCTCGGCATCCATAAAGGACAAACAGAGGGTCACGAAAACCGGATAGAGCAGATAGAGCCCCATCAGCACCAAGGCCGGCAGCATGAAAAGCCATGGCCGGATGTGATTGCACCGCAGCACATCAGCGCGACAGATCCGATCAAGCATCCGATTGGACAAGAAGTAATACCCCGTACAGCCAAAGACGCCGATCAATACCGTTACGGCCGTGGCCCCGACCTGTTCCATGGCACCCCCTCTTCAGCCCTACGTTGGCAGACTGAAAGCCATCCTACTTGATGCTGTCCCATGTGCGTTGAATATCGGCCGCCACCGCAGCCGCCTCCTTGCCGGCGGCGTAATCCACCATCCCCGTCCAGAATGCACCAGCACCGATTGCCCCCGGCATAAGGTCCGAGCCGTCAAAACGGAATGTATCCGCCCCCAACAGGACATCCCCCATCTTGCGTGCTGTCATATCGCTATAGGTTTCCGGGTTAACCCCCTTGTGTGGTGTCAAAAAACCGGATTGTGCCATCCATATTTCATGTGCGATCGGGCTTTGCAGAAACCGCATGAAGGCCTTTGCGGCAGGGCTATCCTCGGTGATCACGAACAGGGTGCCGGAACCAAGCACCGGATTGCCTAGCGCCTTGCCTTCATAGGCAGGGAAGTAAAAGAAATCCGCATCTTGTCCCACCACGGTGCCTTCAGAGAAAAAAGAGGGGATGAAGCTGGCCTGATGGTGCAGATAGCAAGCCGGAGGAGAGGTGAACAAACCCTTGACGCTATCGCGGAAATCCGTGGCGCCAACGGCCTCCACCCCCCCCGCCACATAGGCATCATTGCGCGCGAAGCTTCCGAAATCCTCAATCGCGGCAATCACTTTGGGGTCGTCAAACGGCATCTCATTGGCAACCCATGCGTCATAATCTTGCGGCGGGTTGTTACGCAGCATCAAATCCTCAACCCAGTCGGTCGCAGGCCACCCCGTCGCCTCGCCAGAGCCGAGCCCGATACACCATGGCGTTCCCCCATCTGCGATGATCTGATCACTCAGCGCCTTCAACCCTTCCATTGAATCGGGTACAGAATATCCGGCATCTTCAAGGTTTTCAGGGACATACCAGACGAGGGATTTGACCTCGACCTTATAAAAGAACCCATAAAGCGCGGGCGTGCCATCCGGCCCCTCAAATGTCGCCAGATCGACCCAGGATTGCCCTGCGGCATAGTTTTCGCGCAGCCAATCCGCAGTCGTTGGCGGCAAAGGCGTCAGCTTGCCCCGCTTGGCCAGATCTGCCGCCAGCCCCGGCTGCGGGATAATCGCGATGCCCGGCGGAGAGCCTGCCTCGACATCAATCAGCACGCGCTGCTCCAGCCCGTCGCCACCGTAATATTCGACCTCGGCACCCGTCGCCGCCTCAAAATAGGCGATCACACTTTCGAACAGCGCCTTGTCCACGCCCGCCCATGTGCCGTCGATTGTCAGCCGTTGACCCTGCAGATCGGTCGCTTTCAAGGCCTCATAACTGTCCCAATGAAAGCGCGCATCAACACCCGGCGCGAATTTCAGCTCCTCTGCCTGTGCAGCGCCTGCCAAAAGCGAAATCACAACTGCCCGCATAAGAAAGCTCGGTTTCATCACTGCCCTTCCGGAAATTGCGCATAAGCGTCACAAAAATAACCCATGATTGCCACAGTCGGTGATTACCCTGTTTGTGTCAATCTCGGGTTGTATCGGAGCATCCTATAAATCAGCCATTTTCTTCTTATAAACGGACTATTTAGCGTTAGAACTTGAACAGTGTAAACATCCGGTTCAACCTATAAGAGCACAAAGCCCGGCACATACTTTAGTTGAAATCATCGCAGCACACCTCCAAGGCCCACCCCCAGCAGTTTGAAACGTTCCCGCCGTATCAAATCCAAGGATCTATCATGCCCTTTCCCCTTTCCCTTGTTGCCGATATCGGCGGGACCAGCACATCTGTCGCGCTTGCAAAGGGGCCAGAGCTTTTGTCCGACACCATCCGCCATTTTCAAAACGCCGATTTTGCGGGGGTGGAGGCGCTCTTGCAAAGCTACCTGTCGGGTGCGGGGGATTTGGACGGGGCTTGCGTGGCTGTGGCGGGGCCGGTCAGGGGGGGGGTGGCAAATTTGACCGCTCTGGACTGGACCATAGATGAGGCGATGCTGAAAAATGTGACCGGGGCGACAACGGTTGCGATTCTGAACGACCTTCAGGCACAGGGCCACGCCTTGGGACATATCGCGCCGGAAAAACTGCTGGCGGTGATCCCTGGACCCCTGCGTCCCGAAGAGGGAAGCCTGGTGGTCGGGGTTGGCTGCGGGTTCAATGCCGTGCCGGTATATGAAACATCCGCAGGCCGAATCATCCCCCCTTCGGAATGTGGCCATGCCCGCCTGCCGCTAAAGCTGACCGAAGATATAGAACTGGCGCAATATCTTCAGGAAACGGTCGGCTATGTGGCGGTTGAAGAGGTCTTGTCCCGTCGCGGCCTGGAACGGCTGGGTGCATTTGTATCTAATCGGCCATCCACCCCCAGGCTGGTCACGGCCGTGCCAATCCCGAAAAACGGCACCGAGAAGGCAGCGCAGCTTTTTGTCCGGCTGCTGGGGGCATATGTCGGTGATCTGGCGCTGACATATTCGCCCTTTGGCGGTATTTATCTTTGTGGCAAGCTGGCGCGGGAATTCGGCCCGCTTCTGGAAGGAAAAGGGTTTGAATCCGCCTTTGTGGACAAGGGTCCCTTTAGCTTGGACATGCGTAGGTTCGCCGTAAGGGCGATCATGGATAGCGATGCCATTTTAACGGGTTGCGCCGTTTACTTAAACGAAAACCTTCATACTTAAGTCAGGTGAGGACATCCGGGCTGTCGCGACCGGTATGACGGGCAATTTCTGCCAACTCCTGCGCGGCTTTGATCATCGGGGCCAATGCGACCTGAGGGTCAAGCTGCAAATCCCCCGTGCCGGGCGTGTACCGCTCCAGATAGACACGCAAGGTCGCCCCTTCGGTTCCCGTACCAGACAAGCGGTAGACAATGCGGCTCCCATCCTCAAACAATATGCGGATGCCTTGATGCTTGCTGACCGATCCATCCACCGGATCGCTATAGGCAAAATCATCCGCCGCCCGGATGGTCATGCCCTGAACCTCTTGCCCCGACAGATCCGAAAGACGCGCACGCAGGGCGACGATCATGGCATCAGCCTTGGCCACCTCAATCGCCTCAAAGTCATGGCGGCTGTAATAGTTGCGACCAAAGCGTGCCCAATGATCGGCCAAAATCCCGGCCACCGATTGCCCGCGCACGGCCAGAATATTCAGCCAGAGCAGAACCGCCCAAAGCCCGTCCTTTTCACGCACATGATCGGACCCTGTGCCAAAGCTTTCCTCACCACAAAGCGTCACACGCCCCGCATCAAGCAGATTGCCAAAGAACTTCCAGCCCGTCGGCGTCTCAAAACACGGCAACCCCATGGCCTCGGCTACACGATCAGCGGCCCCCGAGGTCGGCATGGACCGCGCGATGCCTGCGATGCCACGGGCATATCCGGGGGCCAGATGCGCATTGGCGGCCAGCACCGCAAGGCTGTCAGAGGGCGAGACATAGACCCCGCGCCCAAGCACCATATTGCGGTCGCCATCCCCATCAGAGGCGGCCCCGAAATCAGGACCGTCCTCGCCCATCATTTCGGCCATCAGCTCATGCGCCCAGGTCGGGTTCGGGTCGGGGTGCATCCCGCCAAAATCGGGCAAGGGGGTGGCATGGGTCACGGTGCCTTTAGCAGCCCCCAGCCGGTTTTCCAACAGTTCCACCGCATAGGGGCCGGTGATCGCGCACATCGCGTCAAACCGCATGGTGAACCCTGCCGCAAAACGGGCGCGGATCGCGGGGAAATCAAACAAACTCTCCATCAGGTCAGCATAATCGGCAACAGGATCGACGATATCGACCTGCATATCCCCAAAGGAGGTTTTACCGATACGATCCAGATCCAGATCGGGGGCCTCAAACAGGGTGTATTCGGCGATGCTGCAGGTGGCGGCATACATCGCCTCGGTCACGGATTCAGGTGCCGGGCCGCCGTTGGGCATATTGAACTTGATGCCGAAGTCCGCGTCCTCGCCGCCCGGATTATGGCTGGCCGAAAGGATGATGCCGCCGTCAGTTTTATTCAGCCGAATCAAATGGCTTGCCGCAGGCGTGGACAAAAGCCCGCCTTGCCCCACGATCGCCCGCACGGCCCCTTGCCCCGCCGCCATCGCCAGAATGATCTGAACCGCGCGGTCATTATAAAACCGCCCATCGCCGCCAATCACAAGCGTCTTACCCGCAACCCCGCCGACCGATTCGAAAATCGCCTGAACAAAACACTCCAGATAATGCGGCTGCATGAAAACGCGGGTTTTCTTGCGCAGGCCGGAGGTGCCGGGCTTCTGACCCTCAAAAGGGGTGACGGGGATCGTGCGGATCATCGGCGGCTCCTGTCCGTGAATTATGTGATAGGACGGTTGGCCCCTGTTTTACGCGCATATTATCTGGCCCTGCAAGCCTGCCCGGGACAGTTCACGCTATGGCTGTAAATTCGATCTGATCTAGATCATTGTCACGGCTTTATTGCCTGCCTAACCTCAAAAAAATTAGTGAGGGGCGGAGCGCATGAGACTGACAGTACGAACCAATCTTGCCATGCGAACGTTGATGCATTGTGCGGTGAATGAAGGGCAGGTCGTACGCAAGCAAGAGGTCGCAAAAAGCTGTGACGCCTCGGAAAACCATTTGGCACAGGTCATTCACAAACTGGCACAGGCAGGGTTTATTACTACCGTGCGTGGCCGGAGCGGCGGACTGAAGTTGAGCCGCCCACCGGCCTCAATCCGCGTGGGTGAGGTTGTGCGCTGTTTTGAGGCCTCGGTGCCCTTTACCCAATGCATGGAAACCGATCCCCTCGCGGCTGCCAACTGCCCTCTTGTGGATGCCTGCCGCTTGAAATTCGCCTTTGGCACAGCACTAGAGGCCTTTTACGCCTCGCTTGATCGCCTGACACTTGTGGATCTGATCAAGGACAACAGCGGGTTAAGACGTATGCTGACCGTTGCCTGATTGCGTATTGTTACAGTAACGTCACCGGGACCGGCTGATATCGGCCGGTTTCACTGCGCTTTCGGCGGAATTCGCCCACAGGCCCTGCGATCCCCTTGCTGCGTCGCCATTCCATCCCTAGATCGCCCGGATCCTGCCATATTGCCGCCCCATCAATGTAGCAATTTCAGGAAAACTTTAATGATCTGGTTGTCGCAAGGCAACCGTCACAGATGGAATGATCAATGTCGACCCCCTCGAACACGACCCTGTCAAACGGCACGCCCACCCTGCAAACGCCCGCCCCGCAAACGCCAGACAGCACAAAGCAGAATCTACCAAAACAGGCTATCTTTCGTGACTGGGCCTCTATCTAGCAGGCAGCTGAAGAAGTCAGCCCTCGACCCGGTGTTAGGAACATGATTCACTCTTTGCACGACAAGGGTGGAGGTGATGATGCGCGGGACGGACGAGACGAGCGGGTCGCTGTTCAGCTATGTCGATCTTGAAGAGCGCATCCCTGCGCGGCACCCGCTGCGCAAGATCCGGCGGGTGGTCAACGAGGCGCTGGCCAGTCTCGATGCCGAGTTCGAGGCGCTCTACACCGATTTTGGGCGCCCCTCGATCGCGCCGGAACGGTTGATCCGGGCGAGCCTGATCCAGATCCTGTTTTCGGTCCGCTCGGAGCGGCAGTTGATGGAACAGATGCAGTATACCTGATGTTCCGCTGGTTCGTGGGCCTCGGCATCGACGATCCCGTCTGGGTCCCGACGGTCTTCACCAAGAACCGCGACCGGCTGCTGAGCACCGAGATGTCGCGCAAGGTGATGACGGCGATCCTGGCGCATCGCGAAGTGGCGCCGCTGTTGTCGGACGAGCATTTCTCGGTCGATGGCACGCTGGTCAAAGCTTGGGCCTCGATGAAGAGTTTCCAGCCAAAACCGATGAGCACGCCGCCCGACGATGAAGGGCCAGGTGATCTGCCCGGACCCGACACCGCCTCTGACAATCAAGCCGAACAAACCCAATCCGAGACCATCCCGATGCCCCGCCCCGCTCGCCAGAACCGCAACCCCGAAGTCGATTTCCGGGGCGAGAGGCGTTCCAACGCTACCCATGCCTCGACGACCGACCCGGAGGCGCGCCTCTACAAGAAGTCTCCCGGCACCGGGGCGATGCTGTGCTTCATCGGGCATGCGCTGATGGAGAACCGTAATGGTCTGATCGTGCAGGGTGACCTGACCCAGGCGGACGGCCATGCCGAACGGCGCGCAGCATTGAACATGATCCACCGCCATTCCCCCGGGTCGACCCGACGTTTGACGCTCGGGGCCGACAAGGGGTTCGACGCGGCCGAGTTCGTCGCCGACCTGCGCCAGTCGTGTGTCACGCCCCACGTCGCGCAGAAGTCACGACATTCAGCGATCGACGGCCGCACCACCCGGCACGAGGGCTATGCCCTTTCGATCAAGCACCGCAAGCGGATCGAGGAGGCCTTCGGCTGGGCCAAGACTGTCGGCGGAATGGCCCAGACCGTCTATCGCGGCGTCGAACGGGTGCGATCCCGCTTCATCCTGACGATGGCCGCCAACAATCTGGCCCGACTTCCACGGCTGCTGGCGGCATAACATGACATACGGTATCAGGGCACGCATGCTTGCAACATGGAACGGCGCAACACGGAATGCCGACAGCCTCCGCAAGGGAAACCGTTCCGCCCCGCAGACTTCTTCAGCAGCCTGCTAAGGGATGAATTGGATTATCCCGCCTGAGGAACCGTTAAGGAACTTGCCCTTCAGTCCCGTCCTTGGTCCATGCGCGCAGCAAATTGGCGCGCACGGGCGGGATCGCCGCGATCTCTACTGCGGTAAACACATGCATCCGGTCCAGATCCCGATCAAAGACAGCATGATCGCTGACCCAGCCCCCCATCGCCAGATAGCTGCGCAATAAAGGCGGCATCGTTGCCCTGACTTGCAGGGCATTCTGCCCGCGCCCCTCCAGTCCCAAAGCGAAATCAAACACCTCGCCCGCTTTGACACCGGGCCGCCATTGGGGCGGCGCTTGATGTGTAGTGTTTAGATAGGCGAAAGCATCCAGATGCGGTTCTGCCACCGCCCCCGTAAAAGAGGTGCAGCCAAACAAGACCGCGATCCCTTCCGCATCAACCCGCGCCGTAAGCCACGCCCAGGCTACCCGCAATATATCCGGGTCATGGCGCATCGGGTGGATGCAAAAGCGGCCCAGTTCCAGCAAAGGCCCCTGATAAAGAGCGAGTCGTTTCAGGTCATAAAACTGCGCAGAATAGCTGTGCGATATATCGCTGGCTGCCATCGACAGCATCCGGAAACAACAAACCAGAGTGTCAGTGCCCGTATCCTCAACCAGAACATGGGTGCAGCGTTGGTCGAAATTGTCTTGATCCGAGGGCCGGAAACAGAGCGCGCGTAATGCAAGGACACGGTCCAGATCATCTGGCCCCGCCGCTTCGCGGACCAAATAGCGCCCCTTGCGCAGCTGCCCCACCGCATCTTCCTTTGTTCAATATCCGGCTGTGGGTTTACTCACCCAGGAAATCACCGGCCTGCACACGGCCTACGTTGCTAAAGAGCTGACGCAAGAAGCTGATCCCTTTGATATTTGTCTCGGTCACACGGCGCGACAAGGGCACCACACGCCCTTCGGCCAGGCCAAAGCGTTCGACATTCTCAACGATACCGCTTTGGTTGAAGCTGATCGCAACGACCTGCCGGTCAATCTCCTCGGGCTTCATAGGACCGACATGTTTGAACCTGCTTTGAACGTAGTACCAACCGCTGTCATCCAGCAGCCCCGCAGCAGAAGGGCGGCCAACCATCTCGGCCACATCCTCACGGCTTGAGGCACCGACCTGAACCGACTCCAGTTCGGCATCCATCGGCACATAACCATGATCGCGGTAAATCGCGGAACAGGCAGACAGCACCAGAATCGATCCCGCCATGAGCAACCCGTTTAGCCGCGCCTTCACCTTGCTTGCCTGCACTTCCATCGCACCCTCTTGCCTATAGGGGCGAAGCCCCGTATCCCGATCCGGAATTCCGGCGTTCCCCTTGGCTTACAGAAGGATGGGCTTTTGTTCAAGAAAGGAACGCAACCTGCCGGCGGCTTTGCCCCCCTGACATGGTAAACCGAAAGAGACATGATGACACAAAACAATGACAAGCGCCCCGATTCCCGGCCCGACTACCGGATTGCCCCGATCCCGTTTAGCGAAGAACTGCGCGTGGCGGGCCTGTCCAATCGCAAGCCGAACCGTTTCGATCTGGCACCGGATGCCGCGATGCGGGCGCAGATCGCGCAATACCTCGGGATCAACGCCATCGCCAAGCTGCGCCTGACCGGTGAGATCCGGCCAAAAGGGCGGCATGATTTCACCTTGCATGCAATGCTGGAGGCAAGCGCCGAACAGGCCTGTTCCATCACCCTTGCCCCTGTCGTCACCGAGATCAAGGAAGAGGTGCTGCGCGTCTTTCTAGCCGACTGGAAAGAGACCGAGGGCGAAGAGATGCAAATGCCCGAAGATGACAGCATGGAGGCTTTGGGCGAGGTGATCGATCTGGGCCATGTCACGGTTGAGGCGCTCTCGCTTGCCCTGCCCGCTTTTCCCCGCGCGCCGGGTGCCGTTCTTGAGGATGCGCAATTCGCAGCCCCCGGCACAACACCCCTGCGCGACGGCGATCTTAAACCTTTTGCCGGGCTTGCGGGGCTGAAAGCCAAGCTGGAGCAGGGCAAAGAGCCCGATAATGACGATGACGACGAAAACGAAGCTTGAGCCTGCCTGCATGGCATGACAAGAAAGGACTTGCGCGCGGACAGAATCGCAGTATGTTCCGCGCTTCGAGATATTGAGAGTGGTTCACGCACACCCAACACTTTGGGACAGTGCCAGATCCCCAAAGAAAATCAGGGCATTGCCCTCTAAAGACCGAGGTTGTGACATGGCTGTCCAGCAGAACAAAGTTACCAAATCCCGTCGCAACATGCGCCGTTCCCACGACGCATTGGTCGCGGCAAACCCTGCCGAATGCGCAAACTGCGGTGAGTTGAAGCGCCCTCACCATGTTTGTGGTGCCTGTGGCCATTACGATGCACGCGAAGTCGTCGCATCGGCCGAAGAGATCGATCTGGACGAGGACGCGGCGTAAGCCGTCTGTCATTGTTCTGAGGCATGACGATTAGCCCCGACATCCCGGCAGAGGCCGAACAGGGTCCTGACGGGCAGACTGCGGGGCAAATTGTTATTTCCGTTGACGCCATGGGCGGTGACCGCGGTCCCGCCTCTGTTGTCGCGGGCCTTGTCCTTTCGGCACATAAAAATCCACGCATCGCGTTCATCCTGCATGGGGATGAGGCGGTTCTGGCACCTTTGGTCGCCAAACACCCCGAGCTTTCGGGGCGCTGTGTGTTGCGCCACGCCGCACGAATCATCTCGATGGAAGACAAGCCCAGTCAGGCAATGCGTAACGGTCAAGGCACCTCTATGTGGTCTTGTATCGAAAGCGTGAAGCAGGGCGAGGCAACCGTGGCGGTGTCTTGCGGCAATACCGGCGCGCTGATGGCCATTTCCATGGTCCGGCTGCGCAAACTTCCTGGCGTAAACCGGCCTGCGATCGCCTGCCTTTGGCCGTCCCGCAATGCGGGCGGGTTCAATGTGATGCTGGATGTCGGCGCCGATGTCAAAGCTGACCCCGAAGATCTTGTACAATTTGCCACGATGGGCGCATCTTATGCCCGCAACGGGTTGAACCTGATGCGGCCGCGCGTAGGCTTGCTCAATGTCGGGACCGAGGAAAACAAAGGCCGGCCAGAGCTTAAACAAGCCTATGAGATGATGCCCGCGGTGGCGGCTGTTGGCGATTTCGATTTTGTCGGCTTTGTTGAGGGCGGCGACATTCCCGGCGAGCGCGTGGATGTTATCGTAACCGACGGCTTCAGCGGCAATGTCGCGCTAAAGACCGGTGAGGGTACGGCCAAGCTGCTTGCAGATTTCATGCGCGAAGCCTTTACTGGCAGTTTTCTGACAAAAATCGCTGCGGTTTTTGCCATCGGTGCGCTGCGGCGTTTGCAAAAACGGATGGACCCGCGCCGCGTGAACGGTGGCGTTTTTCTGGGCCTGAATGGCACCGTCGTAAAATCCCACGGATCGGCAGATGCAACCGGTGTATCGGCTGCAATCAAACTGGCCTTCGATCTTGCCAAATCAGGTTTCAACGAAAGACTTGCCGCACGCGTTGCATCTGCAGGGCAGGCAAGGCAGGATGAGGCCCGAGACCTTGGTGAGAGTGGGGACATATGACGTTAAGAGCCGTTGTAAAAGGCGTCGGGCATTATTTGCCGGAACGCGTGGTTCCCAATTCGGAATTTGAGGCAACGCTGGCAACATCCGACGAATGGATCCGCACCCGCTCGGGGATAGAGCGCCGCCACTTTGCCGCCGAGGGGGAAACCACCTCTGATATGGCGCATAAGGCGGCGGTCAAGGCGCTGGAACACGCCGGGCTGTCGGTGGATGATATTGATGCGATTATCCTTGCCACCTCTACGCCCGATCTGACTTTCCCTTCTGTCGCCACGATGGTGCAGGGCAAACTGGGCATGAACCACGGGTTCGCCTTTGATGTGCAGGCGGTCTGTGCGGGGTTTGTCTTTGCCCTCACGACGGCGAATGCGATGATCCTATCGGGCCAGGCACAGCGCATTCTGGTGATCGGGGCCGAGACCTTTAGCCGGATCATGGATTGGTCGGATCGCTCCACCTGTGTGCTGTTTGGCGATGGTGCCGGCGCGTTGGTTCTTGCGGCCGAGGAAGGAACCGGAAAGGTTTCTGACCGTGGCGTTTTGTCATCCGATCTGAACTCCGACGGGCGCTACCGCGAGATGCTCTATGTCGACGGCGGAGTTTCGACCACAGGCGAATCGGGCAAGCTGCGGATGCAGGGCAATCAGCTTTTTCGCCAAGCCGTTGAAAAGCTTGCATCAACCGCCGAAACCGCGCTTGCCAAAATCGGGCTAAGCGGACAGGATGTTGATTGGATCGTCCCCCATCAGGCCAATCTGCGCATCATCGCCGCCACCGCCGCGCGCATGGATGTGCCTATGGAGCGCGTTGTGGTGACCTTGCAGGACCATGGCAATACTTCTGCGGCCTCTATCCCGCTTGCGCTTTCGGTCGGGCATCAGCGCGGCCAGATCAAGACAGGCGATTTGCTGGTGGTTGAGGCGATCGGCGGCGGTCTCGCGTGGGGATCGGCAGTTCTGCGCTGGTAATCCGCTTGTTTACACGAATGTAGCCTGCAACTGCACCGCACAAGCCTTTGATATTGACTTGGCTTTTTAAAACACGCATCCTTTTTGCAAAACTTCGGGGGATGTGTCATGACTGAAAAAACTCTAACGCGTATGGACCTGAGCGAGGCCGTGTTTCGTGAGGTTGGCCTGTCGCGCAACGAATCTGCCAGTCTGGTTGAAAGCGTGTTGCTTCATATCTCGGACGCATTGGCCGCAGGTGAGACCGTAAAAATCTCTTCGTTCGGGACATTCTCGATTCGTGACAAGACGGCCCGCATTGGCCGCAACCCCAAAACCGGGGATGAGGTGCCAATCAGCCCCCGCCGCGTCTTGACCTTCCGCCCTTCGCATCTGATGAAAGATCGCGTTGCGGCCGGTGGCAAGATCTGAATCCTAAGGAAGACCGATGACGAAATCGCCGGATGCCTTTCGCACAATCAGCGAAGTGGCCGAAATATTGGAAACCCCCGCGCATGTCTTGCGTTTTTGGGAAAGCCGCTTTCCACAGATCAAGCCGGTCAAACGTGCCGGGGGACGGCGCTATTACCGCCCCGAGGATTTGGCGCTTTTGTCAGGCATTCGTCGGTTGCTCCATGACGAGGGGCTGACGATTCGCGGGGTTCAGAAGGTGCTTCGGGAACAAGGTGTGCGCTATGTCTCCGGCATCGCTGAGGATGAGGAAGCCGATTTCCTTGCCGATGTTATCGATGCAACGCCGGTTAAATCCTCGGCGCCGATCCCCTTGTTTCCGCAACCGGCTGAAACAGCCCCGGAAACTATGCAGGACCCCGCGCCAGAGCCTACAGTGGTGAAAGAGGCATCAAGCGCCCCCGAGCTTCCCTTCCCCGAGCCGCTAAGACCGGCAGCCGCCGACAGCAAGGCCGCGGAGGCTACGCAAGCCTCACAAGAAATTGAGGTCACCGCAAAAGACACGCCACGCCCCCTGCCCCCACCCTTTCCAGAAACGGCAGAGATCCACACCCACTGGCTTGCCACAGATCTTCGCAGGGTGCGTAAAGATGCCTTTGTCGGGAAAACAGCAGAAGCGGCGGCAATTTTTCAACGGTTGAAGGCCTTACGCAATCGTGTTGGTGATCTCGGTCGCGTGCCACGACGCTAATTTCAACAAAATGGTGTTTTCGTGCTTGCCCCTGCCCTAAATATCACTATGAAAGCCACTGTATCGGGCTATGGCGCAGCATGGTAGCGCGTCCGTCTGGGGGACGGAAGGTCGTGAGTTCGAATCTCGCTAGCCCGACCATTCTCGAATACCGCCCGCCCTGTTCCAGACAGGCGCGGGCGGTTTCGTATCCGGCATAGGCAGGCGCGCAAAGGAGTTGATGATGACCGGAGTTCTACCCTCACAAAGCCTGCTCGGCCTGATCGATACGGGCGCAATCTCTGCCAGCCCCGCCCTGCAACAAGATCAAATTCAACCCGCCAGCCTCGATTTGCGTTTGGGCATGGTCGCTTACCGGGTGCGCGCCTCTTTTCTTGCAGGGCATGGCCGCACCGTGGCTGAACGGATCGCTGAATTCGAGATGCACCGCGTTGATTTATCGGGGGGGGCGGTGCTGGAAAAGGGCTGCGTCTATGTCATCCCCTTGATGGAACATCTGGCCCTGCCTGCGGATCTGACGGCGGTGGCCAACGCCAAATCCTCAACCGGGCGGCTGGATCTTTTGACGCGGACCATCACCGATGGCGGGGTCGAGTTTGACCGCATCGCACCCGGATATAAAGGCCCGCTTTATGCCGAGGTCTGCCCGCGCAGCTTTTCCGTTTTGGTTCGCCCCGGCATGCGCCTGAACCAGATCCGCTTTCGCGCGGGCCAAGCCGTTCTGGATGATAGCGCGCTTTCGGCCCTGCATCAGGCCTCTCCCCTGGTGTCGGGGCCTGCGATGATTTCCGAAGGGCTTGGCTTTTCGGTTGATTTGCAGGCGGGTACGGATGATCTGGTCGGCTTTCGCGCCAAGCCACATACCGGTGTGATCGATCTGGACCGGATTGGCCATTACCCCGCCCGCGATTTCTGGGAGGATGTGCGCAGTCGCGATGGCCATATCATCCTTGATCCCGGCGCGTTCTATATCCTCGTCAGCCGCGAAGCCGTAACCATCCCGCCCGATTACGCCGCCGAGATGGCCCCCTATCTTGCCATGGTGGGGGAGTTTCGTGTGCATTACGCCGGCTTCTTTGATCCCGGTTTCGGCTGGGCAGAGGCGGGCGGTGCAGGATCACGCGGCGTGCTGGAGGTACGCTGTCACGAGGCACCCTTTGTGCTGGAGCATGGGCAGGTCGTCGGGCGTCTGGTCTATGAGCGGATGGCGGCACGACCGCAAGCGCTCTATGGCAGCGGCATCGCCTCCAACTATCAGGGCCAGGGGCTTAAGCTCTCAAAACATTTTCAGATGCCCGCCTGATCGCCCCCAACAGTCCAAGCGCAGGGTGATCTCCTGCATTGGCTCAATCCTCGAATAACTCGCTTTGCCCCTCGGGGGTGTCCTCATCTTCATCCTGCACCGGGGATGTGACGAAACCGGGGCGATTGTCGAGCAATCCGGCGGCGCGCAGCTCCTTGAGCCCCGGCAGGTCACGCGCGGATTCAAGCCCGAAGTGATCGAGGAACTGTTCTGTTACCACGAATGTCACCGGGCGGCCCGGCGTCATCCGTCTGCGGCCAAAACGCACCCACTCCAGTTCGATCAACTGATCAACCGTACCGCGAGACACGGCCACGCCGCGGATTTCCTCAATCTCGGCGCGGGTGGCGGGTTGGTGATAGGCGATAATCGCAAGGGTTTCGATCGCGGCACGCGAGAGTTTACGCGTCTCTACCCGTTCTTGATACATCAGATGGCCCAGATCGGGGGCGGTGCGAAACGCATAGGCATCACCGACCTTTACCAGATGGACACCGCGCCCCTCATAGCGACGGCGCAGGCTTGCCAAGGCCTCTGCCCCGTCAGTGCCATGCGGCAGCCGCGCAGAGATCTCGGCCAGCGATAAGGGTTCGGCGCTGGCAAACAGGATCGCCTCGACCATGCGCTCTTGCTCGGCCAGTGGCGGGGTTGCGAAAAGGCTGTCGTTCTCGGTCATGGTTGCCCCCCATCACGTTTGCGGACCTGGATCGGTGCGAAGGTCTCTCCCTGCCGGATTTCAAGCTGCCCGCCTTTTGCCAGTTCCAGAATGGCGGCAAAATGCGCAGCGGTGGCCGAACGGCGGCGCGTGGCGCTCGTCTCCCATCCGGTCGGCAGCCAGCTGGTCAAATCTGTCCATTCGCCCGCATAGCCCAGCAGGCCGCGCAGCCGGTCCAATGCCTCCTCCATCGTGAACACATTGTTACGGTCCATGACAAAGGGGCGGAAATCATCGCGGGTCCGAATACGGGAATAGGCCTGCATAAGGTCCATCAGACTGGCGGAATAGTTGATCTGTTTGCGGCGCGTCACATCTTCGGGCAAGCCGCGCACAAAGAAATCCCGCCCCTTTTGATCGCGGGCCATAAGCTGGGCAGCCGCCTCGCGCATCGCTTGCAGACGTTCCAGCTGAAAGGCCAGATGGGCGGCGAGATCTTCGGCGCTGGGGCCTTCATCACTGGGATCAGGGGGCAGCAAAAGACGGGATTTGAGATAGGCAAGCCAAGCCGCCATAACCAGATAATCCGCGGCAAGTTCGATCCGCAAGGCACTGGCTTTGTTGAAGAACATCAGGTACTGCTCGGCCAGTTGCAACACCGAAACCCGGCGCAGATCGACCTTTTGCGTGCGTGACAGGCTGAGCAGTAGGTCAAGCGGGCCTTCAAAACCGTCGACATCGACGATCAAGGCCTCTGCGGCCAAGCGGTTGGCAACGCTTTGCTGTTCCTCTGTCGCGTCCTGCGTCATGCGCTATCCGTTCACAAGACCGGAAAGATCGGCACGCAAGGCCGCGATATCGACTGTTTGCGGCTCAATCCGCAGCGCAAGCGCCGCGTCACAACGGGCGCGCGCGGCGGGTGTCAATACCCCTGCAGCCTCGACCACCTGCGCCATCTCGGCCATATCGCCGTTGCAATGCAGTGCGATATCGACACCCGCGGCAATGGCCGCCGCCGCCCGATCCCCGAGGCTGCCCGCCAGTGCATTCATCGACAGGTCATCCGAAACCAGCAGCCCCTCAAAACCGATCTCACGCCGCATCAATTCCAACATCACGGGAGAGGTCGTCGCCGGATTTTCACCATCAATCGCGTCATAGATGATATGCGCCGTCATCGCGATCGGCAGGTCACGCAATGCGCGGAAGGGGACGAAATCATGGCTCTCCAGCACCTCTCGCGGGGCAGAGACGCGGGGCAAGGCCTTATGGCTGTCAAGATTGGCACGCCCATGGCCTGGCATATGTTTGATCACCGGCAAAACACCGCCCGCCAAATGCCCATCCGCCGCAGCACGCCCCAAAGCGGCCACCAGCGCGGGATCTTCGGCAAAGCAACGGTTGCGCAAAAATGCGTGCGTCTCGGCCGAGGCAACATCAAGACAAGGCGCGCAATTCACATCAATCCCCACGCCGCGCAATTCAGCGGCGATCAAGCGATAGCGCAGCGCCATTGCGCGGCAGGCAGTGGCCTCCTCCTGCCCCGGTTCTGCTGCGGCCATCGCCATTTGCACCATGTCCAGTGGGGCCAGCCATTCCGACCAATGCGGCGCGCGTAACCGCTGCACCCGCCCACCTTCCTGATCGACAAACACCGGCGCATCCCGGCCCACGGCCTCCCGCAACTCAGCCGTCAGACGGCGCAACTGCGCCGGATCCAAGACATTACGAGCAAAAAGGATAAACCCCCAAGGGTCTGCCTTGCGAAAAAACGCCGCTTCCTCGGGCAAAAGAGTGGTGCCCGCACAGCCGAGGACGGTCGCGCCCGTTGTCATCGCACAGCTACAGGGATGCAAGCAGCGCGTTCGGCCACCAAGGCAGAACAGAAACGACGCGAATCTGCCTCATTGTCAAAACCTGCGGCCCGCAGGCGGTAGAATGTGCGCCCGCCACTTTTCGCCGCTTGTACGATACGGGTTTTCCCCGCCAGCAAATCAGCGAACCTTCCAGCGAGACGATCCCATTCCTTGCGCGCAATCTCGACACTGTCAAAGGCGCCAAGCTGTACCAAGCGTGTCCCCGATGCCAGATCTTCTCCGGAAACTTCTGTTACAACGGGGGCACTTGCCAAGGTTACAACATTTGACGGCCGCGCACGCGGGCGTGGCGACTGGGCCAATGCCCCTTTTGGCAACTGGAATGCCGGTTCCGGCGCGACCTCTGTAGGGGTGGCTGTATCGGCAGACAAGGCCACCGATCCCGCAGCAAGCCTGTCAGCCAAAGCGTTGATATCCGTATCGGCGTCTAAGGTTATGCCCTCATCCGCAGGCTGCTCTGCGCCGGTTGCCGCAGCCAATGTGGTGTCATCCTCGGTCAGGCCAACCGGCTCGGGGGCAAGGATCAGACGGTCCGCCGGGGCAGAAATACCACCATCCTCGGCCACAGCATTCACCGAAAGCCCCTGATTGCTGGCTATAACGCCGCCCGGATCCTCAGGTGCCACCCGCATCGGGCCTTCCATTGCACGCACCACCGGAATACCGGTCATATCGCGCACCGCAAGGCGGTAACCCCAATATCCAAGCCCTATAACCAAAGCGATAGAGGTTGCCGCCCCCGCAATGCCAATCAGCCGCGCCGTTCGCGCGCCCATGCCATTCGGGGTGCCAAATTCACCATCGAACCCGTCGAATTCTACGTCTGCCATGCTCTTGCCTCACTGCGGGGGCGTCAGTTGCCCCGCTGTCTTGCCTGTTTCACACCGGCAGGGACGCTTTTGTCAGCGCATTTCCTCAACCGGAGTGACGCCCAAAATAGCGAGACCCGCAGAAATCACAACGCCCGTGGCCCGTGCGAGTGCAATTTTAGACTGAGTTGTTGCAGGATCGTCCTGAATGAAGCGCAAATCCGGCTCATCCTTGGCGCGATTCCACAATCCATGCAGATCCGCAGCAAGATCATAGAGATAGAAGGCAACGCGGTGCGGCTCATTTCCACGGGCGGCAATTTCCACCAGACGCGGCCATTCCGCGATCTTCTTGGCCATGGCAATTTCGGCCGGATGGGACAGCCCGCCCAGATCCAGACCCGCCAGTGTCGCATCCGACACATCGATCCCCGTCGCCTGTGCCTTGCGCATCACCGAGTTGATCCGTGCATTGGCATATTGCACGTAGAACACCGGATTGTCCTTGGATTGCTCCATCACCTTGGCGAAATCGAAATCAAGCGGGGCGTCGTTCTTGCGGGTCAGCATCACAAACCGGGTCACATCGGGGCCGACCTGTTCCACCACATCGCGCAGGGTAACAAAGGTGCCCGCACGTTTGGACATCTTGAAGGGCTCGCCGTCTTTCCAGAGTTTCACCAGCTGAACCAGCTTGATATCCAGCGGCACACGCCCGCCCGAGAGCGCCGAGACCGCCGCCTTCATCCGCTTGACATAACCACCGTGATCGGCACCGAAAATATCGATCAGCTGGTCAAAGCCGCGCTGTACCTTGTTGTAATGATAAGCAATATCGGGCGCGAAATAGGTCCATGCCCCATCCGATTTCATCACCGGACGGTCCACATCATCGCCATGCGCGGTAGAGCGGAACAAGGTCTGCTCACGTGCTTCCCAATCTTCGGGCAGCTTGCCCTTTGGCGGCTCCAGCGTACCTTCATAAATCAGGCCCATCTCGCGCAGGGTGTTGATCGCAGCCTCGATCTGGCCGGTGCCATACAGAGCTTTTTCTGATGAATAGACATCCATCTCAACGCCCAACAGCGCCAGATCATCGCGGATCATCTGCATCATCATCTCGGTCGCGAACAACCGCACATCTTGCAGCCAGACCTCTTCGGGTTGGCCCAAAAGGCTGTCGCCCCATTTGGCCTTCATCGCCTCACCCACCGGAATCAGGTAGTCACCGGGGTAAAGACCTTCGCGGATTTCGGGCTCTTGCCCCAAGGCTTCGCGGTAGCGCTCAAAGGCCGAGCGGGCCAGCACATCAACCTGCGCGCCGCCATCGTTGATGTAATATTCACGGGTCACATCATAGCCCGCAAAGGCCAAAAGCCGTGCCAGCGCATCGCCAAAGACAGCGCCGCGCACATGGCCCACATGCATCGGGCCGGTCGGATTGGCCGAGACAAATTCCACATTGACCTTGATCCCCGCCCCGATCGCGGCACGGCCAAAGGCATCACCGGATTTCAGTGCCGAGGTCAGCAGCCCCGCCCAGACCGAAGGCACCAGTGTCAGGTTCAAGAACCCCGGCCCCGCGACTTGCACATCGGCAATCCGCCCGTCAGCCGCCAGCCGTGCAGCAAGTTTTTCGGCAATCGCGCGCGGCGGCAGCTTGGCAGGTTTTGCCAGAACCATCGCGGCATTGGTGGCCATATCGCCGTGGGTTGCATCGCGCGGTGGCTCGACGGCAACGGCGCCCAGCTCCAGCCCGGCAGGCAGATCGCCCACCGCCATCATTGCCTCAATCTCGCTAATGACCAGCGTGCGAATATCAGAAAAAAGGTTCATCGGTTCCGTCCTTTGGATCCCTGATGGGATGCCAGAGGGGAAGCCCTTGGTCAATGCCCTGCCGCACCTCATGGCAGGGCAGAGCATGTTTTTCATCCAGCAAAAGTGCGGATCAGCCTTTGTCCTGGAGATCCAGCGGTGGCGCGGCCACATCTTGAGGCGGCGCGCCAACCGGCCTCGCACGGCGGAAATAATAGGCCTCACGGGCGCCGAAATAGAAACCGACCACGGCCCCCAAAAGCCACCAAAGCGGGTCTGGCACAAGGTTGAGCCCCACCATCCGCTTACCAAAACTCTCCGGCTCGACCATGGCATAGACAAACAGCCCCAAGGTGCCAAAGGCCAAAAACGGGCGCGGCAAGCGGTTCAACCCGTTGACCATCCGGTCAAACCAGCCAAAGCCGGGATCGGCATAGACCTCCTGCGACCCACCCGACTGCCTGCCCGAGGAGCTAAGCATCTCTGACACACCCCTTGCGGCCTGTCCCAGAATCGACGCAGCAGCCGCCCCGCTAAAAAGACTAGGCATCAGCGCCATACTGCCACCCCGCCGACGCAATCAACGGGCATACCCGAACGGTATATTTTGAGAAATTTCTGCATAATCTTGCCTCCGTGCCGGAGTATATTCCCCGGCATGAGGCTCAGATTGTGTTAGCAACGCTTAACAGCGCGGAAATTAACCGCTCGGTGCCTGATAAACGCCCTGATCTTTCAACGCGTCTATAACCTCTTTGGGCATATAGGTTTCATCATGTTTGGCCAGAATTTCGCTGGCAACAAACACGCCCTCTACCAATTTCCCGGTCCCGATCATCCCCTGATTCTCGGCGAAAAGATCCGGCAAGATACCAGTGAAGGCAACGGGCACCGTCGCAGCCCCATCCGTCACGCGAAAGGTGATGGTCTCGCCCTGTCCGCGGGTAAGTGAATTTTCTTCAACCAATCCCCCCAGACGAAAGGTTTCCGTGGCCGCCGGCGGGTCAGACACCACCTGTGCAGGGGCGCGAAAGAAATTGATTCCATCCCGCATCGCATAGCCAATAAGGCCCGTAGAAAGACCCAGCGCTATAAAAGCCAACAGAATAACTTGAATCCGGCGTTTCTTTTTCAGGCTCTTCATATCGTACCACCACTGTGTATGCGTTCACCCCTAAGCTTACCACATTAGGCGCATCGGGACATGGGGCGTATGGTAGCAGGCTTCAGGCCGCTTCAAAACTAATTTTACGACGCAAGAATTGTGTGGCCTTATTCCCGACCCGCGCCGGATCGCCAGTGGTCAGGAAACGGGAAACCTTTCCGGCCCCGCGCATGCCCGGATGTCGTTCCAGATAATCCGACAGGGCGGCGGCAACCAGATCGGGCTGCGAGAACACTTTCACGCTTGGTCCCAAAACTTCGGCAAAGGTCTTTTCCACCAAGGGGAAATGCGTACAACCAAGAACCGCCGCATCAGGTTGGGGCATCCGTCGCATAAGGGCCTCAACATGTGACCGCACCAGCGCTTCCGCCAGCATTTCATCGCCTTGCTCCAGCGCGTCAACAAGGCCACCGCAGGGCTGTGCCTCGACATCAACACCGATGGCACGGTAGGCAAGCTCGCGCTGAAAAGCGCGGCTGGCCACGGTGGCAGGGGTTGCGAAAAGCGCGATGTGTTTTACATCCACCTCGCGCGGGGGGGAATTGTCGCCCCATTGGCGTTCGGTCACAGCCTCAATCATCGGCACGAAAACACCCAAAACCCGTTTGTCAGCGGGCAACCATGTTTCCTGCATCCGTTTGAGCGCCGCCGCCGAGGCCGTATTGCAGGCCAAAACCACCAGATCACAGCCCTCTTCCCACAGCCGTTCCGTCGCGGCACAGGTCAGATTGAAAATATCCTCAGACGTCCGTGTGCCATAGGGCGCATTCGCGTTATCGCCCAAATATATAAACGCCTGATCCGGCATGCGTTTCACCAGCGCATCCAGCACCGTCAACCCGCCCAGCCCGCTGTCGAAAACCCCAACCGCCATATAATCGCCCTCGTGTCTGGAGTTGATCCAATCCGGCGACCATACGCCTGCGCGTGGCGTTGTGAAAGAGCCGGATTACTCTGCGGCCAGCAAAGGACCATCCACCCCCTTGCGCCAATCGTCAAGCAACTGCGCCCGGGTCGCGGCGGCTTTCACCGCATTTGCATGTTTGACAGGACCAAAGCCACGAATTGTCAGAGGAAGTTCGGCCAATGCATTGGCAATATGTATCTTTTCAGGATCAAAACTGTCAAATATCTCACGCATATCGGCTTCATATTCGGCAATCAGCGCCTGCTCAATACGGCGTTCAGCAGATCGACCAAAGGGATCATACCACTTGCCACGCAGGCGACGCATCCCGACCAACATCCGGAACAAGGGAACAATCCACGGCCCGAAAGCGCGTTTTTTCGGCCGCCCCAAAGCATCGCGCCCCGGCATAAAGGGCGGCGCCAGATGGAACGTCGGCTTCAAATTGCCATCAAACTCGGCGCGCGCTTGGTCCATGCTTTCCAGATGCAACCGCGCAACCTCATATTCATCCTTGATTGCCAACAGCTTATGATACCCTTTTGCCACGCTTCCCCGCAAGGGTTCCGGTGCCTGAGCCAACAAGTTTTCAAACTTGGCAACCCGCCCTGCATCCCCATAAGCGTGAAGATGCGCAAGCCGGAAAGCGATGGGATCAACGGCTTCGGGCGACTGGGGGGCAAGAATTTTGGCAACCTCTTCCGGATGAACCACAGCCCAACGGCCCAAAGAAAACGCCCGTAAATTACGTTCCGGTCCTGCACCATTCAGGGTAATCGCCGCAGTTATCGCCTCCAGTGGCAGCGGAATAAGGCCCCGCTGCCATGCGGCGCCGAAAACCAACATATTGGAATAAATGCTGTCGCCAAGCGTGGCTCTTGCCAGTTCGGTCGAATCAAAGAAGACCACACGATCTTTTAATCGCGCCTCAAGAGACAGCTGCAACCTATCGGAAGGAATGATAAATTCTGTATTTCTCGTGAACTCTCCGGTGATGATCTCGTGGCTATTAACCACAGCCCCCGTGCGCCCCGATGTCATCAGCCCAAGGGTCTTGGCCCCCGCGCTGACCACCAAATCACCGCCGATCACGGCATCGGCCTCACCAACAGCCACGCGGATGGCAGAGATATCGGCCGGGTTTTCCGCAAGACGGCAATGGATATGCACCGCACCGCCCTTTTGCGCCAGCCCCGCCATTTCCATCATACCGGCACCTTTGCCATCGACATGCGCCGCCATCGCCAAGATCGCGCCCACAGTCACCACACCGGTGCCGCCAACGCCAGTGATCACAACGTTATAGGTCCCCTTAATGAGCGGCAGAGCGGGATCCGGCAAATCAGGCAGATCAATCTGCGCCGTCGCGGCCTTTTTGACCTTTGCCCCCTCTAACGTTAGGAAGGACGGGCAAAACCCTGAAACACATGAATAATCCTTGTTACAGGATGATTGATCAATCGCCCGCTTGCGCCCCAATTCGGTTTCTACCGGAACGATTGACACACAGTTCGACTGCACCCCGCAATCGCCGCAGCCTTCGCAGATATCGGTATTGATAAACACCCGCTTGTCCGGATCGGGGAACAGACCCCGCTTGCGCCGACGACGCTTTTCGGCCGCACAGGTCTGGATATAAACAATGACCGACACACCTTTGATCTTGCTAAACTTCTCTTGCACTTCGATGATCGCATCACGTGTGTATTTTTGCACCGAAGACGGAAAGAGTGACAGGTTCACCGCCTCTTTCGGATCATAGACCACTGCGATATTTTCCACACCCATGGCCTGCACCTCTGCGACGATACGGTAGGCGTCGAGATCACCCTCATTATCCTGACCGCCGGTCATGGCAACCGCATCATTATAAAGGATTTTATAGGTGATATTGGTCTTTGCGGCCAAAGCCCCGCGAATGGCAAGGATACCAGAGTGGTTATAGGTGCCATCGCCAAGGTTCTGGAACACATGTTCGGTCTTGGAAAACGGTGCCTCACCAACCCAGGACATGCCCTCGCCGCCCATCTGCGTCAGCCCCGACGTCCCGCGATCCATCCAGAGCGCCATGGTATGACAGCCGATGCCGCCCCCCGCACGCGCCCCCTCCGGCAAAAGCGTAGAGGTGTTATGAGGACAGCCCGAACAGAAATAGGGCAAACGCGCGGCGATATCCTCTGCATTATCGGATTTCGTTACCTGATCAAGACGTTGCAGGGCGTCCTTCAACCTGTCCGTGCCGCGTCCTTCGTCGACAAATATCCCGCCCAGCTTACGCGCGATCATCACCGGATCCAGCGACATCGGCACCGGAAACAGCACCTCAGCCTCAGGCGAACCCTTGCGCCCGCCCCAGACACGCCGCCCGCGCCGGTCATCGAAAATCGATTCCTTGATCTGCACCTCGATCAGCTTGCGCTTCTCCTCGACCACGATGATCAGGTCCAACCCGTCGGCCCAGTCGTGAAAGCTGTGCATATCCAGCGGCCAAGGCTGCCCGACCTTATAGGTGGTGATGCCAAGGCGCTCGGCCTCGGCCTCATCAATTCCCAGCAATGACAGCGCATGAACCAGATCCAGCCAATTCTTGCCCGCCGCCACCAGCCCAATTTTCGCGCCCGGCTTGCCCCAAACCCGGCGGTCCATGCTGTTGGCCCGCGAAAACGCCTCGGCGGCAAAGCGTTTGTGGTTCACCAGGCGCTCTTCTTGCGGCACCCAATGATCGGCAAGACGTATGTTCAGCCCACCTTGCGGCATCATAAAATCGGGCGTCACAAACTGCATCCGATCAAGCCGCGCATCAACCACGCTCGTCGCCTCGACGGTATCTTTCATCAGTTTCAGACCCGTCCAAAGCCCCGAAAACCGTGACAAAGCATAGGCGTACAATCCGTAATCAAGAATTTCCTGCACCCCCGCCGGAGAAAGCACCGGAATAGAGGCATCCACCGCCGCCCATTCCGATTGATGACAGGTGGTGGAGCTTTCGCCCGTATGATCATCGCCCAAGGCCATGATCACGCCGCCATGGCGTGAGGTGCCCGCAAGGTTGGCGTGGCGCATCACATCACCAGAGCGATCCACCCCCGGCCCTTTGCCGTACCAAAGGCCGAACACACCGTCAAAACGGCCCTGCCCGCGCAGCTCTGCCTGCTGAGAACCCCAGATCGCAGTCGCGGCCAGATCCTCATTCAAACCCGGCTGAAAGGTAATGTCGGCGGCCTGCAACAGCTTTTCGGCGCGCATCATCTGCTGGTCCACCGCACCAAGCGGCGACCCGCGATAGCCCGTAACCAAGCCCGCGGTATTCAGCCCTGCGGCCTTGTCGCGCGCCTTTTGCATCAGCATCAATCGGACCAGCGCCTGTGTTCCGTTCATAAGCACCGGCGATTTGGTTAAATCCAGCCGATCATTCAATGAAACTTCATGCTTGCCCATGGCCGTCCTCCCACAATGCTGATACACCCAATATAGGTCAAAAACTATGACCTACCAAGCAGAAAGTATTTGCCACATTAAACCTTTATTCACCAATGACGGTCGATAGTTCACGCAGGTCGTGGTATTCTGCGCAAAATAAGGAAGAGTACCAAGATGGATTGGGACAAGCTAAGAATATTTCATGCGGTTGCCGATGCCGGCAGCCTGACCCATGCTGGTGACGTACTCCACCTGTCACAATCTGCTGTCTCGCGGCAAGTGAGATCTCTTGAAGAAAGCTTGGATGTCACCCTCTTTCACCGCCACGCGCGCGGGTTGATCTTGACCGAGCAAGGCGAGCTGTTGTTCGACGCAACCAAATCCATGGTCAAACGCCTCGAATCAACTGCCGCGCGCATTCGCGACAGTGAGGATGAAATATTCGGGGAATTGCGCGTCACAACGGCAACCGGCTTTGGCACGCTCTGGCTCGCCCCGCGCCTGCCCAAACTCTATGCAAAATACCCCGGTCTGAAAATCCACCTTATGCTTGAAGAGCGCGTGCTGGACCTGCCGATGCGTGAGGCCGATGTGGCCATCCGCATGAAGGAACCCAATCAGGCCGATCTGATCCGGCGACGGTTGATGAATATCCGGATGCGGCTTTATGCGACGCCGGAATATCTTGCGCAATCCGGACCCATAGACGTGATCGAGGATTTCTCGCAACATCGCCTGATCTGCCAGAATACCGCTGCGGCGCAGGTCGCTGCGGGTGCCTCGCTGACACAGAAAATTCTGGCCTATGACATCCCGTCTCTGTTGACAGTGAATAACTATTTCGGGGTATTGCAAGGGGTTTTGTCACATCTGGGTATTGGCGTTCTGCCCGATTACCTGACCGAGGACTTTCCTAACCTCGTTCGCGTTCTACCAGAGGTCGAATCAGGCGAAGTACCGGTATTTCTTGCCTATCCAGAAGAGCTGCGGACCTCCAAGCGCGTCGCTGTATTCCGGGACTTTGTAACCGAAGAGATTTTTGCCTACCGCAAACAGCAGCGCGAATTGGAACTTGTAAAGAGTTGATCCGCAATTTGCGGATATTTGCGCCGCGCCAGCCATGCAATAAACACATAGCGGCCATTCGCCACACAGGTAGCCACCCCCCTTGCACGACGACGGATGCGGGCCTATCTGATCATCATGGAAGCGGCAATGATTAGCTCTTGCTACTTTCATACCTCCCTGTTGGACTTGGCCGAGCGTAAGCTCGGCCCTTTTTTTGTCTGCCGCCGCTCGGCAAGCGAGGAAATCGGCTCTTCCTTTGGCAAATAGCGCTTATCACGCGCCCCCCGCGCCCTTTGCACTTCCCCTTGACCGCAGTTTGCCATATGGACGCGGCAACAATGAGCCGATGGGGAATTGCCATGACCGAACCCGCAATCACGCCAGAACTAATCGCCGCTCACGGCCTCAAGCCTGATGAGTATGACCGCTTGCTGGAAATCATCGGACGAGAGCCGAGCTTTACCGAACTTGGCATCTTTTCGGCCATGTGGAATGAGCATTGCTCCTATAAGTCGTCCAAGAAATGGCTGCGCACCCTGCCGACCACCGGACCTCAGGTGATTTGCGGCCCCGGTGAGAATGCGGGCGTTGTCGATATCGGCGATGGTCAGGCTGTGATTTTCAAGATGGAAAGCCACAACCACCCCTCCTATATCGAACCGCATGAAGGGGCCGCGACCGGCGTCGGCGGCATCCTGCGCGATGTCTTTACCATGGGCGCCCGCCCGATCGCCGCGATGAATGCGCTCAGCTTTGGCCTGCCCTCGCACCCCAAAACCCCGCATCTGGTCAAGGGCGTGGTCGAAGGCGTTGGCAGCTATGGCAACGCTTTTGGCGTGCCTACCATTGGCGGTGAGGTCCGTTTCCACAGCAGCTATAACGGCAACTGCCTTGTGAACGCCTTTGCCGCTGGTCTGGCCGATGCTGATAAGATCTTTTACTCGGTCGCATCGGGCGTGGGCATGCCTGTCGTCTATCTGGGGGCCAAAACCGGGCGTGACGGTGTTGGCGGGGCCACGATGGCCTCGGCCGAATTCGACGACACAATTGAAGAAAAACGCCCCACGGTTCAAGTCGGCGACCCCTTTACCGAAAAACGTCTGCTTGAGGCCTGTCTGGAGCTGATGGCGACCGGTGCCGTGATCTCTATTCAGGACATGGGTGCCGCTGGCCTGACATGTTCTGCCGTGGAGATGGGCGATAAGGGAAAGCTGGGCATCAAGTTGCAACTTAGCGATGTGCCGCAGCGCGAAGCCAATATGACCGCCTACGAGATGATGCTCTCGGAATCGCAAGAACGCATGCTGATGGTCCTCAACCCCGAACTGGAGGCTGAGGCGCGGGAGGTCTTTGTGAAATGGGATCTCGATTTCGCCATTGTCGGCGAAACCATTCCAGAAGATCGCTTCCTGATCCTGCATGGCAATGATGTTGTGGCGGATCTGCCGCTTTCAAAACTGGCCTCCTCGGCGCCGGAATATGACCGTCCGTGGGTGGAAACACCCGCTGCCAAGCCATTGGGCGACATCCCTAAAATCGATCCAATGGACGGTCTGCGTGCCCTGATCGGCAGCCCGAACTATGCGCATAAAGCATGGGTCTATGAGCAGTATGACAGCATGGTCATGGCCGATACCGTGCGCGCGCCGGGCCTTGGCGCCGGTGTGGTACGGGTGCATGGCACGCCAAAACTGCTGGCTTTCACCAGCGATGTGACCCCGCGCTATGTCATGGCCAACCCTTTTGAGGGCGGCAAACAAGCCGTGGCCGAGGCTTACCGCAACCTTTGTGCCGTGGGGGCCACCCCCTTGGCGACAACGGATAACCTTAATTTCGGCAACCCCGAAAAGCCCGAGATTATGGGCCAGCTTGTCGGCGCGATCAAAGGTATCGGCGCGGCGGTTGCTGCATTGGATATGCCGATCGTGTCGGGCAACGTCTCGCTTTACAATGAGACTGACGGCACGGGTATTCTGCCCACGCCGACCATCGGTGCGGTGGGAATTTTGGCCAGTGCCGACGATATGATCGCAGGCCTGCCGCAAAACGGCGATATGGCATTGGTGATCGGGGAAACCCGCGGCCATATGGGGCAATCCGCCCTTCTGGCCGAGGCCTTTGGCATCGAGGGCGGCGACGCCCCGCCAGTGGACCTTGCGGCAGAGCGTAAACACGGTGAATTCCTGCGTGAAAACAAAAACTTGCTGCATGCTGCGACCGATCTGAGCGACGGCGGCCTTGCCCTTTCCGCCTTTGAGATGGCCGAATCCGCCAAGATCGGTCTCTGGCTGGAAAGCGAATCCGTGACCACACTCTTTGCCGAAGATCAGGCGCGTTATCTGGTTGCCTGCGATGTGGCCGATGCCGCCGCACTGATTGCTGCGGGCGAAAAGGCCGGGGTGCCGGTGAAACAAGTCGGGCAATTTGGCGGGGAGAATGTCGGTTTTGGGTCTATTGCCACAAGCCTGAATGCGCTTTCGACCCTATACCGGACTGCCTTTGAGCGCGCGATTGGCGGGTAATTCTGGGGCCGGGTGCGCGCGGGTGGTGATCCACCTTGAAGCATTGCGCGCCCCCGCCTAGATTGAACGTGAAGACAGGAGAATTCATATGCCAATGCAAGCGCAGGATATCGAAAATTTGATCCGGGAAAGCTTTCCGGATGCGCAGATCACCATCACCGACCTTGCCGGTGACGGGAACCACTGGGCCGCGGAGGTGATCGACGCCAGCTTTAAGGGCAAGAACCGGGTGCAACAACAGCGCGCGGTCTATGCAAGCCTCAAGGGCAAGATGGATGGTGCGAATGGTGAACTACATGCATTGGCCCTTACCACCAAAGCGCCGGATTGATACATCTTTTCCGCCGCAAGAACAGGAAATCAGACTATGACAAACGCAAAAGAAACAATCCAAGGCCTGATCGACGCGAATAATGTCGTATTATTCATGAAGGGCACCAAAGAGGCGCCACAATGCGGCTTTTCCTCTCGTGTGGCCGGTGTTTTGAACTTTATGGGCGTCGAGTTTTCAGATGTGAACGTGCTGGAAGATGCTGATATTCGTCAAGGCATCAAGGATTTCTCGGATTGGCCGACCATTCCCCAGCTTTACGTCAAAGGTGAGTTTGTCGGCGGATGTGACATCATCACCGAGATGACACTGAACGGTGAGCTGGACCAGATGCTGGAAACCCAAGGCGTGCCCTTCAACAAAGAAGCTGCCGAAAAAATACGCGAAGCCAACGCCTAAGAAACGCCCCTATAACGCATAACGGCAGGCGATATGCCTGCCGTTACGCTTAAATAGAGTCACCACCACGTGTAGAGCCCACGTCAGGCTTTGGTCTTTTCCTCAACCTTATCGGCCAGCGCCTCTGCACGTGCAGCAATTTCGGCCATGGTTTCAGGGATTTGCGGCGGGATAACGGGGATTTCGATCTGTTGCGGTTCCGGCGTCGGCTTATTTTCCAGCTCTTCGACACGGGCTTTTAGCACCCGGTTTTGATCTTCGACCGATGCGGTTCGATCGGCGAGCATCAGCCCCGCCATCAACAGCATACGCCCCTCGGGCAGGCGGCCCATCTGCGACACCAAGGGATCGGCCTCACTGTTGAGCATGGACGCGGCGGTTTGCAAGAAATGTTCCTCGCCCTCTTGGCAGGCTACCATAAAGTTGCGGCCCCCGATTGTAATCTCCAGTTCAGCCATTGGCGCGGGCCTCCTCAATCAGCGGTTTCAACTCGGCCAGAATCTCATCCATTTCGGCGGTTTCGGTTTGGCGTGTGGCGCGCAGGGATTCCAGCTCTGCCTGCATCGCTTTGTTGATCAGCTGGGGATCGACCATATTTTCGACCGCCGCCTCATGCAAAACCCGCAGATGTTCACGCAGTTGCACGGTTGATTTGCGCATGCGTTGCAGCTCCAGCCCCTGGATATCAAGCTGTTGCGTCATCTTGGCGACTTTGGGATCTACTGCGGGCTGGGGCGGAGCTTTGCTTGCCAATTCCAGCTTTTTGGTCAGTTCGGCCACCGTCGCCTGCTCTGCCGCAAGTGCAGCCTTCAAGCGGCTGATTTCCGCCTCAAACGCGGTCACGTCAACGCTTGGGGCCTGCTCCGTCGGCGCATCGGCCAGATTATCCAGCCCCGCACCGATCCGGGCAAGTGCCGCTGTGATCCGGCGTTCAAGCTCGGCTATGTTGCTGTGGTCACTCATTCAAATGCCCCTTTGCCTTTTTGGTCTTTTGGCACACTGAACCGGCGCCTTGAATTCTGTTCTGTCGTAATACCGGATTATTCTGCTCTGTGTCACGTCTGTCTTGCACCGTCCGAATCGCCTGCGCCAATCCTTTTGTCGATCTTATCCCAAAGATACAGTTAAATGCGCCCCCCTTTAGGATCAAGCGGTTGCTGGACGTGCTTGATCTTGCCGTCAAGGCTGTTATTCACCTACAGAACACTTGAACAAGGGGCTAATCGGCCCGCCCACCCGACAACCGCACCGCCTGTCCGGCAAACGCACATGACGTGCCACCCCGGATCGCCTCATCGACGAAGGATCAGAGCTTTGGATATTGCCACACTGCGCGCACAGCACCCCGACCATTGGAACAAGGCCTGTGCCATTCGTACGCTCACACTGGATGCGGTTGCTGCTGCCAACTCCGGCCACTCGGGCATGCCGATGGGGATGGCGGATGTGGCCACGGTGCTTTTTGAAAAACACCTGAAGTTTGATCCGCTGGCACCACATTGGCCCGACCGGGACCGTTTTATCCTGTCGGCGGGGCATGGCTCCATGCTGCTCTATTCGCTGCTGCATCTGACAGGCTATGCCGATATGACGCTGGATCAGATCAAGAACTTCCGCCAATGGGGCGCGATCACGGCCGGTCACCCCGAATACGGCCATGCAACAGGAATTGAGACCACAACCGGCCCGCTGGGTCAGGGCATTTCCAATGCCGTCGGTTTTGCCATGGCCGAGGAACATCTGCGCGCGCGCTGGGGTGCCAAGGTCATCGACCACTTCACCTATGTCATCGCGGGTGACGGTTGTTTGATGGAAGGCGTCAGCCAAGAGGCGATCGGCCTTGCCGGCAAGCATGAGCTGTCGCGCCTGATCGTAATGTGGGACAACAACGACATCACCATCGACGGCAAGGTATCCCTGTCCGACATCACCGACCAAAAGGCCCGCTTTGCCGCAAGCGGTTGGGATGTCTTCGAATGTGACGGCCATGATCCGGTGGATATCGACCGCGCCATCACCGCCGCCAAGAAAACCCCGCGTCCGGCAATGATCGCCTGCAAAACCCATATCGCATTGGGCTCTTCGGCGCAGGACACTTCCAAGGGTCACGGCGCGCTCACCTCGCCCGAGCTGATCGCAGAAACCCGCAAGGTTTATGGCTGGCCCCACGGTCCCTTTGAAATCCCTGCCGATATCAAACAGGCATGGGAGGCAATCGGCGCCCGCGGTCTGGATACCCGCAAGGCATGGGAGGGCCGTTTTGACACGCTCTCCGACACCCGCAAGGCCGAATTCACCCGCAGCTTCAAACGTGAGGCGCCGAATAAGCTGGCAGCCATCGTGCGCGCGTTGAAAAAGCAGGCGGTGGAAACCATGCCGAAGCTCGCCACCCGCGCCGCGTCTGAAAAGGCGTTGGAGGTTATCAATCCGGTGATGAAGGAAACCATAGGCGGCTCGGCCGATCTGACCGGGTCCAATAACACCAAGACCGGCGATCTGGGTATGTTCTCGCCTGAAAACCGGGCCGGACGCTATGTCTATTACGGCATCCGCGAACATGGCATGGCGGCGGCGATGAACGGCATGGCGCTGCATGGCGGTGTGCGGCCCTATTCGGGCACCTTCATGTGCTTTACCGATTACGCGCGCCCTGCGATGCGGCTTTCGGCGCTGATGGGGGTTCCTGTGGTCTATGTGATGACCCACGACTCCATCGGTCTGGGTGAGGATGGCCCGACCCACCAGCCCGTTGAACATCTGGCGATCAGCCGCGCCACCCCCAATACGCTTGTTCTGCGCCCTGCCGATCAGGTGGAAACCGCCGAGGCCTGGGAAGTGGCGCTGTCGCAAACCAAGACCCCTTCGGTCATGGCCTTGTCGCGTCAGGGGCTGCCCGCGGTGCGCAGCAAACACGTCAACCAGAACCTCGTCGCCAAAGGCGCCTATGTGCTGCAAGAGGCCGAGGCCAAGCGTCAGGTGATCCTGATCGCGACCGGCTCTGAGGTCGAGATCGCGGTTAAGGCCCGCGCGCTGTTGGAGGCCGAGGGCATTGGTGCCCGCGTGGTGTCCATGCCTTGTATGGAGCTGTTTGCCGAGCAAGACGACGCCTATCGCCGCAAGATCCTGCCCCCCGGCCCCGTGCGGGTCGCAATCGAGGCCGGCGTTCGCACCGGCTGGGACAAATGGCTGTTGGGTCAGGGTGGCCGCGAACAAAAAGCCGCCTTCGTCGGGATGGACAGCTTTGGCGCCTCGGCCCCGGCAGAGCGTCTTTATGAAGAGTTCGGCATCACCGCTGAAAATGCAGCGGCACAGGCCAAATCCCTCTTGGGCCTGTAACACCAAATAAAAACGGCCAAGCCCTGACGATCGGGGCTTGGCCGCACATCAGGCAACTAGGGCTTATGGAAAGGCCTTATCCGTAATTGCCAAAGTATAGGCACCCTCCGGTTCCTTAGAAATTACCGGATCGGAACCACCGCCCAACAAGGTCGCCACCGTGCGCTCATAATCCGCCAGATCCAGCGCACCATTGCTGCCCGCCGTCAGCTTGGCCACTTCTGCCATCATCCGCTTTTGGTGGCTTTCGGTCTGCGCGCCGGTCTCGTCATTGTCCAAGACCATCATAGCAGCCTCATCGGTGTTCTCTTCGGCCCATTTCCAGCCCTTCATCGAGGCACGCACAAAGCGGACCATCTTATCCTCAAAGGCTGGGTCCTTCAGGTTTTCTTCCAGCACATAAAGCCCGTCTTCAAGCGTAGAGACCCCTTCATCCTCATATTTGAAGGTAATCAGATCCTCTTCGCCGATGCCTGCATCAATGACCTGCCAATATTCATTATAGGTCATGGTCGAAATGCAGGCCGCCTGCTTTTGCAGCAATGGGTCCACGTTGAACCCCTGCTTGAGGACCTCAACCCCGTCAGGCCCGCCCTCGGTCGGGATGCCAAGCGTGCTCATCCAGCTCAGGAAAGGGTATTCATTACCAAAGAACCAAACGCCAAGTGTCTTGCCCTTGAAATCATCCGGACTGGTCACACCGTTTTCCTTCAGACAGGTCAGCATCATCCCCGAGGCTTTGTAGGGCTGCGCGATATTGACCACCGGCGCGCCCTGTTCGCGCGCGGCCAGCGCCGATGGCATCCAGTCGACCATCACATCTGCACCGCCGCCCATCAAAACCTGCACCGGCGCCACATCCGGCCCGCCCGCCTTGATGGTGACATTCAGCCCTTCATCGTCGTAAAACCCGTTCTCAAGGGCGGCATAATACCCGCCAAACTGCGCCTGCGTGACCCATTTGAGCTGTAGCGTGACATCATCGGCTGCCTGCGCAGTTCCGGCCATCAAGATCACCGCAACAGAAGTAAGTAGCTTGTTCATTTCCAGTCTCCCCTATGGGGCCGTTCAGCGGCCCCTCTGTGAAGGGTGCCAGAATGTCACCCCTTTTTCGATCATCGCAACGACGGCGTAAAAGGCCGATCCAGCCAGTGCCGCCACTGCAATCTCTGACCAGACCATATCAAGCCCTAACCGGCCAACCTCGGTGCTAATGCGAAAGCCCATACCTTGCGTCGGGCTGCCAAAGAATTCGGCCACGATTGCGCCGATCATCGCCAGGGTCGTCGCGATCTTTAGCCCGTTGAAAACAAAGGGCATCGCCGCAGGCAGCCGCAGCTTGAAAAGCCCTTGCCAATAGCTTGCCGAATAGGTGGCCATCAGGTCGCGCTGCATCTTGTCGCTGGCCTGCAAGCCTTCGACCGTGTTCACGAGCACTGGGAAAAACACCATGACGACAACCACCGCCGCCTTGGAGTGCCAGTCAAAACCGAACCACATCACCAAGATCGGCGCGATGCCCACGATTGGCAGGGCCGCAACGAAATTGGCCACCGGCAGCAACCCGCGCTGCAAAAACGGGGAGCGGTCCACCGCCACTGCGGCCAGCACGGCGGC
The DNA here is from genome assembly GCF_001202025.1 of Pseudorhodobacter aquimaris. Taxonomy (GTDB): domain Bacteria; phylum Pseudomonadota; class Alphaproteobacteria; order Rhodobacterales; family Rhodobacteraceae; genus Pseudorhodobacter; species Pseudorhodobacter aquimaris. Next base: position 145,586 of record NZ_LGHS01000072.1, read on the forward strand.
ACTGCACCCCATGGCATAACCGCTGAGCGCGCCCTTGACGAAGGTTTGCACGAAATCGCCCCACAGCACGTCAAGGCTGCTGGCAAACCGTGCGGCAATCGCGCTTGGCGCCGGTACGAATACGGGCGAAACTTCAAGCCCCAGCACCGCAATCTCCCAGAGCCACAGCACCGCTGCCCCGAATACCAAAGGCGCCAAAAGCCGCAATGCACGGGTCGCCAGCGGATGTCGGACCCGTAGCTCAACCAATAGCGACACTGCGATCCATGCCAAGATCCATACCAGAATCACCGAAAGCCAAGTCAGCGCAGTAAAACCCTGCGCGTCCAACACCCCAACCCCAAGCCAAGCTGCAATCAACAGATAGGCAAAGGCCATCACCGGCCGCCCTGCCAGCACCGCAAAGAGCATCACCCCAAGCAACGCGACCGCCCCCAAGGTATCATGCCCCAGCGCCGCAAATCCGGCACCGATCAAGGCCGTGATCGCCGCAACTCCGCGCAGATAAACCGCTTTGCCCTTCATCGCCCGAACCCCATCCGTTTAAGGGTTCCGCGCTGTAGTGCACCGATCAAAATCACCGAGGCCGCTGCAAGACTTGCCGCCACAAACAGGGTGGCCCAAATCTGGATGGTCTGCCCGTAGTAAGATCCGGCCAGCAAGCGCGTGCCCAAGCCCGCCCCGCCCAAAGGCATCTCGGCCACGATCGTTCCCACCAATGAGGCCGCAACCCCCACCTTCAGGCTGGCAAACAGATAGGGCATAGAGGCCGGAAACCGCAGCTTCCAAAGCCCCTGCGCGGGCGTTGCATTATAGGTGCGCAGCAGGTCCAGCTGCATCGCATCGGGCGCGCGCTGCCCCTTGACCATGCCAACCACAACGGGAAAAAAGCTCAGATAAGCCGCGATAAGCGCCTTGGGCAGCAGCCCCGAAACGCCCACCGCATTCAGGACCACCACAATCATCGGCGCGATGGCGACAATCGGGATGGTCTGGCTGGCGATTGCCCAAGGCATCACCGAGGCATCCATCGCCTTGTTGTACACAATGCCCACGGCCAGCAAGATCCCGAAGCCCGAGCCAATCGCAAAGCCCAAAAGCGTTGCAGAAAATGTCACCCACGCATGCAGCAACAACCCGCGGTTCGACAGGCTGCCCGACCGCACCAACCCCTTGCGTCCGTGAACCTCCTCTCCCCAAGTCAGTTTCCATAGTTCTGCGGCGACCTGATGCGGGACCGGCAGCACGGGCCGCTCTTGGGCCATGGTACGCGGCACAATCTCGGCCCAGCCGATCGTGCTATCGGCCCGCGCGGCCTGATCGCGTTCCCATTGCGCATTGAGCAAAACGGCCGCCCCATACCAGATCGCAAGGATACACCCCAAAACCACTAGAACCGGGCCAATCGTTTTCATCCCCGGCCTCCGGTTTTCTGCGCCGTGCAAAGGGTGGGGCAAAGGGTGGGATTAGACATCATCAGAATGCCCCGCTCTCAACCCTTCGCGCACACGGTGCGCCACCTCGATGAACGCCGCGCTGTCGCGTATATCCAAGGGGCGGATGCGCGGTAGCGGGCTTTCGATCACATCGGCAATTCGGCCCGGTCGGGGACTCATCACCACGATTTTAGTGCTTAGATAGACCGCCTCGGGGATGGAATGGGTGACAAAGGCGATGGTCTTTTCGGTCCGCGCCCAAAGTTTGAGCAGCTCTTCATTCAGGTGGTCGCGCACAATTTCATCAAGCGCGCCAAAGGGTTCATCCATCAGCAGGATTTCCGCATCAAAGGCCAAGGCGCGCGCGATGCTGGCCCGCTGCTGCATCCCGCCCGACAACTGCCAAGGGAATTTCTTGCCAAAGCCCTTCAGGTCCACCAGTTCCAGAACGCGCTCCACCCGCTGGTCCTGATCGGCGCGCGAAAACCCCATGATCTCAAGCGGAAGGCGGATGTTGCCGCCGATTGTGCGCCAAGGGTAAAGCCCCGCCGCCTGAAACACATAGCCATATGCGCGGGCGCGGCGCGCCTCATCCGCGCTCATCCCGTTCACGCTCAGCTCGCCGCCCGTGGGGGTCTCCAAGCCCGCGATACAGCGCAGGAAAGTGGTCTTGCCACAGCCTGACGGGCCGATGAAGCTGACGAAATCCCCTTTTTCAATCGTAAGGTTCACCCCCGTCAACGCATGGACCGGCCCGTCAGAGGTCTGGAACGTCAGCTCCACATCGTTGGCCGTGATCACCGCCGGGGTCGCTTTCTCCGTCATAGTGCTTCCTTGTGCTGGACCCCGGATTGGCGCATCGCAATCAAACCCCGCTGGCCGGTATGCCGGACCGTTCGACGGGGCGTGGTGCGGTCAACTCTTTCCACTGGCTTAGCGCGCGGTTCACCGCCCCATTGGGCGTGCGGGCGACAAATTCACCGTGGCCCTCCTTGCTGCGCATCTCGCCGTCATGCACCGCGACATGGCCTCGGCTGAGCGTAAAGCGCGGCAGGCCTTTGACGGCTTTACCCTCAAACACGTTGTAATCAATGGCCGATTGCTGCGCGCCTGCGGTGATGACCTTTTCCTTTTGCGGGTCCCAGACCACCAGATCGGCATCCGACCCCACGGCCACGGCCCCTTTTCGCGGATACATCCCAAAGATTTTCGCCGCATTGGTCGAGGTGGCCGCCACAAATTCATTCATCGTGATCCGGCCCGTGTTCACGCCGTAGGTCCAAAGCATCGGCATCCGGTCCTCCAGCCCGCCGGTGCCATTGGGGATCTTGGTGAAATCACCCACACCAAAGCGTTTTTGTTCCGTGCTAAAGGCACAGTGATCGGTGGCCACAACCGAGAGCGAGCCTGCCGACAATCCCGCCCAGAGGCTGTCTTGATGCATTTTATTGCGGAACGGCGGCGACATCACACGGCGGGCGGCATGGTCCCAATCGGGGTTGAAATACTCGCTCTCGTCCAAGGTCAGATGCTGGATAAGCGGCTCCCCCCAGACGCGTTTGCCCTGCTGGCGCGCACGGCGGATCGCCTCATGGCTTTCTTCACAAGAGGTATGCACCACATAAAGCGGCGCGCCCGCCATATCGGCGATCATGATGGCACGGTTTGTGGCCTCGCCCTCAACCTGCGTCGGACGGGAATAGGCGTGCGCCTCGGGGCCGGTGTTGCCCTCAGCCAAAAGGCGCGCGGACATTTCGGCCACTACATCCCCGTTTTCGGCATGAACCATCGCAATCGCGCCCAGATCATGCACCCGCTGAAAGCTGGAATAAAGCTCATCATCATTGACCATCAACGCGCCCTTATAGGCGAGGAAATGCTTGAAGCTGGTGATGCCCTTGTCGACAACCTTGGCCATGTCATCAAAGACCTTCTCGCCCCACCAGGTGATCGCCATATGATAGGAGTAATCGCAATGCGCGCGGCCCGATTTATTGTGCCACATATCCAGCGCATCCAAGAGCCCCTGACCCGGCGCAGGCAGCGCAAAGTCGATGACCATCGTGGTGCCACCCGCAAGCGCCGCGCGGGTACCGGATTCGAAATCGTCGGTGGAGTAGGTGCCCATGAAGGGCATCTCCAGATGGGTATGCGGGTCAATCCCGCCGGGCATGATGTAACACCCCGTAGCGTCCAGCACCTCATCGCCCGCAAGCGATGGCCCGATGGCGGCGATCTTGCCGCCTTCGATCAAGACATCCGCCGTATAGGTCAGATCATGGGTTACAACCGTGCCGCCTTTGATCACCGTACTCATCCGTCAGTCTCCCCTATCCGCGTAAAACCTGTCTGGCCGAATGGCCGATGGTGACGGCCCTCAGGCCACCACGCCTGCCACCTCCAGCACTGTATGGAACATCACATCGGTGCCCGCTGCCGCCCATTCGGGGCTGATTTCCTCGGCCTCGTTATGGCTAAGGCCGTCCACGCAAGGACACATGATCATCACGGTCGGCGCCACGCGGTTGATCCAGCAAGCATCATGGCCCGCGCCCGAAATCAGATCCATATGGCTGTAGCCAAGCCGCTCTGCCGCAGCGCGCACCACTTTCACAAGGTCCGCGTCAAAGGTGACGGGGTCGAAATGGCCGACGTCCTCTATCGAGACACCAAGCCCCAGTTCGGCGGCAACCGCATGGGCGGCGCGCGTCACCTCGGCCTTCATCGCGTCCAGCTTGTCCTGATCGGGACTGCGGATATCGACGGTAAAGACCGCCTTGCCGGGGATCACATTGCGGCTGTTGGGATAAACATTGACCTGTCCCACAGCGCCTACAGCACCGGGTTGATGGCTCATGGCGATGCGGTGGACGGCCTCGGTGATCCGCGCCATGCCCAGACCCGCATTGACCCGCATGTTCATCGGCGTAGAGCCGGTATGCGCATCCTTGCCCGTCAGCGTAATCTCCAACCACCAAAGGCCCTGCCCGTGGGTCACAACGCCGACATCACGGCCCTCGGCCTCCAGAATAGGGCCTTGCTCGATATGCAGCTCGATCATCGCGTGCATCTTGCGCGCCCCGACCTTTTCATCGCCGACCCAGCCGATCCGCGCCAGCTCATCCCCAAAGCGCAGCCCCTCGCCGTCCTGGCGGTCGTAAGCGTATCCCTGACTGTGCATCCCGGCAAAAACACCGCTTGCCAACATCGCAGGCGCAAAACGCGCGCCTTCCTCGTTCGTCCAATTGGTCACGACGATCGGATGTTTGGTCTTGATGCCTGCATCATTCATAGAGCGGACAACCTCCAGCGCGCCCAAGACCCCGAGCACCCCGTCATATTTCCCGCCTGTCGGCTGGGTATCAAGGTGGCTGCCCATATAGACCGGCAAAGCGTCTGCATCCGTACCCTCACGCGTGGCAAACATATTGCCCATGGTATCGACACCCATGCTCATACCCGCAGCCTCACACCAGCTTTGGAACAAGGCGCGGCCCTTGGCATCCTCATCGGTCAGGGTCTGGCGGTTGTTACCACCCGCAACACCGGGGCCGATCTGCGCCATTTCCATCAGGCTATCCCACAAGCGTTCGCCATTGATCCGTAGATTTTCACCCGGTGCTGCCATTTTCCAACCTTCCCTAAATGCAGGCCCTTATTCGGGGCTCTTGCGCAGATATGCTTGGGCCACAGCGCAGCACAAGCTGACCAACCGGTCAAGAAAATTCGCCGCAGTTTTGCGACAAGATCCCACGCGCCCGCAATTGCATCAGTTCTAGCCTTGGCTGCTAAAAAACCGGCACGCCCCGCACCAGGACCTGCTTGTGTCATGCCGCTGCCCACAGCTAATTCTACGCCGCAAACCGGTTCGCACTGGCTGGGCACAAGACGCGGCAATCTCATAACTTTTGTTTTTACCTATTTAAATCAGGTACCTAATTATAGCTTTTCATGTCAGCTAAGCGTTTGACCGAATTGCCAAGCCGGTCTAGACTTTGTCATCCGTCGGCTTGGACCCGACCCAGAAGCAGGATGGCAAATGAACCGGCCACGCACCCGAATTCAGCAAAAGAATTCCGAAACCATTCTGGATGCGGCGCTGGATGTATTTTCGGCAAAGGGATTTCGCGGGGCAACATTGGACCAGATTGCAGAGGTGGCGGGGCTGTCCAAGCCGAACCTTCTCTATTATTTCCCGTCCAAGGAGGCGATGCATTCCGCGCTTTTGGGAAATCTCCTCGACACCTGGCTGGACCCGTTGCGCGCGATGGATCCGGACGGCGATCCGATGGAAGAGATCATGGGCTATGTTCGCAGCAAGCTGGAGATCAGCCGCGACTACCCCCGTGAAAGCCGACTGTTCGCCAATGAGATTTTGCAAGGTGCGCCCCATATGCGGGCGGCAATTGAAACCGACCTCAAGGCCTTGGTCGCCGAGAAAACAAAGGTGCTGCAAACCTGGATGGATGCAGGCAAAATTGCCCCGATGCCCCCTGTCCACCTGATCTTCTCAATCTGGGCGCTGACCCAGCATTATGCGGATTTTGATACCCAGGTGCGCGCGGTCCTGGGCCCCGACCACGACCCGTTCACCGAGGCGGACGGGTTTTTGCAGCTTTTGTTCCGGCGGCTACTGCAAGTGGCAGATCAATAAACTCGTAACTATTTTCTTTTAGCAACTGTTGCGCGCTGTGATACTGTAAATAAAGGCGGGGGCCTGATTGGTATCGGAATGCAAAGATGGACTTCCAAATTCCCGGGCGTACGACAACGCCAGCAGCACCCATTGTCGAAGTACAAAAACCTGTCGAATCCAAAGCAGAGGCGACACTGCTCCCCGCACCGTTGAGTGTGGAAGAGGCACGCGCTGCTGCCGAGACGGCCAATGAGCCGCGTGAAAGGTCCGCGATCATTCGCGCACTTTTGTCCAACCCGCCGGCCTCACCTGCCGAACTCAGTCTGGCGACACAAATAGCGGCCAAGGTCAATGCCGCGTCCTCTGGTTACGCCTCGGCGATCGCCTCATTGGACGGCAGCGAAAAGCAGTAGGTCTGGCCAAGGCCAGACCTACCTTGCGGCCATAGAGCACCTATTCCGCGGCCGTTGCGCCGGGGTTGTTGGGGTGTGTGGTCCAGTTTGCATAGTCGCCAACCCTTTCGCCAGTGCGGGTGTCCATCTCTCCTCTCGGCAGTTCGATCATTGTGATGCAATCCTCAACCGGACAGACATTAACACACAGATTGCAGGCGACGCATTCATCATCCATCACTTCAAACACGCGATCTTCACTCATGGAGATCGCCTGATGGCTTGTGTCCTCACAGGCGGCAAAGCAACGACCGCATTTGATGCAAGCCTCCTGATCAATCCGTGCCTTGGTCACATAGTTCAGGTTCAAGAATTGCCAATCGGTGACATTCGGCACCGCCTTGCCCACCAGATCGGCGGTCGATGTCATCTCTTTCTCATCCAGATATTGTGACAAGCCCGAGATCATTTCCTCGACCACCTTGAACCCGTAGGTCATCGCCGCGGTGCAAACCTGCACATTCCCGGCCCCCAAGGCCATAAACTCCGCCGCATCGCGCCATGTCGTCACCCCCCCGATGCCCGATATCGGCAGGCCGTGGGTTTCCGGATTACGCGCAATTTCCGCAACCATATTCAGCGCAATCGGCTTGACCGCGGGACCGCAATAGCCGCCATGCGACCCCTTCCCGTCGATCATCGGCTCGGGGCTGAAGCTGTCGAGGTTGACCGAGGTGATCGAGTTGACGGTATTGATCAGGCTCACCGCATCGGCGCCACCGCGTTTTGCCGCCTCGGCCGGTTTGCGCACATCGGAAATATTGGGGGTCAGTTTCACGATGCAGGGCATGCGGCTGTGCGTTTTGACCCAGCGCGTCACCATCTCGATATATTCCGGCACCTGCCCCACAGCAGAGCCCATCCCCCGTTCCGCCATCCCGTGCGGACAGCCGAAGTTAAGCTCTACTCCGTCAGCCTCGGTATCCTCGATCCGCTTAAGGATATCGATCCAGGAATCCTCGTCGCAGGGCACCATAAGCGAGATGATCAGCGCGCGGTCCTTATAGTCACGCTTGACCGATTTGATCTCGCGCAGGTTGACCTCTAACGGGCGGTCGGTAATGAGTTCGATGTTATTGAGCCCCAGCAAGCGCCGGTCCGCCCCCCAGACCGCGCCATATCGCGGGCCGTTCACATTCACCACCGGCGGCCCTTCAGAGCCAAGCGTCTTCCAGACCACCCCGCCCCAGCCCGCCTCATAGGCGCGGCGGACGTTATATTCCTTATCCGTCGGGGGGGCAGAGGCCAGCCAGAACGGATTGGGCGATTTGATACCGATAAAATTCGTTGCAAGATTTGCCATAAGTTTATCCTCCGGAGGTGCTAGACCTTCGCCCCCATGATTGCTGCGTGAATCGCCTCGGCCGCGTCGCGCCCTTGGGCAACGGCGGTTACGGTCAGATCCTCACCCGTTTCGGTACAATCTCCGCCAGCCCACAGATTATCCGCAAGCCGCTCGGGCAGTTTTTTATCCGCCGCCATACCCGCAGGGGCCAAAAGGGTTTGCCCGATGGCTTTGAAAACCTGATCCGCCGCAAGGGTGAAATGTTCCGCCAATGTCACAAGTCCCTCCGGCCCGTCCTGGGTATAGGCAAACTCCACCTCGCTTACGCGGCCCTCACCACGGATCGCCACGGGCGCGGCGTTATAGATAATCCGGACGCCGGTCTGTGTGGCGTGTTCTTGCTCGTGCAGGCTCGCGCTCATTCTGTCCTTGCCGCGGCGGTAAACGATGGTGACCGTCTCTGCCCCCAACAGCCGCGACTGCACCGCCGCATCCACCGCCGTCATGCCGCCGCCGATCACGACAACATGGCGCCCGATGCCAAGTTTCGCCTTATCGGGTTGTTGGCGCAGCTCTGCGATGAAATCAACCGCATCACGCACGCCCTCCAAAGTTTCGCCCTCAACGCGCAAATCATTTACACCGCCAAGGCCGATGCCCAGAAACACGGCGTCATAATCCTTGCGCAAGGCGTCCAAAGTGACATCGCGTCCCAGCTCCACGCCGGTTTTCACCGTAATGCCGCCGATTTTCAGCAGCCAGTCCACCTCATGCGCTGCGAAATCATCGGGGGCTTTATAGCTGGCGATCCCGTATTCATTGAGACCGCCTGCTTTGGGGCGGCGCTCCAGAATGGTGACCTCATGCCCGTGCATCGCCAAACGGTGCGCACAGGCAAGCCCCGCAGGCCCGGCCCCCACGACAGCCACACGATTGCCCGAAGGCGCCGCACGGGTAAACGGATGCACCCCCGCCGCCATCACCCTATCGGTGGCAAAGCGCTGCAATCGGCCGATTTCCACCGGCTTGCCCTCTGCGACCTCACGCACACAAACCTCTTCGCAGAGCTGTTCCGTGGGACAAACCCGCGCGCACATACCGCCAAGGATATTCTGGTCCCATATGGTTTGTGCCGCGGCCTCCGCTGTGCCGGTGGCGATCTGGCGAATGAACAAAGGAATATCGATTGAGGTCGGACAGGCCGTGATACATGGCGCGTCATGGCAAAAATAACATCTGTCCGCGGCAACAAGCGCTTCATGCCTGTCCAGTAGAGGTTCCAAGTCACCGAAATTTTTTATGTAGCTTTCGGCGGGCAGACGGCCCGGTACAATACCGGGCGTTAGCTGGCTGTTCGACACCGTGTAAACCCTCCCCTTTTTCATATGATTGAAAAAAGGCTGCCACAGGCTTGAAATTTTATCAAATGGTAAATTTAGGCATCACAAATGCCGCCCGATCACGCCGTCAGCGCAACTCGTGCTTTTCTCCTCCGGCTCGCTAGCGTATAACGACCCCACATCAGCGGGATTTTGATGCTGCAATATGCGCAACAATACCCCGAAAACGCTACCAGAGGACGGTATGAGCAAACATTCCACGGACGCAGACGTCGCCTTCATTCAGGCATTGGCCGAAATCCTTAATACCAATGAGCTTACCGAAATCTCGGTCAAGCGCGACTATGCCGAAGACGACAGCCTTGATGTGCGCGTGGTCAAACAGGCCAATGTGGTGCAGGTTGCAGCCGCCGCCCCCGTCGCGGCACCATCCGCCCCTGCTGCCCCGGCCGGCGTGCCTGCCGTGGCCATTGACGATCCCGCACAACACCCGGGCGCGCTGACATCGCCAATGGTTGGTACGGCTTATCTTGCTGCTGAACCGGGGGCGACACCCTTTGCAACCGTTGGCGCACAGGTAAGCGAAGGGCAGACCGTGTTGATCATCGAAGCGATGAAAACCATGAACCACATCCCCGCCCCGCGCGCGGGCACCATCAAGCGGATCCTCGTCGAAGACGGGAGTGCTGTTGAATTCGGCGCACCCCTGATGATCATCGAATAAGGGGCAAGCCATGTTTGACAAGATCCTGATCGCCAATCGGGGCGAAATTGCCCTACGCGTCATTCGCGCCTGCCGCGAGATGGGGATCGCCTCGGTCGCTGTGCATTCCACTGCCGATAGTGATGCGATGCATGTCCGCATGGCCGATGAGAGCATTTGCATTGGCCCGGCATCCTCGACCGCCAGCTACCTTAATAAGGCCGCGATCATTTCGGCCTGTGAGATTACCGGCGCGCAAGCGGTCCATCCCGGCTATGGCTTTTTGTCGGAGAGCGAGGCATTTGCCCAAGCCCTGCAAGACCATGACATCACCTTTATCGGCCCCTCGGCGGAACATATCCGCGTGATGGGCGACAAGATCATGGCCAAGGAAACCGCCAAGGCGCTTGGCATTCCGGTCGTGCCGGGATCCGAGGGCGGCGTGGCCAGTTTCGAGGATGCGATCGGTGTGGCCGAGGGCATCGGATTTCCGGTCATCATCAAGGCCACAGCAGGCGGCGGCGGCCGCGGCATGAAGGTTGCCAAAAACGCCGAAGAGCTTGAAGTCGCCTTTCGCACCGCGCGCAGCGAGGCCAAGAACGCCTTTGGCAATGACGAAGTCTATATCGAGAAATACCTGCAAAAACCGCGTCATATCGAGATCCAGGTCTTTGGCGATGGCAAGGGCAACGCGGTGCATCTGGGGGAGCGTGACTGTTCACTGCAACGCCGCCACCAAAAGGTTTTCGAAGAGGCCCCCGGCCCCTGCATCACTGATGAGTTGCGCGCCCATATTGGCACAATCTGTGCCGAAGCGGTCGCCAAGATCAACTATATCGGCGCAGGCACGGTGGAGTTTCTCTATGAGGACGGCGAGTTCTTCTTTATCGAGATGAACACAAGGCTTCAGGTTGAACACCCCGTTACCGAAGCGATATTTGGCGTCGATCTGGTGCGCGAACAGATCCGTGTTGCGGCCGGTCTGGGCATGTCCTTTACCCAAGACGATCTTGTGCTGAACGGTCACGCGATCGAGGTTCGGATCAACGCTGAAAAACTGCCGAATTTCTCTCCCTGCCCCGGTACGGTGCGGACCTTCCATGCGCCGGGCGGTCTTGGGGTGCGGATGGATAGCGCGCTTTATGGCGGCTATTCGATCCCGCCCTATTACGATTCGCTTATCGGCAAGCTGATCGTGCATGGGCGTGACCGGCCAGAGGCATTGGCCCGTTTGCGCCGCGCCTTGGGCGAGTTGATCATCGACGGTATCGACACCACCGTGCCGTTGTTTTACGCCCTGCTGGCCGAACCGGACGTCCAGAACGGTGAATACAATATTCACTGGTTGGAAAAATGGCTGGATGCACAGCTTGGCACACATTGACCTATCGGGGGGCCATTGCGCCCCCCGCTTGCTATGTCTGACGCAATAACCCCACAGCTTTTACTCTCGGCCTATGCGGCGGGGGTGTTTCCGATGGCGGAAAGCAGCACCTCCGATGTGCTGCATTGGGTTGATCCGCAACGTCGCGGCATTTTTGATCTGGACAGTTTCCACATCTCCCGCAGCCTGTCACGGCGGATTGCGCGCGGCGGCTATAGCATTCGTACCAATTATGACTTTGAAGGCGTGGTTGCCGCCTGTGCCGACCGAGAGGAAACCTGGATCAACGCCGAAATTTTCGCCCTTTACAAGGTGCTGCATCAGGCAGGTTTTGCTCATAGTCTTGAGGTGTGGGAAATGGGCGGGCTGGTCGGCGGGGTCTATGGCGTTGCCATCGGGGGCGCATTTTTCGGCGAAAGCATGTTTTCGCGCCGAACAGATGCCTCCAAGCTTGCATTGGCATGGCTGGTTCATCGTCTGCGTGCCGGCGGCTTCACGCTCTTTGACACCCAGTTCATCACCCCGCATCTTGCATCGCTCGGTGCGATAGAAATCTCACGCCACGCCTATCATCAAAGGCTGAAGCACGCCCTGTCCCTGAACGCGACATTTGATCCCACAGGCTATGCGCCGACAGCTCAATCCGTCAAACAGCGCCCATCCGCAACAGCCAAAGCGTGACCGTTCAGGTGCTCTTTTCTGTCAACAGTCGTTTTCATCGACCGGTTTTCCAGAAACGCGTGCTACGATTCTTTCGTTATGAAAGGAGACCCCCATGGAACCTGCGCCCTATGCGTCCTCTCCGTGCCAGATGCCCGAAGACGCCGAGACCCGTCGCGATGTGATGCGCTGGCGTGTTGCTGAGCGTGCCCGCCTGATTGCCCTGCGCCAATCTATGCCGGTTGCAGACCGCCAACACGCAGGGACCGCGATCAGGGACGCCTTGACGCAGGAATCTGCGCAAACCATCGGCATCTATTGGCCGTTCAAGGGAGAGCCCGACCTGCGCGATTGGGCAAAGGCACGGCAGAATGAAGGCGCGCACATTGCCCTGCCGGTCGTGGTGAAAAAAGCCGCCCCGCTGGTTTTCCGCGAGTGGACATCCGATGCAGCACTGATTCGCGGCGTCTGGAACATCCCGATTCCCCCCGCAGACGCGCCCATCATTATCCCGGACATCATTATTTCTCCGGTCGTTGGGGTGGATCAGATGCAGTTCCGCCTAGGCTATGGCGGCGGGTTTTATGACCGGACATTGGCTGCGTTCCGTGCGGCGGGCCACAGTATTCGGGTGATCGGGATCGGCTTTGCTGCCCAGTCCATCCCAACAATTTTCCCGCTGCCACATGATATTGCAATGGACCACGTGATTCTGGCCTGACGTTTTTATCTCACAGCATCAAAGCCGTAGCGGCCGGAAAGGGATGGTCTATTGGAGGGGTTTACAAAAATGAGCCGCATGATTGACCCGTCTTCTCGGAACCCATGGTTCGTCATCTGGCGAATTTTTTGAACCGCTGCCATAGATGAAGACGTGTCAGAGATGTCCGTAAAAGTGTTGGGGCGATGTGGCCCGTTCGATGTGGCTGTATTCGAAGCGGGTAGCCAAAAGGACAGCCTGACATCTGTCAAAAGAAAAGGGCGGCCAAAGCCGCCCTGTCATTTACTGATCCAGGAATGAACGCAATTTACGCGACCTGCTTGGGTGCTTGAGCTTGCGCAGGGCCTTTGCCTCAATCTGGCGAATACGTTCACGGGTTACCGAGAACTGCTGCCCGACCTCTTCCAAGGTGTGGTCCGTGTTCATACCAATGCCAAAGCGCATCCGCAAAACACGCTCCTCGCGCGGGGTAAGCGATGCCAGAACCCGCGTTGTGGTTTCCTTCAGGTTTTCCTGAATGGCGGAATCCAATGGCAACACCGCGTTCTTGTCCTCGATGAAATCACCAAGCTGGCTGTCTTCCTCATCCCCGATCGGAGTTTCAAGCGAGATTGGCTCTTTGGCGATTTTCATCACCTTGCGGACCTTCTCAAGCGGCATCTGCAGCTTTTCGGCCAATTCTTCGGGCGTTGGTTCGCGGCCGATTTCGTGGAGCATCTGCCGCCCCGTCCGCACCAGCTTGTTGATCGTCTCGATCATATGGACCGGAATACGGATCGTGCGCGCCTGATCCGCGATAGAGCGGGTGATCGCCTGACGGATCCACCAAGTCGCATAGGTGCTGAACTTGTAGCCGCGGCGGTATTCAAACTTATCCACGGCCTTCATCAGGCCGATGTTGCCTTCCTGAATAAGATCAAGGAATTGCAGGCCACGGTTGGTGTATTTCTTGGCAATGGAAATCACCAAGCGCAGGTTCGCCTCGACCATTTCCTTCTTGGCCTGACGCGCTTCTTTTTCACCCTTTTGCACCTGATTGACGATGCGGCGGAACTCAGAAATATCAACGCCGACATAGGACCCGACCTGCGCCATTTCTTCGCGCAGCTCATCCACTTTGGGGCGGGATTTCTCCATCAGGGCCTGCCAGCCACGACCATCCTTGGCGGCCATCCGGTCGCACCATGTCGGGTCCAGCTCATATCCTTGGTATTCTTCGATGAACTCACGGCGGTTGATCCGGGCCTGATCGGCCAGCTTCACCATGCCGGAGTTGATGGACATAATCCGGCGGTTGATACCATATAGCTGGTCAATCAGCGCTTCGATACGGTTGTTATGCAGGTGCAGCTCATTGACCAACAAAACGATTTCCGAACGCAGCTTTTGATAGGCGTCCTCTTCCTTATTGGTGAATCGGTCGGAATGGTTCATCGTCGCGGACATCCGCAAGTCTTGCATCTCGGAAAGCTCGGCATAGTCATGCGCGATGACTTCCAGGGTTTCCAGAACCCGGGGCTTGAGGGCAGCTTCCATCGCCGCGAGCGACATATTCGCGCCCTCATCCTCATCGTCATCGTCGTCATTATTGGACAGTGGATTACCATCGGCATCCAGTTCCGGACCCGTATTGGACTGCGGCTTGGGCGCAGCGGCCGCAGCCTCATCGCCACTGGGCATACCGTTGACCAGGCCCTCTTCACCTTCGCCATCCATACCGCGATCAAAGGTGGATTCGAGGTCAATCACATCGCGCAACAAAATATCTTCGGACAAAAGCTCGTCACGCCAAATGGTAATCGCCTGAAACGTCAACGGGCTTTCGCAAAGCCCGGCGATCATAGTATTGCGGCCAGCCTCGATCCGCTTGGCAATCGCAATCTCACCCTCACGAGAGAGCAATTCAACGCTGCCCATTTCACGCAAGTACATGCGCACCGGATCATCCGTGCGGTCCAGCGTTTCCGTGGCACCGCTCGATAGGGCTACATCCCGCGTACCCGCCCCTGCAACCACCAGTTCCCCGGCAGAGGCGCTGTCTTCCATCTCTTCTTCTTCGGTGACCTGAATCCCCATTTCCGACAGCATGGACATCACGTCTTCGATCTGGTCGGACGACACCTGCTCGGGCGGAAGAACCGCATTCAACTGGTCATAGGTGATGTAGCCACGCTCACGCGCATCCGCGATCATTTTCTTGATGGCAGCTTGGCTCATATCCAGCGAGGAATCGGCCTCAGCGTTGTTTTGCTTGCTGTCGTCGGTGTCTTTGGCTGCCATGGATGCTCCTTTGGCCGAATAGATTGGTGTGCAAAACCGAATCACTCGGTCGAATATTCGAATCATTAGCGCGAATCACGGGAGGGAAAAGGCTTTTACCCCATTTTTCCCTATTTCCCCCATGTATCAGCATTTTTATGGAAGTTAAAAGGCCGTCCAGTGGTTCCGTATCGCCCTTTGCTGCAATTTCTAGCGCTTTGGACGCCCGCTGCGACCGAAATCGATTCGGTCCCACAAGTTGCGGGCTTCTTCTACCTCTTCGCGGTCCATCTCTACCCCGTTTTCTGCGATGAAACCCTCGCCCTTAGCCATCTGCGGTCCTTTCGCGGCGGTAAAACGCGCCTCATTGGCCTGCGTCAACCGCCATGTCAGCCCTTCATCCGCAAGGCCGTCGATATCTTCGGCTGCCTCACTCACCTCTCTTCGTCCACCCCGCACTGTGCGCAGCTTGCGCAACATATCCCCCACACAAATTTCGGCGTAGTCCAGATCATCGGCCCGGCGGATTGGTGGAGCAGACATGACATGGTTCTGGTTAAACAAGGTTTCAACCACCGTACGCCGCTCTGCCAGTAATTTTTCCAGCCCTTCGGCATCACTGCCGCCGTGCAAAAGGGCAAGCCGCAAATCATCCTCGACCGGATCGGAAAACTCGAGCCGTTCCAGCACCGGCTCAAACCGTGATGTCAGGACAGGGTGGGTAAGCAGCGCCCCGAGAATAATCTGCTCCAACACCCTCTCGTCGCTATTGCCGATCACCAGCGCCGAGGTTTTTGTCGTCGCCACGGGGCGCGGTTCGGGCTGCCATGGTTTGCCCTTGGTGCGCTGGTTGGGCATCCATTCCTTGCGCGGGGTCGATTTGCGGGACTGGCTGAACAGTTTCCAACTGAGACTTTTGATCGTAGTTTCATAATGCTTACGGATCGTAACGTCTTTGATGCGCATGATCGCGTCGTTCAGCGACTTATCAAGCGCGGCCTTACGTTCGGGGCTGTCAAAGCTGCGGCCTTCGGTCTCTCGTTGCCACAGCAGGTTGACCATAGATTGTGCCCCATCCAACACCGCCCGCATCGCCCCCGCGCCCTGCGCCTTGAGCAGGTCATCAGGGTCCAGCCCCGCAGGCAGCACCGCAAAGCGCAAGGATTGCCCCGCCTCGATCAGCGGCAAGGCCAGATCCACCACCCGCAACGCCGCCCGCAGACCCGCCGTATCACCGTCCAGCGCGATAATCGGCTCGGGGGAAACCCGCCACATCATCCGCAGCTGATCCTCGGTCACGGCCGTGCCCAAGGGGGCCACCGTCGATTTGAACCCCGCCTCGACCAAGGCGATCACATCCATATAACCTTCGGCCACAAGCAGTGGCGCCCCCTTGCCCGCCGCCTCGCGTGCGGGACCAAGATTGAAAAGATTACGCCCCTTGTCGAAAAGCTCGGTCTCTGGTCCGTTAAGATATTTTGCCCATGCGTTCGGGTCCAACGACCGGCCGCCAAGGCTGATGGCGCGGCCCCGCCCGTCCCTGATCGGGAAAATAATGCGCCCGCGAAACCGGTCATAGGGTGCGCGGCCATCATCGGGGGTCGCACAAATACCCGCATCCACGATCAAATCGGGCGCGAACCCCTTTGCCTGCAGCGCAGCAAAGGCCCCTTGCCGCGTATCGGGCGCCCAGCCGATCTGCCAACGCTCTTGCGCATCCCCCTTGAGACCGCGCCGGTCAAGGTAATCGCGCGCGGTTTGACCCCCACCGGTTTTCAACTGCAGGCGGAAATATTTCACCGCCTCTTCCATTACCTCGGCCAATTGGCTGCGCCGGTCGGCCTTCTTGGCGGCCGCCGGATCACGGGCGGGCATCGTCATACCGGCCTCACGGGCCAGAAGCTCTACCGCCTCCATGAACCCGAGGTTCTCTGTCTCCATGACAAAATTCAGGGCATCGCCCTTGGCGTGACAGCCAAAGCAGTAATAAAACCCTTTGCGATCATCGACATGAAAGCTGGGGGATTTCTCCTGATGAAAGGGGCATGGCGCCCACATATCGCCCTTGCCTTGGTTGGATTTACGCATATCCCAAACCACCTTGCGCCCAACAACTTGGGACAGGGAGACGCGGCTGCGCAATTCATCAAGGAAACCGGCTGGAAGACTCATCCCCTATATATCGGCCGTGGGCGCGCGATAGGCAAGCCGTGCAACCCACTCCGGGGCCGCAGGTACAAAATTCATGCCAAATACCCTAACCCAGCATATCGCGGGCGATCCGGCAAAAGATCCTTGTGCCAATCGCGATCAGATCATCAGGGAAATCATAGTCGGGATTATGCAGCGACGGGTGGTCCAGCCCCGCCCCCAACATCACCATGGCGATCTTGCAATCGGGCAGCCCCGCAAAGGCACCGAAATCCTCGGACGGGCGCATCGGCAGGCCACCCGGTGCATGGGCAATATCCAACCCGTCAAGTGCCGCCGCGATATGGGCCGTGGCCTGCGCATCATTGGCACAGGCCTTGAAATCATCATGCAGGCTGGTGCTCAGTGCCAACCCGTGTTTCTCTGCTGCCTCCTGCGCCAATTCAAAGACCTGCGCCTTGAGCGCCGCCATCGGCGGGTCCGTCATCGTGCGCAGGGTCGCCCACAGCTCTCCATGGGCGGGCGAGATGCCAAAGGCCGGTTCCCCCATCTGCGCATGGGTCAATGTGAGCAGCCGGAAGTCGGGCGACAGCGCCCCGCCCGTCCCGAGCGCCCCCAACGCGGGGATCAATTCAGCCAGCGCCAAGGCCGGAGAGATACCATGCTCGGGCTGGGCCGCATGGCTGGTCTTGCCCTCCAGCGCGATCCTGACCCCGACCGAGGCACAGGCCATCGGCCCCTCGGCCAGCCAGCACTCGCCAAGCCGCACCCCCGGCATATTATGCAAGGAAAACGCCCAATCCGGCCTAAGCCCCGCAAAACCGGCATCCGCCACCACCGCCGCCGCGCCAGAGCCATCCTCTTCGGCGGGCTGGAACATCAAGACCACCCGCCCCCGCGCAGGCCGCTTGCGCGAGAGCAGACGCGCAAGACCCAGCAGAATGGCCATGTGTCCATCATGTCCACAAAGATGCGCCACGCCGGGAATGGTTGAACGATGGGCGATCTCCGACAATTCCTGAATCGGCAGCGCGTCCAGCTCACACCGAAACAGCACCGTTGGCCCCGGCGCGCCGCTGTCAAACACCGCCGCCACGCCGTGACCACCCAAGCCCGTGACCAGTTGATCGGCCATCCCGCCAAGAGCCGCCACCACACGCACGGCCGTCTGTGCCTCAATGCCGGAAACCTCGGGAAAACGGTGCAGCTCATGGCGCAACGCGGTCAGCTCGGCGATATCGGAATTGGTCAACATCACCACCCCGCCCCAAACTGCCGCGTCCTTATCCCCCATTTTGTCATCCTAGATCCCCCTGCCAATCAGGCCATCGGTTGCACAGGGTCCGGGGCGGGTCAATCATGCATTTTGCAAAAGCTGCCCTTGAATGGCCGCACTATCACCGTACACTCCCCTAGACTTAGGATTCTGGAGTAGAAACATGTTTGCACTGAAACCTGTGATGCTGGGCGCTGCCCTATGCTTGGCTGCGGGGGCCGCAGTTGCGGCCAGTTGCTCCGACACCGGCGGTGGATATGAACGCTGGAAATCCGAGATCGCCGCCGAGGCCGCCGCCCAAGGCGTGGGCAAGCGCGGCATCGCGGCCCTGATGGCCACCAGCTATTCGCGCGAAACCATTTCGGCAGATCGCAACCAGAAAAGTTTCAAATACTCGATCGAGAAATTCATGCAGGTGCGCGGGGCGGCCACCATCGTCAAACAGGGCCGCCGCCAAAAGGCCAATAATGCCCAACTCTATGCCGCGCTAGAACAACGATACGGCGTGCCTGCGGGGATATTGGTTGCGATCCACGGAATGGAGACCGCCTTTGGCAGCTATATGGGCAATACGCGGATCGTCTCGGCGATTTCTACATTGACCTATGATTGCCGCCGCTCCGATTTCTTTCGCCCGCATATGATGGCCGCGCTGATACTGGTGGATCGCGGCTCTATTGATGGCAATTCGGTCGGAGCCAAACATGGCGAATGGGGCCATACGCAGTTCTTGCCCGGCAACGCGCTGAAATACGGGGTGGATGGGGATGGCAACGGGCGGGTGGAGCTGAACAACCGCATTGATGCACTGGCCTCTACCGCCAATTTCCTGCGCCAAAAGGGCTGGCGTCCGGGGCAAGGTTATCAAAAAGGCCAGTCCAATTACGCCGTTTTAAAGGAATGGAATGCCGCAACCGTGTACCAGGAAGCGATTGCGATCATGGCTGCCCAGATCGACAGATAAGCAATGGGTGCGCGAGATGCGCTGCCGCAGAAAGCGCGGCGGAACTTTGCTGTTTACCCATGCGAAACACCAAAATTTTGCACACCTTTTTCCCAACTGAGTTAGGCGCTCATTCTCGACGACTTCGCGCAGTATGGGGCAACGCAAAGTAAGTTCACAATGTCTCTCGCCCTATGCCTTGACTGGCGAGTTCCGTTTAGCGGACGTTGACTCAGCGCGCAGCTAATGGCGGCGACGCGCCCAAAGAGGACGACCTACAATGCCCGGGGTCGGCCCAAAAACTGTCTAAAATACTATAGTTTTGTGCGCTACAACTCTCAAAAGCACGTCAAACTGAATAAGGGCGTAAGCAAGTGGATGATCCAATTGCGCTAATTGAACTGGGATTCAGGCTGGCATGCGAAAAACATGAACAAACCCATTATCGTTGGCGAGCGCTGCACCATAAATTGGAGCAACTTCGCGGCAACGATGCACCCTATGATGCAGGGAACCATGACGCAAGAATTGATTGTCTCCTTCGCGAGATGGAAGATGATCAGGTGCGATATATTTGCGCCACAGGCAAACGCAGCGCCCACCCCAATTCACGAACAAAATTACAAATTCAATTATCGCGCTACTGGATTTCGAGCACCTACGAACTGCTGCGAACAACATCTCAAGCAATGGGACAAGGCAGCGAGTTCTTTAAACTTATATCCAAACATAAACACATGTTTGCCGCATATCGCGTTCCGATTTCCAAGCAAGAACCCCACAGAGTTGCCAAACCAAGCTTGATACAGGAACTTGATCTTGAACAATCGAATTCCGAGAAAGCAATGAAGGGCGAACTTCCAGGTATTAAAGTGCTCTACGAAGGTTCAGGTTCATATCGTGTTAAGCCTTTGTTTGACTTGGATTCAGGCTCAATCGGCTTTGTAGTCTATGACGGAAAAGCGAAAACGTTGGTAGGAAAACCGCGTAGAGAACTCTCCGACATGAACTACCCCCCGAAATTCGGACAGTGACGTAAGCTACGATTTACAGTCTGCTGATCTTCGACGAGAAGGAGATCAGCAGATGTCGAACCGCAAACAACATGCGCCTGAATTTAAGGCGAAGGTCGCGCTGGAAGCCTTGAAGGGCGAGGCGACCGCCGCCGAGCTGGCGAGCCGGTTCGGGGTGCATCCGACGATGATCCATCAATGGAAACGTGCGCTCCTTGAGGGCGCCTCCGGCGTGTTTGAACGCGGTGGCAAAAAGAATCCCGAGATCAATGAAGAACAGGTGAAAGAACTCCACGCCAAGATTGTGGGGTAAGCCCGCGAACGCCATGCGTTCGAGAGAGCGGGCGCACGCCGTGGCCAACGGTACGGGGGCTTGCGCGGCCCCGCTGGGGCCACGGTCCCCTTGGCTTTGTCACGAAAGCTCAAACCATGGACCGGCAAGTGAGGCGCGACATGATTGAGCCGAATAATTCCATTTTGTCCATTGGGCAGCAATGCAGGTTGCTGTCGATCTCGCGCTCGTCATTCTATTACAAGCCTAAGGGCGAGACCGAGCAGAACCTCAGCTTGATGCGGCGGATCGATGAGCAATTTCTGGAGACGCCGTTCTTCGGTGTCCGCCAGATGACTTGGCACTTGCGCAGTTCAAGGGACCGTGGCCCCAGCGGGGCCGCGTAAGCCCGCAGAACGGCCACTTGGTGAACGAGAAACGGATACGCCGGCTGATGCGCCTGATGGGGCTGATGCCGATCTACCAAAAACCCAACACCAGCAAGCATGCGAAAGGGCACAAGACGTATCCCTACCTGCTGAGAGGTCTGCGGGTAGAGCGTCCGAACCAAGTTCCCCTCTCACACATGCAAGCATGTGTTGCCGGTCAGTGGGTGCTCGGATATTACCTATCTGCCCATGCGCCGAGGGTTCCTCGTATCTGGCC
>NZ_LGHS01000073.1 GCF_001202025.1 Pseudorhodobacter aquimaris
CAACCGCATCATCGAATGGCGTGGCAAGCCCGGCACCATAAGAGTCGGCAACGGCCCGGAATACATCAGTGGAAAGCTAATGAAATGGGCCGAGGAACAAGGGGTTACCATCCTACACATCCAACCCGGCAAACCTCAACAGAATGCTTACATTGAGCGCTACAACCGGACGGTCCGGCATGAATGGCTGGACCAATACATCATCGAAAGCATAGAGGAGGCACAAGATCACGCCACGCAATGGCTATGGACATACAACAACGACCGCCCGAACATTCCTCTCACGGTTTGCTTGCAAACCGTTGCCGGACAGCGGGGCATCGGCGGCATCACTCCCGCCCAGAAACTGAAAATGGCCGCGTAAGTTCTACGGATGCACCTCGTTAAAAAGGGGGGGATTACCGTTGCGCTTGACGATAGGTTTAAGAATTCTTCTGTAGAGTGGGATTTTTTAGCCGTCTCTAACAGCTTCACGCGTGACGCTGAATTGGAGGCCAAGCAGACCGGAAAGCCTCGGGGTCTTGTACTTGAACTTGATGATCCCAGAATTCGAGTATGGGCTAAGACTTGGGGGCAGATCATAGACGAGTGTCAAGGTCGCCTGACATTCTTTAAACGCGGGCTAGAGTATGAGGCAAATGACGAGCACGCGTTGCGCTACTTAAGCAACATAAGTGACGAATACCTGAGTGACGAAGTACGCCAAAAGATCTCAAAACTCGCAGCGGAATAATAAGGTGCAGGTCATTGTAATAAATATGAATTTGGTGCGGGCGGTGGGACTCGAACCCACACGGGGACAAGCCCCAACAGATTTTAAGTCTGGTCTGTCTACCATTCCAGCACGCCCGCATCTGACGCTTTTTCCTATGCACCGGCCATAGCGACCGGTCGGGCAAAAAGCCAGTCCCCCCTGATAATCCCGCAATCGCCTCCGCTTCAAGCGGTTTTCCTCTATTTTTCCGAAATCACGTTCCAATCACATGAAACCGGGCCGTCAGTGCAATTGACTTCATCTCGGGGCTGGGCCAAAACTTCGGCTATCATATTGCGGGGGAGCTTCTGTGAAGAAGATTTATAAAGACGCATCATCGGCGCTGGACGGCGTGCTGTTTGATGGGATGATGATCGCCGCCGGTGGCTTTGGCCTTTGCGGCATTCCGGAACTGCTGATTTCTGCTATTCGGGACGCGGGCACCAAGGGGCTGACGGTTGCCTCCAATAACGCAGGCGTTGACGGGTTTGGCTTGGGCGTTTTGCTTGAAACCCGGCAGGTCAAAAAGATGATCTCCTCTTACGTGGGGGAAAACGCGGAATTCATGCGCCAGTATCTTAGCGGAGAGTTGGAGCTGGAATTCAACCCGCAGGGCACCTTGGCCGAGCGGATGCGCGCTGGTGGTGCCGGTATTCCCGGTTTCTATACCAAGACCGGTGTTGGCACCGTGATTGCCGAGGGCAAGGATGTGAAGGTCTTTGACGGGCAGGAATACATCATGGAAACCGGCATCGTGGCCGATCTTGCCATCGTAAAAGCATGGAAGGCCGACCCCTCGGGCAACCTTGTGTTCCGCAAGACGGCGCGCAACTTTAACCCCCCCGCCGCGACCTGCGGCAAAATCTGCGTGGCAGAGGTCGAGGAAATCGTGCCAATGGGCGCGCTTGATCCCGACTCCATTCACCTGCCCGGCATCTATGTGCACCGCATTGTTCAGGGTGAACACGAAAAGCGCATTGAACAGCGCACCGTCAGAAAGGCTTCTTGATCATGGCTTGGGACCGGAACCAAATGGCGGCGCGCGCCGCACAAGAACTGCAGGACGGCTGGTATGTGAACCTCGGGATAGGGATTCCGACCTTGGTGTCCAACTACATCCCCGAGGGGGTCGAGGTGACGCTGCAATCGGAGAACGGCATGCTTGGCATGGGCCCCTTCCCGATTGAGGGCGAAGAGGATGCCGATCTGATCAATGCGGGCAAACAGACCATCACCGAGCTGCCACAGACCGCCTACTTCGATTCTGCGCAAAGTTTTGCGATGATCCGGGGCGGCAAGATTGCGATGGCGATCCTTGGCGCGATGGAAGTGGCCGAGAATGGCGATCTGGCGAACTGGATGATCCCCGGCAAGCTGGTCAAGGGCATGGGCGGTGCTATGGACCTTGTTGCCGGTGTCGGCCGTGTGGTTGTTGTGATGGACCATACCTCCAAACACGGCGATTCCAAGCTGCTCAAGGAATGCACCTTGCCGCTGACGGGGAAATCCGTGGTCGACCGTATCATCACCAATCTGGGTGTGCTGGATGTGGTTGAGGGCGGTTTGCGCATTGTCGAATGCGCCGATGGCGTCACTGAGGACGAGCTGCGCGCGGCAACCGAGGCGACCATCGTCGCTTAAACATTCAAAGGGCGCGCAGATCGTGTGCGCTCTTTATCCCCCTGCCGCGATTACCTTGAACACACAGGGGTCACTCACAAGCTCGGGCGGGGTCAGGCACAGCCCCTGCGCCACCTGCCACGCCGCCAGCACCTTGGGCACGTAGTCGCGGGTCTCGGCATAGGGGGGCACCCCGTCATTGGCCCGCACGGCCCCCTCCCCCGCGTTATAGGCCGCAAGCACCATTAACGGGTCGCGGTCAAACTCTGCCATCAGCCAGTTAAGATAGGCCACGCCGCCCTTGATGTTTTGCGCCGCATCCGTGGCATCGGTCACGCCGAACCGTTCAGCTGTGGCAGGGATCAGTTGCATCAACCCCTGCGCACCGGCCGAGCTGACAGCATCTGCACGTCCGGCGCTCTCAACCCCGATCACCGCCAGAACCAAAGCCGGAGAGACATTGGTCCCGATCGTTGCTTTAAGTATCTCGGTGCCGTATTTCCCGGCCACCTCTTGCATGTGCTGCAAACGCGGGGCGCGCACCGATGCCCCCGCCGGACCCTTGGACAGGCTGGCCATCGCCAGTGTAAAGCGTCCATCCCTTGCGGTCTGAACGGCCGGAACCGCATCCCAGTACCAAGCATAGCTGGCAGATGGGGCAAGCGCGGCCCCTTTTACAGTCGGTGCCAGGATTTCGGGAATCGCCTGCGGGGCCACCACCAATCGTTTGGCCTGGTCTGCCGGGTCAATCTGTACGGTAATGCGCGGGCCGACCCTGTTGGTATCTACCTTAACGCGACGGGCCGAAAAGTCATCCTGATAGGGCGCGGTTTGCGCCAGCGCCATAACAGGCATACCCAAGCCGACGATTATCGACAGGGCAAGCAAAAGGGGGACAACCCGCTTTACCATGTGAATACTGCTCATTTTCTTTTCTTTTTTAGATAATCGCAGGATTCACCCTCACACGCTAGGATTTTGATAGCAAAACCGGCGACAAGGGCCGAAACCGGCGCGATTGTCACAATGGTTGTTTCAAACTCTTCAAAGAATCTCGGCTTTTCCACCACCGTCAATGCGCAGCCGCACCGGGCGTTAATCATAATCTGCCCTCAAATATCCGCTGAAAGGGCCTGAAAAGGGTTAATGTTTCGCTAATGGAACCGAGCGTTTCCATAACGTTAATTATATCAAGAAACGACCCAACCCTTGCCCCAATCGCGCCATGTTTAAAGGGGTATATAGGGTCATACCGCAACGGCAGCGAAGCAAACGAAGACCCGCTGCTTGAAAACGGTTTCGATCTGAACCAACGATATCCATGAAAGGGATCAATACCATGCAAATCAAAACATTCATCCGCAAGTTTTTCAATGACGAATCCGGTGCTGTGACTGTGGACTGGGTCGTCCTGACCGCAGCGATTGTCGGCCTTGGCATGGTCGTGATGACCCTCGTTGGCGGCGGCATCGAAGATATGGGCCAGAACGTAGCTGATACCCTAGGCGAACAAGCAATCGGCTACGTGTCTGCTGAGGATTAATCGGCCACACTACTGCCGCTTGAACGCGAAAAACAAGGCCGCATCCGGAAGGGTGCGGCCTTGGTTGGTGCGAAACATCGATGATCCCTAATGTCTCCGAAACTAGAAAACGCTAGTTGACCCAGCATATTTCATGCCCGGGTTCAGGGTCGGCCCCGGTTCAGATGGTCATCGAGAGCAGAGGGATGATCAATGGCAAATTTACTTATCAAGTTTTTAAAATCTGAAACCGGCGCGATTACGGTCGACTGGGTGGTTTTAACCGCAGCAATCATTGGCCTTGGTATGATTGTGTTAATGCCTATCGCTTATACCGCAGATAGCTCCGCTGAAAAAATCGGTGACCAGATCGGCGAGATGGAGCTGGGTTATACCAGCAGCAGATAGGAACCGGGGTCTATGGCCCTGAAGCATTAAGGGGATCGAAATATGCGCATGATATTCGGACTTGTCCTGCTTGTCGGGCTGGCTCTTGCCGGGGCGGCGGTATGGATGGTGCAAGGCTATGTCAGTCAGGCCCAAGTCGAGGTCGCGCGCGAAAAAGCCTCCCGCCTTAAGCTGGGGGAGTTGATTGAAGTTTATGTCGTCACCAAAACCCTGCCCTACGGCGTCCCCATCACCAAAGACGATGTGCAGCTTGCAACTTTTCCGGTTAAATCTCTGGCCAAAGGTGCCTTTCTGACCGAGGAGGCCCTGTTTCCCGGCGGCGAAAAGCAACCACGCTATGTTTTGCGCCAGATGGAAAAGCTGGAACCGGTCCTGGCCGTTAAAATCACGGAGCCGGGGGCGGCCCTAGGCCTGACGTCACGTCTGTCAAAGGGCAAGCGCGCCTTTGCCATAAAGGTGGATGTCTCCTCGGGTGTGTCAGGCTTTGTCCAGCCGGGCGACAATATTGACATCTATTGGACTGGATCCACCCCGGAAAGCCGGAACAATTTTACCCAATTGATTGAAACGGCTATCAAAGTGGTCGCGGTTGATCAGGCCGCCAACAGTGATCGCAGTGCCGCGACCGCCATGATCGCCCGCACCGTTACAGTCGAGGCAACGCCACAACAGGTCGCACGCCTTGCCCAAGCGCAAGCAACCGGCAGCCTTTCGCTGTCGCTTGTGGGCGCGGGCGATGAGACAATCGTTGAAAGTGTCGAAGTAGACAGCGCAGATCTTTTGGGTCTTCACACCGCAGAACCCGTCAAGGTAGAGCGCGAGAAGGAATGCACAATTAAAACCCGCCGCGGCGCAGAGGTGGTGGAGATGCCGATTCCCTGCACTAATTAGGCCGCATAGAATCTACCGGATTTAGTGGGCAGGCACTCTTAAAACCACCTTGGGTTGCAGGCTCTGCGTCCCCTGTTGCAACATATCCACATCAAGAACGCGCTTTAAGGTTTTGATTCTTGCAATAAAACCAAAAGACCTACAAAATGCACTCAAGATGGGCATTTAGACCTATCGCTCTGGCGTGCCTGTTTTCAGGCATACCCGATACCGAGGCGCGATTGAAAGGCAGTGATATGAGAATGCAGACCCTTCTGAGGGCTACGGCACTTGGCCTTGCTCTGCTCCAGCCCGTTTATTCCGGAGCGCAGGCCCAGAGCCTGCGGGTCATGAGTGGCGCACCTTCGCGGGCCTTGCAGGTTCCGATGAACCGCGCCGTGGTGGTTGAAAGCGATACCGCCTTTGCCGAGCTTTCCATCGCAAATCCCGGCATTGCCGATATTTCTACCCTCTCTGAAAAGTCGATCTATGTATTGGGCAAAGCGCCCGGCCGGACAACAATGACCCTTCTGGGGGCGGATGGGCGACTCATTTCCAACGTTGAGGTTCATGTCACCCCCGACATCGCGGAATTCAAAGAACGCCTGAGGCAGATTCTTCCCGGTGAGCAGATCGAGGTTCGCACCGCCAATGATGGCATCGTCCTGTCTGGCACTGTTTCCAGCACGGCCAAACTCGACCGCGCGCTGGATCTGGCCAACAGATATGCCCCCGAACGGGTCTCTAATTTAATGAGTGTGGGCGGAAACCAACAAGTCATGCTTAAGGTACGCTTCGCCGAAATGCAGCGCTCCGTCTCCAAAAGCCTCTCTGCCTCACTCGGGCTTAACGGTTCAATCGCCGGCGGTGATGTCGGCACCAAGGGCGGATCAGGCGTTTTTACGGATGGCAGCGCGCTTGACGGGGCCTTTTCGGGCGGGAGCTACAGTTCCCCCGCGGGCACCAATGGCAATATGACCCTTGGCTTTTCCGCAGGCAGCCTGCAATTTGCGGTCTTGCTGGAGGCGCTGGAAAGTAAGGGGGTTGTCCGCACGCTGGCCGAACCAAACCTGACCGCGCTGTCGGGGCAAGAGGCCAAATTTCTGGCGGGTGGCGAATATCCGATCCCGGTGTCTGGCGGCGATGGCACGGTTACCATTGAATATAAACCCTTCGGCGTAGAGATGAACTTTACCCCCGTGGTGGTTGATGGCGATGTGATCAACCTGACGATCAACGCCTCGGTATCCTCGATCGACAACTCGGTCACGCTGGAGGCCGGGGGCTTTACGATCAACGCCTTCAAACGGCGCGAAACTTCAACCACCGTGGAAATGCGCGACGGGGAGAGCTTTGCCATTGCCGGGTTGTTGCAGGACGACTTTCGGAATTTGAACGGACAGGTGCCGTGGCTGGGCGATATTCCCGTGATCGGTGCGCTGTTTCGCAGCGCCGAGTATCAGCGGGCGCAGTCGGAACTGGTGATCATCGTCACCCCGCATCTGGTGACTCCGACCCGAGGTGAGGCGCTGGCGCTTCCGACCGACCGCGTCAGACCCCCGACCGAGCGTGAGTTCTTTCTCTTTGGCAAAGTTTCCGGCACAGGTGCGGCCGGTGAAGTTGCCCGACAGGATTTCAGCGGTTCCTATGGCTATGTGATGGAGTAAGCGGATGCGGATTTCGAAACTCTTTTTGGGGGCATCCCTCCTGACACTGGCCGCCTGCGGTCCAGGCTTTGACCAAGAAATTGGCGGCGGTGCCACAGATTTCGGCAATGCCACAATGAACAATACCCTGATCCAGTCTGGGCAAAAGGACTATGCAATTGCCTTGGCGGGCCGTTTCGCGCGTGAAGTGCCCTCAACAATCACATTCGCTTTTGATTCAGCACATCTGGATGCAAGATCGGTTTCCATCCTGCGCCAGCAAGCGGATTGGATCAAGGCGTTTCCCGAGGTACGGTTCCGCGTCTATGGCCATACCGATCTGGTCGGGACGTCAAGCTATAACAAGGCGCTCGGCCTGCGG
The DNA here is from genome assembly GCF_001202025.1 of Pseudorhodobacter aquimaris. Classification (GTDB taxonomy): domain Bacteria; phylum Pseudomonadota; class Alphaproteobacteria; order Rhodobacterales; family Rhodobacteraceae; genus Pseudorhodobacter; species Pseudorhodobacter aquimaris. Next base: position 7,203 of record NZ_LGHS01000073.1, read on the forward strand.
CGCGCCAAGGCTGTGGTGGCCTATTTCGCAAGTCAGGGCATCAGTCGGGACCGGCTGGAAGCGCTTGCCTCTTTTGGCGAAACCCGCCCGCTGGTGCAAACCGCTTCACCGGAAGAACGCAACCGTCGCACCGTCACCGAAGTGTCCGGTTTTGTGAAAAATCATCCGACCGTGTTGAATGGGAAATATGCTGCCGTGATTCACCGGGAATATATCGACCTTGCACGACGTCCCCATCCGGCAAATCAGATCATCCAAACGCAGACCAACCCCGGCTAGGCGCTTTGAGGGCAGGCAGGGTTGATTCTGTGCCTGCATCTTAGACCTATCAGGGCGGGTTATAGTGATAACATGGTTACTATTTTGCAAAAAACCCGAAAGAAGAGCCTTTTAGCCCCAATATCGCCAAGATTGTCCACCATCTTACCCGGAATGAGGCCAATTGCGCAGCGGTTGGCGGCGGGGTTTTTCCACGCTCTAGCGACCGTTTTGTCAATTTTGCAAACGCGATTTAGGGTGGACCCGCTTTTAAAGGGCATACCAAGATGACAAGTGTAGCAAACCTCCATCCCGATCCGACCCCGATTGTGGCCTGCACAATATCGCGCGATGTGCAAAACTTCGATCTTCTGATTGACGATATGGAAATTGAATTGGGCGAGAGTTGGGGTGACCTCTCTTTTGAGGACGCCCCTGTCTTTCTGAACCAGCCAGAATCGGGAAGTCTGGAGTTTGTTGCGATCGCAGTAGATGGTGATGATGTACAGGTTCTGGACCCGATCGCGAACCTTATCACCCAGGCGAAATCCAATGACATCAAGGTTATATTGATCGCACATGATGTTAACCCGGTCGCCCTGCATCAGCTGCTGCGTCTGGGCGCCGATGACTTTGTCCCCTACCCTTTGCCGGAAGGGGCGCTGCATGATGCAATCGCCCGGATGCGCCGCGCCACGACCGAGGTCGCCTCTGACCTTCCCTATCCAGAGGCAGAGCCTGACCCCGAGAACAGGCCCAGCCTCAAGGCCGGGGGCGACCACGAAGGTGTGGTCTTGCCGGTGCACGGTATGGCGGGTGGCGTTGGTGCATCAACATTCGCATGCAATTTGGCATGGGATCTGGCGACCGTCAGCAAAACGGATGCCCCCCGTGTTTGCCTTTTGGATTTTGATTTCCAGTTCGGCGCGGTTTCGACCTATCTGGACCTGCCACGTCGCGAGGCGGTGTTTGATATTTTGCAAGACACCGAAGGGGCCGATACCGAGGCCTTTTTGAAATCCATGCGACCTTCAACGACAAGCTGCATGTCTTTACCGCGCCGCCTGATATGCTGCCGCTGGACATTGTGCAGGGTGAGGACATCGACCGCCTGATCGATATGGCACGGCAAAACTTCGATTTTGTCATCATCGATATGCCCTCTACGATTATCAGCTGGACAGAAACCGTTCTGACCCGTGCGCATATTTACTTCGCCTTAATGGAACTCGATCTACGCTCGGCACAGAACGTTCTCCGCCTCGTGCGTGCCCTCAAGGCAGATGCGCTGCCGTCAGACAAGCTGCGCTTTATCTTGAACCGTGCGCCGAAGTTTACGGATCTGTCCGGCAAAAGTCGGGTTAAACGAATGGCTGAAAGCCTGGATATCGACATCGAAGTGCAGCTGCCGGACGGGGGTGCCCAAGTAACGCAGGCCAATGATCACGGGCTGCCCTTGGCGGAATCTTCTGCCAAGAATCCGATGCGCAAGGAAATCCAGAAGCTGGCAAAGTCTTTGTATGATCTGAACAAATCAGCGGAGGCGGCCAGAGGATAAAAACGACTGAAGGGGTGCATAGACCATGTTCTCGCGTTACAAAAAGACCGCCGAAGCCGCTCCAAAAGCTGCAAAATCCGCTGCGGTCTCAGCGTTGCAACCGGTTGAGACCCGGCCCGCGGCACCCGAGCCGAAACCCTCAGCCCCAAAGCGTACCGCGCAAGTCACCATCCGCCCATCCGCTGAGGCGGTTGCCGTAGACAAAGAGAAAAAGCGCAAAGACCGCTTGATGGAGCTCAAGGTAGAGCTGCATAAAAAACTGCTTGAAAACCTGAACCTTGCCGCCCTCGAAACCGCGTCAGAAGCCAACTTGAAGGCCGAGATTTCTGCGATCGTTTCCGAAGCGCTGGATGAGATGTCGGTCGCATTGAATAAGGACGACCGCACGATCCTCAATCAGGAGCTCTATGACGAGGTCATGGGCCTTGGCCCGCTGGAGACCCTGCTCAAGGACGAAACGGTTAACGACATTTTGGTGAACGGGCCAAAACGTATTTTTATTGAGCGGGCGGGCAAACTTACCCTGACAGACATCACCTTCAAGGATGAGCGTCATTTGCTGCGTATCATCGACAAGATTGTCTCGGCCGTCGGGCGCAGGGTGGACGAATCCAATCCCTATTGCGATGCACGTCTGGCGGATGGCAGCCGCTTCAACTGCATGGTGCCCCCCGTCGCGGTAGATGGCAGCCTCGTCTCCATCCGGAAGTTCAAGAAGGACAAGCTGGGCGTCCCCGATTTGGTCAGTTTCGGCGCCTTTACCGAGGAAATGGCTGCCTATCTGCAAGCCGCGGTTTCCACCCGTCTGAACATCATCGTCTCGGGCGGAACGGGTTCGGGAAAAACCACCACGCTCAATGCTTTATCCTCTTTCATCGATAATTCCGAACGGGTGTTGACGATTGAGGATACCGCCGAATTGCAATTGCAACAGATCCATGTCGGGCGCATGGAAAGCCGCCCCGCCAACGTTGAGGGCAAGGGTGCTGTGACCCAGCGGGATTGTCTGCGCAACGCACTGCGGATGCGCCCCGACCGGATCATCGTCGGGGAAACCCGCGGCGAGGAGGTCATAGACATGCTACAGGCTATGAACACCGGTCACGACGGGTCCATGACCACCATCCACGCCAACTCTGCCCGTGATGCAGTATCGCGCCTCGAAAATATGATCGCAATGGCCGGGATCGAGATGCCGCTAAAAGCCGTCCGGTCCCAGATTTCATCCGCTGTAAATCTGGTGGTACAGGCCAGCCGTCTTCAGGATGGCACCCGCCGAATGACCTCTATCACCGAGATCACCGGGATGGAGGGAGAGGTCATTTCCATGCAGGAAATCTTTCGATTCGAACGGCTTGGCCTTGCACCGGATGGCGCGATCATCGGGCGTTTCAATGCCACTGGCGTGCGGTCGCATTATTCCGAGCGTTTCCGCCAATGGGGCTATGACCTGCCCGCATCCATTTATGAACCCATCGTCTAAGGACAAGCCATGCAATTCAGTGCAGCCCCTCTGATCTACATTCTGATTTTCGTGGCCGTTCTTGTGCTGGTCGAAGGTCTTTACCTGACGGTGTTCGGCAAATCCATCAGTCTGAACAGCCGTGTCAGCCGCCGTTTGGAGCTTTTGGAAAAATCCGGCAATCGTGAACAAGTTCTGGAGCAGCTTCGCAAGGAAATGGGCCAACACCTGAAGGCCCGCGGCATCCCGCTTTACTCTATTCTGGCGGCCAAGGCGCAAAAGGCAAACATCGCGTTTTCCCCCCGGCAGCTGGTGTTGATCATGGCAGGTGTGTCCGTTTTTGCCTATCTCGGCCTTACCATCGGCACCGCAGCAGAACCAGCCGTGCGCGCCGTTATCGCCATCGCGATGGGCATCGGTGGCGTCTACACTTGGGTCGCGCGCAAAGCAAAAGCGCGCATGGATCTAATGGATGAGCAATTGCCCGATGCGGTGGAACTTATGGTGCGCTCCTTGCGCGTGGGGCATCCGTTTTCATCGGCTATCAATATTGTCGCAAAAGAGGTCGCTGATCCTTTGGGCACCGAATTCGGCATCATCGCAGATGAGGCGGCATATGGGCGTGATATATCCGAATCGCTCAAGGAATTTGCCGAACGCATGGACAGTCAGGATCTGCGGTTTCTGGCTGTTGCAGTCACCATTCAGCAAACGTCGGGCGGCAATCTGGCCGAGATTTTGCACGGGCTGGCGCAAGTAATTCGCGCCCGGTTCAAGCTGTTCCGCCGTGTGCGCGCGATCACGGCCGAGGCGAAATGGTCCGGTATGTTCCTTTCCGGTTTTCCTATCGTTGCCCTTATCGGGATTCAGGTGATCAAGCCAGATTACTATGACAACGTCAAAGAGACTTCTGCCTTCATTCCCGCCGCTTTGGTGGTGGGGGCATTTCTTGTGATCAACGTGATCTTCATGAAGATCATGGTCAATATCAAGGTATAGGATTGGGAATATGTTTGCGACGATTCAGCAGATGCTTGTCGACAAGCTTGGTCCTTTGGGCCCGCTCTTTGTGGTTGGCGGGCTCGGGTTTGTTTTGGTACTGGTGGCATTGCCCGTTATAATGCGCAAGCCGCCTGAGCCCTTTGACAAGATCAAACGCCAGCGCGACACATATAAGGCACCTAAAGAGGCCGGCCTGCGTATGGGCGGCAATGGTGGTGCCAGCGAAAAACTGCAGAAATACTCTACCTTTCTGGAACCGCAAAACGCCGAAGAACTTTCCGCATCCCGATTGAAACTCTTGCGCGCTGGCTACCGGGCCAAAAATTCTGTGCAGCTTTTCCATTTTTTGCAGTTGGTATTGGGGGTCGGGCTTTTGTCACTTGGCGTCATCTATGCCCTGTTCCTGCAAAGTCAGGGGGATGTCTCAACCCAGATGCTTGTGATTTGTACCATCGGACCGGGTGCAATCGGGTATTATATACCACAATATTGGGTTCAGCGCCGCATCCAGCAGCGTCAGGATGAAATCGTATCCGGTTTTCCCGACGCGCTGGACATGATGTTGGTCTGCGTTGAGGCGGGCCAATCGCTGGATCAATCCATCATGCGTGTGGCAAAGGAAAGCCGCGCCGGCTATCCGGCACTGGCTGATGAATTCGACACAATCGCCCATGAGGTAAAGGCCGGCAAGGAACGCATCGCAGTGTTGAAGGATATGTCCGAACGGGTTGGCATTGCCGATGTGTCGTCCTTTGTAACAACGCTGGTACAATCGGCCAGTTTCGGCACCTCTATCGCTGAGGCCCTGCGTGTCTATTCTGCCGAAATGCGCGATAAACGTGTCATGCGCGCCGAAGAAAAAGCAAATACCTTGCCCACCAAGCTAACCCTCGGCACAATGCTGTTTACCGTACCGCCCTTGATGATCATCCTGATCGGGCCGTCGGTTCACGGGATTACCAAAGCGCTTGGCGGGGGCTGAACACTGACTATGATACGGCGACCATTTGTTTTGATCTTGGGGATGGTCCTGCTGGCCGCCTGTCAGTCGACGCAAGGTCTCTCTGCCGCGGAACGTGCGCGCAATGCGCCCCCTTCGGCCGACGCCAAGGCCAAGGGTATTGACGGGTTGCTGGTCGGGCACCGACTGATGGAAGCACAGGAATTTGACCTTGCGCTGCGCGCCTATTTACGTGCTGCAGCTGAACAGGGCATGACCGCCGATGTCCTTTCCGCGATAGGATCGGCCAATTTGCGCTTGGGTCGTCTGGGTCAGGCGGAAACGCTTTTGCGTCAGGCGGTCAAGGCGGATCCCACCTCCGTTCCGGCCCATAACAACCTTGGCGTGGTATTGATGGAGCGCGGCAAACTTGGCGAGGCCCGCGCAGTTTTCCAACAGGCCTATGCGCTGGATAGTGGCGGTTCAGACTCAATCCGGGAAAATCTGCGGCTTTCTATCGCGCGCAGCACGGCCGCTGTGTATGATGAGGGGACACAAAACCACGACTTTACCTTAGTGCGGCGGGACCAAGGCCAATATGTCCTCCTCTCCCAGCTCTAAGACCTCGAGCAGCAATAAAGGACGCAAAATGCGCCACCCAGTCTTTTTCGCCCTGTGCTTTGGCGCCATGGTTGCTTTGTCAGCCTGCCAACAGGCATCCCAATCCGAGGTCAACCGTGCCGTGAAATCGGTAAACGTGATTGATGAATCCAACCTCAACGACATTATGCTTACCGTGGGTGACCCGAACGAATCCGTTGCCTATTTCCGCAAAACGGCGGCCGAGAGCCCCGACCGTGTTGACCTGAAGCGCGGACTTGCCAAATCCTTGGTCCGCGCCAAAAAACCGCAAGAGGCCGCAAGCGTTTGGGCAGAGGTCATGCGCGACCCTTCTGCCACCGCGAATGACCATGTCGCATATGCCGATGCGCTGATCCGGTCCAACAACTGGAAACAGGCCGAGGCTGAGCTGAACAAAATCCCCCCCACCCATGAAACCTTTGAGCGTTACAAGCTGGAGGCGATGGTTGCCGATTCAAACAAAAACTGGAAAAAGGCCGATAGTTTTTACGAGATCGCGGCAGGGCTGACCACTACCCCCGCCGGCGTCTACAACAACTGGGGCTATTCCAAGCTGACGCGCAGCGATTTCAAGGGGGCGGAAAAGCTGTTCTTTGACGCGCTCACCTATGATCCGTCGCTGTTCACGGCCAAGAACAATCTCGTTCTGGCCCGCGGCGCGCAACGTCAATATGAGATTCCCGTGATCAAAATGACCCAGACCGAACGTGCGCAGCTTCTGCATACGCTTGCCCTGACCGCTATCAAACAAGGCGATGTGCGGATCGGAAAAGGCCTGCTTCAAGAGGCGATTGACACCCACCCCCAACATTTTGATGCTGCTGTGCGCTCATTAGAGGCCTTGGATGCGAATGTGACAAACTGATGCAAATGACCCTTCCCCAACTGATCTGGTTCCTACCCTTCACCCTGCCCATCGCGATCTGGGTGTCATGGTCGGATATGAAGTTCATGAAGATCCCGAACAAAGCCGTTATCGCCTTGGCCTTGGTCTATCTTGTCGTCGGCCCCTTTGTCTTTCCGCTTGGGGTTTGGGGCTGGGGTTGGGCACTGATGGGTATTGTGCTTTTGGCAGGCTTTATCGCAACTGCGGCCGGGCTGATGGGCGCGGGTGATGCGAAATTTGCGGCCGCGATGGCACCGTTTTTCGCCACCGCCGATGTGCGCATCGTCTTTGCGCTTTTTTCGGCCTGCCTGCTAGGCGCCTTCACCAGCCACCGCCTGATGAAACGCGTGCCCCGATTCCGGGCTGCCACCAATGATTGGGAGAGTTGGACAAACAAGGATTTCCCGATGGGGCTGGCGCTTGCGGGGACTTTGATCTTTTACCCGTTACTTGTCGCACTTATTTAAGGCGTTTTCACCCTTTCGAAACGCTTCTTCCCGCAGGATAGCCACGAGCTTGATCCAAAACGGGTAGACCTGATGAACGTTCAGACAGTGCCGCCGAATGTCCTTGCCCCGCCGCCGCCCAAAACCCTGGCAGAGGTCGGGATTTCCATGGTGATGATGCGAGATATCTTGTTGAAAACAATGTTTCGCACCAATCTTGATGTCACCTCCGGGGTTGCGCGCGCTGTATCGCTGCCCGTTCAGCTTACACAAGAATTGATTGACCTCGCCAGAAGTCAGCGCCTGCTTGAGGCGACGGGTACATTACACGCGACATCCAGCAGCGAGATGGGCTATCAGTTGACCGAGGCCGGCAAAGCCCGCGCGCTGGATGCACTGACGCAGTCAGAATATTACGGCGCGATGCCGATCCCGCTGGCCGATTACCGCGTTCAGGTAGAGCGACAATCCGTCCGCAACATCCGCCTGACCCGCGAACAGCTTACCGCCGCCATGGGGCATCTGATTTTGCCGCCCGACCTTTTGTCAAACCTTGGCCCGGCGATCACATCGGGCCGTTCCATCCTGATGTACGGGCCACCCGGAAACGGTAAGTCCAGTATTTCCAACGGGATACGGGATGCCATGGGCGACAAGATTTATGTCCCCCGCGCCTTGGAATATGCGGGCCAGGTGATCACACTTTATGACCCCATCGTCCATTCCGCCGCTGAGGAGGCGATTGACAACCCCAACTCCCTGCGCCGAACTTCCAACCGTTTCGACAATCGCTATGTCTATTGTGAGCGCCCGACCGTAATCACCGGGGGGGAGTTATCGCTGGACATGCTTGATCTGACCTATAATCCCACGGCGCGAACCTATCAGGCGCCGTTGCAACTGAAATCCACGGGCGGGATTTTCATTGTGGACGACCTTGGCCGTCAGGCAGAGCCGCCGCAAAAACTCGTAAACCGCTGGATTGTCCCGCTGGAAGAAGGCAAGGATATTCTCGCCTTGCAGTCAGGCGAAAAATTCACCGTGCCCTTTGATACATTGGTCATCTTTTCCACCAACTTCCATCCCAATGAGATTTTTGACGGGGCGGCCCTACGACGTATTTTCTTTAAAATCAAAATTGACGGGCCGGATCAGGCGAATTTCCTAAAGATTTTCGCGATGGTCGCACGGGCCAAGAAAATGCCGCTGGATGAACAGGCGATGATGCATCTGATGAAGGTCAAGTTCCCGACCATTCAAAACGTCTATGCCAACTACATGCCAAAATTTCTTGTCGAGCAGATGATGGCAATCTGTGACTTTGAAAACAGCCCATATCACATGACCCCCGACCTCATCGATCGGGCCTGGGGCAATATGTTTGTCAAGGCAGAGAAGATTGATCACTAGGCCGCTGGCCTTGCGGCACAGAACCTCCCCTTTGCTACCCCGCTACCTCATCGGATGGATCTTTGCGCGGTGTGTCATCACGCAAGGATATCGCCTGCCGCTCAATCATGCGGTGGACCTTGGGTCGCTCTTGCCCCCGGTGCAGCTTTAGCACCTGTTCGTAGGATTCAGCATCGGCCTGTGTACGGCGCTCATGGTGGCGGACATATTCGACCCAGGTTGGAACATGGTAGGTTTCTGTCCAGACATCCGGGTTTTCAAGGTCACGCAACAACGTCCATTGCTGCGCACCGTCGCGGATTCTGATACGCCGCCGCGTGCTCATCACCGCCAAAAATGCGCTGACATCCTGCTGGGCGATTTCATAGTCGACCATGATCATGATCGGGCCACTGCGTTGTTTCAACTCCAACCTCAGCGGGGGTTCTTTAAAGGTATTCAATGGGTTGAGATCAAGCTCCGAGGAATCCGGCAGGGGAAGTTTCAACCCGACCAAGGCGCCAAGAACCAGCAAGGCGGCGGCCAGAAACATCGCAAGGCTCGCACCAAAATTTTCGGCGATGATGCCCCAAGCCCAGCTTCCGCCCGCCATGCCGCCAAACACCCCGGTCTGATAGAGCGCAAGCGCCCGACCGACGACCCAGCGCGGCGTCGACAGTTGCACCGTCACATTGAACAGGGACAGGGCCAAAACCCAACTGCCGCCGGCAAACAGCAGCGCCGCACCGCTGATCACATAGTGACGGCTAAGAGCCAAGGTGGTACAGCTCACGGCAAAGGCAAGGAATGCCGATTGGGTGATACGCTCGTTCTGGAAACGCGCGCGCAGGCGGGCATTCATCAACGCGCCCCCGACCGCGCCCATGCCGAAACATCCCAGAAGCACGCCATAAACAAACGCCCCGCCTTGCAACAGTTCCCGTACAATCAACGGCAGCAACGCCAGCACGGCAATGGCGGACAGGCCGAACAGAAAACCGCGAAAGATCACTTTTATCAAATTGGGAGACATCGCCACATAGCGCAGCCCCGCAAAAAACGCACTGCCCATCCGTTCGCGCGGCAAGCGTCGTTGCGGCGTCGGGCGACGCCAGAACCAAAGTGCTGCGATAATCCCGACATAGCTAAAGGCGTTCACCGTAAAGGCCGCCGCGGCCCCCGCAATCGCCACAATCGCCCCCCCCGCCGCAGGGCCGACGCTGCGCATCAGGTTGAACCCCATGCTGTTCAACGACACCGCCGCCGACAGTTCATCACGCGAAACGATATCACCCATGGAGGCCTGCCAGGAGGGGTTATGCAATGCCGTCCCGCAGCCGATCAAAAAGGTGAACGCCAGCAACAGCCACGGCGTCAGCATCCCCTCATAGGCCATGACGGCAAGCACGGTTGAGACGGCCAGCATGAAGGATTGCGCGATAAGCATGACCTTGCGACGGTCAAAATTATCCGCAAACACGCCTGCCAAAAGCGAAAAAATCATGATCGGAAGCGTCACCGAGGCTTGCACCAGCGCAACCATGCTTTGCGACTCGGTCAATGATGTCATCATCCACGCCGCCCCGACGGCCTGCACCAGCCCCCCGAAGTTTGAAGCAAGGGCAGCAATCCAGAGCATCCGGAACGTCTGGTTTTGAAAAAGCGTCAGTGTCGATGTAGTTTGCGGCACAAGGCGCTCCTTTCCCCGACCCGTCGTTACAGCAATTGATACCGTTGTTACAGGATCAGAGCAACTGCCCGCCCATAGAGGAGTTCACCTTCCTTGCGTGACAGTATATCACCAAGCAACCCTTCAAGGAGCCGTCATGCGCATATTGCACACCGCCGATTGGCACATCGGCCAGACCCTGAACGGCTTTGACCGCGAGGCCGAACACCGCGCCTTTCTGGATGCTTTGGCTGAGGTGATCGTGACCGAAGAGGTCGACGCGCTTTTGGTCGCGGGTGATGTCTTTGACGGCATCAACCCCTCGGGTCAGGCACAGCGTTTGCTTTACGCCGCCATCGCGGATTTCCTGCGCCGCCGTCCCGGCCTGACCATTGTGATGATCGCAGGCAACCATGACCCTGCCGCCCGTCTTGAGGCCCCCGAGGCCGTCCTGCGCGCCTTGGGCGTTCATGTCTTGGGCAGCCTGCACCGCGATGGGGCCGCGGTCGATATGGACCGTCATCTGATCCCGCTGACGGATGCGAACGACACCCCGCGCGCGCATGTTCTGGCCATACCCTATCTGCGGCTAGGGGATTTGCCGGGCTATGCGGTGGGGATGCAGGGCGATGGTGAAAGCGCCGTGGTGACCGCCGTGCGCGCGCTGCACGCGGGCATGGTTGCGCAGGCCCTGCCCCGCACGGGCGGGCTGCCGCTCTTGGCGATGGGGCATCTGACCTGTGCGGGCGGGCTTGAATCTGAGGGTGCCGAGCGCCGGATCCTGATTGGCGGCGATCATGCGGTGCCGCCTGAAATCTATCCCAGCGGGCTGGATTATGTCGCCTTGGGCCATTTGCACCGTGCGCAGAACCTCGATGGTGGGCGGGTGCGCTATTCCGGCTCTCCCTTCCCGCTTTCGGCCAGCGAGATCGCCTATGACCATGGCGTCACGCTTGTGGATCTGGACGCAGGACCGCCGCACCGCCATATCCCGATGCCGCGCCCCGTGGCCTGTCTGCGGCTGCCAACGGCCGGATTTGCGCCGCTGGAACAGGTGGAAACCGCGCTCATAGCACTTGACCTTGACGCCGGGACGCCTGCGGGCTTGCGCCCCTTTGTCCATATCGCGCTGATCCCCGACCGGCCCATGCCCACCTTGATGGCCGAGGTTGAGGCCCTGCTGGACCGCCACCCCGTCCGCCTCGCCTCGCTGCGCATCGACCGCAGCACTGCGGAACAGCCAGAGGCGCCCCCGGCCTCATTGGCCGATACCACACCCGAGGATCTTTTCCGCGCGGCCTTTCGCCAGACCCACAGCCTTGATCCCGACAACAGCCATCTCAGCGCCTTTCGTGACGCGCTGTCCGAGGTATAGCCGATGCGCATCCTGTCTATTTCCGGCCAGAATATCGCCAGCCTTGCCGCACCATTCGAGATCGATTTTACCGCCGAGCCGCTGCACAGTGCCGGCCTTTTTGCCATCACCGGCGAAACAGGGGTCGGCAAATCCTCGATCCTCGATGCGATGTGCCTTGCCCTTTATGGCGAGGCCCCGCGCCTGACCTTGGGCGGGTCAAAGGACGATGTGCCCGATGTCGGCGCCGACACGATCAAGGCCCAGGACGCGCGCTCAATCCTGCGGCGGGGCGCGGCGCAAGGCTGGGCGGCGGTCAGCTTTGTCGGCCTCGACGGTGTCGCCTATAAGGCCGTCTGGACCGCGCGCCGGGCCCGCGACCGCGCCACCGGCAAGCTGCAAGCCGTGCAGCGCAGCCTGAGCCGCATCGCCGATGGTCACGTTCTAGCCAGCCAGATCACCGCCGTATCCGAGCAGGTGCAGATGCTCAGCGGCCTGTCCTATGATGAATTCCGCCGCACCGTTTTGCTGGCGCAAGGCGATTTTGACGCCTTCCTTAGGGCCGAAACCAACGACCGCGCCGCCTTGCTGGAAAAAGTCACGGGCACCAAGCTTTACCGCGACATCTCCGCCCGTATCTTTCAGCGCACCGAGGCCGTGCGCGGGGTCTATGACGGCCTGATCCTGCGGCGCGGCGAACATCGCCTGCTGACGGATGAGGACCGCGCAGCCCTTGAAGCGGAACGCGAAACCCTTGCCACGCAAAGCGATGCGGCGCACGCCCTGCGCAAGGCCCATACCGCCGATCTGGATCGCCACGCCCGCCATGCCAATGCCAAGGCCAAGCTGTTGGCGGCACAGACCGCCGAGACACAGGCCCTTGCCGCACAGGCTGGTGCTGCCGCTGATCGTGACCTCTTGCACCGGATCGAGGCGGCCGAACCCCTGCGCCTGCCGTGGGAAAATGTCAAAGCCGCCGAAGAGGCCCGCACCAACGCCGAGGCCGCCCTTGCCGATGCCATCACCGCCCTGACCGCTGCCGAGGCCACGACCGCAGAGCGCCAAGCTGCGGCCACCCGCGCCCAACAAGCCCAAGCCGAACGTGAGCAGGAATTCAAGACATTCGGCCCCCTCTGGACCCGTGCGGCGCAATTGGACACGCAGATTCTTTCAGCCCGCCAAGAGGCTGCGAATGCCTCAGACACCGCCAAAACCGCGACGTCCGAGGCCGCAACCGCCCGCCAAAATGCCGTCGATCTGCTGTCAGCACATGCCAAGGCAGGCCAGTCACAGCAAGAGGCGAGCAACCTTCTGGCCACCCTCGGCGCGATTGCGCCCCTCGCGGATCAAAGGGACCAACTGATCCGGGATCTAAGCGCCCGCGACACAGCCGATAAAGCCCATGCCGATGCCACGGCCCGAGCCCGAGCGCTGGCCCAAAAAGCCACGGTCTTGGCCGCTGAAATTTCGCAATGCGATGCAGCCGATAATAAGGATCGCGATCAGCGCGACAGCCTGACGACACAAATCGCCAAACAGGCATCCCAAATTGCCACGATTGAGGCCAGCGCACCACAAGAGCGCGTTGAGACCTGTTCCAGCCTGATCGCCGCCCTGACGGCACTGGACGCGGCGCAGCAAAACCACTTGGCGGGACAAAACCGCATCGACCGCGCCCAAACAGCCCATGCCAAAGCCACATCTGATGCCGAGGCCGCAGCCCTTGCGCGCGCCGCCGCCCTTGAGGCCGAAACGCGGGCGGATGCCACGCTGCAGGCCCTCGCCGCCCCGATGGAACGTGCCGATCTTGCCGTGACCGAGGTTGCCCGCCAAATGCGCCTGCGCCTTGAGGCCGGGACCCCCTGCCCCGTCTGTGGCGCGACCGATCACCCGACCGCCTCGGATGCTGCCATTGCCAGCCTCGCGGCACAGTTGCGCTCAGATCAGGACGTCGCCCGTGTCAATGCCAAAGCCGCCCGCGACAGCGTGAAAGAGGCCGACACAAATGCCACGCTGGCCCGCGTGCAGAGGGAACAGGCCGAGACCGAGATTGCCACTGGCATCAAAGACTTGCACCGCGCTGCGACCGCGTGGCAACAGGCCTTTGACCAAGCCACAGCGACCGAAATCTGCCCGCCGTTGCCCGCGACGCCCCAAGCGCCCACCCCCTCGGTTGCCGTTGCCATTGCCCAAGGTGAAACCATGCGCCTTGCAGCCCGTGAAGAGACGCGCAGCCTCTCGGCCCTGCGCAAGAGCCATTCCGAGACGATGCAGCAACGTGACGCGCTGACCCTTGCCATGGAACAACGCACACAGGCCAAGGCAGCACTTCGCGAAGACATAGGCAAAACCGCACAAGAACAAGCGCTTGCCGATCAGACCGCTAGCCATCAACGCCAGCGGAAAGAGGCGCTTGATGCCACGCTGCTGCCGCTTCTGGAAAGGTTGGCAGAATCCGCGTCGGCACTGGACGATATCGCGGGCCTGCAACAGCGGATTGAAGAAAAACTGGACACGTTTACCACCGCCCGGGAGGCCTTGACGGCCGCCGACACCCGTCTTGCCGAGCTTACCCCCCGACTTGCAACGGCGCAATCGAGGGCCGAACAGGCAACGGACCGCGCCGATCAAGCCGCGCAGATGGCCACATCACGGCGCAATGCGCTCTGTGATCTGACCGAGCAGCGCGCCCGACTTCTGGGCGGGGAGCCTACCGAAACCCACCGCACCCGCATCAACACCGCCCGGCTTGACGCGCATACATTGGCCGAGGCAACCGCCCGCACCCTTGCCGAGGCAAGCACCCGCACTGGTACCGCTTTGGGTCAGAAGAGCGCGGCCCTTGCGGCGCTGGACAAGGCCAGCGCCAATGTGAGCCATCGCCAAAATGCCCTCAACGCGGCCCTCATCGAATCCGAGCTGACGGCACAAAGCCTTGGCGCTTTGCTAGGCCGTAAGCGCACCGAGGTTGAGGGTATTCGACGCGCCCTGCGTCAATATGACGAGGCGGCAACCGCGGCCAAAGCGACCAAATCCGCGCGTCAAACCGATGTTTCCCTAGCCGCCCAAGACCTGCCCGAAGCGGACGTCGAAACCCTGACTGACGCGCTCAACAGCCTCGATCTGGCCCAAAGCGCCCGTCAGGAACGTATCGGCGCGATCACCGGACAGTTGGGTGCGGATGCCGAGGCCCGCAAGGCGCTACAGGGGCTTGAGGCAGAAATCGTCACCGCCAAAGCCGATCTTGAGGTCTGGCAGGCGGTGAATGCCGCCGTCGGCTCACGCAGCGGGGATAAATTCGCGCGCACCGCCCAGTCGATCACCCTTGATGTGCTGGTCGACCGCGCCAATCACCATCTTGCCGATCTCAAACCGCGCTACCGCTTGCGGCGAGCAACCGATCTGGCCCTGCATATCGCGGACCGCGACATGGGCGGCGAGACCCGCGCCACCCGCAGCCTTTCGGGCGGCGAGCGGTTTTTGGTCTCCTTGGCGCTGGCCTTGGCTCTGTCACGGATGGGCGGCAAGGGCGGATTGGCGGCAACGCTGTTCATCGACGAGGGCTTTGGCTCTTTGGATGCCGAAAGCCTCGATCTTGCCATCGACGCGCTGGAAACCCTGCAATCGCAGGGCCGCAGCGTCGGCGTCATCAGCCATGTTGAGGCGATGAAGGACCGAATCCCCGTGCAAATCCGCGTCAAACGTCAAGGCAATGGCAAAAGCAGCGTGCAGGTGGTTGCGCCAAAATAGCGGCTGAACCGTTTACGCGCCACCCTCATCGGCGGCAAGAAAGGCAACCAGGCTGTCCAGAAACTGCACGCAAGTGTCCAGCTGGTCCAAGGCCACAAATTCATTGGGTTTATGCGCCTGATCAATAGAGCCGGGCCCGACGATTACCGCAGGGATGCCGCCGATCTGCTCAAACACGCCACCCTCAGACCCATAGGAAACCTTACCCCCCCATTCCGGCAAAAGCCGTGCATAACGGTTGAAGCCGAGGGTATTGCGGGCATCGCCCATGGCGGGATAGGCAAAGATCCGTTCAAAGGTGATGCCTGTGCTTGCGGTTTTTGCCTGCATCGGGACGGCGACCTCATGCGCTATTCTGTCCAGAAGCGCGGCCAAATCAGCCTCCGGGTCCATCCCGCTGATAGAGCGTAATTCAAAGGTAAATTCGCAATTCTCCGGCGTGACATTGGTGGCAACCCCGCCGTTCACCATCGTCACCAGCATCGTTGCATGGGGCACGGTGAAATCGGGATCAAACGGCCCTTCGCCCTCATAACGTTGGCCACGTTCCGAGATCAGGGCAATCGCCTTTGCCGCATATTCGATCGCATTGACATGTTCGGGCGCAAAGGACGAATGCCCCGAGGTGCCCGTCACCTTTGCGCGCATGGCGATCTTGCCCTTTTGGCCGGTGATCAGCTGCATCATCGACGGCTCACCGATGATGGCGAGTTCGGGCGGAACCGGAAGCCCCGCCAGATATTGCGCGATTGCCGGCGCGCCAAGACAGCCGACCTCTTCATCATAGGAAAAGCACAGATAGACCGGACGCGACAGCGCCGCACGCGCCAGATCCGGTGCCACTGCCATGACACAGGCGGCAAAGCCCTTCATGTCACAGGCCCCGCGCCCGAAAAGCTTGCCATCACGGATCTCGGCGACAAAGGGGTCGCTTGTCCACTCCGGCTCATTGGCGGGCACCACATCGGTATGGCCGGACCAGACGACACCGGGTTTATCCTCGGGGCCAAAGGCCGCAACAAGATTGGCCTTCTGTCCTGTCTCATCTGGCAAGATGGTGATCCGCGCGCCAAGATCGGCAAAGTAACCGGCCATGAAATCGATGAGCGGCCGGTTTCCATTGCGCGAGACCGTATCAAAAGCGATCAAATTTGCCAGATGCTCTGCGGCCTTGCCCGTCCGGTCATTGGTTGCGCAGGTGGTCCCGTCCAAGAGTGTCATTGTTCAACTCTTCTTTCTGTTTTCGATTTCTGGATTTCACGACGGATCGTCAGCCCAAGCACAAAGATGATCAGCGCGGCAAAGACCCATGTGATCGGCGAGGACAACAACACCGACAAATCACCGCGCGAAATTGCCAGCGCACGCCGCAGGTTTTCCTCGATCATCGGGCCAAGGATAAAGGCGATCAGGAAGGGTGCCGCAGGGATGTTTAACAAGAACATGCCAAAACCGACCACGCCCATCACCAAAAGCACCGCGACATCAAAGGTGCTTGAAGCGATGGAGTAGATGCCAAAGATGCACAGCAACAGCACCAGAGGCGTCAGCAGGCTTTGCGGAATAAGCGCCACTTTGGAAAACATGCGCATCGTGATCTTGCCCGCAAAGAACAGCAGGACCGAGGACACCAGCATACCAATCAGCAGCATGTAAACTTCGTGGATATTGGTCTGGAACAGCAACGGCCCCGGCGTCAGCCCTTGGATCATAAAGGCACCCAGCATCACGCCGGTGATCACATCGCCCGGCACACCCAGTGCCAAGAGCGGGATCATCGTCGCGCCACATGCGCCGTTATTGGCCGATTCCGAGGCGGCGATGCCCTCCAGCTCTCCCTTGCCGAAATTTGCACCGTTTTTCGAGCTGCGCTGCGCCTCGCCATAGGAAAAGAAAGCCGCCGAGGATGGCCCGATACCCGGAATTGCGCCCAGCACGGAACCGATGACGGAGCCTTTGAGAATGCTGCGCAATGACCCCATAAACTCGGCGCGGGTGATGTTTTGCGCGCCCAATGTGGCGGCATCTTCGGTCGTGGCCGCGCGCATCACGATCAGCTTGATCAGCTCTGGCAAAGCGAACAGCCCGATCAGAACCGGCGCAATCGACAGCCCCGCCTGCATATCAGGCAAAAAGGCAAAGCGGAAAGAGCCGTACATATCCTCCCCAACCGTGGCGAGCAAAAGCCCCAGCGCCGCAGAAATCATGCCCAGCAACAAGGAATTGCCCGACACCCCAGCAACCGTGGTCAGCGCGAAAAGCATCAGCATGAAAAATTCGGGCGGCCCGATGTGCAGGGCCAGTGCCGCCAGTGGCACGGCGAAAAAGATCAGGGACATATTCGACAGGAAATCCCCGATCACGGATGAATAAAGCGCCATGTTCAACGCCTTGCCCGCCTTGCCCTGCTGCGCCAGAGGATAGCCGTCAAGCGCGGTACAGGCCGCCGAGGCGGTGCCCGGTGTCTTGATCAGAATGGCCGAGACCGACCCGCCATAGGTGGACCCTTTGTACAAAGCGACCAGCAACAGGATCGAGGGCACAGGGTCCATATAAAAGGTAAAAGGCAGCGCCAGGGTCACGGCCATCGTGCCCGTCATGCCGGGGATGGCCCCCACGATCACCCCGCCCCAGATGCCGGCGGCCATGATCAGAAGGTTTTGCAAGGTAGCAACGGCCACCAGCGCCGAGAGGATCTCTTCGATCATAGGTATCTCCGATCAAAAGCCGAGCAGCTTGGCCAGCGCACCCTTGGGGAACTGCGTGCCGAGCGCGGAATTAAAGAACAACAACAGCAAAACCGGCGCCGCAAAGGCAAGCAGCGCAATCCAGATGCGGTAGCCACGCTCCCCGGTCATCAAAACCATCGTCAGGGTCAGGAGCATCGTCGCAACCAAGAACCCGGTATAGGGCATCACCACCAAAAACAGGACGAATGCGACCAGAACTCCCAAGAACCGAAGACCCATCCGCGCAGCAGAGCTGCCATCCGTTTTAATCGGCTCATCCACCGGCTGGCCTTCGCGAAATGCGAGCAAAAGAACCAGCACCCCAAGCGCGACACCAACCAGCGATACCGCCTTTGGCCACATATCGGGCGGCGGGGCGAATCCGGGAATAAAGGCCGGGCGGGGTACGAATACGGGCACAAGGACAAAGGCGCAAAGCGCGAAAAACGCAATGAATAATAGCCCCCGCAAAACAGGCTTGGTCATGGCAACGCTCCTGAGAAAATGGAGATCTGGACGGAAATAAAATCGGCCGTCTTATCAGGCCGGAAAGACAGGTGGGCGATCGCCGCGCCCACCTGTCAACATCTTACTGCGGCAAATAGCCGAAGTCTTTGGCAAGACCGTTGAAAAGCTCATACTGGCTTTTGGCGTAATCGGTCATATCCACAGTGCCGATGGTCGAGATCGACCCGCGACGCGCGGCCAGATCCAGCCATTTTTCATCCGTTGCCACCTGACCAAGGGCTTCGTGCCATTTGGCAACCACTTCATCGGGCAGGTTTTTCGGGGCGTAAAGCGCGCTCCAACCCGTGATCTGGCCGGCTTTTTCATAGCCAAGCTCTTGGGCCGTTGCGACGTCTGGCAGGCTTTCAACACGCGAAGGTGCGAACACCATCAGGGCCTTCATGTCACCGCTTTCGATATGCGGCATCAAGGAGGCTGCGGCCATGGCCACGAAATCCACATGCCCGCCCAGAAGAGCCGTCGCCAATGCACCGCCCCCTTTGTAAGGCACCAAGGTCGCCGCCGTCAGCGGGTCCAGACCGTTGTCAGCCAAAAGCGCCTGGGTGGTGAAACCGTCAATCGCGGTCGCCCCCGAGGCGGCATAGGTCATCGCGCCATTGCTGTCCTTGATCGCCGCGATCAGACCTTCGACATTGTCATAGGGCGCATCGCTGCGCACCGCGAGGATCATCGGCGTGGCTTCCAGCGCGCTGAGGAACGTATAAGAATCCCATGCAACCGCAGAGTCCGGCATCACCGCAGGCGACAACGCCATACCAACACGCGCCAGCAACAACGTATAGCCATCCGCATCCGCATCCGACACGAAACGCGCGCCATTCATACCGCCGGCACCGGGTTTGTTCATCACGGTAACAGGTTGGCCCAAGAACGGTTGAACCGTTTCAGCCAAGGCACGACCCGCAAGATCGGAAGCTCCACCCGGACCGTAAGGCACCACCAATGTAACCGCCTGATCAGGATAGGATTGAGCCATCAACGGCCCTGTCGCTGCCACAACGGCAAATGCAATCGATCCAAGTAATTTTTTCATATGTACCTCTCTTTCGTCCGATTTATCGGACTGTTGGATAGTAATACAATTCACAGTATGCGAAATTTAACAATAGTTGATGCAAAGTTGCGTAATATGCATACTGAGGGGTGCATTATGTTTAAGACACGGGAACTAAAGGCCTTTGACGCCTATATGAAATTGGGCGGGGTCAAATTGGCTGCGGAATATATGGATACAAGCCAGCCAATGGTAAGCCGTCTGCTGTCCTCATTAGAGGCGAAGGCAGGGTTTGCGTTGTTTCAGCGCAAACGAAATCGACTCGCCCCTACCGCCGAGGCTTTCCGATTTCATCAGACAGTCACCCACCATCTGGCCGGTCTGCGCAATCTGGAGCTTGAGGCTGGCGCCATCGCCAGTGGGCAAGTCGGCCATCTGGTGATCGCCGCCCAGCCAGTTTTTTGCGACACGTTTCTGCTGGATGCCTTGGTAAAATTTCGGAAGAAACATCCCCAAGCCACGATCCAGATTGTGGATGTCGGCATGGCGGAAATGCTGCGTATGATTAGCGAACAACGCTGTGATCTGGCCTTTGGCATCACCCTAAATGCCGAAGCCTTTGGCGGCGACGCCCTGTCGCTCGCCCGCTGCGAGGCGCAATGCATCCTGCCCATGGGGCATCCGCTGGGGGATATGGACGAAATTCCATTGCCCCGCCTGCGCAAGGAGATGTTCATCGACCTGGCCCAAGGCAGCCCACTACGGCGGCGGATAGATCACATGATGGAAACCATCCAAGTTCATCGCACCATCATCGCAGAACTGCGTACGGTGCACACAATTGTGCGGCTGGTAGAACGCGGCGAAGGCATTGCGATCATTGATCCCGTCGCCCATCAACTGCTTGATCCAAATCGGGTGACAGTCCACCGTTTGATCCCCGCAATCAATTGGGATATCGCGCGCTTTATCCCGCATGAGCGCCCGCTAAGCACAGTTGGACAGGCCTTTGCCGAAGCCGTCGCTCATGAAATTGACAGCTTGAAACGCGCAGGTGTCGTTTCATGAAGGTCCGTCAGGCCAGACGAGGCGCTTCACGCCAGTGAAGGTTTTGGCAAGGCTATGCCCCAACAGGTGCAAACCCAATATCCGCCAATCAATGGGCTCATGATCACATCAACCCTGCCGTTTTCGTGGCACTTTTGCTGCAAAGATAAGGGGAATGGTGGGTGATAAGGGATTTGAACCCCTGACATCTTCGATGTGAACGAAGCGCTCTACCACTGAGCTAATCACCCGATAGAGCGTGGTTTAATCCTTGTCGCTCTTGGCCGCAAGTCCCTCTTTGCTCTGGTTGTTCAAACTGGTTTTCGCACCCGGCCGACGTAGTTTAAGGATCAAAACGTCGCTGCCGCCCTCGGTTTTTTGGCGGTTCACCTTCATTTTTCCCAGCGGCGGAATGTTCAGCACCTCTCCCGCTGACAACGCATCACCCAAAACACCCAAGGACGCCTCTAGGATCAATTTGACATCTTTCTTTTTGGCGCCGGTGGCCTTGACGACCCGCTCCACCATTTCTTGTTTTTTAAGCATATGCGGCTGGTCAGCGGCCGTATCCGCCACCTTCGGCGTGTCAGCATTGCCCGAGCCGTGAACGGAAACGGTCGGCACGACCACCGCCGCCGGTGCAATGGCTGCTTTGACCGTGCTTTGCGCCTTCGGAGCCATTGTTCGGGGTTTTACCATAGTGGGTCCTGCTTTCTTTTAATCAATCATGAGAAAACTGCGCGTGTTTTGGGGCGGTCAGTGTAACAGCGTTTTGCATCATGCCGTTAAATGAAGAAAGGGCGCAAGCAATGCCTGCGCCCTTTTGATTTAGACAAACACCTTTAATGCGCTGTCTGTTGAATGGCGCTATCAGCACGGGCCTGACGTGCTGCAGCGGCGGCCTCCTCGGCGGCCTCATCCCACTCGACCGGCTCCGGTTGGCGCACCAAGGCATGTTTCAACACTTCGCGAACATGGGTCACGGGAATGATGGTCAGCCCTTCCTTCACATTGTCAGGAATTTCCGAAAGATCTTTCTCATTCTCTTTCGGGATCAGAACGGTTTTAATACCGCCCCGTAATGCCGCCAACAGTTTTTCCTTCAAGCCACCAATCGGCATCGCATTCCCGCGAAGCGACACTTCACCCGTCATCGCAATATCCTTGCGCACCGGAATTTGCGTCAGCACCGAAACAATCGACGTCACCATCGCAAGACCGGCAGATGGACCATCCTTGGGGGTCGCCCCGTCTGGCACGTGGACGTGAATATCAAGCGCCTCAAACTTTGGCGGTTTGACCCCAATTTCGGGACTGATCGAGCGGACATAGCTGCTGGCCGCATCGATGGATTCCTTCATCACATCGCCCAGCTTACCCGTGGTTTTCATCCGACCCTTGCCCGGCAAACGCAACGCCTCAATCGAGAGCAGTTCACCGCCGACGGACGTCCATGCAAGGCCGGTCACTACGCCAATCTGGTCTTCTTCCTCAGCCAGACCATAGCGATGGCGCTGCACACCAAGGAAGCCTTCCAGCCCCTCAATCGTCACATCAACCGATTTGGCATTACCCTTCACGATCTCCGTCACGGCCTTACGCGCCAGCTTTGCCAGCTCCCGCTCAAGGTTACGTACGCCGGCCTCACGGGTATAGGTGCGGATCACCTCCAAAAGCGCATCATCGGCAATCGAGAATTCACTCTTTTTTAAGGCGTGGTTCTTGATCTGCTTGGGGATCAGATGCTGCTTGGCGATCTCGCGCTTTTCATCCTCAGTATAGCCCGACAGCGGAATAATCTCCATCCGGTCCAAAAGCGGCCCCGGCATGTTATAGCTGTTGGCCGTGGTCAGGAACATGACGTTCGACAGATCATATTCCACTTCCAGATAGTGGTCGGTGAAGGTTGCGTTTTGCTCCGGGTCCAGCACCTCAAGCATCGCACTGGCCGGATCGCCGCGGAAGTCCTGTCCCATCTTGTCGATTTCATCCAACAAGATCAAAGGATTGGTTGTCTTGGCCTTCTTCAGCGCCTGAATGATCTTGCCGGGCATCGACCCGATATAGGTCCGCCGGTGACCACGGATTTCCGACTCGTCGCGCACACCACCCAAAGAGATACGGATAAATTCACGCCCCGTCGCCTTGGCCACAGACCGCCCCAAAGAGGTTTTCCCGACACCGGGCGGGCCGACCAAGCACAGAATCGGACCTTTCATCTTGGCTGAGCGCGCCTGAACGGCGAGATACTCGACGATCCGTTCCTTGACCTTTTCAAGCCCGTAGTGGTCGGTATCAAGCACAGCCTGCGCCTTGCCCAGATCCTTTTTCACCCGCGATTTGGTGCCCCACGGCACGCAAAGCAGCCAGTCGAGATAATTGCGCACGACGGTTGCTTCCGCGCTCATCGGACTCATGTTTTTCAGCTTCTTCAGCTCGGCATCGGCTTTTTCACGAGCCTCTTTCGACAGGGCTGTTTTGGCAATCCGCGCCTCAAGCTCGGCAATCTCGTTCTGGCCTTCGTCGCCATCGCCAAGCTCTTTCTGAATAGCCTTCATCTGCTCATTCAAATAATACTCGCGCTGGGTGCGTTCCATCTGGCTTTTGACCCGGGTCTTGATCTTTTTCTCGACCTGCAGAACGCTCATCTCGCCCTGCATATGGCCGTAGACCAACTCCAACCGCTTGCCGATATCCAGCGTTTCCAAGAGGATCTGCTTTTCAGCGACCTCGACGCCCAAATGCCCGGCGGCCAGATCGGCCAGTCGCGACGGCTCACGGGTTTCGGCAACGGCCGAAAGCGCCTCTTCGGGGATGTTTTTCTTGATTTTGGCGTAGCGCTCAAACTCGTCGGCAACCGCGCGCACCAAGGCAGTCACGGTTTCTTCCTCACCCGGAAGCTCGGTCAAAGCCTCGGCTTCGGCCTCAAAAAAGTCCGGGTTTTCGACGAATTCGGTAATGCGCACACGGGATTTACCCTCGACCAGCACCTTCACGGTGCCATCGGGCAATTTCAGCAGTTGCAACACATTGGCCAAGACACCGGCGCGGTAGATACCATCCGCATCGGGGTCATCAACCGTCGGGTCGATCTGGCTGGACAACAGAATCTGGCGATCCTCTGCCATCACCTCTTCCAGCGCACGTACTGATTTTTCGCGCCCTACGAATAGCGGCACAATCATATGCGGGAACAACACGATATCGCGCAGGGGCAATACAGGGTAGCTCGGGGATTTGATCTCGCTCATCTCATTTCCTTATCTGGCAGGAAGGCCATGTCCCGACATTTCGGCAACATCGGCTTTCCCCACATTGGATAGTATATTTGGTGTTGCGCTGCCACGCTTTCAACCAGTCCGGTCCAATTTGCACCAATCATGCCCGGATGGCAAATGCACAGCAAGCGTCGATTTACACAGATTTTGTATAAATCTGGCCACACTCATCCAATCGGCAAAAGCGCGGCTGCAATACGTCGACCCTCTGACAGCAGCACGTTATAGGTGCGCGCCGCCGCAGGGGAATTCATCACCTCAACCCCGATGCCCGCAGCCTCCAACGCCTCACGAAAGGCTGTGGGAACATGGGCAATCTCGGTTCCCATCCCCACAAACAGCACATCGATCTTGTCAACCAGCGCCAACGGTGCCGCCGTATCTTCCAGTCCACCCCAAGGGCCGGCGTCCCAAGGCGTTACCAGCATCGGACCATGGATAACCTGCCCTGCAACGCGAAAGAAGCCCGGCCCATAGCTGTCGATGGGCTGGGCGTTTTCATATGTGATTTCAGTCAGCCGCATGGATCACGCATCAACATTGGAAAACGGGGTGCCCGGTGCATCACCCTTTTTCGGGTCCCGATCAACGCCAAGATAAAGCACAACGTTCTTGGCCACATAAACCGAAGAATAGGTGCCCACCACAACGCCAAATGTGATGGCAAAGGTAAATCCACGAATCACATCGCCGCCCAGCACCAAAAGCGCGGTCAGCGCCACCAATGTTGTCCCCGAAGTCATTAAGGTCCGGCTAAGGGTCTCATTCACGGCAAGGTTCATCACATCGATCAGTGGTGTGGTCTTATATTTTACCAGATTTTCGCGCAGCCGGTCGAATACCACCACAGTGTCGTTGATCGAATACCCCAAAATTGTCAGCAGGGCCGCAATCACCGCCAGATCGAACTTGATCTGGAACAAGGAAAATATGCCGACGGTAATGATCACATCATGCGCAAGCGACACCACAGCGCCAACGGCAAACTGCCATTCAAACCGCAGCCAGATATAAACCAGAATCGCCCCCAGCGCCCCCAGAACCGCCAGCACGGCCGACCAGATCAGTTCCCCCGAGACCTTCGGGCCAACGGATTCCACCGATGGAAAGCTGATTGAGGGATCAACTTCTTGCAGAACAGCCTCAATCTCAAGGATCAGCTCCGGTGTCACCGCCTCATAGCCTTCCTGGGCCTGCACACGCACCATCGCCACGTTTTTGTCGGCGCCAAAGCTGGGGTCAAACACCTCGGTGATGGTCACATCGCCCAACCCCAAAGGCTCCAGCGCTGCACGGTAAGCCCCCACGTCCACCGCAGCGGTGCTCTCGGTGCGGATCGTGGTACCACCCTTGAAGTCTATACCGAAATTCAACCCCATCATCGCAATGATGACCAAGGCTGCAATCACCGCAACGACAGAAGCACCAAAGGTATATTTGGCATAACCAAAGAAATTGAAGTTTGTCTCTTGTGGAACAAGTCTTAGACGCATGGTTTCACCCTCACACTTCGATGGTTTTGGGGCGGCGGTACTGGAACCACGTTGCCACGAACAACCGCGTCACAAATATCGCGGTAAAGACAGAGGTCAGGATCCCGATCCCCAAAGTGACCGAGAACCCGCGCACAGGGCCAGAGCCGACCATGAACAGAATCGTCGCGATGATGAACGTCGTCACATTGGCATCCACAATCGCGGAAAGCGCCTTTTCATAGCCAAGCTCAATCGCCCTCGCCGGACCGCGCGCCGTTTTAAGCTCTTCGCGGATACGCTCAAACACCAACACATTGGCGTCAACCGCCATGCCGATGGTCAACACGATCCCGGCAATCCCAGGCAGGGTCAAAGTCGCACCGATCATGCTTAGCGTGCCAAAAATCAGCATCACGTTGAACCCCAGAGCGACCGAGGCCATCACACCGAACCAGCCATAAGATGCGATCATAAAGACCAGAACCGCCCCCATCGCGACCAATGAGGCAAGCCGCCCCGCGTCAATGCTGTCTTGCCCCAACTCGGGACCGATCGTACGCTCTTCCAAAAAGGTCATTTCGGCAGGCAAGGCCCCCGCACGCAGCAACACGGCCAGATTGGTGCTTTCCTCAACGGTGAAGTTCCCTGTGATAATCCCCGACCCACCCGAGATATGCGATTGGATAACAGGGGCCGAAATCACCGCGTCGTCCAGCACAATCGCAAAGGGGCTGCCGATGTTATTCGCGGTATAATCGCCGAATTTGCGCCCGCCCGAGGGGTTAAACCGGAAATTAACAGCCGGACGGTTGTTTTGATCAAAGGCGGGCTGCGCATCGGTCAGATCCTCGCCCGTTACCACAGGCGTCTGTTCGACGATGTAATATTGTCCCTCGTTATCAAGCGAAGGCAAAAGCAGATTGCGCGCGCCGGGATTGGCGCCTGGGTCACTGGTCTGCCCCACCACCGGATTGAATGTCAGCTTGGCCGTGGTCCCGATCAGCGCCTTGAGTTCGGATGCAGACCCGATGCCGGGAACCTGGATCAGGATCCGGTCATCCCCCTGACGCTGGATTGTCGGCTCCCGCGTGCCGGCCGCATCGACACGGCGACGAATGATTTCCAACGACTGCTGGATGGTGCGGCTGTCGGTCGCCACACGTTCCGCCTCGGACAGTTGCACGACGATCACATCGCCTTCTGACGTGACTTCAATGTCGTTTTGCCCGACACCCGTCAGCGAAACCACGGGCGTCGCCAAGGCGCGCACGGCGGCAAGCGCGACCGGCATCCCTTCGGGCTTGGCAATCGCCACCCGCAAAACACCGTCAACCGATGGCTGTCTGCGGACCCCGCCGACATCATCGCGCACATCGCGCAAGGCATCGCGCACATCAGGCCACATGCCATCGATTCGCGCGGAATAGACATCGGCGACCTGAACCTCGGCCAGCAGATGCGCACCGCCGCGCAGATCCAGCCCGAGGTTCACCAACCCCGAGGGCAGGTAAGACGGCCACTTGGCAATGGCCGCCTCCTGCTCGGGCGTGGCAACACCCCCCGCTGCATCCACCGCCGCTACGGCGTCGTTATGCGTTTCAACCTGACTATAAAACAGGTTCGGCACAGTCAGGATAACCCCGAGGGCGCAAAGCCCCCAGATTATCACGCGCTTCCACAGCGGGATCTGCAACATAAAATATGGCTTTCTGAACTTAGGCCGCAGCCGGTTCGGTTTTGGACATGACCTGCGCGATCGTGTGCTTGAGCGCCTTGACCTTCACACCATCAGCGATTTCCACCTCAACGATACCATCATCGCCAACCTTGACGACCTTGCCAATCAGACCGCCCTGCGTCAGCACTTGGTCGCCACGGCGCAGCGCCTCAACCATCGCTTTATGCTCTTTTAGCTTCTTTTGCTGGGGGCGGATCAACAGAAAATACATGATCGCAAAGATCAAGACCAATGGCATCAACGAGGTTAAAGTACCGGTAAGACCATCAGCGGCCTGCGCATAGGCTGGGGTTGCAAACATTCAAAAATTCCTCTCGGTCGGTGGGGAAAACCCCTGTTTTATCGCCGCGCACCCTATATCCGGCGCGCGGTCTTCGCAAGCCGATGTGAAAGCGCCACATCCTGCCCATATAGGCAAAACGCGCCCACGTCCAAGGGCAGCACCTCAACCAAGCGCAAAACTTTTACAGACGCATAGAGCGGCTAGAGATTTCGTACTTTTTTTATCTTTACTTTTCAGCGCAGTAAAAGGGGCATATTTCTTCTCCACATTAAACGCGAGAAAAGAGGATCGGTTTTACAAGCATCAATGGCCGAATAAAGCATAGAACGCCAAATGCGTACCAAGAGTTCCATCTTGAATACCAACCCCCAGCCGACGCGATCGCTATCCCGCTTTTTGGACAGGCGCCGAAGCTGTGGGCGGGGCTGCTTCAAGAACTTTGACTTGTGTAACCTGGGCGGCAGGTTTCCCTTCCTCCGCGAGGCGCACCGCTCGCATGCCGCGGTTTTGTCCCAGCTTTCCGCCCGCCAGCCGCACACCATCCAATCCTTCGATGTCAATATGGTCCAAGGCTGCCGCCCCGATCGGAAGCTGGTCACCCGGCTTCAAGTGCATTGTCAGGTCCAATGGCACCTTTACCCGAGCCAAGACCGCGATCAATTCCACATTGGCTTCCTGTACCTGCTGCCCCAAAGCGGCACCGAAAACCATGGCTGCGGCGCGATTTGGGGTGGTCTCCAGCAATTTTGGCTGACGCCCCTTGCCATCCGCCGGCAATGCCAACAAAACCTCGCCGGTTTTTGCCCCGTCGGACAAGGAAACATCTGCGTGCAATAAACGATAAGAGACATCCTCCAAGAGCAAGCCAAGCGGGCGGGCGTCTTCAAGAAAAGATGCGTAACGGAACCCGCTGGCCCAGATAAGATCCGCCGATTGCAAGAGCTCTGCTTCCAACCCGTCCAAAGCACGGTCGATCATTTCGGCAACCATAGCCGCATCGGTCCGTGTCGGCCTGCGGGTCAGGGGTGGCGCAGTACTGACCTTGCCAACCATCTGCATTTCCAAAATCCCGGACAACACCTCCGGCGACAACACCAAGAGCCCCAAGCCATCCTTCGGACCTTCCAGCATAATGATCAGCGCACGTTCAGGAAGCAGCTCCAGCAACTCCGTTAACGAGCGCCGGTTCTGACGCAGGTCCGACACCACCAAGTCCAGATCCACCGCATCACGCGCCGCACGCGCCAGCGCCAGCTTCCATGACCGGCCTGCACCCTTCACCTCAGGAGGCGCCGCACTCTTGCGAGACAGGTCAATTTTACGTTTTATACCGTTGTGTTCCAAAGAAACCCCCTTCGCCGCCCCGTCTATTTTACAGAAACAAGTTTCTGATCTGTTAACGATGGCAAACTCTTCTTGACCCTTCCGGCCGTTGCGCTTAGCACTTGGCCATCCGAACGGGTGCAAAATTCCTGCCCCGCTCCGGGCCTGTAGCTCAACTGGTTAGAGCAGGGCGCTCATAACGCCTTGGTTGCGGGTTCAAGTCCTGCCGGGCCTACCATTCCCTCTTGTCACATGCCAATAGGGCATAAGTTTGCCCGTTTTAGGGGTAGTTTTGCCCACTCCCTGTCAAGAGAAATCTACCAGCGCACGCCAATCGCTTGCGTCTGTTGATGGAATCAGGCGTTCCTGTGTCCGGTCGCGCGTAATGCCTCCTCGACCTCGCTACGAAGATAGAGCGTCCCGACATTTCCTTTGCCCGCCAGATAGGGCCGGACAGCCGCACCATTTAGGATGCTGCGCGAAATATTTCGCTGCAGCCCGAACTCCTGTTCGATCATCGTCAGGTTCAGAAAGCGGGCGCGGAACACGGCGATAGATGATTCCGAAACCGTCCACATGCGCCGTCGCGTGACGGGGTGGATAATGGATTCTGCTGCCAGGTCTCCGGATTCTACCAAGGCTAGAAGCTGCGCCGCATCGCGGATTCCGATCCCGCGCCCGAATTCGGAGAGAGATGCCGCACGACCAGTCTCCGCAGGGGAGGCGTTCTCCATGTTAATGACATCGGCGATACTGACCTGAAACCCATGATAGCCCGCACTTGGTGACTGTTGTCTCAAACTCAGGAGCCCCGCGCGCAGGCTAGCGAAGATCCGAGCGATGCTCACGCCGGTTCGAGCTTGGGCAATCTGGATAGGAACCCAGTCCTTCGCATCACCAGGGTCGCTGGGCAGAACATAGCCTTTTAACTCACGGATCAGGATCTCTGCGTCCTTCGGATCCCACCGCAACCGCGCCGTGTTTAAGGAGGTGCGGGGCATCAGGATTCCTGCGTGCTCCAGCGCCGTCATTTCGCCCTTGGTGGCCCCGAGCGCTTTCCGTAACACCCCGTCCGGAACGAGTGCCGAGATGCTCTCCAGCAGAGAGGCGAATTTGCGGGCATCGAATGTCACACGCGCATGGGGGCGGTGATCATCGGCGGCGATTGCTCCGGCCTCGACCAGCAACGGTCTCAAGCGGTCAGGATTGACGCTGAGCTCATTCGCGGCGGTGGCGACCGAGTGAACACGCCGCTCGGGAATAACGTGGCCAAGGACACTTTCTCCGGCGGCCAACGGCCAGAGGTCGAGAACTGCTTCGCGCAGGATACCCCGGAACACGTCAAAGGCTAGCTCCTGATTAAGATGTCGACCCAGTGTCGTGAACATTCGATGGTAAACCTGCCGGACACCATCACCCACGCCATCACCTTCGAAAGACAGCTGGATCAGTTTAGCTTTAATCGCGTCCGGCCCATGCCTGACGATCTCGAAGCCGGCCGCACATGCCGCGTGCTGATGGGCGATGGGATCTGCTTCTGCCGGGATCAGCCCCGTTCCAAACATCCGACAAAACGCGGCGGCTGCGGAGGTGCTGTGCGGGGCAAGCCATGTCTGGTCTGGTTGCCTGGAAAGACGGTCATCCAACCAGAGATCGAAGCAAGAGGGTTCGATGTCCGCCCCGTCAATCTGACCGGACATGATCCGATCCAAAATCAGGCGCAGCTGGAACTGCATGTCAAACCTGCGCGCAGGTTGATCCTCAGTCCATAACGGCACAAGCCGCATGCTATGGTGAAGACATGTCGAGACCTCACGAAGTTGCCAGTCGCCCCGCATGACCATGGCGCTGGTTGGCTCGGATGGGGCTAGGGCGGCATCTTCGCGCAAGCAAGCGGGACAGCCGCGGACAATAGGACTGCGCAAGGCTCGCGAGATGACGGTGTCGCCTCTATAGTCCAATCGAACATTGCCGACGCGGACGCCAGTCCAGGACAAAAGCTCTTCTGTGTCGTGAGGCGTAAGTCGCGCCCAGGCGGACAGTGCTTCAATCATTTCAGGATCGCAGATCAGGAAGCGGTTGAAGCTCCCTCTCAAATCGTATGCGAATTCCGGAGTTGCGACACCCTTTGAGGCCGCCAGCCGCGACAGATAGGACGGCAAGGTCTCACGGTCGGCGGGGCGAAGTTGTGTCATGGCTGGGCAGATCCTTATCGGGCGGTAGTATAACCCAGATTAGCCTGGAAGGGCAGAGGTGCTCACGCCCCTAGGCCCTCGCCATCACTGCAAATGCGAAAAAAGAAAACCGATTTCATCTTTCGCAAGGGGGTAAACGGGCCCGAAGCCAAGCGGGGTTGGCGATCAGGCTCTTCGAGATAAGAAATTCGCACAACAATATTTTTATCGTTTTAAATCAATAAGATATGTGTTGTCATAGGCGTTCCTCCGCGTTAGTGTAATGGGGTGGATACGTTCGAATCTGGCTGTCCATCAATGACGGCGCGGGCTTGCAAGTGCGCCTGCCTGCGACCCCGACGACCTGCTCTGCTTCACCGGTTATGCCGCGGTTAGGTCCTTGCAGCCGATGAGTGCGCCATTTCTGACCCACCGATGCATCCGCCATCGGTGTCGATGGAGGATTGCCGATGAAGACAATACTGCTCTGAACAACTGGTAGCGCTTCGACGCGCGCTCTGCCTGCAGCCACGCTAATTGACGCGCCAGCTCATCTACACGAGCGGCGAACGGCGAAAGGGGTGGCCATCGCAGGGTGAATGACGCCGCAACCCACAGTGGCGATCAAGCCTGTCCTCACAAGCAGGCACCGCCTGTCTCGCAAAATTCGCTCCCGGCCGGGCTTTCTCGGCCGCCGGTCCCCTCATGCCTGGAGTTATCTCATGGCCACCATTCCCTTCATTGAGGCTCGGTTCTTCGATCCGAGCGAAAGCCGCTTCGAACTCGAGAACCGCCTCAGACGGCACCTGCGCATGCTGCGCGTTAAGAAGTTGCCGCCGAGTGTGCTGATGCCGCCCGAAGATGCGCTGGATGACATCGACAGCTTCGACCCGCATCTGATGGGGATCATCGGCATCACCTCCGATGACGATGCCTGCATCAAGCGTCGGGTCAAGCGACTCCAAGACCGGCGTAAGGCTGCCTCCGGCCTCGAGCATCTTCGATCCGATGACCGGACCCGGCTGGAGGCGCTGAAAGACGGCGCACGACTGGTCTCGATCCCGAGCGAACATCGCGCCGATGAATTGGCAGCGGCTTTACACGAGGACATGCCGTGGATGGCACTGGCGACCGAAATCGTCTGGCAGGCCATGCGCCGCTCCGTTCGGGAGGGTTGGCCGGGGCTTCGTGTGCCACCTTTGCTGCTCGACGGTCCGCCAGGCATCGGCAAGAGCCACTGGGCGCGCCGCCTTGGTGAGTTGCTGGCGGTGCCCACCACGGTGATCGAAGCCACGGGCGAGAACGCTAGTTTTGGCATCGTTGGATCGCAGCGCGGATGGGGCGGTTCCTACCCCGGTCGCTTGATCGAAACCACGTTGCAACATCGTGTGGCCAGCCCAGTGATGGTCGTGGATGAGGTTGAAAAAGCGGGGCTGGCCACGTCAAACAAGGGGCACACCTTTGGGCTGGCCGAAGCACTGTTGCCGCTTCTGGAACCTCTGACGGCAAAGCGTTGGAGTTGTCCCTATTATCAGGTGAAGTTCGATATGAGCTGGGTGGTGTGGGTGCTGACATCGAACGACTGCCGGCTGCTCCCGGAGCCATTGCTCAGCCGCTGTCCGCCGATCCAGATGCGCCATCTTACCCCCGCGGAGCTCCTGGGCTTCGTTCGCCGCGAAGGGGCCAAGCGCGCCTTGTCCGAGACTGCGGTCGAAGCGATCTGCGAGGTCCTCTCCCATCCGTCCATCCAACGTCACCACCTGAGCCTACGGGTCGCCATTCGGATGCTGCAACGCGCTGACGATCTCGACAGCGGACCGATGCAGCACTGAGCCATCTGCCCGATTTTCAAGGAACAAAAGGTGAATATATGAAGTTGTTACCCGACGACCGAGACTGGATCGACAAGGCACTTTTCGCCATCAACGCTGTTGAGGCAGGACCATCCGACGCCGACATCACGAATGCGCCGGTCCTGTCCGACTGGATGCCCGCGATCTCTCCGTTCTCGCACGTGATCCTGGTGGGTAAAGTGGTCGGCCACCCAACTCTTGGCACCCGCAGCATCACGACTTCCCAGTTGATCGCGATCCATCCCGAAGCCGGCTGGGCTAGGACGGTGTCGCGTTGGTATGGTCTCGCGCAGCCAAAGCCTGCGTCTAAGGAAATCTTCGCGAGTAACCTTGGTCTGAAGAGCCCCATTGCGGCCCGGTTTGCGATCACCGGCTTCATCACCCTGGCTAATTTGGGCGATCTCGACGAGATCCTCTCGGCAAACATCGTGCAGATCCGCCAAATTGATGCGGCCGACCGCGCCGCGTCCGAACAGGAGGACTGACATGCATTGGTTCTCCTCCGATCCGCATTATGGCCATCACAGGATCATTGATTTCTGCAACAGGCCGTGTCCAGACACCGCCGCGATGAATGCACAGCTCTTGGCTGAGTGCCGCGAGCGGGTCGGGCCCGATGACGATCTCTGGATCCTCGGCGATTTCAGCGCGGGAAAAGCCACGGACGCACAGCGGCGGGAGGTGCGCAGTATTTTCCACGCCCTCCCGGGGCGTCGACATCTGATCAAGGGCAACCATGACGTCCCTTGGGTGCGCGATCTGCCTTGGGACAGCATGGCGGAAACTGCCGACATCGTGGTGGATGGGAGACGTCTCTACCTGTGTCATTATCCTATGATCACCTGGCCTGGCGCGCGGCGGAATGGCCTGCAGCTCTTCGGCCACGTTCACCAGAATTGGCAGGGCTCTCGAAACGGCATCAACGTAGGGGTTGACGCTTGGGACTTTCGCCCTGTGACACTGCCCGAGATCGAACTGCGCGCGGCCACGCTGCCAGTCAATGCCCATTGGCATCAGGTCGAACCGCGCAGCATGCGTTGATGCGCAGGGCGGCGAGAAGTCTTGATGCCCGCTCGGCTGAAGGAGGCCCGCACGCGGAATCTTGCGTTCGGACCCAGCGCGATGGCCGCGTTGGTAGTAATCTCAGGAGTGCATCGCCTACGCCTCCTTGCTGTCCAAGGCACGAAATCAACGTTCAAGCCGCACACGCAGTCGGCGCGCACGCTCTTTGAAAGCTGCTTCTCCTCCCTCCAGGATATCGCATACTTGCCGCCGCATACCTGCATCCTCAAGTCCACCGGAGACATAAGTGATCGGAGGTAGCTCGCCAGGACTATGAGTGCCGGCGGTCGCAACGATGATCTGATCAGCATCCGTATTGATGACTAGGTTGGCGTTGTGCGTCACCATGATTACCTGACGCTTCGCCTTGGCCGATATGAACAGGCTTACCAGTTCGTCGAAGATCGACTTCGGATCGAGGTTTTCCTCCGGTTGGTCGATAATTAGGGGGCGGTGATCGGTATCATCGAGCGCTAGGTAAAGAAGAAGCAGGACGATCCCTCTCGTGCCGGGCGACAGTTTACTTATGTCGGTCCCTTCATAGTCGATGCTATATTCAATCTGGATGTGGTCAGTGCTGAACAGCCATTTGGCAAACCGCATTAGCCAACGACGATATGCCGGAGCGTCATTAGCCGGAACCTTCGCAACCGCCGTCAGATCATCCTGCCATGCTTCCGTGAATAGTTTTAGCGCCTGACCGATCGCCGAGACGTCACCCTTCTCCCAAGCGGCACGCATATGCTGGTTGGCCCATTGTGCAATCGATCCCTTACCCTTGAAATCACCCGTCTGGCGAAGATCGAACAGCTGCTCGCCCAATGCGGCCCACCCTCCTACATCGGCGCGGCGTGTCGCTGAAAAGGATAGTTTCCGCAATGTGCCTTCTGCGGCGTGCAGTCGATCCACGAGCGGCTGATAAAGATCTCTAAGAACCTGCTCCTCGGCGAGGATCGCTTTGAAGACGCGAAGGTAAGTCTCCTGCCGATGTTGATTGTCACTGAGAACTGACCCGGCATTGTCACCGAGACTTGACCCACCCAGCTGTTATGTTCTTTGCGTCATGATGGCGTCAATGCTGCTGTCTCCTTTCGTTTCTTTTTCGCTGTCTCAGAGCTGGCCTTGAACCGATAGCTGTCATTACCTGTCTCAAGGATGTGGCAGCGGTGGGTTAGGCGGTCGAGTAGCGCGGTGGTCATTTTCGCATCGCCGAACACGCTGGCCCATTCGCTGAAGCTCAAGTTCGTGGTGATGACGACGCTGGTGCGCTCGTAGAGTTTACTGAGAAGGTGGAACAACAACGCGCCTCCCGAAGCGCTGAACGGCAGATATCCCAGCTCATCCAGGATCACCAAGTCGGTTTTCACCAACGCCTCAGCGATCTTTCCGGCCTTGCCTTGGGCTTTTTCCTGCTCCAGCGCATTGACCAACTCAACCGTTGAGAAGAAGCGGACGCGTTTACGGCGATGTTCGATCGCTTGGATGCCAAGAGCGGTAGCGACATGCGATTTCCCGGTTCCTGGGCCCCCGATCAGCACTACGTTTTCGGTCCCATCCATGAACTCGCAGCGATGCAACTGGCGAACCAAGGCTTCACGGATTTCACTGGCGGCAAAGTCGAAGCCAGAGGGGTCCTTGTATGCCGGGAAGCGTGCCGCCTTCATTTGATAAGCGACGGAACGAACCTCACGTTCAGCCATTTCGGCCTTGAGCAGCTGCGACAACATGGGGATCGCTGCGTCGAAAGCGGGCGATCCTTGCTCATGCAGGTCCTGCACAGCCTGCGCCATGCCTGGCATTTTCAGGCTACGCAACATGATGACGATGGCAGCACCAGCGGGATCATGACGCATGACGTGTTCCCCCC
>NZ_LGHS01000074.1 GCF_001202025.1 Pseudorhodobacter aquimaris
CCTATGTCCTGCCATCCGGGGAAAGTTTCACCTTCACCATCCACGCCGTCTACCTGCCGCGCCCCCGGATCGAAATTTCCGGGCCGCAGGGCGTGCAGGCAACGTTTGACTGGCAGGCCGCCAAGGCCGACCAGTACCGCACGGATGTGCACAGCAATCCTGGCCAACGATGTGGAGACCTATTGATGATCCGTCTGAACCTGACCGCCACGCCTGAATGGCTGGACCTCGCCCCCGGCCTGCGTCTTCTGGTGGCCCCGCTGACCACAGCACTGATGGTTTCGGCCCGGCCGATCCGGCCATGAAGCCTTGCCTGAAGGCGCCAACCAAGAGGAACTGGCCCTTGCCATGGCCAAAGCCGTCGCCCGTCGCGCGGTGCTGGATTGGGAGGGTGTGGGCGATGATGCTGGCAATATCGTGCCCGTCAGCCCTGAGGGCATCGACGCATTGCTGGAAATCTGGCCAGTATTTGAAGCCTTCCAGACCCAATATGTCGCGCGCGGGTTGATCCTGGACGCAGAAAAAAACGTCTCCGCGCCCTCGCCGACTGGTCCTTCGGCGGGGGCGACCGATACTGCGCGGCCTGCCAGCCCTTCGAGGGCCGCGAGGGCAACTGCCCGGACTGCCCCACAAGGTTGAACCGACCGCAAACGCAGGACGGCTGGCAGGTCTGGGATCTGGTCGGCCGTCTTGGTGGGCAATTGCGGGTCATCCCCGGCGCAGTTTTGGGATGGGACATGGGCGCGGCCTTGGCCCTCGCACAGGCACTCGGCATCAATCCCCTGATTGCCGCCGAACTCTTGCCCGAGATCGAGGCCGTGATGGTGCGCAAACTGAACGAACAGATGCTCCATCAGAGTGAGATCCGATCAGGCGCCGGTTTTCGCGATCAGTCACACCGGGAAGGCCGTCGAAATGCGCGTCGCATGTCAAAAGTAGCACCGCGCAGGCGTGCGGTCGCAAAGATGATGGCATCTGCCGTCGCCAGCTTGTGGCGCGGCAGGCGTCTGCGGGCAAGTGCGATTCGGTGTCGAGCGGGACGATCTGACAACCTGCGTGAAGGCGATCACCTGTCGGCCTTGTCTCGCCGACCTCACGCGTGAGCCATTTTGCCAGTTCCAACTGCACCATGTCGGCACAAGCCAGTCAGATTGCTCCGGCAGGTGCTGTGTCAGTTTGTCCCCGGTTGGGGATCCTATCAGCCACTCAATCCAAGCCGATGTGTCGACGAGGATCATCAGCAGCGGTCCTCTCGATCACGATAGTCTGCCGCGTTGCGCCGGCGCGAGACCCTTCAGCGCGTCCCGCTTCGGGACGGGCACAAGCAAAACACCTGTTCCCTTGGGGATGAAGGCAAAAGTCAGTCCTGCCTCCCAAGCTTGGGCTGAGCGGATCGCCTTGGGAATGGAGATTTGAAACTTGTGGACAGGTTGCTGTCTCGACATGATCATACCCCGCTAGATCGATAAACAAAACGTAAGACGTTCCACTTCGAATTTCAAGGATCCTGTTCCATGGCAGAAAAACGCGTCTCCGTCCGCCTTGTCGCCGAAGGCGGCCGCCAGGTGCGCGCCGAGTTGGAAGGTATCGGCGAGGCGGGGTCGCGCGGTTTTGGCCGTCTGTCCTCCGAGATGGAACTGGCCAACACCCGGCTTGCCAGCTTCGCCCGCAAAGCCGGGATTGCATTGGCGGCTGTGACTGTTGCGGCGGCGGCAGCTGGCGTGGCGATGGTCCGTTCGGGTCTCGCGAATGTCGATGCGCAGGCCAAGCTCGCGCAATCGATGCGAACCACTGTCGAGAGCGTGCAGACCCTGACATGGGCCGGGGAGCTGGCAGGCGTGTCGATGGGAGAGATCGAGCAGGCCACCAAGAAGCTGACCACCCGGCTGTCGGAAGCAGCGACCGGATCAGGATCCGCTGTTGGTGCGCTACAGCGCTTGAACCTCACGGCGGCGCAATTACAGGCTTTGCCGCTCGACCAGCGCATCGTGGCCATTCAAGAAGCGTTGAACCAGTTTGTGCCCGAGGCCGAACGTGCTGCTGTCGCCTCTGATCTCTTCGGCGACAAGGCGGCGCTGGCT
This sequence comes from Pseudorhodobacter aquimaris, assembly GCF_001202025.1. GTDB lineage: Bacteria > Pseudomonadota > Alphaproteobacteria > Rhodobacterales > Rhodobacteraceae > Pseudorhodobacter > Pseudorhodobacter aquimaris. The sequence continues at coordinate 2,082 of NZ_LGHS01000074.1, forward strand.
TTCCTGCGCATTGATTCCGCGACGCTGCGGGAAGCGGCGCAGGATGTGCGCGATTTTGGCGTGGCGGTCAGCGCCAGCGACGCCGCCCAGATCGAGCGCACGGGTGACGCCATCGCCCGGCTGAGCCTGATCTGGACCGGCCTTGTCAACCGCCTGACGGTCGCTGTCGCCCCGGCCCTCGAGACCATCGCCACCAAACTAGCAGATATGGCGCGCGCTACGGGGCCTATCGGCATGGCAATAACATCACTTTTCGACAACATCGGGCGGCTGACGACCTATGCCGCAACCTTCGCTGCGCTGATGGCGGGGCGCTGGGTGGCAGGGCTGGCAGCCGCGGCGCTATCCGTTCGCGGCCTTGCCACCGGCCTCGTTTTCCTGCGCGGCGCCTTGATCCGCACTGGCATCGGTGCCCTGATTGTCGGCGCGGGCGAGTTGGTATTTCAATTCACGCGGTTGGTCGCGGGCGCGGGTGGCTTCGGCGCGGCGATTGGGTTGTTGAAGGATCTGGCGCTGGAGGTCTGGGATCGCATCGGACTCGGGGCCGCGTCTGCCTGGTCCAAGATTGAAGCCAGCTGGGCGGGGCTGCAGGCCACCGTCTATGGCGCAATGCAGTCCTCGGTCGAGGCGGTGACCAGCTTTGGCAATGCGGCGGCTGGGATTTTCCAAGGTGCCTATGATGCGGTGAAGGCCATCTGGGGCCAGTTGCCCGGTGCCATTGGCGATTTCGCATTCCAGGCCGCCAACGGGTTGATCGGCGGCGTCGAGGCGATGCTGAACGGTGTCGTCACCCGGATCAATAGTTTCATCAATGCCCTGAACGGCGCGCTCGCCCTCTTGCCGGAATGGGCCGTGGGCGAAGGCGGCGTGCGGATTGGCACGCTGGATCCATTGGCGCTGGGCCGGATCGACAATCCCTTTGCCGGATCGGCGGCTGCGGCCGGAACTGCGGCCGCCGAAGCATTCTCGGCCGCGATGGCGCAGACATATGTCACCACGCCCGACCTCGGTCTTAGTGGGATGGCAGAGGACGCGACATTTAGGGCCGAGGCCTATCGCGAAGCCTCCGGCATGCTGGCAGATGCGGCCGCCCGCCCGATGCAAAGCTGGCAGGCGCTGAAGGATGCCGTCGCTGGCGCTGGCACCGAGAGCGAGGCCGCGCTGGATGGGGCGACAGACGCCGCCGACCGGCTGGATGAATCAGTCACCGAAGCTGGGCGGGCCGCCGGTGGCGCGGGTGCTGCCGCAGCAGCAGGCGCCGAAGTGGCCAAGACCGGATGGGAGGCAGCGGTCGCGACCCTCGCAGATTATGCTGCCAAGGCCCGCGACATTGGCGGTGATATCGGCAACGCGCTGGTCTCTGCCTTTACCTCGGCAGAAAACGCGATGGGTGAGTTCGTCAAAACCGGCAAGCTGGATTTCCGCGATCTCGTCACCTCGATCATTGCCGATCTGGCAAAACTGGCGGCGCGGCGTTTCATTCTTGGCCCCATCGCAAACGCTCTGTCAGGTGCGCTGGGCGGCGCGGGCGGCCTCTTTGCCAATATCTTGCACGCTGGCGGGGTGGTCGGATCACCAGCGCCCGGACGAATGGTCCCAGCGCTGGCCTTCGCGGGTGCACCACGAATGCATTCTGGCGGCTGGGCCGGGCTGAAACCGGACGAGGTTCCGGCAATCCTGCAACGTGGCGAACGGGTGTTGTCGCGGCGGGACGCGGCTGGCCATGGCCAAGGCCAGCCCTCTGCGCCTGCCGTCAATGTCACCATCATGGCGCGCGACGCCGAAAGCTTCCGACAATCGCGCACGCAGGTCGCGGCAGATATTGCCCGCGCCGTGTCGCTGGGCCGGCGGGGCATGTGATGGCGTTTCACGAGGTTCGGTTTCCCGACAATATCAGCCGCGGCGCACGCGGCGGTCCCGAGCGGCGCACGCAGGTGATCGAACTGGCCTCTGGCGACGAGGAACGCAATGCCAGCTGGGCCAACAGCCGCCGTCGATATGATGTGGCGTATGGCATCCGCCGGGCTGACGATCTGGCAGCCGTCGTGGCGTTCTTCGAGGCCCGCAATGGACGCCTGCACGGGTTTCGCACCAAGGATTGGGCCGATTACAAATCCTGCCTGCCGTCGCAGGCGATCACCGCGATTGACCAGCAGATCGGCACCGGGACCGGCAGCATGAAGATTTTCCAGCTGTCGAAACGCTACAGCTCCGGCGCGCAGACGTGGGCGCGGACCATCGCCAAACCCGTAGCAGGCACTGTCCGCGTCGCGCTGGGCATGGTGGAACAGATGTCGGGCTGGACGATGGATGCCACGACCGGCGTCATCACCTTCACCACCGCCCCCGGCAATGGCGTCATAGTCCGCGCCGGATTTGAATTTGATGTGCCTGTGCGGTTCGACACCGACGTGCTCGACGTAACCCTCGATATCGAACGGTTGGGGTCGATCACATCCATTCCGCTTCTGGAGATCCGCAAATGAGGCAATCGTTAGTCGGTCTCAGGGGCAGGAGTACGAACCAAAGTCAAAAGCCGTTCATTGGGTGGCTTATATTGTCTCAACGCAGCCTGGAACGCTTCAAGAGTTACAACATCAAGAACGAGGGGATTACCGTCAAGCTGGCACGGTTCTTCAGCCCCACTGTCGGTTCCGGCTTCATCTGGGACGTCATCTGCCATCATCACACCTGTCTCGGGCAACGCGCTCGGGTTTTCAGGATGGCTTGCTTAATCTGTCATATCAAGGAAATTGCATGAAATCCCTCTCCCCTGCACTGCAGGCGCATCTCGATGACGGCACCACCACCCTGTCCTGGTGCTGGCGGATTTCGCGGTCTGATGGTGTTGCGCTCGGCTTCACCGATCATGATCGCACGCTCAGTTTCGACGGCACCGCGTTTGAACCGGAGAGCGGGTTCGCCGCTTCGGAAATCCGCGCTGGCTCCGATCTGGCCGTCGATGCGCAGGACGCAAGTGGTGTGCTGACCTCCGACCGGATCACCGAGACTGACATCCTCGACGGGCGCTGGGACAATGCGGCGGTGGAGCTGTGGCGGGTGAACTGGGCCGATGCCAGCCAGCGGGTGTTGCTCCGAAGGGGAGCGGTGGGCCAAATCCGCCGTGGGCGCATGGCCTTTGTCGCCGAGGTGCGATCGCTGGCGCATGTGTTGGGCCAGACCGTCGGGCGGACGTTTCAGACGGGGTGCGACGCGAGGTTGGGCGATGCGCGCTGTGGCATCGATCTGAAAAGCGCGATCTACAAGGGTGCTGGCGTGGTCACTGACCTGCTGCGGGATCGCGCGTTCATGGCCTCGGGGCTGTCCGGGTTTGACGCAGGATGGTTCACATCCGGCACAATCACGTGGACCAGCGGTGCGAATGCGGGGCGCATCACTGAAGTTCTGGCGCACGCATTGGACAGCGGCATCGCGACATACACTCTGCTGGAAGCACCGGTGCGCGCCATTTTCGAGGGCGATAGTTTCATCGCCCGCGCAGGCTGCGACAAGCGCATCGAAACCTGCGCGGCCAGGTTCGCCAATGTCGTCAACTTCCGGGGCTTTCCTAACATCCCCGGCCAAGACGCGGTGTTGCGCTATGCAAGCAAGGGCGGCGGTCATGACGGGAGCGTCTTATAATGGCCGTCGAACCTGACTCTGTCATTTCAGCCGCCAGATCATGGCTCGGCACGCCCTACCACGATCAGGCCAGCCTGCGCGGCGTCGGCTGCGATTGCCTCGGCCTCGCGCGCGGCGTCTGGCGCGAGGTAGTCGGGGATGAGCCGTTCCCGATCCCGCCCTACAGCCGGGATTGGGGCGAGACCGGTCCGCGTGAAGTTCTGGCGGATGGCGCGCGGGCGATGATGCCGGAAATCGCTCCGGCCATGGCTGGGCCCGGCGCGCTGATCCTGTTTCGCATGGCCCCCCGCGCCATCGCCAAGCATGTCGGAATCCTGACCGGGCCCAACCAATTCATCCATTCCTACGAGCGGCTGGGCGTCGTCGAGGAGATGCTGACCCCGGCGTGGCGGCGGCGCATCGCCTTCGCCTTCCTGTTTCCTCAACGCTGAGACCCCACAAACATGGCAACCTTAGTTCTCGGGGCCGTCGGCTCCGCAATTGGCGCTGGCTTCGGCGGCACAATCCTCGGCTTTTCCGGCGCTGCCATCGGTGGCTTCATCGGCTCGAGCGTGGGGTCCGTGGTCGACAGCTGGCTCGTGTCATCCCTCGCACCGACGCAGCGCATCGAGGGCGCGCGGCTCGACAGCATGCGCATGACCTCCTCGACCGAAGGGGCCGTAATTCCGCGTGTCTTTGGCCGCATGCGGCTCGGTGGCAACATCATCTGGGCCACGGATTTCCGCGAGCAGGCAAAAACCACCAGCCAGGGCGGCGGCAAGGGCGGTCGGCGCGGCAAGGTCGTGACCACCGAATATCTCTACTATGCCAGTTTCGCGGTCGCGCTCTGCGAAGGCGAGATCACCGGCATTGGCCGGGTCTGGGCGGATGGCAAGGCGATGGACATGAGTGGTGTTACCTGGCGCTGGTATCCGGGCGACGAGGCCCAAAACCCGGATCCGTTCATTTCGGCCAGGATGGGGGCGGCCAATACGCCCGCCTATCGCGGCACGGCCTATGTGGTGGTTGAAGATCTGGCCCTCAGCGCATTCGGCAACCGTCTGCCGCAGATCAGTTTCGAGGTATTCCGCCCGCTGGCCGATCCCGACACTGCGGAAGGGCTGGTCAAGGCGGTGACCATGATCCCGGCCTCGGGCGAGTTCAGCTATGCGACCGTCCCGGTCAAGAAAACCAGTGGCGGCACCCCAACCCTCTTTGGTCTGACATCGGGCGGCACCACCGTCGCCGAGAACCTGAATGCCATTTCCGACACCGCCGATATCGTGGTGGCGCTTGATCGGCTGCAATCCATGGCACCCGCGGTGGAAAGCGTATCGTTGGTCGTGGCGTGGTTCGGCGATGATTTGCGCGCAGGCAATTGCAAGATGCGGCCTGGCGTCGAGCTTGCAGCCAAAGCCACAACACCCTCAACCTGGTCGGTAAACGGCGTTTCGCGCGCCAGTGCCGTTCTGGTCAGCAGAGATGCCGATAATCGCCCCGTTTATGGTGGCACACCTGCCGATTTCGCCGTGGTGCAGGCAATCAGGGAAATGAAGGCGCGTGGGCTGCGGGTGACATTTTATCCGTTCATCCTCATGGACGTGCCGCCGGGCAACACCAAGCCTAATCCCTACAGCAACAATTCCGCCACGGTAAGCCAGCCGACATTCCCTTGGCGTGGTCGCATCACATGTTCCCCGGCGGCGGGTTATGCTGGATCGGTCGACAAGACTGCCGCAGCTGCCACACAGTTATCAGCGCTGTTCGGCACAGCAACCCCAGCCAATTTCAACGTTTCCGACGAAACTGTCAGTTGGATCGGGCCGGTCGGCGAATGGTCGCTGCGCCGGATGGTCCTGCATTATGCGCATCTGTGCAAAGCTGCAGGCGGCGTGGACGCTTTCCTGATCGGTTCGGAGATGCCCGGTCTGACCACCATCCGCTCCGGTGCCAGCAGCTATCCCGCCGTCACCGCGCTCAAAAGCCTCGCGGCGGCCGTGCGCTCGATCCTCGGCGCTGGGCCCAAGATCGGCTATGCCGCCGATTGGTCGGAGTATTTCGGCCATCATCCCAGCGATGGCAGCGGCGACGTGTATTTCCATCTCGATCCACTCTGGGCAGATGCCAACATCGATTTCATCGGCATCGACAACTACATGCCGCTGTCCGACTGGCGCGACGGCTTTGATCATGCCGATTCGGCCCTTGCGCCCGCCATCTATGACCGGGCTTACCAGCAATCCAACATCACCGGTGGCGAGGGGTTCGACTGGTTCTATGCTAGCGCATTGGATCGCACTGCGCAGGTCCGAACGCCCATCACCGATGGAGCTGCCGCCAAACCGTGGGTGTTTCGCTTCAAGGATCTGCGCGCCTGGTGGCAAAACCCGCACTTTAACCGCCCGGGCGGGGTGGAAAGCGGGACGCAAACATCGTGGGTGCCGCAGTCAAAACCGATCTGGTTCACCGAATTGGGCTGCCCAGCCATCGACCGTGGCACCAATCAGCCCAACGTGTTCTTCGATCCCAAGTCGTCCGAGAGCTTCACGCCCTATTTCTCACGCGGCTGGCGCGACGATGCGATCCAGCGCGCCTATCTTGAGGCGACGTACCTATTTTGGTCAGCACCGGCTAACAATCCGGTGTCGGGCGTAACCGGTGCGCGCATGGTCACCGTGCCGGAATGCGCAGCCTGGACGTGGGATGCGCGGCCCTATCCGTTCTTTCCCGAACTGACCAATGTCTGGACTGATGGACCGAACTGGCGACGCGGGCATTGGCTGACCGGACGGCTGGGTGCGGTATCGCTGGCGGCGCTGGTGCGGCACCTCTGTCTGCGCGCTGGCATGTCGGAAGAATGGATCGACGTGTCTGGCCTCTGGGGTGCAGTTGAGGGCTATGTGATTTCGGCCTTGGAAGCGCCACGCGCATCAATTTCCACTCTAGCCCGGCATTTCGGCTTCGATGCTGTCGAGAGCGAAGGCCGCATCCGCTTCCGGATGCGGGGCCGCATTGCCAGCGCCACGATCACCCCCGACAGCATGGTCGCCCCGGCCTCGGCGCAAGGCGATGTGATGGAACTGACGCGCGCGCAGGAAACCGAGCTGCCCCAGGCGCTGAAATGGCAGGTCGCGCGCGCCGACGAGGATTATGACGCAGCACAGGTCGAGGCCCGGCGCATCACCGTTGATACCACGCGCATCGCCTCGGAAAGCTTCCCGATGGCGGTGCCGCCAGAGGAAGCCGAACGCCGCTGCCGCCGTGCGCTGATGGAAGCGTGGGTCGGGAGGGAGAGCGCCGTGTTTCGCCTGCCGCCGTCACGACTGGCGCTGGATCCCTGCGACGTGATCCTGCTTGATCATGATGGCCGCCTGACAGAAATGCGGCTGGTGTCCATCGCGGACTCGGACCTGCGCAGCATCGATGCCGTGCGCCAGGACCGTTCGGTTTACGATCTGCCGCCCGGCGATCCGCGCCCGGCCACGCTCTCGACGCCAACGGTGTTCGGCACTCCCGATGTGATCCTGATGGATCTGCCGCAACTGCGCGAGGACCAGCCTGCGCACCGACCATTGATCGCCGCCCATGCCAAACCATGGCCGGGCGAGATTGCGGTCTATCGCAGCGCGTCGACAGATGGCTTTGACATGCTGACTACCTTCGACAGCCGCGCTCGGATCGGCGTGCTCGCAGCAGACTTTTATGCGGGCCCGGTTTCGCGCTTCGATCTTGGCAATACGCTGGTGGTCGATCTCTATTCCGGTACGCTGGAAAGCGTCACCGATATCGCCTTGCTCGGCGGGGCGAATGCGCTGGCGGTGGAAACCGGCGCTGGGCAATGGGAGATCGTCCAGGCGGGCGCGGCGGAACTGATTGCGCAGGGGCGCTATCGTTTGACCCGATTGTTGCGTGGCCAGCGCGGTACAGAGAACGCGGTCGTCAGCATGGTGCCAACCGGCGCGCGCGTCGTGGTGCTGGATGCGGAACTGGCATCACTGCCGATCGCTGAGGCTGACCTTGGCATACCATGGAACTGGCGCATCGGACCGGCGCAGCACCCGGTCAGCGACGAGACCTTTGTCGCCACGACATTCACGCCTGAAGGCGCTGGACTGCGGCCCTTCTCGGTCGGCCATGTCGAACAGCCATGGCGCAGCGCGCGCAGTCCCGGCGATCTCACCATCCGCTGGACGCGCCGGTCACGGTCCCTTGCTGCCGACAGCTGGAGCGCAGGCGATGTACCCTTGGCCGAGGACAATGAAGCTTACGTGCTCGACATTCTGGACGGGTCAGTTGTCAAGCGATCCTTGACGACTGCCACGACCTCGGCCCTCTACACCGCCGCCGAGCAGATCGCCGATTGGGGCGCACCCCTCGGCCCCGGCCAATCCCTCGTCATCCGCATCTACCAGCTCTCCGCACTGATCGGTCGGGGCTCAGCAAAATCTGTCACCCTCATCTTTTGAAGGCAATCATGTCCGACATTACCACCCATCTCTTGCTGCCATATATCCTGGCATCGCAGGCGCAAAAGCACGTCACCCACAATGAAGCGCTGCGGCTGCTCGATGCCATGGTGCAGCTGTCGGTGCTGGATCGGGATCTGACGTCCCCACCCGCCAGCCCGGCCGACGGCGACCGGCACATCGTGGCGTCTGGAGCCACCGGCCTCTGGGCAGGCTGGGATCTGAACGTGGCTTTCTGGGTCGACGGCGTCTGGATGCGGCTGGTGCCGCGCCCGGGCTGGCTCGCCTGGATCGCGGATGAAGCAGCCTTTGTCGTCTGGAATGGCAGCGCCTGGGATCCGGTCGGCGTGCCGCAGGATGTCTCGGATGCCATCTTCAGTCTGGTGAATGCCGTCGATCCGACCAAGAGAGCGCTGTTCTCGCTGTCGGGCATCAGCACCGGCACCACGCGCAGCTTCACCCTGCCAAACACCTCGTCGGAACTTGCGATCCTTGCAGGCACCCAGACGTTTTCCGGCAACAAGACCTTCTCGGGCACGCTGACCGCCTCGGGAACGGTGACTACGTCCGGGGCCACCGCCACCATCGGCACAGCAACAACGACCGCCACATATGGAATGGGCACAGGCGCAACCACGTCCAGCCTTTCCAAAACCCTGAACCTTGGCACTGGCGGTGCTTCGGGATCGACCACGGTGGTCAATATCGGCTCGGCCACGGCGGGGGCTGGTGGCACCACGGTGCTGAACACGCCCACGGTCACCTTTGCCAATGCGGTCACGCAGGTGGGCATGCCTCAGGCCAATCTGACCGCACAGATCTTGGGTCTCGGCGGGGCAACCGCCGACAGCTACAACCGCTTCTCGATCAACGCGCCTGCCATGCTGTTCAACAACGCAGGCGCCGGGATCGAGGCGACATTTAACAAGAACGCCCCCGGCAATGACGCCGCCTTTGCGTTCAAGACCGGGTTTTCGGCGCGAGCGCTGATTGGCTTGCTCGGCTCGGATGATTTCAGCTTCAAGGTCAGCCCAGATGGCGGAACGTTTCATGAGGCCATCAAGATCGACCGCAGCTCTGGGCGGGTCGAGCTGCCCGAACCGCTATTGATGCCCAGCCTGCCCGCAGCGCCATCGCCACCGCCAGCCGGAAAACTTGCCGTTTATGCCCGTGACCGCGCCGGGGCTGGGTGGCTGGATGTGCAGCGCCCCTCGGGGCGGTTCTTTCCGCTGCAGCCGCATTTTGGCGTCAACCGGATTGCGACATGGGCACCGTCGACCAGCACTACGGTTAACACAAACGGTATGCCGCGCACCGCCGTGGGCACTGTGGCCACGCCGACCCTTGCCACCACCAACCTCTCCACCAGCATGCGGCGCTGGCGGGTGACCAGTGCCGCAACAGCAGATGCGGTGGCCGAAGAACGCTCTGCAGGCTGGGTCTGCTGGCGCGGCAATGCGGAGGGGCTGGGTGGCTGGAACTACGTAAACCGCCTGTCGCTGACCACACTGCAGGCCACAGGCATGGGGTTCTTCGGACTTTACGGGTCTGTCGCGGCACTGGCCACCACGCTGACGCTGGCGGCCGTGGTGAATTGCGTCGGCATCGGCTTCCAGCGCGGCACCCATGCCAACTGGCAGCTGGTGCACAACGACGGCTCCGGCGCGCCAAGTCTGACCGATCTCGGGGCCAGTTTCCCGGTCAACAGCCTGACGAACGTGCTGACGCTCACCATCGCGGCCGCCCCGAACGGATCCGACATCGGCGTGCGCGTGGTTGAGGAAGTCAGCGGCGCCGCTGTCGAGTTCACCGTCACCACGGACATGCCTGCCGCCACCCAGCTCCTGAGCCCCCGCAATTACATGAACACCGGCGCTACAGCGGCCGCGGTCGCCTACGACTGCTCCGGCGTTTACGTCGAAACCGATTATTGAACCGCAGGACCGCGACAGCGAAGGACAGCACCATGAGTGACGAACCCAACCTTTTTGAAACCATCGCGCAAGCCTTCCGCGACAACGGCCTCACCGCTGCGATCACCGCGCTGATCGGTGGCACTATTGCCCTGCTGGCGTCCGTCACACGCAAGGCATTTACCAACGATGCCATGCTGGCACGGCTGGACCGCGAGTTGTTGGCTGAGCGCAGCCGCGTGGATCGGCAGCGCGCCGAGGATCGCAAGGGCGATGCCGACCGGCTGGAGCGCATTGAAACCGATATCCGCGCCATGCGCGATCTGATGTTCGAAGCCTTCCAGCGCGGCCGAACCGACTGACGATCACCCAACCACCACTGAACCTGTCACCCGCCCCCCCCGCCCCCGAGGCGGGTTTTGCATTTCTGGAGACCAATCATGCCGACCACGACCTATACCCATTTCCGCGACGTGCCGGAAAGCGCCTGGCGCTGGCCCAGCTTCTCCCCCGCGGAGATTGCCTGCCGCGGGACCGGCGCAATCAAGATCAACACCGAGGCCATGGACAAGCTGCAGTCCCTGCGTAACCGGCTCGGCAAGCCGCTGATCGTTCGTTCCGGCTATCGCAGCCCCAGCCACAACCGCGCTGTCGGCGGGGCCCCGGCCTCCAAGCACATGCTTGGCACCGCGTTTGATATTTCCATGTCCAACCACGATCCGGCCACGTTTGCCGAGGCCGCCCGCGCCGTGGGTTTCCTTGGCTTCGGCACCTATCCCCGCTCGGGCTTTATGCACATTGACCTCGGGCCGGCGCGGTCTTGGGGCGAACCCTTCGCTCCACGCGCCACACCTTTCATGCCAGAGGTGGCCCCTGCCCGCGAAGTGTTGGCCGACAGCCGCACTTTGAAGGGCGGCGGCGCGGCTGGCATCGCAACCGTCGGCGCGGCCGGGGTCGAGGTGGCGCAAGACGTCTTGGCAGAAACCCAAACCGCTATCCTGCCCCTGGTGCCCTATCTCGATACCCTGCGCTGGGTGTTCATCGCGGTGGCGCTGATCGGAATTGCCGTGGCAATCCATGCCAGGATCGATGACTGGAAGCGGGGTCAGCGCTGATGGCTTGGATCATGGCAACCCTTGCCAGCGGCCCTGCGCGCAAAGCGCTGGGTTTGTTTTTGGCCATCGCAACCCTCGCGCTGTTCTTACTCAACCTGCGCCGCGCCGGAGAACGCACGGGGCGGCTGGCTGAACGCCTCGCAACATCGGAGAAATCCCATGAAATACAACGCCAAATGCTGGACGCCGCCAGCCGCCGCCCTCATGGCCGCGATGATCTTCTTGAGCGCCTGCGCGATGGTGGCTTCTGAGACGCCACTCAGCGCCTGCCCGCCGGTAGTGGAATACAGCCGCTCGCAGCAGGCGCGTGCGGCGGATGAGGTGGCTAGGCTGCCGGAGGGCACACTGATCATAGGTTGGCTCGCCGATTACGCCGTGCTCCGAGACCAGGCACGGGCGTGCCGTCTACCCCTATGAATTTGTTGACATACGACTGGACTATACACGCCGGTCACGCCTGATGTCGCTGGAACCGCCGGAAGGACACCAAAACGATGAGCCCGAAATACCCGAACGTCATTGTTAAACTATGCGACCATGACGGCAATGCCTTTGCCGTCATGGGCCGCTGCCGCCAGGCCGCAAGGCAAGCCGACTTGCCCGAAGACGTGATCGCTACCTTTATGGCCGACGCCATGGCGGACGACTATGATCACCTGCTGCAAACCGCAATGCTCTGGTTTAACTGCGTCTAACAAGAACCAGGCTTATTCCTCAGAACCCACCATCTGCTGCTCTAGCGACTGGCGGATCAAGCCGATCACATAGGGCAGTTCGTCCAAGTCCTTGATGGCAACCTCGACATCGCCATTGCCATAGTGGCCAATGCTGCTCATGTCCCGAGTGATCCCCTTTGGATCGCGAAGATCCTGAAACTTCATGTTCAACGACAATCGTAGCCGACGCGCTTGCGCCACAACGTCGACCACATTCGTCTCAGCCTTAAAAGCAATATAGGATTTTACGATCTCCTCGGTCATGCAGGGATCGAGCGCTAAGATTTCCCGACGCAGCGCATGAAACAGTGGCTGCATCGATCCGCCCTCATCAACAGTCGGGTGGTCCGCCAGGGTGTATTCCGCTGCGCGGTCCGCTTGCGGCAAGTAGCCTTCGATGACCGACGGCGACAGCCGTGGCGCATCCCAGACCTTAACCGCGACGCCGGTTAACCTCTCGGCCCGCTTCGTGATTGCATCTTCGTTCCAAACATCAATCCCAGCCAATCCCTCGTTGAGGCGCAAAGGACTTTCTCGGAAACCGCCATGCATGTCCCGCTTTTCGGGAAATGGTCGATCACTATATTCGGCGTTATAGCCTGTGAGCGTAAGGTTCCCGACGGTGTGCAGCAAGGTTTCCTGCACCCTTTTCCAATCCGGCCCGAGCGCATTGCGCCAAGCAGACGATAGGTTCTCGTTCTGTGGCATGATATGCTCGATCGTGTACTCATCGACGGCAACACGCTCCTTGCGATCAAAGTTCTCAAGACGGCGCAACCAGTAGGACCTACTGCGGAAGTTATAGAGATCGCGAAGCGCCATGCCGCGGCGGAACTCTTCGTCATCGGGAAAACGTCGGTATGAGGGCATGGTCATGAAGTGTGCTTCGATACTCTCCAGATAGCGGTCCTTCCGCAATACTCGACCAAAGGTTGCGAAGGTCTTGTTCAATGAGTTTGTAGGAATGGCACAAATGGCGCGTCGAAAAACGTAGGCTTCGATCAGGCGAACGGCACGCAGAAAATCAGCCTTTGGCAATAGATCAGCAACAAAATCGTTATAGAGTTCGAGCAGGAACGGAAAGGCAACCTCGACCTTAAGTTCTCGCAGATCCCGGAATGCAACGGCGAGGTCCGGGTCAGGTTCTTTCCCCAGCGCCATCCGACTGTAGTGCCGGGCAAAGGCATGAATATCCTCGACGAGCGCATCCACCCCTGCCTCTGCCACCTTGGGTTCACGGGCATAGTCCTTAAACGCGGTATATACGTCACGCAGATTTGGAATCTCTCCAGTTCGCAAGGTCAGGTAATGCCGCATGAAGGCGTCGAAATGCGCGCCATAACCGTCCTGGGGAAAGCTGACCTCCATTGGGTGCCAGTGGTCCTCATAGATCTGGCTTTGATGATCCGGATCCAACCCCATCAGAACGAAATTGCGGATCAGGTCCGCCTGGCTCAGTTCACGGCCTGTAGAGTTCATGCTCTCGAAAATAAGCTGCGGGTTGTCTTGGTCGCGGGTCAGTGAAATGTCCACCACCATCAGCTTGGCCAGCCCCTCGCAGAGCGCTTTCAGATCTCCATTCATCCCCGCGATCCGGTTTTCGAAAAAGGCAAAGTTCTGCATCACACGCATGGACCCATCATCGGGCAGAGGTTTTTGCTGCATGATGCCCAACAAGGTTGCGCGGTCACCTTGGGTCAGCAAGAGCTTGTAGCGCCGGTCACCCTTCTCAAGCGGGTTGAGCAGGAAGTAACTGCGCACCTTTTCGCTCGAGAACCCGTCTACGGGCTCCTCATCGCCCAGCGCCCGCGCCAATGCCTCGAGAATTAGCATGACCGAGGTCAGTCGCTGTTGACCATCGATCACCAGAAGCGGTGATTGGCTGGTGACCTGATAGAGCCCAGCCTGCACATAGACGATCGATCCCACGAAATGAGCCAGGACATCAGACCGTTCTCCGGCGCGCATTATGTCGTCCCAGAGTTGCTGGCACTCGCGTTCGGTCCAGCTATAGGTTCGCTGATATATAGGAATGACAAACTGGGGCGAGCGCTTCAGGAACTCGAGTAGTTTTGCTTCGGTGGCTTTCATCTTTCGAGTCTCCTAAAATCGTTATGGCTTAGAGTTTCTGCCGCCTTACATTTGGTCAGCTCTGTATGTCGCTATGGGCGCAGCACTAGTTTGCGCAAAGCCCGGCCTCTGTCGCAAAGCCGGTCGACCGTCTCGCATTGCTCTCTAGCAACGACGAATTGGGGGACCTCGGTTTGCACACTGGTCACCAATTTCCCCGCGGGGGATGCATACCCTACATCCCCGACGTCATGAATTCACGGCGCGCTTCAATCCGGTCCCAGGCCGCCAGCACTAAGCGGCGGGTACGGTTGCCGCGAGGGCTAACGGTAGATCTTGCGCCCCAGGGTCCGAGAGGAAGCGAAGCAGTCAATTTCGACAAGCTGGGTGTCATCTCCGGCGCCACCGGAATGGAGCGACATATGCAAAAACTCATGTGCCCCCCACATCAGGGTCTAACCGCACATAGGTCACATAGAAATTCTTGAGCATGCGGTGCTCTTGCAACCGATCGCCCAGTGAAAACCCCTCTGTCTTGATAGGTGGTTGAAAAATATCAAGCCCCCGATCCAGCACCATCTTCCAGCCAGTATCGGTGACAATGTCGCGGGCATGGGCTGTGCCAGACGTATCGAAAGCCCAGCTGAACTCTACACCGGTGCCTGTGCAGGCCGTGGTGATTGACTCGAGC
>NZ_LGHS01000075.1 GCF_001202025.1 Pseudorhodobacter aquimaris
GCTCTTGAACGTGTTGGATGATTTCAATCGCGAAGGATTGGGCATCGAGGTCGACTTTTCTTTGCCAGCGGAACGCGTGATCAGAAGCCTCAACCGCATCATCGAATGGCGTGGCAAGCCCGGCACCATAAGAGTCGGCAACGGCCCGGAATACATCAGTGGAAAGCTAATGAAATGGGCCGAGGAACAAGGGGTTACCATCCTACACATCCAACCCGGCAAACCTCAACAGAATGCTTACATTGAGCGCTACAACCGGACGGTCCGGCATGAATGGCTGGACCAATACATCATCGAAAGCATAGAGGAGGCACAAGATCACGCCACGCAATGGCTATGGACATACAACAACGACCGCCCGAACATTCCTCTCACGGTTTGCTTGCAAACCGTTGCCGGACAGCGGGGCATCGGCGGCATCACTCCCGCCCAGAAACTGAAAATGGCCGCGTAAGTTCTACGGATGCACCTCGTTAAAAAGGGGGGGATTACCGTGCGACTGGGTCGAACCCGAAGCCCCGGCCTCGGTAGATCTACCAATTGAGGGCGCTGCAGCCCTAAAGGCGGCGGTGATCATCGTGGTGTTGCATTATTCTACAAGTGGTCCGCTTCTCTGACCCAAAGCGAAAGGCCTGAACAGAAAGTGCCAGACCTCATCTAATAATCACGCCTGCCGTTCGGGTTATTTCCAAGCAGAAGGAGCAGCAGGCAGGCCAGGATTGGAGAAAAAAGTAAACTTAAAAGCACCCATCCAAAGGCAGTGCGGCCCCGCTTCGACGCCATTCCTGCAGGCAGCAGGATAAAAATCCAGAGTGCGAAAAAAAACGCCCCCAGCGCAAACAAAATGCCGAACCCAGTTTCAAACATAACGCTTCTTTCAACTCCCTTCGGATCACACTGCCAGTAAATTCCGGGCAATTACAAAATTGTACAATGCCCGAATACAGGTAACTCAAAAAAAAGGAACACTTTTCATGGCACGTGCGCAAGGCGCGCGGGCGCAGATGGCGCTTGCGTTCGAGACAGTTTACGGCACTCCGCCTGCTGGCGGTTTCACCAAGATGCCCTTCGCCAGCACCACGCTGGGGTCTGAACAGCCGCTCTTGAACAGCGAACTGCTGGGCTATGGCCGCGACCCTCTGGCGCCGATCAAGGACGCGGTGACGGCAGACGGCAATGTCGTCCTGCCGATTGATGCGGCCACATTTGGCTTCTGGCTGAAGGCGGCCTTCGGGCAACCTGTGACCACCGGCACCGGCCCTTGGACCCACGCGTTCCGCTCCGGGGGCTGGACGCTGCCCAGCCTGTCGATCGAGACCGGCATGCCAGAGGTGGCCCGTTTTGCCATGTATTCGGGTTGCGTGCTCGACACACTCAATTGGCAGATGCAGCGATCTGGGCTGCTGACCGCGACGGCAAGCCTCGTCGCACAGGGCGAAGCCGTTGCCAGCACGTCTGCTGCGGGCGCGCTGGCCGAACTTGCCCTCAAACGGTTCGGGCATTTCAACGGAGCGATCACGCGCAATGGCGCGAGCTTGGGCAATATCGTCTCGGCCGAGATCACCTATGCCAACAGCCTCGACCGGATTGAGACCATCCGCTCGGACGGCCGTATCGACGGGGCCGACCCGTCCATCGCAGCCCTGACCGGCAAGATTGAGGTGCGCTTTGCCGATCAGGTCCTGGTCAACCAGGCTATCGCGGGCGATCCCTGTGCGCTTTAGTTTGCCTACGTCCTGCCCTCCGGCGAAAGTTTCACCTTCACCGCCCATGCCGTCTATCTGCCGCGCCCCCGGATCGAGATTTCCGGTCCGCAGGGCGTACAGGCCAGTTTTGATTGGCAAGCAGCCCGCGACACCACATTGGGCCGGATGTGCACTGCCACCCTTATCAACGACATTGAGGAGTATTAATCCATGCTGCGCCTGAACCTCACCCGCGAAGCTGAGTGGCTTGGTCTGGCCCTTGGCGTGCGCATCAAGGTCGACCCCCTCACGACGGCTATCATGGTTGCCGCCCGCACCGATCCACGGGTGCGCACTATTGCCCCCGGCACACCTGACGACAGTATCGCCGTGGTCTTTGCCAAGTCCATTGCCACCCATGCCATTATCGAATGGGAGGGTGTGGGGGACGAGAACGGTGTTCCTATCGCCACAAGCCCCGAGGCCATCGACGCCCTTCTGGACCTCTGGCCAATCTTCGAGAGGTTCCAGACAGCCTATGTCGCCAAGGGTCTGGAGCTCGAGGCCGAAAAAAACGGCTCACCGTCCTTGCCGATTGGGTCTTCGGTGGGGGCGAGCGCTACTGCGCAGCCTGCGAAGGGCACTGCGAAGACTGCCCACAAATCCTGAACGCGCCCCAAACCCACGAAGGCTGGCAGGTCTGGGACCTCGCACAACGCCTTGGTGGTCAGATCCGCGCAATACCGGGCGCCATCCTAGGCTGGGACATGACCGCAGCCTTGGCCATGGCAACGGCGCTGGGCATTTCTCCGCGGGCCGTTGTTGAGCTTCTGCCCGGGATTGAGGCCGCAATGGTGCGCGGCATGACGAAACAAAACAGCCAGACTGATCTGTCTGGCGACTAGAGCGCATCGCGTTTAGCCGGGTTCACGCATTCACCGGACCGGGTGAGGCAGCGTTTGCGAAGCATAACGCGTTCGCCCGGTCCGGTGAATTCAATTGAACGCGACACGCTTTAAAAGGACATTCCCCCATGGCAGAAAAACGCGTCTCTGTCCGCCTCGCAGCGGTCGGCGGCCGCCAGGTGCGCGCAGAGCTGGAGGGCATTGGCGACGCAGGCGCCCGGGGTTTTGGGCGTCTGTCGCGCGAGATGGATGCGGCAAACACCCGGCTTGCCGCTTTTGCGCGGCGGGCTGGCATCGCGATGGCGGCGGCAGCGTCCGCCGCAACTGCGGGGCTCGGGATCATCGTGCGCAACGCCGCTGAGAGCGCAGATCAGATCCGGTTGTTCGCGCAAGTGGCCAATGCCACACCCGAGAGCTTCCAGCGCTGGGCGGCAGGCGCGCGCACCGTCGGGGTCGAGCAAGAAAAGCTCGCAGATATCTTGAAGGACGTGAACGACCGGGTTGGGGATTTTTTGCAGACCGGCGGCGGGCCGATGAAGGATTTTTTTCGAACAGGTGGCCCCCCGCGTGGGCGTCACGGCCGATCAGTTTGCCCGGCTTTCGGGGCCCGAAGCCCTGCAGCTTTATGTGACCTCTCTCGACCGTGCCGGTCTGAGCCAGCAGGAGATGACCTATTATCTTGAGGCCATGGCCTCAGATGCCACCCGCCTCCTGCCTCTCTTGCGAGATGGCGGGGCCGAGATGACGCGATTTGGCGATCAGGCCCGCGCGGTCGGCGCAGTTTTGACGGTGAGGCTCTGGCCTCTCTGCGCCAGACGCAGATTGCGCTCGGCAGCCTCTCTCTGGTGTTCGATGGGCTGCGCAACCAGATCGCTGTGGCCGTGGCCCCGGCGGTCACATGGCTGGCCGAGGTTTTCGTGGCCCTGGCAGGCGAAGGCGGCGCGCTCAGGACTGCTCTTGAAGCATTGGGTTCCAATATGGGGCGCATAGCTGCTTACGCGGCCACCTTCGCCGGTCTCATGGCGGGGCGCTGGGTTGCAGGGCTTGCCGCTGCCGTCCTGTCCGTCCGGGGCCTCGCGACGGCGCTTGTGATCCTACGAGGCGCACTGATCCGAACCGGGATCGGCGCGCTGATCGTCGGTACGGGCGAGTTGGTGTTTTCAGTTCGGGCGGCTGGTGCAAGGCGCGGGCGGTTTTGGGGCGGCACTGGGGCTCTTGGGGGATCTTGCCCGCGAGGTCTGGGACCGCATGCATCTTGGCATGGTGGCCTTGGACCTCGCCATTGTTGCGGGCTGGACGGAGATCAGCGCGAGCATTGCTGCCGCGTTGCAAACCGGGCTTGAAGCCGTGGTAGGTTTTGGCAATGCCACGCTGAACACATTCCAAGGGGCCTTTGATGCGATCAAAGTGCTCTGAGGCGCCCTGCCCGCCACCATCGGGGACTTTGCCTATGGCGCTGCTAACGCAATGATCGGTGGTGTCGAAGCCATGCTGAACGGCGTAGCGGGCCGGATCGACGGGTTTTTAGAGGGGATCAACGCCGGTCTTGATGTCCTAGGCATCGAGAAGCGTGTGCCCCTGATCGGCACGATCGAACTTGGCGGGGTTGAGAACCCCTTTGCCGGAGCGGCGGCGAATGCCGGTGCCGAGGCGCGCGCGGCGTTTCAGGCAGCGTTTTCAAGTGATCCGATCACGCCACCTGATCTGGGGCTCACTACCGCTGCCGAGACGGCCCGGAGCGAGGCGGCGCGCCTCAAGGAGATGATGGGCGAGGTTGCGACGGCGGCGACAGCACCCCTGCAGTCTGTGGCCGCCCTGCGCGCGGCGGTTGCTGCGGGAACGGCTGAGACGGCCAATGGTCTCGGCGGAGCGCAGGGCGCGGCTGCCGGGCTCTCAGACGCGCTCGATGGTGCTGGCACTGCGGCGGACCGCGCCGCGGGTGCGGGGCGTGCGGCGGGGACAGCGCTCAGCGATGCGGCCAAGACCGCAAAAGATGCCTGGGAAGCCACGTCCAAAGCCGTGCTTGCCGCTGCCGAGCGATCCCGCGAGATCGCGCAAGGTCTGGTACAAGATATCACCGGCCCCATCAAGGACGCCCTCAAATCCGGCGAGTTCACTTGAGAGACCTTTGCCGGGGCAATCTCGCGCATCGCCCAAAACCTCGCATCCCGGCTGATCGATCTTGCCTTCAAGCCGATTGAGAATGCCCTGATCAATGCGCTTTCTGGCGGGGGTGGTAGCGGCGGCGGTGGCTTTCTTGCAAGCCTCTTTGGATTTGCGAAGGGTGGGGTGTTTGCGGGTGGTTCAGAGATGACCGCCTTTGCACGCGGTGGGGTCGTCAATCGCCCGACCGTCTTTCCCTTTGCCTCGGGCATCGGGCTGATGGGCGAGGCGGGACCAGAGGCCATCATGCCGTTGAAGCGCGGACGTGGCGGACGGCTCGGCGTCGAGATGAACGGCGATGGCGCGGCCCCCGCGGCCCAGATGTCCACGCGCATCATCAACGTGCTCGATCCCAGCGTCGTTGGCGATTATCTCGCCACGCCCTCGGGGGAACGGGACATCCTGAACGTCATCCGCCGCAATCGCGGGGCCATCAATGCCTGAGCAACTGCCCTTATGGCCCCTCCCGGCGGTACAGCAGATCACCGAAGTTTTGGAATGGCGCACGGATATCCTGTCAGCGCAGGCCGGAGAACAGCGCATCGCGCTGCGGCCCCGGCCGCGCGAAATCATCACACTCCAGCATCGCTGTGATGCCCGTGGCATGGCGCGCGCTGCAGAATTGTCACGCGCGGGGTTCGCAGGCGGCTGGCAGGTACCGCTTTGGCACCTAGCCCTGCAGCCGACCGCTGATCTCGCACAGGGGGCAACCGAGATCCTGCTGGACACCACGCTGTCGGATTTCCGGGCGGCAGAGTTTGCAGTCCTTGCCATCGATGGACGCGAAGCCGTTTTGGTCGAGATTGTCACCGTGGCCGCGGATCGTATTCTCCTGGCAGAGCCACTGGGCATGCAACTGCCCGCGCTGTCGGTCAACGCCGCTCGCATCGCCGTCGCCCCCGTTCGGCAGGGCGTCCTCGCCTCGGCCATCGAGTTCACGCGGCGTCGTCAGAGTGATGGCATGGTCACAGCGACCTTCCTGCTGCGCGATGCCGCTGACCTCTCGGTGCCCGTTCTACCCAGCTATCTCGGCCGTCCGGTACAGACCAACCCGAGCCTTGTGCGCAGCCCGGTCAACGCCAGCTTCCGCAACGCAGTGGAATATGTCGACAATGGTTTCGGCCCCGTTATGGTCGAGCCCTTGCGCGATGTGTTTGAGCGCGGCGAGGCGATCACGCTCAAGGCCCAAAGCGCGCCCGCACGCTGGGCGCAGCGCCGCTGGCTCTGGTCGTTACGCGGCCGCCAATCGAGCTTCTGGCTGCCAACCTGGGGGCGCGAGCTGCAACTGCGGGCCGCGATGACCTCAGGATCGACGCTGATGCGCGTGGCACCTGTCGCGTCACTGGCGGGCTATGTGGGACGCCCGATCTTGCTGGAAATACTCGGGGCGCTGCGGTTTCGGACGATCACGGCCGCCATCCCGGATGGGATCGATCACCGTCTGACGATCTCCTCCAGCCTCGGTGAGCCGATTCCCTTAGGCACAAAAGTGCATTTCATGACGATGGTGCGTTCTGACGCTGACAGGGTGGAGATCCGGCATGGCGCAGTGGCGAGCGAAGTGACATTGCCGGTCGTGGAGGTTGCAGGGTGAGGTCCGGTAAAGGCATGGAAGGAGGAGGAACAATACGAGACGTGCTCGATCAAAAAAGGGCGTAGGCGTGGCAGCACACAGCGCCGCCGGTTCCAGATCTAGCCTTACTGGACGGTGCGGTTAACGGCAGATCAAGCCCGATGTGGACACCATAAAGGTCTGGAAACCGACCTTCGTGGCGCTTATCGCAAAGGCCATATACGCGGATCAAAACGCACATGGCCCCTTCGGATGCATGACTGTTTTTGGGCTTCGCAACTACAGCATCTACCAAAGAGCAATAATAGAAATGGGCACTGCTCGCGGAAAGCTCACAAGTATTTTAGTGGTTCATACACAGACATCGAACCGATCACTCACCGAGTCAGCTTGCAAGGCTTGGCAGTCCAGCTAGGAAACGTAAGAGTCATTCATTGCTTCGGCTCAAAAGGACCGTTCCACGCGGACCACTATGATTAAATCGGGTTTTTCCTCTGAACTAATAAGTTCTTCAGGAAGCGTTCGAAGGTTTGATTTCCAGTGTCCAAGATAACGGACCTCCTTAAAGGTCGCGTCGATGTAGTGCGCCAGAGCATTTGTGAATGAATCACCAATAACCCATACGGTCTGCTCAGACAGTGGGGCTTTGTTAATCACAATCTTCGCACGGTCAAAGGAGGTTTTCGGCAGGCTCGGAAGAGACATGATTTCCAAGTCTGGATTGCTACCCCATCCGATTTCCCAATTATCGCCTACGGCAACCGGAAAGTCGTGAAGCTCGGAGATCGCGATCAAATCACCCCGGTGCAGCTCGCCAGCTTCAAATGACACTTCGGGGACGGGCCAGCCCATGCGCTCTGCCAAAGTTGAGAAGGCACGAAACGCTCCCTTATCATTCCAATGCGTGTCTGTTCTATAATACAACAATCCAGAGCCTGCCTTAGCACGCAGAAAGTCTTCGACCGGATCAACCACAATCATATTCGGAATAGCATTCAATTGTTCTGTAAAATAGGTTACATAGCGCCTGTCAGAAGGTTTGATCTTGTTGGGTAGAAACTCCGGATAGGCCGTCGATTTGTTGGGGCCAATCAATAAAGCAACCGACGTGTTTACCGTTTCTGCGGCTTCAGCGAGGTTCGCGAAGAGCCTTGCCTCCCGGGCAGTGTCCTCCGGAAGGGGGATGTGGGCGAGCTTCAGTTTTGCAACTGTGTTATCATATGCATTCCCCAAAAAGAGCCACCCATCCTTCCCCCGATACCATTTGGAAGATGAACCATAAATGTGTTCGGCTCCCGGGCGTTTGATGAGCAGGTCTTCGAGCCTGCGCGACTCAGAGAAGTCCGTTCGGCTTATCACGAGCCCAGCCATACCTACGCAAAACATCGCGCCCGTTAGACCGACTATCTTAAGGCGAACGCTCCGGTGTCCAAATCTCAAAGGCCTTTCAACAAACCTGATTGTGAACCAAGCAAGAATGACCGCCAAAATGACCGCCAAAATGCGTTCATTCCTATGCGGAAGCTCCCCGCTTTCGACAATTTGGAGAAACGACAGAATGGGCCAGTGCCAGAGATAAAGTGGATAGCTGATGAGTCCAAACCATACAGCAACCGGGTTCATCATAAAAATCCGATTGGACCACGCAGTTGCTCCTGCTGCTATGATGAGAATGGCACCACAAACCGGAACAAGGGCCCAGATGGACGGAAACGGCACGTTTGAGCTGATCTCGGTAAAACCGTAGATCAGGAGGCAAAGTCCCCCAAGGGCCATAACATTTTCAGTGAGCGCCAACTTTCCCGGCACGATCCACAAGGGCACGGCCCGCCCAATAAATGTATCGACGCGCATCTTGGCACGATCAAGCGCATCCCGCTTGTAGAGCATTAGCCAAGCAAGAACGCTACCGCTCAACATTTCCCAGAAGCGGCCGAAGGGCCAGAAAAAAACCTCGGTCGGTTTCGACGCCACGAACCAGACATTGAAGTAAAACGACAACACAGCAACCAACAATGTGACCCATATGAGATTAAATCGCTGCCACCACGCTAGCCACAGAACGACTGGCCAGAAGATATAAAACTGCTCTTCGATGGCCAGGCTCCACAAATGAAGCAGGGGCTTGGTATCTGCTGCGGTGTCGAAATATCCGCTTTCGCCCACGAGTATAAAATTGACGATAAACGCAGCGCCACCGGCAACATGTTGTCCAAGCTGTTGGAACTCTTCTGACATCAGGGCGAACCAGCCGAAAGTGAGAGAGCTAACCATCACGAGAATGAGGGCTGGGAAGATCCGCCGGATGCGTTTGCCAAAGAAGTTGAGAAAAGAAAACTTGCCTTGGTCAAGGCTCGCGAAGATGTGGCCAGTAATAAGATACCCGCTAATCACAAAAAAGACATCAACGCCGATAAAGCCGCCCGTTAAGAGCGCAGGAAATGCATGATATAAAACAACCGAAAGCACAGCAAAGGCTCTTAGTCCGTCTATTTCAGCCCTGTAAGCTGTCGTTGTATATTCCGCAGAAGACAAAATTTTCTCATTCCTGTAGTTCAGCGTTCAGCCTGATCCGGATTTGCGGTATTTATACGAGTTTGAGAAAGTGGGCCATATAACAAATTTGTCCCGCATTGTAGACCTCGGTCACCACCGCAGTGAAGGCCCGCTCCCGCTCTTTCATCCGAACAACCCCTGTTCCACCGCAACGACCTGGGACACGCGCCTGCACACGCCGTGCTGCCCTATAATGCACCGTCATCCCGGTCGCGGGTGCAACCTGTTCGCCTGACCCTATGCGTGGAAACACCCCCATCATGACCTACGACACCATCGAAGCCTCCCCCGCCGATGGCCGCCCCTATTACCTTTACCAGTTCATTGAGGGCGCAGAGGTCTGGCGTTTCACCAGCAGGCCCGAGGATTGGCTCAGCGCAGGCAGCGGCGGCGACACCATTACCTGGAGATCCGCTGCTGTGGCACACGTCGATGTGGCGCAAACCAGCGAGATTGAGCGTGGACGCTTGGTGCTAACCTGGCCGCTCTCGCATCCCTTTGCGCGGCGGTTTCTCGCCCCGCTTGGCAATACGCCGATGACACTGACCATCTTTCGCGGGCATGAACAGGTCTTGGGCGAGACCGTCGCGCATTGGAAAGGCCGTGTGGTTGGCGCCGAAGTCGAGGGCGTGCGGATCTTGCTCACCTGCGAGTCCGTCTTCAGCACCCTGCGCCGCGCGGGCGTGCGCGCAAAGTATCAGCGCCTCTGCCGCCACGCGCTTTATGGGCGCGGCTGCGGGCTCGATATTGCGCTGCACTGGCAAACCGGAACAGTGACGGCTGCCTCCGGTACTGCGGTAACAATCCCAGAGGCCGCAGCCCAACCCGATGGCTGGTTTCGCGGTGGGGTGTTGCGGTTCGGCACCCAGCTTGGGTTTATCACGGGGCACGCAGGGGCGGCTCTGACCCTCTCACGCCCCATGCCAGATCTGGCCGCAGCCCTCGCCGCCCCCGAGATCGATCCCGTCACAGGCGCGTCCCTGCCCGTCCTCGCCGACATCGCTCCCGGTTGCGATCTGCGCGCCGCCACCTGTGCTGCAAAATTCGTCAATATCCTGAACTTCGGGGGCTTTCCCGAGATCCCGGGCCGCAATCCCTTTGGCGGCAGTTCCATCGTCTGACGCGCCCCCGCGCCCCCCAACAGGAAACGGCACCCCCACATGGCCTGGACCTTTATCGCGCGGCTCGTGCTCGGGCTCGTGCTGTCTGCGATTTCCTATCGGCACCATGCTGATCACTGGCCCCAACGTCGTTTGGGCCGGAGACCTCCGCGTCGTCCCCATCAAGAAGAAAGGCGGCAAGAAGTGACAGACCCGGATCAAACTTCGCCAGCATCGCTGCGGGTCACCATTCAAGACCTCCGATCCGCCCGCTATTGCCTCGCGGGCGTGCGCCCTTGGTTTCAAAGGCATGGCTTTGATTGGCAAGAGTTCCTCGATCACGGCATCGCGTCCGAGCGATTGCACAGCACCGGCGATGCGCTGATCGAACCCGTAATCCAAGAGGCCAAGACACGGATCGCGGCAGGGTTGGTGTCAGGACGTCCGGAGGCGCAGGGTGGGCGGAAGTAGCAAGTCTCAAACCGTCGGCTATCGCTATTCGCTGGGCGTGCATCTCGCGCTTTGCCACGGACCGGTGGATGCGATCCGCGAGATCCTCGTCGATCGCCGCACGGCCTGGTCTGTCACGACGGGCGGCAACTTCAGCGGCGGTGGCGCCGCCGTCGAGACCCGGATCGGCACCGTTGCAGGCCTATCCGCAACGGAAGCTTTGGCAGGCGACAGTGGTGCTACGATCACTTTCCCGTGGATGCGCGCAGGCGTGCGCGTCGGGCGGGATTACCGCCTCGCCCTAGCGAACGGCTCCAGCCAGACCATCACGCTGCAAAGCGTTGCCTATGATGCCGCGACCAACATAACGCGCTGGACCGTCCTTCCCGAAGCCTTGAGCCTGCCCGCACAATCGGTCGTGGTGTTTGAGGCCACGACAGGGACCAGCAACGCAGGGGCTGGCGGCGGACGTATCCGCATCGATAAACCCGATCTCTTCGGAGGCGAAAGCCGCGAGGGCGGTATTGTCGGCGATGTCGATGTCTTGATGGGCGGTCCCGGCCAGGGCCCGAACGACTATCTCGCCGCGCGCATGGGCGGCGATGTACCCACCTACCGTGGGCTTTGCAGTCTGGTGTTGCGCCAAGCCTATCTTGGCATCAACCCCTACCTCAAACCCTGGGCCGTCCGCTTCACCCGGGTGCTGACAGGCGAGGCAGGTTCACCGCAATGGTACCCAGAGAAGGCCGCCATCGTCCCAGAGGCGAATATCTCGGATGCCGCGATCTACATTGCCCTCGACGTCTCGGGCTCAATGTCGGGCACCCGCATGGCAGCCCAGAAGGCAGGCGTGGCAGCCCTGATCCGCGAGATTGGCGCCAGTGTCGATCCCGACCTGCCCAATGACATCCGCATTGTGCTCTGGAACGTTGCCGTCGCCGGATCGGTTGAACGGCGCGGCATGGGCTCGGAGGATTACGCGGCCCTCGAGAGCTGGATGCTGGCGCTGCCCAATACCACCTCGGATGGCACCAGCTTTGATGCGGCGTTCACAGATGCCAGCGCCTTCTTCGCAGGTGGCGGTTCCAAGCGCCGGATCGTGATTTTTGTGACTGACGGCGAACCCTCGCCCACCTCTTCCGTCGAGGCAGCCCTCGTCCTCATCCGCACCCTGCCCCCCACCGACATCTTCGGCTTTAACATCGCGCTCACGAACACGACCTACACCGCACGCATCGACAACACGCCCGTTGACGGCGTGCCGGTCATCCCGCCCGGCAATCCGCAAGCGCTAGTGGCCTCCTTGCGCGGGGCGTTTGGCAATGGGCCGGACATGAACCCGGCCCATATCATCCGAGAATGCCTGACCAACCGCGATTGGGGTCTGGGCTATTCCACGGTCGAGATCGGGGTGAGTTTCACGGGGGCTGCGGATGCGCTCTACACCGAAGGATTCGGGCTGTCGCTGATCTGGCAGCAAGACAGCTCCATTGATGCGTTCATTGGCAGCATTCTAGATCATATTGATGCCACGCTGTTCATCGACCGGCGCAGCGGGCTTTGGGAATTAAAGCTCGTCCGGGCCGATTATGCGGTGGCCAGTATCCCTGTGTTCGACGAGACCAATGTGGTCGATTGGGGCCGCCTCGGGCGCCGCTCGCCTGCCGATCTGGTCAACAGCGTCACCGTCAGGTTTACCGATGCCTGGACCGACGACACCGGCGCTGTCAGCGTTACCGATACCGCCCGGGTGCAGGCCATGGGCGAAGTGCTGGCCACCACGCTTGATTACCCAGGCATCCGCTATCAGGGGCTGGC
The DNA here is from genome assembly GCF_001202025.1 of Pseudorhodobacter aquimaris. Classification (GTDB taxonomy): domain Bacteria; phylum Pseudomonadota; class Alphaproteobacteria; order Rhodobacterales; family Rhodobacteraceae; genus Pseudorhodobacter; species Pseudorhodobacter aquimaris. The sequence continues at coordinate 12,251 of NZ_LGHS01000075.1, forward strand.
CGTACGCGTCGCCGAACGCGACCTGCGCGCGCTCTCCGCCCCGCTGCTGGCGGGTGAGATTGTCATCAATCGCGAGGGTGCGAGCCTTGGGCCGGGCGATGTGATCCTGGTCAACTCGGCGCGCCGCGGGATTGCGGATGTTGTTATGCGCATTTCCGAGATCGACAGGGCGACGGGCGCGACAATGGCATCCGGCTCAAGATCGCCGAGGATGTCTTTGCGCTGGGTGCAACCGCAATCGCGGGCGGACGACAACCAAGCGGCAGCGGTGTCGCCGCCCCGCCGCGCACATTGGCACGCCGCATGGTCGAGGAAGCCCCTTACTGGCTCTTGGTACGCGAGTTGGGCCATAGCGAGGTCGACCGCATCCTTGGCGAGGATCCCGGTGCAGGCGCGCTGATAGCCACTGGCGAGCGCCCAAGTGCGGACGCATTGGCTGCCGAGCTGTGGGTCAATTCCGGCACTGGCCCTGCGCAGGAAGGTGTGGTCGCCTTCGCGCCCACGGCCCTGCTGGCCGCGGACCAGCCCGATGATCCAGAGGTGCGCGTGATCGCAGTGACCGGCTGACGCGATATCGGTGAGGTTGGCATCGGCACGCTGGCCGCCTTAGGCGGGGAACTTGTTCGGGTCGACGGGATCACGGCCACGGCGATCACAGTTGGGCGCGGATGCCTCGACACTGTTCCGCGCGCGCATGCGGCCGGAACGCCCGTCATCTTCTTTGACGAGGTGGCCCGGATCACCGAAGACGCATGGGCCGCTGGCGAGACGCTGGCCGCACGGCTGTTGCCCGAGACCGGGCGCGGAACACTGGCCTTTGCGCTGGCACCCGAAGACATCCTCACGCTGGACCGCCGCGCGATCCGGCCCTTGCCGCCCGGCCGCGTGCAGGGCAATGGCAGCTACACCCCCAATGTGGATGCGCTGATCATAGGTGATCTGCTGCTCAGCTGGGCGCATCGCGACCGGCTAACCCAGACCAGCCCGGTGATCACCGATCACACGGCCGCTTCCATCGGGCCAGAGCCAAGGGTGCGCTACAGCATCGAGGTCCGATGGATCGACCCGGACACCGGCATAGCCATTCTGCCTGCGGGCATCGTGATTGATGCGGGTCTTACCAGCAGTTGGACCCTTGCTCCGGATGATATTTCTGAGACTGGCGCCCCCTACCGTACCGCCGAGATCAATGTGGCCGTGCGATCTGTGCGCCTTGTTGAGGGCGCCTGGCTCTCGGATCGGGAAGCCAGATGGTTTCGCCTGACGGCCCCCATTGCCGCCGGGTGGGATCGGGGCTGGGGCTTTCTCTGGGGCGCCTAAGTATAGCCACTGTCACATTTACCAAAACCACAACGAACGAGGACGAGCATGCCGGAACGGATCATGCCCGGATTGGGGCTGCGCGCCTTTTACGATCCCGGTCAACGCAATTGGGGCACCAGCGTCAGCGAGGACCTGCGGCGCCTCTCGGCACTTATCCAGGCGCGCGCTGCATCGCGCAGCACGCCGCTGCCCACCACTGGCAGCGCAGGCCAGGTTCTGATCGTGCCCGCCGCAGCCGGTGCCAATGCCAATACCATCGCACTCTGGGATGAGATCGCAGGAACCCCGGCCTGGGTCTTTCTGCCGCCGCAGGACGACTGGCAAGTCTGGATCGCCGACGAGGCGCGCCATGTGCGCTTCAGCGCCGGGGCATGGATTGAGGTGCAGCGCCCCGGCATTGTGACGATCCGCACCTTAACGGCCACGGCGCATACGCTGGAAATAAGCGACACCGGCAGCATCATTGAGGCCACCGGCTCCTCCGCCGTCGCCGTGACAATCCCCGCCGAGGTGAGCGTGCCGTTCGAGATCGGCACTCTGATCAACATCACGCAAGTGGGGACCGGGGCGGCAACGATCACGATCGCATCGGGCGTCTCGCTAAATGGCACCTTAGGCGGATCGGTGGCGTTGACCGGCCAATGGGCGGGGGCGGCATTGACCAAACGCGGGGTAGATGCCTGGATCATTCAAGGCGCCTTGGCCGGATCCGTCGCATGAGCCGCCTGATGCTGCGCGCAGCGATCTTGGAGCAAAGTGCTGCCGGTGCAGGCCCCCCGCTCGATATTGGCAGCATCTGGCAACTGGACGTCACCCGTCGCCCTGCAGGCTACACGCTCTCGAATGACAACCAAACCGCCGTCAACACCTCGGGCGGGACCAACTACCAGCGCTGGGTGCCAACCGCCAAGGCGATCCTGCCCTCGGACGGGCGGCGCTATTGGGAGGTGCTATGCGCCCCAGGCGGCGCCGCCGCATTCGACGGTTATTTCGGCGTCGTCTCGGCCGAACAGCGCGAAGAGTTCAATGCTGGCAACAACCCGATCACGCTGGGCTCTATCGGTTGGCGCGGCAACGGCACGCTCTGGTCCTCCGATACTACAGCATCCTCCCAGCGCATGACCGGTCTGCCATCCCATGGCAGCGGCGATGTGCTGATGTTTATTCTCGATCCGGCCACAGCCAGCCTCTGGACAGGCAAGAACGGCATCTGGCACAGCGATCCGGTGAGTGGTGCTGCCACTTGGACCGCAGGCGGCAGCACCGCCTTTTATCCGCAAATCCAGGGCCGCAATTCCGGTGATGGCGGCACGCTGCGCTCATTGCCCTCGCAGTTCAGCTATCCCGTCCCGCCCGTCGCGCGCGCGCTGGGTTTTGCGGACCCCGATCTCTCAATCTTTGAGGCCGACGTCTTCTTTGAGTTCGGCTGGGACAAGGATCTCAGCGTTGGTGAGTTTGACGCCTGGCTCGTTATTGGTGGCGGCAAAGCCCTGACCGCCACCCATACCGCCCTCTATATCGAAGTGGAATTGCTATGAGTTACATCCTGCATCTGGGCCACCAGCCCACTGACATCGCCGGTATCTCGGGGCTGCTGAGCACCACGGCCGGAGGGTTCGATGCCACCCTCGACATAAACGCCATCCGGCATGTTGGCGGGAGCACCTATTCAGCACCCTTTTCTATCGCCGTCGCTGAGCCCCTGGGGGATCTTTGGCTCGGGTTTCGCTATGTGCCGCCCAACACCGACGCCAACAGCATCTCCCGGTCCGAGACGAGCTTTCTGGAGTTTTATGACGCGAACAACGTGATGATCGCCCAGATCAAGCCGATCACCTCGACCAATCGCTATCACGCCATCGCCTCAGGCGACACCAGCGTACAGGGCAGCTCGAGTTACCTGGCGCCGAACGGTCAGCCGCAATGGATCGACGTTCGCCTGTCGGTCGGCGCCGAGATCACCGTCGAGTTCTATGTCGAAGGCGTGCTGCAGACGGCGGCCACGGCAGCCAATACAAGCGCCGAGGGCAAGCCGCGGCATATCCTCTTTGCCAATACGGCCCTTCACGGCGCCTCCTCGACACGCACCTGGTATTACGCCCATATTGCCGCGCTAGACGGGGTCTCAACTATCGGACGGCGGTTCGTGCGCCGCAGCCCGAACGCCATCGCCAGTTTCAACCAGATGATCGGCAGCATCGATGCGCTGAAGGACAGCGACATCGCCACCCGGGTTGCCAGCAATTCCGCGGGCCAGCGCATGTCGTTCTCGCTCACCGGCCCGACGGGGCCCGCGTCGGTCTCGGCCATCGCGGGCTTGCATCTCAAGCAGATCGCCCAAGGCGGCACGGACGGACCCGATGCCACCGCCGGGTTCTTGCGCCTAGGCGGCGTGAACTATGACGCGCCGCCCCTGACCGTGCCGATGGTCGCGCCAAAGGCATTCTATTCCAGTTGGGCGGTGAACCCTGCCGACAACAGCGCCTGGACCAGCCTCACGCTCCCAAGCGAAGTCCGGATCGTCTCGGCATGAGCCCGCATCGCTCCGGTGAGAACCACGTCCGCATGCCCGATGTCGAATTTGAGGAATTGCTGGCCCGGGCGGCAGAAGAAGGCGCAAAGCGCGCGCTTGCCGATGTCGGGCTCGATGGCAAGGAAGCCGCCCTCGATATCCGGGATCTGCGCGCCCTCCTCGATGCCATCCGCTTTGTGCGCCGCACCGCCGTTCAAAGCGCGGTTCAACTCATCACCACAGGCATCATCTTGGCGCTGCTCGCAGGCATCGCGCTGAAGATAAAAATCTTTGGCTCGGGTGGCTGACACCCGCGCCATCCCCGATTTGAAGTTTGAAGCTTTCCAACGCGGCCAAACCGACTGATCACCCCGCCAGCAAGCCCGATCCAACCAGACCCGCCCACAAGGCGGGTTTTTTCATGCCCGGCGACGGGCGAAAGGAGCCTTCCCATGCCCACAGATACACGTGAACCCCTCCGCCTGATCCAGAGCGGCCTTGATAAACTTGGCCATTCTCCCGGCGCCATTGATGGCCTCTGGGGTCTGCGCACCGCCCGCGCGTTGAAAGCGCTTCTGGCGGCGAACGGCCGCGCGGCATCCGTGGCACCGCCCGGCCCGCTGCCCTGGATCACTGAGGCGAAGTCAGCGTTGGGCCGCCATGAGGCCCGTGACCGCTCCTGGCTAATGGATTGGCTGAAACGTGATGGCCGGTCCCTGGGCGATCCGTCGAAGAACCCGTGGTGTGGGGATTTCGTGGAAACCTGCATCCGTATCGGGCTGCCTGACGAACCGCTGCTTGGCGCGTTGGGCACCAATCCCTACTGGGCCCGGAATTGGCTGCTCTTTGGCCGCGGGGTGCAACCGATCACTGGCGCCGTGCTGATCTTCGAGCGCGGGTCCGGTGGCCACGTCGATTTCGCGATCGGTCAGGACGACATGCATTTCTACGTGTTGGGTGGCAACCAATCCGATGCCGTCACCATCGCGCGGATCGCCAAGTCACGCCTGCTCGGCGCGCGTTGGCCCGCAACGTTTCCGCCCCGCCCGCAGCGTCTGCCAACGATGAAGCCGGGCGAATACCTCGCAACCACCAATGAAACCCGAACAGGAGAAAACCATGCTGAAACCTGCAATCCTGGCGCTGCTGCGCCAAATTCTGACCGTCGCTGGCACCGCGCTGGTCGCCAAGGGATATGTCGAAGCCTCTGATATCGAACCGGTGATCGGCGCGCTGCTGACCATTGGGTCGGTGGTCTGGTCGGTTACGGATAAGCGGGCGCGATAGGACCAGTTGCAGCGGCGCGGTTATTCAGGGCATTCAGCTTGAGTGACCGCACTGCGGACAAAGTCTGAATTCGCTGCGACTGCTCCAATGTCTGCAATTGGCAGTTTTCCTTTGGCACAGTCAGAAAGGGACTACCTTTCAGCTCGTTCTAAAAACCACGCCACCACTGCATTTGTCGCGGCGTTCAGCTTGGGTTTTCGCGTCGCGAGCAGGTAGAATTCCTGTTCGCCGAACAGGGTATGTGGTGTAATCTGGATCAATCGCTTGGCCTCAAGTTCCGCAGCCACAAGAAATCGGCTTACCAGAGCCACGCCCTGACCAGAAAGTGCAGCATCCACGGCCAAGGACGTTTGACTAAGGCGCAGTCCACGACCTCCTTTGTCCTCGATATTCAACAATCCCAGAAATTCCGACCAGAGATCATGCGAGTCGTGAAGCTTGGGCATAGACGACATGACCTGAGCACTGACAGGCAAAGTGTGCCCGTAAACAAGGCTTGATGCTGCGACTGCGATAACCTCCTGACGAAACAACAGGTGAGCGTCGAGGGAGGCACCAAATGGCGGCCTGCCCTGCCTGACAGCTAGATCAATACCGTCGCCGTGAAAGCTTGAGACCTTTTCTGTTGCCAGAATGCGTAGGTCGATCTCAGGGTGCCTGGCCGAAAACTCAGGCAAGTTGGGGATCAACCATTTTGCCGCGAATGTTGGCGTGACGCTCACAAGGACTTTGCCGGGTTCTGGCTTTAGTTGATCGGTCGCACTGCGAAGTGCGTCGAACGCGGCGGCAACATTCACGTGATAACTTCGCCCCGCCGAAGTGAAGGCCAGCCCTTTCGGCAGTCTTTCAAACAATGGCATGCCCAGATGCGCCTCAAGCTGGCGAACGTGTTGGGCGACGGCCCCTTGAGTGACGCCGAGTGCACCCGCAGCAGCACGGAAGTTCAGAAACCTACCAGCCACTTCAAATGCGCGTAGCCCGTTGAGCGGAGGAAGTTGCGACATTTGGCGATAGTATTCCTACAGGCATGAAGCATCAATTCTCAGGGGCTATATCGAAAGAAATGTAATATTGCTATGCTAAAGTCGAAATGGAGAGAATAATGTCGGTAGAAAAAGTAGCGCTCATCACCGCAGGCGGAAGTGGCATGGGCGCAGATGCCGCCCGTCGATTGGCCGCAGATGGTTTCAAAGTGGGCATTCTCTCTTCGTCAGGGAAAGGCGAGGCGCTTGGCGTTGAGCTGGGCGGCTTTGGTGTCACTGGCTCCAACACCAACTCCGATGACCTGTTTGCATTGGTGCAGGGTGCTGTGGACCGTTGGGGCCGTGTGGACGCCCTGATCAACTCCGCGGGCCATGGCCCCAAAGGGCCGTTGTTGCAGATTTCGGATGATGATTGGCACAAGGGCATGGAAGTCTACCTGATGAACGTCATCCGTCCGACACGCCTTATTACGCCTGTCATGCAGGCGCAGGGCGGCGGCACCATCATCAACATCTCGACATTTGCCGCCTTCGAGCCTGATCCACTCTTCCCGACCTCGGGCGTCTTCCGGGCGGGCCTTGCTGCTTTCACAAAGCTATTTTCCGATAAATATGCCGCCGACAATATTCGCATGAACAATGTCCTGCCGGGGTTCATTGATAGCCTTCCGGAAACCGAAGATCGCAAGGCCCGCATTCCGATGGGGCGCTATGGGCGGGCGAAAGAGGTATCCTCGGTGATTTCGCTGCTGGCTTCCGAAGGTGGCGGCTACATAACTGGCCAAAACCTGCGGATCGACGGAGGTCTGACCCGTGCCGTCTGATGTTGTCATCGAGCGTCCACGATTTGACCGCGGGGTGTTTGCGGTCAAATGGGGCGCATCGATCATCCAGATCATGGGCTACACCGCTACAAGGTTCGGATGGACACCATGGAACCTCTATCTGTTTCTGATCGGCGTATTAGGGTGGTTTGCTGTTGGCGTGTTGTGGAATGACAGGGCGTTGATGCTGGTCCATCTTGTCGCACTCGGTGCGATGATTGCGGGAATGGCGAGCGGGTCTCCGTCGTGAACCAGACATTTAAGAAAGTGCAGCATCAGGTAAAATGGGCTCATTTGAGACCTTTGCTGCATCAATCGCGAACGCCCGCTCTTGTCGGAAGGTTACTGAACCTTCACGGGCTGCAACATATCATCGGTGTCCAGTTTGAGTGCGCTGCGCCACAGCGGCGTCTTGAAGACGTGGTGCACGTGCTTGCCGTCGCGCTCTTCACGGGTCTGGATAAGCAGCCCTGCCCACTCGAGCGGGTGCAAGGCGCAGGACGAGAAGGCGGCCATCTCTCGCCATCCGGCATTATCCCAATCATGCTCTTGGCCATAGAAGGCCGCGAACAGCGCGCGTTCGGTTGTGCCGAGGTTAGCCTCGACGTTGATCACGTTCATCCAGACATCCCATTTTCCGAATGGGCGCTCTTCAAAGCGGGCATAGGAGGCATGGTCGAGTTTCAGGACAAAGAAAGGGATCAACTCGGCAAACAGCTTGCCCGGCGCCTGGGCCAGTTCCGCACCGCGCTTGGTCAGCTTGAACTCGCCTTTGAAGTGCCGCCCCAGACGGAGGGTGATCAGAACGTAGTGCAGCACCTCAAGCGGTGGGAAGTCGTATTCGTTAATGACTTTATTGTACCGGATCTGCTCAAGGGCGGCTGCAACTGCTGCGCTCTGGATAGCGAACACGCCCTGCCCTACCTTTTCCGCGACGAAGTGGTGATGGCGGTCGGTAAAGCTGAGGGTGGTTTTGACGGTCATCTGCGCCTCCGTGGTATGACTTAGCCATGTGACAGTTGCGAAGGATGGTTTCAACGGTGGCGGATGCAACGCTGCTGCTGATCGTACCAGAATCAAAAAGGCCCCCGCTGTTTTCAGGGGGCTTGTCAAACGTTGACGTGGCGTTGACGTAAAACGGGAGTGCTTATACACAAGTGTTTTTATCGGGCTTTAAGTGTTTGTAATGGTTAGATATTTTGGTTGCGGGGGTAGGATTTGAACCTACGACCTTCAGGTTATGAGCCTATAATCAAGCAATTAAAATAAGTTAATTAAATCAGCGCCTTAAGTGATAAGGCTTTGATTTCACGGATTTTCCCACACCGCATTCACCGACATTCACGCGCATTCGGCTGCAAACACAGCGCGAAACGCGCATTCGCGGGTTGATGTGGCGTTGATGTAGACAATATCCTTGCCCCGCTGGATGATGATCGCGAACGGCCCATTCCTGCCGATCGAGGTCTATTAGTGCTGTGTGGCCGCATTTCCCCTAGCGGCCGTCCAAGCGGTGCCGCAGCAAAACTTACGGGCCTTCGGCATGTTAAATGCCGGATCAGAGGTCAGATAGCATCCACAGGATTGCTTGACTGACAGTTTGGCGCTTGAAATACTCAGGCCATTCAGGGGATGCTTTTGGCGAAGCGTCGCGCCGAAGTGCGATACTGCAATTGTAGGAGAGATGGTCCGTGCTTCTTAAAATGGTCAGAGAGACCTACGACAGGCATTTGGCGGACCCGGAGTCGGACCCGTTTTTCATGAAGCTCCGCAGCGATGCTCAGGAGGAGCGTTACCGGCGGGTCAAGATGGTCCGTGATCTGGCCTATCGTGCCACATCGTTCGTCATTGAACCAGCTGCGCTCGACCTGATCGCCACTGTCCAGTCCGGCGTCAAGCTTGTCGAGGATTTCGGACCGCTGCTCGTCGAAGCACCGCTGCCGTTTGACTCGGTCTGGATGGAGTTTGAGGAGGATATCGGCGGGTCGCGGAACGGATCCGGTGTTCTGATTCAGAAGATTGGCGGCAAAATTCTTGTCTGCAGTTTTCACCGGCAAATGGGTAAGCCGTTGATTGAGCCCCTGCTATTCCTGACGGTGGACGCTGATGCAAAGCTCGATATGCGGGCCGATCCGTTCACCTCTCCTCGGTTCATCAACGGTTTTGAGGGAACCCAGGATGAACGAGTCAGCCAGTTTTTCGGTGAGGCATTCCCGCAGACTGGCTGGACAATCCTGAACGCGGTCGGGGCAATGCACTTAATCGCTGCGAAGGGTGGGCCTCTTGATGTGGAAGATGAGTCGATGTTCTCACGCCCGGAACGGCGGCGGATGGAGCGGGAGGGGGCGCTTTCCGCTGGGGCACCGCAGGTCGTAACCAAGATCCGGGTAAACGCCCAGGGGCGGCTGCACCTACAGGCGGTTGACGACGAGGAGGGCGGTGTCGGCGGTGCCCGACGTCGGGCCCATCGGGTTCGAGGGCATTACATGCGGACAGCAAGGGGGGCGAGCTGGCGCAAAGCGCATGTTCGAGGGCTGGGGCAAGTGAACGAGACCATTCGGGTGGTCGAGGCTGCGACGGAGGCTCAACCATCCGACTAAGCGTCCGACCAATTTCGACGCAGCCCGGCCCTTTGCGGACAATGACTGCCCCTCCAACGCCGCACAACTGCTTTACCGAAGCGGTCGTTTGGTACGCAGCGCACCATTTCTCAGACTCATATTCCCAAGCGTCGAGCGTGTTCATTTAGCCTCCTGAGTTGGGGGTCTTCTGTCAACGCTGGCCTCGTCTGCGCTATTGAACTCAAACATTGCCTGAACTCATCGGAAAGGTATGGCTGATCCTTGATGATGATACCAAGAAACCTCAGGGCATCCTCCGGAAACTGACTGCACAGTCCGCTCTCGTGCAATCGATGCATAACGGAGTGTGGGTGTCGGATTGGGACCAGCCAATCCTCGACGGTTTTCAGTGCTTCTGGAAACTCTGATCCGGCCGCAATGCTGAGCCGAGCGAGGTCTTCTGCGATCCCCTCAGTGACAAGGTCGCGCGATTTCGGCCATACGTGCTGCCAGAACGGCAGGATGCGATTTTTCCAGTATTCCTTTCGCTGATCGCCCGCTCCTTCAAGAGCTTGCGCTAGCGCGTCTGCCCCCACCTCAAGCCCCTCCTGCGGCAACAACGCAATAACGGCACTGAACTCCTCCCTAGAGAAGTTCTGATTGGGCTCTAGCGACGCATACGTCAGAAAGGCAGCTAGCTGCTTGGCCTGTGCGCCCAATACTGCGTAATGCTGAGCAGTACTGAGGAACTGTGGTTTGAGTGCGTTCAACAAAGGCCAATATAAACGGGGCGACCAAAGGAACCCACTCCACACAGCCCTTGCCTGCGCCGGTGAGGCGTCCCAATCAAATAGCGGCAGCAACCTTTGTTCGGCCCATGGCCTATCCACACGGAAAAGCGCAATGGATCGCGCGCCCAGCAACACTCTACCATGACGGAATTGATCCACATCAACATCGCATATTGGCGTGAGAATGCGCTCGATGTCGTCGGGAAGGTGGTCGTCGTCATTTGGCGCGCCCTTGAGCCAGAGATTGAGAACAGCTTGGGTGACGTGCCCAATCGGATGATTGATCGCTGCTCCTATTGGATCATCTGCTTGCTCATCATCCGGCTCAATGCCTGAATCAGCATCACGGTGCATTTCCAGTACGCGTCGGCAGAGCTCGAGAAGGATGGCCTCATGTTGGTTGATCGATTTAGAAACAGCTTCGAGCCACCATGTTACCTGGCGAACGAGCTTCACTAGCACATCATCAGGCATGGCTTGCACCAGCGAAGCGCCGTATCGCCAAGATCGCAGGGTAAGTCCTTCTCCGCTCCACGATTGAAGCGCTTCCCTCCAACGGATCTCCGGCCACTCTCCGTCACGCGCCAGTTCACAGAGCGCGGTAAGGCTAAGAGAGAGACGCGTGCGGCAAATTTCCCGCCACATATCCTCATAGAAATGGTAATCGTCGGGCACTGGCTGTCTCAACCACTGAACAAGTTCGCTACGTTTGGAGGGTGCGATATCGATCTCTTGCCGGTCTTCGTCGTCCGGGTCGCCGGTGCCACTGGTCCAAATCGAGAACTCATCACGCTCATTCGGAGCTAACTCCCACACTGAATGCGCGCGCGACAAATCCTCAAAGTGCAGCGAAGCTTCCGCCCCGAGCGCGATGCCGGATGCGCTCAGCTTGGCCAGCCGTAGCCAGACCGAACGATCCTTCAAGTCAGCCCACTGCTCAGGTTCAAGATCATCGCGATAATTTTGGCGAGAAGGGCCGGCCAAGATAGCCATTTCCAGCCTCTTCTGCGCAGGTTGGGTCAAATCCCCCCCACGCAGTACAAGAAGCTGGAGCACCTCACGCATTAAGCTAGGAGACCAGAGCCACCAGGAATCGTCCGCCAAGAGCCAATTCACCCATAGCTCAGAAAGGATACAGTCGTTCTGGGCCGCTGCGAAAAAGGCCAAACGTTTGAATGTCGGGTACGGAACCTCAAACCATGTTTTTGCGATCTCACTGGCTCTGGCGGGGTCTTCATTTCGAACGGCCAACCATGAGTCTCGCAGTAGCTCGATCAGAGTCACCCAACCGCGCAGTCCACGATTTTGCCAGTGCGGACTTATGGACGAAAGGTCCCAGCTTGATCGATCTTTGTACTCGTCAGCCTCGCCTAACTCTTGCATAATATCCAAGCAGTCGATCAGCAGTTGCCGAAAATCATCAATCAATTGAGGTAATAGTGCCAGCCAGGACTTGTCGTCTGCTAAGTCGCGGAGGGTTGAGCTCACATCATCGGCCGCCAAGACAAACTTGCAGTCCAATATTTGACCGACGCTAGAGGGCTCACCGCTTGGTTCGGGTTCATCTCCCCATCTAAATCGTTTGGAAAGCTTAACTTTTGGCGTCAGAGCATCACGCAATTCCATTCGAAGAGTGGCACTGATCCCCTGTTGCGTCAGGCGATTTCTCCAATCGTATAGATCGCGCTGTCTCCAAGGTGATTTTAACCGACCGTTAAGAAGTAAGCGCCAAAGCGTTCGCATTACCGGTCCAGGGATCGCGTTTGCTGCATTGACGCGAATATTGTCAGTTCTGCTACCTTGCCTTCCCTCTCCAAACTGTTGTGGCGCATCAATTCGTGTTGGACTAGCAAAGACCAACGTTCGTGAAGCTTACCGCCCCGTTGTACGATCCAGATAATCAAGTCTGGGTCGTTTAAGTGTCGGAGCAGCCAGCGCGCGAGGTGAAACATCACGTCGTCCCATTGCGAAATCTCGATGCCTCCCGAAACCAACATCATTGATGGCGCGAGCGGATAAGGCGCCGGTCGACGAACGAGACTAAACTTAAGTTTGCTATCGCATTTGAGGAGTGTTGGCACGCCGAAGCGAGGAAGATCTGCCTGTTGATAACGCTCATCAGAGAATGCATCGAGTAGCCAATCTAGCGAGGGCACAGGGTTAAACTCGGCGAATCGTTTTGCTGGCAGCCCAGATGGGTCAGACAGTGCCCATAGCATCCTGCCAACAAAGTCATCTTGGCGTGTGCTGGCTGACGGACGTGCAAGCGCGTGGGTTACGACTACCTTTTCTTTGCCAAGCACACCGTCTCGATAAGTTTCTGACCAGACATGCAAAGTTTTATGAAGAGCCGAGTGGTCAAGGCTGCCAACCGGGACCTCGTACAGGATAGGCGTCACGCCTTTGGCTTCCCACTCAATGGTCTTCGCAGGCTCCTGCCCAGGTTCGCAATCGCCCAGGGCCCAAGCCTGTGGGGTGCTTTCACCCAGCATACGGTCAGCGGCCAATGCATCCATCATGTAACGCAAAACTGGATCATTGATGCTGTAACCAACGAAGCAGACCGAGTAATTTCGGAACAACTCGCTTACAAAACGGGCGGCCCATCGTTCGGTGAGGTAGGCTAGGCCGAAGTCACCGCTTGTAATTACAAGTCGGTTGAGCGCAGCTTCATCAGCTTTTTTGGGCAGCGAACCATGCAGGTAGATCAGCCCATTCCAACGGCTGTTCTTCGGGATAGGCAGCATAGGAGCGGAGTATGAATTAAACTGCTGTCCACCACGTTTCGCCGCTACTTCAAACACGCCATCGAAATTAGTGGTAACCAGCCGCAGAGCGCCTTCGCGGCTGCGCGCAAGTTGAAGCAAAGCCGTATGAGTGTCTGTCGCCCCCCTACGGCGCAGTTTTGGCTTCAGCGATTGTGCTAAAGCATTTCGCACGGCGAAGCGCTGACCTGGCAGGCGCCTTTCGAGCAAGTCGAGCGTGGCATCGTACTGGCCACGATCATACGCATCCTGCTCGATGGGCGACCTTCTGGTCCCAGTGTGTTTGTAAATCTGTTCTACGAGGCCTTTAAACCCCGGAAGGCCTGCGAGGTAAGAAATTCCAGCGCCGCAAAAAAAGACCAGACGGCCCTCCTCCTGCGCTTGCAGTAGCTCATCCGGTATATCTGGCCCCGCAGAAATGAACTGCATTTAATCACCCTCTCGAATATCTTCTCTGTTAAGCGCTTGCGGTTTTCCGGAACGTATCAGGCTTGGTAACCGTGTTAAATGACATCAGGAAAACGGCACTAAATGCTACACCATTGGCTCGAAGGTCTGCTGCCCACAAGAGACAACACGATTTTGCTTCGGCAGCGAACTGCAGCTCCCCGCCCTTCATGTATAAACTACCAATGTCGGCACATCGATATTGGCCATCACGGCAAGACATCAACATCGCCACGCCGCACCCTCTCCAAAATTACACGCAGTTCAGGCGGGGCCAGAACCTCGACCGCCCTGCCCCATGAAACCAAGTGCCAAGCCATTTCCACCCATCCGCTCGCGCTGAATTCAACCAGCAGGCTGCCGTCCGGCAAATCGCTCATCACCTGGTTTGGATGGAACCGGAAGTCGCGGGCGACGGGCGCAGCGCTAGGCGCAAAGCGCCAGCGGACGGGCCCGTGCTCGGCTTCAGAAAAGAATGACCCGAACGATTGCGCGCAGTGGACGTTGATGCAGAAGTTCGGGTCGCGCGCGAAGCCCTGCCCCGTCACAGCCATTTCGCTGATCCGATCAAACCGATACTGACGAATCCGTCGGTCCGGCGTCGTGTCTCGCGCCACAAGGTAATGCCGGGTGCCAAGGATGACGCCATAGGGTTCGACAACCCGCTCGCGGGGTGCGTCATCGCGCGCGCTCCGGTACGTCATGCGGATTGACATCGGCGCGATGAAAGCCTCGAACAATAACTTCAGATAATACGGTGATGCCTGACTCGCTGGCCCGGGACGGCACGCGAACCCATTCGCCTCGAGCATGACCTCGGAACTCACTTCGGCCGACCGAGCTTGTGTGGGCGGCGCGGACGCGAGGAGCCGGTCGCGCATCTCCGTAAGAGATTTGACCTCGTTCGCAGCCCCGTCTCGATCAGCCCTGCGGATCGCCAGATCCAGCGCAGCAAGTTCACTGTCGCGAAACCCACGGTGGCGGATGTAATCAACATCGCGCAGGGACCACCAGCGGCGGCGTTCATCATCCGTCACAACATCAATCCGGGGAAACACGTCCTCCAGCGCACGTGCCATGCGTCGGGCCGTCCGCTCATTGACGGCAAACTCCGCCATGATGTCGCGCAAGCTTACGCCTCGGTAGCGCGCCTTGGCCATTTCGGCCAATCGGAACAGGTCCTGCGCCTTGGCGAATGACATGGTGAATATTCTCCCTCTGATTGCGCAAGGGGTAAGCAACTTACCCCATAGGGAGATTAAACAGGTCTTACGCCAATGCGAATCAAAAATCACGCTGTTTCAGTGATTTCGCCGATCAGCAACGACGCCAAAAGCTTAACACCCGCTGCCAGGCTCTGCTCGATCTGGCCGGCGGTCCTTGAAGGAGGATTTGAGTATGGGCCTGCCACAACGTGTTTTTTATCCTGTTCACGAAACCGCTGCACGCTGGGGCTGCACGGTTTCCGACATCGCTGGCTGGGCCGCGATGGGGATGCTCAAGTTCATTACGGGCATTCCGCCTATCGCGTGTGACGAAGTGCGCATCGCTGGGCTGGTGCAGATCGAGCCCGCGGATATCTTGCCGATGTTCAGGCGTTGTGGGACTGGTCCGCAAGAAGCGTATTTGCGGCGTGTGCGGCAACTCGAAGGAGAGGACTGGCTCTATATCACCGCCCCCGAGGAGGGCGTACTGGTCTCGATCGGCGATCTGATGATCCTTGGCCATGAAGTGCAGCGTTTTGAGGACATCAACAATCTCTTCGGCCGTGTCGCCGAAGGCGCTGGGCTTGGCGACGATGGGGACTACGACTGGCCCGGGATGAGTGTTGAGATCACGCGCCGGGTGTTCGAAGAGGGCTTGCCCAAATCCCAGGCCGAATGGATCAGGGAGTTGCAGGACTGGTTCGCCGCGCAGTCGGAAACCGGGGAATTTCCAGACGAGCGCTCGATCCGGCGGCGATTGTCCCCGTTCCTCAAAGCCGTGAAGTTCAAGAACCCGAAACGGTAAGATGTTTCGCGCCAGCGCGCTGGCCAGCCCTTGATGGCGGGCTGGCCGCAGCAGCGGGCCGATCTGCGTCATGAACCAGCCGTGGCTTGGGCTTGAAGGCGTTGGCCACGGCATCGACGCCCGCGCGCAACGGCGAGTCCATCAAATGCGCATACCGCTGGGTGGTTTGCATTTGACTATGACCCAGTAACTTCCCGATCATCTCAAGCGAGGCACCACCGCTCACCAGCAGCGATGCAAAGGTGTGGCGCAGGTCGTGGATGTGCACGTCGGGGATGGCAACCTCGTTCTGGATCCGTGCCCAGAAGCGGCGGATTTCCTGCACGGGCTGGCCGGGCGTGTCGCCCGGAAACAGCCATGGCGAGCCGGAAACCACCGCAAGGCGGCGCTGGCGCACGATGGCCGCCGCCTCGTCCGAGATTGGCACGCGGTGCACGCGGCGCTGCTTTGTCGTTGTGGCGGGCTTGGTCCATGACAGATGCTCGAGGTTGAAATCCTCGAACCGCGCCTGTCGCACTTCCCCCACCCGGGCACCGGTCAACATGCAAAGCCGAATGATCCCGGCAGCGCGGTCGTCCTCCGCCGCATCCAGCGCCGTCGCTAGGCACGCGATTTCCTCTTGCGAGAGATACCGCTCGCGCGGCGTTTCCATCCGGCGGCGAAACCCCGTCGCGGGGTTGTCGTCGCGCCATCCCCATTTGACGGCATAGGCGAACATCTTGCGAACGACCTCGCCGACACGGTTGGCGCGGACGGGTGTGAGCTTGGCACCCTGCAACTTGCGCGCGCGGTTGTTGGGCTTTTGCTTTGACGGTCGTGCGCGCCCCTCCGCGACCTTGTTCAGCAGCAGTTCTACATCATAGGCGCTGACTTCAGTTACCAGCATCCGGCCCCAAGCTGGTGTGATGAACTTCTCCATCATCGATCGCTGATCGGAGGCGTTGAGCTTGGCGAGATGCGTCAGATGCACATCGACGTAGCGGGCGATCAGATCTGCGATGCGGGGCGCTTCCCGCAGGGCGTCGCGGTTCGCCAGAGGATCGCCCCCAGCATCAATGTCCCGCCGCAGTTCCTTGGCGCGCGTGCGCGCCGCCGACACGCTCCATTCCGGCCAACGGCCAAAGGTCATGCGGCGCTGCCGACCCGCATAGCGATAGTCGAGCGTGAAGGCGCGGCCACCGCCGCGATAGATGCAAACGGCAAAGCCGCGCACCTCTGTGTCAAAGATCTGGTAATCCCGGCCCTCCGCAGGCTCGGCATCGCGTACGATCACTTCCGTCAGTTTCTGTCTGTTCACCATCAGCAAACCTCTCTCTTGCCCCTGTCATGACGCGTAGATCGGGCCGTCTATCAAGCAGAGCATGGCGCTGGGGGTGGCAGGGAGGCACGGGGTGGCACGCCGGAGACAGGTGCCGTGCCACCCCTTATTTTATTGGCAATCTGCGCGCTGGGCCGGATGCTGACCAACGCGGCACCCACTTTCGCCGATCATGATTTCCACCCGAACGCGCCTCTCAGCACCAGAATCACCATCAAAAGCGGGCGAAAGCAGAGAAATCTTCAATAAAATATGGGGGTGGCACGCGTTTATGCACGTTGCCACCCCCAGTTTGATCGCGAATGCGTGCGAAAGCCCGCGAATACGCCGATTTGCGCAGGAATACGCGCGAGCACGCGGCGGACCAATTTGCTGCGCCGCAGCGACGGCTGTGGTCGCCGGACCAGAACCTGCCGAAAAGCCAATAAAACAAGGGGTGGCACGGGGGTGTCGAGTTTCGTGCCACCCCGTGCCTCCCTGCCACCCTTCGCGATGTGCGTGATTGGACCCAGCATTTGCCCACGTTCGGGCTCTCACACTGGAGACTTCACATGCAGGAAATCATGAACGCTAAAGGAGGCAGGGAAACGCCGCGCGCCCTGCTGAGCGGTTGGATCAGCAGGTCCGATCTTGCCCAGGAACTCGAGGTAACCGAAGGCACCTTGCGGCGCTGGACCGCCGAACGCTGGGGCCCTCCCTGCATTCGCGCGGGTCGGAAAATCTATTATCGCCGCAGCGCCGTTGTCGAATGGCTGGAAGAGCAGGAAGCGGCGGACAATCGCCGCGCACGTCGGGGAGGCCGTCGATGAGCATCCCCCTGCCCTTCCGCAAGCGCAGCGCCCGCGATCAGGTTCGCCAGGACTGGATCGACGAGCGACGGCACGAAGCGCGCATCGTCGTGGCCGATGTTGTGAACCATTCCGACCACCTGCTGCGGCTCGCGTGCAACGTGCTGGTCCAGCATGGGGAGACGCCTGCCGAGCGTGAAGACGCCCGGATCCTATTGGTCGTCCTTGATGCAAAATCACCCGGGCGTACCAATCATAATCGATCAGATCGGGAGGGGCGGTCATGAAGCGCCGCGGCACACCCGAGGCCGATCTGCAGCGCGCTGTGGTGCAGACCCTGCACTTTGCCCTGCCCCGCTCGACCATCATTCATCACTGCGCCAATGAGGTGACCGAGGCCAGCCCCCGCGGCGCAAAACGCCAAGCGATCCTGGTGGGCATGGGCGTCCATTCAGGCTTTGCCGATCTGATCGTGCTCTGCGCTGGGCGCGTGCTGTTCCTCGAGTTGAAATCCCTCAAGGGCCGGCTCAGCCCCGCACAGGAAGCGTTTCGCGATGCCGTTTTGGCGCAGGGCTTCGGTTGGGCGCTAGTGCGTAGCCTTGACGACGCGCTGGGCGCTTTGGCCGACCACGGCTTTACCACGCGCATTGCGCCACCCACCCGGAGGGCAGTGCCATGAGCCATGAAGCCACCAACTGGGCCATCAAGCAACGCGGGTTGAAACCCACCACCAAGATCGTGCTCTGGCATCTCTGCGACCGTTTCAACCCGGACTACGGCTGTTTTCCCTCGCAGGACAGGCTCGCGCATGATTGTGAAATCAGCCGCTCGACCCTTAACGATCATATTGGCCAGCTTGAGGCGGCAGGCCTGTTGCGCAGGATTCCCCGCATCGATCCAGCAACCAAGCGCCAGCTGCCAACCCGCTACATCCTGTGCTTCGAGCCGGGCTTCACACCGGCGGATGTGGTTCCGTGTCCGGAAACCGGACACGGGGATAGCGCCCTCAGAGAAAACCCATCTGTGGCAGACGGTTGCGGCCCGGATTCCCTCCCAGAGGCTGGTCCGTGTCCGAATTCAGGACACGGGATCGACGCGCAAGCCGTGTCCGGATTTTGCCCCGACCCGTGTCCGGAAAATGGCCAAAGCCGTGTCCGAAATCCGGACACTAACCTTGTAAGAGAACCCTTAAGTAAACCAGTAAAGGAGGAGGAGGACGCGCAAGCGCGCGATGCCGATTTTGATCGGTTCTTCGCAGAGTTGCTGACTGCACTGGGCTTTGCCGCCAATGCCACCCTGCCCGCTTGGTGGCAAGGCTGGCCAGCCAGAACGCATGTTCGTCGCTGGATCGATGATCTCGGACTTTCGCAGAAGCGGATCGTCGAGACAGCCACCGAGACCCGAGCCGATCATCCCAATCCGCCCGATGGGCCCAAAGCCCTCGACCGGTTCATGGAACGGGCCGCCCAGCGCGATGCGCAGGCGACCATTGCGAACGCCAAGAGCCAGAAGACGAAACGGCGGCGCAAGTGCGAAGACCCTCCCCGGCTCAGCGATGACGAGAAGGCGGCCTTCTACGCCAAAATGGTCAACGCCGATGGCTTCCTGCCGGTCAGCGCGATCAACAACAGCATCCGCGATCTGATGTTGGTGCGCGGCCTCGTCACACCCGAACGACTCCGGATGCGAGGGGTGCGGTGAATGGCATGGTGTCACGTCCCCGGCACGGATTGTCCCTCTGCGCAGGCGGCGGAGGCTTGGATCTGTGCCTCATGCTCGCCGAACCCGGCTATCACACCCGCGCCTTCGTCGAATGGGAGGAATGGCCCCGAGCCGTCCTCATTGCCGCCCAGCGCGCCGGGTATTTTGCCCCGGCGCCAATCTGGGATGATCTGCGCAGCTTCGATGCCCAACCCTTTCGCGGTGCCTTTGACATCGTCCTCGCCGGATATCCCTGCCAGCCCTTCAGCGCAGCTGGAAAACGCGGCGGTGCCGACGATCCCCGCCATCTCTGGCCCGACGTCGCTCGCGTCATTGGGGAATGCCAACCCGAATGGGTATTCCTTGAGAACGTCCCCGGGCACGTCAGCCTCGGGCTGGAAGCTGTCCTGCGAGAGCTTTGGCAGATGGGCTACACGCCTGCGACGGGCCTGTTCTCTGCGGCAGAAGTCGGCGCGCCGCACCAGCGAAACCGCATCTTCATCCTGGCCCACGCCGATGAGCCTGCACCCCAGAACGGCCAACTACAATCCAGCGGGCAACAGCGACTTCACCCGCAAGGCCGAGGCTCTGGCGCTGGACATCAGCAATTGGTCGACACCGAAAGCGACCGATGGCGCGAAGGGTGGGCCGGGCCAGAGCTATGGCTCGGGCGGAACGCCACCCCTGCCAGCACAGGCTGCGCAATGGCCAACACCAGCAGCGCAGAACTGGAAGGGCAGCAGCGAGGCGAGTGTGATCCGCGCAGATGGCAAATCCCGGATGGATATCCTGCATTACCGCGCGGAACAGGGATTCACCCACCCGGACCCGGTGATCGGGATGCGTGGGCAACGGTCCTTGCCGCACGCCCCGATCTCGCGCCCGCTCTGGGTTTCAATGATTGCCTCGCATGGGCGCGCCGTCTCGCGGCGGATCCTGAAGGGCCGGGCACGGCGGCGACTGAACCCGCTCTTCGTCGGATGGCTGATGGGCTGGCCCATCGGGCACGCGCTCTGCGCCTGCTCGGCAACGGAGTTCATCCGCTGGCAGCAGCACATGCGTGGCGCGCTCTCGCATCTGCCCATGGCCTCGGGCCCTTGGATTTGGCGGCCGACGGATGGGCCGGAGGGCCCAGCGCAGATGAACCTGTTTGAAAGATTGCGGCCATGAGCATGCAGGGACGGATTAGCCGCAACGGCGGCACGAAGATGAAACGCGCGCTGGGCGTGCAAGCGGCGCTGGAATGGGCGTTTCGGGTGGAAAAGGCGCAGTTGGAACTGCCGCCGCCGAAGGATGTGTCGGAAGAGGGCTTCGGCTTTGGCCTCGAATATGTTCTGCTGCAACGTGCGGCGCTGGGCTGCAAGGTGGATGGTGGCCAGCACAAGATGGGCAGTTACACCCATGCCGACGCAGACGTGATCGCCGCCACTGTCGCCGGCATACCCGGCAGCCTCGGCGGCATCCGTATGGCAATCAGCGTTGCCGAAATGGCGCGCGCAGGGATAACGCCCGACTGGATGCCAGGCGCGGTGCCACGTTGCGTGCCAGTCGACATTAAGCGTAACCGCCATGGGGACCGCGCTGTCAGCGTCGCGGTAGGCACTGAAAGAGTACTGATCAGCGGGAAATGGCGTACAATCGAAGTGCGGGCCTGTCCGGTCACATGGCGGCCACATCCGGAACAGATCGCCGCCGCACGGCGCGGGTATGAGGATTGGTGGCGGGCGTTGGATTGGGTGCGCGATGGGCTGGTTGCAGGACGAATGTTAAGGGAGATGGAAGTGGCGGCAGTTATGCCGAAGGTGAGACCTTGGGGAACAGGTTGACAAAGTCACAATGGGCTAGAAGCCGACAGATGCCGGTGAGGCAGCGACCCGAAGCAGCCGCTCGATCTCTGCACAGCGTTTCCGGTCATTGATCGACGTGGAGGTCGGAAAGTAGTTGTCCGCCGCATCTTGTGCCAATGGCCGGTTTCGGTCGAAACAAGTCTGGCTACAATTTGCACGCTGACGATAGTGTCGTCGAGGGTGTTAATGCCATCCTCAAGTGTCCAAGAAGTCCCACTCTTCGCCCATGACCCACCTCAGCGCACTCAACTTGCCGTTGATCATGCCCCATTCGAAATCTTCGAACGGTCCTAGAACCTCGGGCCGATCGTTGTACTTATGGCGCACCCGTTCACCGGCCGCGCGCAAGGTCGCTAGGTTGCCTTTGGTGATCTTTGTTTGATCGTATGGCTTGTCCTTTGGCATCTCGTCGGTGACCTGGATTTCTCCGCTATCGATTTTTTCCATATTGTACACGTGACGGGTGTACCAGACTTGATCCCACAGGAAAGCTATTGCCTCGTTGATCTCTGAAGATACACGCGGATCGTCCGGAATGTAAAAATCGTCAAAAGCTCCTGTCGGATCTAAGTCTATCATCAGGTTGCCAAAATAATCACCGATGTCTGTGGCGAAAACTGAGCGTACGCCGTCGAAGTAGTAAGCGATATCTGGATGAGGTTTGCTCTTGTCGACCTTGGCATGAGTGAAATCGTCCGTATTGCTGGTGATGAAGGCAAAGCGGTGATCTTCGTGGGCGCTTTCTTCGACAATCTCATAGTAGGTCTCGAGAATTACGGCGTCCGCGATCCCTGTCTTGTGGTACGGCGCTACTCGGTCCAGGCCACGGGTGGCAGCCCTAGACCTAGCGATGACGGAAGGCACCAAATGGGTCGCCTTTGCCATGATTTCTTCGACCTTGGACAGCGTTTCGTCAACTGCGTCCCCGTGCATGTGCATCTTCTGCTCAACATCGAGAATACCTTCAAGAATTGCTGCGGTGTCGCCAGTTCCAAACTGCTTGATCGTCGCTCGCACGCGCTTGAAATGGTCTTTTCGGCTCGTTTTGGCGGCCTTCATGACGCGGTCCCTGTTGCGTTCGAACTCGGCCTGCACAACGTCAGGCACCATGAACTCGACCTCGCACTCGTCGACCGTGCTCTCCATGCGGTGGAGCAGGGGAAGGTTGCGATAGTCTCCCGCTAGGTTGAGCCAGACACAAGTGTCGAGAACAATCCGAACTGTCATTGTGCGGTAGATTTTTCGAACGACAGTAGGAAGTCATCGGCAGTACCAACACATCCTATCAGTTCAAATCGTCCACGGATTATGTCGTCCATCGGATTGGGCGTGAGGGACAGATATATACCTTTTCCGTTTCCGCGTCGCTTGAGGACTTTCCGGGCATTTTCGTCTCGGAGCGAATGGCCGATGACCACCACGGGTCGGTCACCTATCGCGGCCGCGATAGTGTCCCAATACGGCCCATTAGCACGGACGCGGGCAGCGTCGTCTTCTGTTATTATGAGGCTACCAGGGCACGCAATCGACCCGTCTATTTTAAAGATGGTCAGATCCGTGCCTTCGCCCAGTGTTGCTCCATTCGAATGGAGCACCGTGTGAGGGATACCTTTCTCAACTGCGGCACGTTCGAATAAATCGTCGTAGTTTGTCGTGACGATGTGGCGGAAACTCGACACCGCGGCGAGATGGCCGGGGGTCGGGATGACCCCCTGCGCCATATCGAAAGCTTGGACCACCGTGCGTTCGAGTTCTCTTCGACCGTAACGCAGTTCCAAGGCGGCCGCCACGTCGGCGAACCTATGTCGCCCGAGCAGCTGATCGCCATCTACGCCAAGAGACAGACGCGCACCAAAAAGTTCGGTCATCACTGCCGCCGTTGGCAATCCCGCAGGCGCTGAAATGCCGGCGCCGACGAATAGCACGGGGTCATGACCGACAAAACCAGCAGGAATGGATACACGACCTAAAGCGGCATTACTCGAGGTGATTGGTGCGAAACTCTGCGGACGGGTCCGCGATGTAAGTTCCTTGAGGACGGAACCTTGGAAAAGGTCGAGTAGCGCATCTGCTACCGCTCGCTCAAGGTCATCACTCCATTTGAATTCCTGCCGAAACCTACCAGCTCCCCACTCTGCGATCTCGCGCCTGAAATTGTCGCGGGCGTTCGCATCGAGGGTACCACGAGGCGAATCATAGTTCAGAGACTTGAAGAACGGCAGTATCGGCAGATCGAGTGTCTTTGCGTGCATGACTTCCATGTGAGTGACCGACCTGCCCTCACCGGCGCCGGGACCGGAGTCGGGTATCCAGCCATACGTCTCCCCGCTAATCAGGACGAATAGATGGCTACTATCGATCTCAGAACGGATAACCTCCCAGCTCGTGCCGCCGTCTGGATGCATTCCCTCTGCGTTGACTGGCTCCAAGTTAAGCGCAATCAGCCTCTTGATGACCGCCCGGCGCGCATCACCTAGATCTCTCATCGTGCTGCTAACAAATACTCGAAGTTTGGTGGACATTGGTGCACTCCTACGACCTCCAGACACAGGGGATTGGCACTCGTGTCAAGGCGTTCGGATAGCTATTCTCGTCTTGAGCTCTAAACGCTGGGGAGTACTGCGCGCCCAACCTGCTCTTTAAAATGTCGGTGGTAGTCTGCGTCCAGTAAAAGCGAGTACTCCTAGAATGACCGAAATGTCCGTAAAGCGAACACTGCTCGTCAAAAATGCCGCAGCAAGCACGGATGACCATTTTGGCGAAGCTGCATTGCAGCGCCTCACCATCAGTAGCTGGCCGCTCATGGCCGGTAGCGACCGCAGTCCCCCCTGGCATGGTTCCTCCCGGACCTTCAGCGTATACGGGGGGGCTTAGCGCGGCATTTCGCTAGCGCGTGGCTTTTTCACCGGGGAAGCCACTTGGAAGCCACCCCCACAGATCGCCTCGGCATTATGACTCATTATCAGTGACTTACCCGGCACGCAGCGTGGGCAAGGTGGATTTCTTTCGGAAGCCAGGGCGGCCACCTGACGGAAGCCACCCTCGCCAGTAGCCACCATAGGAACGCATCTCTCCGCCAGAAGCTTCCGGCCATCTCTGAACACGTTGATTCCAAGGCAGAAAATGGATTGACATTTCTAGCCCCCTTGACCTACCTATTAATCATCGAAGAATTGCGCCCGGAGGAAAACCCTCGCGGGCGCTTTCTTTTCCCTCCACATCGCGGATCCCGATCGTGTCCCTGGCATTGCCCGGCGCGCTTCGGCACGTCCGCCCTGCCCCAAATGAGAACCGCCCATGGACCTGGTCTTCGCACCGAGCCAGATCGAGACTTGGCCGCTCGACAGGCTGCGCCCCTATGCCCGCAATGCCAAGATGCACGGCGACGATCAGGTGGCGAAGATCGCCGCCAGCATGGCCAAGTTCGGCTGGACCGTGCCCTGCATGGTGGCCGACGATGGTGAGCTGATTGCCGGTCATGGCCGGGTGTTGGCTGCGATCATGCTGGGGTTAACCGACGTACCGGTGATCCGGCTCGGCCACCTCGACGAGGCCGAGCGCCGGGCCTACCGAATCGCCGACAATAAACTGACCGAGCTGGGCGAGTGGGACGAGGCCATGTTGCGCGACGAGATCGCTGGGCTGCTGGCCGAGGATTTCGACCTGTCGCTGCTGGGGATCGCCGACGAAGATCTGGACGCCCTGTTGCGCGATCCGGATCAGGTCGAGGGCGGCGCGGTCGAGGGCGAGGATGACATTCCGGAACCGCCGGTCACGCCGGTGTCGGTGGCGGGCGACCTGTGGCAGCTTGGATCGCACCGGCTGATCTGCGGCGACAGCACATCCGCCGATGTGGTCGGGCGATTGCTTGGCGACGTGCGCCCGCTGCTGATGGTGACCGACCCGCCTTATGGCGTGGAATACGATCCGTCCTGGCGCAACCAGGCGGGGGCCGCGAAGACCAAAAGAACCGGCAAGGTGCTGAACGATGACCGGGCCGACTGGCGCGAAGCATGGGCGCTGTTCCCCGGCGACGTGGCCTATGTCTGGCACGGCGCGCTGCATGCGGGCGAGGTGGCCGAGAGCCTGGTTGCGGCGGGTTTCGCCGTCCGGTCACAGATCATCTGGGCCAAGGACCGCCTTGTCCTCAGCCGGGGTGATTATCACTGGCAACATGAACCCTGCTGGTATGCCGTCAAGAAGACCGGCAAGGGCCACTGGGCGGGGGACCGCAAACAGACCACGCTTTGGCACATCTCCGGCAAGGACCAGGACGCGGCCACCGTGCATGGCACGCAGAAACCGGTCGAATGCATGCGCCGCCCGATCCTGAACAATTCCAGCCCGGGTCAGGCGGTTTATGAGCCGTTCATGGGATCGGGCACCACGCTGATTGCGGCAGAAACCACCGGGCGGGTGTGCTTTGGCATCGAGTTGAACCCTGCCTATGTCGATGTGGCCATCGAGCGCTGGCAGCAATTCACCGGTGCCAACGCCCTGCTGGCCGATACTGGCGAGACCTTCGCCGACCTGAAGGCGAAAAGGCTGGCGGCATGAACGTGCCCCTGCTGCCCGGCCGGATCGAACACTGGCCCCTCGCACGACTGAAGCCCTATGCCCGCAACGCCAAAACCCACGACGCTGACCAGGTGGCGAAGATCGCCGCCAGCATGGCCGAGTTCGGCTGGACCGTGCCAGTGCTGGTCGCCGCCGATGGCGAGTTGATCGCCGGGCACGGCCGTGTCCTGGCTGCCGCCCAGCTCGGACTGCCCGAAGCCCCGGTGATCGTGCTGGGTCATCTGACCGAGGCGCAGCGCCGGGCCTATCGCATCGCCGACAACAAGTTGACCGAGATGGGCGGCTGGGACGAGGCCTTGCTGTTGCAAGAATTGCAGGCGCTGCTGATAGAGGATTTCGACCTCGGGCTGATCGGGATCCCCGAGGATGAATTGTATGCACTATTGGCCGACGCCGATGATCGACCGGAGATTTCCGACGATGCCGCCGACGCGATCCCCGAACCGCCAGCCGAACCGATCACCAAACCGGGCGATATCTGGGTGCTGGGCAAACACCGGCTGTGCTGTGGCGATGCTACCGATCCTGCCGCCGTGGCCAAGCTGATGCAGGGCGAGCAAGCGACGCTGATGTTCACCTCGCCGCCTTACGCCCAACAGCGCGCCTACGGCGCGGCCAAAGAAAAACTCGGCAATTGGGATGCGCTGATGCAGGGCGTGTTTACCGCGGCCCCGGTCACGGACGACGTCCAGCTTCTGGTCAACCTCGGCCTCGTGCACCGCGATGGCGAATGGTTGCCCTATTGGGAAGGATGGGTCGAATGGATGCGCAGCTCTGGCTGGCGACGCTTTGGTTGGTATGTGTGGGATCAGGGCCCCGGCCTGCCGGGCGATTGGCAAGGCCGCCTGGCCCCGTCGCACGAGTTCATTTTCCACTTCAACCGCGCGCCCCGCAAACCACACAAGACCGTCCCGTCCAAGCACGCTGGCGAAACCCTTGGCGGCGGTGGGCTGCGCGGGGCAGACGGCACCGTTCACGCCAAGACCGGCACCGGCAACGCGATCCAAAGCCACCGCATCCCCGACAGCGTGTTTCGGATAATGCGCCATAAGGGTGGACTGGGCGCTGCCGGATCGCACCCAGCGGTGTTCCCCGTGGCATTGGTCGAGGCTGTGCTGGCAGCGTTCAGCGATGCCAACGACCTGATCTATGAACCGTTCTGCGGCTCCGGCACCCAGATCGTCGCCGCCGAACGCGCGGGGCGACGCTGCTTCGCGATGGAGCTGGACCCGGTTTATTGCGACGTGGCCGTGCGGCGGTGGGAGATGGCGACGGGGCGAAAGGCACAGCTGGAAAATCGTAACGAGACCACCATTGGCAGGGAGACACGACAGAAATGATTATCGACGTCCCAATCTGGCGAAACGCCGACCTCATACGGACCATTCCGATCACACGCGCGGACCTGAACCAAGCCATATCCCGGAACGACTTTCGGCCGGAAGACACGCCAAAGCCCGGAAAGGCGCGCTGGTATAGCTGGAGAGATGTTGTGGCGGTTGCGGCGGCACAGGACCTGCGCAAGCTCGGCTTTGGTCCGTCTGTCGCATTCGGGCTGGTGCAAGAACACCTGTCACCGTTTCTGCAGGGTCGGATCGACGCGCCGGATGATTGCGCCGGCGTGCTTTGGCTGATCCGCCCGAGTGACGACCACCTCACCTTTGAGGCCCCGTGTGAGTTCCTGCGCCATACCGAATACGAGGAGCTGCTGATCGCGCCAAACGAGAACGCCTGCATCATCGTGAATGTGGGCCGCATTGCAGCGCGCGTGTTCAATGAATTGCAGGCGACCGAGACCGCCAAGGTCATCCGAGAGGAATTTCAGATTCTGGGACCGGTGATATGACCCAGTCGCGCCGCATGTCGCTGATCGAGGCCATTACCAATGTGGCTGTGGGCTATGCGCTGGCGC
The DNA here is from genome assembly GCF_001202025.1 of Pseudorhodobacter aquimaris. Taxonomy (GTDB): domain Bacteria; phylum Pseudomonadota; class Alphaproteobacteria; order Rhodobacterales; family Rhodobacteraceae; genus Pseudorhodobacter; species Pseudorhodobacter aquimaris. The sequence goes on from NZ_LGHS01000075.1 coordinate 39,898, forward strand.
TGGCGACCCAGATCGTGGTGTTCCCATGGTTCGGGCTGCATCCGAGCTTGGGCGAGAACCTTGCCATCGGCGCGATCTTCATGGGTATCTCATTGCTGCGCAGCTACACGCTTCGCCGCCTTTTCGAACGCTGGTGCTCTCGTCCACATCGCAGCTGATCCGTGCGGTGACGCAGGGCGTCAGGCCGCGTCCAGCTTGTACACTGTGCCTCTGCCATCGACCTTTTCAGAGGCAATGGGAAGGCCAAGCTTCTTTTTCAGCGCCCCGGAGATCATGCCGCGTACCGAATGAGCCATCCAGCCAGTCTCCGCCACGATCTCGGTGATCGCTGCACCCTCAAGGCGCTGCAGCAGCGCAATGATCTGGGCCTGCTTGGTCCCTTCGCGGATGGTGACCGGTTTCGGCGTCTCCGCTGCGGTCGGCTGCGGGTCCGGCTCCGGCTCGGCATTGCGCAGGTTGGTCACCGTGCTGGCCACCACCGGCTCAATCCCGATGGCCAACAGCCCCGCATCGGTCACCACCAGCGTGGTGCCATGGCCATCGCCGGTTTCGCGCCAGAGAGGTTCGCCCCGGCGCAGGTTGGCGTCGACCTCCTGCAGCCAGCCATGTGCGATCATTTTGGTGACGGCCATCTTCGCCGCTGCACCGTGCAGCCCTTTGGGCAGCGGCAGGGCGATGTTGTCGGGGCGTTGGGCCCCGGCGCTCAGGATGATGGTCTGGGTGTCAGTGAGTTTCGGCATGACGGGCTCCTGTTCGATCTGGTTACGCTGGGCGGGATCAGGCGGCATGCTCGCCCTCCTTGAAGGCGCTGTCGGTGATCTGGCGCAGCAGGCTGGCATAGTGGTTCACGGTGCCGACATCGCCCCAGTTGATCTCGTCGGGGTCGGTCTCGAAATGGTCATCGCTCAGGGCTTTCAGGCGTTCCAGCATGACGTCGATCTGGACCTTGGTGGCCATGAAGGCGTCGAGGGCTTTGGAGTTGTCGGTGGCGCGGCGTGTGGTCATGGCTTGGTCATCCTTCGGTGAGTTGCATCGTTTTCGTGTAATCACAATCGCTCTGATGGGGTGTTTAGTGTAGGCAATAACGAGCAATATCATTGATTTATGATCAATATACCTGGTGGGAACCGGTCAGCGCCGCCTGCTCGGCTTCGTGTCGTTGTGCTGCGTCGGGTGGGTCACGCCGTGCGTTGATCATGGCGACAAACAGCGCGCGGGCGACGGCGGCCACCTCGTCCGCCCCTGCGCTAGAGAGCCCCATGTCATGAATGGCGATGGCCTCGCCCAGATCTGTCAGGGCATAAATCGTGGCAAACTCCGCTTCGGTCGGGTCGCAGGTAACAGTGTCGCGGTCGTGCTCGGATACGGCCACGCTGCGGCAAAAGCGCAGATCGAAGCCGATGGCACACTCGCGGCGAGCGAGATCGGCGAGGGTCTCGCCCTCGGGCAGGCAATTGAGAGGCAGCGTCATGGCAGGGGCCTTTCGCAGGGGTCGGGGATGATCTCGGCCCAAGCGCCGTCCTGCCAGATGTAGAGATGACAGAAGTGGCAGGTCGGGCGCGACAGGAGGATTGGGTTTCGGGGGTGCTCAAACCCCTCGATCTGATCTGCGCGCACCTGCCGGATCTCGCGTGCGGCGAGGATGTCTTCGGGTGTCCAGCGCGCCAGTGCGGGCAACATGTGGCCGGGGTAGCCATCATAGTGGAAGTAAACGTGGGCCCATTCCCCGGGCCTGACTTCGATGGCGATCTGCGCGCGCGTGCTCATGAGTGTCTCCGTGTTGCGGGTTTCACACGGGCTCAGATGAGCCCGTGCTGTTTCAGGACGGGGACGACATCGGCCAACTCAAAGGTGAGGCAGTCGATCCCGACCCGTCCCGCCATCTCGAAGACCTCGGAATTCAGGCTGAGGTCATTGAAGTGGTTCTGCAGCGTGGTCACGCTCATGGCCTCGATGAAGCGGCTGCGGTCGATAAAGATGCGTGTCGTGTCGGCGGTGGTGGCGATGGCCATGGTCGTGTCCTTTCAGGATTGGGGTGTGGTGGTTTCAGCGGAGCGGCGTCCAGCTTCAAAGGCCTCTTCGAGTGCGTCGC
>NZ_LGHS01000076.1 GCF_001202025.1 Pseudorhodobacter aquimaris
TACGTCCCATTATTGGGCGCGTGAGATTGGCAAGCTCGGTCACGAGGCGCGTCTAATCCCACCTGTTTACGTTAAGCCGTTTGTGAAGCGTCAAAAGAACGATGCAAATGACGCAGAAGCGATCGCGGAGGCGGCATCGCGCCCGACCATGCGCTACGTCTCGGTTAAAAGCGCAGAACAACAGGCGCAGGGCATGGTCTTTCGAACACGCGATTTATGTGTCCGCCAACGCTCCCAGTTGGTAAACGCTTTGCGGGGTCATTTAGCAGAATACGGTGTCGTCGTCGCTCAAGGGATGGTTCAGTTTAGACGCATGATAACCAGCTTTGATGAAGTTGCGCCTGACCTGCCGACTGCAATCTTAGGCCTTTGCCAAGCATACATCGATCAGATCGCTCTTTTTGACGAACGGATTATGGCGCTGGACCACGAGATCAAAGGCCGCGCAAAAACAGATGAAGCACCATCACGGCTTATGACGATCCCCGGAGTTGGGCCTATGTGTGCTACGACCATTCAGGCCTTTGCGCCACCAATGGAAGAATTTTCTAATGGGCGTGAGTTTGCAGCCCGGGTCGCGGGCTTGTACCAAGGCAGAAGTCGACCGGTGGGCGACAAATCCTGGGTAGAACCTCAAAAATGGGGCAGCGCGATATAAGGCGGTTGCTGATCACAGGCGCGTCGTGCGAATGCACGCCTCTGGCGTGATGGCCGTCATCCGTTGGACCATCCGGAAAGGCCCACCACCTGGATCATGGCTTGCCAAGATGCTGGCGCGCAAGCCTCGTATGCTGGTGGCGACTGCATTGGCAAACAAGCTTGCCCGTACTGTTTGGGCGTTAATAACCACAAAAGAGAACGATCGAATTCCACCGCTGGCTGCATAAGCTTTGCACCATGCGTTGGAGTAAACCGGCAATGTGAGAAGGGCGAAGGAGAGTAAGGAACAACGGTCATAAGACGGGGTTGGGAAAACCAGATAGAAGCCAGGAGCTTTGTGCTCGCATCAACGATTTGGACCCATCCACGGACACCATACAGGCCAGCGGCGTGTGAAAGCTGCATATATAGGCCGGACACACGACTGCACTGATCACATGTTCTGAGCAATCTGAAAAACTTCTTGCATTGAAAGGGGCATCCACACACGGGTTCTATAACCCACAAAGGTGGCATTCATCCCTTAGTGGCAAAAGCCCCTTTGGCTTTCGAGAGACGGGCTGCCCAACATGACCTCAGAGACCAGAACTCTCGGGGGGCAAGGCCAGTGCCAACGCTAGCGCAGATTATTCGTTGCTATCCCGGGTAAGGATAAAAGAGGTGTTCGGAATTGCGGCACTTGCTAATTGATAACACGGACTCAAAAGCTAAGTGGGGCCGCGAATGGAAGGATAAGTTGTAATATTTGTAAATAAATACTGGAAAAATTACAAATAACGGGCAAAATCTAGTTATTAAATTACAAATATTTACATGTTGTTGACGTAAGGGTGCAATGAGGTTGATGCTTTGGGGGTGTCGCTTGGAGGAGGTCACGGCTCTGCCAAAGCGAGGGGGGGTATGACTTTCCCGCGCCGGCCTCACCCAAGGCCGTCAGGTGCAACATCATAGGGAAAGATCATGAGCGATTACATTCTGTCCAACGAGACACGCGACAAATTACGCAAGGTGTCCACGGCTTCTGTGGCAACGGCGCTTTATAAACGCGGCCTGCGCAACCAGTTTGTGCAGGGTGTGACGCCTGTCGAGCGCAAGGCGGTCACAATGGTCGGTCAGGCCTTTACATTGCGCTATATACTGGCGCGTGAAGACCGCAATCCGATTACCGTATTTCGTGATCGCCAACACAAACAGCGCGTCGCCGTTGAGACTTGCCCTGAGGGTCACGTGTTGGTCATGGATGCGCGCAAGGACCGTCGTGCCGCCACTGCCGGTTCGATCCTAATCACCCGGTTGCAAATGCGCGGCGCTGCGGGCGTGGTCTCGGACGGGGGGGTGCGCGATGCTGCGGGAATTGGTGCGCTCGACATGCCTGCCTATTTCGCTTGCCCTTCGGCGCCGACGAACCTGACGCTGCATGAGGCCATCGACATCAATGTGCCAATCTCTTGCGGTGATGCGGCTGTGTTTCCCGGCGACGTGATGCTGGGAGATGGTGACGGGGTTATGGTGATCCCCGCGCATTTGGCCGATGAGATTGCAGATGAGTGCACCGAGATGGAATCCTATGAGGATTTTGTCTTGGAACAGGTCAACAGCGGTGCTGGAATTATCGGGCTTTACCCGGGCACCGAAGAAGAAAATCTTGAGAAATTTGCCGCATGGCGCGCAGAGACGGGGCGCTGAAATGACATTTATCCCCCACGGAGACCACCTGATTGCCGGTAAGCGCATCGGCACTGGGGACAAGTTCTCTTCTTCGCCGTCCATAGGCAGCGGTTTCGATTTCTCGGTCGGCTCACCCGATTTGGTAGCCGAGGCCTGTGCCGCGGCGGCTGCGGCGTTCCCCGGCTTTGCTGCCTCCTCTCGCGAAGAGCGTGCGGTGTTGCTGGAGACCATCGCTGATGAAATCGATGCCCGCGGCGATCAGATCACCGAGGTTGGCACCGCCGAAACCGGATTGCCCGCCGCGCGCCTCGAAGGTGAGCGCGGTCGTACCACCGGCCAGCTGCGGCTCTTTGCGGCGCATATCCGCGATGGTGACTATCTCGACCGCCGTCACGACAAGGCGCTTCCTGATCGCCAGCCGCTGCCGCGCCCCGATCTGCGGATGATGCAGCGCCCGGTGGGTCCGGTTGCTGTGTTTGGCGCCTCAAACTTCCCGCTGGCATTCTCTACCGCCGGCGGCGATACCGCTGCTGCTTTGGCGGCGGGCTGCCCTGTTGTGGTCAAGAGCCACAGAGCGCACCCAGGCACCGGCGAGGTCGTTGCCGACGCCATCGTGGCCGCGCTCGACAAGCTTGGCATGGACGGCGGTATCTTCAGCTTCGTTCAGGGCGGGAGCCGCGCCGTAGGTGAGGCACTTGTGACCGATCCCCGGATCAAAGCGGTGGGTTTCACCGGCAGTCTCGGCGGCGGGCGCGCGCTCTTTAACCTCTGCGCCGCACGGCCCGAGCCGATCCCTTTCTTTGGTGAGCTGGGCAGTGTCAACCCTATGTTCATACTGCCCGCGGCAGCAAGCGCACGCGCGGACGAGTTGGGCGCGGGCTGGGCCAGCAGCCTGACCATGGGGGCGGGGCAGTTCTGTACCAATCCGGGCATCGCCATTGTGGTCGACGGGCCGGAGGCGGACGCCTTCACGGCCGCCGCCCGCGAAGGGTTGAAAGCAGTGGCGGCACAAACCATGCTGACCGATGGTATGGCCGAGGCGTACCGCGATGGCACACGGCGGGTGTCGGAAGGCGAGGGCGTGAAGTCGCTGCTGGTTTCCGCCTGCGAGGGCCGTTCGGCTGCGCCTTACCTGTTCGAAGTGTCGGGCGACGACTGGCTGGCCAATGAGGCGCTTTCAGAAGAGGTCTTTGGCCCCTTGGGTCTGGTGATCCGGGCCAAGGATTTAGCCCAGATGATGGTCTTGGCAGAGAGCTTCAGGGGCCAGTTGACCGCAACATTGCAGATGGACGACGGCGATATCGATCTGGCGCGCCAGCTTTTGCCGACGCTGGAGCGGATGGCCGGGCGGGTGCTGGCCAATGGCTTCCCCACCGGTGTCGAAGTTTGTGAGGCGATGGTGCACGGCGGGCCGTATCCGGCATCGACCAACTTTGGCGCCACCTCGGTCGGCACGCTGTCGATTCGCCGGTTCCTGCGCCCGGTTTGCTACCAGAACTTGCCTGAGGCGCTGCTTCCAGCGGATCTTGCGCAGATTTGACCTGCCCTTGCTGGCCCGCTGCCATCTGAGCGGGCGGGCCAGCAGTCCCCGGCTGTCGGGTAAGCCACCGACAAGTTTGCACATTCTGCCAGGTGGATCAGTTGGATTCAGGAATGAGTTGTTAAAAGTTGTAACATTGCGGATGATTTTTTTTGCTAAAAACGGCTAAAAAGACCGTACATGGGCAGTATTTTTCATTGATTTGTAAATATTAATACAGTGGTTTTCCCGGAGGTTCCCAAAGGTCTGCACGGCCCCAGTGTCGGCGCCAAAGGCGGGCCCCGCTTTTCGATCCCATTGCATGGCAAAACCAATTGCGCTGGCCATAGATCCAGATGCTGTCAGCCTATTCGACACGCCATGCTTATCTAAAAGACACACTTTGAAGGAGGAGCAGATTCATGATTTCCAAAGGTATAAAGACGACTCTCGGTGCGGCGCTCGGCGCTGTGATTTTCGGCACTTCGGTGGCCGCAGCGGATTTTCCGACCCGCGACATCCGTTTGATCGTGCCATGGCCGGCCGGTGGCGGGGCTGACGCAATCTTGCGCAAGATCAGCAATATCGCCGAGCAGGACCTGCCGAAATCCATTTATGTGGAAAACATCGCAGGTGCAGTCACCGCCACTGGTCTGATCCAGATGAGCAATGCGCGCCCCGATGGTCACACGGTTGCTGTGATGACCTATGACAGCACCATCACCCTACCACGCGGCGGATTGGTTCCGGGCTATTCGCTGGACAACATGAAGCTGATCGCGCGTATCACCACCGAAGCCGATGCGATCGTCGTTTCCAAGCACTCGGCATCGAGAGCTATGAGGATCTGATCGCCCGCGCCAAGGAAAACCCCGGTGAGGTGCGTATTGGTGTGGCCCCCAAAGGCTCCGGTCCCTATCTCTCGGTGGTGCAGCTGGAAAAACTGCTCGACGTTGATTTCAACGTTATCACCTATGCGGGTTCGTCCAGTGCCGAAGCCGAAGCTCTGCTCTCGGGTGAACTTGACGCGGCAATTTCGAGCTTGGGTGATTTCAGCGGCTTGCTGTCTTTGGGTGATGCAAAAGGCGTTGTCGAGCTGGCCTCGGTGCAAAACGCGACCTATACCGACGTGCCAACATTGAAGTCCAAGGGGCATGACCTGCAGACTGGCAGCTTCATCGTACTTGCGCCCCCTGCCAATACGCCCGATGACGCGGTCGAGACGCTGGAAGCTACCTTCAAGGCGGCCTATGACACCGCAGAATTCCAGGACTGGCTGGCACAGGTTGGCGTGACCGCAGACTGGTTGGGATCCGACGAGGTTGTGACCTGGGTCGATGGTCTGCAGTCCAAGACTTTCGCGCTGATGGACGAACTGGGTCTGTAAGCGCCCCTCTCGCAAGCCCCCGATCAGCGGATCAGGGGGCTTGCCTTTAAGATCTGCAAGAGGCGGAGAGATCAATGCCCCGGACATCCGTAGGCAACATTCGCTTGCAGCCCGGCGCAGCCAAAGTTTTACGCTGCAATTTCCACCACCTCCAACCCGGGAGAAGAAGATGTACTTTAACAGGCAGCTGGTTTTTCTTTATATCATTCTGGCCGTGTCTTGCGGTTATCTCGCATCGTCACAGAGCTTGGGTTCTCCCATCGTTGATGGAGGCCTGACACCGGCGTTCTTCCCTATGCTTGTGGGCTGTGCCGCGATCCTTTTTGCGAGCATGCTGATCGTCCAGAAATTGCGCACCGTGCAGGAAGAGGTACCTGCCACAGCGCCGCGCACCTACATCCATCTCTGGGTCGTGGTCGCGATCTTTTTCTATGTCCTGGCGTTCAAGCCGCTGGGGTATTTCTTGTCTTCGGGGCTTTTTGTTTTTGCACTGATCGTGCTGTTTTCGTCCTTTGAGAAACTGCCCGTCAAGGCCGCGCTCGCGGCTGTGGTTACCGGCGTCGCCTATATTATGTTCCAGCAATTATTCGGGGTCAGACTCCCGACGCTTTGGGGGTAAACCATGGATTTTATTATTCAAGTATTCAGCAGCTTCTCTTTGCTGCTTGATCCGTTCAACATGACCTATGTGGTTATGGGTTTCTTGATCGGCACCATCTTTGCGGCGATTCCCGGCCTGACTGCGACATTGGCGATGGCGCTTCTTTTGCCGCTCACCTATTCACTTAACGTCGAGACGGCGCTGATGGCCTATGCCAGCATCTATATGGCTGGCATGTGCGGCGGGTCGATCACGGCCACAACGATCAACATCCCCGGCGCGCCGTCGTCGATGATGACCGCGCTTGACGGCTATCCGATGCAGAAGCAAGGCAAGGGCGCTCAGGCGTTGGGGCATGCGGCGCTGGGATCGATGTTTGGCGGTGCAGTTGGCGCGCTGTTGCTGATCGCCGTGGCACCGTTCGTGGCCGAGCTGTCGCTGCTGGTAAAGACCACGGGCAAGTTCTCACTTCTGGCTTTTGCGATTGTCGTCGTGGTTATCGCGCAGCGGGGCCGTATTCCGCAGGCAGGGCTGGCGGCCTGTATCGGGCTGATGCTGGCAACGGTCGGGCTAGACGCGATGGAGCCGGTGACGCGCTTTACCTATGGCTATTCCAACCTGACCGCCGGGATTGACCTGATGCCGGTGATCATCGGCACCTTTGCCATTGCCGAGGTGCTTAGTCAGGCGCATTCGCACACCGATCTCAGCGCGATTACTGCGGCGGCCGACAAGGTCAGCTATGTGGCAACCTACTCGACGTTCCAGATGTTCATGGCGCTTGCCATGGGGGTTCTTGCCTTTTATCTGCGGCGCAATGGCTTTCCGGTGATTACCATGCTTTTGGGCTATATCCTCGGGCCTAATCTAGAGGAGTTCCTGCGACGCTCTCTGGCATTGTCGAACGGTGATCCGACGACCTTCTTTACCAATCCCGACAGCTTGTTCTTTGTGCTGCTGACGCTGGTCTTCGTCTACTTTCTGGTGATCCGAAAACCGGCAGAGATACCTGCAGTTGGCAAGGCCAAGTAAGCTGATGTTTATGGCCGCCCCTTCCCGAAGGGGCGGCCTTGCATTTTGTAAAGCTGTGCGTGTTTGCGGCTGTATTTCAGGGGGGGCTATTCTTTGATATGTTGGCACGCGTCGTCAGGTTGTAAATGCCCTTAGGCCTTTGAACGACAGACCGGAACGCAAGCGTGGCAAGACCGTTCAAGTCTGACAGCATAGGTGCCGATCCCGTTGTCTGTTGGGGCTTAGGTGAATGCCGCTTCTGCGAATAAGCGCATCTCGTCCATGGCCTCTTCTGTCTCGAACGCCCCGTTTCCGTTGAAAACAAGTCTTAGGGCGCCGATGTTTGTGCGCGCCTTCAGAGTTGCGATTTGCATGGTGCAATCGTCAGGGGTTCCCACGATCGCCTGCGTTTCGCGAAACCTATGCAGATCTGGCGGACCGATGCGGCGTGGGTCCCGACCTGCGCGCCGGGCGGCGTCTATTCTGCGTTGATAGAGCGCGGCGTATCGGTTCTTTAACAGGCGCTCTGCCTGCGGGCGGGTTCGGGCGACAAACATGAAACGTGACAAGGAAGAGCAGGGCATGCAGTCTTTGAGCCCTTCGTCAGCAATAATCCGGCGGTAGATTGCGCATTGCGCAGCTTCGGGAGGCTCCAGACTAAGAAGCAGCGGAAGCGCGTTACGGGCGGCAAAGCCAATGGTTTCATCTGTTGATCCGCCGACATATATCGGAATTGGCTGATCCTTTAGCAGCGGGCCTACGGGGCCGTCAGAGGGGGGCCAGGACATGCCGGTCGTGATTGTGGCAGTGTCATAAAGCGCATTTGTCAGGATCGAGAAAGCCTCTTCGAAACGTATGCGGGTCTGGGATGGGTTGATACCCAACCGGGACAACGTATCGGGATGCGTCCCACGTCCGATGCCAAGATCAAAGCGCCCGTCGCTTTGCCAGTGCAACTGCGCAACCATCTCGGCAAGTAACAACGGATGATAGAGCGGCAATACCAAAAGGGATGTGCCAACCCGAAGGCGGCGGGTGCGCGCCAACACGGCCGAGGCCAGAAGCAGTGTCGACGGATAGGCCTGCGGTTCGGGCTGAAAGTGAAATTCGTTGAACCAGATCCCGCCAAAGCCCAGGTAATCCGCCAGTTCGCAGATCTCTATCAGCCTGTCATGTGGCAGATCTCGCCCGCCGCGCCCAAAGCCTGCGATGTCGATCCTCATAACGCGGCCAGCTCAAAAGGTGCGATGACAGGCGCATCGCGCAGCTGTCCGAATTCGGCCTCGACGCCATAGGACTGGCGGATCGTTTCCGCGGTCAACGTGCTGCGCCACGCGCCTTCGGCAAGCATCTTGCCACGGTGCAAAAGTGCGATCCGTGTGGCAAAACGTGCAGCAAGGGACAGGTCATGGATTGCGACCAATACGCCAATGCCGCGATCACGCACCTGATCGGCCAGAAGCCGCAGTGTGAAAAGCTGGTTGCCGATATCCAGCGCGCTTGTGGGTTCATCCAAAACGATCAGCGGCGTCTGCTGTGCCAAGGCCCGGGCCAGCATTACACGCTGCCTTTCGCCCCCGCTTAGTGCATCCATCGTTCGAAAAGCCAGATCGCCAAGCTGCAACTGATCCAGAACCTGTTCGACGATGGCGATATCACTGCGGGCGGGCCTTGACCCCATGTAAGGTGTGCGGCCCAGCAAACATGTGTCAAAAACGCTGACGGGAAACCCGTCGGGCGCACGCTGGGGCACATAGGCAATGTGGCGTGCGCGCTCGCGTGCGGGCAATGTCTTGATGTCACGCCCACCCAACCGGACCTTGCCTTGTACAAGGCGGGACTGGCCCAGCATCGCCCGGACCAACGTGGATTTTCCCGCCCCGTTCGGGCCGACAAGACCGACAATCTCACCCGGCACGATTGACAGTGAAACATCATCCAGCACGGCCCGGCCGTCGACCATTTGCCGCATGTTAAGTCCCTGCAATACAGTCATGCGAAGGTCTCCCGTTTACGAGAAATGATCAGATGTAAAAACACGGGCACCCCGACAAAAGCCACGACGATACCAACCGGAAACACTGTTGGACTAAACGCAAGCCGCCCGATGGTATCCGCGGCCAGTAGCATCGCGGCGCCACAGATTGCAGAGAATGGCAATAAAAAGCGGTGATCGCCTCCGATGATCATGCGCGCAAGATGTGGCCCGATCAGGCCGACAAAACCGATCACCCCGACAAAACTGATGACGGATGCTGCTGCAACCACCGACAGCAAAGTGACCGTCCCGCGAAGCCTGCGGACGTTCATCCCCAAGGATTGCGCAACGTCATCGCCCGCCATCGTCAAGGCATTCAATTGCCATGCCTTGCCCTGCATCACTGGCAGCACAACCATCAGCACAGCCGCGCACAGCCCGACCGCATCCCATTGCACGCCATTCAGGCTGCCGAAGGTCCAATGGACCACACGGGCCAGTTGTTCCTCGGTTGCGACAAACTGCACGGCGGCGGTCATGGCACTGAACAGATACATCAACGCGATGCCGGTGAGGATCATCGCCTGCGCCCCCATCCCGCGCCACCACGCCAGAGAAAAGACACAAACCGCACAAAGCAGGGCGAACCCAAAGGCCGAAAGCGGAACGAAATAGATGCCCGCAGATTGCAAACCAACGCCAAACATGATGGCGATAGAGGCGCCAAATCCCGCCGCCGAGGACACGCCGATGGTATAGGGGCTGACCAGCGGATTGCGGGTGATTGCCTGCATAAGAACACCCGAAACCGATAAAGCCGCCCCTGCGACAATCGCCATAACCACGCGCGGCAGCCGCAAGTACAAAAGGATGCGTGCGGATTGTTCGTCCGTGATCAGATCAAGCTGGCCGAAACTGGCTTGCTGGACAATCACCAGTGCAAGGGTGCCCATGGTTGTTTCGTTGATGCCTTGCACCGTAACCGCAGCAGCCGCCACAATCAGCAAGACAAGTGACATCGCCACCATTGCGCCACGGCGTTGACCCCATGCCATATACCGCGCTGCCAAAGCACCATCCGGCGTGGCGGTGCTGGATATCGCCGCCCCCTGTTCAGATATGGACCTCATGGGGTGTCCTGGAAGGCGCCCTGAAAGGTCATGCCGGGCTGATAGGGCAGGCCCTGAAAATCCTCGATCCACTGGCGCATTGCCTCTTCGGGATCGATATCGGCAAACAGGTCGGGATGTGCCCATTTGGCGATTTGAAGCGCCCCCGTGATCTTGGAAGAGCCACCCGCCAGATAATAGTTTATGACATGGATGTTTTGCGATTTTGCGGCCGGCGTTGACTGGATTTCCTCGCGACGGATCAGGTATTGGCAAATTGGTCCTCAGGGATCGCAGTGTAAGAGCCGGGTTCAAGCTTTACGATCATGGCAGGCGCTCTTTGTACGATTTCCTCTGGGTCAATCGTGAAAGCGTTCGGGTTGCCACGCGCCGCAGCTTCGTTTTCAATCACGATATCGCCAAACACATTCGCGCCGCCGCCCGCAGCGATCATATCGTGCCAGCCCGATCCTTGCGTAACGGTCACAAGCGGGCGCTTCTCTTCGAGGTACACGGGCACCGCTGGCACTCCCTGCAAGCGATCGGCCAAGAGTTTGTGATAGCCGGTATAATAATTGACAAGCCGTGCTGCCTGTTCCTCATGCCCGAACAGGCGGCTCATCAGTTCCACGTTCTCGACATGCTTGAGCGTATCCCAGGCGGTGATGACCATCACAGGGATTCCGAAAGGTTCCAGCTGCCGCGCGGCCTCTTCATAGACGCCATTGCGGGGAAGGATCACCAGATCAGGGTTCTTGGCGATAATCGCTTCGTAGTTCAAATCGTTCTGCCCTTGTCCGACGACGTTGTCTTGGGTGAACTGTGGCCAATAATCCGGGTCGCGAAAGGTGCTGGCACCGGTCCCGACAACCTGATCGATTGCACCAATGGCGCGGGCGAATTCAACGGAATAGCGATTGAAAATGACAGCCCGTTTGATGGGCAGGTCGACCTCTACCGAGCGGCCGACGTCGTCAATGATGGTTTCGGCAACAAGCGCCGAAGTGCTCGCCACCACGACAAATGCGGCGTACAGGATTGATTTGAAGAACATGGATCACCTCGATCGTGGGAAATGCCACAGGTGATCGAGGGTGCAGCCAGCCCAAGCGCTTGTCCGAACGGGACACCGCCCGGGAATTTTTGTTCAGCCATGACTACCCCCTGGCCGATCACCTCGTCGGCCTTTGCGTTTGTCATGGCAGGTCTCCTGGCTCACGGCTCAAATGTTTGATGATCCCTTCCCGGCATTGCGGCCAGTGGCATGATCTCAAACTCGCCGCCTACAGTTGCGAGGGCAGCCACAGACAGGGATAAATCCCGTCCTGCGTTCCCTTTTCATCCGCTGATGCGGAACCGTGATGCACCAAGAGGTTTCACACTTCCATACGAAAGCCAAGCGCAATCGTCGGCCGGTCTGATGGTGAGGACAGGTGTGTCGCGCGCTGCCATCAGCCGCACCGGGGGAATGCCGTCATATGCTATGTTATTTGAGCGCCGGAAAGTAATCGGTTGGCGAGATGCTGATTTTTTGCAAGTCTTCGCTCTCCTTGGTAAGCAGTACAACCTTTGGCCCAACCGGTCTGGCTGACCTTTCGGCGCTGACGGCTTGCCGGATTGCCATCACGCCCTGCTGCGTAGGGTCGTCAAAGGATGCGGCCAGAACATTCCCGTTCATCAGGCTTCGCAAAATCGTATGGCTGGTATAGGTCGACAGCAGCTTTGGCACATGTTGATTTTCATTTGCCGCAAGCAGGCCAATCACCGCCTCAATCGCCGGGGCGCTGCCGATCAGATAGTCGACATCCGGGTGCCGTTCCAATGCTGTCTGAACACTCATAAGCTGGCGCCGCAGCCCGGTATCCGCCGAGAAAACCCCGGTGATTGCCACTGAACTGTTTGTCAGCCCCCGTCGCAAACCAGCCTCGACGGGCGCGGTCCAGCCCGCGGCCCGCGGCCCCGATATCAGCACCGCCGTCTTAGGCCCCGTGCCCTTGGGGTGAAGCCCGCCCAGATAGCGGCCGATAACAAAGCCCATATCTTCCCAGTCTACCCCGATCTGCCCACTAAGCGCGTCAGAGTGCAGCTCGTTGACCAGACCGAAAACAGGCATGTCTTTTGCAGCACGCCTGACAGCTTGCAAAAGATCGGGGTGATCCGATGAGACCGCAGCGATCAGGATCGCATCGACACCACGCGCAACACATTGATCCAGCAGTTTGACCTGCTCGGCGTGCGCGTTATATCCGCCAGACTCATAAAGCAGCAGTTCGACGTTCTGGCGCGCTGCTTCCTGCTCCAGCCCGTAGCCGACGCTAAGCCAGTATTCATCCTTGAAATGCGGGACCAATACGCAAAACAGCCGCGCAGCTTGGGCCGGAGATGCCGCCAAAGGCGCGCCCCCGAATACCGAACAAATCATCGCAAGTGTGATTGAACACAGCGTTATGGCCCCGTAGAGTTTGGAAATGCGACAGGCAAGATTTGACACGCGACTGATCCAGATTCTTTCTGCTATGGCTGTGTTGGCCATTATGGTGGGTGTGGCGGCGATTGCGGTCAACCGCTATTCGGTGCGCCGTCAAAGCGATTTGATTGAAACCATTCTTCCCGCCATGCAGCTGGCCAGCCGAATAGGTGAGACAACCGAAGTTGTCAGCACACTTGCGACCGCCTTCGTCCATGCCGACACACCCGAAGACCTAAAGAAAGTCGCGTCAGCGCTGGGCTTGGCTGTTAGCAAGATCGAGGCGGGAGCGCGTGAACTTGAGGGTATTAATCCCCTGCCACCAGATAACACTTCGTCGGAGGCGGCCAAAATCGTCGAGCGCATGGCGCGGAACGGGCAAGAAGAGTTGCGTCTGTCAATCGCGATTGCAAGGGCAGGGGGGGAGCTTGGGCGCGTGGGCGACCAGCTTGATCGGTTGGTCGAGGCTGAAACCGATCTTGCGCGCCTGAAGATCACTGCAGGCATTGCCGGGATTTATGCGGGTCAGGAACCGGATCTGCGATCATCGCTTGATACGCTGGCCGATCGATATTTTTTTGCCTTTGAGCGCCTTGCCGAATTGGCACGTATGGTTGATACCATACGCCTGAAATTCCAACAGGTGCCGGACATTGTCACCGCGGATGAAGTGGCGCGTTTAACCTCTGAATTGGACGAACAGATCGAACTGGCTGCGGGCCGCATTACCTATTTGCCGACAGGGGCGGCACAACAAGAGGTCACTGCGCTTATTCAGACCTTTCGGGACGCTTTGGCGGTCGAAGGGCTGATAGATTTACAGCGTATGCGGATTGCGCTGCAAAATGCGATTGCAACCGACAGTGAGGATCTGCGCCTTGTGATCTCAAGCCTGTCGGATCGGGCAAGACAGGCGCGGGATGCGGTGCAGGCGACCGGGCTTGCGCATATGACCGAGGTGCAGAGGGTCTCGTCACAGATGACGGCGGCCTTGCTGGCGTGGGTCATTGCTGCGGTGATCGCAGGGGCTGTGCTCTGGCTTTATGCCCGCAAGCAATTGGTGGCGCGGCTTGCCAATCTGTCCGCCGCATTGTCGCGGTTGCAGGCGGTGATTACGGCGCGCCTGTTGTGATCAGTGGACAGGATGAAATCGGACGGATGGAAAAGGCGCTCAACATCCTGCGCCGCCGCGCAGAGGATGCCGACCGGTTGCGTGGCAATCTGGAAGAAGCCGTGATGGCGCGCACCGGTGACGTGGTCGCCGAGATGCAAGCGTCAGACGCCGCGCGTGCAAAAGCCGAGGCCGCCGACCGTAGCAAAACCGATTTTCTTGCACGCATGAGCCATGAGATCAGAACCCCGCTGAACGGCACGATTGGGATGCTGGATTTGCTGGTGGCTGAGGAACCAGACCCCGACCTTAAACAAAGGGCGCATGCCGCGCTTGCGTCGGCCCGCGCGCTGCTTGATATCACCAATGATATTCTGAATTACGCAGCCAGCGAAGACAGCAAAAACCCGGACAACGCCGTGCATTTCCACTTGCGGGAATTTGTCGGGCAATTGGGGCATCAGCTACAATCCCTCACGCTGCCGAAAAAGCTGGACGCGATTGTCGATCTTTCGGAAGGCGCGCCGATTGTCTTATATGGTGATGTTGTCAAGATCCGCCAAATCGTCGGCAATCTTATTTCCAACGCCGTCAAATACACCAAAAGCGGCACTGTTATGCTTAGCGTTGATCACGCCCTTGATGCACAAAACGGGAAGCCCGTGATCAGTTTTAGCGTCGCGGATACCGGTGTTGGCATGACGCAAAATGCGATTTCCTATGCCTTTGATGCCTATACCCGGGCCGATTCGGCCAAGCGTGCGGGCATCGAGGGCATTGGGCTTGGCCTTGCGATTTCGCGCAAGCTGACCGAGGCGCTGGGCGCGGCGCTGACTGTGGAAAGCGAGCCGGGGGTCGGCAGCAGGTTTACCCTGACGGTGCCGCTTGCGCTGGGCGACGCCGCCCTTGCAAGGGACGAGGCCGATGTGACCGGCGATGTTGCCCGCGACCTGAACGTGCTGGTGATAGATGATCATGCCGTCAACCTTATGGTTGCACGCGGATATCTTGAGCGGTTGGGTTGCCGCGTTCACCAAGCCGGAACAGGGGCCGCGGCACTTGAGGCAGCAGCGGAGCAACGCTTTGATCTGGTGTTGATCGACCTCGACCTGCCTGACATGCGTGGCGAAAAGGTTGCCGAGCTTTTGGGACAAAATCCTGATGCGCCGATGCTGATTGCGCTGACGGCCTATCTGGTGGAGGATACCGTGGAAAGCCGTGCAAGGCTGGGTGTCTCATATGTCTTGCAAAAGCCGATATCGCCCCGCGCCCTGGCTTCGGTGCTTGACGGTGTTTCATCGGGGGACCCCCGCGAACAGATGTCGGTTTTGGAAAGCCTGCGGGACGATATCTCGGACCTCGGGGCCGAAACTACGGGCATGATCGTGCGCGAATTTCTGGCGGCGCTGCCTGCAGATGTTGATATGGTTTTGACGGCATCCGGCAAGGCACAGCAAAAGGCGGCCCATAAGCTTAAGGGAGCGGCGGCCAATTTTCGGCTGGAGGCGCTTTGTGCAGCCCTTTTGCGTGTGGAAGCGGGGGCTGATGCAGAATCGCTTGACGCCGTAAAGCGACTTGCGGCCGAGGCTGCGCGCCTATTGCAAGCGGCGATGAAGGAGGCGGGTCTTCAGACCGTCGCAGGGTCCACGAAATGATAGCCCTGCCCGTGTTGCGTCAGGATCCACTCTGGATTGGCCGGGTCGCGCTCAAGCTTCTTGCGCAGGCGGCCGACAACGACATCTATCATCCGGTCGCTTGATCGCATCGCCGCGCGTCCGATCAGCTCCGAAAGGCGCGTTCGGCTTAATGTCTGACCGGGGTGATCGGCCAGTGCTGCCATGACGTCAAACTCTTGCGAGGTCAGATGCTCGGTGCGGGCCGCCGAGACCAGCCTGCGCCGGATGCGGTCAAAACACCAGGGGCCAAAGACCTCGACCGGTGGCGGGCCTTGGGGGGCCTGACCGATATCTGCGATCCGTGCCAGCAGGTTTTTTACCCGCGCTGCCAGTTCGCGCTTGTCAAACGGCTTGGTGACATAATCATCGGCACCCATCTCAAGCCCGACAATCTTGTCGATCTGATCATCCCGTGCGGTCAGCAGAATGATCCCGACACGCGACATCGTGCGCTGCTCACGCGTAATGGTAAGCCCGTCTTTGCCGTCAAGATTTATATCAATCAGCAAAAGCTCGGGCGGGTCTACTTGAATAACCGTTTCCATCGCCTCGGCATCCTCGGCTTCGCTGACGCGGTAGCCTTGCTCGCGCAAATAGGCCGCAAGGCGCATGCGCGTCGTGCGATCGTCTTCGACAATGAGTATGTGCTGGGCCATGGCCTCTGATTACATTTCTTTACATTTTAGGACAAGCCAATTTGCGCAAGCGCATGTTTGTGCAAGCCCCTTTAGAATAATGTGGTGGCAGATCGTTTATCCCAGGAGGAAAAATATGTCATTCACCCAACCAACCCGGCGCGCCTTCTTGCAGGGTGGTGCGGCCATGTTTGGCGCAAGCACCCTGATGGGCACAACGGCCATGGCCGCGCTTGATCCGAACTCCTTCAAGGACCGCATTTTCCACGCCTCGCACTTTGGCCCGTTTGAAGCGGTCGTGCGCGAAGGCAAGCTTATCGGGATCAATAGCATCACCGAGCTTGATGCACGCCCGACCGAGATGCTGAGCTATGGCGTCAAAGACCGCACCTATGATAAGTCCCGGATCAACTATCCGATGGTGCGCAAATCCTATCTTGAGGGCTGGGAAACCGGCGACACCAAGCCAGAGCTTCGTGGCAAGGAAGAATACGTCAAGGTTGATTGGGATACCGCATGGAGCCTTGCGGCCAAGGCACTGCTTGATACCGCGGCAAATCACGGCAACGAATCGATCTTCAGCTCGTCTTATGGTGGCTGGTCAAATGCCGGGACCTTCCGGCCCAACGTGCTTCAGGGCCGCTTGATCAACCTCATAGGCGGCTGCACAAATACGTC
This sequence comes from Pseudorhodobacter aquimaris, assembly GCF_001202025.1. Classification (GTDB taxonomy): domain Bacteria; phylum Pseudomonadota; class Alphaproteobacteria; order Rhodobacterales; family Rhodobacteraceae; genus Pseudorhodobacter; species Pseudorhodobacter aquimaris. The sequence goes on from NZ_LGHS01000076.1 coordinate 16,501, forward strand.
TGGTGACTGGTCTGCCGGTGCGTCACAGGTGTCCTTGCCCCATATCATCGGCGATATGGAGGTGTATTCCGCGCAATCTGCATGGGAAACCATCCGCGATGAAACCGATGTTTTTGTGCTGATCGGCTGTGATCCGATCAAGAACAACCGGATCGAGTTCCGCGTTGCCGACCACGGCATGTATGCGCATTGGGAAGAGATCCGCGATGCCGGTGTCAAATTTGTATCGCTTAACCCGCAGCGCACGGCGTCTGACGAATACCTGAATGCCGATTGGGTCAAGATTGTGCCCAATACCGATGTTGCGCTGTTCTGTGCCATGGCACAACACGTGCTTGAGATGGGTCTTAGGATCGTGCCTATATGGACAAATACACTGTCGGTGCCGACAAGTGGATTGCCTACCTCAAGGGTGAAGATGATGGTGTAGTTAAAACACCGGCCTGGGCCGCCGAGATTACCGGCATTGATGAGGCCAAGATCAAAGAACTGGCAGAGCTTTTTGCCACCTCCAACACCGAGTTTGCAGGTGCATGGTCGTTGCAACGCGCCCAACACGGCGAAATGACGCATTGGGCCATCATCAACTTTGCCGCCCTTACAGGCAAGATCGGCAAGCCGGGCTGCGGTGTTGGCTTTAGCTGGCATTACGGCAACGGCGGCATGCCAGCATCGGGTAAATCCTTGCCCGTTGGCATGTCCCAAGGGCGCAACTTTGTCAAAGGTGTCTGCCCTGCAAGCCGGATCACCGAAATGCTGGAAAACCCCGGCAAAGAGGTCTTTTACAACGGCAACACCCATACCTATCCGAATGTGAAGCTGATCTTTAACGCTGGCAACAACTTCATGAGCCACCAGCAGGATACCAACCGCCTGATCCGTGCGCTGGAAACCGTCGAGACCGTGATCAGCGTGGATATCTGGTGGACAGCGGCAACGCGCTGGTGTGACATCGTGATGCCCGCCGCATCGACGCTGGAACAAGATGACATCTCATCAGGGGGCACCTATTCCAACGACCGCGTCTATGCGATGAAGAAAGTTATCGAGCCGATCGGCGACAGTCTGCCTGACTATGAGATTTTCGAAGGGCTTGCCGATAAACTCGGGCTGTGGATGCAGTTTACCGAGGGTGAAGACAAGATGTATCACATCAAGCTGGCCTATGAGAAATCCAGCGCAGCCGCGCATACCCCGTTCGAAGAGTTCTGGGAAAAGGGCTATGCCCGCATGGCGGTGCCTGAAGCGGCCCGAAAATGGACACGCCACGGCGAATTCTATCAGGATCCCGAGGGCAACCCGCTGCACACCGCATCCGGCAAGATCGAGATGTTCTGCGAAGACTTTGCGAAACTTGAGATCGACGACATGCCCGGCATGCCGAAGTGGATGGAGAAACACGAATACCTTGGCAACGCCAAAGAAGGCCAGCTGCATGTGGTGTCTCCGCACCCTTGGTTCCGCCTGCACAGCCAGATGGACCAGTCCGAGACCCTGCGTGACCTCTACAAGATTCAGGGCCGCGAGCCGGTGCGGATCAACACCCAGGATGCCGCATCACGCGGGATCGAAGATGGTGATCTTGTTGAACTGTACAACGACCGTGGCACGGTAATCGCTGGCGCTGTTGTCAGTGACGATATCATGCCGGGCGTTGTTTCGCTCTATGAGGGCGCGTGGCCATCGCTGGACAGCAAGGGCCGTTGCAACTCTGGCTTGGTCAACTTCTTGACCTCGACACAAAGAAGCTCGGGTCTGGCACAGGCGACAACGGCCAATACAACCCTGTGCAGCATGCGTAAATGTGAGGATCCCGAGGGGCCAAACCAGGCTTATGAAAAGCCGCCGATCATCGACGATATGGAAATTGCCGCGATCGACGAAGACAAGCTTGGCCTTGACCGTCTCGAGGCGCTGACCGAAAGCCTCTATGCGGACATGGAACCGGGTGAGAAGATATTCTTTGAGCGCTGCACCGTTTGTCACGCGCCGCGCGAAGTGTCTCATTTCACACAGCAACAGTGGAAGGGCATCACCCCGTCGATGTTCCCGCGGGCTGGTCTGGAAGAAGATGAAGCAGCGCTTGTCATGGATTACCTGATGAAGAATGCTTCTGACGCGATGTAAGCACAAAACCACGCAGGAGGCCGGGCAATCGGCCTCCTGTATCTTGCCGCGCAGCCTTTCCCAAAACCTGATGCGGCGAAAATTTCAACCGGCGCGCCGTTCACCCGGGGCCGCCACCTGACAGGAGAGCAATCATGAGCTTTTCCCCTCTTGCTGCAATCCGCTTTGAGAGCGGCGACATTGATGCTTTCCTAAACGATCTTGCTGAAACGCTGATGACTGACGGTTTGCGTGTCCGCGGGGCGCTGCAAACGCGCGGGGCTGTTGGGGGTGAATGCCACTGTGCCGATATGGATCTGACAACCATTGGCTCACATACTGTTTTTCGTATCTCGCAGCCCTTGGGCAACAGTTCGCGCGGGTGCCGCCTTCACCCAGGGGCGTTGGCCGAATGCTCTTTGTTCATCGAGCAAGAGCTGGACGCCGGCGCTGATCTGTTGATCCTCAACCGGTTCGGGCGCGGCGAAAGCGAAGGCCGCGGCTTTCGCGATCTGATCGCAAAGGCCATCGCATTGGACATTCCGGTGCTCACCGCTGTGCGCCCGACCTATGCCGAGAGCTGGACGGCGTTCGGCGCAGGCGCGGCAAGTGAGCTGCCGATGGACAGCACGGCCGTGCTTGGCTGGTTCGCAGCCCGGCACGAGGCCTGTTTTGCCGCCTGAACTAGCCTTTGCCGCAGGTCGAGCCGTTCGCGCTGCCGGTGACCGTTCGCTGTGATCCGCGCGGCACATATGGCCAAGAACATGGTGGTTCCGCCCCCGCGCCTATTTTTGTCTAAGCAACGGATTTGGCGTCGGTACTTTCAGGTTTATTCCCTTTTTCGGTGATTTTGCCCCAATTGGTGGTCATGATATTTGATCGAATGACCTTTGCCGGATTGCCGGCCACTATGGAGTTCGGGGGGACGTCCTTGGTGACAATGGAACCGGCGGCAACGACGCTGTGATCCCCGATCGTGATGCCAGGCATGATCATGCTGCGCGCACCGATCTGGCAGTATTTCCCGATATAGGTTTCAGTATGTTTTCCTGCAATGTGATCATGTGAGAGCACAACAGCCCCAAAGGAAATTGCGGAACCTTCGGCAACGTGGATGCCGCGGGGATAGGTCCGATCCAGTACGGCTTGCAGGGAAATCAGGGTGAAAGGGTGGATATCCATTTTCCACAATTTCACAAGGTACAGACGCCGCACCAGCACAATCAAATCGCGTAGCCGGGTTCGAATTGTTGGCAGAAGGCCAAATCTTTTCGCAGCTTGAATAAAGGTATCAGGATGCTTGCCGGTGTATTTAAACGCCATGTTTGTTTACCTTGTTATTTTAGAGTTTACTGCAGTGAACCTGTGTTCTAGCAGAATGAACTCGAAACCAATTAAAAATCTTAACACTTTATTAACATATGCCGCTTTCATACGGGAAACAAGATAGTCACCTGCACGATCTGACATTCCACCATCGGGAGATTTCAAGGAAATACGGTTATTTCAAGACTTGGCCCTGTCATCGTCACCTATAATGCTTCGGTCAGAAATTCTGGACTGCTTGGAAAGCTCGCTGGCGGCGTCAGATGTCCTGCTTGAGATTGTGGTGGTCGATAATGCGTCAACCGATGACACCGTCGCGCAGATCAGATCCTGGACCGCAGGGACCGAACCCTATTGCTGCCCCGATGACAGCCCCGTGCCGGGGGCGGCATCCTCAAAACAGGTCATGGTACACAGCGCTGACGCGCCGCTGAGCGACGGTCGCCACCACATCACCCTATTTCAAAACGATATCAACCTGGGTTTTGCAGGGCGGGGTAATCTGGGGCTTTTACATCTGGCCACGCGTGCCGAGATCGACAGATTCTGGATCTTTAATCCGGACAGCGTTGTAACGCCGCAAACACCGAGTTTCTTTGTCAATCATTCCGTCACGACGGGTTGGGCGCTTATGGCAGGGCGGCTGTTCTATTACGACTTGTCAGACGTCATCCAGAATGATGGCGGCACGATCAACCGGTTCACCGGGGTGACAAGCAATCTCAACCTGTTCGCAAAGGGTGCTGATACCCCACCGGCGCTTGCGGAACAGATGCAATTCGTCTCCGGTGCCAGCAGGAAGTTTTATGAAACCATCGGGCCGATGAACGGAAGCTACTTTCGGCATCACGAAGAGGTGGATTGGGCCCTTCGTCACAGGACCCTGAAGCTGGTGAACACACCTGATGGGGTGGTGTATCACAAGGCGGGTACGGCCAGCGTGTCGCCTTCATTGGGTCACCCAGCCTCTCCGTTCTTGCTGCATTTCAAACATCGCGCGCGCCTGCGTTTTATCAAGCACATCTATCCGCTCAGCCTGCCGGTGGCAGGGGCCTTTACGCTGGCAAAAGCTGCGCAGCTTGCGCTGACGGGGTTCAAGCCGGAGGCAGTGGCACTCCTCAACGGAGGGTTTGAAATGCCCCCACCTGCCGCAGTACGCGACAGGCTGCGATGCGCAGGCTGTAAAGTTGGCATTTTCCAAAAGCCGTCCTCGCTCTATTCAGCGCGAAGGTTCCGGGCAATCTTATCTATTTGATCACCCGACAGCTGCGGCGGTGTGGTGTATATATCCGGGCCTTCCGAGAGATAAGCCTGAGAGGTCACATCATGCATATGATGCATGGGGACCACATGCGCATGGGCATGTGATACATGAATACCGGTGTAGAACATTGCGACGCGTTCAACCCCATAGAGCGTTTTCATGCGTTTGGCCAACCTTTGCGCGCAGCTGGTGATCCGTGTGGCCAGATCCTCGGGCAGGTCTTCGAACCAAACATGATGCGCTTTGGGGATAACAAGCACATGGCCTGCGCGGATCGGATGCAGGTCCAGGAACGCCAGAATATGATCGTCCTCATAGATGCGATGTGCGGGCAATTTGCGGGATGCGATCCGGCAGAACAGACAACTCTCCGTCATAAGTAGGTCCTTCATCTAATCCCGTCGTGGGGCTGGTCGGTTCACAATGGCGGCGCGGGCGCATAAATGCAAACACCGCAATGCCTCATGCGCGAACGGGACTTAAGGCGGTGGAGTTTTTGCATGCAGGCGGCTTTAGCAGATGGGTGGCTTGTGGTTGCTGCAAGATAAGTGTTATGTCATAACATATCAAGAATCACGTCCGTTTGAATTGCCCCCGAAATGCCCAAAGCTTTGCCGCCCAATGATGCCCGCTTACCCGTCACTTTGCGGAAAGGGTTTCCGCGTGCCGAAGATTGCCGCCTTGGTGAGTGGCTTTTGCCAAGCGGGTCTGATGGCGCGCGCGGGCGTCATTGGGGCCAACTGCCACGCCTTGTGGTGGTGGCCCGCGATATAACCCCCTACTGAGGAGCCCTTATATGATCCAAGAAAACTCCCCGTCACTGTCCTGTCCGGTTTCCTTGGGGCTGGTAAAACCACATTGCTGAACCGGGTTCTGAACAACCGCGACGGGCGGCGGGTGGCGGTGATCGTCAATGATATGTCCGAAATAAACATCGATGCCGATCTTGTGCGCGCCGATACCGACCTGAGCCGAACCGAGGAAACCTTGGTGGAAATGTCGAATGGCTGCATCTGCTGCACCTTGCGCGATGACCTTTTGGTCGAGGTGCGCCGCCTTGCCGAGGAGGGCCGCTTCGACACGCTGCTGATTGAGTCGACGGGTATTTCCGAGCCTTTGCCCGTCGCCGCCACTTTTGATTTCCGTGATGAAAACGGTCAGAGCCTGTCCGATGTTGCTCGTCTTGATACGATGGTGACAGTTGTGGATGCGGTCAACCTGCTTGGTGACTACTCCAGCCATGATTTTCTGCATGACCGTGGCGATACCGCAGGTGAAGGCGATGAGCGCACGCTTGTGGACCTCTTGGTGGATCAGATCGAATTTGCCGATGTCGTGGTGCTGAACAAGGTCGCGGATGCCACGCCCGAACAGGTGGATGCCGCGCGCAAGATCATCCGCAGTCTGAATGCCGATGCTCGTATCATCGAGACATCGCATTCGGACGTTCCTGCCGATGCGATCCTCGACACCGGGCTTTTCGATTTTGAAAAGGCGCATGAACATCCGATGTGGGCCAAGGAGCTTTATGGTTTTGCCGATCACGTGCCTGAAACCGAAGAATACGGTGTCGGCTCTTATGTCTACCGTGCGCGCAGGCCCTTTGTGCCCGAGCAAATCCATAAGGTTCTTACCGGCGCTCTGCCCGGTGTGATCCGTGCAAAAGGGCATTTCTGGATGGCGACGCGCCCTGAATGGGTGGCCGAGTTCAGTCTTGCCGGTGCCTTGTCGACGGTCAAACCCTTGGGGAATTGGTGGGCCATGGTGCCGCGCGAACGCTGGCCCGATCATGAAAGCAGCCGCGCCTATCTGGCACAACATTGGCAAGAGCCATGGGGCGACCGGCGTCAGGAGCTTGTCTTTATTGGGGCAGGCATCGACTGGGCCGCGCTCAAGGCACAGCTGGACGCGGCATTGGTTCCCGAAGGTGTCGAGAGCCTTGCTGACTTGCCCGTGCTTGCTGATCCGTTTCCCAAATGGCAGCGCGCCGCATGACGGATAATCTGGGTGCGACAACCCTGAAGCGTCGCCAAAGAACGGGTGATCCCATGTCCGCCTATGACGCACTGCCCCCTGTTTTGCGCAGCTGGCTTGCCGCGGCCGCGCTGCCATGGTCGCCCGCCTCTTGTCGGCGCATCTGGCTGGCGGCGCGGGCAAAAGGGGAAAGCGACGCCGCAGTGATCGCACGTCTTGACCGGGCAGAGGGTAAAACGCTTTCGCGGGACCGCTATGCCTTGACCGATCCCACCAACTTTTAATCCTACCAAAAGGAGAGACCATGAACTACCCAACCCTTTCTGCGGCCCTCTTGGGCGCGCTCGCGGCCAGCGCCGCCCCCCTATGGGCTGATGATGAGGTTGTTGCCTGGCGGCTCTTTGTGGCCGACCAAAGCGCGCCGACAATTAAGGCGATCGACCTTGACCACCCCGAGCAGCGCTGGACATTTGATGTGGCCGGCCCGGCCAAGCTTTATTCCACGCCGTCCAAAGCGCTTGTCGTCGCAGTTCAGTCCGATCACGAGCGGGTGGATTTCCTGCACAGCGGGTTGACCTTTGACAACCATGGCGATCATGTTGATATCGACATCGCAGACCCGTCCGCCATCGGCCATATCAGCGGCCCGCGTCCCTTCCATGTGGTCAACCATGGCGGCGATGTCGCCATAGCCTTTGACAAGGGCGGCTATGGCGCGATCCTTGCCGAAGGCGCAATCCTGAACGGAGCGCTGACCGAGACAAAAGCCCCGATGAACGTCGCACATCACGGGTTTGTGGCCCCTATGGGGGATCATTTCGTCAGCTCCGTCGCCTCCGAAGAGCCGGTCGCCGAGGGTAAGGCACCACCGCGTGTCGGCATTGGCAGCTTTGCTGCCGACGGCAGCCCCATTGGCGAGATGCAGATTTGCACCGACCTGCACGGCGAGGCATTTTCCGGCAGCTATCTGCTGGCGGGCTGTAAAGAGGGCATTGCCGCGCTGGATACAAGCCAAGGTGCCGATGCCTACGCGATGCTGCCCTATCCCGCAGATCTGCCCGAGGGGCATACGGGCACCTTGCTCGGCTCACCTGCGATGCAGATTTTCCTTGGCAATTATGGTGCCGATGGGGTTGTCATCATCGACCCCGCAGCAGAGCCGCATTTCACCTATGTGCAACTGCCGTTCCGGCGGGTGGATTTCATTCTTGATCCGGCAAAACCGCAAATGGCCTATATCTTTACCGAGGATGGCACGTTGCACCGGCTGAACATGCTGTCGGCCCAGATCGAGAAGAGCGCCCAGATCACCCAGCCCTATTCGATGGATGGTCACTGGCGCGATCCGCGGCCACGTTTGGCTATGGCCGGTGAGCGGCTGATCCTGACCGATCCGTTGGCGCAAACCCTGCGTGTTATCGACACCGCCGACCTGTCCGAACAAGGTACAATCGCGTTGGAGGGCATCCCCTATAATGTGGTTGCCTTGGGTGGCAGCGGCCTTTCACACTGACAATCCGCCCGGCGCATCCCTTCGGGCGGTACGCCGGGCCTTAGGCAAAGATCCGGGCGATCTCTTCTGTGGTCAGCAGCCGCCATTGACCGGGCGGCAGGTCTTCGGGCAGGTCAAGCCTCCCCAGAGTTTCGCGGTGCAACGTCTCGACGTGATTGCCCACAGCGGCGAACATGCGGCGCACCTGATGATAGCGCCCCTCGGTCACGGTCAGCAGCGCCTCGGTTTGGGACAGCATTTCCAGCGCGGCAGGGGCGAGCGGTTTTGCCTCCCCCTCCAGCATCAACTGACCTGATGCAAAGCGGTCTTTTTCAGTGCCATCAAGCGGGCGCGCCAGCGTGGTGCGATAGGTTTTCCTGATGTGGCGTTTGGGGCTGATGACACGGTGCAGCAGGTCGCCGTCATCGGTCAGCAACAAAAGCCCCGAGGTCTGCTTGTCCAAACGGCCGATGGTCGAGATCGCCGGATTGCGCAGCCGCCAGCGCAGGGGCAGGATGTCATAGACCAATGCCCCGGCTTCCTTGTGCGAACAGGTCATGCCCAGAGGTTTGTTCAACAAGATGACCATACCGGTCAGAGGATCAAGCCGCGCGCCGTTGATCCTCATACGGGTCGGTAAATCACCGGTGACGGTCAGGCGTTTGGTGGCATCGTCCAGCGGCGCACCGTCAAGGGTGATGCGACCTGCCTTGGCCAAACGCGCCACTTCGTTACGAGAGCCATAGCCCATCGAGGATAAAAGTTTGTCAATACGGGAGGTGGGGGTCTTGGCCATTGGGGTCTTTCCTCGGGTCGGGGGTATCACAGGCTATACAGCTTTTGGCGTGGCAGACCAATGCGGACCGGACGTTGTATTTTGCAAATCTGCCTACGAGCGACTTGTATTGTTCAAAAGGTTAGGCTGCGAACTGTCGGCATGGAATCTGTTGCCTTCCTATTCCATTTCTTGCTGCACGTTGCCAATCCGGTAGAGGATGATCTGCGCCGTCGTCTGGCCCTGATCGGCGTGAGCACGATGACAACGCGCCTGATCGAGGCGGGTTTTATCACCCGCGAAACCGATCCATTAGAGGCGCGCAGCAATCGCCGCGTCCGCCCATTCCGACCACGAGCATCTGGCCGATATCGCCGTTTCTTTGCCTCTGCAAATGTCGTTGCGGGACCGGAAATTGTGGATGGCACCCTGTCGGGCAGGGCTGACGCGCCCTGCTTTTCGATCACGGTCGCGGCCGATCTGCAAAGCTATACCCCCGGTCCATGGTGATTTCATCGCGCCTCTTGCCGAATTGTATGACGATACGCATCGGCAGCTTTTCGACGCCGAGACTGGTGAGGTGCGCTATACCGGAACGCTAGAGGCCTGTGAGGCGGCGGCGCGCCCGGACGTGGACACGGAGTATAAAAACCACTGTGTCGAGTGTTTGCCCGGATATATGGCTGAGGATGCCTCGGTGACCTATATGATCCTGCTTGAACCTGTTGCCGCCGACCGTGCGACCGGGACGAACCAGACGGGGCGGGCATGCCTATAACGGTGTCCGGCTGGATGGGCCTGCGCCTGTGGATGCGATCCTGTCGGCCTATACAATTGCGCCCTTTGACGATTGCGGCGGCCATGTGAACACGCATGTCGGATATCATTATCACGCGGTCACCGATTGTCTGGGGGATGCGCCATCGGCAGAGTCGGCACGTGATTTTCCCCGATCACGGACTGCAAATCGGCATCGCCATGGACGGCTTTTCGATTACTCAGCACCTTTTTTTCTGACGGTTCCGCGCCCGAGGATATTGACCAGTGTAATGGTCACATGACCGAAGAGGGGATCTATCACTATCACACAGGTGCGGCGGGATCGAATGCGATCCTTGGCGTTCTAACGGCGCAAGCGCGTTGTACCCTTGAGGATGGTGATGGCACCTGTGATGCCTCTGTGCGCAGGGCACGCCCTTAGATTGGCAAGGGTCCGGTCGCGTGGCATTTTTGCACCGTGACTGGGCAGGGGAAATTAATGCGCAAACAGACAAGACCGAAAAAGAAGCTGATGTGACCTATGACCCAGATAACCGACACCCCGCAACGGTAGGGCATGATTAGCCTCGTGCCTCACAGGGGAATGGCCGCGCGACCCTAGTCGGTTTCAGGGCTGTGGCGACCGCGACGGGTCTATTTAGGGCGCTTTGCGCGGTAAAACTTCTGGGTATGATGACAAGGGAATACCCTGGGCCGTTAGCACGGGAACCGCTTCGGCCGGAACAAGCTCGGGTGCCATTGATAACACCCCATGCGCAAATGCTGTGGCTGTAAGCCCAGTCACCACAAGGGCCACAATCAGCATCAGATGCAGAGCCGCAACACTGGGCCGGATCATGCCGCCCCCCCCTGATCAAAGTTACGGGTGGGTGGATGCGCAAGGTGTAAAGCGGGTTGATTGGCAGGTGCGATGGCCATTACGGCATTCCTTTCAGACGATTAAAGGGGCTGTGCCTGGCGGATGGTCCGAAAAGGGCGCATGGCTGGAGCATTTTGTGTCGAACTGGATGCCCGATAGCTAACGCCTATTTTCCGACAAATCAAGTCAGAAATATGGCGCGCCTATCCCAGAGCGCGCCTGCTTTGCCGAAGGAGGTGGTGAAGAAATGCCAATAGTGCCAGCCCAAGGCCAAACAGCGCCATTCCGTGCCAGCCTGCAATATTCATGATTTTCACGCCTGCCGCAGAGCCGAGCGAGGCCGCCAGATAATATCCGAGCATATAGACGGCATTCATCCGGCTTCGGGCGTCAGGGTCAATGGACAGGACCCGCAGCTGATTGGGGATCTGCGCGCCAAAGACGCCCAAGTCCAGCAAAACAATGCCGATGACCAGCCCTGCAAGGCTATTGCCCCAGAGCGTGAGCGCGATAAACGACGCGAGTACCGCGCTGAGCGCGACGGTCATGATGCGGGCGGGGCCAAAGCGATCAACATAGCGTCCGGCAAGTTTTGCCCCGAATATGCCCGACATGCCGACCAGCCCGAACAAACCGGCTTGCTGCACCGTATAGCTGAAGGGTGCGCCCGTAACATGAATGGCCAGCGTCGCCCAGAGCGCGTTAAAGGCCGCAAACCAGAGCGCGCCCGTAAGAACGCTTTCCCGAAGCAAGCGGTGTTCGCGCAACAGGCCGAACATTGAGGCAATCAGCGCAGGATAGCGAAGGGTGACGCGGGGTTTGTCGTCGGGCAAATTGGCGCGCAACAGCAGCCCAAGCACCACCGTCAAAACTGCCGCCACCAAAAAGACCGACCGCCAGCCGAAATATTCCGCAATAGAACCACTGGCCGTGCGCGAAAGCAGAATGCCAACGGTCAGGCCGGTCATCAATGTGCCCATGGTGGCCCCTCTGGTCGCAGGCGCCGAAAGCGACGCCCCCAGCGGGATCAATTGCTGGGTTATATTTGCCCCGAGGCCGACGGCGAAAAAGGCCATGACCAACACAATGAACCCCGGTGCCAGAAATACTGCCAACAGGGCCAGCGCCAGCAGGATCGAAAGGTAGTTGATCAGCTTGCGGCGGTTCATAACGTCGCCCAGCGGTGAAATGAACAGGATTGCCGTTGCATATCCCAGTTGTGTGGCTGCGGGAACCATGCCGACAGCACCATCATCAAGTCCGAATGCCGCACGGATATCGGGAAGCAGCGGCTGGTTGTAATAAAGGTTCGCGGCTGTTGCGGCGATTGTGACCGCCATCAGAAACAGCAGCGGTTTCGTTAGCGGGCTGTTTGCGGGAGTGTCGGGCATAGGGTAGTCCTGTTTCACGAAGGGCTCAAAGGGCCTTGGCTTGATGGCGAATGTCCAGATTGATCTTGGCAAGATGATCAATCGGATTTGTCAGCGATAGCGGCTGAAATCACATAAGGGAAATAATAGTAATTGATCCCTGTGATAGCGATTAGGTATAGATGGCTATGGAGATCCGCCTTCTTAAAACATTCGTCGCCGTCGCCCACGCAAAAGGCTTTTCTGCCGCTGCGCGAGAGTTGAACACCGTGCAGCCGGCCGTCAGCCGACAGATATCTGATCTTGAGGATGAACTTGGGGTGCCCTTGTTCTGGCGCTCTACCCGCGAGGTGCGGATTACCGCAGCCGGAGAGACCTTGCTGCGCGAAGCGATTGACATTCTTGCCCATGAGGAACGGGCCCGCAAACTGGTGCAACGGGCGGGAAGCGGGCAAACGGGGCGGCTTCGCATCGGCTTTCTCACCGCCGCCAGCCAGGCCTTTCTGCCCCGCTTGATCCGGAAATTTCGTGCCAGCTTTCCAGAGGTAGAGGTCTTGTTGTCCGAGATGTCGGTCAGAGAGCAACTTGACGCTCTTGAGGCCGGAAGAATAGATATTTCCTTTTCTCGCCCACTTGGCCGCATGACCTCGGGCCGGTTTAACAGCATCGGGATATACACCGATCGGCTTATGGGGTTCATCCCCGAGGGGCATGTACTGGAACGCCAGCCCCATTTTTCGGTAAGCGCGCTTGCGCATCATCCCTTTGTTCTGTTTGTGCGCGAGGGGGCACCCGATCTGTTCGATCAGGTCATAGGAACCTGTCAGCGCGCAGGCTTTTCGCCCGAGATTGTGGCACAGCCAAATTCGATGCAGGCGGTATTGACCGGGGTCGGCTCGGGCCTTGGGGTATCGCTTGCCCCCGGCTGTATCCGGACGCTTAACATGGTGGGTTGTATCTGTCGCCCGCTGCGCGACGACGTCGGACCAATTCCGTTTGAAATACATTATCGTGCTGACCAAGCGGCCCTGCCCACAACCGCCTTTGCAAAGCTTGTGACAGAGGCGCGCGATGAGATCCGCGCAATGATGTCCTTTTAGGATAGCGGTATTGGGGCGATCCATGACGACGGATTTACCGGCTAAGTTGTACCAGAGCGCGCAAAAGCCTTGATCGCGCTGGCGACCGGTTCAACCCCGGCGCAATTAACGCCGGGGTGCAGCCCGTGTCGACAGTGGCTTTATCCGGCCCTAGGCAAGGTATTTCTTGAAGTGGGCGATTGTGCGGTCCCACGACAATTCGGCCATCGCCTCATCATAGCGTGGGGTGCTGTCATTGTGGAAACCGTGATTGGCCCCTTCATAGATATAGGCCTCATAGGTTTTGCCATGTTCCTTGAGGGCGGCCTCATATTCAGGCCAGCCCGCGTTTACACGCTCGTCCAACGCGCCATAATGCAACAGGAGTGGCGCCTGGATTTTCGGCACATCCTCGGCGCTTGCCTGACGGCCATAATAAGGTACAGCGGCCTTGAGTTCGGGATAGGCAACAGCCGCAGCATTCGCCACACCACCGCCATAGCAAAAGCCGGTAATGCCGACGTTTCCGGTCGAACCCTCATGCGCCATCATGAATTCGACGGCCGCGAAAAAGTCGTTCATCAGTTTTTCAGGATCGACGGTCTGCTGTAGCTCGCGCCCTTCAGTATCATTGCCGGGATAACCGCCCACCGAGGTCAAACCATCTGGAGCCAGTGCAAGAAAGCCCGCCTTGGCAAGGCGCCGTGCGACGTCCTCAATATAGGGGTTGAGGCCGCGGTTTTCATGTACCACCACAACAGCAGGCAATTTGCCTTCTGCACCAGCGGGGCGCACCAGATAGCCGCGCACCTCGCCGTGGCCCTGCGGTGAGGGATAGGTAATGTATTCTGCTGTGATGTCAGGGTCGTTGAAAGAGACCTGTTCGGCCATGGCATAATCAGGCGACATCAGGCCCAGAATGGTCGCAGCCGTCACCCCAGCCACGGCAAACTTTGCCGCGCCATCCAGAAACTGTCGTTTTGTAATTATGCCATGGGCGTAAAAGTCATAAAGCTCGAGAAGTTTGGGGTCGAAATCTTTTGCCGTTAAGCGGGTCATTGAAACGTCTCCTTGTTGGACCGGGTTCAAACCTGCTTTCTACGCGACAGGCCTTGAGCCACTTTGCGGCATGGACAGCCAAGCACGCAAGCAAGCACGCAAGAGGGTTAAAGATCCTGTTGCACCTGGCGTGAGCTTTCGGTGATCACTTCTCCGGTATTGCCAACATCACGGCCGACACCCTTCACTGTTTCACAAGCGGTCAAAAGCATCAGCGCGAGGGTTGGCAGAATAATCATGGGACTGCGCATTGGGTTTTCCTTTCAGATATGGTTGCATAAGAAAACGCCCGAGGTCTGTATTCGGTTCCCTTTTGCACCGTAAATTTTCTTGGATGTGGATTGTTGTGGTTAAGAATGCGTTAACCAGTCTACTTGCATAGTCGCTTGCGATGAAAACCCTTGTGTTAATCCTTCTTCTGGCCGGATGTGGCGCGCAGCCGAACCCCAAGATGTGGGGGGCCGTGCGCACGGATGTCACCCGCGACGGTCGCAACTATACGGTGTTTCAAAAGGGGCGGCAGGTAGAGGTAATACGCCTTGGCTGGGCATCGCGCGGTGAACACCAAGCGATTCGCGCCACCATGATCGCCTTGGTCCAAGAGGTGACGGGCTGCCATCTGGCGGAAAGCACCTTGCAAGGTGACAGCGGCGAGATGCGGGGGCGGGTCTCTTGTCCGCGGAAATAGACCCGATGCAATTCCTTGCAAGCGGTGCTATGCTGCGCCGCAGAAACGAGGGAATCACATGGCGCATATCATTACCATAGCCCAGCAAAAGGGTGGCGCGGGCAAAACCACACTTGCGGTAAATCTGGCCATTGCCTTGGGAAAGCAGGGAAAGCGGGTCGCGATCCTTGATACCGATCCGCAGGGATCTTTGGGGCGATGGTTCATGGCGCGGCGCGAATTGCTGGGTGAGCCGGGATTGGAATTTGCAACCGCCTCGGCATGGGGTGTTGGTTATGAATGTGAAAAGCTAAGCCGAACCAATGACGTGGTGATCATTGATACGCCGCCAAAAGTGGACAGTGACCTGAAACCTGCGTTGCGTGCCGCCGATCTGGTGCTTGTGCCTGTCGGGTCCTCGCTTGTGGACCTTTGGGCAACGGACGGGGTTGTGGATCTGGCGCAACGGGTCGGAAAACACTGTGTGATTGTTCTGAACCGCGTGAAATCCGGCACCCGTCTGGCCGAAGAGGTCGCAACAGCCGCCGCAGAGGTGGAGGCGGCAGTTGCCCCGACACGTCTGGGGCAACGTGTTGTCTATGCCGAAACGCTGGGCAAGGGGCTTGCGGTGCTGGAGGTTGGTAAATCCGCTGCCACGACCGAAATGACTGCCCTTGGCGAGGAAATTTCCGCCTTGTTGGCCGGCCAAGAATAAGGCCGCCCGAAGGCGGCCAATTCATTTAGTTTGGATGCAGGCCCGGATCTAGCGGCGGCGGTCCCGCCGTGCGGACATTGGCTGGAACGCCACGCCGACATGTGCCTCACAATAGGGTTTGCCCGGTGTGGAGGGCAGGCCGCAGAACCAGAATTCATCAGTTGCCGGATCGCCGATCGGCCATTTGCAGGTGCGTTCGGTCAATTCCATCAAGCTGATTTTCTTGGAACTTTTTTCAACTTCGCGCACTGATGCCAGTGCTTCGGGGCTGATTTCATTGGCCGAAGGCTGGGGCGGCAATGGCTGTCCCGCGGGCACGATGGATTTGCGCAGCGGCAGCGGGGTGACGTTATTGACCACCTGTGCCATGGTCGGATTGACGGGCGCGGTCGCAGCGGCGCGCGGCGCGGGGGCTGCGGGCTTGGGCGCGGGCTCTGCCGGGGCTTCCTCGCGCTTGGGCGGGGCTGCTTTGGCCGCTGGCTCTGCCTTTTCAGGGGCCGCGGCGGCCGCACGGTTGGAAAGCCCCAGACGGTGGACCTTGCCGATGACGGCATTACGCGTAACACCGCCCAATTCCTTGGCGATCTGGCTGGCGCTTTGGCCTTCGGACCACATTTTCTTCAGCGTTTCAACACGCTCATCTGTCCAGGACATGCCTAATCTCCGGTGTTGGGGGCGGGCAAAGGGGCGGGGCCTTTGCCAAATTGGCTGTGACGGACATAGATACAATCCCGAGGCCATGGATACAAGGGGCGGCGGGGTGCGTAGGGCGGAGAAACTGGTAAAATCATGCTTTACAAGCCCGTAAGATGGGCCTACGAAATCATCCATGATCACCAAGGCCCGCCTTTCTTGCTTGCCCCGACGTCGACGCTGACCCGCGTTTCCGACCGATCACCCTTGCCGTTTTGGCATCTTCAATTTCATATATGCGTTGACTTGGCGGCCTGCTTTTGGCACGGCTTGACCCTTCACAAAAGGATATAGCAATGATCCCTTCTGTATTGCCCACCTATAATCGTGCGCCTCTGGCATTTGCCAAGGGCGAAGGGTCGTGGCTGACCACGGTGGAGGGCGCGCGATATCTTGATCTGGGCGCGGGGATTGCGGTGAACGTGCTGGGGCATGCGCATCCCGATCTGGTCGCGACACTGACCGCGCAGGCGGAGCAGCTTTGGCATGTCTCAAACCTGTATCAGATCCCGCAGCAGGAAAAACTGGCGGATATGCTGGTCGATAACAGTTTTGCCGATACGGTGTTTTTGACGAATTCAGGGACCGAGGCGGCCGAGCTGGCGATCAAGATGGCCCGCAAATACTGGTTTGAGAAAGGCCAGCCGGAGCGGACCCAGATCCTGACATTCGAGGGCGCGTTCCATGGCCGTTCCACGGGGGCCATCGCGGCCTCGGGGGCGGAGAAGATGGTCAAGGGCTATGGCCCGTTGATGCCGGGGTTCACGACCTTGCCCTTTGGCGATCTTGAGGCGCTGCAATCTGCGATCTCGGATAAAATCGCCGCCGTGATGCTTGAACCCATTCAGGGCGAGGGCGGCATCCGGGTGTTGCCGGACGCCTATCTGAAGGGGCTGCGGGAGATCTGCGATGAGGTCGGCGCGCTGGTTATTTTCGATGAGGTGCAATGCGGCGTTGGCCGGTCGGGCAGGCTGTTTGCGCATGAATGGGCGGGGGTTACGCCTGATATCATGATGGTTGCCAAGGGCATCGGCGGCGGCTTTCCCTTGGGGGCGGTGCTGGCCACGGAAAATGCGGCCTCGGGCATGGTTGCAGGAACGCATGGCTCCACCTATGGCGGCAATCCTTTGGGCTGTGCCGTGGGCGCGCGCGTGATGGAGATTGTGGCTGATCCCGCCTTTCTGGCCGAGGTCAACCGCAAGGCCGCGCTGTTCCGGCAGGGGCTAGAGGGGCTTGTCGCGTCATATCCCGAGGTGTTCGAGGACGTGCGCGGGACCGGGTTGATGCTGGGGCTGAAATGCAAGGCCCCAAACGCCGATATCGTTGCCGCAAATTATGCCCAGAACCTGCTGACGGTGCCTGCGGCCGATAATGTCATCCGTTTGCTGCCCGCGCTCAATATCCCTGATGCGGATATAACCGAGGCTTTGGCCCGCCTTGATCGCGCCGCATCCTCTTTCACCCCGTCCTGATACATTCCGGCAAATATCCCCGGGGGCGGGCGCCAGTGTTTCGTCCCAGAAAGCAAAATATGACTGATTTCCTTGATATCCACACCACAAGTGCCGCAGACCTTCGGGCAATGATCGACAGCGCCCATGCGATGAAGGCGGCGCGTAATGGTCGCCCCAAGGGCACGCCGGATGATGACCAGCCGCTTGCGGGCCATATGGTCGCGCTGATTTTTGAGAAACCCTCTACCCGGACGCGCGTTTCTTTTGATGTCGGCGTGCGCCAGCTGGGCGGACAGACGATGGTGCTTTCGGGCAAGGAAATGCAGTTGGGCCACGGAGAGACCATCGCCGATACCGCCCGCGTTTTGTCGCGCTATGTCGATCTGATCATGATCCGTACGTTCGAGGAGGCCACCTTGCAAGAGATGGCCGAACACGCCACTGTGCCGGTGATCAACGGGCTGACGAACCGCACGCATCCATGTCAGATCATGGCCGATGTGATGACCTATGAGGAACATCGCGGCCCGATTGCGGGCAAGAAAGTGGTCTGGTGCGGGGATGGCAATAATGTCGCTGCCAGCTTCTTGCATGCGGCGGGGCAGTTCGGTTTCGATTTCACCTTTACCGGCCCGAAAACCCTGGACCCTGAGGCGGAATGGCTGAATTTCGCCCGCGACAAGGGTGTGAATATAGCGGTAGAGCGTGATCCGGCCAAGGCCGTTGCGGGGGCTGATCTGGTGGTGACGGACACTTGGGTGTCGATGCATGACCCGGAATCGGCCAAAGAGCGGCGTCATAACCAACTTCGCGGTTATCAGGTGAATGAGGCCTTGATGGCGCTGGCCAAGCCGGACGCGCTGTTCATGCATTGCCTGCCTGCGCACCGCAATGACGAGGCGACATCGGCGATCATGGACGGCCCGCATTCGGTGGTCTTTGATGAGGCGGAAAACCGGCTGCACGCGCAAAAGGCGGTTATGCGCTGGTGCTTGGGCGTCTAGGTCACGTCCCGCGAGGCTTGGCGCGCAGGGTCGGGTCGGCATCTCGGGGGTCTTCGGGCCAGGGGTGGCGCGGATAGCGCCCCCGCATATCCTTGCGCACATCGGCATAGGAATTGGTCCAGAACCCCGGCAAATCCATCGTGACCTGCACGGGTTTACCGCCCGGCGACAAGAGCGTGATACGCAGCGGCAGCGCCTTTGGTCCGACACAAGGGTGTGTCGTTACGCCAAACATCTCTTGCAGGCGCAGTTCGATCTCCGGTGCCTCACCGTCATAGTTTATCGGGATGCGGCGACCCAAGGGGGTCGTGAAATGGCTCGGCGTCAGCCGGTCCAGAAGCTGGATCGCATCCCACCCGAGATAGGCGCGCAGGGCGTCCGTCAGATCCAGATTGCGCAGCTGACCTTCGGATTTCAACCCGCTCAGATAGGGCAGCAACCAATCGGGGTTTTCCAGCAGGGCGGCATCCGACAGATCCGGCAGCGCGCTTCCGTCTTGGCGGCACAGATCCACCCGCGCCCTGAACCGCGCGGCGGCGGGCGTCCACGGCAGGCCGATCACCCGCAGGCCGTCAAAACCGGCGCGCGCCATGGCCTCTGGCGGGGCATCGGGCCAGATCCGGTCGTCCAGGGTCAACGCCCCGAAACGCTCTTGTCGCCGTGCGATGATCTTGCCATCGCGGCGCGACCATTCGCAGACGTCCACCCATGTAAGCTGATCGGCGTAAAGCGCGCGCAATTCGGCATCCATCAGGGGGGCGGCTTGGCGGATGCGGGCCTCGCGGGTGTCGCCGTCCAGATCGGTGGCGACGATCAGGCGGTGATTGGCCAGCGGTGCGCCTTCCTCCATGATCGCCCCTTTGCCACCCGACAGGATAAAGCGCAGGGCATCACCTTTGCGGCGCATCCCGATGCGGTCGGGATAGGCGAGGGCGGCAAGCTGGGCGGTGCTGAGATCGCTGGGTTTGTCACGCCGTTTCAGGCGCTTGGCCTCTTGCTTGATGCGCTCGATCACGCCGCGGTCGGCATTGTTTTCGGCCGCTGTCCGCGGGTTGGTGATGGCCGCGACCCGTCGTCCCAGATCGGGCGGGGCACCGCGCAAGGGGTCGCGCTCGGCCAAAAGGGCGGCCAGCGTTGCGGCATCCGGCCCGCCCCCTGCGGTTTGGAGCATATGGCCAAGACGGGGGTGCAACGGCAGGGCTGCCAAGGCGCGCCCGTGGTCGGTGATCCGCCCGTCTTTGAGCGCGCCGAGTGAGGTGAGAAGGGTTTGCGCCTCGGCCATCACGCCCGGATTTGGCGGGGTCAGAAACCCCAGCCCCTCGGCGCTGCCCCAAAGCGCGAGTTCAAGCGCCAAGGGGGTCAAATCGGCGGCCTCAATTTCAGCGGGGGGGAAGGGGGCAAGCCCGCCTTCCTCGCCTTTGGTCCAAAGCCGGTAACAGGTGCCTTGCGCCACACGGCCCGCGCGGCCGCGCCGTTGCTCGGCCTCGGCCTTGGTGACGCGTTCGGTGACAAGGCGCGACATGCCGGAGTTGGGATCAAACCGCGCGCGGCGTGACCGGCCCGCATCCACCACCACGCGGATATCGGGCAGCGTCAATGAGGTTTCGGCAATGGCGGTGGCCAGCACGATCTTGCGCCCCGAAGCTTGGGGGGCAAGGGCGGCGCGCTGGCCGGCAAAGCTCATATTGCCAAACAGGGGCCGGATTGTGCACCCCTCGGGGAGGTGGTTTTTCAGCGCGGATTCAGTGCGCCGGATCTCGCCCTCGCCCGGCAGAAAGGTCAACAAGCCGCCCTCGGGGCATTCCTTTAGCGCCTGCAGGATAAGGGCGGCGGTCTCGGTTTCCAGCCGCGCGCGGGCGGGAAGGGGGCGGGGCAGCCAGCGGGTTTCCACCGGAAAGGCGCGGCCCTCGGATGTGATCAACGGTGCGTCGCCCATCAATGCCGCAACGGGGGCGGCATCCAGCGTGGCGGACATGACCAAAAGCAGAAGATCTTCGCGCAGGGCGCTGCGGATTTCCAGCGAGAGGGCAAGGCCAAGATCGGCGTTCAGGCTGCGCTCGTGGAATTCGTCGAATATCAGCGCGCCGATGCCGTCAAGGCCGGGGTCCGATTGGATCATACGCGTCAGGATGCCCTCGGTGACCACCTCGATTCTGGTGGCGCGGCTGACCTTTGCCTCACCGCGCACACGGTAACCGACCGTTTGCCCTACCGGTTCGCCCAGCGTTTCGGCCATCCGTTCCGCCGAGGTTCGCGCAGCAAGGCGTCGCGGCTCCAGCATTAGGATACGGCCGGAGCAGAGCTTGGCCTCCAGCATTGCCAAGGGCACGCGGGTGGTTTTGCCGGCACCGGGGGGGGCCTGAAGCACGGCCATATTGCGGGCGCGCAGGGCGTTCAGCAGACGGGGCAACGCCTCATCAATTGGGAGGGGGGCAGTTGGTTTCACGAGGCTCTTATCGGCGTTTCATCGCCGCTTTACCATAGATGGATTGCATCGCCACTTCGGTAACCCGCATCCGGCCATTGTCCAGCGGCTGATAGGTCAGGGTAAAGGGAAAGACGGTGCGCTCGGCCATTTCCTCGGCGGAAAAGCCTTGGATGCGGATGTATTGGCCCGAACAGATCACCGCGTTCCCTTGCTTTGACAGATTGGCAAGGGCGATGGAGCTGACATAGCGGCCATCGTACATTTTCAGCGAAACCTTGCATTCCTGCCCTGCATCCACATCGCGCAAAATCGCATAGAGGGCGGTCAATGTGTCGACGGTGCCCCCCATTGTGGCGGGGTCCACATCCTTGTCACGGCCCTTGCGAGGCGGGGTGTATTGCACCGCATTGGGGATACCGCGCGAATAGGTCATTGTGCTGGTGGATTGTGTTTTGCCGTTATCGGCCTCTTCGACATAACTCGACGGGGTGTATCTGGTGCCGTTTATGCGCCCCTTTGCGGTGGCGCGGTAGCTGATCTTGCGAAAGATCGCGGCAATTCCGGCGCTTTTGAGCAGGCCGGAGACGGCATAGCGGTTACCTTCTTCCACGCCCGAAAAGGCGAGCGAGGCGGCGTTGATGCCACGGATCACCACATCAAATGTGGCCTTGTCCTCTATGCGTTGGGCATGGGCGATGCCGGGCAGAACAAGCATGAGGCTAACGGCAAGCGTGCGAAATGATGCAGTCATACGGTCCTTCTGGGGCGGCATTATGGAGGTGGAGTGCGGCTTTTTGGACATTTTCTCCCCTTTGCTCTGGCATATAGGGATCGGACGGGGCACAAAACCCCAAACCATGGCGGAGAGGGTGACAATGGCGTCAGCTTGTCCGAATACAAGCGGAACCTTGCCGGAGCTGTCGTATGAATGTTTCAGAACTTGCACAAAAGGTAGCAGCGGGCGATCGGCGGGCCTTGGCGCGGGCGATTACTTTGGTGGAATCGGCGCGCGCCGATCACCGGGCGCAAGCGCTGGAACTGGCGGATGCCTTGCGCGGCACACAGCGGCAAGCGCTGCGGATCGGGCTTTCGGGCACGCCGGGGGTGGGGAAATCGACCTTTATTGAGAGCTTTGGTTTGATGCTGGTGGCGCAGGGTTTGCGCGTGGCAGTGCTGGCGGTGGACCCGAGTTCGGCACGGTCCGGGGGATCGATCCTTGGCGACAAAACCCGGATGGAACGGTTGAGCCGTGAACCGCTGGCCTTTATCCGCCCGTCACCTAGCCGGACGCATCTGGGCGGTGTGGCGCGGCGCACGCGTGAGGCAGTGGCCTTATGTGAGGCGGCGGGATTTGACGTAGTGCTGATCGAAACCGTGGGGGTCGGGCAATCCGAAACCGTGGTCGCGGAACTGTCGGATCTGTTCATCCTGCTGCTTGCGCCTGCGGGCGGGGATGAGTTGCAAGGCGTCAAGCGTGGCATCATGGAGATGGCGGATATCATCTTGGTCAACAAGGCTGATGGCGATTTGAAAGCGGCCGCCACACGGACCCGCGCAGATTATTCGGGTGCCTTGCGCCTGTTGCGCCGTCGCCCGCAGGATCCGCCGGATTTCCCCAAGGCTTTGGCCGTTTCCGCACTGGAGGAGGATGGTCTTGCAAAAGCCTGGGAAGAGATGCAGGCGCTGAAAGAGTGGCGCCGCGAGCATGGCCACTGGGAGCGCCGCCGTGCCGATCAGGCCCGTCACTGGTTCGAGGATGAAGTGCGTCAGGGGCTGTTGGCTGCCTTGACCGCCAACCCCGATATTCGCGCGGCGATGCAGTCCACAGGCGATGCAGTTGCGCGCGGAGAGGCCACTCCCGACAGTGCCGCTGCCAAGGTTCTGGCGCAGATGGCTGCCCGCGACTGACCTTGCGCGGGTACCAGCGTACGCTGGTCTTAAGCTGAATTAACCCAATGCCGCCATTCTGGCCGCTGTCATGGCAGGCCCGGATTGGGCTCGTCTTGCGATTGGCGCAAAAAGATGAGGGTTTGGATCGATGAATATGGCGATTACCGACGGGCTGGTGCTGACACCCCCCCCGTTTTCAGCTGGGCTTGACTTGTGGTCGCGTGAAAACGGCACGCCGGGAACGGGCAGCTATGCCGGGCAGGCAAATGCGGCCTTTGTGCCGGCGGATCAGGATTTCGGCGGCTGTTTGGAACTGACGAAAACCTCGAACACCCAGCAGCTGCGATCTTATGGTGAGACGCCGATTATTCCGGGATTGTATTTGCGGGTCTCTGCCAAGGTGAAGGCGGTTTCGGGCAATTTCCCAACGGTGCGGATTGCGGGTTGGGCCGGTGCATCGGATAACACAAATGTGTTGGGTGTGCCGCAGGTGGGGCCGGCGGTAACACTGACGACCTATGGCGAGATCGTGACGGTTTCTGCGATTATTGCCACGGGCAACCGTTCGGGTGTGGATATGCCTTGGGGGCTGACCCCGGTTTACGGCCATTTCGGTCTGGATCTTACGGGCGCCAACGGGGGCGTGGTGCGGATTGATGATATTGAGATCGAAGATATCACCGGTGCCTTCCTGCGTGATCTTATGGACTGGGTGGATGTGCGCGACTTTGGCGCGCGCGGCGATGGTGTTACCGACGACTCCGCCGCCTTTGATGCCGCCGATACCTATGCAAGCGCCAATGCGGTTTCGATCCTGATCTCCAAGGGGACGTATTTTCTGAATACGAATGTCACCTTCAATAACAAGGTCCGGTTTGAGGGTACGGTTTCCATGCCCGATGAGTTCCGCCTGTCGTGTACGCGCGACTACAATCTCGATACCTATGAGGCGGCGTTCGGCGATGAGGAAGAGGGCTTTCGTCGCGGGCTTCAGGTGCTGTTCTATTTCACCGATCACGCGACCTTTGATCTGAGCGGCCGACGTGTCCTGTTGACCCGTCCGGTGGATGTGGCGGCCGTGGCCGGGATGGACAAGCTTGTACAGCGACGGGTGTTGAGCAACGGGCAGATCGAGGCCGAAATCTCGACCGAGTGGGAAAGCGAAACCGCGACATCGGTTGCGACCTATACGCCGACAACAAATGCGATGCGGCTGACCAATGTGGCAAATGTGGCCAATATCATTGTCGGTTCCCGGGTGACAGGAACGGGTGTGGGGCGTGAGATTTACGTCGCGTCCAAGGATGTCGGTGCGGGCACGGTTGAGCTGAGCCGCCCGCTTTGGGGGGCTGCCGGTTCGCGCAACTATACATTTACCCGCTATAAGTATCTGCTCGACTTCAGCGGTTTTGTTAATTTGGGCCGGTTCGAAATGACCGATATCGAGTTCAAATGTAATGGCCGTTCCAGCGGAGTGATGTTGCCCTATGCAGGTATTGGCACCCGTTTTGCTGATTGCGTGTTCAACAGCCCCAAAGACCGTGGCATCACTTCGATCTTTGAAGGCTGTCAGGGTCTGTTCGTAGACCAGTGCCAGTTCTTGTCGAACGAGCAGCCGTTGCGGGTTCAGGACCGCACCACCATTGCGCTGAATGTGAACGCCAATGATCCCAAGCTGCGCGATAACCGCATCGTCCGCTTTGCGCATTTTGCGGTTCTGGCAGGGTCTGGCAATATGATCATCGGAAACCACTTCTTTCAGGGGGATGACCAGCCGGCGGGTGTGCGGCGCGCGGGGATCGTGTTCACCTCGACCAATGTGAAAACGCTGATCACCGGGAATTACATTGATAACTGCTATATCGAATGGGGGAATGAGCATGATCCGGCACCGGAGTTTAATTCAGAATACTCCTTTGGCGGGCTGACGGTGACGGGGAATATCTTTACCTCGACGGATACGTCGATCTCGTTCAACTATTTCATGATCAAACCTTACGGACCGGGCCATTTCATCAACGGGCTTACGTTCAATGACAATGTGTTCCGCACAGTGAACGGCAATATCGATCGGGTAGAGGCGGTCGATACGACCCATGCAACGCTGGACTACAGCCGTTTTCGCAATGTGATCTTTGCGGCGAATGCTTTTAACGGGGTGAACCAGATCACGCAAAGCCCGGTGGTGATCCAGCACGATCAGAACACCGAAGCGGAAACCTGGGTTGTCGACACAGCAGGCTTTTTGCCCTTTGGGTCGCGGGCGCGTAACGTGCAATCGGTTACGGCCGAGGGCGGGATACGGACGGCGGGCAATGTGCTTGATTATTCGATGCCCTATGTCGAGATCGAAAAAGGTGTGGACTCGCGCCAGATCTACGTGCGCTGGCCACGCGCCCTGAAAGGCAGGGTTCAGGCAGTGATCCGCTGCGACAATCCGAACTAACCTTGGATAGATGCGATAGGGGCGGGCTGGAAACGGCCCGCTTCTTGCTGTGTGGCAAGCGGTCTTCTTGCGGGTCTAACGCCCTGCGTACCCGGTGCGTCGGGCTGCGAATCAGTCGAATCACTTGGACGAATACTGTGCTTGTGTGCTGGACGCCGGGGTATTGCCTCTTGACGCGTGACCTCGGGTCAGCTTTCATCACTGCACCGGATATAGGCGGAAAGGCATAATTTATCACCGCTTTGTGAACGCCTATCGTTTTGAAAAACAATGTCAAAAAATTGTCATAATTTTCACGATTTACAAAATACTTGTCCTTTTGGTAAATAAATTTACAGAAATATCATTGTTTCAAAAAGAGTACGTAAATCTTGACGGATGCGCTATAGTGAACTCCTGACCATGGCGGCTGCTACAGGCTGTAATGGTTCGCGCCAGGGCAGAGTGATGCCCGCAAAGAGGAGGAATTGTAATGTCGCAGCCCGTCCAGGCCCCTACGGTCTATCCCGCTTCTGATGAGTTCGCCGCCTCGGCACATGTTGATGCCGCGGGTTATGAGGCGATGTATTCGGCTTCTGCCGCTGATCCGGCTGCCTTTTGGGCCGAGCACGGCAAGCGAATTGACTGGATCAAGCCCTATACCAAGGTAAAGAACACCAGTTTTGAGCCGGGGAATATATCAATCAAATGGTTTGAGGACGGGCAGTTGAACGTGTCAGCCAATTGCGTTGACCGCCATATGACCACCCGCGCCAACCAGACCGCAATCATCTGGGAGCCGGACCACCCCGACACCCCCGCCCTGCACATCACCTATGCGCAACTGCTGGAAAACACCTGCCGCATGGCCAATGTGCTCAAGGCGCATGGCGTGACCAAGGGTGACCGCGTTGTGATTTACCTGCCGATGATCCCCGAGGCTGCCTATGCCATGCTGGCCTGTGCGCGGATCGGGGCCATCCACTCGATCGTTTTTGCGGGTTTCTCGCCTGATGCGCTGTCAAACCGGATCAACGATTCCGAGGCGAAATGCGTGATCACCGCCGATTTCGCCCCCCGTGGAGGGCGCAAGACCGCGCTCAAGTCCAATACCGATGCGGCCCTGCTGCATTGCGATGACCGGGTGAAATGCCTTGTCGTCAAGCACACCGGTGATCAGACCACTTGGGTTTCCGGTCGCGATATCGACGTAAAGGCCGAGATGGCCGAGGTCAGCCCCTATTGTTCCTATGTTGAGGTGAACGCCGAGGATCCGCTGTTTATCCTCTATACCTCCGGTTCGACCGGTAAACCCAAGGGCGTTGTGCATACCTCGGGCGGCTATCTGGTTTATGCCTCGATGACGCATCAGATGACGTTCGATTACCATGACGGCGATGTGTTCTGGTGTACGGCCGATGTGGGCTGGGTCACGGGGCACAGCTATATCATCTATGGCCCGCTGGCCAATGGTGCGACCACGATCATGTTCGAAGGCGTTCCGACCTATCCCGATGCGGGCCGCTTCTGGGAGGTTTGCGCCAAGCATAAGGTCAACCAGTTCTACACTGCGCCCACCGCCATTCGTGCATTGATGGGTCAGGGGACGGAATGGGTGGAAAAGCATGACCTTTCCAGCCTTAAACTGCTCGGTTCCGTCGGGGAGCCGATCAACCCCGAGGCATGGAATTGGTACAACACCCATGTCGGCAAGGGCAAATGCCCGATCGTCGATACATTCTGGCAGACCGAAACCGGTGGCCACCTTATCACCCCGCTGCCGGGCGCCATTGCGCAAAAGCCGGGATCGGCAACCAAGCCGTTCTTTGGCGTCAAGCCTGTGGTTCTGGATGCGGCAACCGCCGAGGTGCAGACGGAAACCGCTGCCGAGGGCGTCTTGTGCATCAGCGACAGCTGGCCGGGCCAGATGCGCACCCTCTGGGGCGATCACACCCGCTTTGAAGAGGCCTATTTCAGCCAGTATCCGGGCTATTATTTCACGGGTGACGGCTGCCGCCGCGACGATGACGGCTATTACTGGATTACGGGCCGTGTTGATGATGTGATTAACGTTTCCGGTCACCGCATGGGCACCGCCGAGGTCGAAAGCGCGCTTGTCGCCCATTCGATGGTCGCCGAGGCCGCCGTGGTCGGCTATCCGCATGAAATCAAGGGTCAGGGCATCTATGCTTATGTCACCTTGATGAACGAGGTGGAGCCGACGGATGATCTGCGCAAAGAGCTGGTCAAATGGGTCCGTCAGGAAATCGGTCCGATTGCCAGCCCCGATCTGATCCAATGGTCGCCAGGCTTGCCCAAGACGCGTTCGGGCAAGATCATGCGTCGTATTCTGCGCAAGATTGCGGAAAATGATTATGGCGCATTGGGCGATACATCCACGCTTGCCGATCCGTCGGTGGTGGATGAGCTTATCAATAACCGCATGAACCGGCGCTGACATGGGGGCGCAAACAACACCCCCCGCAGTCTTTATCTTGCTTGGCCCCCCCGGGGCCGGCAAGGGCACCCAAGCGCGAATGCTGGAGGAAAAATTCGGCCTTGTGCAACTGTCGACGGGCGATTTGCTGCGTGCAGCTGTGGCCGCCGGAACCGAGGCGGGCAAACAGGCCAAAGCGGTGATGGAGGCAGGCGGGCTGGTTTCGGATGATATCGTTCTGGCGATCCTGCGGGACCGTATGGGCGACGACGACACCAAGCGCGGCGTCATTCTTGACGGCTTTCCCCGCACCGCGGGGCAGGCCGAGGCGCTTGACCACTTGCTTGCCAGCACCGGTCAGCGCGTGAATTCGGTGATCTCGATGGAGGTCGAGGATGCACCGATGATTGCCCGCGTTGCGGGCCGCTATACCTGCGCCAATTGTGGCGAAGGGTATCACGATACGTTCAAACAGCCTGCAAAAGCAGGGGTTTGCGACAAATGCGGCGGTACGGACTTCAAACGCCGCGCCGACGATAATGCCGAAACGGCGGGGGCGC
Organism: Pseudorhodobacter aquimaris; assembly: GCF_001202025.1. Taxonomy (GTDB): domain Bacteria; phylum Pseudomonadota; class Alphaproteobacteria; order Rhodobacterales; family Rhodobacteraceae; genus Pseudorhodobacter; species Pseudorhodobacter aquimaris. Next base: position 44,858 of record NZ_LGHS01000076.1, read on the forward strand.
GCTTGAACGCCTATCACGCCCAGACGGCACCGCTTATCGCCTACTACAAGGACAGGGGCGTATTGGAAGAAGTCGATGCCATGGCAGATATCACAACGGTGAGCAAAGCCATGCAAGCCCGCGTCGCGCAGGTGATCGGCTAAGAAGGGAAGGCCGCCTTTCCATTTCGGAACAGCGGTGAGGGACTAAAAACAGGGAGTATACGCAATGGCGGACAAATCATCGTCCAACGCCTATTGGGCAGCAAACGTCAGGATCATTCTTATCAGTCTGGTCATCTGGTTCACCTGCTCATTCGGCTTTGGCATTCTTCTGCGCCCGATGCTTTCGGGTATCTCGGTCGGAGGCACCGATCTGGGCTTCTGGTTCGCACAGCAGGGATCAATCTTGGTCTTTTTGGTGCTGATCTTCTTCTATGCGTGGAAGATGGGCAAAATTGACGCCGAACACGGCGTGGACGAGTAAGGGAAAGCAGAAAAATGGATCAGTTTACCCTCAATATTATCGTGGTTGGTGCGACTTTCGCGCTTTACTTCGGTATCGCCATTTGGGCGCGCGCAGGTTCTACCGCCGAGTTTTATGCCGCAGGGCAGGGTGTTCACCCGGTTCTGAACGGCATGGCAACGGGTGCGGACTGGATGTCTGCGGCCTCCTTTATCTCTATGGCCGGCATCATCTCTTTTGGCGGCTATGACACTTCGGCCTATCTGATGGGCTGGACCGGCGGCTATGTGTTGCTGGCGATGTTGCTTGCACCTTACCTGCGCAAATTCGGCAAGTTTACCGTGCCGGAATTCATCGGCGACCGTTTCTACAGCCCGACGGCGCGTCTGGTGGCTGTTGTCTGCCTGATCGTTGCTTCGGTGACCTATGTGATCGGCCAGATGACCGGCGTTGGCGTTGCCTTCTCGCGCTTTCTGGAGGTTGAGGTTTCGACCGGCCTGTTTATCGGCGCGGCGGTTGTGTTCTTCTATGCTGTTCTTGGCGGTATGAAGGGCATCACCTACACGCAGGTTGCGCAATATGTCGTTTTGATCACCGCCTACACCATTCCGGCCGTGTTCATCTCGCTGCAACTGACGGGTCAGTTCCTGCCACCGATCGGCCTGTTCTCGGAGCATACTGCATCGGGCATGCCGCTTCTGGCCAAGCTTGACCAGATCGTGCAAGAGCTGGGCTTTAATGCCTATACCGGCCACACCGACACTACGTTGAATATGTTCCTGTTCACCATGTCGTTGATGATCGGTACGGCGGGTCTGCCGCATGTTATCGTGCGTTTCTTCACGGTTCCAAAGGTGTCTGATGCGCGGTCTTCGGCCGGTTGGGCACTGGTGTTTATCGCGCTGCTGTACACGGTTGCCCCCGCACTTGGTGCAATGGGCCGTCTGAACATCACCGATACCATGTGGCCAGAAGGCACCGCAGGCGAGGCTCTTTCGCTTGAGGCCATCCAGACCGAACCTGATCTGGCGTGGATGAAGAACTGGGAGCTGACAGGCCTCTTGGCGTTCGAAGACAAGAACGGCGACGGCAAGATCCAGTACTACAACGACAAGTCGACCAATGAGGCATTCAACGCAACTGTTGCTGAAAAAGGCTGGGCCGGGAACGAGCTGACCGTGAACAACGACATCATGGTTCTGGCAAACCCCGAGATCGCGAACCTGCCATCCTGGGTGATCGCGTTGATTGCGGCGGGTGGTCTTGCGGCGGCTCTGTCCACTGCGGCGGGTCTGTTGCTGGCGATTTCTTCTGCCATCAGCCATGACTTGATCAAAGGTCAGCTGAACCCGAACATCTCGGAAAAGGGCGAGCTTCTGGCCGCGCGGATCTCGATGTCGGTTGCCATCGTGGTTGCCACATATCTGGGGCTTAACCCTCCGGGTTTTGCGGCGCAAACCGTGGCGCTTGCCTTTGGTCTGGCGGCATCCTCGATCTTCCCGGCACTGATGATGGGCATCTTCTCCAAGCGCATCAACAACTCGGGCGCTGTGGCAGGGATGCTGGCGGTCTGCTGGTGACCATCGTGTATATCTTCTTGCACAAAGGCTGGTTCTTCATTGCAGGCACCAACAGCTTTACCGATGCTGATCCGCTGTTGCTGTCGATCAAATCAACTTCCTTCGGGGCGGTTGGTGCGATGGTGAACTTTGCGGTGGCCTATCTGGTGTCTAACGCCACCAAAGCGCCACCTGAACATATCCAGGAGCTGGTTGAAAGCATCCGCGTGCCAAGAGGTGCCGGTGCCGCAACCGGCCACTAAAAACACCGCACCCTCCGGCAATCATGTCGGGGGGTGTTTTCCCTTTTATGTCAGGACGCGAACCAAAATATGACGCAAGCAGCGATCATCAGCTTTTTGGAAACCGTTCACCCCTATGACACCTTGTCAAAGGATGATCTGGCACAGGTCGCGGGCGTGTTTGATCGCCGCGAATTCGCCGCCGGAGACGAGATTTACCACATCGGCCAGCCGCTTGACGGCTTGTATCTGGTCAAGCGCGGCTCGGTTGAGGTGCTGGACCCTTCGGGCGGGCTTGTCTCGCTGCTGGGCCCCCGAAATTCCTTTGGGGAACGCGGCATCATGCGCGACGGTCTGGCCGTGACCACGGCGCGCTGCACCGAAGAGACCGTGGCATTGGTGTTGCCGACCGCGGATTTCAAACGCCTTATCGCAAACTCGCCCGCGTTTTCCCGGTTTTTCAGCCGGGGCCGCACCTCAGAGGGGCGCGGTGCCGACCTGACGACCCAAAAGGTTGCAGATCTGATGGCGCGCAAACCTGTTACGGCAGATCCCGATGTTAGCATTCGAAATGCGGCGGCCAAAATGCGCGATCATCATGTCTCCAGTCTTGGCATTGTCGAAGATGGTGTGTTTCAGGGCATCGTCACCACCCGTGATATGACCAATAAGGTGATGGCCATCGGGCTGGACCCGAACAGCCCCGTTGCGGGCATCATGACCCGCGATCCGGTCACGCTTTCTCCTGATGATCTTGGCTCTGATATCTTGCATATCATGCTGGAACGTCGCATCGGCCATCTGCCGGTGGTTGAGGGCACGCGGCTGGTGGGTATGGTCACCCAAACCGATCTGACACGGTTTCAGGCTGTCTCTTCGGCCAGCCTTGTGCGCGATGCTGCCATGGCCGAAACCGTGGAGGAAATGGCCGAGGTCACCAGCCGCATTCCTGCGCTTCTGGCACAGCTTGTGGGGTCGAAAAGCCCGCATGAGGTGGTGACGCGGCTGATCACCGATATCGCCGATACCGTCACCCGCCGCCTGCTAACGCTGGCCGAGGCCGCACTTGGCCCCCCGCCGGTGCCTTATCTGTGGCTGGCCTGCGGGTCCCAAGGGCGGCAGGAACAGACCGGCGTTTCGGATCAGGATAACTGTCTGATGCTGGATGATGCCGTCACCCCCGAGTATATGCCCTATTTCGCGGCTTTGGCGAAATTTGTCAGCGATGGGCTGGATGCGGCGGGGTATTTCTATTGCCCCGGCGATATGATGGCGACCAATCCGCAATGGTGCCAACCCGTGCATGTCTGGCGTGGCTATTTCCGTCAGTGGGTGGCACAGCCCGACCCCAAGGCACAGATGCTGGCCAGCGTGATGTTCGACCTGCGCCCTATCGGCGGCGCGGTCAGCCTGTTCCGCGATCTTCAGGACGAAACCCTTGAGTTTGCCTCGAAAAACTCGATCTTTGTGGCCCATATGATTGCCAACAGCTTGACCCATTCGCCGCCGCTTGGCCTGTTGCGGGGGTTTGCGACGATCCGCTCGGGCGAGTATAAGAACCACATCGACCTCAAGCACAGCGGCGTGGTGCCGGTCACCGATCTGGGCCGTGTCTATGCGTTGATCGGCAGGGGCACAGCGGTGAACACACGCGCGCGGCTCTTGGCGGCCGAGGATGCGGGGGTGGTCTCTACCTCCGGGGCGCGCGATCTGATCGAGGCCTATGATATGATCGCCGAGATCCGGCTGGAAAATCAGGCGCGGTTGATCCGTTCGGGGCGCAAGCCTGATAACTTTATGGCACCTTCCGATCTGTCGGATTTTGAACGGTCGCATCTGCGCGATGCGTTTGTCGTGGTGCGGACCATGCAATCGGCCATCGGACAGGCCAGAGGGGCGCGTAGATGAGTAAGGACGACTTATGCTGATGGATCTGATCGCCACCTTTGCGGCGGGGGGCGGCCTTGTGGGGTTTGTCATCATCCTGCGCCACCTGACCAAGGGGCGCATTCCGAAATGGACAATCCCTGCGGCTTTCGGGCTTGGGATGCTGCTGTTTTCGGTCTGGAACGAATATTCCTGGTACGGACGCACTACAGAGGCCTTGCCAGGTGATGTGGTGATCCTGTCCACCCCGACTGATAAGGTGATCTACCGGCCATGGACTTATATCTTTCCGGTTTCGCTGCGTTTTGCAGCACTTGATCGCACTGGCATGGTCACCAGCCTTGAGGATAGCCGCTTTCGCCGCGCCGAGGTGATGCTGGTGCAACGCTGGGCACCGACCCGGCGGGTGCCGCTTGCCTTTGATTGCGCGGGGTCGCGCCGTGCCGATCTGGTGGAGGGGGCCGAACTTGCACCCGACGGGACGCTTTCGGGCGGTGCTTGGGTGGATGTCGGGCCGGATGATGAATTGCTACAGGCTGCATGTCGGAAAGGGTAAGGCCATGGTGTCGGATGAGGTAAAACAGCACAGCGTTTTGGTGGTGGAGGATGAGGATAACATTGCCCTCGCGCTGGATTATCTGTTGACGCGCGAAGGCTATTCCCATGACCGCGTCGCCAATGGCAGCGAGGCCCTGCCGCGCATCCGTGAGATGCAGCCGGATCTGGTCTTGCTCGATGTGATGCTGCCGGAGATGTCGGGCTATGAGATTTGTCAGGCGATGCGGCTGGACCCCGATATGGGGGCGATCAAGGTCTTGATGATGACTGCGCGCGGCTCTGCGATAGAGCGTAAAAAGGGGCTCGCGCTGGGGGCGGACGGGTTCATTTCCAAACCGTTCGAGCTGGGAGAGCTGCGGGCAGAGGTGCGGCGTTTGCTGGAAGGCTGAACAGACAACTGGGGGGAAGATGACAGATAAGGCCAAGGCTTTTGCACTGGACCACCTTTCGCTGCGGCTGCGGGTGTTTTTGTTCTTTGCCGCCCTCGGGATCGGGGCCGTGGTGCTGTTGGGCTTGGGCCTTGGCCTTGGCTACCGGCGGCTTGGATCGGCCGAGAGTTTGAATGCCTTTGTGCAGGCGGGGGTGATCGGCAGCTTTGGCGTGCTGGGGCTGACGGCGGCGGTGTGGTATCTGTTTGATGTGAACGTCTCCAAGCCGATTGTCCTTCTGGCCGGGGCTTTGCGCGCCCGCGCCCATGCCAGTGTGGACAGCGAGATGGACCAAGGTGCTGCGCGTTACTTGGGCGATCTGGCCCCCGCGGCCCAGGCCACTGCCCTTACCCTGTCGGAAACGCGCAATGCGCTGGCCGAATCAGTCGCCCGCGAAACCACCCGCCTGTCGGCGGAAAAGGACCGGCTTGCAGCACTGTTGTCGGATGTGCCGGTGGGGGTTATCTTATGTTCAGGCGATCATCAGCTGGTGTTTTACAACGGCACTGCGGTGGATCTGATCGGGGCGGATCAGGGGCCGGGGCTGGACCGTAACCTCTTTGACTACCTGCGCGAAGGGCCGATCCGCCACGCCCACCGCCGCCTGATCGAGGCCGAGGATGCCGATGCCGCCTCGGATCTGCTTTGTGCGACCCGCCACGGGGCAGAGATCCTTGCCGCGCGGATGCGGCTTTTACCGGATGACAGTGCCGCGCCGGGCTATGTGTTGACCCTGCGCGATGTCACCGCCGATCTGGCCGCCCATGCCAAGCGAGAGGCGCTTCTGGCGGATGTGCTGGACCGTATCCGCCGCCCTGCCGCCAATCTGCGCGCCTTGCTGTCGGTGCTGCCCCGAGGCACGCCGCCCCCTGCCGCGATGGACACAGCCCTGCGCGCCGAGGCCGAAAGCCTGACCGCAACCGTCACCGATCTGGCCGCCCAACAAGAGGAGGGCCGCCCCGAGGCTATCCCGCGCTCCCCCCTGCGTGTGGCCGATATTGCCGACAGTCTGCGCGCCAAGCTAGAGGCGCAGGGCCTGACCCTTAAGGCCTGCGATGTGCCCCTTTTGCTGCGCGGTGACGGGTTTGAGGTGGTCGGGCTTTTGGCACGTCTGGCAACCGGCGTGGCCGAACTGCATGAGGTCAAGGAATTCGCTTTGACCGTAGAGGAAGACAGCGGCAACGCCCTGCTGCGCCTGTGTTGGGACGGCGCGCCCCTGCTGTTGGCTCCTTTGGAGGGCTGGTTGGAATCGGTGCTGGATGCCGATGTGCCCGGCGTGACCGGGCGGCATGTGCTGACAGGGCATGCAACCGAGATCTGGCCCGAAACCGATGCCGGGGGCCGCCAAGCCATCTGCCTGCCCTTGCGCATTGCACGGCGCAGCGGTCCGCGCCCCAAGCCGATCGCCCGCGCTGTGGTCTATGATTTCGACCTCTTGGGCAAGGCTCGCAGCGAGGCGGTTGCCGATACCGCGTTGTCGGATCTGACCTATGTGGTGTTTGATACCGAAACCACGGGGCTTTTGCCCGCGCAAGGCGATGAGATCGTGCAGATCGCGGCGGTGCGTATCGTCAACGGCAAACGTGTGGCATCCGAGGTGTTTGACACTTTGGTCAATCCGGGGCGCTCTATTCCTGCGGCCTCAACGGCGGTGCATGGTATCACCGAGGCGATGGTGCAGGATGCCCCCGATATCGGCACCGTGGGCCGGGCCTTTCACAGGTTTGCGCAAGGGGCGGTGCTGATCGCCCATAACGCGCCCTTTGATATGGAATTCCTGCGCCGCAATGAGGCCAGTATCGGCGCGCGTTTTGACAACCCGATCCTCGATACGGTTCTGCTCTCGGCGGTGGTGTTCGGCCAGCATGAGGATCACAGCCTCGATGCGCTGACGCATCGCCTGTCGATCACCATCCCCGAAGAGGCGCGCCATACCGCCATTGGCGATACGGTCGCCACGGCGGATGCGTTCCTGAAGCTGCTGCCGATGCTCAAGGGGAGGGACCTCAACAGTTTTGGCGATGTTCTGGCCGAGATGCGCCGCCATGGCCGACTGCTCAAGGATCTGAACTGATCTTCAGGCGAAGGGATCCACCGGATAACCGGCCTCACGCAGGTACAGCCCTTGCGGCGGGCAGACCGGGCCGCAGGCGGGGCGATGCGCCGCCTCCAGCACTTGGCGCACCTGGTCGGGGTCCCAACTGCACGCGCCAACACGTTCCAGCGTGCCGACGATGGATCGGACCTGATTGTGCAGGAATGACCGTGCCCGCAGCGCAAAGCGGTATTCCTGTCCGCCGGGATAATCGACCTGGGTGATCGTAATCTCATCCAGCGTTTTGACCGGAGAGGCCGATTGGCACATGCTGGACCTAAAGGTGGTGAAATCATGCAGGCCGATCAGATGGGCCGCCCCCGCGCGCATCGCCGCCACGTCCAGATCATGCCCGACCTGCCAGACAAGCCCGCGGTCATGGGTCACCGGCGCCCGCCGCGCCACCAGCCGGAACAAGTACCGCCGCTCAACCGCGGAAAACCGCGCGTGGAAATCATCCGAAACCTGCGCGCAGGCCACGATACTGACCGGCAAAGGGCGCAGATGGGCGTTGATCGCCCCGCCCAGTCGGAACGGGTCCCAATCCTTGGCCAGATCGCAATGGGCCACCTGTCCCAGCGCATGCACGCCCGCATCGGTTCGACCGGCGGCGCCAATGGTGTGGGGGCCGGGTTCGAGCTTGGCAAGGGCCGCCTCAATCGCACCCTGCACCGTCAACTGCCCTTCGGCCTGCCGTTGCCAGCCGTTGAACGGGCCGCCGTCATATTCGATTTTCAGTGCATAGCGTGGCATGGGCCTTGCGTTACCTTGCCCGATTTGCCCTGACAAGCCCCTCTATACCGCTTTCCCTCTTTGATCCCGCTGGCTGAGTGCCTATCTTGGGCGCAAAGATAAGGGGCATTTCGTGCTGGGTAGACTAACAGATGGCATCAGCCGCAGTGCCGAGACCGCGATTTCCGGCGTATCCGAGGCACTGTTCGAGCCGGTGATCCGGCTGGGCGTGACCGGGCTTTCGCGGGCGGGCAAGACGGTGTTTATCACCAGCCTTGTGGCCAATCTTCTTGACCGCGGGCGGATGCCGCAATTTGGCGCGGCCACAAGGGTAGAGGCTGCGTTCTTGCAGCCCCAGCCCGATGATACCTTGCCCCGTTTTGACTATGAGACGCATCTGGGTGCGATCACGGGGGCCACGCCCCATTGGCCCGCCTCTACCCGTGCGATATCAGAGCTGCGCCTGTCGTTGCGTGTGCAGCCTGCGGGGTTATTGGGCAGTTTGCGGGGCCCGCGTACTATTCATCTGGATATCATCGATTATCCCGGCGAATGGCTGCTGGATCTGTCGCTTATGGGCAAAACCTATGCCGAGTGGTCCGAGGCCACGCTGGAACGTATCGCCCACCGCACACAGGCCGAAGATTTTATGGCAGAGGCCCGCGCCGAGGATGCCAGCCTCAAGCTGCAAGAGCCGCGCGCCCAAGCGCTCGCCGCCAGTTTCACCGCCTATTTGCAGGAGGCGCGGGCGGCGGGCTGGTCCGATTGCACGCCGGGGCGATTCTTGTTGCCCGGCGATCTGGCGGGCAGCCCGGTCCTGACCTTTGCGCCTTTGCCCAAGCCGCTGGAGGCCCCGCGCGGCAGTCTTTGGCGCGAAATGGACCGCCGATTTGAGGCCTATAAATCCCGCGTGGTCAAACCCTTCTTTCGCGACCACTTCGCGCGGATCGACCGACAGGTGGTGCTGATGGATGTGCTGGGCGCGATCCATGCAGGCCCGATGGCGCTTGAGGATATGCGCCGCACCATGGCCGAAATTCTAGGCGCGTTCAGGCCCGGCAGTAACGGGTTTCTGAAGTCTTTGTTGCTGGGCAAACGGGTGGATAAGATCCTGTTCGCCGCGACCAAGGCGGATCATCTGCATCATTCCCAACACCCGCGTCTGACCGCGATTACCGAGGCGCTCTTGCGTGAGGCGCGTGACCGTGCCGCCTTTGCCGGTGCCGAAACCCGCGCGATGTCGCTGGCCGCCCTGCGCGCCACCGTTGAGGAAACCCGCGCACACAATGGCGCCACCCTCGATCTGGTGCGGGGCACCTTGCTGGAGACCGGAAAACAGGCGGCGATGTATGCAGGCCAGTTGCCCGAGGACCCCAACCACCTGTTGACCCCCGCCCGCAAGGGAGAGGCGGCCTGGCTGGATGCGGATTACTCCATCATGTCGTTTGCGCCCGCCCGCCTGACCTTGCGCCCCGGTGACGGGCCGCCCCATATCCGGCTGGACCGGGCTGCGGATTTTCTGTTGTCGGACCGGCTGGGCTAAGGAATTGACATGGCAAAACCTGTATTGATCGACCTTGACGATACCCCGACGCTGACCCCGTCTGATGCGCCGCCAGTGCCTGATCTGGGCCTGCCGGACGGGCGCGCCGTCAAGGCAGCGGCGGCTTTGGCCGTGGCGCGGCCCTCGCCGATCACGCGCTTTGCGGTCTGGGCCTTGGGGGCCTTGTTCAGCCTGATGATCTCGGTCGCGGTCTATGATTTCGTGGCGGGGCTTTTGGCGCGCAACACATGGCTGGGCTGGCTGGCCTTTGGGCTGACGGGGCTGGCGGTTGTGGCGCTGGTGGCGTTGGCTATTCGTGAGGGGTTGGGGTTTTACCGCCTTGGCCGTCTGGACGGGTTGCGCGCCGAGGTGGCGGTGGCCCGTAAGGCGGGCGATCTGAAAACAGCGGGCAAGGCCACGGATCACCTGCTGGGTCTTTATAAATCCCGTCCCGACCTGCGTTGGGGCGCGGCCAATCTGGCCGAGCGCCGCGCCGAGGTTCTGGATGCCGATGCTTTGCTGAATCTGACCGAGGCCGAGCTTCTGGCCCCGCTGGATCTGGCCGCCCGCGCCGAGATAGAGGCCGCCGCCCGCCGTGTGGCGACGGTGACGGCGCTTGTGCCTTTGGCGCTTGCGGATGTGGCGGTGGCGCTTTTTGCGAACCTCTCGATGATCCGCAAGATCGCGGTGATCTATGGCGGGCGGTCTGGCACTTTGGGCAGTTTCAAGCTGTTGCGCCGCGTGTTTTCCCATCTGCTGGCCACGGGCGCGCTGGCGCTTGGGGATGACCTGATCGGATCGGTCGCAGGCGGCGGGGTGCTTAGCAAACTCTCGCGGCGCTTTGGCGAGGGGGTGGTGAACGGCGCCCTGACCGCCCGTGTCGGCGTGGCCGCGATGGAGCTGTGCCGCCCGATGGCGTTCAACGCCCTGCCGCGTCCCAAGGTCTCTAACCTGATGAGCCGCGCCTTGGCAGGTGTGTTTGACGGCGTTTCATCGGCCATGACCAAGCGTGGATAGCATTGCTACAAAATCCATGCATTGCATGGCTGGACCAAGCGTGCAACCGGGCGTATAACCCCGGATATGCGACAGCTATACGCGAAAACAATACGAATTAGCGGCCCGGCGATCTGATCCGTTCAGCCGCCGGGATGCCATTTGCCGCCAGCCTCTGCGCGGCCTCGTTTTCGCCTGTCCCCCATCATTTTGATCCGTAAGGAAACGCCCATGTGCGCCGCCACCCCAGACTATAAAGACAGTGTTTTTCTGCCCGAAACCGATTTCCCGATGCGCGCGGGCCTGCCTATGCGCGAACCCGAATGGCTGGCCCATTGGGAAAAGATCGGCATCTATGATCGCCTGCGCGAAAAGACCGGCCGCAAGCCCTTTACGCTGCATGACGGCCCTCCCTATGCCAACGGCCATTTGCACATCGGTCACGCGCTCAACAAGACCATCAAGGATATGGTGGTGCGCTCGCATCAGATGATGGGGTTTGACGCGCGCTATGTGCCGGGTTGGGATTGTCACGGCCTGCCGATCGAGTGGAAGATCGAGGAGCAATACCGCGCAAAAGGTCTTGATAAGGACGATGTCGACACCGTCGCCTTCCGTCAGGAATGCCGCAATTTCGCCGCCGGTTGGGTGGATATCCAGCGCGATGAGTTCAAACGTCTGGGTGTTGCGGGCAATTGGGCCGATCCCTATCTGACGATGAATTTCCACGCCGAACGGGTGATCGCCGAGGAATTCATGAAATTCCTGATGAACGGCTCACTGTACCAAGGCTCCAAACCCGTCATGTGGTCACCGGTTGAGAAAACCGCGCTGGCCGAGGCCGAGGTGGAATATCACGACCACACCAGCCACACGATCTGGGTGCGCTTCAAGGTGGTGGGTGAGGAAAACCTGACCGTGGTGATCTGGACCACGACGCCTTGGACCATCCCGCAAAACCGGGCGGTCTGCTTTGGTCCCGGTATCGCTTACGGGCTTTATGAAATCACCGATGCGCCTGAAAATCCGCAAGCAAAGGTCGGGGAAAAGATCATCCTTGGCGATGCGCTTGCCGCCTCGGTCTTTGCCGCCGCCAAGCTGGAAGAGGGCATGGTCACGCGCCTGCGCGATGTGTCGCCGGATGAGTTAAAGGGAATGACCCTTGCCCACCCGTTCCGCGGTGTCGAAGGTGCGAAAGGCGAATGGGATTTCGACGTCCCATTGTTGCCGGGCGATCACGTCACCGATGATGCGGGTACGGGCTTTGTGCATACCGCGCCAAGCCACGGGGATGACGACTATCAGGTCGGTCTGAAATTCGGCCTGCCGATGACCTATAACGTTGAGCCGGACGGCTCTTATCGCAAGGATCTGCCGATCTTTGGCGGCAAGACCATCATCAATCCCGATGGTAAGGACGGCCCCGCCAATGTCGAGGTGATCAAGCAGTTGGCCTATGCGGGCGGCTTGTTGGCCAAGGGCAAGGTGAAACACTCTTATCCGCATTCATGGCGGTCCAAGGCGCCGGTGATCTACCGCAACACGCCGCAATGGTTTGTCGCCATCGACAAGAAGCTGGACGACGGCATGGGCGAGAACGGCGATACCATCCGCAGCCGTGCGTTGACCTCTATCGACAGCATCGTGAAATGGACGCCGCAAACTGGGCGCAACCGGCTGTATTCGATGATCGAGGCGCGGCCCGATTGGGTGCTGTCGCGGCAACGTGCCTGGGGTGTGCCACTGACCTGTTTCGTCAAACGCGGTGCGAAACCGACGGATGCGGATTTCCTGCTGCGCGATGATGCGGTGAACCAGCGGATCCTTGCGGCCTTCGAGGCCGAGGGCGCCGATGTTTGGTATGTGCAAGGCTTCAAGGAAAAAACCCTTGATGGGCTGCATGATCCTGACGCCTATGATCAGATTTTTGATGTTCTGGATGTTTGGTTCGATTCAGGCTCCACCCATGCTTTCGTGCTGCGCGACCGGCCTGACGGGACGGCGGACGGGATTGCCGATGTCTATCTGGAAGGCACCGACCAGCATCGCGGCTGGTTCCATTCGTCGTTGCTTCAGGCTTGCGGCACACTTGGCCGCGCGCCTTACCGCAACGTTGTAACCCACGGGTTTACGCTGGACGAAAAGGGCATGAAGATGTCCAAATCCATCGGCAATACCGTAGTGCCAGAGGAAATCATCAAACAATACGGTGCCGATATCTTGCGGCTTTGGGTGGCACAGACCGATTACACCGTGGATCAGCGTATCGGTAAGGAAATCCTGAAAGGCACGGCGGACAGCTATCGCCGTTTGCGCAACACGATGCGCTTTATTCTGGGCAATCTCGCGGGCTTTACCGATGCCGAACGGGTTGATGTCAAGGATATGCCCGAGCTGGAGCAATGGGTGCTGCACCGTTTGGCCGAGCTGGATGTCGAGGTGCGCAAGGGCTATGGCGCGTTTGATTTTCAGGGCGTGTTCCAAAAGCTGTTCACCTTTGCGACGACCGATCTTTCGGCGGTGTTCTTTGACGTGCGCAAGGACGCGCTTTACTGCGATGCGGCCGACAGCCTGCGGCGCCGTTCCGCGCGTACCGTGCTGGATCTGTTGTTCCACCGTTTGACCACATGGCTTGCGCCGATTCTGGTCTTTACGATGGAAGATGTCTGGCTCTCGCGCTTTCCGGGTGAGGATAGCTCTGTCCATTTGCAGGATATGCCCGAGACGCCGAATGATTGGCTCAACCCCGAACTGGCGGCGAAATGGGTCGGGCTGCGTGCGGCGCGCCGTGCCACGATTGCAGCCCTTGAGGTGCAGCGCAGCGCCAAGGTGATCGGTGCCAGCCTTGAGGCGGCCCCTGTGGTGCATGTCGAAGACCCCAATTTGCTGGCAGCAATGAAATCGGTGGATTTCGCGGAACTGAGCATCACCTCGGGTGTGGAGCTGACCAGTGATCCGGCCCCGGCCGAGGCGTTTCGTTGCCCGAAGTACCCGGTGTGGCCGTGGTTTTTGAGATGGCCGCGGGTGAAAAATGCGTGCGCTGTTGGCAGATTCTGCCCGATGTCGGCACCCATAAACACCCCGGCACCTGTGCGCGTTGTAACGCGGCGCTCGGCTGATATACGGGGGGCGTTCGCGCCCCCTTTTTGCAAGGGGTTAGGCATGAAACAGGCGGTCTACCATTCCCCCTACGGTCCCTTTGCCGTGGTCGAAGAGGGCGGGGTCATCACCCGTATCGACTGGGCTGCGCGTCGTTCAGACCCGACGCCCTTGCTGCGTGAGGCCTGCCGCCAGCTTGACCAGTATTTCGCCAAAGAGCGGCAGGCGTTCGAGTTGCCGCTTGATTTTGGCAGCGGTTTTCAGGAACAGATGCGCAAGGCGCTGGCGGCCATTCCTTATGGCGAGACCCGCAGCTATGGCGATCTGGCCAAGGAGTTGGGCCGACCGGCACAGGCCATCGGGCAGGCCTGCGGGGCCAATCCGATTCCGATCCTGATCCCCTGCCACCGTGTGCTTGGGGCCGGTGGGCTTGGCGGGTTTTCCGCGCCGGGGGGCGTGGAAACCAAGATCGCCTTGTTGAAACTGGAAGGGGCGGGCGGCTTTTTGATCTAGGCGCGTTCGGGGATGATCTGTTGCGCGATGCCTGCGAATGTCAGGTAAAACGAAGTAACAATCAGCCCCCAGATAGCCCAGCTTTCGGGATGGAAATCCACCCATGTGGCCCAGCCCGCAAAGAACGTCCAGCCCAAAGCCATCGACAGTGACAAGGGCAGCCAGCGCTTTGTCCGTGTCGGGTGGATGAACTTGAGGTTGGTGAACATTGCAATCGTCAGCGCGATCACAAGGCCCAGAATGACCCAATATCCAGGTTGCAGGGCAAACATCACCAGCACGAACATATTCCAGCATCCGGGAAAGCCTGCAAAGGAGCAATCCTTTGTTTTCATGCGCGTATCGACGAAATAGATCACCGACCCATAGGTGATAGCGATGATGATAAGCCAGCCGGTCCAATCGGGCAGCAACCCCGACCGAAAAAGCGCAAAGGCCGGAATAAACACATAAGTCAGATAGTCGATAATCAGATCGAGCAGCACGCCGTCATAGGTGGGGAAATTGGTTTTGACGTCATAGCGCCGCGCCAGCGGTCCGTCGATTCCATCCACCACCAAGGCGATGACCAGCCACCAAAACATCAGGCTCCAGTTTTCATCTACTGCCGCCAGCATCGCCAGCATTGCCAGAACGGCACCGGTTGCTGTGAACAGGTGCACCAAAAGAGCTTTGATTTTTAGGGACATAAATGAGGTGTTTTCCGATATTTTTGGTGTCAGGCGCGTGGATGTGCTTTTGCGTATACTTCCATCAGGCGGGCAGTATCAACCGCAGTATAGGCTTGGGTCGTGGAAAGGGATGCATGGCCAAGCAATTCCTGAATGGTGCGCAAGTCCCCGCCTGCACTGAGCAGATGGGTCGCAAAAGAGTGGCGCAGCGCATGTGGCGTGGCCGTGGCGGGCAGGCCCAGCTTTGCGCGCACCCGCTCCATCGCGCCGGAGATCAGCCGCGGATTCAAGGCGCCACCGCGCGCGCCCCTGAACAGCGGCGCATTGGGCGTAAGGTCATAGGGGCACAAGGCGGCATAGGTCGCAACGGCCTGCTTTGCGGCGGGCAGGACGGGGACAAGACGTTCCTTGCCGCCCTTGCCGTGAATGCGCAACACATCCGGCAGGGGGGAGGCGGCACCCGTCAGGCCCAAAGCCTCGGATATGCGCAGCCCGCAGCCATAAAGCAGGGTGATCACAGCGGTATCGCGCGCGGCGATCCAGTCCTCGCGGGCATCATCGCCAATGGTGGCCAGCACATCCATGGCGGCATCCTCGGCCAAGGGACGCGGCAGCTTGCGCCGGAATTTCGGCGCGCGGGTGGACAGGGCGGCGGTGGCGTCAAGCCCCTCGCGGTCGGCAACCCAAGCGGTAAACCCTTTGACCGAGGAGAGCGCCCGCGCCAGCGACCGCGCACTGACACCGCGCCCGCGCTCATGTGCCATCCAGGCGCGCATATCGGCTTGGGGCAGGGTGACAAGACCCGTCAGCCCCTCGGTCCCGCCGCGGTGCTGTGCCATAAAGGCAAGATAGCCGCTCACATCTGTCGCATAGGCGGTGATCGTGTTCTCCGCCGCCCCGTTAAGCGCGCGCAGATGGGCCAGCCACTCCGCCATGGCCGCGCGTGCGGCGGGCGAAATGGCAAGGCTCATGACAGCCAGCGGCGCATTGTCCGCTCAAACACACCGGCGAAAAATGCCAGAAGGTCGGTGCCTTGTGTGGGTTTGAACTGATGCGGGTCCTCGGCGCCCAGCACCAGCATCCCCGGCAAACGCCCCGCGCCAAAGTCCAGCCGCATCAACGCCTCAGAACGAATAGCCTCGGCCTGTTCGCCGTAAAGCGTGTCGGAGGCAATCAGGACCGGCCGCAAGGTCACGGGCCGCAGCGAGACATTGCGCCCGCCCGAGATATATTCCGCGATAAAGCCCGGCTCGGCCACATAAAGCACCTCGCCCAGCTTGCGCAGCGCCGGATCATCCTTGCCCTGCACCGATTCCAGCACCAGACGCACGCTATCAACCCGCAGGGTTTGCATAACATCGGTGCCAAGGCTTTGCAAAAACTCCTCAAACCCCAAGGGGTCCAGCATTTGCAGGATGGCGCGATGCACCTGATTGGTGCCGGCAAGGTTTTCATAGGCGGCGGCAATCACCGAACGGTGGGTATCTTCGAGTCGGTCCAGCCGACCCTCCAAGCGTTCCATCGCGATGCCGCGCAGGTCCACGATGTTCGATCCCATCGCGCGCTCATTCGCGGCAATCAGGGCGCGCATCACATCCTGATCGTCTAATAGCGTTTCCGGTGCCGCGAGGATGCGGTCGCGCATATCCTGTTCAATCATACTGCTGCCTTATTGTTTTGGCGCATGTTATCAGCGTTTTCCCGCAATTTCGCATGTTTTTTTAACCGCAGGGGAATTCAGCGGGCGATTGGGGCAAATCTGCAATGCAAAAGGCCGGGCGCGCGATGCACCCGGCCTTTTACTGGAACCGCGCTGGTTCAGATGATCTTCTGGCCGGTCTTGGCCCAGTCTTTCATGAACTGGTCCAAGCCCTTGTCGGTCAGCACATGGTTTGCCAGCGATTTGATCACGCTTGGCGGGGCGGTCATCACATCGGCGCCGACCAGCGCACATTGCGCCACATGGTTGGCCGTACGGATAGAGGCCGCAAGGATCTGGGTTTCAAACCCGTAGTTGTCATAGATCGCGCGGATGTCGGCAATCAGGTCCATCCCGTCAAGGTTGATGTCATCCAGACGCCCGATAAAGGGGCTGATGAAGGTCGCACCCGCCTTGGCGGCCAGCAAGGCCTGATTGGCTGAGAAGCACAGGGTCACATTGACCATATGGCCTTCATCCGACAGCACCTTACAGGTTTTCAGCCCGTCCCATGTCAGCGGCACCTTGACGGCGATATTGGGTGCGATTTCGGCCAGCTTGCGGCCTTCGGCGATCATCTCGTCGGCTTTGAGCGCGACAACCTCGGCCGAGACAGGGCCAGAGACAAAGCTGCAAATCTCTTTGGTGACTTCCAGAATATCGCGGCCTGATTTGAGGATCAGCGAGGGGTTGGTGGTGACACCATCCACCATGCCCAGATCATTGAGTTCGCGGATTGCATCCACATCGGCGGTATCGACAAAGAATTTCATGGCAGGTGTCCTTTGGGTGTTACAGCTAGGCTTGGGGGTGTATTAGCGCAAAGCAAGAGCCGAAGAAAGGGCAAGGCGTGGAGTGGCAAGCAGGTGAAGTGATTGGCGTTGCCGTGACCGAGAATTTTGGCCGCGGGCTGGGACCGATCCTTGACTACCGCGCGCCCGAGGGCGGTTGCGCCTTGGGTGATTTTCTGGAGGTGCCGCTTGGCCCGCGCAAGATTTTGGGCGTGGTCTGGGGGGCTGGTCTGGGCGGGGTTGATCCGGCCAAATTGCGAAGCGCCTACCGTGTGCTGGATGTGCCGCCGATGCGCGATGAGATGCGCGCCTTTCTGACCCGTGCGGCCGATTACACGCTGACGCCCTTGTCGGCGATGCTGCGCCTTGCCACCCGCGCGCCGGGGCTGGACAGCCCGCCCTCTACCCGTCGTGTTTACCGGCTGGGGCAGGGGGAGCCGGCCCGTGCCACCGAGGCCCGCACCAAAGTGCTGGAGGTCTTGCGCGAATACGGCGGGCTGGCGTTTACCCTGAAAGAGCTGGCCGATCAGGCGGGGGTGACGCCTTCGGTCATCAAGGGCCTTGTGAAATCAGGGGTGGTGTTAGAGGAGGACGCCCCCCGCGATCTGCCCTATCCGCGGCTTGATCCGGCGGCGATGGTGGTGCGGCTTGCGGGCGATCAGGTCACGGCGGGGGATGCTTTGGTCGCATCAGTGGCGATGGGCGGCTATTCCGCGACATTGCTTAAGGGTGTCACGGGCTCGGGCAAGACCGAGGTCTATCTGGAGGCGGTTGCCGAATGTCTGCGCCAAGGGCGGCAGGCCCTGGTGTTACTGCCGGAGATTGCGCTGACGTCGGAATTCATCAACCGGGTTGAGGCCCGCTTTGGCGCGCGCCCTGCGGAATGGCATTCGGGCGTGACGATGACCGAGCGGCGGCGGCTGTGGCGGATGGCGGCCAATGGCGGTGCGCAATTTGTGGCGGGGGCGCGCTCGGCACTGTTTCTGCCGTTTCAGGATCTGGGCCTGATCGTGGTGGATGAGGAACATGATACCTCTTACAAACAAGAGGAAGGGGTCTTGTATAACGCCCGCGATATGGCCGTGCTGCGCGCGGCGATTGCGGGGTCTGCGATTGTTCTGGCCTCGGCCACGCCCTCGCTGGAATCATGGGTCAATGCGAAGACCGGCAAATACGGGCGGCTGGATCTGGGCGCACGTTTTGGCGCGGCGGAAATGCCGGATATGCGGGCGATTGATATGCGCGCCGAAAAGCTGCCCACGAACCGCTGGATTTCCCCCACGTTGGAACGGGCTGTGCGGGCGCGGGTGGCGGCGGGGGAACAATCGCTGATTTTCCTCAACCGGCGCGGCTATGCCCCCGTAACCTTGTGCCGCGCCTGTGGTGAGCAGGTCAGCTGCACCGATTGCGATGCGCGTATGGTGGAACACCGGTTCCAGAACCGCCTGATGTGCCACCAATGCGGCGCGACGCGGCCGATGCCCGAAGTCTGCCCCTCATGCCAAGTGGCGGGCAAGATGGCGCCTGTCGGGCCGGGGGTAGAGCGTCTGGCCGAAGAGGTGATCGCCCTATTCCCCGAGGCGCGTGTGGCGGTGCTGTCATCGGATCTGTTCGGCTCGGCCCGCGCGCTCAAGGAGCAGATCGAGGAGATCGCCGCTGGGGCGGCCGATATCATCATCGGCACGCAGATCGTGGCCAAGGGGCATAACTTTCCACTGTTGACCTTGGTGGGGGTAATTGATGCCGACCTTGGGCTGACCGGATCGGATTTGCGCGCGGCGGAACGTACGTTCCAGCTGATGCGACAGGTTGCAGGGCGGGCCGGGCGTGCCGACAAGCCAGGCGTTGCGATGATGCAGACCTTTCAGCCCGAACACCCCGTGATCCGCGCCATTCTGGGCGGCGATGAAGAGGCCTTCTGGGAGGCCGAGGCCGAGGAGCGCCGCGTGGCCGGTGTGCCACCCTATGGGCGTATGGCGGGGATTATCCTGTCGGGGCCAGAGGTGGGGCCGGTGTTTGACGTCGGCGCGGATCTGGCGCGCCGCGACGGGCCGTTGCGCAAGATCGGCGCGCAGGTGTTCGGCCCTGCGCCTGCACCCATCGCCCGCGTGCGCGGACGGCATCGGGTGCGCCTGTTGATCAAGGCCGAGAAAAACGCCCCCCTTCAGGCCGCCATATCGGAGTGGATCGCGCAGGTGCGTCTGCCCAATAACGTGCGGCTTGCGGTGGATATCGACCCGCAGAGCTTTTTATAGCGCCGAGACGGGAATGCTGTGCTGTGGGCCGTCGAAACGCTCGTGATAGGCATGTATGCGGCGCATGATCAGAAAATGCTCCAGCGTGTTGCGCAAGAACGACCCTCGCACTGCGTTGTTTGGCGGGGCAATGGTGCCCAGTAGCCCGCAATCGGGGAAATACCGGTCAAGATAGGGGCGCAGCATTTCCAGATAACGCGGCGGGCAAATGCCGTCGGGGTCAACCCAAGGCTTGGCCGCCCCCGCGAAATGCGAAATATGCAGCGGAACAGTCAACCCGAACAAAGGCCGTTTACCGGCCCATTGCCAGTTCCAGACGGGGCTCAGCTCTGTCCAGTTGCGATGAAGCGCGATGTTGAGCAGGGATTGATCGTGATGCACCACGGCGTCTGGATGCGCCTTTGCAAGATGCAGGCAGGTTTCCAAGATCTGATCACCCCGGAATTTCTCAACATCGAACAGCTCCACCCCGCCGTTAAAATAGGGGGCAGGGGGCAGCCCCGCATGCCGAAAATCGCGGATGTGTTTTTCGGGGCGCAGCCATTGTTGCATATCGCGGACGGCGGCCACCGCACGGCCATGCATATCGACCGCAAAGAGATCGGCCAGATCGCCGCCCTCCAGCATCATATCGGAATCGAGATAGAGGATTTTGGCATAGGTATCGCCCAAAAGATCGGGCAGCCACAGGCGCAGATAGGTGCTGACAGGCAGGTGCACCGATTTTTGCTTGGCAAGCGCCGGCCCTGTGTCCAGATGCAGGAACTTTACGCCCTTTGCCGCCAGATCGGTTGGTATCTGCATCTTTTCCGAGGAACAGATACAGATATCAAAGGGCGCATGGGGGTTCTGGTTGGCAATCTGATCGGCCAAAAAGCAACTGATCGGAAGGTAGTTCCTGTCACAGCAAAGGGCGATGGCATTGGTCACGCGTAACGCTCCACCGTCAGCCCGTTGAATGAGATTTCCGGCGTTTTGCCCATCACCACATCGGCCACAGCACGGCTTGATCCGCAGGCCATTGTCCAGCCCAAGGTCCCATGGCCAGTGTTGAGGAACAGGTTGTCATAACGGCTGGCACCCAAAACGGGGGTGCCGTCGGGGGTCATGGGGCGCAGGCCGGTCCAACCCTCGGCCTGGGTCAAATCACCACCCCGCGGGAACAGATCGCTGATAACATGGCGCACGGTATCGGTGGCATGGGGACCAAGGCGGTTGGAATATCCGGCAATCTCGGCGGTGCCTGCCACGCGGATACGGTCACCCAAGCGGGTTATGGCGACCTTATGGGTTTCGTCCATGATGGTCGATTGTGGGGCAAAGGCATCATCGGTGACGGGCAGGGTGACGGAATAGCCCTTGACCGGATAGACCGGCAGCTTGATGCCGATGGGATTGAGAACGCCGGGGCCATAGCTGCCAAGCGCGCAGACATAGGCATCACCGGTAATGCGGCCCGCCACCTCAACATCCACCCCTGCGATACGCCCGTCTTCGACGGCGATGCTGCGGATGTTCTTGCCGTATTGGAAATCCACCCCCATCTCGACGCATTTTTGTGCCAGCGCAGTGGTGAACATCTGGCAATCGCCGGTCCGATCCGCTGTCAGGCGCAGCCCGCCGACGAATTTATCGCGCACCTCTGCCAGCGCAGGCTCGGCGCCGATACAGGCGTCGCGGCCAAGTACCTCATAGGGGCTGTCATATTCGGCCAAGATATCCTGATCGGCCTTGGAATCCCTCATTTGCTTGGCGGTGCGGAAAAGCTGCAATGTGCCCTGCGCGCGGCCGTCATATTCGATGCCGGTTTCGGCAATCAATTCGGGCATCACGTCGCGCGAATAGTTGGAAATCCGCACCATACGGCTTTTGTTGATGCGATAGCTTTCCTCATTGCAGTTGCGCAGCATCGAATAGCACCATTTCCACATCGTCGGGCTGATCAGCGGCCAGATGAACAGGGGGCGGCGCTTCATGAACAACCATTTCACAGCCTTGAGCGGGATGCCGGGGGCGGCCCAAGGGGAGGTCATGCCATAAGAAAGCTCTCCGGCGTTGGCGAAACTTGCCTCGAGGCCGGGCCCGGACTGGCGGTCAAGGACTGTTACCTCGGCACCTTGCTTGGCAAGGTAATAGGCGGTGGTGACGCCGATTACGCCAGCACCCATCACGACGACTTTCATCTTGTTTTCCCCTGCTTATCCGATTCATCAGGCGAACCATGCACGGATAAACAGGCCAACTCAAGCGGCTGTCATGCCAAAGCGTGCCGACCTGACTGATCGACAACGAAATCGGTCAGCATCGCCCCGACCCACATGCAAAAAAGCGCCAGCCAAGCGGTTCCGGTCAGGATGGAGGTGCCGGTAACGCCCGCGCCGATCGCACAGCCCCCCGCCAGCATCGCACCAAACCCCATCAGCACCGCCCCGATCATTGCGCGTCGCATATTGCCTGCATTGTCGAAACCTTCAAATTTCAGTTCCCGCCCCCAAAGAGCGGCCAGAAAAGCGCCAATGAACACGCCGGGGATCAGGCCGATGTCAAACTCCAGCACGGGGTTTGGTGTCAGAAAAAACATCAGCGTATTGGCCGACGGCCCCGAGAATGTGGCGGAGTTGATAGAGACCGGCTCAAACGCGACCTGCGCCAGCGAGAAGGTCAGCACCCAGCCGACCGCCACCGCAAACCCCACGCCCGAGGCAAAGACCAGCGTGCGGTAAGATATCTTGTTGCGCAGGGACACGGCAAGTGCCAAGGCCGCAAGGGCAATGCCCATCACCAATCCGGTTTGATCGGGTAGGCGTAACGCCGCGGCAAGGTCCACATTGCGTCCGCCGGGTGTCACCCAAAGCCGCGCCAAATAGTCGCGCAACGGGGCAAGCCAGCCATGCAGGCTCATCTGGGCGACGACCGCAAAGATCAGCCCCGACACGATGGACCGCAGGTTCCCGGTGGCCGCCAGCACCAAAAGCCGACCCGAACACCCGCGCGCCAGCACCATGCCAACGCCAAACAAAAGCCCGCCGATAACCGCGCCCGACCAAGTTCCCGGAACCGCCATCATCCGCGCATCCGCACTGTCGAACAGGCCCAGCCATTGCGCGCCTTGCACCCAGACCATCGCCGTCGAAAATGTCAGCAACCAGACCGCGACACGGTCGCCCATCCGCCCGCGGGCAAATTCCACGGTTGCAGCACGCAGGCAAAACCTGCTGCGTTGTGCCGCGACGCCGAAAAGCAGACCTGTTATCAGGCCAAACAAGGCTGCAGTCGGGGCTTCTCCGATATGGTCGATCAGGGGGACAAGGTCCATGCCACTCTCCAAAACCATGAGATCATATTGTGGTATTCGAATACTTATACAGTAATTCAGATCACATTGGTAGGTTTTCGCAGTAGCTTTCGGCAGTGGATTATGGCTAATGCTGCATTATGTCGCCGCGTATGATGCCTCTTGCCGATACACTTGGCCTGCCGTTCTGGCGGAGGCCCGTGTTTTTGCTGTGCCTTATGGCGGCGGCGATGCCGATCTCCTTTGCCACTTGGTCCGCACTTTTGAACAACTTCGTGATCGAGGCGGCAGGTTTTACCGGCGTAGAGATCGGCTGGCTCCATACCGTGCGCGAGATCCCGGGGTTTCTGGCTGTCGGTGTGATCGCCGTGCTTTTGGTGATGCGCGAACAGGTGCTGGCGCTGGTTTCCTTGCTGCTGTTGGGGGTGGCCACGGCGATTACCGCATGGTTCCCCAGCTTTGGCGGCCTGCTGTTTGTCACCTTGCTGTCCTCCATCGGGTTTCACTATTTCGAGACGGTGAACCAAAGCCTGCAATTGCAATGGATTGAAAAAAAACGCGCGCCGCAGGTTATCGGCTGGATTGTTGCGGTGGGGTCAGGGGCGTCATTGGTTGCCTACGGGCTGATCGTGCTGACGTGGAAGGTTTTTGACCTGTCCTATAATACGGTGTTCATGACCGCGGGCCTGGTGACAATCGCGATTGCGGGTTATGCGATCCTTGCCTTTCCGCAGTTTGAGGCGCCACATCCGCAAAACAAACGTATGGTGCTGCGCAAACGCTACTGGCTCTATTACTTGATGCAGTTCATGTCTGGCGCGCGGCGGCAGATTTTCGTGGTGTTTGCCGCCTTTATGATGGTCGAACGTTTTGGCATGGATGTGCAGGCGCTGACGGCGTTGTTTTTGATCAATTACATGGCAAATATGGTGATCGCACCGCTGATCGGCCGCTGGATTGGCCGCTTTGGTGAGCGGCGGATGCTGATATTGGAATATGCGGGGCTGACGGCGGTTTTCGTGGCCTACGGTTGTCTCTATGTCTTTGAGTGGGATTGGCATGTGGCCGCGACGCTTTATGTCATCAATCATCTGTTTTTCTCTATGGCTTTTGCGATCAAGACCTATTTTCAGAAAATCGCGGATCCGGCCGATATTGCCCCCACGGCGGCCGTGGCCTTTACCATCAATCATATCGCGGCGGTGTTCTTGCCGGCGGGGCTTGGCTATCTTTGGGTGATATCACCAAAGGCGGTGTTTGTGCTGGCGGCGGCGATGGCGCTTGTGTCGCTTTTGCTGTCATTGCTGATCCCGCGCCATCCCGAGCCGGGGAATGAGACGATTTTCGCTGCGCGCCGCGTGGTTCCGGGTTCTGCGGGCAAGCTCTCGGCTTGACGTGGCGCGGTGCGGGGGCTAGGCCGCATCCATCAAAACATGAGGTTCCAGCATGCCCACCTATACCGCCTTGACCACACTCATAGGCCAGGATGCCGCCGAAGCGCTTGCCGAAGCGATGGAGCGGATGGAGCCGGAGCCAACGGGCGTTGGCGTTTTCGAGATCGAAGACGATAGCGGGCTGTGGGAAGTGGGCGCCTATTTCCTCGAGGCGCCTGACGAGGTGACGCTGGAACTTTTGGCGGTGGCCTTTGATGCCAAGCCTTTTGCGCTGTCGGAACTGCCGGAAATTGACTGGGTCGCCCATGTCCGCCGTGAATTGGCCCCTGTCGAGGCGGGGCGCTTCTTTGTTTACGGCAGTCATGATGCCGATAAGGTCCCGACCGAGACGGGCCGTATCCCCCTGCAGATCGAGGCGACGGTGGCCTTTGGCACCGGCCATCACGGCACCACGCTGGGCTGTTTGCGCGCTTTTGACCGGCTGCTGGACCAAGGCTTTGCCCCTGCGCGTGTGGCCGATATCGGTTGCGGGACGGCCGTGCTGGCGCTGGCGGCGGCACGGGTCTTGCCCGATGCGCTGATCATCGCCTCTGATATCGATCAGGTTGCCGTGGATGTTGCCCGCGCCAATATGGAAATCAACGGGCTGGACGGCCGCGTGGAGTGCTTTGAGGCCGCCGGTTTCGATCACCCCCGCTTGCGTGAGGCCGCCCCCTTTGATCTGGTTTTCGCCAATATCCTCAAAGGCCCCTTGGTTGAACTGGCCCCCGATATGGCCAAAAACATCGTCCAAGACGGGCTTTGCATCCTGTCGGGCCTGTTGGTGGTACAAGCCGAGTCGATAGAGGCCGCCTATCACGCGCAGGGCTTTGTTTCCGTTGCCCGCGAAGATCTTGGTGAATGGTCTGCATTGGTGCTGCGGCGTAGTTAATGCACCGTTAAATATCGAATTTAGGTTCAATTTTCTCTAAATTCGTCCCAGTTTTGCCTCAATATTCCGATTAACTGTCGGGATAGAAGGTTGAACCGGGGTGATGTATGTATGATCCGAATATTCAGGATTTTTATGAGCGGGTGGGCCGTTTGAACAAGGCCCATGCACAGGGTTTCGGTTTTGAGGCCGAGGGCCTGCGCGGGCGCTCTTATTATCGGCGGCCCAAGCGCATCTCGGTGATGCGACCGCTCATGGTACTGCTGTTTGTGGTGTCCGTCGGGTTTGGGATCAAAGCGACGGCCTATCACGTTCTTGGCGCGCAGAATTTTGCTGATCGGGTGGCTGGCCTGCCATTGGATGCGGCGGTGTCAGAGAAATTTCTATCCGCAGATCCGCTAACGCAATTTCTGGCCGGGGTCATCGGCTGGGCAACACGGCCACAGATGTAGGTCCTGTGACAGGGTTGGCGTTTCACATTTAAAAAGGCCGCTCTCCAATCTGGGAGGCGGCCTTTTTAATTTTATATCGAGTCGATGTTGGGGGGATTGCCCTGCCGCCCAAAATCAAAAACTCGACTGACGTGCGACATTGGCAATTTCGCCACGGGTCAGGCCGATGTCGTTAAGCTCACGGTCAGACAGTTTGTTCAACGAGTTGCGTGTAACGCGTGCATCGTTCCAAGCGGTGACATTGGCACCGATATTGCTGACAAAGCGGATAAAGCTGTAGGTCGAGATTGCGCCGAATGGTGCGGTGCGGGTCGTCTGGTAGGCGGACATGGTTCAAATCCTTATTCATTTTCCGCTGAAAATTTCAGCGTGTGTTCCGATACGCTCCACATAGGCTTGCTGCAGTCGCAAAGCAATGCGTCTAAATGACATGGCTGAGATGCAGTTTCTGCATGGCTATTCCCCATAAATTTTCCTTATTTTTAAGGATTGTACTGAAACAACGATGTTTCTGGCCGTAAGTCATTGATTACCGTGCAGTTGCAGCATGGGACCGGCGCTTTTTCCTTGCCCCACGCAAAGCACTTGGCGGGTGTTCTCTTTTCGTGCTATCCGCTTTGCAACGATAAAAGAGGGGCGTTTATGCGGGTAATGGGCATCGACCCGGGGTTGCGCAACCTCGGCTGGGGGGTGATCGACGTAATTGGCACAAGGCTGCGCCATGTTGCGAACGGTATTTGTCATTCGGCCCCGGGTGAGGGGGTGGGCGATCTGGCGTCACGGCTGCTGAGCCTGCACAGCCAGTTGACCGAGGTGATGCGCCAATATGCGCCTGACGCGGCGGCGGTGGAAAATACCTTCGTGAACAAAGATGCGGTCGCCACGCTCAAGCTGGGGCAGGCGCGGGGAATCGCCCTTTTGGTGCCGGCGCAGTTCGGGTTGGTGGTTGGCGAATACGCCCCCAATGCGGTAAAGAAAACCGTGGTCGGCGTGGGCCATGCCGCCAAGGCGCAGATTGACCATATGGTGCGCATCCATCTGCCGGGGGTAGAGATCAACGGGCCGGATGCGGCTGATGCTTTGGCGATTGCAATTTGTCATTCGCATCATGTGCAATCGGCGGGGCGGCTGGATGCGGCATTGAAAAGGGCGGCGGGATGATTGGCAAAATCGCAGGGCGGCTGGATTATCGCGGGTCGGATCATGTTTTGGTCGATGTGCGCGGTGTCGGCTATATCGTCCATGTCTCGGACCGGACTTTGGCTTCGATGCCCGCGGTGGGCGGGGCTGTGGCACTGTTCACGGAACTCTTGGTGCGGGAGGACTTGCTGCAACTTTTCGGCTTTCCCACGATGCTGGAAAAGGAATGGCACCGTCTGTTGGTGACGGTACAAGGGGTGGGCGCCAAGGCGGCAATGGCTATTTTGGGCACTTTGGGGCCGGAAGGTGTGGCCCGCGCGATTGCCTTGGGCGATGCCAAGGCCATTCAGGCCGCCCCCGGCGTTGGGCCAAAGATCGCGCAACGTGTGGTCTTGGAGCTGAAATCCAAAGCGCCCGCAGTAATGGCGATGGGGGCCAATCCCGCAAGCACGGCCGGCGCGGTTGAGGACGACGTGATAGAGCCGACCTCTGCCCCCAAAAAAGCTGCCAAGCCGGATAATTCCGCCGCTGCGGGCCGTGCTGCTGCCAATGCCGAGGCGCTTTCGGCACTGATCAACCTGGGCTATGCGCATGGCGATGCGGCGCAGGCGGTGGCACAAGCGGCGGGCGAGGCCCCTGATGCTGTGACCGGCACCTTGATCCGTGCCGCGCTCAAGCTGTTGGCCCCGAAAGGATAAGCGATGCAACCGGACCCGACCCTGCGCCCCGAGGGCCTGCCCGAAGATGCCGACCGTGCGCTGCGCCCACAGGTGTTGGAGGAATTCGTAGGCCAGGCCGAGGCCCGCGCCAATCTGCGCGTTTTCATCGAAAGTGCCAAGATCCGCGGTGAGGCGATGGACCACACGCTGTTTTACGGCCCCCCCGGTTTGGGGAAAACCACGCTGGCACAGATCATGGCGCGGGAATTGGGTGTGGGCTTTCGCATGACCTCTGGCCCCGTTTTGGCCAAGGCAGGCGATCTGGCGGCGATCCTGACCAATCTCGAACCCAATGATGTGTTGTTCATTGATGAGATCCACCGCCTTTCGCCTGTGGTCGAAGAGGTGCTTTATCCCGCGATGGAGGATTTCGCGCTGGATCTGGTGATCGGTGAGGGGCCTGCCGCCCGCACGGTGCGGATCGACCTGCAACCCTTTACGCTGGTGGGGGCGACGACGCGGCTGGGGCTTTTGACCACGCCCTTGCGTGACCGTTTCGGCATCCCGACACGGCTGGTGTTTTATACCGAGGATGAGCTGGACCTGATCGTGACACGTGGGGCAAAGCTGATGGGGATCAAGACCGACCCCGAGGGCACGCGCGAGATCGCCAAACGTGCGCGCGGCACACCGCGTATTGCGGGGCGTTTGCTGCGCCGTGTGGTCGACTTTGTGCTGGTTGAGGGCGACGGCCGTCTGACGCAGGCGATTGCCGATCGGGCGTTGACGCGACTGGGGGTGGATCATATCGGCCTCGACGGGGCGGACCGCCGCTATATGATGCTCTTGGCGGAACATTACGGGGGCGGGCCGGTGGGTGTGGAAACCATCGCCGCCGCGCTATCGGAGGCGCGCGACGCGCTGGAGGAAGTGATTGAGCCGTATCTCTTGCAACAGGGCCTTGTGCAGCGTACCCCGCGCGGGCGCATGCTGGCCCCGCGCGCATGGCGGCATCTGGGGCTGGAGGCGCCGCGCCCGCCGGGACAGGCCGATATGTTTGAGGGAAAGTAAGCAGTGCAGGACACACAAGCGCAAACCATGCAGGCAAGCGAGATCGAGGCAATGTTCACCCGTGGTACAGGGGATTATGTCTTTGCGCGCTGGGCGCGGCCGATCGTGCCGGTGGTCTTTGGTGTCGATGACGCAACCCTGACCGTGGTCAAGGGCGCGGTAGAGGCGGTTGTGGCGCTTGCCGGTCACAAGATGGCCGAGACCGACCCCGAGCTGGGCGCAAACCTGATGTTCTTCTTCTTCAGCGATTGGGGGGAATTGCGCGAGGTGCCGCGTCTGGGCGAGATGATCCCCGATCTTGAGGCCCTGACCCATCGGCTGGAGGCGGCCGGTGCGAACCAGTACCGCGCGTTTCGCTTTGAGGAAAACGGCGCGATCAAGGCTGCTTTTGTTTTTCTGCGTATGGATGATGAGCTTTCGGCACTGCCCGCCGAGGTGCTTGCGCTGAACCAGGCGGTACAGGTGATTTTGCTCTGGTCGGATCGGGCCTTTGCCGCGCGCTCGCCTTTGGCTCGGGCGGGCGAGGCAGTGGTGCTGCGCCCCGATGTCGGGGATCTGATCCGTGCTGGCTATGATCGGGTGATGCCTGTTGCGGCAGGTGATCCCAGCCACGCCTTGCGGTTGGCCGCGCGGCTGGCGGTGAACGGAGGCACGGGTGCATAGGTTCGAGCTGCGCGTCTATTATGAGGATACCGACCTTGCGGGCATCGTCTATTACGCGAATTACCTGAAATTCATAGAACGGGCGCGCAGCGAATGGGTGCGCAGCCTTGGTGTGGATCAGGCGGCTTTGCGCGCGGATGCGGGCATCGTCTTTGCCGTGCGCCATCTGACGGCGGAATATCTGCGCCCCGCGGTCTATGATGACCTGTTGGAGGTGCGCACGACCATGACCGAGATCACCGGCGCCCGCATCCGCCTTGCGCAATCGGTCTGGCGCGGGGATGATATGTTGTTCGAGGCTCAGGTCACATTGGTTTGCCTGACGCTTGCGGGGCGGGCGGCGCGGATCCCTGCGGCTGCGCGGGCGGCGCTAACGGGAACGTGACGTCGGAACTGGCGGGATGTTGCGCGGTTTTGCGATGATCTATTGGCATCTGTCGTCAAAGTCGGCTAGAATCGGAAAATACCGAGGTCGGCAAACGGCCCATAAATAAAGAGCAGGCGATATGGAAACGGAAACCCTTGCGGCGGCGCAGGAGATTGACTTCTCGTTGATCGCGCTGTTTGCGCGCGCGACCCTCACAGTAAAACTGGTTATGTTGTTGTTGTTGTTCATGTCCTTTTGGTCGTGGGCGATTGCCATCCGCAAACATATCGCCTTTCGCCTTGCGCGGCGCGAGGCGGGCATCTTTGATCAGGCGTTCTGGTCCGGTGAGCCTTTGGACGATCTGTTTGAAAAGGTGGGGCCAGAGCCGCAGGGCGCATCGGAGAAGATCTTTGCCGCCGGTATGCTGGAATGGCGGCGCAGCCACCGTGATGATGGCGGCCTTATTGCCGGCGCGCAGGCGCGGATCGACCGCAGCATGGATGTCGCGATTGCCAAGCAAAGCGAGCGGTTGAACAGTGGCTTGTCCTTTTTGGCGACCACCGGCTCTACGGCGCCGTTTATCGGGCTGTTCGGTACGGTCTGGGGCATCAAACACGCGTTTGAACAAATCGCAATCAGCCAGAACACCAACCTTGCCGTTGTCGCCCCCGGTATTGCCGAGGCGCTTCTGGCCACAGGGATCGGGCTTTTTGCGGCCATTCCGGCGGTGGTGTTTTACAACAAGCTGAATGCCGATAGCGAACATATCATTGGCGGCTATGAGGCTTTTGCCGATGAATTTGCCACCATCCTGTCGCGCCAGTTGGACGCCTGAGCCATGGGTGCCGGGGTGCAACATAAAACCGGAGGGCGGCGCGGGCGGCGGCGGGGAAAATCCGCCGCGATGTCCGAGATCAACGTCACACCTTTTGTGGATGTGATGCTGGTGTTGTTGATCATCTTTATGGTGGCCGCCCCCATGCTGACGGTGGGCGTGCCGATCGAGCTGCCGGAAACCGCGGCCAGCGCCTTGCCGACCGAGCAAGAGGAGCCTTTGGCCGTAACCTTGACCGCCGATGGCCGCATTCTGATCCAGTCGCAGGATGTCGCGGACGGTGATCTGATCCCGAAACTGCGGGCCGTCGCGTCCGAGCGGACGAGCGACAAGATTTTCCTGCGGGCAGATGGCTCTATCCCTTATTCCCGGGTGGCGCAGGTGATGGGCGCGCTTAACTCTGGCGGGTTTCGCAATATCGGGTTGGTTACGGATACCGATGGCCCCTCTTTTGGCGCAAGCGGCGGCTAGGCTGACGTGATGGACAA
Organism: Pseudorhodobacter aquimaris; assembly: GCF_001202025.1. Classification (GTDB taxonomy): domain Bacteria; phylum Pseudomonadota; class Alphaproteobacteria; order Rhodobacterales; family Rhodobacteraceae; genus Pseudorhodobacter; species Pseudorhodobacter aquimaris. Next base: position 75,665 of record NZ_LGHS01000076.1, read on the forward strand.
AGGTACTCTTTTTTCAGGTCTGGGGCATGCGGGCCTGATCGCATGGGTGTTCATTGGCGGGTTCTTTATCCGGCATGACACGGTGCAAGAGGTCGCGATGACCGAGGTTTCCTTGGTGTCGAGTGCCGAGTTTGAGGCAATGCAGGCCGCAGTACCGATGCCAGAGGTTGCGCGGCCCGAACCCGCGCCGCAAACATCTCCTGATGTTGATGAGGTCGCCCCCGAAGCCGCACCGGATCTGCCGGATGAGCAAACCCCCGGCCCGATAGACCTTGAGGAGCCACCCGTTCAGGCGCCCGATATCAGTGACCGTCCGCGCCCCAAACCGGCAGAGCGCGTGGCCCCCGTGCCGACTGAGGCACCGGCCCCCGATGCCGTCCCCGATCCGGTGGCGACCCCTGCAACCACCCCCGAGCCCGCCCCCGAGGCGCAGGTGGTCGAGGAGGAGCTGCCCGAAACCGCACCACAAGAGGCGGGAACCGAGCTTGCAACCGAGGCCAATAAGGCCGAGCCGCTGGCACCCTCCAGCTCGTCGCGGCCACGGCCCAAACCGGCGCGGCGTGCCGAAACCACGCCCGCAGAGGAGCCTGTAGAGACCCCTGCCGAAACACCCGCCCGGGCGCCCGAGACGACCCAAGCGACCCGTGATGCAATCGCCGAGGCGCTTGCCGCCGCGACAGCCGCGACCAGCACACCGGAGGCGACAAGATCCAGCGGCCCGCCAATGTCGGCGGGTGAAAAGGATGCGCTGCGGGTTGCTGTTCAAGCCTGCTGGAACGTCGGATCGCTTTCATCCGAGGCGCTGATGGTTACGGTGACCGTGGCCGTAGCCCTCGGGCAGGACGGCAAGCCGGATGCGGGATCCGTCACGATGACGGAATATGAAGGCGGATCACAGGCCGCCGCCCGTCAGGCGTTTGAGGCGGCGCGCCGCGCGGTAATCCGCTGCGGGGCCAATGGTTTTAATCTTCCTGCTGAAAAATATGAAGAATGGCGTAACTTGGAACTGGTATTCAACCCGGAGAGAATGAGGATCAAATGACCTATCGCAGCCCCTTCGGCATTATCATTGCGCTTGCCCTATGCTTGGGTTCTGCCGCCCCTGTGGTCGCGCAAAACGGCCCGCTTCGTCTGGAAATCACCGAAGGCGTGATTGAGCCTTTGCCTTTTGCTGTGCCCGATTTTGTGGCCGAGAACGGCGCGGCGGGTGATCATGCGAAAAACATCGCAAGGGTGGTTGCATCCGATCTGGCAGGCACCGGATTGTTCCGCGAAATTCCGGCCAGCGCACATGTGGGCCGCGTCGACAGTTTTGACGCGCCGGTTTCTTATCCCGACTGGAAGGCGGTCAATGCGCAGGCCCTGATTACGGGGGCTGTAAGTGCCAGCGGTGACCGGATCGTGGTGAAATTCCGCCTGTTCGACATCTATTCCGGTCAGCAGATGGGCGAGGGGCTGCAATTTGCAGGCACCCCGCAAAGCTGGCGGCGCATGGCGCATAAGGTGGCCGATGCGGTCTATAGCCGGATCACGGGTGAGGGCAGCTATTTCGACAGCCGTGTGGTTTTCGTTTCCGAATCCGGCCCCAAGAACGAGCGTGCCAAGCGCTTGGCGGTGATGGATTACGACGGCGCGAATGTGCAGTTCCTGACCGACAGCCGGTCTTTGGTGCTTGCTCCGCGCTTTAGCCCGACGGGAGACCGGATCTTGTACACTTCTTATGTCTCCGGTTTTCCAAAGATTTATTTGATGGATGTGGCATCGGTTCAGGCGCGTGCCTTGGCGGATCAGCCGGGCACCATGACCTTTGCGCCACGCTTTGCGCCCGACGGGCGCACGGTGGTCTATAGTCTGGAGCAGGGCGGGAATAGCGACCTTTACATCGTGGACACGGCAACAGGTTCCTCAACGCGGTTGACCAACGCGCCCTCTATCGAAACCGCGCCCGATTACAGCCCGGACGGCAGAAGCATCGTGTTCGAAAGCGACCGCTCGGGCACCCAGCAGATCTATGTGATGCCTGCGGGCGGCGGCGAGGCGCGGCGTATTTCCAACGGGCCGGGCCGCTATTCGACCCCGGTGTGGAGCCCGCGTGGCGATATGATTGCTTTTACCAAACAGCATCAGGGCCGTTTCCATATCGGTGTGATGCGGGTTGACGGCTCTGAGGAGCGTTTACTGACGGCCTCTTTTCTGGATGAGGGGCCGACATGGTCGCCCAATGGTCGCGTGATCATGTTTGCGCGCGAAACCTCGGGGGCGGCGGGACAGTCATCCCTTTATTCAGTTGATATTACGGGGCGTAACCTGCGGCCGGTGCCGACAAATGGTGCGGCATCGGATCCGGCGTGGTCGCCGCTGTTGCCGTAAAAATTGAGGATTGCCCGATTCACAGGGCAGTTCAAACCTGTTACTCTGGCCATGATGGGCCAACTCACAAAGGACGAACACATGTCTTATCTAATGAAAGCGGCGCTTTTGGTCGCGGTACTGGGTCTTGCGGCCTGTAATAATCCTGACCGGTTCGGGGCGGGTGCAGGTGCGGGCGGCATGGGCGGTGCGGGCGGCATCGACAGCCAGGGGCTGGGCGGCGTGAATGACCCGACCTCGGTTGCTTATTTCCAGCAAACTCTGGGCGACCGTGTTTTCTTTGGCCTTGATCAGAGCACCCTTTCCGCCGAGGCGCGCACGACCCTCGCAGGCCAAGCGCAATGGTTGCAAACAAACAGCGATTACGCCGTGATTATCGAGGGTCACGCCGATGAGCTGGGGACACGACAGTACAACCTTGCCTTGGGTGCACGTCGGGCCTCTGCGGCACAGAACTTCCTGATCTCGCAAGGGATCGCCCCCAGCCGTCTGCGCACCGTGTCCTATGGCAAGGAGCGTCCGGTTGAGGTTTGTTCCACCGAGGATTGCTATAGCCGTAACCGCCGGGCCGTGACGGTCCTGTCAATGGGCGCAGGTAGCTGATGATGATGCGCGCGGGCGTTATGGCAATCGTTCTGGCGGTGGTGCCGCTGGCAGGGTTTGCGCAAGACCGCGCGCAAACCCTTGCCGATATCCGGCAGGAACTTACAGTTTTAAACACCAGCGTTCTGGGGCTGCGCCGCGAGCTTTCTACCACCGGCGGCCCCGGTGCGGGTGCTTTTGGTGGCTCTATTCTGGAGCGTGTGGATGCCATCGAGGCGGCGTTGTCACAGTTGACGGCGAAAACCGAATCGCTGGAATTCCGGATCAATCAGGTGGTCTCTGATGGCACCAACCGCATTGGCGACCTCGAGTTCCGTTTGGTGGAGCTGGAAGGCGGCGATCTGGGTGCGATTGGGCAGACGCCCCCCTTGGGCGGTGATACGGGCGCCGTTGTGGCACCGACATTGCCGCCGCCGACATCGGGTGATGCGTCCCTTGCCACCAATGAACAGGCGGATTTTGACCGGGCCAAGGAGGTGCTCGGTCAAGGTGACTTTCGCACCGCCGCGGACCTCTTTGCGACCTTTGCCCAGACCTATACCGGTGGGCCCCTGACCGCCGAGGCGCATTACTATCGCGGTGAGGCGCTGTCAAATCTGGGGCAGACATCGGATGCGGCACGTGCTTGGCTTGAAGCGTTTTCGGGCGATATGACTGGTACGCGGGCGGCAGAGTCGCTTTATAAGGTGGGGCAGGCGCTTGCGGAATTGGGTCAGGGCCCCGAGGCTTGTGTGACCCTGCAAGAGGTTGGCGTGCGCTTTCCGGGTGATCCGGCTGCGGCCCAGGCGTCGACGGCTGCTTTGGGGCTGGGGTGCCAGTAAAAGACTGGCCCGAGGCGGATCTTGTCATGGCGGCGCGCGGAGTGGTTGGTGATCTGACCTCTGCGCGGGTGGCGGTTGCTGTTTCGGGCGGCTCTGATTCGATGGCCACCCTCCATCTGGCATTGCAGGCCTTTGGCACGGTGCAGGCAGTAACGGTTGATCATGCCCTGCGCGCGGAATCGGCCGAGGAGGCCCGAAGGGTATTCCGGTTTTGTACCGATCTGGGGATCGCACATGACACCCTTGTCTGGAAGCATGGCACGGTGACGGGAAACCTGATGGAGGCCGCCCGTCAGGCGCGCTATGGGCTGATGGCGGATTGGGCAAAAAATACGGGCATAACCCATATTTTGTTGGGCCATACGGCGGATGATCAGGCCGAAACCTTTCTGATGGGGCTTGCGCGCGGTGCGGGGCTTGACGGGCTCTCGGGGATGCGTGCGGGGTGGCATCATGGGGCGGTACGGTTCGCGCGCCCGTTTCTGGCTGTGCCCCGCGCGCGGCTTCGCAGCTATTTGACGGCCAAAGACATCGCGTGGATCGATGATCCGAGCAATGAAAACGAACGGTTTACGCGGATCAGGATGCGCAAACTTCTGCCGCAGTTGCGCGCATCGGGGATCACGGTGGACCGGCTGACGGCGGTGATTTCCAATCTTTCGGCAACCCAAGATGTGGTGCGTCAGACTGTTGCCGATGCGGCAGCGGTAATTTGCTGCGAGAGGGCTGGAAGTCTGGATTTCGATCTGGCGCGATGGTCCGATTTTAATCCCGAAGTTCAGCGCCGATTACTGCTGGCGGGTATTTTATGGGTGTCGACCGCGCAACATGCGCCGCGGGCTGATGCCGTTGCACGGGTTCTGCGTGCCATTTCAGAGCGCCGCGATGCCACGCTTTGGGGGGTGCGCCTGCGCATGGGCCAGCAAGGGTTCCGCCTGATACGCGAGGCTCGTGCCGTAGCGGGCCTTGCCTGTGAGCCTGAGGCGCTGTGGGATGGTCGCTGGCGGGTGACAGGGCCATTTGCTGCGGGCCACCAGTTGCGGGCCTTGGGGGCGGATGGTTTGCGGCAGCTGGAGGGATGGAGAGATCAGGGGATTGCGCGGGATGTCTTGCTCGTCAGCCCATCGGTATGGCACGATGGCACATTGATCGCGGCCCCTTTGGCCGGATTTTCATCAGATTTTCAGGCGCGTATCGCCGCAGGTTTCAACCAATTTGTAGTATCGCATTGAACAGTTGAAACTTATGTCTATTTTAAACGCAAAGCCGTTGTCTCTTTTTGGCCGGCACGTGAAGGAGAATCTTCGTGGGAAATGCACGAAATATCGCATTCTGGGTCGTCCTGTTGGTCTTGATCCTTGCTTTGTTTAACTTGTTCAGCGGCGGGCAGTCGGCGATGTCGTCGCGCAGCATGTCATATTCTGAATTTATTCGGCAGGTTGATGCGGGCGCAATCGACAGCGTAACGCTGGACGGTGAGGTGATTCAGGCCCGTGGCAAGGATGGTCAGGATTTTTCTGTCATCAAGCCGCAGGGTGAGGATGTCACCGACCGGCTGATGGCCAAAGAGATCGACGTGGTCGCCAAGCCGCAGGAGCAATCGGGATTCTTCAGCCTCTTGTCGCTGTGGTTGCCGTTCCTTGTGCTGATCGGCATCTGGATTTTCTTTATGAACCGCATGCAAGGCGGCGGTAAGGGCGGTGCTATGGGATTCGGAAAATCCAAGGCCAAGCTTTTGACCGAAAAGAACGGTCGCGTGACCTTTGACGATGTCGCGGGCATTGATGAAGCCAAGGAAGAGCTGGAAGAAATCGTCGAATTCCTGCGCAATCCGCAGAAATACAGCCGTCTGGGGGGCAAGATCCCAAAGGGCGCGCTGTTGGTAGGCCCCCCCGGTACGGGGAAAACCTTGCTGGCGCGGGCGATTGCTGGTGAGGCGGGCGTGCCGTTCTTTACGATTTCGGGTTCAGACTTTGTCGAAATGTTTGTTGGCGTCGGTGCAAGCCGCGTGCGCGACATGTTCGAACAGGCGAAAAAGAACGCGCCTTGTATCGTCTTTATCGATGAGATTGACGCCGTTGGCCGCGCCCGTGGCGTTGGTATGGGCGGCGGCAATGATGAGCGTGAGCAGACCCTCAACCAACTTCTAGTGGAGATGGACGGCTTTGAGGCCAATGAGGGTGTGATCATCGTCGCGGCCACCAACCGCAAAGACGTGCTTGACCCGGCCTTGCTACGTCCCGGCCGTTTTGACCGTCAGGTGACGGTGCCTAATCCTGATATCAAAGGTCGCGAAAAGATCCTGACCGTGCATGCCCGCAAGGTGCCGATCGGCCCGGATGTGGACTTGCGGATCATCGCACGCGGCACCCCCGGTTTCTCGGGCGCGGACCTTGCCAACCTTGTCAATGAGGGGGCGCTTATGGCGGCCCGTGTCGGTCGCCGCTTTGTGACCATGCACGACTTTGAACAGGCCAAGGACAAGGTCATGATGGGGGCGGAGCGGCGCTCTATGGTGCTGACCGCCGAGCAAAAAGAGCATACCGCCTATCACGAGGCAGGCCATGCGATTGTGGGTATGGCCCTGCCGAAATGCGATCCGGTCTATAAGGCCACGATTATCCCGCGCGGTGGTGCCTTGGGTATGGTGATGAGCCTGCCTGAAATGGACCAGCTGAACATGCACAAGGACCAGTGCAAACAGCGCATTGCGATGACGATGGCCGGAAAGGCCGCCGAGATTATCAAATGGGGTGAAGAAGGTGTGTCTAACGGCCCCTCCGGCGATATCATGCAGGCCAGCGGTCTGGCGCGGGCGATGGTTATGCGCTGGGGAATGTCGGAAAAAATCGGCAATATTGATTACGCCGAGGCGCATCAGGGCTATCAGGGGCAAACCGGCGGATTTTCTGTTTCGGCTGATACCAAGAACCTGATTGAGGAAGAGGTGAAACGTCTGATCGATGAGGGCTACGACCTTGCCCGCAATATCTTGACGGAAAAAGCCGACGAGTTTGAACGGCTTGCACAGGGTTTGCTTGAATATGAGACCCTGACAGGCGATGAGATCAAGAAAGTCATCGCAGGCAAAAAGCTTGGCCGGGATGACGATGAGGATAAGCCGTCGGGTGGGGAGACATCCTCGGTGGTGGCCATTCCCAAGACGAAGCCACGGGGACCAAAAGGTGAGCCTGAGCCTGAACCCTCTGCCTGAACTTTGTTGAGTTGACTTGACGCCGCGGAAATTATTCCGCGGCGTTTTTTATTGTTTGGGCTGCGCAGGCTGTCTAAAGCCAGGCAAGCACGCCGGCTGATATGGCCATGCCAATGCCAAGCGCCGAGTTAAAGAGGATTGCAAAGGCTGCTTTGGGCATTTTCGTTTCCTTTTTAGGATATTTTTCCATTAACACCCCCAATTGGTTTACGTTCGATTAAAACCTGCCCAGAGATTGTGGCATTTGTTGCGCAAATCCGGCTCAAAGCAGCAGAAACTGAAGGGCTGGTTAATTTGCGTCGAAATGGGTCGCAATTGATCTTTCTCGGTGCCGGGGCCTTGGCTAGACCAAAGAGAAACCGGATAAGGATTATCCAAGCAGGAGGAGGAAAAGATGGCGCATAAGACCGATATCGAGATTGCCCGCGCGGCCAAGAAACGCCCGATCATGGAAATCGGCGCTAAACTGGGCATCGCGTCAGAGCATCTCTTGCCCTACGGCCATGACAAGGCAAAGATCAGTCAGCCGTTTATCGCCTCTTTGGCAGGCCGCAAGGATGGCAAGCTGATATTGGTAACCGCCATCAACCCCACCCCTGCGGGTGAGGGCAAGACCACAACCACCGTGGGGCTGGGCGACGGGCTGAACCGTATCGGCAAGAATGCGGCGATCTGTATCCGAGAGGCGTCTTTGGGGCCGAACTTCGGGATGAAGGGCGGGGCTGCGGGGGGCGGCTATGCGCAAGTGGTCCCGATGGAGGAGATGAACCTGCATTTCACCGGCGATTTCCATGCGATCACATCGGCGCATAACCTGCTGGCGGCGATGCTCGACAATCATATCTATTGGGGTAATGAGCTGGACATCGACGCGCGCCGTGTGGTGTGGCGGCGGGTGATGGATATGAACGACCGGGCCTTGCGCGATACGGTGGTCAACCTTGGCGGTGTGGCCAATGGCTTCCCGCGTCAGACCGGCTTTGACATCACTGTGGCCTCGGAGGTGATGGCGATTCTTTGTCTGGCAAATGATTTGGAGGATCTGCAAAAACGGCTTGGCGATATTGTGGTGGCCTATCGGCGCGACAAATCCCCGATCTATTGCCGCGATATCAAGGCCGATGGCGCGATGACGGTGCTGCTCAAGGATGCGATGCAGCCGAATTTGGTGCAGACGCTGGAAAACAATCCCGCCTTTGTGCATGGCGGTCCCTTCGCCAATATCGCGCATGGCTGTAATTCGGTCATCGCCACGAAAACCGCGCTGAAGCTGGCTGATTTTGTGGTGACCGAGGCGGGCTTTGGTGCCGATCTGGGGGCCGAGAAATTCATGAACATCAAATGCCGCAAGGCCGGGATCGCGCCGGATGCGGTGGTGCTGGTGGCCACGGTGCGCGCGATGAAAATGAACGGCGGCGTCGCCAAGGCCGATCTGGCGGATGAGAATGTGGACGCCGTGGAAAAGGGCTGCTCCAACCTTGGCCGCCATATCGGCAATGTCAAAAGTTTCGGCGTGCCGGTCGTTGTCGCGATCAACCATTTCGTGACCGACACCGATGCCGAGGTGCAGGCGGTAAAGGATTATGTCGCCTCTCAGGGTGCGGAGGCTGTCTTGTGCAAGCATTGGGCGCATGGCTCGGCGGGGGTGGAGGACCTTGCGCATAAGGTGGTGGAGCTGGCCGAAAGCGGTGCGGCCAATTTCGCGCCGATCTATCCTGACGATATGCCCCTGATGCAAAAGATCGAAACCATTGCGGCAAAGATCTATCATGCCGATGGGGTAACGGCCGATAAGGCGGTGCATGCACAGTTGCAGGCATGGGAAGAGGCGGGCTATGGCCATCTGCCGGTCTGCATGGCGAAAACGCAATATTCCTTTAGCACGGATCCGAACTTGCGCGGCGCGCCGACAGGGTTTTCGGTGCCGGTGCGTGAGGTACGGCTGTCGGCGGGGGCGGGGTTCATCGTTGTGATCTGCGGCGAGATCATGACCATGCCGGGCCTGCCACGGGCACCCTCGGCCGAGGTGATCCGCCTGAACGCGGACGGCGATGTCGAGGGGCTGTTCTGAAACATCGCCTTGACCCGCGCGCGGCTTCGGTCCATTCCGAGGCGCAACGGACAAGGGGAGAGTGTGATGAAACGCCCGAAGGACTGTGAAACCATGCAAGATGTCCGGTCAGGGATTGATCGGCTGGATGCAGATTTGGTTCGATTGCTGGCCGAACGCGCGGAATATATCGAGGCCGCGGCACGGGTAAAGGCGCGCACTGGACTGCCCGCCCTGATCGTTGACCGGGTAGAGCAGGTGGTGGATAACGTGCGCATAAAGGCGCAGGCCGACGGGTTGGATCCCGATCTGGCGGAAACGCTTTGGCGGCAGCTGATTGATTGGTCCATCGCCCGCGAAGAGGTGGTTTTGGGCAAGACTGACACGGCAAAAGGAGACTGACAAATGGCGGCGACAATCATCGACGGTAAGGCTTTTGCGGCCGGTGTGCGGGCGCAGGTGGCCGAGCACGTTCGTCGTCTGGCCGAGGAAAACAGCATCCAGCCGGGGCTTGCAGTGGTTCTGGTCGGCGCCGATCCGGCCTCCGAGGTTTATGTTAAATCCAAAGGTAAGATGACGGTTGAGGTCGGCATGCACTCGGTCGAACACCGTCTGGCCGAGGATACGCCCGAGGCCGATCTGTTGGCGCTGATCGCGCAGTTGAATGCCGACCCCAAGATCCACGGGATTTTGGTGCAACTGCCTTTGCCCGCACAGTTGAATTCCGAACTGGTGATTAACAGCATTGATCCGGCCAAGGATGTCGACGGGTTCCATATCTCTAATGTCGGGCTGCTGGGCACGGGACAGAAAAGCATGGTGCCTTGCACGCCTTTGGGCTGTTTGATGATGTTGCGTGATCATCATGGCGATCTGTCGGGGTTGAATGCGGTCGTCGTCGGGCGCAGCAATATCGTCGGCAAACCGATGGCGCAGCTGTTGCTGGGCGATAGCTGTACGGTCACCATTGCGCACAGCCGGACCAAGGACCTGAAGGCCGTATGTCAGGGGGCGGATATTCTGGTGGCGGCCGTAGGGCGGCCCGAGATGATCACCGGCGATTACGTCAAACCCGGTGCCACGGTGATTGACGTCGGCATCAACCGGATTGAGCGGGACGGCAAGAAAAAGCTGGTGGGTGACGCGGAATTTGCAAGCTGTGCCGAGGTTGCGGGCGCGATCACGCCGGTGCCGGGCGGCGTGGGGCCGATGACGATTGCTTGTTTGCTGGCCAATACCCTGACGGCCTGTTGCCGCGCCAATGACCTGCCTGAGCCGAAAGGCTTGACGGTCTAGGCCGGATCAACCGGAATCATCGTGCCTTGTAGAATGGCGATACAGGTTTCTGTGTCGCCCTTTACCGCGAAAACTTCTGCCTGAACCACAGTCAGGCGACGACCTGCACGAGTAACCTTGCCGCGCGCGATCAAAGCCTCGCCGATTGCGGGGGCCATCAGGTTGATCTTGGCCTCGACCGTCATAACCTCGCGTCCTGTCTCCATCAGTGTCAGCGCGGCATAGCCCGCAGCAGTATCGGCCAGTGCAAAGGTAAGCCCCGCATGGCCCGCGCCGTGTTGTTGGCTGCTGGCGGCTTGCAGGGGCGCGGATATATGCACCTCTCCGGCCGTGATATGGGTTAGGTTTGCGTCCAAAGTGGTCATCAGACCTTGGCTGGCAAAGCTGTCGCGGATGCGTTGGTCGGTCATAGGCAGGATCCTGTCACAAAGGGGAGCGGGTGACGCCAAGGCTAGCCCACGACCGATCCTTGGTAAACGCCCTGTTTTTACTTGCCCTTTCTTGCGCCGCCGCCTATTCAAACAGTATGAAATTACTCTTTTTAGGCGATGTGATGGGCCGGGCTGGGCGCGCTGCTATTACGCAGCGGTTGCCGGGCTTGCGGACCGATTGGGGCTTGGATTTCGTCGTGGTGAACGGCGAGAATGCCAGCGGCGGTATGGGGCTGACGGGGGCGCATGCCAAGGGCATCTTGGATGCGGGTGCCGATTGCATCACGCTGGGCGATCACTCCTTTGATCAAAAGGACATGCTGCAATACATTGAGACCGAGCCGCGGATCATACGCCCGCTCAACTATGCCAAGGGTGCGCCGGGCAAGGGTGCGCGGGTGTTTACCGCACAAAACGGGCGCAAGGTTTTGGTGGTGCAGGCCTTGGGTCAGGTGTTCATGAAGCGCCCCTTTGATGATCCCTTCTCGGCCGTGGAGGCGGTGCTGAACGCGCATCCATTGGGCGGGATGGTCAGTGCAACAATCGTCGATATGCATTGTGAGGCCACATCCGAGAAGATGGCGATGGGTCATTGGTGCGACGGGCGTGCTTCGCTTTGTGTGGGCACCCATACCCATGTGCCAACAGCAGATGCGCAGATATTGGCCAAGGGCTGTGCCTTTCAATCGGATGCTGGCATGTGCGGCGATTATGACAGCGTGATCGGCATGGAAAAGCTGGAGCCGATGCGCCGGTTCATCACCGGCATGCCCAAGGCACGGTTTGAGCCTGCCGCAGGTCCGGCCACCCTTTCGGGGGTTTATGTCGAAACCGATGATGCCACGGGGCGCGCGACCCGTGTGGCCATGATCCGTATCGGCGGGCGCTTGCAAGAAGCGCGCCCGTGATTTCGGCATGCTAATGCTTGACGTCAGAGGTTTGGCGGGCGGGGCTTGCCCTTGCGCGGTGCCTCGACAAGAATGGTACGTGCCGCATAAGGGGATAAATCCGTGTTCGGAATTGATCTGAGCCAGACAGTGCAGGCCTACTGCGCGATTGCGATTGTTGTCGGCATGCTGGGGCTTTTCGTGCGTGAGGTCTTTCCGGTTGAGGTAACCGCGCTGGCGGGTGCGTCCTTGATGCTGATCCTCGGGATTTTACCGCAAGAGGATGCAATGGCGGTGCTGTCGAACCACGCGCCCTGGACGATTGCCGCGATGTTCGTGATCGTGGGGGCCTTGGTGCGCACCGGCGCGCTTGACTGGGTGACAGGGCTTGCCGTTCGCAACGTCGAGGCGCGGCCGGTGGTGACGCTTGCCGCGCTGACGGTGGCGATCATCGTGATGTCGGCGATTATGAACAACACGCCGATCGTGGTTGTGATGATCCCGGTGTTCATGCGCCTTGCCAAACAGTTGAAGATGTCTGCCTCCAAAGTAATGATCCCACTGTCCTATCTGGCGATTTTCGGGGGCACGATCACGCTGATCGGCACTTCGACCAACCTTTTGGTGGACGGGGTTGCACGACAGATGGGGATGGCGCCTTTCGGTATCTTTGACATCACGGCCTTGGGGATTGTGATGTCGCTGGTCGGTGTGAGCTATCTGTTTTTCTTTGCGCGCAAGGTTCTGCCCGATCGTGACAGCATGGGGATGCTTTTGGGTGACCGCGCCAAGATGAAGTTTTTTACCGAGGTCGCGGTGCCCGAGGATTCCGGCCTGGTTGGCCAGAAGGTTCTGGATGTCGATCTGTTCAAGCGTGATTCCATGCGTGTGGTTGATGTCTTGCGGGGCGATGCAAGTTTGCGCCGCGCGCTGGCGGGTGTAGAACTGGCCGCCGGGGACCGTGTGATCCTGCGCACGCCGATGTCCGAGGTGCTTGCACTCAAGGACAGCAAGGATTTGCGGCAGGTGGACAAGCTCTCTTCGGTGCAGACCGAGACGGTTGAGGCGCTGATCACGCCGGGCTGTCAGATGGTGGGCCGCTCGCTTGGCTCGTTGCGGTTGCGCAGGCGTTACGGGGTCTATACGATTGCGATGCACCGGCGGAACCAGAATATCGGGCGCCAGCTTGATGATGTTGTGGTACAGGTGGGTGATACGTTGCTGTTGGAGGGGGGTGCGGCCGATATCCAGCGGCTTGCCACCGATATGGAGCTGGTCGATATCGCCCAACCGTCAGAGCGCGCCTTTCGCCGCCGCCATGCGCCGATTGTTGTCGCGACCTTGGTTGCGATTGTCGGGTTGGCCGCGATCAATGCCGCCCCGATTGTGATCCTTGCGCTGATCGGTGTGGCCGTGGTGCTGGTGACCCGCTGCATTGATGCCGATGAGGCCTTTGCCTTTATCGAGGGGCGGTTGCTTGCGCTGATCTTTGCGATGCTGGCGGTGGGTCTGGGCTTGGATCATTCCGGTGCGGTGACGCTGATCGTGAATGCGATTGCGCCCTATATGCTGAATTTGCCACCCTATATGCTGGTGTTTGTGGTCTATGCGCTGGCCTCTGTCCTGACCGAGATGGTCTCCAATAATGCGGTGGCGGTGATCCTGACACCGATTGCCATCGGCCTTGGCACGACGATGGGTGTGGACCCGCGGCCCTTGGTGGTGGCGGTCATGTTCGGCGCCTCGGCCAGTTTCTCGACCCCGATCGGCTATCAGACCAATACGCTGGTTTACGGGCCGGGGGGGTACCGCTTTACCGATTTCCTGCGCATCGGGGTGCCTTTGAACCTGCTGATGATGGTGGTGATGAGCGCGCTTATCCCGTTTTTCTTTCCTTTTTGAGACGAGGTTCTGATGACATATGCCAAGCTTCTGCCCTGCCTTTTGCTGCTGGCTTGCGGGAATGTGGCACCGGTCCCGCAATCTGCGCGGCTGGGGGCGGAGCACTTTGATCTGGTGATGTCGGATGGATCCCATTGCAGCGCGCCGGTCGGGGCTGGACGGATGCCGCTTTGTGGGGCTGGGTTTGATTACCGCGTGCAGTTGGTGCAAAACCCGAACGCCTTGCGCGCGTTTATGGAGGGTGCTTTTGGGGCCCTTGGTATGCGCGGTGTGCTTGCGCCGATGGGTGTGGTGACGCTGACGGATGACGCGGGGCGGGAGTACCGTTTTGTTTCACCGCCCCCCGATCCCGCGCAATAGCCGCACGGGGTTGCAAAAAAGACCTGCGCGCGTGTATAGGCAAACCATAGATAAACTTTCAAACAGCGGAGACAGGGCTTATGGCAGGCCATTCAAAATGGGCGAATATCCAGCACCGCAAGGGCAAACAGGACAAGATACGCTCCAAGATGTTTTCCAAGCTGTCCAAGGAAATCACCGTAGCTGCCAAGATGGGGGAGCCGGATCCGGATAAAAACCCGCGGTTGCGCTTGGCAGTCAAGGCGGCGAAATCGCTGTCGATGCCCAAGGATGTGATCGATCGCGCGATCAAGAAATCGCAGGCGGGGGATGCGGCTGATTATACCGAGATCCGCTATGAGGGTTACGGCCCCGGCGGCATCGCGATTATCGTTGAGGCGATGACCGATAACCTCAATCGCACGGCATCCAATGTGCGCAGCTATTTTTCGAAATGCGGCGGCAACATGGGGCAGACCGGCTCGGTCAGCCACGGGTTCGACCGCGTGGGCGAGATTTCATATCCGGTTGAGGCAGGCGACGCCGACACCGTAATGATGGCCGCACTTGAGGCCGGTGCCGATGATGTGGAAAGCAATGAGGACGGTCACTGGATCTATTGCGCGATGGATGCGTTGAACGAGGTTTCCGAGGCGCTGGAAAAAGATCTGGGCGAATCCACCGAGTCCAAGCTGATCTGGAAACCGCAGGTTCTGACCGAGGTGGATCTGGAAACCGCGCAAAAGCTGATGCGCTTGATCGACACTTTGGAAGAGGATGACGACGTGCAAGACGTCACCCATAACTTTGACATCCCCGAGGATGTCGCCGCACAGCTGGAAGAATAAAACGGGGGGCTTTGCGGCCCCCTTATTTATCGTAATGGCCGGTTTCGTGCCAGCGCCAGGCATCCGCGATCATCTGTTTCAAGGATGATCGTTCGGGCGTCCAGCCCAACTCCCGAACCGCGCGCGCCGAGCCCGAGACAAGCTGGATCGCATCGCCGGGCCTGCGAGGGCCTTCGTTCATCGGCACATCCTGATTGGTCACGGCGCGGGCCTCATTGACCACCTCGCGTACCGAAAAGCCGGCACCGGTGCCAAGACAGAACACGCGGCTTCCGCGTTGATCCTCCAGCCATTTCAGCCCCAGGACATGCGCATCCACAAGGTCCGAGACATGGACATAATCGCGGATGCAGGTGCCATCCGGTGTCGGGTAATCGGTGCCATGCAGGGTCAGGGCGGCACGCTTGCCGCTGATCACATCCAGCATAAGCGGGATCAGATGGGTTTCGGGCCGGTGGAATTCGCCCACTTCGCCCTCTGGGTCCGCGCCTGCCACGTTGAAATAGCGATAGATCACATGGCGCAGCCCGTGGGCGACCTCGAAATCACGCAAGATCTCTTCGATCGCGCGTTTCGATGACCCATAGGGGTTACTCGGGCGTTGGGGGGTGTCCTCATCCAGAACCACGCCGTCGTGATCGCCGTAGGTTGCACAGGTCGAGGAAAAGACGAAGTTCTGACAACCGGCCGCCACCGCCGCCTCGATCAGGTTCAGTGAGCCGCCGACATTGACGCGCCAATAATGGCCGGGTTTGGCCACCGCCTCCCCCACCTGCGAAAGGGCCGCGAAATGCATCACCGCCACGGGGGACCATTTGGCAAAGACCTCATCCAGCCGCGCACGGTCCAAGAGGTCGCCTTGTTCAAACGGTCCGAATTTCACCGCCTCTTGCCAGCCGGTCGCCAGATTGTCGAAGGTAACCGGCACATAGCCCGCCGCCTTCAGCGCCTTGCAGGCATGCGATCCGATATAGCCTGCGCCCCCGGTGACCAGAATGTGTTTTTGCATTGAACCGCTTTCACTATTAATTGCACTGTTGGACTTATATTCAAATCCCCCAAAGCGGCAGTTAAAGTCAAGGCAGGACAGGGAATTACGGCGGCGCGCCGCTTGTGGCTTTTGATTGCAGGCGTTCCGCTGTATGACGGGGGCAATGATCCATCCGAGGTGCCCATGACCGATGCCCCCAACCCGCTTGATGCCGCCGCCCGCGTTCTGCGCATAGAGGGCGAGGCGCTTTTGACAATGGCCGCCGCCCTGCCGGAGGATTTTGGCGCGGCAGTTGAGGCTTTGCTGGACTGCAAGGGGCGGGTGATCCTGGCGGGGATCGGAAAATCCGGCCATATTGCGCGCAAGATCGCAGCGACGCTGTCCTCTACCGGAACGCCCGCCTATTTCGTGCATCCCGCCGAGGCGTCACATGGCGATCTGGGCACCATCACCCCCGCCGATATCGTCCTTGCCCTGTCCAATTCCGGCGAGACGACCGAGCTGGGGGATATGATCGCCCATACCCGACGGTTCTCGATCCCGCTGATTGCGCTGTGTTCCAAGGCGGGTAGCACCTTGTCACTGGCCGCCGATCTGCGCCTGATCCTGCCCCCGGCCCCTGAGGCCTGCCCCTTGGGCATGGCACCGACCACATCCACGACCATGGCGCTGGCTTTGGGCGATGCGCTGGCTGTGGCCTTGATGGAGCGGCGCGGGTTTGAGCCGGAGCATTTCCGCACCTTCCACCCTGGCGGCCGCCTTGGCGCGCGTCTGGCGCGGGTGGGGCAGTTGATGCGCTCTGACGACTTGCCGCTGGTGCCGATGGAGATGCCGATGGCGGAAACCTTGCTGGTGATGACGCAAAAGGGTTTTGGCACGGCCGGCGTGATGGACGGCCCGCGTTTGGCCGGTGTGATCACCGATGGTGACTTGCGGCGTAATATGGCCGGCTTGATGGACAAGCAGGCGATTGATGTTGCCACCCGCACCCCCCTGACCGCGCCGCCTGATATGCTTGCCGCCGAGGCTGTGGCCTTGATGAATGCGCGCAAGATCACCATGCTTTTCGTCATTGACGCCGAGGCACATCCCCTTGGCATCCTCCATATCCATGACTGCCTGCGCGCGGGCGTACAATAAGGTTTGACCCCCATGAAAACGGTTATCATTATCCCCGCCCGCTATGCCTCCACCCGTTATCCGGGTAAGCCTTTGGTGGGTTTGCGCGGGGCGGATGGTGTGTCCAAACCCCTGATCCAGCGCAGCTGGGAGGCGGCAAAGGCGGCGCGCGGCATCGCCGAGGTCTATGTCGCCACCGATGATGACCGGATTGCCGATGCCGCGCGGGCGTTTGGGGCCGAGGTGATCATGACATCCTCTGATGCGGAAAACGGCACTATGCGCTGTGCCGAGGCAGTGGCCAATGCGGGGCTTCAGGCGGATTTGTTCATCAACCTGCAAGGCGATGCGCCCCTGACCCCGCCGTGGTTTGTCGAGGCCCTGGCCGAGGCGATGGAGACATCACCGGCCGCTTGTGCGACCCCTGTGGTGCGCTGTGATGCGCAAACCGTCAGCCATTTCCGCGAGGACCGCCGCCATGGCCGCGTTGGTGGCACGACGGCGGTGTTCGATAACAATATGCGCGCGCTCTATTTCTCCAAAGAGGTGATCCCCTACACCCCCGAGGGCGACCATGACCCGATCCCGGTTTTTCACCATGTCGGCATCTATGCCTACCGACCAGCTGCGCTTGCGGCCTATCAGGGCTGGAAGATGGGCACCTTGGAACGGATGGAAGGGCTGGAGCAGCTTCGCTTTTTGGAAAACGGGATGGAGATGGCCTGTGTCGAGGTGGACGGCAAGGGTCGTGTGTTCTGGGAGCTGAACAACCCCGTCGATGTGGAACGGATCGAAAGTGTGCTGGCCAAGGACCGGCCTTAGTATTTCGCGGCCCCAAGTCCCGGTGTCACCGCGCGGCGTTTCAGCTGTGCCTCGCGCCATGTGATATAGCTGACAGAGCCGATGATTATGGTGCCGCCCAGCATGACAAAGGGGTCCACGCTTTCGCCAAAGGCGAAATAGCCCAGCATCGCCGCCCAGACCAGTTGCAGGAAAACCACCGGCTGCGTGACCGAGAGCGGGGCCGTGGCAAAGGCCCGCGCCATGCAGTAATGCCCCGCCGTTGCCGCCAGCGCCACCATGCCCAGCCAGCCGATCTGCACCAAGCTGACCGGCACCCAGACCCAGATTGCGACGGGCAAAAGCCCCAGCATCACCGTCAAAGACATAAGCCCGACAATCGCCCCCGCAGGCATCTTGCCGCTCAGGCTCTTGGCGAAAAGATAGGATATGGCAAAACAGGTGGCAGCGCCCAATTGTGACCAATGGCCCGGCTCCACCTCTCGGATGCCGGGGCGCAAGATGATCAGGGCACCGACAATGGCAATGGCGATGGCGATCAACCGCCGTGCCGCCAGCCTTTCGCCAAAGACCAGCGCCGCCCCGATGGTTACGCAAACGGGGTTGAGATATCCGATCGCCGTCACCTCGGCCACGGGGATCCGCGCCATTGCATAAAACCACATGACCACCGCGATCGTATGGAACGCCCCGCGAAAAAAAACAGTTGTGCCAAGTCCTTGCGGAATACCCGAGCGGGTCAGTGACAGCAGCGACGGCACAAGTATCAAAACCCCCCAGCCAAATCGCAAAAATGCCGATTGCGCCGAGGGCAGATCAGTGCCCAAATAGCGCACAATCCCGGTGACAACGACAAAGAGCAAGCCTGACGCAAGCATCCAAAGAACACCGGCAACCGGATTTATGGAAGAGGATTCGTTCATGCCCTTACATGGCCAGACTTTGGCCGGTATAACAAGTGTCTAGCCAAAGGCGAGCGCCGCCGCGATTGCCCACATTGTTGCGCCCACCAGCACCTCCAGCACCACCCATGCACCTGGCCGCGCCATCACCGGGGCCAGCAGCCGCGCGCCAAACCCGAGGGCAGTGAAAAAGCTGACAGAGGCGGAAATCGCGCCGATCCCAAAGGCCAACCCGTAAGGTGCATATTGCGCCGAGATTGCGCCGATCAACACCACGGTATCAAGATAGACATGCGGGTTCGCCCATGTCAGCAAAAGACAGATCGCCAGAACCCGCCCTCGCGCCACGGGGGCATTGCCGGCAGGCACTAAGGCAGCGCCCCCCTGCCACGCGGCGCGAAACCGCAGCGCGCCGTAGACCAGCAAAAACGCAACCCCGGCCCAAAGGGCTGTATCTGCGAGCCATGGCACTTGTTCCGAGACGGCGCCAAATCCTGCAATCCCCGCCGTCATCAAAACCGCATCCGATCCGGCACAGATCAGCAAAACCCAGCCCACATGTTCCCGACGGATCCCTTGGCGCAGCACAAAGGCATTCTGCGCGCCTATGGCCGCGATCAGGCTTAGCGATACCAGATATCCCGCAATCAACGCCTCTATCATCTGTGCTCTCCTGTTGTTCCGGTCTTGACTAATGCGCGGGAAGGCATCAGGCAAATTAAAGATATTTAGACAAGATTAGGACTGCTAATGCTGGACTATGCCCAACTTGCGGCCCTTGCGGCGGTCCATCGGCGCGGGTCGTTTGATCTGGCGGCGGCATCTTTGTCGCTGACGCCCTCGGCGATCTCACAGCGGCTCAAGTCGCTGGAGGAACGGATGGGAACCTTGCTGATCCGGCGGGGGCAGCCTTGTGTGGCAACGGCGGCGGGGTTGCGGCTGATCCAGCATTTTGAGGATGTGATGCTGCTTGAGGCCGCCTTGACCGAGGGGCTGCCTGCGCAGAACCCTGCAACGATACGGATCGCGGTGAATGCCGATAGTCTGGCGACTTGGGTGCTGCCTGCCTTGGCGCAGGTCGAGGGGATGCTGTTCGATCTGGTTATTGACGACCAAGACCACAGTCAGGGTCTTTTGCGCGCCGGAGAGGTCTCGGCGGCGATCACCAGCCATGCGGGCCCGTTGCAAGGTTGTGATACGGTGGCGCTGGGGGCGCTGCGGTATCGTGCCACGGCCTCGCCCGCGTTTATGGACCGCTGGATGGCCGAAGGGGCAGGGCGGGCAGCCTTGGCCCGCGCCCCCGCATTGACGTTTTCGGATAAGGACCGCTTGCAACGTGACTGGATCGCGGCGCAATTTGGCACCGGCGCGGGGTTTGCATTTCCGACGCACCGGATTGCCTCATCGCAAGGGTTTGTCGAGGCGGCTTTGCTGGGCTTGGGCTGGGGGATGAACCCTGAACCCTTGGTAGTTCCGCATCTGGAGGCGGGGCGCTTGGTCGAACTGGTGGCTGATAGCGCGCTTGATGTGCCGCTCTATTGGCAATTTGCGCGGTTGACCGGCCCCGCCATCGCGCCGCTGACCGCCGCGATCACCCGTTCGGCGGCACTCGCATTGCGCTAAGTTTAACAACCGCTGCGGATGTGACATGTTGCGCGCGAAACCGCCAAGCGCTAAAGCTGGTTAATTCTGTCTTGTTGGGGTCATGTTTTGCGCCTGAAATTCCTCTGCGTCCTCGCAATCGCCGGAGCGGCCCTTTCCGGTTGTTCCGTTCCGCGTGGTGCCGCGCTGTCAGCCGAGGTGTTGCGCGAAGAAAATGCCAAAGAGCCGACATTCAGCGTGGTACCGGTGAACAGGGCCAATGTGGACCGTCTGGCCGGTTGGCCGGTGACGGGCTGGCGCGGTGGCTATAACTGGATCCCAGCTAAAAGCGGGCCGAACAGCGCGGTCATCAGTAGCGGCGACACGGTGCATCTGGTTATCTGGGACAGTCAGGACAATTCCTTGCTGGCGGATGTGTCCAGCAAAACGGCGCTTTTGCCACCGACCAAGGTATCTTCGGCGGGGACAATCTTTGTGCCCTATCTGGGGGATGTGGTGGTCAACGGTCAAACCGCCGAGGCCGCCCGCGCCCAGATCCAAAGCGCGATGGAACCGATCGCCCCATCCGCACAGGTGCAGCTGTCGGTGATGGCGGGGGTACGCAACTCTGTCGATCTGGTCAGTGGCGTGGGCAAACCCGGCAGCTATCCGCTGCCCGATCGCAACTATTCCATCCTAAGCCTGCTGGCGGCGGGGGGCGGCATTGCGCCGACGCTTAAAAACCCGCTGGTGCGTTTGATCCGTGCGGGCAATACCTATGAAATCCGCGCCGACCGGCTGTTGGCCGAGGCAAGCATGAACACCGTCCTGCGCGGTGGCGACAAGGTAATTGTGCGTGAGGATGACCGGTATTTCACCGCCCTCGGGGCGACGGGCACCGAAAGCCTGATCCGGTTCGAGAAGGACAATATTACGGCGCTGGAGGCGATGTCGCTGGTCGGTGGCATCGCGGACGCGCGCGCCAATCCCAAGGGGGTGCTGGTCCTGCGCGAATACCCAGCCAAGGCCGTGCGCGCCGATGGTCTCAAGGGGCCGCAGATGCGCCATGTCGTCTTTACCTTTGACCTGACGACGGCGGACGGGTTGTTTGCTGCCCGCAACTTCCAGATCAACCCAAAGGACAGCGTTTTGGCAACGGAATCGTCGATGACGGCTGCTGGCACCGTTTTTGGTCTGATCGGCTCTTTGGTCGGATTGAACAACGCGGTGAAATAACGCGTCAGTGCGCCTCGGCCCAATTCGCGCCTTGCCCCGCGTCCACGGTGATCGGCACCGACAGATGGACAGCGGGCAGGGCCGCACCCTCCATGATCCGGCGCGCGGTTTTGATCAGCGGATCTACGGCATCCTTTGCCACCTCAAAGATCAATTCATCGTGGACCTGCAACAGCATCTTGGCATCCAGATCGCGGGTGGCATCGGGCATGCGCACCATGGCGCGGCGGATGATATCGGCGGCCGTCCCCTGGATCGGTGCGTTGATGGCGGCGCGTTTGGCAAAGCCTGCGGCGGGGCCTTTGGCGTTGATTTCAGGCGTGTGGATACGGCGACCGAACAGGGTTTGGACATAGCCGTTATCCTTGGCGAATTGGGTTGTCGCGTCCATATATTCGCGGATACCGGGGAAACGCTCGAAATAGCGGTCGATGAAGCCCTGCGCCTCGGCCCGCGGGATGCGCAGGTTGCGCGCCAGACCAAAGCCGGAAATGCCGTAGATCACGCCGAAATTGATCGCCTTGGCCTGACGGCGTACCATCGGGTCCATCCCCTCAACGGGCACGCCGAACATTTCCGAGGCGGTCATGGCGTGAATGTCGATCCCGTCCTTGAACGCTTGTTTCAACGCCGGAATATCCGCGACATGGGCAAGGATGCGCAGCTCGATCTGGCTATAGTCGAGGCTGACAATCACGCGGCCTTCGGGGGCGACAAATGCCTCGCGGATGCGGCGGCCTTCCTCGCTGCGCACGGGGATGTTTTGCAGGTTCGGATCGGTTGACGAAAGCCGCCCCGTGACCGCGCCCACCAGCGAATAAGACGTATGCACGCGCCCTGTATCGGGGTTGATGTGGTCTTGCAGCGCATCGGTATAGGTGGATTTCAGCTTGGAAAGCTGTCGCCAATCAAGGACCTTGCCCGGCAATTCATGCTCGGTCGCCAAATCCTCAAGCACATCGGCGCCGGTGGCATAGGCGCCGGTTTTGCCCTTTTTGCCGCCCTGTAGGCCCATCTCGTCAAAGAGGATCTCACCCAGCTGTTTGGGCGAGCCGACATTGAAGGACCGCCCCGCAAGGGCCTGGATCTCGGCCTCCAGCGCGCCCATTTTCTGCGCGAAAGTGTTGGACATGCGCGACAGCGTGTCACGGTCCACCTGAATGCCTGTCATCTCCATTTTGGCCAGAACCGGCACAAGCGGGCGTTCCAGCGTCTCATAGACGGTGGTGACGGATTTGCGGTGAAGCTGTGGCTTGAAGAATTTCCACAGGCGCAGGGTGATATCGGCATCCTCGGCCGCGTATTTCACCGCCTCATCGACGGGCACCAGATCAAAGGTGATCTGGGATTTTCCGGTGCCAAGCAAGGATTTGATCGGGATCGGCGTGTGGCCGAGGTATTTATCGGCCAGCGTATCCATGCCGTGATTGTGCAGCCCCGCGTTCAGCGCCGAGCTTATCAGCATGGTGTCATCAATCGGCGCAACCTCAACCCCCTCAAGGGCAAGGATTTTTGCGTCGTATTTCATGTTCTGGCCGATTTTCAGGATGCTCGCATCACAAAGCATCGGGCGCAGCATTTCCAGCGCCTTGGCCATCGGCATTTGCCCCTCGGCAAGGTCCGACGAGCCGAACAGATCATCGCCGCCTTGCTTGTGCCCGAGTGGGATGTAGCAGGCCTGCCCGGCCTCAACACAAAGGGAGATCCCGACCAGTTCGGCGCGCATCTCGTCCAGGCTGGTGGTCTCGGTATCCAGCGCGACATAGCCGCGCGCATAGATGCGGTCGATCCATGTTTGCAAGGCATCCGCCGTGCTGACCTTTTCATATTTGGCATGGTCAAAGGGCAGATCGGGCGCATTCTCAACCACGGCTTGCGGGGTGGGGGCCTCTACCTTCAGGCTGTCGGCCACGCGTTTGGTCAGGGTGCGGAATTCCATCTCATTGAGGAACCCCAGCAGCGGCTCTGCCTCGGGCGGGGTGACGGCCATGCTGTCAAAGCCGACATCAAGCGGGGTGTCGCAATCAAGCTGAACCAGTCGCTTGGAGATGCGGATCTGTTCGGCATTGTTGATCAGGGTCTCGCGGCGCTTGGGTTGCTTGATTTCGTCCGCCCGCTCCAACAGGCTTTCCAGATCGCCGTATTCCTGAATGAGCAGGGCTGCGGTCTTGATGCCGATCCCCGGTGCGCCCGGCACATTGTCGACCGAATCACCGGCCAGCGATTGCACATCGACCACGCGATTTGGGGCCACGCCGAATTTTTCAAATACCTCATCCGGCCCGATCAGCTTGTTCTTCATCGGGTCGAGCATGCCAACCCCGTCCCCGACCAGCTGCATCAAATCCTTATCCGAGGAAATAATCGTCACCCGTCCGCCTGCATCGCGCGCACGGCATGACAGGGTGGCGATGATGTCATCGGCCTCATAGCCCTCGGTTTCAATGCAGGCGATGTTGAAGGCGCGGGTGGCCTCACGCGTCAGCGGGAATTGTGGGCGCAGATCCTCGGGCAACTCGGGGCGGTTGGCCTTATATTCGGGATAGATGTCATTGCGGAAGGTCTTGGACGAATGGTCAAAGATCACCGCCACATGGGTCGGCGCATCGTCACCTTTATTGCCATTGAGATAGCGGAACAGGATGTTGCAAAACCCCGCAACCGCGCCCACGGGCAAGCCGTCCGATTTCCGCGTCAGCGGCGGCAGCGCGTGATAGGCGCGGAAAATATAGGCAGATCCGTCGATCAGATGCAGGTGGTGGCCCTTGCCGAAAGTATCGCTCATCCCGTGCGCTCCGCTGTTTTGGCCTTCATCGCATGGACGGGGGCGCGGGTCCAGTGGCGCGTTATTTTACCGTGTCGGCAAAACTTTCATGGACATAGCGACGGTCGCAATAGCCGCATTCGACATAGCCCGTATCATGGGGGATGGTCAGCCAGACACGTGGATGGCCCAAGGCAGGCCCGTCACCGTCACAAGCGATTTTCCATTGGGATACGATTTTGGTTTCCGGCACAGGTGCGGTCATGGCGGGTCTTTCTAGCTAAAGCAGCGCGTTTGTGTTTGTGGCGGCATGATAGCGATCCAGCGCGGCGCGGCAAGACCCGTGCGCAAATTAGCGCGGTCCCTGTTACCCTAATTCCGCGGATAGGATCAGCGGGAAAAACACACCGCCCGACCACAGGCCGAACCAGCTTTGGCCCTCATGGTCGCGGTGGGCGCCCAATTCGACCAGACGGTAAAAGGATTTGCGGTCAATCAGTGCCTCCAGCCCCGCGCGCACCATGACATAGGGCGAGGGTTCACCTGTTTGCGGATCGCGGGCCATGCGGATGGGGTGGTCGGGGCCTGCGGTCACAAAATCGCCCACCTGGGTTTCAAAGCGCAGCGATTGCGCCTCTCCGTCGCCTGATGCCGTGAAATCCACCGCAACAAAGGGCGCGTCATCCACGGTGATTCCCACCTTTTCGACCGGCGTGACGAGGTAATACTTCCCGTCCTCCAGCTTCAGGATATTGGAAAAGAGTTTTACCAGCGCCGGGCGCCCGATCGGTGTGCCGAGATAAAACCATGTCCCGTCGCGCGCGATGCGGATATCGAGATCGCCACAGAAATCGGGATTCCACAGGTGGACCGGCGCGGGGCCCGCTCCTTTTCCGGCGGCCTGTACGGATGCCATGATGCCTTCTGCTGTCGGTTTCACGCTCAATTGACCAAATCCTGCTTTTGCCGTTTGTACCCGGCGCCATAAATCGCTCTAATAGGCCCAGTATAACCCGTGTCTGAGGAATGTCATGCCCCACGCCGCCCCAACGCCCCAAAATGCCGATGAACTGGTCGCCAAGATTGAAGTGCTTGGCCAAAAACTGGGGGCGCGAAGGCGTCGATCAACCGGCGTTTTATCGGTCAGGGGCAGGTGGTTGATCTGGTGCTGGCCTCATTGCTGTGCGGGGGGCATGCGCTGTTGGTGGGGCTGCCGGGCTTGGGCAAGACGCGGTTGGTTGATACGCTTGCCACCGTGATGGGGCTGGAGGGCAGCCGTATCCAGTTCACCCCCGATCTGATGCCCGCCGATATTCTGGGCTCCGAGGTCTTGGACGGGGCGGATGGCGCGCGTTCGTTCCGCTTTATCGAGGGGCCGATTTTTTGCCAGTTGTTGCTGGCCGATGAGATCAACCGCGCCTCGCCGCGCACACAATCGGCGCTGTTGCAGGCGATGCAGGAACATGAGGTGACGATTGCGGGGCAGCATCGCCCCCTCGGCGCCCCCTTCCATGTGTTGGCGACCCAGAACCCGATTGAACAAGAGGGCACCTATCCCTTGCCCGAGGCGCAGCTGGACCGCTTTTTGGTGCAGGTCGATGTGGCCTATCCGGACCGTGCGACCGAACGTGATATCCTGCTGGCCACCACTGGGGCCGAGGATGCGCAGGTTCACGGCGTCTTTACCGCGCAGGAATTGCTGGATGCGCAGGCCGTTTTGCGCCGGATGCCGGTGGGTGAGCAGGTGGTGGAGGCGATCCTCGATCTGGTCCGTGCCTGCCGTCCCGAAGAGGAAGAGGGCGCGGCCCTGCGCGGGTTGCTGTCATGGGGTCCCGGTCCGCGTGCGGCACAGGCCTTGATGATGACAGTTCGCGCGCGGGCGCTCTTGGACGGGCGTTTGGCGCCCTCGGTGGCCGATGTGGCCGCCCTTGCGCGCCCTGTGTTGATCCACCGTATGGCGCTTTCCTTTGCGGCACGGGCGCGGGGCGAAAGCCTTGCAGGGTTGATCGATGCCACCGTGACCCGCACCTTGGGGCTAGAGGCCGCAGCGTGACCCAAGGCCTTGATCTGCGTGCAAGGTCCGAGGCGCTTGGCGGCGCTTTGCCCGCGCTCTTGGCGCAGGCCGAACATCTGGCCGCGACCGTGGTTCTGGGCGAACACGGGCGGCGTCGGGCCGGTATGGGCGATGAGTTCTGGCAGTACCGCCCCGCGATGGCGGGGGATCCGGCGGGGCAGGTGGACTGGCGGCGTTCGGCCAAATCCGAAGCGCGCTTTGTGCGGGAACGCGAATGGCAGGCCGCGCAGACAGTCTCTTTATGGGTGGATGCCTCACGGTCCATGCAGTTTTCCGGCGATGCGTCGCGCCCGCCCAAGGTGGATCGCGCACAGCTTTTGGCGCTGGCGCTGGCGGTGCTCTTGCTGCGCGGCGGAGAGCGTGTGGGCCTGACCGGCGACGCTGCGCGCCCGCGCGGGGGGCGGGGCCAGATCATGCATCTGCTTGCAGGGATGACGGGTGAGGGTGGTGCCGATTACGGCGCGCCCGATGTCAGCAACCTGAGCGGCCACAGCCGGGCCGTGTTCTTTTCCGATTTCCTTGGCGATCCCGAAGAGGTGGAAACCGCCCTTGCCATCGCCTCGGATCGCGGGGTGCGCGGTGCCTTGGTGCAAGTGCTTGATCCGGTTGAGGAAAGCTTCCCATTCGACGGGCGCACGATTTTTGAATCCATGGGCGGCAGCCTGCGCCATGAGACCCTGCGCGCCGGTGATCTGCGGGCCCGTTACCTTGACCGTCTGGCCGAACGCAAGGGCCGGTTAGAGGGCATGGCCCGCGCCTCTGGCTGGCATTACCTGTGTCATCACAGCGGCCAGCCGGCGCAATCGGCGCTGCTGTGGCTTTATGCGGCATTGGAACGGGGGCGCTGATGTTTATGGTCGGGCCTTTGGGCTTTACGGCCCCGCTTTTGCTCATGGGGCTGGCCCTGTTGCCGGTGCTTTGGCTGTTGCTGCGCGCGGTGCCGCCCGCCCCTTTGCGCCGCCGCTTTCCGGGTGTGGTGTTGTTGCTGGGCCTGACGGATGACAAGCCCGAGGCCGATAAAACCCCGTGGTGGCTTTTGCTGTTGCGCATGGCGGCGGTTGC
This sequence comes from Pseudorhodobacter aquimaris, assembly GCF_001202025.1. GTDB lineage: Bacteria > Pseudomonadota > Alphaproteobacteria > Rhodobacterales > Rhodobacteraceae > Pseudorhodobacter > Pseudorhodobacter aquimaris. The sequence continues at coordinate 102,956 of NZ_LGHS01000076.1, forward strand.
GGCGGCGATCATCGGCTTTGCCGGTCCGGTGCTGAACCCTGAACAACGTGAAGAAGGCGCGACCGGCCCGCTTTTGGTGCTGATGGACGGCTCTTGGGCCGATGCGCGCGACTGGCCGCGCAGGCTTGACCGGGCGGCGGCACTGGTCGCGGATGCGGGCCGTGCGGGCCGCCCTGTGGCGTTGGTTCGGCTGACGGATGCGCCCGGCGAGACCGTTTTTCAGGCGGCCAATGCCGTGGCCCAAACCATGGGTGGCACCCTGCCGCAACCTTGGGCGCCGAGGCTCTCGGCATGGGCCAATGCCTTGCCCGATGGCGATTTCTCTAGCTTCTGGCTCTCGGACGGGTTGGATCATCCGGGGCGTGGCGCGCTGCTGTCCGCATTGCAGGCGCGGGGACCGGTTACAGTATTCGAGAGCGCGCGCCCCGTGGTCGCCCTGCGTCCCGCCAACTTTAAGGATGGGGTGATTGCCCTTGCCGCCACCCGCCTGCCAAACCCCGATCCGGCCAAGATTGAGGTTTCCGCCCGCGGGCTTGACCCCTCGGGCATAGAGCGAGAGCTTGCCCGTGTGACCATGCGTTTCGCGGCAGGTGAGACCGAGGCCGAAACCGCACTGTCGCTGCCGCCCGAATTGCGCAACCGTGTCTCAAGGTTTGAACTGGTGGGCGTCCGCTCCGCCGGTGCCGTCAGCCTGACGGACGACAGCCTGAAACGCCGCAAGGTCGCGCTGATTTCTGCGGCGGGCGGGGCCGAAAGCCTGCAACTCTTGTCGCCCACCCATTACCTGCGTCAGGCGTTGGAACCTGTGGCCGAGCTGATCGACGGCAGCCTGACCGATGTGGTGCTGGCCAATCCCGATGTGATCGTTCTGGCCGATGTCGCCACGCTCTCCCCGGATGAGGAAACCGTGATCTGGGACTGGCTGGATGCGGGGGGCTTGCTCTTGCGTTTTGCCGGTCCGCGGCTTGCGGCCTCTGACATCAGCCGCGATACCGAGGATGACCTGATGCCCGTCCGCCTGCGCATCGGCGGGCGCAATGTCGGCGGCGCGATGAGCTGGGGAGAGCCGAAGGCGCTGGCACCCTTTGCCGATGGCTCGCCCTTTTACGGGTTGCCGATTGCGGATGATGTGACCGTCTCGGCACAGGTGCTGGCCCAGCCGGACCCGGATCTGGCCGCGCGCACGATTGCGGCGCTGGCCGATGGCACACCCTTGGTGACGCGCAAAACGGTCGGGCAGGGGCAGGTGGTGCTGTTCCATGTCACCGCCAATGCCGAATGGTCGAACCTGCCGCTTTCGGGGCTTTTCATGCAGATGTTGGAACGTCTGGCCGTGTCGAGCCGTCCGGTGGCGCCGGATGCGGCGGATCTGGCGAGGCAGGTCTGGGTGCCGCAGGTGGCGCTTGACGGCTTTGGCCGCTTGGGCGATGCCGGTGAGATGGCGGGCGTTGAGGGCGAGGCGCTTGCGCAGGCACTGGCCACCGGCCCTTCGGCGGCATTTCCGCCCGGTCTTTATGCGGGGGATGAGCGCCGCGTGGCCCTGAATGTGATCGGTGCCGAGACCGCGCTGGCCCCGGCAAGCTGGCCCGATACGGTGATGTGTGAAGGGTTGGAGATGCAGGATGAGCGGTCCTTTAAAGGTGCGGCGCTGATGGTTGCCTTGGGGTTGTTACTGGTGGATGTGCTGGCGACATTGGCGCTTTCGGGGCGGCTTTTGGGGGGGATGCGCAATACGGCCGTGCTGGTTGCGGGGCTGTGTCTGTTGGCCTTGCCCGATACCGCCCACGCGCAAACCCCCGAGGATCTGCGTGCGATCGAGGCGACAACCGCCGTGCGGCTTGGCTATGTCCTGACCGGGGATGCCCGTGTCGACGAGGTGTCGCAGGCGGGGCTGCGCGGCCTTGGCCAGCGTTTGTATGAACGCACGACGATTGAACCCGACGCCCCGCTCTCGGTCGATCTTGAGGCCGATGATCTGGTGTTTTTCCCCTTCCTTTACTGGCCGGTGACCGTGGATCAGCCTGCGCCATCAGCTGCGGCCTATGCCAAGCTGAACCGCTATTTGCGCACGGGCGGGATGATCCTGTTCGACACCCGCGACGGCGATATGTCGGGCGGGCAAACCGCCGAGGCGCGGCGCTTGCAATTGCTGGCCGCCCCCTTGGACATTCCGCCGCTAGAGGTCTTGCCGGGTGATCATGTGCTGACCCGCAGCTTCTATCTGTTGCAGGATTTCCCCGGTCGCCACACCAGCCGTGAGGTCTGGGTTGAGGCAAGCCCCCCCGATGCCGAGCTGGCCGAGGGCATGCCGTTCCGCAACCTTAATGACGGGGTGACGCCGGTGGTGATCGGCGGCAATGACTGGGCCGCCGCTTGGGCGTTGGACGCGCGCGGTGCACCGATGTTTCCGGTCGGGCGCGGCTATACCGGGGAGCGTCAGCGCGAAATCGCGGTCCGTTTCGGGATCAACCTGATCATGCATGTGCTGACCGGAAACTATAAATCCGATCAGGTCCATGTGCCTGCATTGCTTGAAAGACTGGGCGAATGACCGCGAACCTGATCCTTGATCCGCTGATCCCGATGCTGGCGCTTTATGCGCTTGGGGCCGTCGCGGTGGTGACCATCTGCTACGGGCTTTGGCGCGGGCTTGCGGGTTGGGCCTTGCGCGGGCTGGCGGCGATTGCCCTATTGGCGGCCCTTGCCAACCCGTCGTTACAGCGTGAGGACCGCGCGCCCCTGTCCGATATCGTGATCGCCGTTGTCGATGAAAGCGCCAGCCAGCGTATCGGGGTGCGGCCCGATCAATCCGCCGCCGCCCTTGCTCGGGTCGAGGATGAGATCGCCGCCCTGCCCAATACCGAGCTGCGCATCATTCGTCTTGGCGATGGTGAGGGCGACAGCGGCACCCAGCTGATGCTCGCCCTGTCCGAGGCGATGGCCGAAGAGCCGCGCGCCCGTATCGCAGGGGCCATTCTGATCACCGATGGTCAGGCCCATGATATCGGGCTTACGCCTGATCTGCCCGCGCCCCTGCATGTTCTATTGACAGGTCAGGCGCAGGATTGGGACCGCCGTCTGGTGATCAAGAACGCCCCCGGCTTTGCCATTCTTGGCGAGGCGGTTACCCTGACCCTGCGCATTGATGATCAGGGCGCTGTCCCTGCCGATGTCGCGGGCAGCGCCAATATCTCCATCGCCATCGACGGCGGGGAGATGCAATCCTACCGCGTGCCGGTGGGGGAGGATCTGGAGCTTCCGGTGACCTTGCCGCATGGCGGGATGAATGTGCTGCAATTTCAGGTCGAGGTGAATGAAGGAGAGCTGACCGATCGTAACAACGGTGCCGTGGTGCAGATCAACGGCGTGCGCGACCGTTTGCGTGTGTTGCTGGTGTCGGGCGAACCCCATGCGGGCGAGCGCGTCTGGCGCAACCTTTTGAAATCCGATCCATCGGTGGATCTGGTGCATTTCACCATCCTGCGCCCGCCGGAAAAACAGGATGGCATCCCCGCATCCGAGTTGTCACTGATCGCCTTTCCCACGCGTGAGCTGTTCGTGGAAAAGATCGACGAGTTCGATCTGATCATCTTTGACCGCTACCGCCTACGGGGGATTTTGCCCAATGCCTATCTTGATAATGTGCGTGATTACGTCAAGCGGGGCGGCACGGTGCTGGTCGCCGCGGGGCCGGAGTTCGGCTCTGCTGATAGCCTCTGGCGGTCGTCCTTGGGCGAAATCATGCCCGTGACCGCCACCAGCCGCGTGTTTGAACAGGGGTTTACCCCCGCGCTGACCGATCTGGGCAAACGTCATCCGGTGACCGAAGGGCTGGAAAAGCTGGCTCCGCAAGGGGGCTGGGGCCGCTGGTTCCGCCAGATCGGGCTGGAACAGATCGCGGGGCAATTGGTGATGACCGGTATCGACGGCGCACCGCTTTTGGTGCTCGACCGGGTCGGAGAGGGCCGGATTGCCGTGCTGGGGTCGGACCACATGTGGCTTTGGGGCCGCGGGTTTGAGGGCGGCGGGCCACAGTTGGAATTGCTACGCCGGCTTGCGCATTGGATGATGAAAGAGCCAGATCTGGAGGAGGAGGCCCTTGTCGCCGCCGCCAACGGCCAGCGTTTGACCGTGACGCGCCGCACCATCCTTGATGCGCCGCCGCCCGTGACCATCACCGCCCCCGACGGGACCACCTCGGAGCTGGTCCTGCCCGAGGTCGCCCCCGGTCGCTACTCCGCAGGATGGGACGCGCCGGAGATGGGGCTTTACAAGCTGACGCAGGGCGATCTTTCGACCGTTATGGCGCTTGGCCCCTCGGCCCCCAAAGAGTTTGAGGAAACCATCGCCAGCGCTGACAAGCTGCAACCCGTTGTCACCCCCATGCGCGGCGGTATCTTGCGGATTGAAGAGGGCACCCCCGATATCCGCACCGTTGGCATGGGCCGCGTGGCCGCAGGGCGCGGCTGGATCGGCATCACCCCGCGTGAGGCTTATGTCACAGAGGATATTCGCATTGCGGCCCTTCTGCCTGCTTGGCTCTGGCTTCTCATGGCGGCGGGTTTGACATTGACGGGCTGGTTGGTCGAAGGTAGGCGGGCGCGCACAGCAAATCCTTGATCGAGGGCAGAATTGGTTATATAAACTTACCAAATCAGGCTGTGGGAGGCGTGCTATGGAAATGCCAAAGAGTGATGCGGCCATTGTCGCACAAAAACCTGCCATCGTCGCGGCCTTGCAGGAGGTGCTTCCCGCCGATGCGGTGATCTTTGATGAGGCCGAGGTGCGCGCTTATGAATGCGATGCGCTGACGGCCTATCGCTGCCCGCCGCTTGCCGCGGTTCTGCCGCGCAGCACCGCCGAGGTCGCCGCCGTTTTGCGCATTTGCCATCAGATGGGCGTGCCTGTGGTGCCGCGCGGGGCGGGGACCAGCCTTGCGGGCGGGGCGTTGCCCACAGGTGATTGCGTGATCCTTGGCGTGGCCCGCATGAATGAGGTGCTTGAGACCGATTACCCCAACCGTTTTATTCGCGTGCAATCAGGGCGCACCAATCTCTCGGTGACCGGCGCGGTTGAGGAGGACGGGTTTTTCTACGCGCCTGACCCCTCCAGCCAGCTTGCCTGTGCGATTGCGGGCAATATCGCGATGAATTCGGGCGGCGCGCATTGCCTGAAATACGGGGTAACGACGAACAACCTTTTGGGCGTGACGATGGTGCAGATGGATGGCACCGTGCTGAATATCGGCGGCGCGCATCTGGATGCAGGCGGGCTTGATCTGTTGGGGGTGATCTGCGGGTCCGAGGGCCAGCTTGGCGTTGTGACCGAGGCGACCTTGCGGATCCTGCCCAAACCCGAAGGCGCGCTTCCGGTCCTGATCGGGTTCGACAGTAATGAGGTGGCTGGTGCCTGCGTGTCCGACATCATCAAGGCGGGTGTCTTGCCGGTGGCGATCGAATTCATGGACCGCCCCTGCATCGAGGCGACCGAGGCCTTTGCCAAGGCGGGCTATCCGATGTGTGAGGCGCTGCTGATCATCGAGGTTGAGGGCTCAAAGCAAGAGATCGACGAGCAGCTTGCCCTGATCATCGAGATCGCCAATCGCCACAATCCGGTGGAACTGCGCCGCGCCGCCGATGAGGATCAGGCCAAACGCATCTGGCTGGGCCGCAAATCCGCTTTTGGCGCGATGGGGCAGATCAATGACTATATGTGCCTTGATGGCACCATCCCCGTGTCCAGCCTGCCCTATGTCCTGCGCCGGATCGGTGAGATGAGCAAGGAATACGGGCTGGGCGTGGGCAATGTGTTTCATGCGGGCGATGGAAACATGCACCCGCTGATCCTCTATAATGCCAATGAACCAGGCGAATTGGAAAAATGCGAGGCCTTTGGTGCCGATATCCTGAAGCTTTGTGTCGAGGTCGGCGGCTGCCTGACGGGCGAGCATGGCGTGGGGATAGAAAAGCGCGATCTGATGAAGGTGCAATTCGCCCCCGAGGATATGGAGGCGCAGCTTTGGGTCAAGGATGTGTTTGATCCGAAATGGCTTTTGAATGCCGCCAAAGTGTTTCCGCTTGATGTCACGGCCTCTCGGCGTGGATGAATGTGTTTCCCAAGATGAAAGGGCCAAGGTCATGAAGCCTGTGAGTGAGCTGGAACTGGCACAGATGATCCGCGCGGCAACCGGCCCTTTGCGCATTGTCGGCGGTGGCGCGCGCGGGTTTGGGCCGCAGCCCAAGGGCGATCTGTTGCAAACCGGCGGGCTGTCGGGCATTTCGCTTTATGAGCCGGGGGCCTTGACCATTGTTGCGGGTGCGGGCACCCCACTGACCGAGGTAGAGGCCGCCTTGGCCGCAGAGGGGCAGCGCCTGCCCTTTGAGGTGCCGGATCTGCGTGCGCTTTTGGGGCGCGAGGGGGCTTCGACGATTGGCGGGGTGGTTGCGGCCAATGCCTCTGGCCCGCGGCGCATTCAGGCGGGGGCCTGCCGCGACAGCCTGATCGGCGTGCGCTTTGTCGATGGGTCCGGCACGGTGGTGAAAAACGGCGGTCGGGTGATGAAAAATGTCACCGGCTATGATCTGGTCAAGCTGATGGCGGGGGCGCATGGCACGCTTGGGGTCTTGACCGAAGTGGCCTTCAAGGTGTTGCCGCGCCCCGAGGTGGAGGCCACCTTGGTTAAATCAGACCTGACGCCGGAGCAGGCCGTGCAGGCGATGGCCGCGGCGCTGGGATCGCCCTTTCAGGTGACGGGTGCGGGCTATGTCGCCGGGCAGCTACGCCTGCGGATCGAAGGGATGGCGGGCTCGGTCGCCTATCGGACCTCGGCCTTGGGCAAGCTGCTTGGGGCCGGTTGGGATGTGGCGGAGGCCGGGCAAAGTGCTGCGCTTTGGGCCGAATTACGCGATGTGAATCCCTTGGTCGGGCAGGCGGGGGCGGTATGGCGTGTCTCGGTCAAGCCGTCCGATATGCCAAAGGTGCTGGCACTGGTCGGCACGGATACGGTTTGCGACTGGGGCGGTGGATTGATCTGGGCGCGGGTTCCCGAAGAGGGGGACGTGATGGCAGGCGCATTGCGCGGGCTTTTGGCGCAGATCGGCGGGCATGCAACCTTGCTACGCGCGTCCGATGAAACCTATGCCCGAGTGCCAGCTTTTCAGCCGGAACCACCCGAGCTGGCCGTTCTGGCGGCCGGATTGCGCGCCCGATTTGACCCGCGCGGCCTGTTGAACCCCGGCTTGATGGGCTGATCCCAAAGCGCCAGTTGCGGAGAATAAGATGCAAACCAGTTTTACGCCAGAACAGCTCAAAGATCCCGCAATCGCGCGCAGCAACGAGATTTTGCGCGCCTGTGTGCATTGCGGTTTTTGCACCGCGACCTGTCCCACCTATCAGGTGCTTGGCGATGAGGCCGACAGCCCGCGGGGCCGGATTTACCTGATCAAGGATATGCTGGAAAACGGGCGGCCTGCGGATGAAAAGACGGTCAAACATATTGACCGCTGCCTGTCCTGCCTTGCCTGTATGACCACCTGCCCAAGCGGGGTGCATTATATGCATCTGGTCGATAACGCACGGGAATATATCGAGAAAACCTACAAGCGCCCATGGACGGACCGCGTGCTGCGCTGGATGTTGGCGCAAATCATCCCGCATCCGACACGGTTCCGGCTGGCGCTTTTGGGCGCGAAAATCGGGCGGCCTTTTGCGTTTTTGATGCCCGATGCACGCCTGCGCGCGATGCTGGAGATGGCGCCGAAATCCATCCCCCCCGTTAGCCGCAACGATGATCCGCAAAGCTTTGCCCCGATGGGAGAGCGCAAGTGCCGTGTGGCATTGATGACCGGCTGTGCGCAAAAGGCGCTGAATACCGATATCAACGATGCCACGATCCGCATTTTGCGGCGTTTGGGCTGTGAGGTGGTGGTGGCCAAGGGGATGGGCTGTTGCGGGGCGTTGACCCATCACATGGGCAAGGCCGATCAATCCCACGCCTCGGCTGCGGCCAATATCAAGGCGTGGATGGCCGAGAAACGGGCAGGGGGGCTTGATGCGGTGGTCATCAACACCTCGGGCTGCGGGACGACCGTGAAGGATTACGGCCATATGTTTCGCAATGACCCGCTGGCGGCAGATGCGGCAGAGGTCTCGGGCCTTGCGATGGATATTTCCGAACTTTTGGTCAAGATCGGCCTGCCCGAGGGCGCGGATAAGGGCATCAAGGTTGCCTATCACGCGGCCTGTAGCCTGCAACACGGCCAGCAGATCAAGACCTATCCCAAAGACCTGCTGAAACGGGTTGGTTTTGCGGTGGTGGAGCCTGCCGACAGCCATCTGTGCTGTGGCTCGGCGGGGACCTATAACCTGCTTCAGCCCGAGATCAGCCAGCAGCTCAAGGCGCGCAAGGTGAAGACGCTAGAGGCGAAAACCCCTGATATCATCGCGGCGGGCAATATCGGCTGTATGATGCAGATCGGCTCGGGGACCGAGATTCCGATGGTGCATACGGTGGAACTTCTGGATTGGGCCACGGGCGGGCCGAAACCGGCATCCATTAACAAAGGTTAATAAAGCTGGCGCAACGTCATAAAGCTGCCTAAAAGCCCCGTTATCGCAATCACTGCGATGTTCGGAGGTCTCATGCCTGTTCTACCTATCCTTTTGCGCGCGGCTATGGGGATGACCCTTGCCTTGGGCACATACAGCGGGGCGATGGCCGAGGAATCGGACCTGCGCCGTCTTGATACCGGCGATGAAAGCCGGGGCTGGGATGCTGTGGGCCGGTTGAACATGGGGCAGAGCAGCTTTTGCACCGGCGCCCTGATCGGGCCGAATCTTGTGCTGACGGCGGCACATTGCCTGTTCGACAGCACGACCGGCGCGCGAATCGACGCCGGAGAGATCGAGTTTCTGGCGGGATGGCGCAATGGTCGCGCCGCGGCCTATCGTCGGATCAAGCGGACGGTGACCCATCCGCAATATATCTTTGGCGGCGGCGATAAGCTGACCCGCGTGTCCTATGACCTTGCGTTGCTGGAACTGGAACGGCCGATCCGCCTGCCCTCTATCCACCCGTTTGAAACGGATTTCCTGCCGGTTGAGGGGGCAGAGGTTGGCGTTGTCTCTTATGCCAAGGATCGCGCCGAGGCCCCCAGCCTGCAAGAGCTGTGCCATGTGCTCAATCGTGAGGCCGCGCTTTTGGTCCTGTCCTGCTCGGTTGATTTCGGTTCTTCGGGGGCGCCGATTTTTTCGGTGCGTGGCGGGGTGGCTCGGGTTGTCTCGGTGGTCTCTTCCAAGGCCGATTTCGGCGGGCGCGATGTGGCGCTTGGCACGATTTTGCAAGGGCCGCTGCAAACCCTGCGGGCCTCGCTTGCCGCCGAGAGCAGCCATTTCCAAAAGTCGGACCCGAGCCAGCGCGCGATAGAGGCCGGTGCCGGCAATTCGGCGAAGTTCATCAAACCATAAGCCGACCGTTGAGGGCTTGAAATCCCGCAGGGGGCTTCCCAAATTTATTGGGTCGGGTGCCATAATGGGCCCGACGTGTTGACACTGCGGCCCGTCCTGATCGGAGGGCCGATGAAACATCGCTTTACGGAGGATGATATGCGAACTTTTGACCTAGCACCGCTTTACCGTGCAACTGTCGGCTTTGACCGGATCGCCGATATGATGGACCGGGTTTTGACCACTGATGTCAACCAACCCAGCTACCCCCCTTATAACATTGAAAAGACCGATGAAAACGCCTATCGTATTTCTGTTGCCGTGGCCGGTTTTTCCCCTGACGAACTGACGGTAGAGGTGAAGGAGGCCACATTGGTGATCGCCGCGCGCCGTGGCGAAGACGATGCGGATCGCCATTTCCTGCATCGTGGGATTGCCACCCGCGCCTTTGAGCGGCGCTTTGCGCTGGCCGATCACATGCGGGTGACGGCCGCTTTGCATGAACACGGCATGCTGCATATTGAATTGGTGCGCGAAGTGCCTGAGGCACTGAAACCACGCCGGATCGAGATTGCGCGCGGAACCGCGCAGCCGGGCAATCCGCAAATCACCAATCACGCGGAAACGGTTGAGGTTTAAGCGCGGACCGGCGCATCCCCCAAAGGGGGTGCGCCAAACGCAAGACGGGCTTATTCGTCTTTGATCAGCGTTGTTTGCAAGAAGCGTAGAAAGCGGTTGTTCGGGCAGAATTTCGGGGGGGACTCAAGGTTTTCGGGCGCAGCGTCCAGCATGTTCTGGCATGCTCCGCGCTTTGTGCAGCCACCGCATTTCTCCTGCATCTTCAATGCAATTTCTTTGGGCAGAATTTCACGTTTTGCGAGCTGATCTAAATCAAGCCCCATAAGTCGCGCAAGTTGAGATAGTTGCGACGCCATGTGTCTGTTCCTTGTTATACCGCACAGTGATAACCCGTCCGCGGTTAACAATTTGTAAGCTTATATCTGAGAATCGTAAAAAGTGTTACCGATCAGCGACATCCTTGTGGATGATCACATCCGCTTGCGGATAGGCCAGCAGGATGGTCCGGCGCAAACCGGCCCCGATGTCATGTGCAGCGCGCAACGAGAGATCGCCGTCCAGCTCAATATGCAGATGCACGAATACCTTGCTGCCGGACATGCGGGTCTTGAGGTCGTGAAACCCCTCTACCCCCGGCCAGTTGCGCGCAAGGGTGGCGATGCCTTCCACGACCTCGGGGTCGGCGGTGCGGTCCATCAGCGCATCCCACGCCGCCCGCCCGATTTTCAGCGCACCAATTGCCAACATGCCGGCCGCTGCCAGCGCCATGATACTGTCGATCTGGATCAGCCCAAACCGGCTGGAGGCCCAAAGTGACGCGATGGCTCCCAGATTTGGCAGCAAATCCCCCAGATAATGCAACCGGTCCGCCTTGATGACCTTATTGCCAGTGATCCGCGCCACCCGTGTTTGCCAACCAATCAGCGCCAAGGTCAGCAAGACGGATAGAACCATCGCGACGATGCCGGATCCTTCGGCGGTCAGGCGTTCGGGCTGGGCCAGGATCAGGCGGCGCAGGGCAGCCCATGTGATCACACCGGCCGAGATCAGGATAAACAGCGATTGCCCGAGGGCGGCCAGATCCTCGGCAGAGCTGTGGCCGAAAACATGGTCCTCATCCGGCGGTCGGGCGGCATAGAAAATCGCGGCAATCGCGCCAAGGCTGACCATCAGGTCCATTGCACTATCGGCCAAAGAGGCCGCTACCGAAAGCGCGCCGGTTTCCCCCAAGGCCCAAAGCTTGAGCGCAACCAAAAGCCCGGCCACGATGACCGAGGCCGCTCCCGCCGAAAGGTTCATCCTGGTTGCACCTGGCACGGTCATCGTTGCGTCCTTCCCTCGGTCGGGGTCAGCCCCATGGCCGCCTAGTCAAAGCTCTCATTAGGGTCCACGCCCCAAAGGGCGGTCTTCATCGCCCAGCCAGCGGTGCCATCAATGTTAAGCCGGCACCATTCAAGACGGCATTCCAGCAGGCGCGCAACCACGCCGGCCTCGGCACGCAGCACAACTGTCGCATCTATGCGGGGGGTGGCGCGCAGGTCCAGCAGCGGCTCTGTGATCAAGGCGGTGCGTGTGCCAGAGATCAACGCGTAATGAACCCAGCCGCCGACGCCTTCGGAATCCTCGACACGGCGCCAGTTTTCATATTCCGCCGTAACGCGCAGCGGCATGCCTGCGCGGCTGAAAACCCAATCGATGCGATGTGTCAGCCCCGGCCCGCGTCTTGCGTTCCCCTCGTTGGATTTCAACGACACATAACGCGGCAGCGGCAGATTGGTCACTGCACCGCGTTCCTGTTCCTGTGCCAATCCGACAGGTGCCATAAGGGCAATGCTCAAAGCTGTTGCCAAAATCCTTGCTATCACCCGCATTTTTATCCGCCTGTTTTGCCCGCCACGCCGCAAACCGATGCCCGTCGCCTTCTTTGTTGCCTCAAGTTGTCTATGGGGGGCTTGTGCCTTGCCCCGCTTGGCGTCACTTTGACAGGAATAGAGATGATTTGAAAGTGAATCGGGGGTTTTTCATGACTGCACCACGTCTGAGTGTTGTTGTAACGCGTCGTCTGCCGGAAACGGTTGAAACCCGTATGAAGGAGCTGTTCGATGTCGAGTTGCGTGACCCCGATACCCGGATGACCCGCGAGGAATTGGGGGCGGCAATGCGGCGTTCGGATGTGCTGGTGCCCTGTGTGACCGACCAGATCGACGCCAACCTGTTGGCACAGGCCGGCGAGAAGCTGAAGCTGATCGCCAATTACGGTGCGGGGATTGACCATATTGATGTGACCAGCGCCCGTCAGCGCGGAATTTTGGTCTCTAACACGCCGGGGGTTGTGACCGATGATACCGCCGATATGACATTGGCGCTTATTCTGGCCGTGACCCGCAAGATCCCCGAAGGTCTGGCCGAAATGCAGGCTGGTCGCTGGGAGGGCTGGTCGCCCATGGCCCATCTGGGCGGGCGTATCGGCGGTCGGCGGCTGGGTATTTTGGGTATGGGACGGATCGGGCAGGCGGTTGCGCGGCGTGCCTCGGCCTTTGGGATGCAGATCCATTATCACAACCGCAAACGTCTGCGCCCCGAGATCGAGGCCGATCTGGATGCGACCTATTGGGAAAGTCTGGACCAGATGGTGAGCCGGATGGATGTGGTCTCTATCAATTGTCCGCATACGCCATCAACCTTTCATCTGATGAATGCGCGGCGTTTGAAGCTTTTGAAACCGACGGCGGTGATCGTGAATACCTCGCGCGGGGAGGTGATTGACGAGAACGCGCTGACGCGCGGCTTGCGGGCGGGTGAGATTGCCGGCGCGGGCCTTGATGTGTTTGAGCATGGGCATGAGATCAACCCCCGCCTGCGGGAACTGACCAATGTGGTGATGCTGCCGCATATGGGCTCGGCCACGGTGGAGGGCCGCGCCGAGATGGGCGAGAAAGTCATCATCAACATCAAGACCTTTGCCGACGGGCACCGCCCACCGGATCAGGTCGTGCCCGGAATGCTTTAGGGGGCACTCCCGCCATTCGTTGACGCTGACGCGTCGCCTCAATGTTGGGCCGGGCCGCGAAAGGCGCCCTGACGGGCTGTTTCGCGGTGGGCGCGCCGTTTCAGAAGCGTGTTGGCAGGCAGGCGGTGATTTCGGGGCCGGGTGTGCGTCCGGCGATCAGAGCCGCGACAAGCTCTGCGGTGCCGGGGGCCAGCGTCAGGCCGACATGGCCGTGGCCATAGGCGTGGATGACCTCTGGCCCTTTGCGGCTTGGACCAATCACGGGCAGGCTGTCGGGCATGGAGGGGCGGAACCCCATCCATTCGCGATCAGGTGGGCCGAGGTCGGGAAAGAAGGCGCGCGCGCCCTCAACCAGCTTTGCGATGCGGTGGGGGGAGGGCGGCGCGGTAAGGCCGCCGAGTTCCACCGTGCCTGCGACGCGCAGGCGGCCCGACATCGGGCAAAGGTAGAACCCCCGCGAGGCCGGGCAACTGGGACGCGACAGGCGGGGCTGGGCCATGTCCCATTCGACATGATAGCCGCGCTCGGTATCCAGTGGCACAGGGTCGCCGGCGGAGCGCGCCAAGGCACGGGAATGTGCCCCCGCCGCGATCACGACATGGCGTGCCGTCAGGTCCAGATTCGGCCCGGTGATTTGAACGCCGCCGTTTTCGCGTTTGATCCCCTCTGCCCGCGTCGACAGGAAAGTCACCCCCGCAGATTTCGTAGCGCGGTACAGGCGTTGGACCATTTCACCCGGATCGGCCATGAACACCGCATTCGGGAAATAGGCGGCCCCGCCGGACATCTCGGGCAGGCCCGGCTCCATCACCGATAATTCCTGCGGGGTCAGCATCTCTATCGACACGCCCAACTCTTTACGAAAGGCCAGATCATTCTGCGCGGCCTGAAAGCCGGATTTTGTTTCATAAATATACAGGCAGCCGCGGCGCTGCATCAGATCCTCACCGCCAATCTGGGCCGAGAGCGTATCCCATTGCGGTAGCGCCTTTGCCATCAGTGCTGCAATCGCGATTGCATTGCATTTTGCGGCATCTGGCAGGCACTGGCGCGTAAACCGCAACAGCCACGGCGCGAGGCTGGGCAAGGCGGCATGGCGGATGGAGAGCGGTGAGTTGCGATCAAACAAAAGCGAGGGCAGAGAGCGCAGAACATCAGGCGTGCCGACGGGCTGGATCGCGTAATCGGCAATCGTTCCGGCATTGCCATACGAGGCACCGAGGCCGGGTTCGGCCGGGTCGATCACCACAACCTCATGCCCGTCATGCGTAAGACGGTGGGCAATGGCAAGGCCGATAACGCCCGCCCCGATAACGGCGATTTCAGTGCTCTGCATGGGCGGTCCCTTATGCTTTTAGATGGGTGTATAATTAAATTTAAACAAAGTGTTGTGACTAGTTGCTGACAAAAAGCTTCAACTCTTATTTGCCGTTTCTCAAACCACTCTCTAAGGCTTCTGTCGCCCTTAATACCCGTGGGTTGTGTCAACCCGATGCAGAAAGGGTAGCCCTGCCTGTCCGCGGCGGATGTTTTCAACCACTACCCTTGCCGCAGTTTTGGGGCGGGTCTCGGCGGCGATATGAGGGGTGACGGTAACTTGGGGGTGGGCCCAGAAGGGGTGATCCTTGGGCAGGGGTTCTATCCGGAACACATCCAGCGTGGCATGGCCCAATGCTCCGCTGTCCAATGCGGCCAAGAGCGCGGTATCATCAATCAGATGCCCGCGGCCAGGGTTGAGGATGACCGCGCCCGGAGCCAAGAGAGTCAGTCTTTCAGCATTCACGATATTTTCCGTAGCGGCTGTTTTGGGAAGCAAAAGCACCACAATCTCTGCCCCGGACAGCGCGGTTTTCAACCCCTCGTCGCCGTGGTGGCTGGTAATATCGGGCAGGCTCTTTTGGGTCCTGCTCCACCCTTTCACGGGAAAACCCACGCCTTGCAGCGCCCGCGCGCAAGCCTGCCCCAAAGCGCCAAGACCCAGAATGGTGACGGCGCGCTCTGTCGCTAAGGGGGGAGGGGAAGGCTCCCAGATATGATCGGGGTTCACGATGTGGCGGTCCATCCCCAGATGGTGGCGTAAGGTGTGGCCCAGCACCCATTCCACCATTCCCGCTGTCAAGGCAGGGTCCACCATCCGGCACAGCGGCTGCGTCAGCGTGGGATTGCCCACGATCCGTTCCACGCCCGCCCAAAGGTTCAAAACCGCCTTGCAGCGGGTGAAGGGGGTAAAATCCTGAACCGCGCTATCGGGAGCATAGATGATGTAATCCACCAGCGAGGGGTCGGCGCAATGGGGTGAAAGATCAGCCTCAATCCCGACTTCTTGCAGGGCGCAGCGCAAGGGGGCCTCGAACTGGGTCCAGCGTTGCGTACCTGCGGCAAAATAAAGGGTGATCATAAGGCGTCCTTTGCGAGGTTAGCGGGGGCGGTGGATATGCGCGCTTTGCACCAGCCCGAAGGCGGCCAGCAGCACCAGCATCGACGATCCGCCATAAGATACAAGCGGCAATGGCACGCCCACCACAGGGGCCAACCCCATCACCATCAACATATTGACAGAAAAGTAGAAAAAGAAGGTCGCGGCGATGCCAAGCGTGACCAGACTGGCGAAACGGTCCTTGTTTTGCAAGGCGCTGGAGATGCAAAACGCCAGCACCAGCGTGTAAAGGACCAGCAAGGAAAACGCACCGACAAAGCCGAATTCCTCGGCTAGGGTGGTAAAGATGAAATCGGTGTGTTTTTCGGGCAGAAAGTTCAACCGGCTTTGCGTGCCTTGCATGAACCCGCGCCCGGCCCAACCGCCTGATCCCAGCGCGATTTTGGCCTGTGTGATGTGATAGCCGGCCCCCAAAGGGTCGCTTGAGGGGTCAAGGAAGGTATCGATCCGTCGGTATTGGTAATCCTTGAGCAATTGCCATTCCGTGCCACGGGAATAGAAAACCGCCGTCACCGCCCCGCCCAGCAAGCTTGCAACTGCACCAAAGTAATAGAGGCTGACACCAGCGCAGAACATCACCACCGCCCCGCCGGTCATCAGCAAAAGCGCGGTGCCAAGGTCGGGTTGCCCCAGGACCAGCACCGTTGGCAGCATGATAAGCGCCACGGGGATCAGCACCCAAATCGGACGGGAGGTTTTGCGGATATCGAGCCAGTCGTAATAGGCCGCAAGCAACATGACCAAAGTCACCTTGGCCAGTTCCGAGGGTTGCAAGCGCAATGGTCCCAACTCTATCCAGCGTTGCGCGCCCATGCCGACAGAGCCGAAAAACTCCACCGCCAACAGCAGGACAATCGAAAGCGCATAGGCCAGCCCGGCCATATTGCGCCAGAACCAGATCGGCACAAAACCCACCGCCAACATCACCGCCATGCCCAGAACGAACCGTTTCATCTGCGGTTCAGCCCAAACCTCCATCCGGCCGCCTGCGACAGAATAGAGCATCAGGAACCCGGTAGAGGCGACGGCGATCAACAAAACCACAAGCGCCCAATTTACATGCAGTATCTTGGAGGCACCCGTGGGGACGGTCTTGAGCTGATATTCAAGAAAGCTCATGCGCGGCTGCTTTCGGGTAGGGTACCATCGGGATCGCGCAGCAAGAGCTTGCGGTGCATGGTGTCAATACGGTTGCGCTGAGATGCGGGATAGGCTGAGGCGGGGGGGATGCCATCGCTTAGAGCGCGCAACAACAGATCCCGCGCGATTGGGGCCGCAACACTGGACCCGCCGCCGCCATGTTCAACCACCACCGATACCGCATAGCGCGGCGCATCAAAGGGCGCAAAGCCGACAAACAGCGCATGGTCGCGGCGCTCCCATGGCAGGTCTGCGTTGTTGATCACGCCGCGCGCGCGCTCTGCCGCGCTGATGTTGCGGACCTGACTTGTGCCGGTTTTCCCCGCCATCCTGAGGGCTTTGTCATCCACGCGTGACGAATAGGCCGTACCGCGCCGCGTGTTGTTGACCGAATACATCCCGTTTTGCACCGCCGCCAGATGGGCCTGGTTCAACCCGAGGCTCTCGGCCGGGGGGCTTGGGACGGGAAGGCCGCCCACGCTTTGGATCAGGCGCGGGGAAACGGCGGTTCCGGTGGCGATCCGTGCGGTCATCACCGCCAGTTGCAAGGGCGAGGTCAGCACATAACCCTGCCCGATAGAGGCGTTGACCGTATCGCCGATCACCCATTCCTTGGCGTAACGTTCCCGTTTCCAGGCCTTGTCCGGCATCAAGCCTTCGGTGATGGCCGACATCGGAATGTCATGGCGCATCCCCAGGCCAAGCCTGCGGCCCATCTCGGCAATCTTGTCGATCCCGACCTTCATCGCCACTTCATAGAAATACACGTCACAGCTTTGCGTGAGCGCCTGTTCCAAGTTCACATGCCCGTGTCCGCCGCGCCGCCAGCAG
This sequence comes from Pseudorhodobacter aquimaris, assembly GCF_001202025.1. Classification (GTDB taxonomy): domain Bacteria; phylum Pseudomonadota; class Alphaproteobacteria; order Rhodobacterales; family Rhodobacteraceae; genus Pseudorhodobacter; species Pseudorhodobacter aquimaris. Next base: position 120,397 of record NZ_LGHS01000076.1, read on the forward strand.
TGAAACCGGCGGCCTCCCACCTCATAGTGGCCGGGGCAATAGACTGAGGTGGCGGCGGTGGCGGTGCCTGCCTCAAGGGCCGCCAGCGCCGTTACCATCTTGAACGTCGATCCGGGAGGATAGGCGCCTTGCACAGATTTATTTGCCAGCGGGCGGTGGTCATTGCCGGTAAGCGCATTGTAATCTGTGTGGGAAATGCCGCGCACAAACAGGTTGGGATCAAAGGAGGGCGATGAAACCGCCGCCAGAAGATCACCGTTTTGCACATCCATCACCACGGCTGCGGCAGATTCCTCGCCCAGGCGCGCCTGCACATAGTTTTGCACATCAGCGTCAATGGTCAGCTGGACGTCCGATCCGGCGACGCCTTCCTGACGGCCAAGCTCTCGCATCACGCGGCCAACGGCGTTGACCTCAACGCGGCGGTTCCCGGCCTTGCCGCGCAGATTCTCCTCCATCCAGGTTTCGACGCCGATCTTGCCGATCTGGAACTTCGGAGTTTGCAGCAAGGGGTCCGGCTCCTCTAGCTTGGCCAGATCGTTTTCACTGACGGGGCCGACATAGCCTATGACATGGGCGAAATCGGTGTCGCGCGGGTAAATGCGGCTCAGCCCGAATTCGGGCGTGACGCCGGGCAGGGCGGGGGCGTTGATCGCCACCTTGGAAACATCCTCCCATTTCAGGCGGTCGGCGACGATAATGGGCAGGGGACTGCGGCGGCGGGCCTCTTTGAGGGCGCGTTCGAAATCTTCGGGGGCGATGGGCAGAATACCGGACAGGCGGTTCAGAACATCGTCGATATTACCTGCATCATCCCGGCTGATCACGACGCGGTAGTTTTGTTCGTTCCCGGCAATCAGCTTGCCGTTGCGGTCATGGATCAAACCGCGCGCAGGCGGGATCAGCCGGATAGAGATGCGGTTGTCCTCGGCCAGCAGGCGGAACTCATCGGCCTGATCCACCTGCATGTGCCGCATCCGCGCGCCCAGAACGGCGACCACTGCCACCATGGAACCGCCCAGAAACAGGCCGCGCCGCGTAATCTTGCGGGCACTTTCCTCGGTATCGCGGGCAGAGCGTCTCATATCCGGCGTCCTTTTGCGTCAACTTCTCCGGCCAGCGGTTTGCGCAGGTGGATCACCACCCGCAACAACCACACGACCACAGGATACATTAGAATAGAGCCGACGGTTTGCGCAAAGGCAAATCCGAAACCCGGCTGCGTTATGAAGGCTACGGCAAAAACCGTGCGGTAGGCCAGAAGCATCGCAATCATCACAAGGCTGATCAAGAGCCATTCCGCGGCAAAGCCCAGATCCCGCGTCAAGGCGGCCCGCGCGCGCAGGAATTCGGTGGCCAACACGACCAGTGCCGCCCAAAGGCCGGGCGGACGCATCAGGATCATATCCTCGGCCAGAACCACCAGTGCGATCAGCGCAGGAGGCAGATGGTCGGGACGTTGCGTCACCCATGCCAGCATCAGGCAGAGCATGAAATCCGGCCCGGGCCAGTCTCCCGCCACGCTCCCCAATGGCAGCAGACGGAAAAACAGCAAGGAAACCGCAATCAGAACAAAGCAGGCGCGATAAATCCAGACGTTGTATTTTTGGGTCTCGCGCATGTTATTGCCCCACGGATTCCGGTGCTTCGGTTTGCACCTCGGGGGCCTCGGATGCGGGAATGGCGATCAGGCTGCCGGGATCGGTGATTTTTTCTTGGGCATGGCTGCGCAGAACACGCAAAAACTCCAGCCGTTCATAATCGGCCGAAAGCGCGACGCGCAAACGCCGGTCCGCGCCTTGCACGACGCTGCCCACCAAAAGTCCCGCGGGAAATACCCCGCCATCGCCCGAGGTGACAACCTGATCGCCGGGGCGTACCAGATCGGGCTTTTCCACAAATTCCAACGGCGGGCGCACCGTGTTATCGCCCGACAAAAGCCCCCGCTGCCCCGAAGGCTGGGCGGTCACGGGAACGCGGCTGTTGCTATCGGTCAGCAGGATCACCCTTGCGGTGCGCTGCCCCACGCCGGAAATCCGCCCGACAAGGCCGATGCCATCCATCGTGGCCCAGCCATCCTGCACCCCATCGCGTGCGCCCACATTCAGCAGCACCGACTGGCGGAACGGGCTGCCGCTATCGGCCATCACAACGCCGGTGACATGGGTCAGTTTCGGGTCCATCCGCACTTGGTTCAAATCCATCAGCCGGGCATTCTTTTGCTCCAACTGCAAGGCCGCCTCTTTCCAGGCTTTCATCTGCTGCAATTCCCGGCGCAGCTCTTGGTTCTGGTCATACAGGCTGGCATAGGATTGAAAGCTGTCAATCATATCAAAGGTTTTGGTAACAGGCACCAAGGCCCATTCAAAGCTGGGCACCATACGGTCCACCAGCGCGGTGCGAAAGCGTTCCACCCGCGGGCTGTCAATGCGCCAGACCATGAACAAGGCCACCAGCGCACCCACCAGCAACCCGAGCAGTATCCGGCGCAGGGGGCGGGTGTATTCATCGGGGGAGCTGCGTTTCTTTGCCACCAAAGCCTCGTCTCAAAGGGCGGGCCGCGCCTTGGCCCGAAGATCAGCTATCGTAGTCGATCACATGCTGAAGCTGTTTTTCATATTCCAGCGCCTTGCCGGTGCCAAGTGCGACACAGTTCAAGGATTCGTTAGCGACCGAAACCGAAAGCCCGGTCTGTTCGCGCAGCGCCAGATCCAGATCGCCCAAGAGCGCGCCCCCCCCCGTCAGCATCACGCCACGGTCAACGATATCGGCGGCAAGGTCTGGCGGGGTGGTCTCAAGCGCCTGCATCACGGCATCACAGATTTGCTGCACGGGTTCCGCCAGGGCCTCTGCCACTTGGGCCTGATTGATCTCGGCCTCTTTGGGCACACCGTTCAGCAAATCGCGCCCGCGGATGGACATGGATGATCCGCGCCCGTCATCAGGCATCCGCGCAGTGCCGATGCTGGTCTTGATCCGCTCGGCGGTGGATTCGCCGATCAGCATATTCTGGTGACGGCGCAAGTAGTTGACGATCGCATCATCCATCCGGTCGCCCCCGACGCGCACCGAGCGGGCGTAAACGATATCGCCCAAGGACAGCACCGCCACTTCGGTCGTGCCGCCCCCGATATCGACCACCATATTGCCGGTGGGGTCCGTGATTGGCATGCCAGCACCAATGGCGGCGGCGATGGGTTCGGCAATCAGCCCCGCACGGCGCGCACCCGCCGACAAAACCGACTGGCGGATCGCACGCTTTTCGACCGGGGTGGCCCCATGCGGGACACAGACGATGATCTTGGGCTTGGAGAATGTCGTGCGTTTATGAACCTTGCGGATGAAATGTTTGATCATTTCCTCGGCTGAATCGAAATCGGCGATAACACCGTCACGCATCGGGCGGATCGCCTCTATGCTGCCGGGGGTCCGGCCCAGCATCAGCTTGGCATCCTCACCCACGGCAAGAACCTGCTTCTTGCCGTCCTTGACGTGATAGGCCACCACCGAGGGTTCGTTCAGCACGATACCTTTGCCGCGCACGTAAACAAGCGTGTTTGCGGTGCCAAGGTCAATTGCCATGTCGGATGAGAAAAGACCCGAAAGTAACCACATGCTGAAGCAATCCTTATACGTAAAATCTGTGCGACTCAGATACCCGAGGCAGGCGTTTTCTTATAGGGAGGGGGGCGCGCAAGGGAAAGGGCCATGGTTTACGCAATGGGCGTCTTCCTGCCACCCCGAGGCTTTGTCGGCTGGGGGTAACTCTGTGGACAGGTTCGTTTGTGAATAGTTTGAGGCAATTCGGCGGCACGCATATGCCGCCGATGTTTGATTTCTGTCAGTTTACCGGAGTCGCAATAAATCTGAAAATCAGGACTGATCCTTGTAGCTTACGCCCTTGGTATCATAGCCCGGATCCGTCTTTTCACGGCGCAGGATCAGGCGGTTGAGTGCGGTCACATAGGCCCGTACCGAGGCTACAATCGTATCGGTATCAGCTGATTGGCCGGTTGCGATCATGCCGTTTTCTTCCAGCCGGACAAAGACTGTGGCCTGTGCGTCGGTGCCTTCGGTCACAGCCTGAACCTGATACAGCTCCAGATGGGCCTTATGCGGGTAGAGCATCTTGATCGCGTTGAAAGCGGCATCGACGGGACCGTCGCCGGTGGCATCGGTGCTGTGATCCTTGCCGTCGATGGTCAGGGTCAGCTCTGCCTCTTGCGGGCCATCGGTGCCGCAGACGACGCGCAGGCGTTTGACCTGCAGGCTTTCATTGGCGGCCGTGGCGACGCTGTCTTGGACCAAGGCGATCAGGTCATCGTCAAAGACTTCCTTCTTGCGGTCGGCCAGCGCCTTGAACCGTACAAAGGTATCGCTCAACTCGTTGTCGGCCATATCGAAACCGAGATCCCTGAGCTTGGCCCGCAAGGCCGCGCGCCCAGAATGTTTGCCCAAAGGCAGGGAGGTGCCCGCCAGCCCCACGTCCTCTGGGCGCATCACCTCAAAGGTTTCGCGGTTTTTCAGCATGCCGTCCTGATGGATACCGGATTCGTGGGCAAAGGCGTTTTTGCCAACGATGGCCTTATTGAACTGTACGGCAAAGCCGGAAACCGTGGCAACCCGGCGGCTGATCGCCATGATCTTGGTGGTGTCGATCCCGGTCTGATACGGCATGATGTCATTGCGCACCTTGAGCGCCATCACCACCTCTTCCAAGGCGGTATTGCCGGCCCGTTCGCCCAGACCATTGATGGTGCATTCCACCTGACGCGCGCCCGCTTCAACCGCCGCCAAGGAGTTGGCTGTCGCCATGCCAAGGTCGTTGTGGCAATGGGTGGCGAAAATAACGCTGTCGGCCCCCGGCACACGTTCCAAGAGCATGCGGATCAGATCGGCACTTTCGCGCGGCGCGGTATAGCCCACGGTGTCGGGGATATTGATCGTGGTCGCACCGGCCTTGATCGCGATTTCCACCACACGGCACAGATAATCATGCTCGGTGCGGGTGGCATCCATCGGGGACCATTGCACATTGTCGCACAGGTTGCGGGCATGGCTGACGGTCTCGAAAATCCGCTCGGCCATCTGGTCCATGGTCAGATCGGGGATGGCGCGTGCAGGGGCGAGGTGCCGATAAATGTGTGGATGCGCGGGGCGCGGGCGTGTTTTACCGCCTCCCAGCAGCGGTCGATATCCTTGTAGTTGGCCCGTGCCAGCCCGCAAATCTGCGAGGTTTGCGCCAGTTTGGCGATCTCGGACACGGCAGCGAAATCGCCTTCGGAGGCGATGGGGAAACCCGCCTCGATAATATCGACGCCCATCTCGTCCAGTGACGCCGCGATCTCCAGCTTTTCGTCATGGGTCATGGTCGCGCCGGGGCTTTGTTCGCCATCGCGCAATGTGGTGTCAAAAATCAATACGCGGGGTTGCGAGCTTGTGTCGTTCATCAGAAATCTCTCAAATTTGTGCTGTTAGCCTAGCTGGTTCGGGTGCTGTTCCATCTGAGCGGTCGCACCCGAGGGCACGCTCAGCGGAGGCTAAGAAGAAGCAGCGCAAGGGAAAGGGCAGCGCCGCGCGCTGCCGGGTCACGTGATATGATGGGTCCCATTGCCATAGGGTGACTATAGCCATGCTGTTGCGAATGAAAACCCTAAAAATGGCGCGGCGTTTGTGCCGGAACGGATTAGTTCGCGACCTCTTCTGGGACGGTTTCGGGCTCCGGTTCTGCGGGGCTGGTCAGGATGCCATTGGTCCAGCCTCCGGCCACCACCTCTCCGGTGGAATAGCGCAAGACCCCTTGGCCCTGACGCGTGCCGTCGACAAAGGCGCCCTCATAGATGTCGCCATTGGCATAGGTGGCAATGCCCTGTCCTTCAATCTCACCGGCATTCCAGTCACCTGTGTAGGTAAAGCCATCGGCCATTTCTACTGTGCCCTTGCCGTGGCGTTCGCCCGCCGCAAAGCTACCGGTATAGGTTGAGCCGTCGGGATAGGTGGCGATACCTTCGCCCTCCCGTTGGCCCGTGGCCCAATCCCCTTCATAGCGGTAGCCGTTGGGATAGGTCACAACACCTTTTCCATGATGTTGCCCGCCGACAAAGCCGCCCTCATAGATCTGGCCATTGGCATAGGTCGCGCGGCCGTTGCCTTCAATCACACCACCGACCCATGCGCCGTTATAGGTGGCACCATCTGCATAGGTGATCTTGCCCACGCCTTCTGGTTTGTCATTTAAGAAAGCGCCGGTATAGGTGGACCCATCGGGATAGGTAACCGTGCCATTGCCCTCAATCCGGCCTTCGACCCAATCCCCCTCATAAACGTAACTGTCGGGGCCGTGAAAAATGCCTTTGCCGTGGCGCATATCGGCGAGGAAATCGCCCTCATAGCTGTCGCCATTGGCATAGGTGACGCGGCCCTTGCCAAGGCGCTGCCCGTCGCGCAGCTCCCCCTCATAGATATCGCCATTGGGTTGCGTCAACTTGCCGGTGCCATTGATCTGCCCGCCGGACCATTCGCCCGCATAGATCAGACCGTCTGGCATGGTCAGCGTGCCGACCCCCTCGCGCTGACCCTGAACCAATTCCCCTTCATAGACCGTGCCATCTGGATAAGTGATCGTGGCGCGGCCCTGTTTTTCACCCTCTATCCAATCACCGTCATAGCGGTAGCCGGTCGGATCCTCCAGCACGCCCTTGCCGTGGTGGACCGCCTCGGAAAACTCACCAGTATAGACCGATCCATCGGCATAGGTGGCCACGCCTTCGCCCGCCATCTTGCCCGCGAACCACTGGCCCTCATAGGTGCCGCCATCGGGATAGGTGATCTTGCCGCGCCCTTCGGGTTTGCCGGCCTCAAAGCTGCCCTCATAAACAGAGCCGTTGGGGAACCGCGCGACACCCTCGCCCTTGATCTCGCCGTCTTCCCAGTCCCCTTCATACATGTAGCCATTTGGCAGGGTGTAGGTGCCGGTGCCATGCTGGCGCCCGTCCTTGAACGTCCCCTCATAAAGCGAGCCGTCGTCATATTGTTTGGCGATCACGCCATCCTGCGCCCAAGCGGGGCTTGCCAGCAGGCCCGCGGTTAATGTTGCGGCCATGGCCCATCCCGAAAGTGCTTTGCTCACCATCATATTCCCTTATCGCTTCGCAGGTCATACCGGCCCGCCGCTTTTTGCGAATCCTACCCGCCGAGACCTGTCATGACAAGTTTGCAAAACGCACAGCCCTTTCCCTTGCGCGTCAGTCTGCTAATGCTGGGCGCGAACAAGGAAAGGATGCCGCATATGGCCAACCGTTTTCGCCTGACTTTGGCACAGCTGAACCCGACGGTGGGCGCGATCGCCGCCAATGCGGATGCCGCCCGCGAGGCCTGGGCCGCAGGCAAGGCAGCCGATGCCGATATGGTCGCCCTGCCGGAAATGTTCATCACCGGCTATCAGGTGCAGGATCTGGTGCAGCGCCCGCGTTTTATCGAGGATGCGCAAAACGCGGTTGAGGCCTTGGCCCGTGATCTGGCCGATGGGCCTGCGCTGGGGGTCGGGGGGCCGTGGTTTGATGCAGGGCGCCTTTATAACGCTTATTTCATCTTGAAAGGCGGCAAAATCGCGACCCGCGTGTTGAAACACCATCTGCCGAATGTCAGTGTTTTCGACGAAAAGCGCCTTTATTCCCCGGCCGAGGTGAGCGGTCCCTATGTTGTTGGTCCCCTGCGCATCGGCAGCCCGATCTGCGAGGATGCGTGGTTCCATGATGTCGCCGAAACCCACGCCGAGACCGGCGCCGAGATTTTGCTGGTGCCCAACGGTTCGCCCTATTACCGCGAAAAGCTGGCGGTGCGGCAAAATATAATGGTGTCGCGTGTGGTGGAAACGGGGCTGCCGCTGGTCTATCTGAATATGGTGGGTGGTCAGGACGATCAGGTCTTTGACGGCGCGTCCTTTGTGCTTAACCCCGGCGGCAAGCTGGCCGTGCAGATGCCCGCGTTCGAGACCGCGATCACCCATGTCGATTTCGTCGAAACGCCGGACGGCTGGCGCGCAGAGCAGGGCGATCTAGCCAAGCAGCCCGACACATGGGAGGCGGATTACCATGCGATGGTCCTGTCCTTGCGCGATTATCTGGGCAAGTCGGGATTCAAACGTGTCCTTTTGGGGATGTCGGGCGGGATTGATTCGGCCATCGTCGCCACGATTGCCGCCGATGCGATCGGCCCGCAGAATGTGCGCTGTGTGATGCTGCCCTCGGAATATACCAGTGCTGACAGCCTTGAGGATGCCAAAGAATGTGCCACGCGTCTGGGCTGTCACTATGATTTTGTGCCGATCTCTCAGGGGCGCGATGCGATCACCGACACGCTGGCCCCGCTGTTTGAGGGGCGTAAGCCGGATCTGACCGAGGAAAACATCCAGTCGCGCCTGCGCGGGGTCTTGCTTATGGCGCTGTCGAATAAATTTGGCGAGATGCTGCTGACGACGGGCAATAAATCCGAGGTGGCGGTGGGGTATTCCACAATCTACGGCGATATGGCGGGGGGCTATAACCCGATCAAGGATCTGTACAAAACCCGCGTGTTCGAGACCTGCCGCTGGCGCAACGCCAATCACCGCGACTGGATGATGGGCAAGGCGGGAGAGGTGATCCCGACCCGCATCATCGACAAGCCCCCATCGGCCGAGCTTCGCCCCGACCAGCGCGATGATGACAGCCTGCCTCCCTATCCGGTGCTGGATGCGATTTTGGAGGGGCTGGTGGACAATGATGTCTCTATTGATGAGCTGGTCGCTGCGGGGTTTGACCGCGCCGTGGTCGAGAAGGTCGAGGGGCTGATCTATTTGTCAGAATACAAACGCTTTCAGGCCGCACCGGGAACGCGGCTTACCCGCCGTGCCTTCTGGTTGGACCGCCGCTATCCGATTGTGAACCGTTGGCGCGACCGGCGCTGATCAAAAAACGCAAAGCCGATGTGGCAAAAAAAGCCAACCAAGTTGGGGGCCATTCTGTTCTTTTGGGCATAAACCTACAAAACCTTGAGTTTTCAGCCGCACCACCAGAATTCCCCATGAGTGGGATCACTACATGTGATCAAAGCCTCCCGCTTACCCCCGAGAAAAAGTAGATCTCAGCGCAAAGTACTAAGCGAGATTGTCGATAGGAGGGGCGGATAGTTTGTGGCGGCAAGGGCGGAATGCGGTTCGGACTTGATTGTGGACAGACAAAATGAGCGCTGCTTGGCTAGGCGATCCGAATCGGGCCTTCAGATCTGTTGTTTGGGCCCTTATGCCTGCGTTGGTTGATACTGGCCGCGAGGTTTTTCAAAGCCGCACTATAGCTGCGGAACTAAGGCCAGTGGTTAACCCGTCTTTTTTGGTGCCGCACAGCAACAACCAACGCTACGCCCTGCTGGAAAGACCGCGTAAGTGAGTTGGGAGATCGGAACGTAAGCGTGACCGGTCCAAATGTCGCGAAAGCACAGAAAGAAAAGGATAGGACGCGACCTTGCACATCGGTGGTGTATGGCGCCAACAAAGCTGCCCGACATTTATGATCGCACGGCAGAAGCCTCTGTCCGCGTGGAGGGTGTGGGTGCTGAGATGCAAAAGCTGAACGAACAGGACCGGAAAGGTGAAAGTCTTCGATATGCGCGTCAGCGTGACGTGATGCGGACGCTCAGCATTTTTTGCCCCGCCAAACGGTTAACGGGCGCCGAGTGAACTCAACGCCCGTGTCCTGTAACCCGCAGTGGCCTAACAGGTGGTGAAGTTTGATTTTGACGCCAAGGATCAGGCGGCTTTGCGGCGGCGCAGCAGGGCCAGACCACCCAGACCGGCAAACAAGAGCGGCAAACCAGCCGGAAGCGGTACAGCAGCCGGGGCATTTGCATCGACAACCGTGCGGCCAAAATCGGTGTAATCGGTAAAGAAGCCATCAAGCCCCCAGTCGAGCATCGGCTGGATCATGGCAAAAGCCGCCTCTTCGCTCAGCGGGCGGAAGGTATAGGCATGTACGATCAAACCAAGATCATGGGCCGCTGTAATGAAATCTTCGGTAATGCCACCGGCGCTGACGCCTACGCCATCGGCAATATCGGCAATATCGGCCAAGCTAAAGAAACCATCCGAACCGTTCACACCGTAAACACCGTCAACCAAACGCACACCGCCAAGCTGTGCAAGGCTTGCACTGACACCTTGTTCGATCAGGGCTTCACCCATTTCGATGATGGATTCGCGCACAAAGGACTGCAAGATGACCTTGTCGGAAGGCTCATCATAGCCTTTGTCCTTCAAGGTTGCGACGATTGCCTGGTTTTGCGGCGAGTTATAGGGCGTCTTGGACTCAGGGTAGATGCCGATCTCGGTGCCATTGGCTGTGTTGTACTCGGTCAGCAAATCAAGCACTTCGCCCAGCGTTGGCACCTTATAGGGGTCGGCCATGCTGGGGGTGAAACCTGCATAGGTGGAATCAGGAGCAGACAGCGCGCCCGTAGGCTTGACGGTCAGGGTTTTGATTTCTTCCAAAGTGAAATCCGAAACCTTGTAGCCACCGTCGCGCGCTTCGAACAGATCGGCGACATTGGTGGTGCGGGTCAGCGTGCTGTCATGCATGGCAACCAACTGACCATCCGCGGTCATCTGGACATCCGGCTCGATATAGTCGGCACCCATCTGCATCGCCAGCTCATAGCTGCCAAGGGTTTCTTCGGGCAAATAGCCGCTGGCACCACGGTGGGCCACGACAAGCGGCGCCTCGCCGGTCAGGGTGTTATAGGCGGTCGCAGCCTCAAGCATCGGGGTTGAGAATGCGGTGGCCATAGCAGCAACAGCGGCCAGCTTCATCTTCGATTTCATCAGTGGGTCTCCTTCGGTTTACGTCACAACCCGCAATCTCGGGTGGATCACGGTTAATCTGGGCAACGAAGGTAACAATGAGACAACGGCTTTGTGACAGTTTGGTAATCATACTCGGGGTTTGACGGGCAACTGACATCGCGATGAGGGCGATAAATAACACTCCGGGCATCGTGGCACGCCTTGCCTGCTTCGGTCAAGCGTTGGTGACTGGGGCCTTGGCGTGTTTCCCCCGCCAGGATTTAATGGCGGGGGAGGGCGTGGTTACAGGCAGCCTGCAAGGTTTGACGCAAGGTTGCGGATCATCTGGGGATAGAGTGCGGGGCCAGTCTCCAGTTCAGAACCCAAGGGGTCAATCACGGCGGTTTTGGCATCCGAACCTTCCAGCACCGTCGCCACAAGACCGGGGTTGAACTGCGGCTCGGCGAGAACGCAATCGATGCCCTCGCTGACAATCCGCTCGCGGATCTGCGAGATGCGGGAGGGGCTGGGGTCGGTTGCATCGCTGACCGAGATGGCGCCAGATGCGGCAAAGTCGAAATCGTTCTCAAAATACTGGTAAGCGTCATGGAAAACGATGAAACGGCCGCCGCGAACGGGTTTGAGCATGGCGTTGATTTCAGATGTCAGGGCGGCCAGTTCTGTGCGCCCTGCGGCGGCATTGGCAAAATAGGTGCCTGCGTTTTCAGGATCGGCGGCCGAAAGCTGGGCTGCGATCACATTGAGCCAGTTGGACGCGTTTTGCAGTGAAAGCCATGCGTGGGAATCATATTTGCCGTGATCATGCCCGTCATGTTCATCGTGGTCGTGTTCCTCGTGGTCTTGATGTTCCGCCTCGTCATGTTCTTCAGCGCCATGCGAATGCTTTTCAAACAAGGCGTCTTCGCGGAAATCCAGGGTGATGGTCCCATCGGTTTCCAAAAGCTCGGTTACCGTGGCGTCGGCAGCCAGTGTGGTCATGGCGCTTTCCAGCCAGGGCGACAGGCCTGCACTGACCCAAAAGACCAGATCGGCTTCTTGCAGTGCGCGCGCCTCGGACGGGCGCAGCGCATATTCATGCGGGCTGGCGCCGGATTGAACAATCAACTCGGGGGTGCCCACGCCGTCCATGACGCGGGCAACCAGTGAATGCACCGGCGCGATGTCGGTGGCGACGCGTGGCGCTTGGGCAAGCGCGGTGCTGGTGATCAGGGCAAAAGCGAGCGAAACGGGCAGGAGTGATCTGGACATAATGGCTCTCGTGTGATTATATAACATTACGGACCAGTAAGGGAAATGTAATAACATGACAAGTGGTGCGCAGGACATTTCTGCCCAAAGCCCGATCGGCTTTGCCAAACACGATCATGCTGCCTGTGTCGAGGGTGGCCTGTCGGCTGCTGAAACACGCTGTCTGGATGAAGGCCTTCGGTTTACGCCCGTGCGCCGTAAGGTGCTGGAGATATTGTTGCAAGAACACAGGGCACTTGGGGCCTATGCTGTGCTGGACCGTTTGCGCGATGACGGGTTCGGCTCTCAGCCGCCGGTAGCCTATCGCGCGCTTGATTTTCTGGTGACCCACGGGCTTGCCCATAAGATAGAGCGGCTGAATGCCTTCATCGCCTGTGCGCATCCTGATGAGGTCCACGCCCCCGCCTTCATGATTTGCCGCCTGTGCGATTCCGTGGCCGAGGCGCAATCCGAACCCGCCCGAAGCGCCCTTGCCGAAGCCGCAAAAGCAACCGGTTTTAAGGTTGAACGGACGGTTGTCGAGGCTGAGGGCGTCTGCCCCGGCTGTGCCCAAAAGGCCGAAGCATGAGCCTTGTTGACGTTGATAACATCAGCATCCGCTATGGTGCCAATACAGTGCTGTCCAATGTATCCCTGCGCATCGAGGCTGGGGAAATCCTGACCATCGTGGGCCCGAACGGATCGGGAAAAACCAGCCTCTTGCGGGCGATTATCGGGGCGGTAAAGCCGAGCAAAGGGCGCGTGACGCGCAGCGCGGGTGTCCGTTTGGGCTATGTTCCGCAAAAGCTCCATATCGACCCGACCTTGCCGATGACGGTCGCGCGCTTTTTGTCATTGCCGCAGGCGGTGCCGGTCGCTGACATTGAGGCGGCCCTGAAACAGGCAGGGGTGCCGGATCTGGCAAAGGCACAGATGTCGCGGCTGTCAGGCGGGCAGTTCCAGCGGGTTTTGCTGGCGCGGGCGCTGATCGGCAAGCCGCAGCTATTGCTTCTGGATGAGGCGACGCAGGGCCTCGATCAGCCCGGATCGGCGGCATTTTACCGCCAGATTGAAACCGTGCGCCGCCAGACAGGCTGTGCGGTTTTGATGATCAGCCATGAGCTGCATGTGGTGATGAGTGCGTCGGATCGGGTTATCTGCCTGAATGGGCATGTCTGCTGTGAGGGCACGCCCGAGGTTGTGGCCTCGGCCCCTGAATACCGCGCGTTGTTTGGCTCTGGCACGATGGGGGCTTTGGCGCTTTACCGGCATGACCATGATCACGATCATCACGCTTGTGAGCATAATAAAACAGAGGCCGCCGAATGATGCTGGACGATTTCATGATGCGCGCCACCCTTGCCGGGATTGGAGTGGCTTTTGCTGCGGCGCCTTTGGGCTGCTTTGTGGTCTGGCGGCGTATGGCCTATTTTGGGGATGCAACGGCCCATGCGGCGATTCTGGGCGTGGCTTTGTCCTTGGCGCTGTCGATCTCTGTCTTTGCAGGGGCGCTGGTGGTGGCGCTGATGATGGCTTTGACGGTGAACCTCTTGTCGGGGCGTGGCTATGCGATGGATACGCTTTTGGGGGTGCTGGCGCATTCGGCTCTGGCCTTTGGGCTGGTGGCGGTCTCGTTCCTTTCGGGGGTACGGATCGATCTGATGGCCTATCTGTTTGGGGATATTCTGGCTGTTTCGCGTGTAGACCTCATGGTGATCTGGGGCGGGGCCGCATTGGTGGTGGCGCTGATCTGGTGGCGCTGGTCGGCGCTTTTGACCGCCACGCTGAACGAAGATCTTGCCTATGCCTGCGGGATCGACCCCAAGCGCGAACAGCTGGTGCTGACGCTTGCGCTGGCGGTTACAGTTGCCGTAGCGATAAAGGTTGTAGGCGTGTTGCTGATCGCGGCCTTGCTGATCATCCCGGCAGCGGCCGCCAGATCCCTAAGCCGCACGCCCGAGGGAATGGCGATGGTGGCGGCCTGTATCGGGGGGGCTGCAACCATTATCGGGCTGCGCCTGGCCTATGTTCTGGATACGCCTGCAGGCCCGTCGATTGTCTGTGTCGCCGCCCTGATTTTTGCCGCGCTCAGCGTTTTGGCCAAGCTTCGCGGCGCTTCCGCCTGACGGTCGACATGCGGGCGGCCTGCACAATGTGGCGTTTTTTGCCAGTTGGCCGCACCCTTGGGCGCGGCCGGTGTCATGGGCGATTTCCCTGTCAGCGCAACGTGCCATCACGCTGTTGGATGGCTATCTAGCTGCGTGTCGCTTTGCGCGCCTCGGCATAGATCGGCGAATTTGCCGAGAGGGTGTAGCGGCCGCGCCGAGTTTTCTCTATCCGGCCTTCACGCAACAAAGTGCCGAAGCTGCGCAGGATTGCCTCGCGGTCGTCTTCCAGTTCCGGCTGCAACACCAGCACATGACCGACCATTTGCAGGCGGGAAACATCGGGATGCTCCTCGACATGGGTGGCATAGGCGGCCGCTGCCTCCAACAAAGCGGGCAGGGATTGCGCGCCCAAACGATCGACATAGACGGCAAACCCGACGACATCGCCAAAGATATTGCGCGCGTCGGTGCTGTCCAGCGCAGGGTCGAACGCGGGGTCGTTTTCGTCAAGCGATGCGGCCAGATGGCTGCCGGTTACACTGACAGAGGAAAGCTGGCTTTGCTCAACCGAGGGCCGTACCCGCGGCGTATCGATGCGCTGTTCGGACACGAGCATAAGAGGTGCTGGCCGTTTTGCCGGTTTGGCAGGCGCGCCCGGCGCGTTGGGATCGCGCGGGCGGACAGCACGCTCCAGATCGCTGCGATAGGGGTTCTTGCGCATCTCTTCGGTCGGGCCGGTCTTGCCGCCAGACTGGCGATCAGCAACGGTGGCCGCAACGGCAGCTTTGAGGTGGGAAATCGCGGACAGGCGGCGGCGGTTGTCGGGGCCATCCAGTTCAGAGTTGGTTTGGTCCAGCAGCCGCTTGACAGAGGCGTCATCGTCAGAGCCAGCCAGCTCAGCGCCGCGTCGGCGGTTCGAGGTCGGACGTGTCGGGCGCACTGGGCCGGTTTTGGCCTCGGTGGTTTCGGTCGCTGCGGGTTCGGCTTCTTCGCGCAGCGCGTCCAGCTCGCGCATCAGGTCTGCTTCGGCCTCGGGGCTTAGGGTCGGCTCGCTTGCGGTTTCGGGTGAAGGTTCTGACGTATCGGGGTTTTCCGCGACACGGCGAATTTTGATAACCCGGGCGCGTGCGCGCTCTAGAGTTGGGTTTACCTCGGCCTCGGCTTTGACTTCTTGCTCATCGTCGGATTGCGGTTCTGTGACAGCTTCGGCCTCTGGCACAGTATCACTATCTTGTTCGGCTTGGACCGGGCTGTCCGCGGACGGCATGTCAAGCACACCTGAATCGGTCGCAAAATTGGTCCCGAAAGATGTCGGCACAGTCATTTCAGTGGGCATATCGGCGGCGACGGGATCATCCGTCAAAGGGGCGCTGTCTGGCTGTGTGGTCTCGGCAACGGTTTCTTGAGGGACGGAGGTCTCTTCTGTTTCGGCCAGTGCAGCACTGAGAGAGGCGAGCAGATTATCATCATCGGCCTCTGCTTTGGGGTCCGCTTTGGCTGGGGGGTCAGCGGCCGCATCCTTGGCACTATCTGGCGCTTCTGCCACCGCCTCTGGACGATCCACGCCCTTGGCTGTGGTGGGCTCGGTCGGTGCAATCTTTGCTTCTGGCTTTGCCTCAGGCTCAGCCTTGATCGGCGGGCGGGTCATCTCGCCCGAGGCGCGGCCCTCGGCCATTGCGCTGCGAATACGAGACAGTTTTTCGACAACACTGTTTGAAATGGTGCCGTTTGCGGGCGCATTTTCGGCGGCTTCTTTCAACATTGTGTCGGGCTTGGCGGCAGGCGGGACCTGTTCCGACACTAAGGCAGGGGCGACATAATTTGGTGCGGGACCTGCATCGGGTCGCGAATCGGCTGCGCGCAAGACGACACCGTTTTCCTGAACCCGCGATTCCACGCGTCGCTGCATCTCACGTTCTGCGATTCTATGCAGCATGGCCGTGTCTGGCGTGGGTGGTTCTGCCCCGAAATAACGGTCATCTGCGGCCAAATCACGGAAATATTCCGCAATCGCCTTCATCGTGTTGAAAGGCTCGTCGAACCCCTCCAGTGTGCAAGAGAAGGTTCCGTAAGAAACCGTAAGTATTTTGCTCGCCCCGACCATTGGATGCTCGCCCTTTTTTGCCAATTCCCAGCATAGTTAACAGCAAAGGATGTTCAATTTCGTGAATTAATTGGGGTAACATTATGGAATAAATGTGTTCAAAGAACAGAATTCTGCCTTATTTGAGGAAACAGTTTTGTGACAAAAAGCGCTATTGTCGACTCTCGGGGCGGGGTAACCTTGATCGCGGGCGGGCCGGTAAGACGAAAAGATTTGATTGCGGCGCAAGGGCTTGCACCCTGTCTGGTGGCCGCTGACGGTGGTGCGGACCGGGCGCTGGCGCTGGGGGCGCACCCTGCGGCGGTGATCGGCGATCTTGACAGCATAACGCAAGCTGCTCGTACAGAGTTGGGCACCGCCGTGCACCACATTGCGGAACAAGACAGCACCGATTTTGACAAGGCCCTGCGCAATATCAACGCGCCTTTTGTGCTGGGCCTCGGGCTGCTTGGCGGGCGTGTGGATCATGAGTTGTCGGCGCTTGCCGTTCTGGCGCGCAGGGCTGCCGCTGCCTGTTTGCTGATCGGGCCGCAGGATGTGATCTTTGCGGCCCCGCCGCTGTTGACTATTGCGATGCGCGCGGGCGACCGGTTCAGCCTGTTTCCCTTCGCGCCGGTCACGGGGCGCAGCGAGGGGTTGCAGTGGCCGATTGAGGGTATCGGTTTTTCGCCAAGCGGGCGAGGCGGCACGTCGAATATGGCGCTTGGTCCGGTGCGGTTGGAAATGGACGCGCCGGGGATGCTGGTGATCGTCCCGCGCGCGCGGTTGCGCGAGGCGCTGGAGGCGCGGCTGGTGGCGGAGCCATGGAAATGCTGATCCTGCCGGTGCATCAAACAGTGGTGCTGGAAACGCCCAAGACCGGCTCCCTGGCCCTGCGCGCGATGCTTGCCCCCTATACCGTGCCACAATCGGACAAGGCACCGCGCCACATTGGCCATGACGCGTTTCGCCGTAATTTCGCGCCCGATCTGGTCATGGGGTTTGGCAGGCTGCCACAAACCGTGGCCGTGGTCCGCGCGCCGTTGGAGCGGATGCAAAGCTGGTATCGTTATCGCCGCCGCCCGCAGCTAAAAGGTCTGCCTGCCAGCACCCTTGGCGTCAGCTTTGAGGGATTCATGCTGGCCTATCTGGAGGGGGGGCGGCCGGAAATGGCGAATGTCGGCCGTCAAGACCGTTTTGTCGGCTGGGATGGCGTGCATGCGCGGGTGGACCATCTGTTCGACTATGCGCAGCTTAGCCTGTTGGAGCAATTCTTTTCCGCGCTGACAGGCGATGCTCTGACCCTGCCGGAAAGAAATAAGACCCCGAAAAGGGTGAGGGCGGATTATACCATAAGCGCCGAGGTGCTGGAGCGGTTTACCACAGATAACAGCGCGGAACTGGCCATGTATGGTGCCGTTGCGGCGGCGGGCCATCTGATGCGCCCCGGTTCAGGGGCGAAATTTAGCAGTTGGGCACATTGACGGCCAACCCGCCCAATGAGGTTTCCTTGTATTTCTCATGCATGTCCTGCCCTGTCTGGCGCATGGTTTCGATACAGGCATCAAGGCTGACCAGATGCACCCCGTCACCGCGCAGCGCCAATGAGGCCGCCGAGACCGCCTTGATCGCGCCCAGACCGTTGCGCTCGATACAGGGCACCTGCACCAACCCTTTGACCGGATCGCAGGTCATGCCGAGGTGATGCTCCAGCGCGATTTCGGCGGCATTTTCGATTTGCTCGGGGCTGCCACCCAATACAGCACAAAGCCCCGCCGCCGCCATGGCCGCGGCACTGCCAACCTCGGCCTGACAGCCTGATTCCGCGCCCGAGATGCTGGCGTTATGTTTGCACAGCCCGCCGATTGCCGCCGCTGTCAGCAGGAAGTCCGGCACCCTGGAGGCGCTCGCCCCCGGCACATGATCCAGATAATAGCGGATCACCGCAGGCACCACGCCCGCCGCCCCGTTGGTCGGCGCGGTCACAACCTGCCCACCGGCGGCATTTTCCTCATTCACCGCCATGGCATATAGCGACATCCAGTCGTTGATCACATGCGGCGCGGTCATATTCAGGCCGCGCTCGGCCAGAAGCGCCTCATGTATCGCCTTGGCGCGCCGCCGCACCTTGAGGCCGCCGGGCAGGATCCCCGTGCCTTCCATGCCGCGGTTGATGCAATCATTCATCACCTCCCATACCCGCGCAAGACCTTTGTCCAGGTCTTGTGGAGTGCGAAAACGCAGCTCGTTCTTGCGTTTCATCTGGGCGATGGTCAGCCCCGAGGATTGCGCCATCTCCAGCATCTCGGCCGCGTTTTGAAAGGGGTAGGGCACATCTGACCGGCTGTCGGTCTTGGTGGTGCCAGCGGCGGCATGTTCATCAGCCGTCAGAACAAAACCGCCCCCGATGGAATAATAGGTCTCGGAGAGGATCACATCGCCCTGCGCATCCGTGGCTTGGATCACCATACCGTTGGCATGGCCGGGCAGGCTTGGGCCGTAATCAAACAGCAAATCCTTGGTTAGGTCAAACTGCAACACGCCAAGGCCGGGCGCGTCGATGGTTTTGGTGTCCTTGATCGCGGTAAGGGCGGATTCGGCACGGGCCGCGTCATAGGATTGCGGCGCAAACCCTGCCAGTCCAAGGATGGTCGCCCGGTCGGTGGCATGGCCGACGCCGGTAAAGGCAAGGCTGCCATGAAGCGTGGCCTTTAGCCCATGGGCGGCAAAGGGGCTGTGGCGCAGGGTGTCCAGAAACCGCCCCGCCGCGACCATCGGGCCCATCGTGTGCGAAGAGGACGGGCCGATGCCCAATTTGAACATATCGAGGACAGAAAGAAACATAAGCACCCTTCATTTCATCTGCGCGGACGGCAGGCTTCAACCTCTAACGCCCCTGCGTGCCATACTATATCTTGAAAACGACATTTCCAACGGCTTCGCGCCACGCGGCCCGGATGTATCCGATTTTCGGCAGTCCTGCCGCTCCACAGGGGCAAAAGGCGCAATTGCCCCCTCGCACCGCGCGGCTGCCTCGCCTATAAGTGCCCAACAACAGTGAATGAGGACATTATGGCGGTAGAGCTTTCCCCGATCGAAAAGGCCAAATTCGTCGCCGCCAAACGGGCGGTTGATTGTATCGAAGATGGTATGAAGCTGGGGCTTGGTACCGGGTCCACCGCGGCATGGATGGTGCGCTGTCTGGCCGACCGTATCCGCGAAGAGGGGTTGCAGGTGCGCGGCGTTCCCACCTCTACCCGCACGGCGGAACTGGCGCGCAGCCTTGGCGTGCCGATCACCACGCTGGATGAGGTGCGCTGGCTTGATCTGACAATCGACGGGGCGGATGAATTCGACCCCGAGTTGAACCTGATCAAAGGTGGCGGTGCCGCGCTTTTGCAAGAGAAAATTGTCGCCACCGCCAGCGACCAGATGATCGTGATCACCGATGCCGCCAAAGAGGTGCGTCAGCTGGGCGCCTTCCCCTTGCCGGTGGAGGTGATCCCCTTTGGCTGGAAATCCACACAGGCCCTGATCGAGGAATTGTTGGGCAGCATGAATGTGCTGTCATGCGAATGTGCCTTGCGGATGAAGGACGGCGCGCCTTTGTTGACGGATGAGGCAAATTACATCATCGACCTGCATCTGAAACGGATTAACGAGCCGCGGCAACTGTCGATGGCGCTGAACCAGATCCCCGGCGTGGTAGAAAACGGGCTGTTTATTGATATCTGTGACATGGTGATTATCGGTCACGGCGATGGCCGTGTGGTCGTGCGCGACATCAATTCGGGCGAAATCAAGGGTGAGCGGGTAGAGTTCGAGCCAAGCGACAACGTCTTTGCCAACCCCGAGGATTGATCAGAAACCCCAACCCCTTTTTTCTATTTTCAAGGAGCCATGAAACATGAGTTTTGACTACGATCTTTTCGTCATTGGCGGTGGCTCTGGCGGGGTGCGTGCCGCGCGGATCGCTGCCGGAACCCATGGTGCCAAAGTGGCGCTGGCCGAGGAATTCCGCATGGGCGGCACCTGCGTCATTCGCGGCTGTGTGCCCAAAAAGCTGATGGTCTATGCCTCCAGCTATCCGGGGATGGTGGATGAGGCGCGGGCCTACGGTTGGGAGGCAAGCATTGGCCGGTTTGAGTGGTCCGATTTTCGCACCAAGTTGGAGACAGAGCTGACGCGGCTGGAGACGGCATATCGTTCCGGATTGACCAACGCAGGGGTGACGGTCTTTGACAGCCGCGCTGTGCTGGTTGATGCGCATACCGTCAAACTGGCCGACGGCAAAACCGTCAGCGCCAAACACATTCTTGTGGCCACGGGGGGTACGCCTTTCGTGCCAGATTTCCCGGGCCGTGAGATGGCGATCACCTCTGACGAGATTTTCAACGTCAAGGTCTTGCCCAAACGCGTTTTGATCGTCGGCGGCGGCTATATCGCGTCCGAATTTGCTTGTATCCTCAATGGTTTGGGCTGTGAGGTTGCGCAGTATTACCGCGGGGCGCAAATCCTGCGCGGATTTGATGAGGAGGCCCGCGGCCATGTGGCCGAGGCCATGCGCGAAAACGGTGTGGATATCCATTGCGGCACCACTGTGATGCGGCTGGAAAAAGCCGATGACGGTATCCGCGCGGTGGCAACCGATGGGTCGGAAAACGTTTTCGATGCGGTGCTTTATGCGACGGGCCGTATCCCCAATTCCAAAGGGTTGGGTCTTGAGGATCTTGGCGTCAAGCTGGGCCGTGGTGGGCAGATCGAGGTTGATGACTATAGCCAGACAGCGGTGCCTTCCATTTTTGCCGTGGGCGATGTGACCGACCGCATTAACCTGACGCCGGTCGCCATCCGCGAGGGTCACGCCTTTGCCGATACGGTTTTTGGCGGCCAGCGGCGCTGCGTCGACCACAGTCTTTTTGCTTCGGCTGTGTTTACCCAGCCCGAAATGGGCACCATCGGCATGACCGAAGAGGCCGCCCGCGCGCAAGAACCGATCGAAGTTTATGCAACCGCTTTCCGGCCTATGCAATCGGCTTTTGCCGGTGAGCAGGACCGCGTGTTGATGAAATTGATCGTGTCACAGGAAAGCCGCAAGGTTCTGGGCTGTCATATCGTCGCACCCGGCGCCGGTGAAATGATCCAGCTCGTGGGCATTGCGATGACAATGGGTGTCACCAAAGAGCAATTTGACGCGACAATCGCGGTTCACCCGACAATGTCCGAGGAGCTGGTTACGATGCGCAGCCCGGTTCGGACCGGCTAGGCTTGAATTTCTGGTAATAAACACCAGTTTAAACGGAATGTAAGAAGATAGGGAAAGATAATGGCAGGAAGCGGAGGACCTTGGGGCGGCGGTGGCGGCAACCGGGGCGATGATGGCAAGGACGAGGGCGGACGTCCCAATGGCGGGCGACGCCCCGGCAATGACGGGCCGCAAATTCCCGAAATTGACGAGATCATGAAAAAAGGGCAGGAACAGCTTCGCGTCCTGATGGGGGGTCGTGGCGGCAATCGGGGCGGCGGTTCCGGCGGCAGCGGCGGCGGGGCAGGGCCTTTGTTTTCCAAACAGGGGCTGGCGCTTGGCGGGATCGTGGCGCTTGGCCTTTGGGCCTTCGCGTCTTTCTATACCGTAAAGCCCGAGGAACGCTCGGTAGAGCTGTTTCTGGGCGAATTTTCATCCATCGGCAATCCGGGCCTGAATTTTGCGCCTTGGCCCTTTGTGACGGCTGAAATTGTGCAGGTGACGGGTGAACGTCAGACCGACATCGGCACGGGCCGGACAGGTGTGCTTGATGGCGGCTTGATGCTGACGCGCGACCAGAATATCGTCGATATCGAATTCCAGATCGTCTGGAATGTTTCCAATCCGGCGAACTACCTGTTCAATCTGGCCGATCCTGCCGACACTTTGCGCGCGGTTTCTGAATCCGCGATGCGCGATATTATCGCCCGGTCGGAACTGGCTCCGGTCCTGAACCGGGACCGCGGAGTTATTGCCTCGGATCTTCGGACCGCCGTGCAAAGCACGCTGGACAGCTATGAGGCAGGCATCAACGTGGTGCGAGTGAACTTTGACAAGGCCGACCCGCCGCGCGAAGTTATCGACAGCTTCCGTGAGGTGCAGGCCGCACAGCAACAACGTGACCGTCTGGAAAAAGAGGCCGATGCCTATGCCAACCGCGTCACTGCGGCGGCACGTGGTGCCTCTGCCCAGTTGACCGAAGAGGCCGAAGGTTACCGTGCCAGGGTGGTCAATGACGCGGAAGGTGAGGCAAGCCGCTTCCTTTCGGTCTATTCCGAATATGTCAAAGCGCCGGAAGTTACCCGCCGCCGGATGTATCTGGAAACCATGGAAGGTGTGCTTGGCGGTATGAACAAGGTCATCCTCGACGGTGTTTCGGGAGAGGGCGCAGCACAGGGCGTTGTGCCATATCTGCCGCTTAACAATCTGACGCCTGCCAGCAATACGACCGGCGGAGGGAGCAACTGATGAATAAATCTGCAATGATCCTACCCGCCTTGGTGCTTGTCGTCGCGGGTGTCCTGTCCTCGGTCTTTATCGTGGATGAACGGGAAAAAGCATTGGTCCTGCAATTTGGTCAGGTCAAAGCCGTCAAGGAAGAGCCGGGACTTGGGTTCAAAGTGCCGCTTATTCAGAACGTCGTGCGTTACGATGGCCGGATTCTGGGCCTGTTGACCCAACCGTTGGAGGTGACGCCTCTGGATGACCGCCGCCTTGTGGTTGATGCTTTCGCGCGCTGGCGTATCGTCGATCTGGTGAACTTCCGGGAATCGGTGGGCACCGAGGGCGTCCGCGCCGCACAGGTCCGTATCGAGCGTATCCTGAACGCCGCCATCCGTGAGGTTCTGGGCTCCGTGCCATCGCAGCGCGTGCTGTCCGAGGACCGGACCAGCCTGATGAACCTGATCCGTGATCAGGCCCGCCGTCAGGCGCTTAGCCTTGGGGTGGATGTGGTTGACGTGCGTTTGACCCGCACCGACTTGCCCGAACAGAACCTTGCCGCCACCTTTGCACGGATGCGTGCCGAACGTGAACGTGAGGCCGCCGATGAGATCGCCCGTGGTAATGAGGCCGCACAACGCGTTCGTGCCTCGGCCGACCGGACCGTGGTGGAGCTGACATCGCAGGCCCGCAAGGAATCCGAGGTGATCCGTGGTGAGGCTGACGCCGCCCGTAACGCGATCTATGCCGATGCCTTCGGCCGTGATCCCGAATTCTTTGCCTTCACCCGCTCTCTGACCAGCTACCAGCGGGCGTTGAAGGGGGAAAACTCCTCGATCGTGATGCAGCCGGATAGCCAGTTCTTCGACTATCTGCGCAGTGATGCGGGTCCCGAAACCGCTGAGTAAGGTTTCTGGACGACAAAAGGGCGCGGCGTTTGGTCGGGGGTATAAGGATGCCCCTTGCCGAAGGTCGCGCCTTTGCTTTTTTGGCATTGGGTGTTCACGTCCTGTTGACGGCTTTGGGATTCAGTTTGAATTGCGCCGCACCGCGACTAAGTAGATGATACCCTTGCAATGGCCGCCGTGCAGCTTAACGTGGCAGGGCGCAGAACTGATAACCGTGAAAAAGGAGCATCGAGTGCAATCGAGAAGCATTTCAACCGTCCGGTCTGCAGAAGCGCCGCAGCGATCGGCGATGGTGCGCGGCTTGACCGCGTTGGTTTTGGGCGCCGCATTGGTTCTATCACAGGTGACATGGGTGGAGGCGCGCGGCGCGCCAGAGAGTTTTGCCGATCTTGCGCAAAGCGTCAGCCCGTCGGTCGTCAACATCACAACCTCGACCACAGTTGCGGCGCGCGCCGATGGTATCCCGCAAGTGCCGCCCGGATCGCCCTTTCAGGACTTCTTTCAGGATTTTCTGGACCGCAACGGCAATGGCCGCAATGCCCCGCGCAGGTCTGAGGCACTCGGCTCGGGGTTCGTGATTTCCGAGGACGGCTATATCGTCACCAATAACCATGTGATTGATAAAGCCGATGAGATCGAGATCGAGTTTTTCTCGGGCCAGCGGCTTGAGGCCACATTGATCGGGACCGATCCGAAAACCGATATCGCCCTGTTGAAAGTGGAAAGCGACACCCCGCTGCCTTTTGTCCCGTTCGGTAATTCCGATCTGGCGCGTGTTGGTGACTGGGTGATGGCGATGGGCAACCCCTTGGGACAGGGATTTTCGGTTTCGGCAGGGATCATATCGGCCCGCGGTCGTGCGCTTTCGGGCACCTATGATGATTATTTGCAAACTGATGCTGCAATCAACCGCGGCAACTCGGGCGGGCCTTTGTTCAATATGGACGGGCAGGTCGTGGGCGTGAATACCGCCATTTTGTCCCCGACTGGCGGCTCTATCGGAATCGGGTTTTCGATGGCGTCCAATGTCGTCGATAAAGTCGTCAAACAGCTCAAAGAGTTTGGCGAGACACGTCGCGGCTGGCTTGGGGTACGCATTCAGGATGTAACGCCGGATGTGGCTGAGGCGATGGGCCTGAAAGAGGCCAAAGGCGCGCTGATCACCGATGTGCCCGAAGGCCCGGCGCGTGAGGCAGGGGTGCTTGCAGGTGATATCATCACCTCTTTTGACGGGGCCAATGTGGCCGATACACGGGAGCTGGTGCGTCGTGTTGCCGATGCCCCTGTGGGCGAGGCCGTGCGCGTGGTCGTCCTGCGCGATGGTAAAACCCAAACGTTATCCGTCACCTTGGGACGCCGCGAAACAGCCGAAGCGGAACCTGCGACAAGCGGGCCGGATGCCGAGCCGAGCAGCGCCGATGTCATGGGACTTAGTGTGAAACCGTTGACGCCGGATGTCGCGGGCGAATTGGGTCTGTCTGCGGATGCTTCGGGTTTGGCCGTGGTTGCGGTGGATGAAACATCCGAAGCCTATACCAAGGGGTTGCGCGTAGGCGACGTGATCACCGAGGCTGGGCAGCAAAAGGTTGTGCGGGTTCAAGATCTGCAGGACCGCGTGGCCGAGGCGCGTGATGCGGGGCGTAAATCCTTGCTGCTATTGGTGCGTCGCGCCGGTGATCCTCGCTTTGTCGCGATCAATATTGAAAAATAGCCAAGGTATATTTGGTTTCTGCTACGAAAGGCCCGGGGTGAAATCCGGGCCTTTTTCGCTTTGGCTTAATTGCCAATTGAGCCGCCTTTCGCCGGTTCAGTCAAACCAAACTGGTCCTGGCGGATTTAGCGTTCGAACTCGCCGACTGTGATGCCAAGCCGACGAGCTGCGGCAAGCGACAGCTTGTCCGAGCCAAGGCCCAAGGGCTCTTGATAGAGGCGGATCGCGCGTCGGGTTTGCGCATCAAGCCGCCCGGTAAGGCCGCCCGTGTAATAACCGCGCGCCTTGAAGGCACGTTGTAAACTGGACAAGAAGTCCACCGTCATCTCGTCAGTGCAAGGCGTGCGAAACCAAATCTCGCGCCGGTCCTGTATGATATGCTGTGCAGTTTTTGTTTCAAAAACCGCTGTTTGGGTCACATTGCCCTGCGCATCCAGTACCTCGGGACGGATTTGAACCTGCTCGGTCACGGTTTCGATGATGGCAGGGGTCACATCATCGGCCCAGCATATACCGGCACCCTTGCTCGGGGGCGTTGCCGCGGTCTTGGTAACCAGCTCATTTGTCAGGTTAACGGCCTCGACCGCGGTCGGCAGGGGCTGACAGCCCAACATGACAATCGCCAGTAACGTGAAAGTAGCGGTGCGATGCATGGTGGTGCTTTTGATTGTTGACCCTAGCCACAAGCATAGACAAAATTGCCGCAATGTGAAGCGCAGCTCTGTTCGGGTTGCGCGGCATTTTGTGCCCTATGACCGTCTGGCAAATCCTTACGTATTGCCGTAAAACTGCACAATAGGGCCTCAAGCGGGCCATAGTATGGGATAAGGGACAAGCATGGCAAAGATTACCTATGTGGAATTCGGCGGCAAGGAACATGTGGTTGAGGTCAAAACCGGCCTGACCGTTATGGAAGGTGCGCGCGACAACGGCATTCCCGGGATTGAGGCGGATTGTGGTGGCGCTTGTGCCTGTTCCACATGCCATGTCTACGTCGATCCTGCCTGGGTGGATAAACTTCCCCCCAGGGACGGTATGGAAGAAGATATGCTCGATTTCGCTTTTGAGGCTGATCCAGCGCTCTCACGTCTGACATGCCAGATCAAGGTAACGGATGCATTGGACGGCCTACGCGTCCAGATGCCCGAGAAACAGATCTGATACCGGTCAAAAGTTTCACGCTGCCGGTTTCGACTGTCGCCCACGGTTTGGCAGGGGCTCGATGTCCCTGCCAAACCGTTCATCTTACTTTTGCAATTCGGTCCAGATCGCAGTCAGATATTCTTGCGATTTCGCCCCGCAGGTTGGCAAAAACCGTCCCGCTTTGGCGTGTTCCGCAGGGGCAACCACTTCTGGCGCGGTTTTCATATCTTCGGGCATAAATGCCTCTGATCCTGCAATCCCATTGGCATAGCGTGCAAAGGCGGAAATCATGGCCGCATGTTCCGGCTCCATGATATAGTTGATGAACGTATAGGCATTGTCCACATTCTTGGCATCCGACAACAGCGCCACTGAATCCATGAATAACGGATAGCCCTCTCTGGGATAGCCGAAGGCCACATCCGGGTTCGCAACCCGCGCCCGCATGCTGGATCCGTTCCAGTTTACCGAGGCCGCCCAGTCGTTATTCGACAGCTTCTCGGTCGCGCCGTAATCCATCGACAGCCAGTCCTCTTTGGCCGCCAGCACCAGATCGCGCACCTTCTTCAGCACCTCGACATCTTCGGTACAGGCCTCACCGCCGACGTTGAAGATCGCCATATTCAGCACATCGGTCATTTCCGGCACGACGTTGATCTTGCCCTTCAGCTCATCAGGAACGCGCAAGAAGATGTCGGATGTGTTGATATCCCCGTCATAGACCGAGGTATTGACCGCAACGCCAACCGATCCCCATTGCCACGGAACCGAATATTTACGCCCTTCATCCCAAGGGACATTCACCCATTCGGGGGCAATATTGCCTTTGTTCGGCAGCTTGCTGTCATCCAGTTCTTGGATAAGGCCCTTGCTGACCCAGATCGGGATATAATTGGCCGAGGGCACCACAAGGTCAAAGCCTGATCCGCCCGCCTCTACCTTGGCGAGGGCGGCGGTGTTGCTGTCGTAATCGGTCACGGTGACCTTGATGCCGGTATCGGCCTCGAATTTCTTGATCAACTCGGGTGAGGTATAATTCCCCCAATTATAAAGCTGCAACTCGCCCTCGGCCGCGGCAAGCGATGTGCTTGCCAGTAAAACTGCGGTTGCCGTTATTATTGTTTTCATGGCTCTCTCCGTTGGTTGTTACTTGTCATTTTTGCGTGTCAGCAGGAAAAACGCGGTCAGCAGCGCCACCGTCAGCGCCAGCAGCACCGTCGAGATCGCATTGACCTCTGGCGTGATGGCGCGGCGCATCTGGCCCAGCATATAGGTGGGCAAGGTGTCTTGCCCGCCGGATTTGACGAACTCGGTGATCACCACATCATCAAGGCTGATGACAAAGGCCAGCATCGCCCCCGCGATGATCCCCGGCAGCATCAAGGGCAGGGTGACATAGCGAAAGGTCTGCCAATGGCTTGCATAAAGATCACCGGCGGCGGTCTCCAACGTCAGGTCCATCCCCTCCAGCCGCGCGCGGATCGGCAGATAGGCAAAGGGAACGCAAAAGGCGGCATGGGCGATGATCAGATACCAAAGCCCGGTATAGCCGGTCGCAACCTTGATCGAGGCAAAGAAGATCAAAAGCGCCACGGCGGTGACGATCTCGGGGACCATCAGCGGCTGGTTGATCATCACATATATCGCCGTCTGACCCTTGAATGCCTTGCGGCGCGTGGTGCCAAGGGCGGCCATGGTCGCCACCGTGGTCGCAATTGCCGAGGCCGTCGCGGCGATAATCAGGGATCGGTAGGTCGCCCCCTTCACCGCCTCATTTTCCCAAGCCTTGGCGTACCAGTCGAGCGAGAAACCCTCCCAGACGGCAACCGACTGGCCTGCGTTGAAGCTGTAAATCACCAGTGTAATGATCGGCAGATAGAGCAGCACAAAAGCCGTCAGTGCGATGGTGCGAAAGCCGGGCAGGCGGGCAACCTCAAAGGCGCGATTAGCCATTTTGATTATCCCCCTTATTTGCCGCGCGCACATATATCAGCAGCGCCACCATCACCACACAAAGCAATGTCATCGAAAGCGCAGCCCCCAAGGGCCAGTTGCGCCCCTGTCCGAATTGCAGCTCGATGAAGTTGCCGATCATCATATTCTTGCCGCCGCCCAAGACGCGCGGCGTAACATAGGCCCCGAGCGAGGGCACGAACACAAGAATAGAACCCGCAACAATCCCCGGCTTTACAATCGGCAAGATCACCCGGCGCAGCACTTGGCCCCGGCTGGCATAAAGATCATACCCCGCCTCCAACAGTCGCATGTCAAAGCGGTCAATGGCGGCGTAAAGCGGCAAGACCATCAAGGGCAGATAGACATAGGCCATGCCGATCAGCACGGCGGTATCGGTATAGATGATGCGGATCGGCTCTGCGATCACGCCCAGCCAGATCAGGAAGGTGTTCAGCAGCCCCTCGTTGCGGATCACCTCATTGATCGCCACTGTGCGGATCAAGAGGTTGGTCCAGAACGGAATGGTGATCAGAAACAGCCAGAAGGCGCGCTGTGCGGGCGGGCGTGTCGCGATGAACCATGCCGTCGGAAAGCCGATGGCAAAGGTGACGGCGGTGGTCATCAAGGACAGTTTGACAGATCGCCAAAAGATCGACAGATGCGCATCGGCCAGATGGTAGGTGCCGTCAAATATATCCTTGGTATAGAGGATCGAAATCCAGCCGCGCAGGTCGAAATCCCAGACCACATTGCCATATTCCCCCGGTGCAAGGAAGGAATAGGTCAGCACGATCAACAAGGGCCCCGAGGCGGCAAAAAGCAACAGCACCAGCGCAGGCGTGGACAAAAGCCATGCGTTGCGGGTCTTGCGGGTTTCGGCGTCGGTTTCGGCTGACATATCAATCCTCCAGAGCGAGAAGGGCGCCTTCGGCAAAGAGGACACCGACAGGGGTGCCCTCTTTCATGGCCTCACCGCCCTGTGCCGGGCTTTGCTGACGGGCGACGATATCTATGCCCCCTTCAAGATGCAGATGCAGATGGGTGTCGGTCCCGAAATAGACGGTAGAGGCCACATGCGCGGGCATCGCCCCTTCTGTTCCAAGCGGGACCACCCGCAGCTGTTCTGGCCGGATGGTAAGGTTAACCCGCCCCTGCGGGGCGCTCATCGGCAGTCTGGCGCCATTGGCGAGGGTGACGCTGGTGCCGTCACTTTGCCCGCTCAGGAAATTGGTTTCCCCGATAAAGCTGGCCACAAAACGGTTGGCGGGACGGGTGTAGATATCGCGCGGGGTGCCGATCTGCTGGACATGGCCCGCGCTCATCACGGCGATGCGGTCGGACATGGTCAGGGCCTCTTCCTGGTCATGGGTGACAAAGACAAAGGTGATGCCGGTTTCCTGTTGCAGCCGTTTCAACTCGATCTGCATTTCCTTGCGCAGTTTCAAATCCAGCGCCGACAGGGGTTCATCCAGCAACAAGACCTTGGGGGTGGGGGCCAAGGCACGGGCCAGTGCCACGCGCTGTTGCTGACCGCCCGAAAGCTGGCTGGTCTTGCGGTTGGCCATCGGTTCCAACTGAACGAGGGCCAGCATGCGGGCCACGCTCTCGGTCACCTCGGCCTTGGGACGGCCCTGCATTTGCAACCCGAAGCCGATGTTTTCGGCAACTGTCAGATGTGGAAACAGCGCATAGCTTTGAAACACCGTGTTCACGGGGCGTTTGTTCGGCGGCAGATGGGTGATGTCGTCACCATTCAGCAGGATCTTGCCCGAGGTGGGCGTATCAAACCCCGCAATCAGCCGTAAAAGCGTGGTCTTGCCACATCCCGAAGGCCCCAGCAGGGTAAAGAACTCACCCTGCTTTATCTCTATTGAAACGTTGTCCAATGCCTTGATCGCCACGGCACCCTGCCCAAAGGCCTTGACGATACTCTTGGCCTCAACGGCGGTTGGGATTGTGGTCATTGGCTGCTCCGGCTTGAATTATCCCACCACCCTAAGCCGCAGGTTTCGGATATGGCAAGAAAGATTGTTAGCGGGAACATCACAGGGGTGGCGTTTTGCAGGCGGCGGCGCCTGTTGCTTACACAGGGATGGTTTTGCCCAAAACTGCGGCAACTTCTGCCTCGATCCGCGTGGGGGTGATGGGTTTGGCCAAATAGCCGTCAAGCCCGCTGGCAAGATAATATGCACGATGCTCTGCCATCGCGTCGGCGGTCATGGCGATGACGGGCAAAGAGGCAATGTCACCGGGCAGGGTCCTGATCTTGGCCAGCGTTTCCAATCCGCTCATATCCGGCATATTCATGTCCAAAAGCACAAGGTCGGGGTTGCTTCGTTCCAAAATTTCCAAGGCCTCGGCGCCGCTTGCCGCCTCCAGCATTTTGGCCCCCAGCATGCGCAGATAGGTGGCGGCAACCAGCCGGTTGGTGGTGACGTCGTCAACCACCAGAACGGTCAGACCGGCGGTGGTGGCCGGAAGCGGGGCGGGGGCGGCGGGTTGTACCTCTGCGTGGGTCATCCTGAGTGTGAGGGCAAGATGGGCGCCGCGCTGTTCCGCTCTATTGGGCACGATCACCAGATCACCACCCATTTGCCGTGCCAGCGTGCGGGTGATGGACAGGCCAAGCCCGCTGCCCGAGACCCCCGCCGGGGACGGGTGGTTTGTGCAAAAGGGCTCGAACACCTTATCGTGCAGGTGTGGCGGTATGCCCGGGCCGCTGTCGTATATATCGATGCGCAACACGGCCATGCCGTCTGCATCTGTTTCGGTTACGGCGAAGATCTGGATACCGCCCTGTTTGGTGCTTTTGAGCGCATTGGACAAAAGGTTAGACAGACATTGGCGCAGTCGCTGCGGGTCCAGCTGCCAGAACTTATCCAAGCTTTTATCGATGCTCTGACCCAGCGTCAGACCCGCCTCGGAAATGGCAGGTTGATAGAGAGCAAGGGTCGAGGTGATCTCTTGACTTGGGCAAACGGTTTCGGGGCGGATGGGCAGGCTGCCCGCCTCGATCGCGGACATATCCAGAATGTCGTCAAGCAGTGTCGAAAGCCCCTCGGCCGAGGCGATTAGCACCGAGAGCCGGGTCTTGCCAAGAGCGTCACGGTTGCGGCGCAGCTCTGCATGGCCCATGCCCAAGATCGCATTCAGCGGGGTGCGCAACTCATGGCTGACCTGTGCCAGAAAACGGCTTTTGGCGCTATTGCTGTCTAGTGCTGCCTGACGGTCCAGCGCGGAATCCCGGTGTAGGCGGTGGCTGGTATGCATCGCAAATAAGGTATAAGCGCCGCCACAAAAAATCGCCAGCGAGGTTAGGCCCAGCCCATAGAAATCCCGCAGCTGGAGCCAGTAATAGGTATTGCCAAAGACGGTTGACAGCACAACAGCCCACAAACCGGTGTAGCCAAAAGGCAGATGCACAGTGCGCGCCGAGATAAGCTGCATCAGCGTGGCCATGACCAGCCCCACGGAAAAAGCCTTGGCATTATGGACATTTTGTTGCCAGATCAGGGCGCTTGGCAGGCAAAAGCTGAAATGTACCAAGAACATACAGCCTATGACAAAGGCATAGCGTCTGGGTTGGCGCGCAGGATCCAGTCCGCGCATAAAGGACATTGACAGGAACTCTGCGCCAAGGTTGATAACAATCGCCAGAATGGAAAACCAGGCCGGCAAATAGATGATCGTCAACAACAGCGCCATGACCGGCAGCGCCATCCTGACCCATCGCTCACGCCACAAATGGTCAAGCTGGCGCTTGATCTCATCTGTTGTGCTATAGGCTTGCGACGCGTTTTGCAGGGGTTCGTTCCTTTGGGCAATCATCGGCGCTTGGGGCGTTGGACAGGAGGGGGGTGCGGTCAGTAAAGCCCGCAACTAGCGCATAAGTAAAGCGATCTCTTGTTGCAAACTACCTTGAGGTGAGTAGATCAAAATGCGGTTGTCATCGGTGACAACGGCAATCCAGCCCTCGCCAAAGGTTGCGGCCTGCGCGTTGACCCCCTCGGGCAGGGTGATGGCGTCCGGCAATTGAGGCAAGCTGGCAGGTTGTGATGTAAAGCTTTGCGGCATGCGGGTGACAATCACCGCCGTCACGGTTATGACCGCGACAATCATGGTGATCATCAGTGCGATCACCAATCCTTTTAGAAACCTGAGGCTGGGCGGAAGCCCTTCCGGTGCCGGAGCCTGTTCCATGGCCAATTCATCCTTGCCTGTTTTGCATGTCACCATCGGGGAGGCCCCGCCTGACCGTCTTGATAAGGCGCTTGCGCGTGATGTGCCAGAAGAAGCGTCGCTGTCGCGGTCGCGATTGGTAAAGATGATCGGGCAGGGGTTGGTGGCGCTGGAGGGCGCGCCCGTCACCAACCCCAAGGCGCGGGTCGAGGAGGGGCAGGTCTATGCGCTGACGCTGGAGGCGGCGGTGGATGTGGATACATTGGCCGAGGATATCCCCCTGAACGTGGTCTGGGAGGATGCCGATCTGATCGTGGTCGATAAACCGGCGGGCATGGTGGTGCATCCGGCACCGGGGTCATGGACCGGCACGTTGGTGAATGCGCTCTTGCATCATTTTGGCGGCAACCTTTCGGGTGTGGGCGGTGAAAAACGTCCCGGTATCGTCCACCGGATCGACAAGGAAACCAGCGGCCTGTTGGTCGTCGCCAAATCGGATCGCGCGCATCACGGCCTGGCCGCACAGTTTGAGGCGCATAGCGTCAACCGCCGCTATCTGGCGGTGGTGAACGGGGCGCCTGATGCCGCCGATCCGCGCCTGCGGGGGATCAAGGGGGCCAGTTTCGAGCCGGGGAATATCCTGCGTATCGCAACCAATCTGGCGCGCCACCGCACCGACCGCCAAAAACAGGCGGTTTATTTCGACGGGGTGGGGCGCCATGCCGTGACCCGGTCGCGCACGCTTGAAACCTTTGGTACGCCACCTGTGGCCGCTCTTGTGGAGTGTTGGCTGGAAACCGGCCGCACCCATCAGATCCGCGTTCATATGGCCTATGCAGGTCACGGGTTGATCGGGGATCCGACCTATGGCGGCAAACGCAAGGTGAGTGAAAAGGCGCTTGGCGCGTCGGCTGTTGCGGCGGTCGAGGGCTTTGGCCGTCAGGCACTACATGCCGCGACCTTGGGCTTTGCGCATCCCGTGACCGGTGAGATGCTGGAGTTTTCCTCGGAACTGCCCGAAGATATGAAGAATTTGTTAACCGCGCTTGGTCATGTTATCTGACATATACGTGATCTGACGGACACATCTCTGGAAAAGCGACGGAACCTGACACATCTTGAGTTTAACGCAGGTAACAGGGCGCAACCGCCCTTGTGCGTTGCTTAATTTTGCCAAGCCCGGGCACGGCACAGACCAAATGCGGGACGGAGGACATTGAATGAGTACCTATGCAAATCTGCCAGCCCCAAGTCCGGAACAGGGCCTGAACCGCTATATGCAGGAAATCCGCAAGTTTCCCCTGTTGGAGCCTGAAGAGGAATACATGCTTGCCAAACGCTGGGTGGACCACCAAGACAGCACGGCGGCGCATAAGATGGTGACCTCTCATTTGCGTTTGGCGGCGAAAATCGCAATGGGGTATCGCGGTTATGGCTTGCCGCAGGCCGAGGTGATCTCGGAGGCGAATGTAGGCCTGATGCAGGCGGTTAAACGCTTTGACCCCGAAAAAGGTTTCCGCTTGGCGACCTATGCCATGTGGTGGATCCGTGCCAGCATTCAGGAATATATCCTGCGGTCATGGTCCTTGGTGAAACTGGGCACGACCTCGGCCCAGAAAAAGCTGTTTTTCAACCTGCGTAAGGCCAAGGCGAAACTCGGCGCGCTGGAAGAGGGTGATTTGCGCCCCGAAAACGTCGCCCGGATTGCCACAGAATTGAACGTGACTGAGGCAGAGGTCATCTCAATGAACCGGCGTATGTCGGGGGGGGATGCCTCACTGAATGTCACGGTCGGATCTGATGGTGAAGGGTCGACGCAATGGCAGGACTGGCTTGAGGATGAAGACAGCGATCAGGCCAATGATTATGCTGAAAAGGACGAGATGGACACCCGCCGCGAGATGATGATCGAGGCGATGTCCGTCCTGAATGATCGCGAAAAGGA
This sequence comes from Pseudorhodobacter aquimaris, assembly GCF_001202025.1. Classification (GTDB taxonomy): domain Bacteria; phylum Pseudomonadota; class Alphaproteobacteria; order Rhodobacterales; family Rhodobacteraceae; genus Pseudorhodobacter; species Pseudorhodobacter aquimaris. The sequence goes on from NZ_LGHS01000076.1 coordinate 154,957, forward strand.
CATTCTGGTGCAGCGCCGTTTGAACGAGGTGCCTGTCACATTGGAAGAGCTTTCGGAGACCTATAGCGTTTCGCGTGAACGTATCCGGCAGATTGAGGTGCGGGCGTTTGAAAAGCTGCAAGACAAGATGCGGGAGCTTGCGCGCCAAAAGGGGATGGCGATCCCCGCCTAGATCCGCAATTCGGTGCGTTTCTTGCGCGGCAAGGCGTCGCGGATCATTGCATAGGACGCCTCAATTGCTTGGCCCAGCTCGGCGTCGGATAATCCGCCGGGCGGGCCATAGTGCTGCAACCATTTGAACCCGCGTGAGGCCAGATAGGGGGCAGGGCGAATGCCCTCTTCTTGGCCAAGCACTTCGAACAGCAGGTCCGAGGTCTTGAACGATACCCCGTCATTGCTGACGATGGCAAAGACCTTGCCGCCGATCTTCCACACGTCCGCCGCGGCCCATTGCACGACATGGGTCGTGGCCGGAAGGGCGCAGCAAAAGGCATTGATCTGGTCGCGCTGCATCTGTTCCCCAATAAAAAGCCCCTACCGCGACTTTACACACGGTAGGGGGCATAAGATAGCCTGTTTGCCTGCACTTAGAAATTCCAGTCTTCGTCCTCGGTCGCAACCGCCTTGCCGATGACATAAGAGGAGCCGGAGCCCGAAAAGAAGTCGTGGTTCTCGCTGTCAGGCGACAGGGCCGCCATGATCGCGGGGTTTACCTCACAGGCGGCAGGCGGGAACAGTGCCTCATAGCCGAGATTTTGCAGCGCCTTATTGGCGTTGTAATGCAAGAACGCCTTTACATCTTCGGTTAGCCCGATGCCGTCATAAAGTTCGGCGGTGTATTTCGCCTCGATCTCATAAAGGTCGAACATCAGGGCAAAGGCGTAATCCTTCAGCTCTTCGCGGCGCGCAGGGGTTTCGCGTTCCAGCGCGCGCTGGAATTTATAGCCGATGTAATAGCCGTGCACCGCCTCATCGCGGATGATCAGCCGGATCAGGTCGGCGGTATTGGTCAGCTTGCCACGGCTGGACCAATACATCGGCAAATAGAAACCGGAATAGAACAGGAAGCTTTCCAGAAACACAGACGCGATCTTGCGCTTCATCGGGTCGGCACCGGCGGCGTATTTTTCACAAATCAGCCGTGCTTTGGCCTGCAGGTGCGGGTTGTCCTCGGACCAGCGAAAGGCCTCATCCACCTCTTTGGTGGTACAAAGAGTGCTGAAAATCGAGGAATAGCTGCGCGCGTGAACCGCCTCCATAAAGGCGATATTGGTCAACACCGCTTCTTCATGCGGGGTCTGGGCATCAGGTAGCAAGGACGGCGCGCCGAGGGTGTTTTGCACCGTATCGAGCAGCGTCAAGCCGGTGAAAACCCGGATCGTCAGCTCGCGCTCTTCGGGGCGCAGGGTGGCCCAGGACTGCACGTCATTGGACAGCGGTACCTTTTCGGGCAGCCAGAAGTTGACGGTAAGCCGGTTCCAGACCTCAAGGTCCTTGTCGTCTTCCAGCCTGTTCCAGTTAATGGCGCGCGGCACGGCGGTGGTGGTGTTCATATCTTTCACAGACTTTCCTTACAGCGAGCAAGAGACGCAGCCTTCAACCTCTGTCCCCTCAAGGACGGTTTGGCGCAAGCGAATGTAATAAATGGTTTTAATGCCCTTTTTCCAGGCATAGATCTGGGCGCGGTTGATATCGCGCGTCGTGGCCTCGGCGGGGAAGAACAGCGTCAGCGACAGGCCTTGATCCACATGTTCGGTCGCGGCGGCATAGGTGTCGATGATCGCATCCGGCCCGATTTCATAGGCATCGCGGTAATATTCGAGGTTCTCGTTGTTCATGTAGGCCGCCGGGTAATAGACGCGGCCGATCTTGCCTTCCTTGCGCACCTCGATCTTGGAGACAATCGGATGGATCGAGGAGGTGGAGTTGTTGATATAGCTGATCGAACCGGTCGGCGGCACCGCTTGCAGGTTACGATTGTAAAGCCCGTGGGCCATGACGTCAGCCTTGAGCGCCTGCCAATCGGCGCGGTTCGGCAGGGTGATGTTGGTGAACACACGGGTCACATCTTGGGAAGTGGGCAGCCAGTCGCGGGTGGTATATTTGTCAAAGAACGACCCATCCGCATAGGTGGAATCCTCAAACCCCACAAAGGTCTTGCCGCGTTCCTGCGCCAGAAGGTTGGAGGCACGGATTGCATGAAAGGCCACGGCGGCAAAGTACACGGAGGTGAATTCAATGCCTTCCGGGCTGCCGTAGTGGATATGTTCGCGCGCAAGGAAGCCGTGCAGGTTCATCTGGCCAAGGCCGATGGCGTGGGCCTCGTCATTCCCATGCCGCACCGAAGGCACGGAATCGATCGCAGACATTTCGGATACGGCTGTCAGGGCGCGTACTGCGGCCTCGATCGTGGCGCCGAAATCGGGACCGTCCATTGTGCGCGCAATGTTCAGGCTGCCAAGGTTGCACGAAATATCGGTGCCCATTTTGGCATAGCTGAGGTCATCGTTGAATTCGGACGCGCGGTTGACCTGCAAAATTTCCGAACACAGGTTCGACATGCTGATCCGCCCCGCAATCGGGTTGGCGCGGTTCACCGTGTCCTCAAACATCACATAAGGATAGCCGGATTCGAACTGGATCTCGGCGATTGTCTGGAAAAACTCACGCGCGTTGATCTTTTTCTTGCGGATCCGCTTGTCGTCCACCATCTCGGCGTATTTCTCGGTGACCGAGATTTCCGAGAAGGGAACGCCGTAAACTTTGGCCACGTCATGCGGCGAAAAGAGGTACATATCCTCATTCTTTTTGGCCAGTTCAAAGGTGATATCGGGGATCACCACGCCAAGCGAGAGTGTCTTGATGCGGATCTTTTCATCGGCATTTTCGCGCTTGGTATCAAGGAACTGATAAATATCGGGGTGGTGGGCATTGAGGTAAACCGCCCCCGCCCCCTGACGCGCGCCCAATTGGTTGGCATAGCTAAAGCTGTCTTCCAGTAGTTTCATTACCGGAATAACGCCCGAGGATTGATTCTCGATCCCTTTGATCGGCGCGCCCGCCTCACGCAGGTTGGTCAGCATCAAGGCCACGCCGCCGCCACGTTTCGACAGTTGCAGCGCCGAGTTGATGCCGCGTCCAATACTTTCCATATTGTCTTCGAGGCGCAGCAGGAAACAGGAAATCAGCTCTCCGCGCGACGCTTTGCCCGCGTTCAGAAATGTTGGCGTGGCGGGCTGGAAACGGCCTGCGATGATCTCTTCCATAAAGCGCATGGCCTGGGTTTCATCACCGCGGGCCAGTGCAAGCGCGACCATGACCACACGATCCTCATAACGCTCCAAATAGCGCTGCCCGTCACGGGTCTTCAGCGTATAGCTTGTGTAATATTTGAACGCCCCAAGGAAGGTCGGAAAGCGGAACTTGGCACCAAATGCAGCCTCCCAGATCTTGCGCTGGAAGTTCTTGGAATATTGATCCAGAACTTCGGCCTCATAATAGCCTTCCTCGACCAGATAGCCGAGTTTTTCGTCAAGGCTATGAAAGAAAACGGTATTTTGATTGACATGCTGCAAGAAATACTCGCGTGCGGCCTTGCGGTCAGCATCAAAGCGAATTTTCCCCTCATTATCATAGAGGTTCAGCATGGCATTCAATGCGTGGTAGTCCAGCGCAGGCTTTACGACGTCGAGCATTCAGTCCCCCAGAATTCGGCAAGGCCCGTTCGAACACGGGTGATATCGGTTTCGGTTCCCGCCAGCTCAAACCGGTAGAGCACGGGGATATTACATTTTGCGGAGATCACGTCGGCAGCACAAGCATAGGTTGTGCCGAAGTTACGATTTCCGGCGCCAATAACGCCACGCAAGCCCGCGCGGCGAGATGGATCATTCAAAAAGCGGATCACTTGTTTTGGCACTGCCCCACGCCCCGCGCCATCGGCGAAGGTCGGGCAGATCAACACATAGGGTGTAACAAGATCCGGCATAGGATCGTTCGGGCGAATAGGGATTCGCGCAGCAGCTAGACCCAATTGTGCAATGAAACGCGCCGTATTTCCAGAGGTCGACGAGTAATAGACAAGCCGGGTCACATCATCAGGCCAATTGGCCAATCATATCAGGGCGAAAGCCCGCCCAATGCGCATCACCGGCGATCACAACGGGGGCTTGGCGGTATCCCAACGAGGTAACGCGGTCCATCGCGTCTGCGTCTTCGGTCAGGTCTACCACAGTGTAGGTGATCCCCTTCGCATCCAAAGCGCGGGTGGTGGCGGTGCATTGCACGCAAGCGGGTTTGGAGTAAACGGTGATGGTCATGCCTGTGATCCTTATCAGTGTTTTTAGCGCGAGGATGAGACACGTGATTAAAGCAGGTTTTACGCCCGCTTCCAATACACGTATTCGCGCCCGCCGCGCGGTTTCGCCTATGATGTCAGGGCAGGTTTCCTGGCTTCGTGGTTCATCGCGCGGCTGCCTTCCCAAGGATCGCCCCTCAGTGACATATTAGCCTTGCGAACCACTTACAGTTGCGGGGGCAGCGCTGGATTAGGTTATCTGACGACACTAGCTTCCCTTTTTCACCCCGAGTCGCCCCGAGGACCATGACACCAGCAGTGGTGGATGAGAGGGGGCTCTTTGTCAATATATTGTGGTGCTAAATGGTGTCAAAATTAGGACTGTTGCCGAAATGCGCTGCGGATCGCAGTGTCGCCCGCTGTGCGGCACCGTTTACAGGGCAATTCCATGACGGGCAGCCAAGTCTATTTCTGCCTGTAAGACGGGCCTATAAGAGATGAATTCACTGGCTGAGCATAAGGGTAGGTTCAATGCTGAAATCAGTGGTGCGTCATAATGGCCTGACAACAGCAAGATCCCCTCGCGCGCCAGATGGTCCCGCGTGCCCCGACCATTGTCGGAGCGGATGCGGCGCATGAAATCCTGTTGTTTGGCGACGGCCTCAACCACATCGCGGGTGATGGGGGTGCCTTGCACCTCGCGGAACAGGTTGGCCATACGCTGGTTGCCCGATTGCCCGGCAAAGATGCGCTCGACCACCTCGGGCGCGACGGTGCGCCAGAAATTCGGCGGATAGGGATGGTCCTGCAGCAGCCAGAGGATATTGGCAAAGCCGGGGGCTGAGATGCTTTTCTTGGCGTCCTTGTTCTGGCCAAGCGTCAGATAGTCGGGGCGCGTCACGATCAGCCCCAGATAGCACAACGCCCGCGCCTCATCCGCGGCGACCAGAATACAGGGGTGGCCTTGGGCCTCGGTCGGGATCATCCAATTGCTGCCCATGGTGTTCTTGATATCGACATCATACCCCAGAATCACCGTATCCAGCTTGCCCTTGGGCAGGCGCAGCATGGCGCGCAGCTCTATCTCTACCCGCGTGCCGATATAGGTCTTTTCGGTCTTTTCCAGCTCGTCATAAGATCGCCGCCCGGTTTTGGGCGTCATGATCACATCATCGATGCATTGGCGCAGCATCGCCGGAAATTCCGCAGCCAAGGCCGTTTCGCCACCGGCGCGGTCCGATATCTCATCGGCAATGGCCGTCAGCAGGCCATGATCGGGATGGCTTGGGGTGATGATGCTTGGGGGAATAGTCGTTTTCAAAACCGCAGCAGCTCAGCCATTAACGGCGCGCAGAACGCGCTTGCGCAGTGTTTTGCTGATTTGCGTTGATACCGCCTGTGCGACCGGCGGCGGAAAGGCGTTGCCGACCTGCCGGTAGGCGCTGGTCTTGGAGCCGGTGAAATGCCAGTCATCGGGAAAGCCCTGAATGCGGGCGACCATGGGCACGGTCAGCCGCGGCATGCCGCTGTGAAAGGGATCGGGGGCCTCAGGGGCGACGGTGCGCCCCTCGACGCCCAAGGTGGCCCATGCGGCGCGCGCGCGGGTCGGGCCAAGATCGGGGCCGCCGTGCTTTTTGGAGCCGCCAACGATGGTCGGCGCAATCTCATCCGCCTTTGCAGCCCAGTCATCAGCCCCGCGCCAGCCGCCCGCCGCCATCAAATCACGCAGGGTTTCGCCAACGGTGGGCGGGTTATGCGGATTGGGTTCCGGCCAGTCAAAGAATTCGGCGCGCTCTTTGGGAATCGCGACGATCACAACGCGGGGCCGCAGTTGTGGCACCCCGTAATCCGAGGCATTCAACAGCCGCCAGTCCGTCTTGTAGCCCAGCTTATCAAGCTGCGTTTTCAGGCGTTCGCGGTAGTCATGGAAAACCGCGCCCAAAAAGCCGCGCACGTTCTCGATCATCACGGCGCGGGGGCGGGCGGCATCGATAATATCAATGGCATCGTTAAAGAGGTTACGCTCGTCCAATTCGCCAAGCTGTTTGCCCGCTACGGAAAACGGCGGGCAAGGCAGACCGCCGGCCAAAAGATCCATCCCCCTGAAATCCGCCGCCCGTTCCTTGAAGATACGCATATCTTCTTCCAGCACATTCCATTCAGGACGGTTATGGCGCAGGGTGGCACAGCAATGTTTGTCGATCTCGACCAGCGCGGTGTGGGCGAACCCGGCTTGCTCCAGCCCAAGGGCCTGGCCGCCAGCTCCAGCGCAGAGTTCTACAGATGTCAGCATATTGCTCGCCCTCTTTTCGCACATACAAGCTGTTGTGGTTGACAAGGTCAACAGTCGAACTGATGTCAGATAGTTGTTCTCAATTCGTTCTTACCGGTTCCGCCGCATGTGGGCAAGTATGATTAGACGAGGAAAACGCCGTGGCGCTGAACGCAAAAAGGCCGCCAGTGGGTGACTTTTTGAATGCTGCATCTTGGTCGTCCTGAAATTAGAGCGGGCGAGGTGATACTTGTGTCCGACCCTAACCTTGGCAATCCTTCGATTTGATTGGTGTCTCGTAAGTGTTTCAAATTGTTATTGGTGAGTAAAGAGGCTTGGCAAAAATGTGCCTTAAACGGGTGTGAATTGGGGTAATTTTCCTGAAGGTTTGGCAAATTTGGCAACGAATTGGCGGGAAGGTAGTAAATAAAGTGATCATAATTGCTCAACAAGAATACATGATGAGCATGTCGGATGAAGATGCCAAGAACCAGTTGGGAATGCTTCTTGATACAGCACTGCAAGCCCCCGATCCCCTTGACAAGCACAGTCGGTCATCTGCTCGGTGGAAGAGTTCGAGCGTCTTACAACCGGGCGCAAAGATGAAATATTTTGCATGAGGGGGTGTGATGACATAGCCGCCTGATAAGCTACGACCCTACCATATTTTTCACGTTGATCGCCTTCAGTCTATCATGGCGGATGGTTGTTTGTGGTCTGACGCTGAGGCGAGACAAATGGGGGCGAAGGGCACAACTGTCGGTGTGTCCACAATCACAGATCGCACTCTCCATTGTCATGGCATCCCGATGTCAGGGACGATCCTAGCTTTTCGACCAGTTGGCGGGCTTGTTAAGATGGATCAGAATTTCATTTCGGGCTGCTAATCGCATTGGTTCTGGTTTGCTGGCGTCAGCCTCGTCAGGGGTTAATATTTCATGCGTCGGCTGCAGGCATTCGCCGTTCTAAGAGGCCAGCGACCTGCCGATGCCGGCATTGGCCTCTGAACTTTGCGTCGGTTAGTGGATCACTCCGGTCGCCACTGGTGAATTGCCCTGCCTGATCCGTGTTAAATATTTTCGGTGTGGCGTGGCGTGGTTGGCCACCCATTATGAAAGTTCATGATCAAGCATGTCGGTTTATGTGATTACCAGCACCCTTGGCGAAGGGGTTCATGGGGGCATCCGACTTTTCATCGGCCCCCGCGCTGCACCGCAAATTGGCAAAGCAGATTTCGTTCTCGTCGATCATTAATGAGTTTGGTGAACTGCTTGGGCTGTTGTTCGACAAGCTAAACATGAACATGCGAACGCTTCGAAAAATGATCGTGCAGTTTATGAAAAGTCGAAGCGGGGCGCTACGCTTGGCGCTGCGGCGTATGCCGACATTGACAAGGACATTGTCGAACTGCTTTCCCCGGCGTTGTCGATACTTGCCGAAAGTGTGCCCGGTTCGGTGTATGGCGCGGTTAATGAATGCGCCGTAACTTCGGGCTTTCTTACCGGCTTCACCATTGCCGAATATGACGGCAAGGCAACAAAGCGAACTTCAATCGGAATTGTTGTGCTTGTTCGCCGACGACGCCCCACAGCCGCAAGACATCCCCGCTATTTTGGCCACCGTAGCCAACAACCCCGCGCCGCTAAAGCCGAGGCAGAAACAACGTAACTTTGTTCACCTTGCCGACGGCACCGAAATCAAAATCAAAAGGAACTGACTAAATGGTCTTTGTTAACACCCCTCACGCGCAACAAACCATGCAATCCCTTGCAACGGACGCGGGGTGCAAAGCCCTAATGGGCGATTGGAAGAAATACGACGCGACAGCTGCAACGAAACTTGCAAAAGTGCATCATGCCGCTTTCGCTGGGGGAATGACCATGCCCACAATTGCCGAAACCCAATTGAAAAAACGGTCGGCTTGGCTTGCCGCGTCAAGCGCTGGCGAAAAGCCACCTATGGGCTACAGGATCGTTTACGGCCCCTATGGGCAGCTTGTGACCTGCGGGCTGGACGATTTGCCGCCCGGTCCGTCGGGTGGTTCGGGTCAGGCAAGGACAAACCCTGCGCCAAGCGGTTGCTTCTGCGGGCCTTAACCCCGACGCTGACCGCTTGATTGTGGGCAGTCCCGAAGCCTGTTTCTGAAATCCAAGGGCCAACTTGGACCGACTGCCCCGGTTGCTGCTAAGTGCCGGTTTTATTAATTGCGAAGGCACGTCGTCGGGATGGGGCGCTTCTGACATCCTGTGACACCAAGGCGGCGGGTCTTTTGCGTCGGCTTCACCCGCTTCATCCCATGTCTATCCGGTCCACATCCAAACTTGCCAATTGTCGCCGCGTGTCTTCACGCGATAGAACTGCAAGCAGCCAAGTGGTGTTTCAGGTCGCCTAGCGTAAATGTATGCGACATTTGTAACCCCCTTCTAAGTTCGCGTTTAGTTCGTATTCTGGCGTTGAACTGGCCGCGAAGCAACGGTCGGACTTTTCGTTGCGGTCGCTTGGTTCCGCGTGATGCCTATGTGATACCCGTAGACGCAACAAAAAAGCCGCCCAAGGGCGGCTTTTTGTAGGTCTTGTTAAAGACCACCGAAATTGGAGCGGGCGAGGCGATTCGAACGCCCGACCCTAACCTTGGCAAGGTTATGCTCTACCCCTGAGCTACGCCCGCACTCCCTTTCGGTGAGGCAGGGTTTACAAAGCAGGCGCGGCGGCTGCAAGAGGGAAAACGCATCGCCGGTAACTTTTTTGCATTTTTTTCCAAATTTCTTCTGAGCGGCGGGGCGGGCAGTGATGCTTTGACTTGTTTTACAGGGCGTTAGGGGGGCGGGATTGCAATTATCTGCGGCGCTGCCTATGCCAAAGGGAACCAGTAAAGGATCTGTCTGATGACACTTGATGAATTGTTGGCGCGCAGCGGTGGCGTTTGCGAGTTTTGTGGCGATGAGACCCGCCTTGAGGGGGTCGAGGTGGACCCTGTCGGGCCCGTGGTGCTTTGCGCTGTGTGTCGCGGGGAGCGTCCGGATACGCCCGGGCACTGGCGTTGCCTTGAAGGGGCCGCATGGTCAGGCGTGCCTGCGGTGCAATATGCGGTCTGGCGCCGTTTGCGCGCGCTGGAAGAGGATTGGGCCGCCGAGCTTTTGGACGGTATGATCTTGTTGCCGGAGGTGCAGGCGGTGGTTGACGCGCCCGAGGCCGTAGAGCACCGCGACAGCAACGGCACCTTGCTGGCAACCGGGGATACGGTGGTCTTGATCAAGGATCTGCCGGTCAAGGGCGGTGGTTTCACCGCCAAGCGAGGCACAGCCGTGCGGGGAATTTCGCTTGTGGCTGACAATGCCGCCCATATCGAGGGGCGCGTTGATGGCCAGCGTATCGTCATTCTGACGGAGTTCGTGAAGAAGAAATAAGTGTTTTCATCTTGGGGGCAGGAAACTATATCCTACGCTTGTAATTTGCTGTTCCGTGATCCCTGGGCAGTTCGATGGAGATTTCCGATGAAGAGTTTCATTCTGGCCTTGGCTGCCGTTTCGGTTTTTGCGGTGGCGCATGCGCAAACCGTTGTCGAGGACCTTGACGGCGACGGCGCCTTTTCTATGTCAGAACTGTCAGCAGCCTATCCGGCGATGACCGCGACGCAATTTGCTTCGGCTGATCGCAACACCGATGGCACGGTTGATATGGGTGAACTGGCCAAGGCCGTTTCGGCCGGAACCATTTCCGAATAAAAGGCAGGGGCAGCGGTTGCCCCTGCAGTTCCCTTGATAGGGCTGGATCACTCCAGCTCTATCAACAGGTCTTTGGCGTCGATTTGTGCGCCGGGGGCGATATGGATGGCCTTGACGGTTGCGGCGCGCTCGGCATGCAGGCCCGTTTCCATCTTCATCGCCTCGATCGTCAGCAACAGATCGCCCGCATTCACCTTTTGCCCGACACTGACCCCGAGGCTGGCAATAGAGCCGGGCATCGGTGCGCCGATGTGGTTTGCGTTGCCCTCTTCGGCTTTGGGTTTGGCGGCGGTCTTGGCCTTGATTGCGCGGTTCGGCACGCGGATCACACGCGGCTGGCCGTTCAATTCAAAGAACACCTTTACCTCGCCGTCGTCGCCGGTTTCGCTGACCGCTTGCAGGCGGATTTCAAGCGTTTTACCCTCGGCGATCTCGGCCGAGATTTCCTCGCCTGCGTCCATCCCGTAAAAGAAGGTGCGGGTGGGCAGGCTGCGCACCGGCCCGTACAGGCGGTGGCGGGTGCGGTAATCCATGAACACCTTGGGGTACATCAGATAGCCGTTCAGATCCTCGTCATCGACGGTTTCCTCATCGGGTTCCTCGGCCCCTGCGGCCAGTTCGGCGGCCAGCTTGGCGCGGGTCGCATCCATGTCGACGGGCGGCAGGTTCGCGCCGGGGCGCTCGGTCGATGGGGCCTCTCCTTTCAGCACCTTTTGCACGATCGCTTCCGGCCAGCCACCATGCGGCTGGCCCAGATTGCCGCGCAGCATATCGACGACCGAGTCAGGGAACACCACCTCGACCGCCGGATCCTCAACCTGCGCGCGGTTAAGTCCTTGGGCAACCATCATCAGGGCCATATCGCCCACGACCTTGGATGAGGGCGTAACCTTGACGATATCGCCGAACATCTGGTTCACATCGGCATAGGTCTGCGCCACCTCATGCCAGCGCTCCTCCAGCCCCAATGACCGCGCTTGGGCCTTGAGGTTGGTGAACTGGCCGCCGGGCATCTCGTGCAGGTAAACCTCCGACGCAGGCGCTTGCAGACCGGATTCGAAGGCCGCGTAATGCGCGCGCACCCCTTCCCAATAGTTCGAAATCTCGCGGATCGCCCCGATATCAAGGCCGGTGTCGCGGTCGGTATGGGCCAGCGCCTCGACGATCGTGCCCAAAGTGGCCTGACTGGTGTTCCCCGAGAGCGCATCCATCGCGCAATCCACCGCATCGACGCCCGCATCGGCGGCGGCAAGGATGGTCGCACAGGCAATGCCTGCGGTATCATGGGTGTGGAAATGGATCGGCAGGCCGACCTCTTCTTTCAGCGCCTTGATCAACACACGGGCGGCGGCAGGTTTCAACAGGCCCGCCATATCCTTCAACCCCAGCACATGCGCGCCGGCGGCCTTCAGCTCCTGCCCCATGGTGACATAATATTTCAGGTCATATTTGGCCCGATCCGGGTTCAGCATATCGCCGGTATAGCAGATCGTGCCCTCACAGACCTTATCGGCCGCAACCACCGCATCCATCGCCACACGCATGTTTTCGACCCAGTTCAGGCTGTCAAACACGCGGAACACATCGACGCCGGTTTCGGCTGCCTGGGTCACAAATCCCTGCACCACATTGTCGGGGTAATTGGTATATCCAACCCCGTTAGAGGCACGCAGCAGCATTTGCGTCATCACATTGGGCATCGCCGCACGAATATCGCGCAGCCGTTGCCATGGGCATTCCTGCAAGAAACGATAGGCCACGTCAAAAGTCGCACCCCCCCAACATTCCACACTGAACAGCCCACCCAGATTGGCCGCATAGGTTGGCGCCACGCGGATCATATCGATGGACCGCATCCGGGTGGCCAAAAGCGACTGGTGCCCGTCGCGCATTGTGGTGTCGGTAATCAAAAGCTTGGTCTGCGCGCGCATCCAGTCGGCGACCGCTTGGGGGCCTTTTTGTTCCAGCAGGTTGCGGGTGCCCATTGGCGGGGCGTTGCGCAGGGCGGGCGGCTTGGGCTCGCGGATCTCGGTCATCGGGATGGGGCGTCCCGCGGTTTCGGGATGCCCGTTGACGGTGATATCCGCGATATAGGTCAGGATTTTCGTGGCCCGGTCCCGGCGTTTCTTGAAATCCATCAGTTCCGGCGTGGTGTCGATGAATTTGGTCGTATAGGTATTATCCAGAAATGTCGGATGTTTCAGCAGGTTCTCGACAAAGGCGATATTGGTGGAGACCCCCCTGATCCGAAACTCGCGCAGGGCGCGGTCCATCCGTTTGATCGCGGCTTCGGGGGTTTGGGCCCAAGCGGTCACCTTGACCAAAAGGCTGTCGTAATACCGCGTAATCACCCCGCCGGCATAGGCGGTGCCACCATCCAGACGGATCCCCATGCCGGTGGCCGAACGGTAGGCCGTGATGCGCCCGTAATCGGGGATGAAGTTGTTTTGCGGGTCCTCGGTCGTGACACGGCATTGCAGCGCGTGCCCCGAGAGCGTGATATCGCCCTGGCTTGCCGCGCCCGTCGCCTCGGCGAGGGTCTTGCCTTCGGCGATGCGGATCTGGGCCTGCACGATGTCGATACCGGTGACCTCTTCGGTCACGGTATGTTCGACCTGAACGCGGGGGTTTACCTCGATGAAATAGAATTTCCCGTCATCCATATCCATCAGGAATTCGACGGTGCCCGCACATTCATAGCCGACATGGGCGCAAATCTTGCGGCCCAGCTCGCAAACCTCGGCACGTTGGGCATCGGTCAGATAGGGGGCCGGCGCACGTTCCACCACCTTTTGGTTGCGGCGCTGTACGGAGCAATCACGTTCGTACAAATGGTAAATCTGCCCGTGTTTGTCGCCAAGGATCTGTACCTCGACATGGCGGGCGCGCTGGATCATCTTTTCGAGATAGCCTTCGCCATTGCCAAAGGCGGCCTCGGCTTCACGGCGGCCTTCCTTGATCTTGTCGATCAGCTCATCCTCGGACAGGATCGGGCGCATGCCGCGACCGCCGCCGCCCCATGACGCCTTGAGCATCAAGGGATAGCCGACCGTGGCCGCCTCGGCCTTGATCGCGTCAAAATCATCGCCCAGAACTTCGGTTGCGGGGATCACCGGTACGTCGGCCTCAATCGCGACACGGCGGGCAGATGCCTTGTCGCCCAAGGCCCGCATCGTTGCGGCTTTCGGCCCGATAAAGGTGATACCCGCCTTGTCACAGGCATCAACGAAATCAGGATTTTCCGAGAGCAGCCCGTAGCCGGGATGGATCGCATCGGCGCCCGACATCTTGGCCACACGAATGATCTCGGGGATGCTGAGATAGGCGCCGACTGGCGACAGTCCCTCACCGATGCGGTAGGCCTCATCCGCCTTGAAACGGTGGAGGCCAAGCTTGTCTTCCTCGGCGTAAACCGCCACGGTTTTCTTGCCCATCTCATTGGCGGCCCGCATGATGCGGATGGCAATTTCCCCTCGGTTTGCGATCAGGATTTTGCGAAACTCAGCCATGGCGGGATCCAATATGTTGGTGAATTTGGCCGCAGTTTATGCACGCCGCACCGCAGCGCAATAGACTATTTGCCTTTTTTTGAAACATTTCTGCAATAATTGGCATAATGAATGAGCGCCATATGCTTTCAAACGTATGCGTCAGGCCTGTGTGTCTTGCAGAACATTGTGCGAACAGGGCTTTTCGTGGCCGCGCAAACTGGCTAAGCTGGCCGAATGAACGGATTTGATGAAAATGATGCCTTTGAGGCTGCCGCCGCACCCGCCCCGCAGGTGCCCTTGTCGCAGCGTGCAATGGCCGCGCGGCCGGCACCCTATCTGGACGACCTCAACCCCGCGCAGCGCGCCGCGGTAGAGGCGCTGGACGGCCCTGTATTGATGCTTGCGGGGGCGGGAACGGGCAAAACCAAGGCGCTGACCACGCGGATTGTGCATCTGCTCAATACCGCCCGTGCCAACCCGCATGAGATTTTGGCCGTGACCTTTACCAATAAGGCCGCGCGCGAGATGAAGCTGCGCGTGGGGCGGCTGATGGGGCAATCGGCGGATGGCATGAAGTGGATGGGGACGTTCCATTCCATCTCGGTCAAAATCCTGCGCCGTCATGCCGAATTGGTCGGGCTGAAATCAAATTTCACGATTCTGGATAGTGATGACCAGCTCAGGCTTTTGAAACAGCTTATCGCCGCCAGCAATATTGACGAAAAACGCTGGCCTGCCCGCATGTTGGCCGGCGTGATCGACAGCTGGAAAAACCGGGCCTGGACGCCGCAAAAGGTGCCGTCTTCCGAGGCATCGGCCTATAACGGCCGCGGGACCGAGCTTTATGAACAATATCAGGACCGTTTGCGCAGCCTGAACGCCACAGACTTCGGTGACTTGCTCTTGCACACCGTTACCCTGTTTCAGGCGCATCCCGATATTCTGGCGCAGTATCAGCGCTGGTTCAAATATATCCTCGTGGACGAATATCAGGATACCAACGTCGCCCAATACCTCTGGCTGCGGCTGTTGGCGCAAGCGCATAAAAATATCTGCTGTGTGGGCGATGACGATCAGTCGATCTATGGCTGGCGCGGGGCCGAGGTCGGCAATATCCTGCGGTTTGAAACCGATTTCCCCGGCGCCGAGGTGGTCCGGCTGGAACAAAACTACCGCTCCACCCCGCATATTCTTGCGGCGGCCTCGGCGGTGATTGCGGCCAACTCGGGGCGCTTGGGCAAGACCCTATGGACCGACCGCGAAGAGGGCGAGAAGCTGCGGCTGATCGGTCATTGGGACGGTGAGGAAGAAGCCCGCTGGATCGGGGATGAGGTCGAAAGCCTGCAACGTGGCACCCGGGCAATGGAGGCGCAGAGCCTTGATAATATGGCTATTCTGGTCCGCGCCTCGCATCAGATGCGCGCGTTTGAGGATCGTTTCCTGACCATTGGCCTGCCGTACCGCGTGATCGGCGGTCCGCGATTCTATGAGCGGTTGGAGATTCGCGACGCGATGGCCTATTTCCGCCTGGCTGTTTCCCCCGAGGATGATCTGGCCTTTGAGCGGGTAATCAATACCCCCAAACGCGGGCTGGGCGATAAGGCGCGCCAAAACATCCAACGGCGCGCGCGCGAAGGCGGGTTGACGCTTTTGGAGGGCGCACGGGCCTTGTTGGCCGAGGGCGGGATTTCCGGCAAAGGGGCAGGGCAGCTGCGCGCCTTTACTGATGGGATGGCGCGTTGGCATGACGCCACGCTGGTGCCCAATTACGACCATATCGAGCTGGCCGAGGCGATGCTGGAGGAATCCGGCTATACCGCCATGTGGCAAAACGACAAATCCCCCGAGGCGCCGGGCCGGTTGGAGAACCTCAAAGAGCTGGTCAAGGCGCTGGATAACTTTGAGAACCTGCAAGGGTTTTTGGAACACGTCAGCCTGATCATGGAAAATGAGACCGAAGAGCAGGGTGCCAAGGTCAGCATCATGACGCTCCACGCCGCCAAAGGTCTGGAATTTCCGGTGGTGTTCTTGCCGGGGTGGGAGGATGGTCTGTTCCCCTCACAGCGCAGCATGGACGAAAGCGGTGCCAAAGGCTTGGAAGAAGAGCGCCGTCTGGCCTATGTCGGCATCACCCGGGCCGAGGCGCTTTGCACCATTTCTTTTGCCGCCAATCGCAGAGTTTACGGGCAATGGCAAAGCCAGCTTCCCAGCCGGTTCATTGATGAGCTTCCGGCGGATCATGTCGACATCCTCACCCCGCCCGGCCTTTATGGCGGGGGGTACGGTGCCGCGGCCCCTGCGCCCAAGATCGAGGAACGTGCGGCCAGTGCCGATGTCTATAACTCTCCGGGGTGGCGGCGGATGCAGGAACGCTCTGCGCAACGCGGCACCAGCCAGCCCCGAGAGGCGAAAGGCAGCGTGATTGACCTTGCGGCGGTATCGTCCTTTACCCAAGGTGACCGCGTGTTCCACCAGAAATTCGGCTATGGCACCATTAAGGCGATCGAGGGTGACAAGCTGAGCGTGGCCTTTGACAAGGCCGGAAACAAGCATGTCGTCGCGGGATTCGTCGTGGCTGCTGATCAGGCGCATGACCTGCCGTTTTAAGGCATAAGGTTTTTCAAAATCCGAACTGCATTTTGCGCCTGTGAACATGGTTCATCGGCGTAAAAATGGTGTCCAAGATAAAGTCTGGGAGGGGAGGGAAACAGGCGGCGCGCAGGGAGGAGGAGCGCGCCGCCGTTCCATCTTGTCCGTACCCTCGAGGGAGGAGGAAGGGACGGACAATGGCAGTAGGGTCATGCAACGCGCGACCCAAAGGTTTCGTAGCGGCCCCCGGGAGGAGGATAGGGACCGCCACGCTTACGTCCGGCCAGGGAGGAGGAGAGGCCGGGCATCTGCATCGGGGAGGTCGCATGGACCTACACCCTGAAACTTTGCGCAGCGACCCCCGGGAGGAGGATAGGGGCCGCTGCATATCCCATCCGGCTCAGGGAGGAGGAGCCGATTGGTATTCATGAAGGCCGAGCCTTCGTATAAGGTCGGCGACACAAGGGAGGAGGAGTGTCGCCGTTTTCAAACAAGCGCCCGAGGGAGGAGGAGGGCCCTTGTCCGAATTCTGTTGTTACTTCCCGTAGGCTGCCTCAAGGGCGATACGGGTGATCATGCTGCGGGAGATACCCAGATCATTCAATTCGCGTGTCGACAGACCGCGCATCTCCGACACGGTCTGGTTATAGACGCGGCGGCTGTGCATTGCTTCTTTGGTGGACTTCACAAGGCTTGTGATCCGGTCCATCAGGCCCAGGTTGCCAGCAGATGTTGTGCTTGTATAAGCCATTTTTATGTCTCGCTTCTTTTCTTTCAAAGCGCGTCTTGTTGCGCTGTTGAAACTAAGATGGGGCATATGCTGCAATTGCACAACGCCCATTGCTGCATTGCAGCTATGCGTTTTGGGAATGGCAGGTTAAGGAATTAACGTAAGGTAAACAAAGGGTAATCCAGCGCCTTTTGGGTTTTATCGGGAAATATAGCAGTGGCCCTTGCCCTTCGTCAGCAAAGTGACATTCTGCAAGGGAACATTTGGAGTGGATTTTATGGCTTTGGATAAAGAAACGGTACTGGCGGCACTGGACGGCGTGGCTTTGCCCGACGGCGGAACGCTGGTTTCGCGGGATCTGATCAGGGCGCTGACGGTCGAGGCGGGCACCGTCCGTTTCGTGATCGAGGCACCAACACCCGAGGAGGCCCGCGCGCTCGCTCCGGCCCAGACCACGGCCGAGGCTGCGGTGCGGGCGCTGCCGGGGGTGACATCGGTGCAGGCGGTGACAACCGCCCATGGTCCTGCGGCCAATCCGCCCAGCCTGAAAATCGGCCAGCACCCCAAGCCGCAGCAGGGCGGCCCGGCACCGATAAGCGGGATTGACCGGATTGTAGTGGTTGGTTCGGGCAAGGGAGGGGTAGGGAAATCCACCGTCTCCTCCAACCTGGCGGTCGCCTTGGCAAAACAGGGTCGGCGTGTGGGGCTATTGGATGCTGATATCTATGGGCCGTCACAGCCGCGGATGATGGGGGTGTCCAAGCGCCCGGCCTCGCCGGACGGCAAGACGATCATCCCGCTTCAGGCGCATGGTGTGACCGTGATGTCGATCGGCTTGATGCTCAAAGAGGATGAGGCGGTGGTCTGGCGCGGCCCGATGATCATGGGGGCGTTGCAGCAGCTGCTCTCGCAGGTGGAATGGGGCAAGCTGGATATTCTGATCGTGGATCTGCCGCCGGGCACAGGGGATATCCAGTTGACGTTGTGCCAGCGGACCAAGCTGACGGGCGCGATTGTTGTGTCTACGCCGCAGGATGTGGCGATGCTGGATGCACGCCGGGCGCTGGATATGTTCGAAAAGCTGAAAACGCCGGTGCTGGGGCTGATCGAAAACATGTCCACCTATATCTGTCCCAATTGCGGCCATGAAGCGCATTTGTTCGGCCATGGCGGCGTGGCGGCCGAGGCGGCCAAGATCGGTGTACCTTTCCTGGGGGAACTGCCGTTGGAGCTTGATACCCGCTTGGCCGGGGATGCAGGTACGCCGATTGCCTTGGGGGATGGCCCGGCCGCCAAGGCCTATGCCGCCTTGGCTGCGCGGTTGATTGCAGGCGGTATGGCCTGACATTCACCTTCAAAGATCCGGCGAAGGGCCGCGCAGGAATAGCCCTGCGCGGCCCTTCGTTGTCAGGCGTTGGGATTTTATGGGACAAGTGGCAAGCCCGAATGGGATGGTTTGGGATTTACGTCGTTCCCATCCAGATTTCCGAATCAAATTCGTTTTTGGCGAGCAGCTTTGGGGCCGCTGTCTTATACTGGGCGCTGTGTCATCCCTGAAAACTGCGGGTTTCCGGAAATATTTTTGAAAATAATGGGATTATTTGGGAATTAGTTGTTTTGATGGGCAGCCCCCATATGTTGTGTGTCTGTCGCCGCCTTGCAGTACAGTTAGCTTAGATTGATACAGTTTTTGCACCAAATGCTGTTTTTGAGCCTGGTCGGAAACAAGATCTGCCCTGTCGCGCCCAAAATTTTCCATTGCGTCCCATGAAATCCCATGGCATTCATTGTTCACGGAAGCAAAGAACGGGCAAAACAAATAGGGGCGATTCAAAAGACTCCGAATAGGCAGAAAAAGCAGGCTCATACAGGCAACCGCTTTTTTGCTTCCGACGAACAACTGATCCGGCGCGCGAGCGAGCAGACATCCCCCAGGTGGCGCGCGCAGTCGGTTTCCCCGCAAGCGGGATAGGGCGGCGGATTGGGCAGTGGCAGCAGCTCAATCCGCCGTTTCCCGTTCAAGGGGCAGTTATTGGGACGAGGGCGCAAGGGGCAAACAAACCGTGTCGGAAGACTTTAGAGGCGAATACTACCAGAAGGTAGATAGCAAGGCGCGGGTCTCTATTCCTGCGGCCTTTCGCCGTGTCCTCGACGCAGGTGACCCGCCAAGCGCCGATTACCCCCGCACCCGTATCGTGATCGTCTATGGCGGCAAATCGCGCCAGTTCGTTGAATGCTATACCGTGCGCGATGCCGACCTTCTGGCCGCGCGCGTACGCAAGCTTCCCATAGGCTCCAAACAGCGCGAGATCGCAGAGCGTGATCTGATCACCCGCTCTCTCACCGTGGAAATTGATGAAAACGGCCGTATTGTCCTGCCGCAAAAGGTGCGTGACAAGATCGCATTTGACGATGGCGGCGAGACGGCCTTTGCCGGTGCGCTGGACCGGTTCAAGATCTGGAAGCGCGAGACCTATGATTTTGTCAACGGCAATCTGGATGACGAAGAAGATGAGTTGCCAGAAGGTGTGGATGTGTTGTCGCTGCTCAGCGGCGTAGATCAGGGGGAATAGGCCTTGGAACCCTGCGATCCCACAGGTCGCCCGCATATTCCGGTTCTGATCGGCCCGTTGGTGGATGCTGTTGGCCCGGTCACAGGTCATTGGCTTGACGGTACGTTCGGGGCGGGTGGCTATACGCGCGCCTTGCTTGCGGCGGGGGCCGATAGCGTAACCGGCGTGGACCGCGACCCGCTGGCGCTGGAGATGGCTGCCGCTTGGGCCCCTGAATATGGCGACAGGTTGCGGCTTGTTGCGGGTACGTTTTCACAACTCGATCATTATGCGGATGCGCCGCTGGACGGGATCGTGCTGGACCTTGGCGTATCGTCGATGCAGTTGGACCAGGCCGCGCGGGGGTTCTCCTTTGCCAAGGAGGGCCCTTTGGATATGCGCATGGCGCAAGACGGTGAAAGCGCGGCCGATCTGGTCAATACTGCCTCTGAGGAAACCCTTGCCGATATCCTGTATCACTATGGCGAGGAGCGCGCCTCGCGCCGGATTGCACGGGCAATTGTGGCCGCGCGCACGGCCCAGCCGATCACCACCACGCTGCAATTGGCCGCGATTGCGGCGGGCTGCTTGCCGCGCCCGAAACCCGGCCAATCGCACCCCGCCACCCGCAGTTTTCAGGCGATCCGTATTGCGGTAAACACCGAATTCAATGAGCTGATCGAAGGGCTTATGGCCGCCGAACGCGCGCTCAAACCCGGTGGTATGCTGGCGGTTGTGACCTTTCACAGCCTTGAGGACCGGATCGTCAAACGGTTTTTCCAGAACCGCGCGGGCAAGGATGCCCAGACCAACCGCTATGCCCCCGCGCGGGATGAGGCCGTGCCACGGTTTACGCTTGTGACCAAAGGCGCGGTGGCCCCTGATGCCGAGGAAATCGCGGCCAACCCGCGCGCGCGGTCGTCCAAATTGCGCGTGGGCAAGCGGACCGATGCCCCTTCGGCAAAGGTTGATCCTGCCGTACTTGGTGTGCCGATGCTGCCCACGTCCTCCGGTTCGAAAAGACCTCCGAAATCCAGACCACCGACCAGACCAGCGAAAGGACATCGTTGATGCGCCCCCTGCTTTTTATCCTCTCTGCCGTGGTTCTGATGTCGCTTGCCTTTTGGGCCTACCGCGAAAACTATGCCACACAGCGCGCGCAAAAGGATGTGACCGCCCTGACCCGCGAAATCGCCCATCTACGAGAGGCGCTCTCGCAGCAGCGCGCGGAATGGGCCTATCTTAACCGTCCGTCGCGGCTGCGCGATCTTGTGGTGCTCAACTTTGACAGCCTGGGCCTTTTGCCGATGGAGCCAGAGCAATTCGGCCGGGTAGAGCAGGTCGCCTATCCGCTGCCGCCGCTGTCGCTGCCGGAGCTGGGCATGCCTGTGGATACGATGGGACTGATTTCTGATGAGATGGAGGATACGCCATGATCCGCACCCCCCTTCGCCCGCTTGCGCGTATTCTGTCTGCGCGTGCAAAGGGTGAAAACCCTGATTATATTGAACGTGAGAACATCCGCCTGCGGGCCGAGACTACCCGGGCGCGCGCCCAAAACCGGGCCGAGGGGCGGTTGCTTTTGCTTGGCTTGGCCTTTTTTGCCGCCTTTATGGTGGTTGGTGCGCGCATGGGGCTTTTGGCGGCAAGTGAGCCGATGGAACCGCGCTCAGCCGGGTTGGGGGCGGAAATCAGCGGCAGGCGGGCTGATATTACCGATCGCAACGGTCGGATTCTGGCGACGAATTTCTCCACCCATGCGCTTTATGCCCACCCCAAACAGATGATTGACCCCGCCCGTGTCGCGCTGGAACTGTCGGCCCTGTTCCCCGAGATGAAGGCGGAGGATCTGGAGCGGCGCTTTACCGATGGGCGTTCCTTCCTGTGGTTGCGCAAGAAGTTGAGCCCCGAGCAGATGCAGGCCGTCCATGACATCGGCGATCCGGGGCTGTTGTTTGGTCCGCGCGACATGCGGCTTTATCCCAATGGCAAGCTGGCCTCGCATATCCTTGGCGGGGCGTCCTTTGGGGCCGAAGGCGTGCATTCCGCCGAGGTGATCGGCATTGCCGGTGTCGAACGCGCGTTGGATTCGCGGCTACGTGACCCGGCACAGGCCGCAACCCCGCTGGCGCTGTCCATCGATATGACGGTGCAAACCGCCATGCATGAGGTGCTTGAGACCGGCATGTTAATGATGAACGCCAAGGCGGCAGCGGGTGTGTTGATGGATGTGCACACCGGAGAGGTGCTCTCTTTGGTGTCCTTGCCCGATTTTGATCCCAACGACCGCCCCACACCCTTACTGAAGGGCGATCCCGCTGACAGCCCTTTGTTCAACCACGCCGTTCAGGGCGTGTATGAGCTGGGCTCTACCTTCAAGATTTTCACCACCTCGCAGGCGATGGAACTGGGGCTGGTCAATGCCAATACGATGGTGGATGCCGATGCGCCGCTGCGCTGGGGTAAGCACCGGATCGGTGAGTATGAGGGCAAGAACTATGGCCCGCTGTTGTCGGTAACGGATGTGATTGTGAAATCCTCCAACGTAGGCACCGCGAATCTGGCGTTGAAAATCGGCGGAGAGCGCCAGCAGGAATTTTTCAAATCCCTCGGGTTGTTCGATCCTGTTCCGCTGGAGCTGTCCGAGGCATCGGGGGCCGCACCCCTTTTGCCCAAGCGTTGGGCGGATATCGTGACGATCACCTCTTCTTACGGGCACGGCATGTCGGCCAGCCCGATGCATCTTGCCACCGCCTATTCCGCGATTGCAAATGACGGGGTGATGTTGACGCCCACATTGTTGCGCCGTGACAGCCCGCCTGCAGGAAAACGCATTCTGTCGTCCGAGAACGCCCGGGCTGCGGCCTTGATGTTGCGTCAGGTGGTGACCCGCGGCACCGCCAGCTTTGGCGAGGTTGACGGCTATGAGGTTGCCGGCAAAACCGGCACTGCCGATAAGGTGAAACGTGGTGGCGGCTATGATAAGGGTAAGAATATCAATACGTTTGCTGCAATGTTTCCGGCCTCGGATCCACAATATGTGCTTGTGGTGACGCTGGATGAAGCCTCGGATAATTCCAGCACCCGCCCGCGCCGTACCGCCGGTTGGACCGCCGTGCCCGTCGCCGCCGAGGTGATCCGCCGCACAGCGCCCTTGTTGGGGCTAAGACCACAGATTGAATATGCCCCCCTGAATGCGGTATCAGCCTCCGTACAGTAACGGTAAAAATGGACAAGGCGATGACACAGGCCACAAAACTCTCTGATCTTGGCCTGACGGCACGTGGCGGCGCCAACCCCGATATCACGGGGCTTTGTGTTGATAGCCGCGCGGTGCGCGACGGTGTGCTGTTTGCCGCCTTGCCCGGATCTGTGGTCCATGGGGCGGAATATATCCGTGCGGCTGTCACCCGCGGGGCCTCGGCCATTTTGACCGATGCCGAGGGGGCCGCGATTGCGCGTGATGATCTGGGCGATGCGGCCTTGATCGTGACCGAGGATGCACGTCAGGCGCTGGCCTATGCGGCGGCCCTCTGGTCGGGCGCACAACCTGAAACCATTGTCGCGGTGACGGGGACCAACGGCAAAACCTCGGTTGCGACCTTTACTCGTCAGATCTGGATGGGGCTGGACCATGCCGCCATCAACATCGGCACCACGGGGGTTGAGGGGGCTTGGCACGCGCCCTGCGCCCATACCACGCCCGAACCGATCACCCTGCACCGGCTTTTGGCAGATGCCTCGGGGGCGGGGATCACCCATGCCGCGATGGAGGCCTCATCCCACGGGCTGGACCAGCGCCGCCTTGACGGGGTGCGGCTTGATGCAGCGGGCTTTACCAATTTCACCCAAGATCACCTTGATTATCACCACAGCTTTGACGCCTATTTTGACGCCAAAGCGGGGCTTTTCACACGGATTTTGCCCGAAGACGGTGTCGCCGTCATTAATATCGATGATCCGCGCGGTGAGGATATGGCCGCCCTTGCCGAGGATCGCGGGCAGGATGTGCTGCGCGTGGGGCGCAACGCTGCGGCCGATCTGCG
Organism: Pseudorhodobacter aquimaris; assembly: GCF_001202025.1. Taxonomy (GTDB): domain Bacteria; phylum Pseudomonadota; class Alphaproteobacteria; order Rhodobacterales; family Rhodobacteraceae; genus Pseudorhodobacter; species Pseudorhodobacter aquimaris. Next base: position 178,659 of record NZ_LGHS01000076.1, read on the forward strand.
TATTCTGGGCCAGCGTTTTGATGCGACGGGTCAGGACGTGCGCATCGAATGGCTGGGCGAGGCGCACCAGATCCGGCTTTCGCTGATCGGCGGGTTTCAGGCGGATAATGTCGTGCTGGCCGCAGGGCTTGTGATTGCGGGCGGTGATGATCCGGCACGGGTATTTGCGGCCCTGCCACAGTTGACGGGCGTGCGCGGCCGGATGGAGCTGGCCGCCACCCGTGAAAATGGCGCCAGCGTCTTTGTCGATTATGCCCATACGCCCGATGCGTTGAAGACCGCGCTGAAGGCGCTGCGCCCGCATGTTATGGGGCGTATCGTCGTGGTCTTCGGGGCAGGTGGCGACCGTGACACCACCAAGCGCCCCTTGATGGGCAAGGCCGCGGCCGAACATGCCGATGTCTTGATCGTCACCGATGATAACCCCAGATCCGAAGATCCGGCCGAGATCCGCGCCGCGATCATGGCCGCATGTCCTGATGCCAGCAATGTCGGTGACCGGGCCGAGGCGATCTTGCGCGGGGTCGACAGCCTTGGCCCCGGCGATGCCTTGCTGATCGCGGGCAAGGGCCACGAATCCGGTCAGACGGTCAAAGGGCAGGTTTACCCCTTTGATGATGTCGAGCAGGCCTCGATCGCGGTGGCCGCCCTTGACGGCATGATTTGACGCAGGCCGCTTGATAAACCTGGCGCGGGGCAGTGAACCGGCCATTTGATACCAAAAGGATACCACCATGACGTCGCTCTGGACCGCCCAAGATGCCATCGCAGCCACAGGGGGCAGCTCTCCCACCGGCTGGGTTGCAAGCGGGGTTTCCATTGATACGCGCAGCTTGCAAAAGGGTGATCTGTTTGTCGCGCTAAAGGATGTCCGCGACGGGCATGATTTTGTCGCTGACGCCCTGGCCAAAGGGGCGGCCGCAGCCCTTGTCAGCCGGATCCCCGAAGGGGTGGCCGAGGATGCGCCCCTGCTGGTGGTTCCCGATGTTCTGAAGGCGTTGGAGGACCTGGGCCGCGCCGCGCGTGCGCGAACCTCGGCGCGGGTGATCGGGGTGACGGGCTCGGTCGGGAAAACCTCGACCAAGGATATGTTGCGCGCAGGTTTTGCGGGGCAGGGAACGGTGCATGCAGCCGAGGCCAGCTATAACAACCATTGGGGTGTGCCGCTGACACTGGCGCGGATGCCTGCGGATGCCGATATTGCGGTGATAGAGATCGGCATGAACCACCCTGGCGAAATCGCGCCCCTGTCGCAAATGGCGCGCCCGCATGTGGCGATCATCACCACCGTTACCTCGGCGCATCTTGAGGCCTTTGAGAATGTCGAGGGTATTGCCCATGAAAAAGCCGCGATCTTTGACGGGCTGGAGGAGGGGGGGACCGCGATCCTACCGGCCGATTTGACGGTGACGCCGATCCTGACGGCGCGGGCGTCATTGGCCGGTGTGCGCACGGTGCTGTTTGGCACCCATGCGCAGGCTGATTACCGGTTGACGGATGTGCAGATCACTGAATTTGCCACCATCGCGCGGGCACGCCATGCGGGGCAGGATATGCTGTTTAAACTTGCGACACCGGGAAAACATTTTGCGGCCAATGCGCTGGCCGTTCTGGCGGCCTCGGATGCGCTGGATCTGGACCGCGCGATAACCACAACCGACCTTGGCCATTGGGCACCACCCGCAGGGCGCGGCACGCGTGAGGTTATCATGCTGGATGAGGTCGAAGGACTCTCTGTCGGGTTGATAGACGATGCGTTCAACGCCAATCCGGCCTCGGTTTCGGCCGCGCTTGATCTGCTGGCGGCCTGTCAGCCGACCGACCGCGTTGGCCGCATCAGCAAGGGCCGCCGTATCGCGGTTCTGGGCGATATGCTGGAACTTGGCCCGACCGAAGACGCGCTGCACACTGCCCTCGCGGGCCATCCCGCCTTGGCGCATATCACCCTTGTCCATTGCGTTGGTCCCCGTATGCGTGTGTTGCACTCTGCCTTGCCTAAATCCAAACGTGGTCACTGGGTGGAAACAGCCGAGGAATTGTTGCCCAAGGTGTCACAATTGGTCGATGCGGGCGATATTGTGCTGGTTAAAGGGTCCAAGGGCATCAAGGTCAGCAGGGTGGTTGACGCCTTGCGCAAATTGGGGCAACCCAGCGCCCTACATCAAGGAAACGCATGAATGCTCTATTGGCTTACTGAATTTTCGGACGGCGGCGATGTTTTCAACTTGTTTCGCTATATCACCTTCCGGGCAGGCATGGCGTTTTTCACATCACTTGTGTTCGGATTCATCTTTGGCAAACCGCTGATCAATCTGCTGCGGCGTCGTCAGGGTAAGGGTCAGCCGATCCGCGATGACGGCCCGCAGGGGCATCTTGCCAAAGTGGGCACACCGACGATGGGCGGCTTGCTGATCCTGTCGGCACTATTGTTTTCGACCCTGCTTTGGGCGCGGCTGGATAATGCTTATGTCTGGATCGTGCTGGGGGTGACCTTTTCCTTTGGCATGATCGGTTTTGCCGACGATTACGCCAAAGTGTCCAAGCAAAACACCAAGGGTGTGTCGTCACGGGTGCGTTTTGGCCTTGGGCTGATCATTGCCGTTCTGGCAACGACGGCGGCGGCGCATTACCACCCCGAGGGGCTTTCCTATAATCTCGCCTTGCCGGTGTTCAAGAATGTGCTGCTTGATCTTGGCTGGTTCTTTGTGCCCTTCGGGATGATCGTGATCGTCGGTGCGGCCAATGCGGTCAACCTGACGGACGGGCTGGACGGGCTGGCGATTATGCCGGTGATGATCGCGGCCTCTACTTTGGGTGTGATTTCCTATATCGTCGGCAACTATAACTATACCGATTATCTGGGCGTCCATTTCATTCCCGGCACGGGGGAGCTGTTTATCTTTACTGCTGCCCTGTTCGGTGGTGGGCTGGGGTTCTTGTGGTATAACGCCCCACCTGCGGCTGTGTTCATGGGCGATACCGGATCGCTGGCTTTGGGCGGTGCGCTTGGCGCCATTGCGGTTTGCACCAAGCATGAGATCGTTTTGGCGATCGTTGGTGGTTTGTTTGTGGTGGAGGCGCTGTCGGTCATCATTCAGGTGCTTTACTTCAAACGTACGGGGCGGCGGGTGTTTTTGATGGCCCCGATCCATCACCACTTTGAAAAGAAGGGCTGGGCAGAGCCGCAGATCGTCATCCGCTTCTGGATCATCTCTTTGATCCTTGCGCTGATCGGGCTGGCCACGTTGAAACTGCGTTAACCTTGCGTGATGGGGGCTTGAACCCCCCCGCCTTGCGCGCCCATTGTGCGGGGAAACCTGTTTGAAAGGCGCGCCATGATTCCCGTTATCTGTTTTGCTGACCAGAGGGTTGCTGTTCTCGGGCTTGGCCGCTCCGGCCTTGCGACGGCGCGGGCCTTGCGTGCCGGTGGTGCGGTGCCGGTCGTCTGGGATGACAGCGCCGAGGCACGCGAGGCCGCACAGGTTGAGGGGTTCGAATGCACCGATCTGGGACGTAACGGGGCGTTTGACGGGGTGGCAGCCCTGATCACCTCGCCGGGTATCCCGCATCTTTATCCTGAACCCAACCGCGTGATCGAGGCCGCCCTGAAGGTCGGCGTTCCGGTGGACAATGACATTGGCTTGTTCTTTCGCAGCTTTGCCAATGACGATTGGGACGGGTTTGACACCACGCCCCGCGTTATCGCCGTGACGGGTTCAAATGGCAAATCCACCACGACCGCATTGATCCATCATATTCTGGAGGTGGCAGGCAGGCCGTGCCAGATGGCGGGCAATATCGGGCGCGGGGTCTTGGACATTGATCCGGGCGTCGACGGTGAGGTGGTGGTGCTGGAGCTGTCGAGCTACCAGACAGAGCTTGCGCGTTCATTGACCCCCGACATTGCCGTTTTCACCAACCTCTCGCCCGATCATCTGGATCGTCACCACGGCATGGGGGGCTATTTCGCCGCCAAGCGCCGCTTGTTTGCCGAGGGCGGGCCGGACCGTGCCGTGATCGGTGTGGATGAGGTGGAGGGGCAGTTCCTTGCCGGGCAAATGGCCGAAGGGCCGCAGGATGATCGGGTGATCCGGATTTCCGCGGGGCAAAAGCTTGAAGGCTTTGGCTGGTCGGTTTTTGTGCGCAAAGGGTTCCTGAGTGAATGGCGCAAGGGGCGGCAGGTGGCCTCGATCGATCTGCGTGCCATTGCGGGGCTGCCGGGGGCGCATAACCATCAAAACGCCTGCGCGGCCTATGCGGCGGTGCGCAGCCTCGGGATCGGACCGAAGCTGATCGAGCAGGCATTTCACAGCTTTGGCGGCTTGCCGCACCGTAGTCAACTGGTGGGCGAACGCGGCGGCGTGCGTTTTGTCAACGACAGCAAGGCCACCAATGTCGATAGCGCGGCCAAGGCCTTGCAGGCCTTTGCGCGGATCCGCTGGATCGCGGGGGGCATGGGCAAAGAGGGGGGCATCAAGGGGCTGGTCCCCCATTTGGGCGCGGTGACCAAAGCCTATCTGATCGGCCATTCCGCCCGCGATTTCGCGCTGGAGCTGGGCGATACCCCTTATGAGCTGTGCGAAACCATGGCCGTCGCGGTAGAGCGCGCCGCCGCCGAGGCCGAGGCGGGCGAGGTGGTTTTGCTTGCCCCGGCGGCGGCCTCTTTTGACCAATATCCGAATTTCGAGAAGCGCGGGGATGATTTCTGCGCCTGTGTCAAAGCAGCACTTGACGGGTAGCTGCCACCGGCAGCTTTACCTAAGGGCGACTGAGGCGCGCAGGGGCACAAAGACAGGCTTTGGAAAATGCCCGTTTTGGCGGCATCCGGGCCGCTTCCCTCTAGCCATGGGCTGCGTTCTTCGCTAAACTTTATGCAAGATCCGGGGAAACATCCGGACACTAAGGCAGTATACAGGCAAAATCAGGCGGTACCCCATGACTGAGATGGTCTATGGTTCCTCACCCAGTCGGGTGGTGGACCCCGTTATTCCCCGTTGGTGGCGCAGCATTGACCGCTGGTCCCTGACTGCTGTTTTCATGCTTTTCGGTATCGGGCTCTTGCTGGGGCTGGCGGCCTCGGTTCCGCTGGCGCAGCGCAACGGGCTTGACGGGTTCTACTACGTAAAACGACAGGCGTTTTTCGGCACTCTGGGGTTGGCGGCGATGCTGGGGGTATCGATGATGCCGCCGGTGATGGTGCGCCGCTTGGGGGTCTTGGGCTTTTTGGGCGCCTTTGCTGCGCTGGCGGCCTTGCCCGTGATCGGGACGGATTTCGGCAAGGGGGCGGTGCGCTGGATCAGCTTTGGTTTTGCATCGGTGCAGCCATCGGAATTCCTGAAACCGGGTTTCATCGTTTTGACCGCATGGTTGATGGCCGCCGCGCAAGAGATAAATGGCCCGCGTGGTAAATCCATGTCCTTTCTGATCACCTTTATCGTGGTGCTGTTGCTGGCAATGCAGCCTGATTTTGGACAGGCGGCGCTAATCATCTTTGGCTGGTCTGTGGTCTATTTCATCGCCGGTGCGCCGATGGTGCTTATTGCCACCGTTTTGGGCCTTGTCGGGGCGGGGGCGATGTTTGCCTATCAAAGCTCTGAGCATTTCGCGCGCCGGATCAACGGCTTTTTGTCGCCCGATATCGATCCGCGGACCCAGATCGGCTATGCCACCAATGCCATTCAAGAGGGTGGCTTTTTCGGCGTTGGCGTGGGCGAGGGGCAGGTGAAATGGTCGCTTCCCGATGCGCATACCGATTTCATCATCGCCGTTGCCGCCGAGGAATACGGGTTGTTGCTGGTGCTGTGCATCATCGCGCTTTACGCCACGATTGTGGTGCTGTCGCTGTTCCGACTGATGCGGGAGCGTGATCCCTTTATCAGGCTTGCGGGTTCAGGGCTGGCTTGCATTTTTGCGGTACAGGCGATGGTGAATATGGGCGTGGCGGTGCGCTTGTTGCCCTCCAAGGGGATGACGTTGCCGTTTGTATCCTATGGCGGATCATCCTTGATTGCAGCCGGTATTACGGTGGGGATGTTGCTGGCGCTGACCCGTACGCGACCACAAGGGCAGATCGGGGAAATCCTGTTCCGCCGCGGGCGGTAAGGGGGGCTGGGCGCATGGCACCACTTTTGTTGATCGCAGCCGGTGGCACCGGCGGGCATATGTTCCCCGCACAGGCTTTGGCCGAGGCGATGGTTGCACGCGGTTGGCGCGTGAAGCTTTCCACCGATGCGCGGGGTGCGCGCTATGCCGGTGGTTTCCCGCAAGAGGTCGTGGTCGAACAGGTCCCATCGGCCACCTTTGCGCGGGGCGGCGTTCTGGCCAAGGCTGCCGTGCCGTTTCGCATCGCGAGTGGCGTGTTGGGAGCGCTTTGGGGGATGGTTCGTGACAGGCCCGCGGTGGTCGTGGGCTTTGGCGGTTATCCTTCCATTCCGGCACTGGCGGCGGCGACCATGTTGCGTCTGCCGCGGATGATCCATGAACAAAACGGCGTGTTGGGTCGTGTGAACCGGATCTTTGCGCCGCGTGTTATGGCGGTGGCCTGTGGCACATGGCCTACGGATCTGCCCGAAGGTGTGTCGGGCATCCATACCGGAAATCCGGTGCGCGCCAGCGTGCTGGAACGTGCAGGCGCGGGCTATATTGCGCCCGGCGATTACCCGATGTCGCTGGTGGTGATCGGTGGCAGCCAGGGCGCGCGCATCCTGTCAGATGTGGTGCCCGCCGCGGTGGCACGTTTGCCCGATGGGTTACGCGCCAACTTGCGTGTGGCCCATCAGGCGCGGGCCGAGGATCTGGAACGTGTCGACGCCACCTATGCGCAGGCCGGTATCCATGCCGATGTGCAGCCGTTTTTCGATGATATTCCAAGACGGCTGAGCGAGGCGCAGCTTGTCATCTCGCGTTCGGGCGCGTCATCGGTTGCAGATATTTCGGTGATCGGGCGGCCTGCGATCTTTATTCCCTATGCCGCCGCCACCGGCGATCACCAAACCGCCAATGCACGCGGGCTTGTCGGTGCTGATGCCGCGATCCTGATCCCGGAATCGGCGCTTGACCCCGAAAGCCTGAGCGCGCAAATGGCGGCTGTATTCGAAAATCCGCAAGCCGCACAAGCCATGGCGCGCAATGCGCTGGGGTTGGGGCGTGCGGATGCGACGGACCGCCTTGTAGACCTTGTGACAAGCCTGACAGAAAGAGTGCCTTCATGATCGCCGCGACCAAACTCCCCGTTGCCTTGGGACCGATCCATTTTGTCGGCATCGGGGGTATCGGCATGTCGGGTATCGCCGAAGTGTTGATGACGCTTGGCTATACCGTGCAGGGCTCCGACGCCAAGGCCTCGAAAATCACCGACCGTCTGGTGACGCTTGGCGCGACCGTGTTTGAGGGGCAGCGCGCCGAAAACATCGGTGAGGCGGCGGTGGTTGTGATTTCCACTGCGATCAAAAAGGGCAACCCCGAGCTGGAGGAAGCGCGCCGTCTGGGTCTTCCGGTGGTGCGCCGCGCCGAGATGCTGGCCGAGCTGATGCGTCTGAAATCCAACATCGCGATTGGTGGCACGCATGGCAAGACCACCACGACCACCATGGTTGCGACCCTTATGGACAAGGGCGGGTTTGACCCGACGGTTATCAATGGCGGCGTGATCCACGCATATGGTTCCAACGCGCGGGCGGGGGCCGGTGAATGGATGGTGGTGGAGGCCGACGAGAGCGACGGTTCCTTTAACCGTTTGCCCGCGACCATTGCGATCGTCACCAACATCGACCCCGAGCATATGGAGCATTGGGGCAGCTTTGACGCGCTGCGCCAGGGGTTTTACGACTTTGTGTCCAATATTCCCTTTTACGGGTTGGCTGTTTGCTGCACCGATCACCCCGAGGTACAGAGTTTGGTGGGCAAGATCACCGACCGCCGCGTGGTGACATTCGGGTTTAACCCGCAGGCCGATGTGCGGGCGATCAACCTGACCTATGAAGATGGGATCGCGCATTTCGATGTGGCCTTGCAAGGCGAATCCCGTGAGGCGGGCCGCACCATCGTGATCGAAGGGTGTACCCTGCCGATGCCCGGCGATCATAACGTGTCCAACGCCTTGTCCGCGATTGCCGTATGCCGTTTCCTTGGGATGCGCATGGATGAGATCCGCGAAGCGCTTGCCGCATTTGGCGGGGTCAACCGCCGCTTTACCCGTGTGGGTGTCGTGAACGATGTGACCATCATCGACGATTACGGCCACCATCCGGTTGAAATTGCCGCCGTTCTGCGTGCCGCGCGTCAGGCTACCAAAGGCCGTGTGATTGCTGTCCATCAACCGCACCGCTATTCGCGCCTGTCAAGTTTGTTTGAAGATTTCTGCACCTGTTTCAACGAGGCCGATGTTGTCGCCATTGCCGAAGTTTACGGTGCGGGTGAAGACCCCATCCCGGGGGCAGAGCGTGATGATCTGGTCGCGGGGTTGATCGCCCATGGCCACCGCCATGCCCGCGCCATTTTGAACGAACAGGATTTGGCACGGCTGGTGCGCGAGCAGGCCCGTCCCGGTGATATGGTGGTGTGCCTTGGGGCGGGAACGATCTCAACCTGGGCCACCGGCCTGCCTGCATTGTTGCAAGACGGGGGTACATAAGGGTGGCGCTTGCGGCGGCATTCCTTTGGCTGGTGGCGGCCAATGTGACCGGGTTTTTTCCCAGTCGGGACAATCATTGGCGGGCGGCCTATGTATTGATCGCGGTGGGTATTCCGATTTTGGGCTGGGTGACCTGGATCAACGGGCCGGTGGTCGGCTTGATCATTTTGGCGATGGGGACTTCGGTCCTGCGCTGGCCGGTGATCTATCTGTGGCGCTGGTTGAAATCCAAAACCGCGCATCCCGCGGAATAGGGGGCTCTCTATGGTTGAAAATCCCGCTTTCCCGATGCCCTCGACGCGCGGTAGGCTGACCCAAAACCGGGTGTTGGCTGATCTGACATGGTTGCGTGTGGGCGGGCCTGCGGATTGGTTGTTCCAGCCTGCGGATCTGGATGACTTGTGCCAGTTTCTGGCCGCGCTTGCGCCCGAGGTGCCTGTGTTCCCGATGGGGGTCGGCTCCAACCTGATCGTGCGGGATGGGGGACTTCGGGCCGTTGTGATCCGCCTTGGGCGCGGGTTCAATGCGATCACGATTGAGGGTGATACCGTCACCGCAGGGGCCGCCGCATTGGACAGCCATGTGGCGCGCAAGGCGGCGGATGCGGGGCTGGACCTGACGTTTTTGCGCACCATTCCGGGCAGCATCGGCGGCGCTGTTCGGATGAATGCGGGGTGCTACGGACAGTATACGGCCGACTTCATACAGAAAATCCATGTGGTTACGCGTCAGGGTCGGTTGCAAAGCCTCGCCCCCGAAGCGCTGGAATTTGCCTACCGTCAGTCGCAATTGCCCGAGGGCGCCGTGATCGTCGGGGCCAGTTTTCGCGCGCCCAAGGGCGATCCGCAGGATTTGCACGCCCGCATGACCGATCAGCTGGCCAAGCGCGATGCGAGCCAGCCGACCAAGGACCGCTCGGCAGGGTCAACCTTTCGCAATCCGGCGGGGTTTTCCTCAACGGGGCGGGCGGATGACAGCCATGAGTTGAAGGCCTGGAAGGTGATCGATGACGCCGGAATGCGCGGCGCAAGCCTCGGCGGCGCCCAGATGAGCGAGATGCATTCCAACTTTTTGATCAACAAGGGTGGCGCAACCGCCGCAGATTTAGAAGAATTGGGCGAAGAGGTACGAAATAGGGTTTTCCAACACAGCGGAATACGGCTAGTATGGGAAATCAAGCGGGTCGGCGAAAGGCTTGCTGAAAAACAATAATATGGGCCGCAAAAGGCCTTGAGGCAGTAAATAATATGGTTGGCATGTCGAGCGGGACAGCCTCCACAGTGGTCGTTTTGATGGGTGGACCTTCCGCAGAGCGGGAGGTGTCCTTGTCATCCGGGCGTGAATGCGCCAATGCCCTGACGGAGGCCGGATATAAGGTGGTTACGGTGGATGCCGGACCAGACCTTTGTGCACGCCTTTCCGAGATAAAGCCCGATGTTGTGTTCAACGCTCTGCATGGTCGCTGGGGTGAGGATGGCTGTGTTCAAGGCCTGCTGGAATGGATGCGTATTCCCTATACCCATTCGGGGGTTCTGGCCTCGGCGCTGGCGATGGACAAGGAAAAATCCAAGGCCGCGTTTCGGGCAGCAAACCTTCCGGTTGTCACCAGCATCCTTGCCAGTAAGGCCGATGTTTGCGCGCGCCATGTGATGCCGCCGCCCTATGTGGTGAAACCCAATAACGAGGGGTCCTCGGTCGGGGTCTATATCGTGCATGAGGCGGCAAATGCGCCGCCGAAACTGTCGGATGATATGCCCGAAGTGGTGATGGTCGAAACCTATGCACCGGGTCGTGAATTGACGACGGCCGTGCTGGGGGATCGCGCGCTTGGCGTGACCGATATCATCGTTGAGGGCTGGTATGATTATCACGCGAAATATTCGGTCGGCGGGTCGCGTCATGTGATCCCGGCCGATGTTCCGGCAGAGATTTCAGCGGCTTGTAAGGAATACGCCCTGCGCGCCCATCAGGCATTGGGCTGTCGCGGGCTGTCGCGCACGGATTTTCGCTGGGATGCGTCGCGGGGCCTGGACGGGTTGATTATTCTGGAAACAAACACCCAGCCGGGTATGACCCCGACCTCGCTTGCGCCAGAGCAGGCCGCCGCTGTGGGGATCAGCTTTCCCGAGCTGTGCCGTGCAATCGTCGAGGATGCCTCATGCGACCGATAGCAGGCCAGAAACGCAACACCCCGCGCCGCGATCCGGCGCCAAGCCGTATGGCCTACCGGCTGCAACGTCTGTGGTTGACGCCCTCGGTGCGCGCGGCTTTGCGTGTGGGGCTGCCCGCACTTGTGCTGGCGGCCGGGGTCGGGACCTATCTGGCGGATGAGGGGCGGCGCGATGCGCTGGCCTCGATTTATATCGATATGCGCGAAAAGGTGAAAAACCGCCCCGAGTTTCAGGTGACCCTGTTGTCGGTTGAGGGTGCCTCGCCGGAACTGGCCGAGGCCGTGCGCAACGCATTGGCGCTGCCCTTGCCGCTCAGCTCGCTGGATCTGGATCTGGAGGCGGCGCGCAGCAAGGTGGCACAGCTTTATGCGGTCGGTTCGGTGGATGTACGGGTCCAGTCCGGCGGTATCTTGCAGGTGGTGATCAAAGAGCGCGTGCCGGCCTTTGTCTGGCGGGATGCGGCGGGGATCTGGCTGGTGGATGACACCGGCAAACGCGTGGCCGAGGTCGAGGCGCGCAGTGACCGCCCCGACCTTCCGCTGATCGCGGGCGAGGGGGCGGATAAGGCGATTGCCGAGGCGCGCCAGATCTATGCCTCGGCCGGGCCGCTTTTGCCCCGTTTGCGCGGGCTTGTGCGTATGGGAAACCGGCGCTGGGATATCGTGCTGGACCGTGACCAACGCATCCTTTTGCCCGCCGATCAGCCCGTTCTGGCGCTGGAACGTCTTATCGCGCTGGATCAGGCGCAAGAGGTTCTGGCCCGCGATGTCGTGGCTGTTGATCTTCGTTTGCAGGCCCGCCCTTCCTTGCGGCTTGCCCCTTATTCCTTGGCCGAATTACGCCGCCAACGCGGCATTATCCCTGCGGAGAACGACCTATGACCGATCTCTATCAAACCCAGCGCGCGATGCGCAACATTCGTCGTGCCGCCCTGCAACGCGGGGTGATCGCGATTTTGGACATCGGGTCCAGTAAAGTCGGCTGCCTCATCCTGCGCGTTTCCGACAGTGACGGGCTGCGCGACATGGAGGGTGTCGGTTCTATGGCAGGGCAATCCTCGTTTCGAGTGATCGGCGCTGCCACGACACGCTCGCGCGGGGTGAGTTTTGGTGAGATCGCGGTGATGAACGAAACCGAGCGCGCGATCCGCACCGCCGTGCAATCGGCGCAAAAGATGGCCAATGTGCGGGTCGATCATGTGATCGCCTGTTTCTCGGGGGCCGAGCCGCGCAGCTACGGCCTGGCAGGGGAGTGGGAGCTGGAAGATTCCGTGGTAACCGAACAGGATGTCGCGCGGGTTCTGGCCTCTTGCGAGGTGCCGGATGTAGGTGAAGGGCGCGAGGTTTTGCACGCCCAGCCGGTGAACTTTGCACTTGATCACCGCACCGGATTGGGCGACCCGCGCGGGCAGATCGGCAACCGTTTGTCGTGCGATCTGCACATGATGACGGTGGATGCCAGCGTGGTGCAAAACCTGATCTATTGCCTGAAACGCTGTGATCTGGAGCTGGCCGGCATGGCCTCCTCGGCCTATGTTTCGGGGATCTCCTCATTGGTGGAGGATGAACAGGAGCTGGGCGCGGCCTGTATCGATCTGGGCGGCGGATCGACCGGCATTTCGGTGTTCATGAAGAAACACATGATCTATGCGGATTCCGTGCGGATGGGCGGCGATCACGTTACCTCCGATATCTCCAAGGGGTTGCAGGTGCCGCTGGCCACGGCCGAACGCATCAAGACCAAATTTGGCGGGGTGCATGCCACCGGCATGGATGACCGCGAGATGATCGAGATTGGCGGCGACAGTGGCGATTGGGAAAAGGACCGCCGTCAGGTCAGCCGGACCGAGCTGATCGGCATCATGCGCCCTCGGGTCGAGGAAATTCTGGAAGAGGCCCGCGCCCGTCTGGATGCGGCGGGTTTTGACCATTTGCCAAGCCAGCAGATCGTTCTGACGGGGGGCGCAAGCCAGATCCCGGGGCTCGACGGGCTTGCCGCGCGGATCCTGGGGCAACGGGTACGCCTTGGCCGTCCGCTGCGCGTGCAAGGCTTGCCGCAGGCCGCAACCGGTCCTGCGTTTTCATCGGCTGTGGGGTTGTGCCTCTTTGCCGCCCACCCGCAAGACGAATGGTGGGATTTCGATATCCCCGCAGAACGCTATCCCGCGCGGTCGCTCAAGCGCGCTTTGAAATGGTTCAAGGACAATTGGTGACCACACTATCGGGCCGACTGCCCCAGATACCGTTAAAAATGGCATAAATTCGCCCATATTTTGTGTTGAGGCCATGTTTTCTGCGTGACCTTTGCCTCGCTTATGCGTAATAATGGCGCATATCGGGACTGAAAGCGTCACCTAAAGGCGCAGGGACACTCATAGGCAGGCGGACTGGCACATGGCACTTAATTTGATGATGACTTCGCAGCGCGAGGAATTGAAGCCGCGGATCACGGTTTTCGGGGTTGGCGGGGCGGGCGGCAATGCCGTCAACAATATGATCGACCAACAGCTTGAAGGCGTGGAGTTCGTGGTGGCCAACACCGACGCACAAGCGCTTCAGCAAAGCCGCGCGACGGCGACCATCCAGATGGGTCTGAAAGTGACCGAAGGTCTGGGTGCCGGTGCGCGCCCTTCCGTTGGGGCGGCCGCGGCCGAGGAAACCATCGAGGAAATCGTTGACCATCTGGCCGGTGCGCATATGTGCTTTATCACCGCCGGTATGGGTGGTGGCACCGGAACGGGTGCTGCTCCGATCATCGCGCAAGCCGCGCGGGAGTTGGGCGTTCTGACCGTCGGCGTTGTCACCAAGCCTTTCCAGTTTGAGGGCAACAAGCGCATGAAGCAGGCCGAGGACGGCATTGATGCGTTGCAAAAAGTTGTCGACACGCTGATCATCATTCCGAACCAGAACCTCTTCCGTCTGGCGAATGAGCGTACCACATTTACCGAAGCCTTCGCTTTGGCCGATGATGTGCTGTATCAGGGTGTTAAAGGCGTGACCGACCTGATGGTGCGCCCCGGCCTGATCAACCTCGACTTTGCCGACGTGCGTTCGGTGATGGATGAGATGGGCAAGGCGATGATGGGCACCGGCGAGGCCGAGGGCGACGACCGCGCCGTTCAGGCCGCCGAAAAGGCGATTGCCAACCCGCTCTTGGATGAAATCAGCCTGCATGGCGCCAAGGGTGTTTTGATCAACATCACAGGCGGTTATGACCTGACCCTGTTTGAGCTGGACGAAGCTGCGAATATCATCCGCGAAAAAGTCGATCCGGATGCGAATATCATCGTTGGCTCCACTCTGGATACTGAAATGGAAGGGCGTTTGCGCGTTTCTGTGGTTGCGACCGGTATTGACGCCAATATCTCTAGCGCGGAACAGCCTGTTGCGCGCCGTTCAATGGCCGCACCTTTGCCAACACCGCCCTTCGTGGCGCCCAACGCAGAGCCGGAACCGGCACCAGCCCCCGAAGTTGCACATGCCCCCGCCCCCCGCGAAGAGCACCGCCCCGCCGCCGTGCAAGATCGCGCGCCAAGCCTGTTTGACCAAGAAGTCGAGGCCCAGCAGTCCGAGCCAGCACCGCAGCAGCACGCGGCACCGGCCGATGATCTGCCGCCCCCGGCTTACCGCCCGCAGCCCCGTCCGGCCGCGACAAGTGCCTTCGATGCGAATGCTTCGGATTTCGTCGCGCCGCGCCCACGCCCTGCTGGCTCTCCCTCGCCAGAGGCATTGGCCCGTTTGCAAGCCGCCGTGTCCAAAGCCCCTGCGCATCAGCAGCGCCCGGCCCCAAGTGCTGCACCCGCACCACAACAGGCCGCCCGTCCCGCCGCAGCCGAAGGCGCGCGCCCGCGCTTTGGCATCGGCTCGCTGATCAACCGTATGGCGGGTCACCCCGAAGGACAGGCAGAACGCCCCGTTGGACAGCAGCAAGCCGTGCGCCAACAGCCGCCTGTGACCAGCTATGACGACGATCCGGAAATGAGCGCGGATCAGGAGCGGATCGAAATTCCGGCCTTCTTGCGCCGTCAGGCCAACTGATTCCGATCAAATGTGATTGCAGAAGGGTCCGCCAAGGCGGGCCCTTTTTGCGTTTATATTCAGGAGGTTGCACAAGGGTAGGCGGTCCCTTGCGTTTAAATTGCAGTTTTGTAACAGAAGGTCACAAAGAGTGAGTTGTTGCGGCGCGTCAGCCTGTCTATGTAAAATTCACCGAAAACCTGCACAGAGTTTGGCGTAACTGCCGACAAAGGCGTGAAGGGGACCGGCAACGAAATAGAAACGGCCAGAAGGTGATATCGTGCAACATACGCTCAAATCCGAAGTGGTTTTTGTAGGTGCCGGGCTGCATAGCGGCAAGCCGGTTCGTATGGTGGTAAAACCCGCCTCTGCTGATTATGGCATCTGGTTCCGTCGGACCGACATTGACAAAGGCGATACGCTGATTGCGGCGCGGTGGGATGCTGTGGTGCCGTCACGGCTGTGTACGCTTGTCGCCAATGCGGCGGGGCATAGTGTATCGACTATTGAGCATATCATGGCGGCCCTGGCCGGTTGCGGTGTTCACAATGCGTTGATCGAAATCGATGGCCCCGAGGTTCCGATTCTTGACGGCTCTGCCGGGCCTTTTGTTTCGGGTATTCTGGCCAAGGGCGTGCGCACGCAAAACGTGCCTGTCCGTGCGATCCGTATCCTGAAAACCATCGAAGTGCGCGACGGAGATGCCGTGGCACGGCTGGAACCATCCGATATGCTGGAGATCGATTTCAGCATCGATTTCGCTGAGGCCGCGATTGGCCGTCAGGAAAAAGCCTTGAACATGTCCAACGGTGCTTTTGTGCGCGAACTCTGCGACAGTCGTACGTTCTGCCGTCAGTCCGATGTGGATGCGATGCGGGCGAACGGCTTGGCCTTGGGTGGTAATCTGGAGAACGCCGTGGTGTTTGAGGGCGACCGCGTCCTCTCGCCTGGCGGTCTGCGCTACGCGGATGAGCCGGTTCGCCACAAGATGCTGGATGCGCTTGGGGATCTGGCGCTGGCAGGCGGACCGATTCTTGGCCGCTACACCGGTTTGCGTGCAGGTCATGCGATGACCAACCGCCTTTTGCGCGCTCTTTTTGCACAGGCAGGGGCCTGGGAGATCGTCGAATGTGGCCTTCCAACCGGCAGAAAGCTGCCTGGCGTTGGTGTTTTGCGCTCTGACGTCCCTGTTCATGCATAACCGACCCTAAAAGGTGAAAGGCGTTTTGCGCAGCGGATTTTTCTGTGCTAGGACGTATCAAACCAGACCCGTTATGGTCGGTATTTGCAGGATTATGGGGTAGGCGGAAGATGACAAGCGTTAAGTCACGCGCAGGGTTCATTTGGGCGGCTGTTATCGCCGTGGGCCTTTCGGGCTGTGCCGGGGCGCCAAAAGAAGTGCCTCTTGAAAGCCTGACGGCAGAAGAAATCTATAAACGTGGGGAGCTTGCGCTGGAAACCGGCCGCAAACCCGACAGCGCGATCAGGTATTTCTCTGAGGTAGAGCGGCTTTACCCCTATTCGGAATGGGCCAAGCGATCGCTGATCATGCAGGCCTTTTCACAGCATAAGGCCAAGAACTATGAGGATGCGCGCGCCTCGGCACAGCGCTACCTTGATCTTTATCCCGCCGAGGAAGATGCCGCCTATGCGCAATATCTTCTGGCGCTGTCCTATTACGACCAGATTGACGAGGTTGGCCGCGATCAGGGCCTGACCTTCCAGGCATTGCAGGGCATGCGTGAGGTGATCGAGCAATATCCCGATAGCGAATATGCGCGCTCCTCCATTCTGAAGTTCGATCTGGCCTTTGACCACTTGGCAGCCAAGGAAATGGAGATCGGGCGCTATTACCTGAAAAAAGGGCAATATACCGCGGCGATCAACCGCTTCCGTGTGGTTGTCGAGGATTTCCAGACCACGACCCACACTGCTGAGGCGCTTCACCGTTTGGTCGAATCCTATCTTGCACTGGGTCTGACCGCTGAGGCCCAAACAGCCGGGGCGATCCTGGGCCACAACTATCAGTCCAGCCCCTTCTATGATGACAGTTTCCGCCTGCTCAAAGGGCGTGGATTGTCGATGGAGGCGCAGGGTGAAAGCTGGCTGAGCAATGTGTACCGTCAGGTCATTCAGGGTAAGTGGTTGTAAGAATGGAGCGCGCGCGCGCCTGCGAAGAAACCTATGCTCCGCTCGCTTGAAATTCGCGATTTGTTGATCATTGACCGGCTGGATCTGAATTTCCAGCCGGGTCTTAATGTGTTGACCGGCGAAACCGGTGCGGGCAAATCGATCCTGCTGGATGCTTTGGGCTTTGTTCTGGGCTGGCGGGGGCGCGCCGAATTGGTGCGCGCCGGTGCCGATCAGGGCGAGGTGACGGCGGTGTTTGACCTGCCGCCCGATCACGCCGCGCGGACTGTCTTGGACGAGGCGGGGATTGTGGCCGAGGATGAGCTGATCTTGCGCCGCATCAACACCGCTGACGGGCGCAAAACCGCTTGGGTCAACGACCGCCGTGCAAGCGGTGAAGTATTGCGCGCGCTGTCGGATACATTGGTGGAACTGCACGGCCAGCATGATGATCGCGGGCTGTTGAACCCGCGCGGGCATCGCCTGATCCTTGATAGTTTTGCGTCAGTTGATGTGGGGCCGGTG
Source organism: Pseudorhodobacter aquimaris (assembly GCF_001202025.1). GTDB lineage: Bacteria > Pseudomonadota > Alphaproteobacteria > Rhodobacterales > Rhodobacteraceae > Pseudorhodobacter > Pseudorhodobacter aquimaris. The sequence goes on from NZ_LGHS01000076.1 coordinate 196,133, forward strand.
CGTTCTGCATGGACGGCCCTTGCCGCGGCCCGCCGCGCAAAATCCCGCGCCGAAGAGGCGTTGGCTGCCGCCAAGGTCGAAGAGGAATTCCTGCGCCATGCCGTGGCAGAACTGGACAAACTTTCCCCCGAACCGGGCGAGGAGGCGAGTTTGGACGTGCGGCGCCGTTCTATGCAAAGCGCCGAGAAAATCCGCAGCGATATTGCCCGCGCCCAAGCGGCGATGTCCGACCAAGGCGCCGAGGGTGTGTTGGTCGATGCGTTGCGCTGGTTGGAAGGGGTTGCTGATCGTGCCGAGGGCCGTTTGGACGGTGCGCTTGCCGCTTTGGCGCGCGTTTTGGTTGAACTAGATGAGGCGCAGACCGGGGTCGAGCATTGCCTTTCAGCGCTGGATTTCAACCCCTATGAGCTGGAGCAGCTGGAGGAACGCCTGTTCGCCATCCGAGCGCTTGCCCGCAAACATAACGTGCTGGCTGATGATCTGGGCGATTTCGCCGAAGGGTTGCGCAAGAGGCTTGCAGTGATCGACGGGGGGGAGGGCAACCTTGCCGCCCTTGATCTGGCCTTGGCCGAGGCGGAAACCACCTACCGCCGCCGCGCTGCCCGTCTGACCGAGGCGCGCCGGTCTGCCGCCAAGCGGTTGGACAAGGCGATGGCCGCAGAGCTTGCCCCGCTGAAAATGGAACGCGCGGTTTTTGCCACGGCGATCACGCAGGTGGACGCAGGACCCGACGGCGTGGATGAGGTTGCCTTTACCGTGGCGACCAACCCCGGGGCGCCTGCGGGGCCATTGAACAAGATCGCCTCGGGCGGGGAGTTGTCGCGGTTCTTGCTGGCGCTAAAGGTCTGTCTGGCGGGGAATACGCCGGGGCTGACCATGATTTTCGATGAGATCGACCGAGGCGTTGGCGGGGCCACAGCCGATGCGGTTGGTCGCCGGTTGGCGGCGCTTGCCACCACGGCACAGCTTTTGGTCGTGACACACTCGCCACAGGTTGCAGCCCTTGGCGCACATCACTGGCGGGTGGAAAAGAATGTCGCCAAGGGGATGACCACTTCGACCGTCACACCCCTGTCCCCCGATCAACGGATCGAGGAGATTGCGCGGATGCTGGCGGGCGATACCATCACAGCGGCGGCGCGTGAGGCGGCGCGCGCCTTGCTTGATTAAGGGTCCACTGCCGAAAATTGCAGAGTAACGGCCTGCCAACCGTCGGGGCCTGCCACCAGAACCGCAATCAGCATCGCGCCGGTGCGCCCGATATCGCGTCCCGCACCATCCAGCAAACCCGACAGCACAAAGCGTTGCTGCAAAATGACTGTTCCCGGACCCAGAGTGCGCAGGCGCGTCTTGCCGCTAACCAGACGCGAACGCCCGAAAGCCCCGGCAAATTCGCTGGCCAAGAGCGCCTCGATCTCGGCGCGGCCCTCGGCCCAACCGCCGGTCAGACTTAGCATCTCGGCATCTTCGACCATCAGCCCCGCCAGCCCTGCCACATCCCGTGCGCCCCAAAGCTGTGCAAAGATGCGCGAAAAGCTTTCTGCGCGGGCGGTCATGTTGGCCGGATCCAACGCGCGTTCTATTTGCCCCATGAGATCCCATCCCGAAAATACCGTTTGTTGCCACTCGATACCATATCTACCTATGGTTGTGCTATCTTAATCCGATGGCGGCAGTTTGCACCCTAAGGCGTTTGACGTGCCAGTGCGGGTTCAAGATCGCCGTAGCCGGTGTATCGGCGCTGATACGCCAGCCCGAGCCGGTTTGCGCAGTCTTCGGCCTTCGCGTCCAATGCCGGGTCGTTGGTTTGTGCCTGATAGATCAGCGTGGTGTAATTGCCGAAATACATATCCCGCAGCTCTGGGTGGCGATCCAGACCCATGGGCCGCCAGACAAAAGCATCAAACTGGCGCACCAGAAAATCGGTGAGGTAGAAGGCGCGGAATTCATCCTCGGCCTTGGCGGCAAATTTGGTATTCCCCTCAAAGAAGGAATAGCAATGCGGGCCCTCAATCATCTCTACGCCCAGCTTCTGGCAGGTATCAGACAATTGCCCGCCAGTGCCGCAATCGGCATAGACCACAAAGACTTTGTCATAATCCGCGCGGTGTTCGGTGACGGCGGCCTCAACGGCGGGGGGGATGCGGTCGGGCCAAAGGTGCAGATTGGCAGGCAGACAGCGCAGGTCGAGATGCGCCCAGCCGTTCAGCCGCTTCAGGGCAAGGATCTCATGTGCCAAGGCCCCGCAGGCAATCAGCAGGATGCGGCCCTCTCCTCGAGGGGGAAGGCCGGTTTCGGTCAGGCTGTGGTCATCGGGCCGCGCGGTCACCTTGCAAGCATCCAAAGCCGGAGTGCAACAGCCGCCAAGGCAAGGGCCGCGAGCGGCAAGCCGAGGCCGATGGTTGCGGCGATGGTCAGACCGGCCGCGAGGATCACGAAAAGCAGCATTGAAACCAGAATGGGGGCGGGCATGGCGGGCCTCATCAGAAAGGTACTTCCTGACCTTAGGGGCGGGGCAGGGCCCTGCCAAGTGTTAAAGACCGGCCCTAGCCTATGGCATAGCCTGACCCGCGAATGGTGCGGATCGGGTTGCTGCCACCATGGACCGTAAGCGCCTTGCGCAGCCGGGCGACATGAACATCAACCGTGCGTGTATCGACAAAGATATCGCGCCCCCAGATCAGATCGAGCAACTGCTCGCGGCTGAACACACGGCCGGGCCGTTCCATCAGACGGGTCAGCAGGCGGAACTCGATCGGGCCCAGCTTCAGTTCCTGATCATTGCGTGACACACGGTGGCTTTCGATATCAAGGGTGATATCCTCAAACGCCAGCGCACCGTTTGCCATCGCCACACCGGCACGGCGCAGCTGTGTGCGCACGCGGGCCATCAGCTCCAGCACCGAATAGGGTTTGATCACATAGTCATCCGCACCCGTTTCCAGCCCGCGCACGGTATCGACCTCTTCGGACCGCGCCGAGAGCATGATGATCGGGATATGCCGGGTCTCATAGCGGTTCTTGAGCTGGCGGCACACCTCGATCCCGCTCATCAGCGGGATCATCCAGTCGAGGATGACGAGATCTGGTATGGCCTCATCAACCATCATGATGGCCTCTTCGCCGTTTTCAGCACAGCGAACCGAGAAACCCTCGGCCTCCAGGTTATAGGTCAGAACCTCGCGTTGGGCGGGTTCATCCTCTACCAAAAGAACTTGGGGGTGCAGGTCTACCATTCTTTAGGCCCCTGTTGTCGATGAGGTCGAATCGGCCTTGGGGCGGTTTTCATCCGGCTGTTTGCCGGTGGCCAGATAGACGACCTGTTCGGCGATGGCGGTGACATGGTCGCCCATACGTTCCGTGTTCTTGGCGATGAAATGCAGGTGCAGGCAGGCGGTGATATTGCGCGGATCCTCCATCATGAACGTCAGAAGTTCCCGGAAAAGCGCGTTATACATCTGGTCGACGTCGACATCGCGCGCGATCACATCGGCGGCAAGGGCCGGATCATGCTGGATATAGGCATCCAGCGCATCCTTGAGCATCACCTGAACCGCGCGGGTCATGCGGCGCAGCGTGCCGATGCTGTCCCCGATGGGGGCGACCTGTGACAGAACCTCGGTCCGTTTGGCCATGTTTTTGGCATAGTCGCCGATGCGTTCAAGGTTGCCGCTGATCTTGATCACGCAAAGTATCAGACGCAGGTCAATCGCGGTGGGCGCACGCAGGGCGATGATACGGGCGGCGGCCTCATTGATCGTTTCTTCCAGATCGTCAATTGCGCTATCGGCGGCGCGAACCTGCTGGGCCAGTTCCTCGTCGCGGGTCTCAAGCGATTGCATGCCAAGGCGGATGGCATCCTCTACCAACCCGCCCATCTTCATGATCTGGGCCTGAATGACTGCCAGATCGGTGTCAAAAGCAGAAGAGATATGGTCTTTCGTCATGGGTCATCCAATCTTGCGAATTTAGTCGTTACCGGTGCCGACCCGCGCAAGGGGTGGCATTCAACTGCGGTTATCGGCGCGGAACGCTGCGGTTTTGCGACAGCTATGTTACAGATTTATGACACTGGGCCGGTAGGGGTGGAAAATCAGATCTGGGCGGGGGGCAGGATGACGGTGAATTTTGCACCTTGCCCGGGTTCGCTGGATATTTTCAACCGGCCCCGGTGCCGGTTGAGGATATGTTTCACAATCGCGAGCCCAAGGCCGGTTCCGCCCAGCTCGCGGCTGCGGTGGCTATCGGCGCGGTAGAAACGTTCGGTCAGGCGGGGGATATGGATCGGGTCGATGCCCGGCCCGTGGTCGGCAATGGTCAGGCCAATCGCGGGGCCGCGCAATACCGGATCATGGGGGATGATCTGGCTGGTAATCTCGACGGATTTATCCGCACCGCCGTATTTCATCGCGTTTTCCAGAAGATTGGTAAAGACCTGCAACAATTGGTCCATTTCCCCGATGACAAGCAGCGGCTCTTCGCCCAGATCGGGTTTCAGGGTCACATTGCTTTTGATCGCCAACCGATCAAGATTGCGCAGGGTGGTTTGCATCACATTGCGCAGATCCAGCCGTTCGGTGGGGCGCACGCGTTGTTCGGCCTCAACCCGGCTGAGGGATAGAAGGTCATGGACAAGGCGGTTCATCCGCTCGGCCTCTCGCGCCATCGTGCCCAAGAATTTATCCCTTGCCCGCGCATCATCGCGTGCCGAGGTGCGCAGCGTCTCGATAAAGCCGATCATGCCGGTCAGGGGGGTGCGCAGCTCATGGCTGACATTGGCGATGAAGTCGCGGCGCATCTGTTCGGCCTGGGCCTGACCTTCGACGTTTTGCAGGCTGACCAGAAGCCGGCCGGTCTGGCCGATCTGTTGCAGGTGGACGTCATAGTGAATGTCGTTGCCGTTCTCTATTCCCTGATAAGAGATGCTCTGTGGTGCCGGTTCGCGCAGCCCCCGCTCTATCGCATCCACCAGTTTGGGGTTGCGCAATGTGGCGGTAAAATGACGTCCTGCGGCATTGGGCCCCATCATTTTGACGGCGGCATCATTCACGGCGATGATCTGTTCGGCAGGGTCGATCACCAGTGTCGGCAAGGGAAAGGCCGCGATCAGATCCTGAACATGTGGTCGGTCATCCATGGCTTGGTCGGTCATGTTTCACTCTCGGGATTTGCTGGAGTGTGGGGGGTGCTCCGGTCGGATTGGCGCCACCTTGACGACAAGATCCCCAAAGGACAAGGGGCGTTTGCCCCGCAAAATCCATCGGCGACGCGCAATTTTGCTTGTCACAAAACCTTCATAAAACCTTTGCATATCTGTCATGCGTCCGGATTAGGCCTGCATCGAGCTACTTAAACCTGACAGGAGACTATACTGCTCATGCGTAATATTACCCTTACAGCCGCCGCTGCCCTTGTTTTGCCCGGCTTTGCAATGGCACAGGATGCCGTTCAGATTGACGGCTCCTCTACAGTCTATCCTGTTTCGGAAGCCTTTGCCGAGGAATTCCAGATTGCCACAGGCAACCGCGTTGTGGTCGGTGTGTCCGGCACAGGCGGCGGTTTCAAGAAATTCTGCCGCGGCGAGACCAGCTTTTCGGGCGCGTCGCGTCCCATCAAAACCTCGGAAGCCGAGCTGTGTGCAGAAAACGGTATCGAGTTTATCGAAATGCCGCTGGCCATGGACGCCCTTGCCGTCATCGCGAACCCGGAAAACACATGGGCGACCTGCATGACCGTCGAAGAGCTGAAAAAAGCCTATGAGCCAGAAGCTCAGGGCAAGATCAACAACTGGAGCCAGTTGAACCCTGAGTTCCCCGACCACGGGCTGACGCTTTTCGGGGCTGGTACGGACTCGGGTACTTATGACTACTTTACCTTTGCGATTGTTGGCGAAGAGGGGGCATCGCGCGGCGATTTCACCGCAACCGAAGATGACAATATCACCATCCAAGGTGTGTCGACCGACGTTGACGCGATCGGCTTCTTGGGTCTGGCCTATCTCGAAGAAAACCGCAGCCGCGTAAAAGCGGTGGAGATTTCCTATCAGGGTGGCGATTGTGTTGCCCCGACAGTTGAGGCCGCCGGTGACGGGTCTTACCAGCCGCTGACCCGCCCGCTGTTCATCTATGCCAACAAGGCGCATCTGGACGAAAAACCCGAAGTTCTGGCCTATGCCAAGTTCATGTTTGACCCAGAGCACGCACAGGAACTGGTTTCCGAAACCGGCTATCTTGCCCTGCCCAAAGAGGCATTTGTTCTGGCCGAGGAAAAGATCGACGCCCGCAAGACCGGCTCTTTCTTTGATGGTGGGTCCAAGATCGGCGTAAGCGTTGCCGACCTTCTGGCTGCCAACTGATCCGACCTAACCCGGTGGCGGGCCATATCGGCCCGCCATTTCCAATGATTGGGGGTTCCATTGACCAACTCTGCCATTCCTACAGGGTCAGAACTGATTAAAAGCGGGTTCGTCAAACGGCGCAGGATGATTGCCGGCATCATGCGCGTGTTCCTGTTTCTAAGCGCCGCATTGTCGATCTTTGTGACAACGGCGATTGTCTATATCCTGCTGCGCGATTCCTGGCCGTTTTTCATGCAAATCCCGTTGACCGATTTCCTGTTCGGGACAATGTGGACCCCGGTTTTTGCCGACCCGCAATTCGGCGTTCTGCCGCTTTTGCTTGCAACATTGCAGACGGCGGGTCTGGCGATGCTGATTGCCATTCCATTCGGTCTGACCATGGCGATCTATCTGAGCGAATACGCCAAACCGGCTGTCCGTGAGGTAATCAAACCCGCGCTAGAGATGCTTGAGGCGGTGCCAACCGTTGTCTATGGCTATTTCGCGCTTTTGGTGATGACGCCGTTTTTGCAGCAGTTTGTACCCGGCCTGAAGGGCATCAACCTGTTGGTGCCGGGCATTATCCTTGGCATCATGATCCTGCCCTATGTGGTATCCGTATCCGAGGATGCGATGCGCGCCGTACCCAACGGATTGCGTGAAGGGGCCTATGCGCTGGGCATGGCCAAATGGCAGGTGGCGGTCAAAGTGGTGATCCCGGGCGCGTTTTCCGGCATCACGGCGGCCTTTATCCTCGGGATGTCGCGCGCTGTGGGCGAAACCATGGTTCTGGCCATTGCGGCCGGGCAAAACCCCAATCTGACATGGGACCCGCGTGAGGGTGCGGCCACAATCACCGCCTATATCGTGCAGATGAGTCTGGGCGATGTGGCGCATGGTTCGCTTGCCTATCAAACGATCTTTGCGGTCGGTTTGTTGCTGTTCCTGATCACTTTGTTCTTCAACGTCGTCGGTTTCTATCTGCGCCGCAAATTCCGCGAGGTTTATTAAGATGTCTGTAACAACCCAAGGTTCCCTTGGTAACGCTGCGGTCAAAACCGATCAGGCCGCCTATGCCGCCATTGCCCGTGCCAAACGCCGTGACATTATCTTTTCGGTTGGTGGGCTGGTCGTTATGGCCATCGCCATGACCTTGCTGCTCACGCTTATCGGCGATCTTGTCGTGCGCGGGCTGGGGCGGATCGACTATGATTTTCTGACCAACTTCCCATCGCGCAAGGCCGAACGGGCCGGTATTCTTTCGGCTTGGGTCGGCTCTTTGCTGGTCATGCTGGTGACGGCCCTTCTGGCGATCCCGATCGGGGTGGCGGCGGGGCTTTACCTAGAAGAATACGCCCGCAAGGGCTGGCTTGCCAATCTGATCGAGATCAATGTGGCCAATCTGGCCGGTGTGCCCTCGATCATCTACGGTTTGCTGGCGGTTGGCATGTTTGTTTACGGGATGAACCTGGGCAAGACGGTCTTGGTTGCGGGGATGACATTGGCCCTGTTGATCTTGCCGATTGTGATTGTCTCTACCCGTGAGGCGGTGCGCGCGATCCCCAAGATCATCAAGGAAGGCGCTTACGGTCTTGGCGCTGACCAGTGGCAGGTGATGTGGAACTATATCCTTCCGGCCGCGCGTCCCGGCATTTTGACGGGTGCGATTGTTGGTCTGAGCCGTGCCATCGGTGAAACCGCCCCGATCATCACCATCGGCGCGCTGACCTTCATCGCCTTCCTGCCACCGGCACCGATTACGGGAGAGTTTCCCTTTATCAACTTCGACTGGCTGAATGCGCCCTTTACGGTGCTGCCCATTCAGATGTTCAACTGGGTTTCGCGTCCGCAGGCCGATTTCCACACCAATGCGGCGGCCACCGGCGTGGTGCTGATGGCGCTGACCCTTTCACTTAACGGCGTTGCGATCTGGATCAGATACCGTCTTCGCAAAGGCTCGAGGAATTAACCCATGATGGATACCGGCATGACCCCCAAAGCCTCGGATACCTCCACGCTGCCCCCGATCAAGCCCGCGGCCGAAAGCGAACCCCTTTGCGCGCGGATAGAGGGCTTCAGCTTCTTTTATTCCAACGGGATGCAGGCGATCAAAAACGTCGATATGCCGATTCTTGACCGCAAGGTAACGGCGATTATCGGGCCGTCTGGCTGTGGGAAATCCACGCTGTTGCGCAGCCTGAACCGGATGCATGACCTTTATCCCGGCAACCGCTATGAAGGCCGTGTGATCCTGGAACAGGACGGCGAAAACCTTATTGGCCCCGAGGCCGATCCGGTTGTGGTGCGCCTGCGCGTGGGCATGGTGTTTCAAAAGCCGAACCCCTTCCCCAAGTCGATCTTTGAAAATGTCGCCGCCGGTTTGCGCGTGCGCGGGATCAAGAACCGCGCCGTGATCGAGGAGGCTGTTGAAACCGCCCTCAAGCGCGCCGCGATCTGGGATGAGGTCAAGGACAAGCTGCACGGATCGGCCAATGACCTGTCGGGCGGCCAGCAACAACGTCTGTGCATCGCGCGCGCCCTTGCCCCAAACCCGGAAATCCTGCTTTTGGATGAGCCGACATCGGCGCTTGACCCGATTGCAACTGCCAAGGTTGAAGACCTCATTCAAGATCTTGCGGAAACCGTAACCGTGGTGATCGTGACCCATAACATGCAACAGGCGGCGAGGATTTCACACCGGACGGCCTTTATGTATCTGGGCCAGCTGATCGAATTCGGAGAGACCAGCCAGATATTTACCAGCCCGAAACATCCCAGCACCGAAAGCTATATCACCGGACGCTACGGCTGACGTCTTAAGTGGTGCGCAGGCCTTGTGATGTGCAAAGAGGCTGCGGGCGTGTAATGAGTGTGGGAAGGGGCGCGATGGCGTGCCTTCCCTGTTGCCCGTCTATCAGCGCAGCACTTGGGCGGATGTCGGCATGAAAATAATAGTATCTTCTGACCGGTTGCGCCATTGTCAGCCAGTGAGAGCCTGACTCGGCCATTGAAAATGCGCGTTCCAGAGTGGCGCGCGGCCTCAAAACACACTAAGGGTCTGCTCGATATGTCAAAAGCAAACCCTATAGGGAGTTTTCAGGATGAGCAAAATTAGCACAAGCCTTGCATTGGGCCTTAGCGCCCTTGGCATGACCATGACCCCGGCCATGGCCGAGGAATGGCGGTTCAATAACTTCCTGCCCGAGACCCGCCCCGAAACCGCACAGATGGAACAATTCGTCGAAGAGGTGAATGCGGCCTTGGGCGGTGAGACCACCCTCAAGCTTTACAGCGGTGGCTCGCTGGGGCTGCCCAATACCGACACCTTGCGGTTTTTGCCCAAAGGCGCGGTTGAGATGAGCCTGATGTGGGCGAATTATCTGGGCCGCGATGCCCCCGCGCTCAGCTCGGTCGTGGTGCAGGGGACCATTGGTTCCATCGAGGAATTCGAACGGGTGATCCCGACTGTGCGTGAGATCTATCAAGAAGAGTTTACCGATTGGGGTGTGTCCTCGGTCGGCTATGTCGCGATTCCGATGCTGTCGGTTTCGGTCTTTTGCCGGGACGAACCTGTGCGCACGCTCGAGGACCTGAAATCCAAAAAGCTCCGGGTCTGGGCGCGTGATCAGGTTGAAACCTTCACCCGTCTGGGTATCGCGGCGCAGATCGTGCCCCAAGAGGAGATGTATGTGGCAATGAAAACCGGCGTGGTGGATTGCGCGCTTTACCCCGCGCTTTACGCCCATACGGTGTCACTGCAAGAGGTCGCCCAATATGCGTCCTACCTCTATCCGATGGCGTCGGGGCCTTATGTGATCGGCGTTGCCACCGACCGTTGGGAAGCAACCGACGAGACCGTCAAAGCCGCCATCACCAAGGCTGCGGATGACCTGTGGGACCGCACCAACCAATATGAAAAAGACCTCCAGCTTGAGATGGACGCACGTCAGACCCTCGCCGATGGCGGTGTTGTCTGGGGTGAGGATTTCTCGGATGAGGATCGCGCGTTGGTCGTATCCTCGATGACCGAGACATGGGCACAGCTGGCCGAAGAGGCCGGGGGCAATGCGCCAGCCTACCGCGAACGTGTGCTTGACGCATTGGGACGCTAAGAGGCACTTTGTGAACAGGCTGAAAAACAGTATCGCGCTGGGGCTGGATCGGCTGGCCCTGGCATGTGCGGCCCTTGCGGCCTTGGGGATGGTGGGAATTGTCGGCATCATCGTGACCAGCGTTATGATGCGCAAATTCGCAAATTCGCCGGTGCATATCACCGAAGAAGTCGTCGGGCTAATGCTGAGCGTGTCTTTGTTTCTGGGCCTGCCCATGGTCACGCTCAAGCAAGACCACGTTCGGGTTTCGCTGATCGCGGACCGGCTGCAAGGGACTGCGCGCAGCGTGATGGGCATCACGGCCTTGTTGGTGGGTATCGGCTTTTTCGGCTGGTTGATCGTGGAAACAATCCCTTGGTTTGAATTCGCCTTCAAGCGCAACCTCAAGACCGAGACGACGCGGCTTTTGCTCTGGCCCTGGATGTTGTTGATGCCGCTGTCGCTGGCGACCACGGGGGCGATTTTGCTGGCGCAGCTGCTCGGGATTATTGCGCCTGCGGAGAATGCGCAGCCCAATTCTGGAAAACCCTTCGAATGACACTTTGGTTCACACTGATCGGCGGCATCGTCTTTAGCGCGGGCACGGGCGTTGCCTTGGGCGCGGCCCTTGGCATCACCGGGCTGGTTATCTTGCAGTTCTATTCCAACGGCGCGACCTCTTTGGCAATCGATGCCATTTGGGGCGTGTTCAATTCCTTTACACTCAGCGCCGTGCCGATGTTCATCCTGCTGGGCGAAATCTTATTGCGCAGCGGCATTAGCGAGAAGGCCTATTCCGCCTTTTCGCCGCTGTTCCGGCGGGTGCCGGGCGGCTTGTTGCACACCAATATCGCGGTTTGCACCCTGTTCGGTGCCGTCAGCGGATCAAGCCTGTCAACAGCGGCCGCCGTGGGCTCTGTCGCCTACCCCGAGATGGCCAAGCGCGGCTATAACAAGGATATGGTGGTCGGCAGCCTTGCGGGGGGCGGCACCCTTGGCCTGTTGATCCCGCCAAGCCTGTCCTTCCTGATTTACGGCGCGCTGACCGAGACCTCTATCGGGCGGCTGTTTGCGGCGGGGATCGTGCCGGGCTTGATGGTCGGGGCGATGTTCATGGCCTATATTCTGGTCAGATGTATCCGCAATCCGTCGCTGGCCCCGCGGGACCCGCAAAGCAGCACCCTTTGGGCGATTATGCTGGGGCTGCGGCAAATCTGGCCGCTGCTTGCGTTGATTGCAGGGGTGATCGGCACCATCGTCCTTGGCCTTGCTACGCCCACCGAGGCCGCCGGTGTTGGCGTTGTCTTGGCGGTGATTATTTCGTCGATCTGGGGCGATCTGACGTTTTCGAAACTGATCGAGGCGATCTACAACTCGGTATTGCTGTTTTCAGCCGTCGGGTTTTTGGTGCTGGGCGCGACCATTCTGGCGCAATCGGTCAGCATTCTGGGCCTGCCGCAAAAGATCTTGGAGGTCGTGGCCCAAAGCGGGCTTGGCACCTATAGCGTCTTGCTGCTGGTGGTATTGATCTATCTGATCATGGGGTGTTTCTTTGATGGGCTGTCCTTGATGATCATGACGCTGCCGGTGGTCTTTCCCTTGCTGACGGGGCTTGGGTTTGACGCAATCTGGATCGGTGTGGTCATCACCATTGTGATCGAAATCGGTCAGGTGACGCCCCCTGTAGGTTTGAACCTTTCGGTGCTGACCTCGCTGACCAACAATCAGGTGAGCCTTGGCCGTGTGGCCTATGCTACTGTGCCTTACTGGTTGATCCATCTGTTTGCGATCCTGCTGCTGACGGCCTTTCCCACGCTGGCGCTTTTCCTTCCCAACCTGCTTTTCTGATACTGGAGTGTCCCTATGGCTCTTAATGTCCGCCCACGGAAATTCGGCCCTGTCTTTGCGATCTTTGACGGAGGGGATGTCATTCAATATGCCTACCGCGATGTGGCGCGGGCATCCGCGCACCCACCCACGCAAACGCCGGTAGACACGCTTTTGGCCTCGCTGGCCTCCTGTATCCTGAAATCCGTGCAATGGGCGGCGGAACAGCACGGCGCGGCGCTTCAGCCCTTTTCGGTCAAGGTCGAAGGCGTCAAGGCCAGCGATGACCCAAGTCGCGTCGGCAGTATCGAGGTCACCGTTCTGGGCCGTCTGGTCGCGGATGAGGCCTTGATCGCCCCCATTGTGGCGCAGGCCAAATCGATTTGCACCGTCAGCAATACGTTGAACTGTCCGGTCACGGTCACAACCGAGGTCGCAGCAAATGCCTGAGATGGTGCCAACGGACGGGCAGACCACGCTTGCGATGCTGGAGGATGATCCGGCGCAGGTCTATGCCCGTTTGCGCCGGACCATGCCGATTGCGCGGATCGCCGCCTTGGGGGGCAGGATCCTGTTCACCAAGGCCGAGGATGTTCTGCGCGTCAAAACCGACGGCGAACACTTTGGTTCGCAGGATGAGACCACGCCGATGCAGCGCGCCTTTGGCGGCCATACCCTGATGCGCAAGGATGGCTGTCCGCATCTGCGCGAACGTGCCGCGATGGAACCGGCCCTGACCGCCGATCATGTTCAAATGTGGCGTCCGGCCTTTGCCGCGCTGACGGCGCGCGTGCTGGAGGATATGGCCGGACAGGACAGCTGTGATCTGCTGCCCGCCCTCGCCACGCCGATCAGCGCGGGCTATGTCAAGCTGGTGCTGGGCTTGGGCGATATGGAGGATGCGCAGCTCTTTGCATGGGCCGATGCGCTTGTGACCGGCGCGATGAATGCCGGTTTTGACCCTGAGGTTTTCAGGATCAGCGATCAGGCCAATGTCGAAATGAACGCGCATTTTGACGCGATGATCGAAAGGCACCGCGCGGCACCGGATGGCTCGGTGCTGTCCGTGATGGCCAATCAAGCCGATCCGATCCCGCTATCGCAGATCAGAACCAATATGAAGATCTGCATCGGCGGCGCGGTGATCGAGACCCGCGATGCGCTGCTGTCTACGCTTTACGGCTTGCTTGGGGACCCCGCGCAGTTGCAAAGCTGCATCCAAAGCGGCACTTGGGGGGCCGCGGTTGAGGAGGGGCTGCGCTGGGTCGCGCCCATTCAGGCCAGCCCGCGCATCGTTAGGAAATCGCTGGAGATGCGCGGCCTGCATATTCCCGAAGGGGAAACCGTGATGGCGGTTCAGGCCTCGGCCAATCATGACGAGGATATCTGGGACCAGCCCGACCGCTTTGACATTCACCGCCCCGCCTTGCGCAACCACAGCTTTGGCGACGGGGCGCATCAATGTTTGGGCGGGGATGCCTACCGTTTGCTGGCGGGTGGTGTCGTTCTACCCGAACTCTTTGCGCGCTTTGCGGATATGGCGCTGATGGATGCGCCCAAGGTGAAATTTCACGGCTTTGCCTTTCGCGGGCCGACCGCTTTGCCGGTGCGTATGGCCGATAAAACCGCCGACCGCCGCGCAAACGGTTGAAAAAGCGGCTCGGGCTGGCCATTTGTTTTACTGGCCGCCCCGCTTGATTGGTGGTGATCACAACAGGAGCACGACATGAAACATTATGTTGCCGCAACCCTTTTGGCCGTTTCGGCCACCACAGCCTGGGCCGAAAATATCACCAAGCCATCGCCCCTTTCGGTTGATGAAACCATCGACCGGCTTGAGGCCGCAGCAACAGGGGCCGGTGCGACGGTTTTTGCGCGGGTCGATCATGCCGAAGGTGCCGAGAGCGTGGGCAAGTCGATCCCGGATGCGACCTTGCTGGTCTTTGGCAATCCGGCGCTGGGCACCGTGGCGATGGAGGCCGATTTGCGCGCGGGTCTGGAATTGCCGCTGCGCGTGCTGGCCTATCAGGACGGTGACGGGAATACCCAAGTGGTTTACTCACCCGCCGAGGATCTCTTTGCCGGGCTGGATATTCCTGCCGATGCCGAGGTTGTGGCCAAGGTCAATGGCGCGCTGAAGGCCCTGACCGATAAGGCGGTAGCAGCGGAATAATTCCGCCTGACCTTGTGTCGGGACCGCCCGCCGGTCTCGACATCAGTTTTGTGATGCCACCAGCGTGGCGCTTATCGGTTCAAGGATAAAGGCCCCCGCATGGCGCAGGGAGGCAAGCGTGCTGCTGGGTACGCGCGGCAGCACGGTCATCAAGCCTGCGAACCTGTTGTGATTGCTCGGGTCCAATGCGTCCACCTTTGAGATATCGATCACCAGCAGGCCATGCGTGGCGGCAAGTGCCTGCACCTTGGGGTCTGAGGCATCCGTTGTCCCTAGCCGTGCCCGCGATCCTGCCAGCCACTCGGCAAGCCGCAAGGCGCGATCATCGGCTGAAACCAGCAGCGTCATGGGCGGCGTCAGCGGCCCGATGGTGCGCAATTGCCGGTGGAACACATCAAGGTCAATATCCGGCGCGGCCAGAACCACATTTTCCAGCCGGTCGATCACCTTGTCCTGCCCACTCAGACGTAGCTGGCGCAGGGCCTCCGCCACCAGCCAGCCGCCCATGGAATGCCCAAACAGGGTGATCTCTCCGATATCGGGATCGGCGGCCACATCGGCCAGAAGCATCACCAGATCATCACGCGAATAGGTCGCGGCATCCTTATCGGCGAGATAGCCCACCACCGAGGCCGCCGAAGGCCAGGCAAACAGCACCGGCGTTTCGGCTATCTCTCCGTCAACGGCAACCTGTGCCAGACGAAACAGCGATTCCGCAAAAGTATAGTTATAGCCATGCACAAAGATCATGATGTCTTGCTTGCCCTGCGCGGGATTTGACGGGCCAAGACCGGTAAGGTGGTGGCGCTCTGTCACGGCAAAGCTTGTCATCGGGTCCGGTCCGGCCTGCGATATTTCGATCCGGGTGGCTTTGTGTGTGGGTGGAATAGAAACGGTAAAGGACTCGTAGCTTAGCGCAGGTGCACGGGCATCGGAATAGCTGCCCGTAACCGGATCAAAAACGCGGGTGGTTGCGACCTTGATCGTCACCTGGTTCAGGACGGTTTTTGCACTCGGAACCGGTGTGAGCGATTCGGTACCGGGGCGTGGTGCGCAGGCCGTCAGGACCAAAAGCACCAGGCAGCACAGTAAAGCGCCTGCGTCTTTGGGGCTGGAAAATGTCATGTGACCTTCATTTTTGTTCCCGACGGGGTGGCGCGACATTAGTGGGCTTGTCGCGTAAAAGGCAATCCCCCCGGCGCCTGATGCAGGTCAGTCAGCGAGGGGGTGGCTGTTATGGCTTGGGCCAACAGGACGGTGCAATCCGAAAACCGTTCCGGCCCGGTAATTTACACCATTTTCCAAAAGTGATACCCGTCAGGCAATCATGTTCCATTCTCTGGATGTGTTCGCTGTCGTGACGCGTCCGGAGGTCTAAACCGATCCGGTACCAAATACGCCGTTTGTAAGAGTTCCATTCGTAAAGCAAAGCCGGAGGTTCCGATATGACAATCCCCTCGCATGTCATCGAGATGCTGCAAAAGATCCGCAGCCGGTTTCAGACGGCACCCCTGAAGGCGCGTTTGCTGCCCAAGGGGGAGGCATTTGCCACCCTGCGCACAGTGCGCCGGGCAAGCACGGCTTCGGTGGCGAAATACTGGGACCGCTTCGGGGCGACCACCACGCCAGAGGATCACGATGCGATGGCCGACCCTTTGACCATGGCCGCCCCTGATCGTTTCAGCGCGAATATCGAGAATTTTATCGGCACGGTCAAAGTTCCGGTGGGCATCATCGGGCCTTTACGGATCAACGGGTTGAATGCCCATGGTGATTATCACGTGCCCATGGCCACCACCGAGGCGGCTCTGGTGGCCTCTTATGCGCGCGGGGCCTATGCGGCCAGTAAATCGGGCGGCATCAGTACGGCCTTGCTCTATGAGGGGGTGATCCGCACGCCGGCCTTTGTTCTGGACGGTTTGCTGGATGCGGGAATGTTCGTGGAATGGGTGGTGCAGGAAATCACAGCCCTCAAGGCGGTTGCCGAAGGCACCACCGGTCACGGTAAGCTGGTCTCGGTAGAGCCGGTGATCGACAATAACGTCGTGTTCCTGATCTGCCGTTACAGTACGGGCGATGCGGCGGGGCAGAATATGGTGACCATCGCCACCAATGCACTGTGCGAGGATATCGCGGCGCGTTGCCCGATTGCGCTGAAGGCGTGGTATATCGAGGGGAATTTCTCGGGCGATAAAAAGGCCTCGTTTCTAGGGCTGGTCACGGGACGCGGGCGCAAGGTCAGCGCCTCTGTCACCCTAACGGCCGATGTGGTCCAGAAAACGCTGGGCACCACGGTGCAGGCGATGCTGGAATACGGTCAGGTCGCCAATCTGGGCGCGCATCTGTCGGGGCAATTGGGGGCACAGGCGCATTTCGCCAATGGTCTCGCCGCGCTCTATATCGCCACCGGACAGGATGCAGCCTGCGTTGCGGAAAGCGCGATTGGCATTACCCGAATGGAGGCCCGCGGCGAGGATCTGTTCTGCTCGGTCACGATGCCGAATATCCTTGTCGGTTCGGTCGGGGGCGGGACATCCCTGCCCAGCCAATCCGCAGGGTTGAACATATTGGGGCTGAAAGGGCCGGGCAAGGGCGCCGCCCTGGCCGAGGTCGCTGCCGCAACCTGTCTTTGCGGTGAGATTTCCATCGTGGCGGCCATTGCGGCGGGCCATTTCACCCGCGCCCATGAACAGCTGGCGCGGCAAAGATGACCCTAGCGGCACTTTGGACCTATCAGGCGGAACGCTTTCCCCTGTTTAAAACCGTGCCACTTCTGGCGGTGTTCTCGGCGGCCAGCATCTGCGTCTCGGCAGAACTTGCGGGGCGGCCCTTGCCCGGCGCGGGCGCTTATCTGGCGGGCTTTATCCTTGCGATGCTGTTGTTTTTCCAGATGCGCGTTTGCGATGAATACAAGGACCTGGAGGATGACCGGCGTTATCGGCCCGACCGTCCCATCCCGCGCGGATTGGTGTCCTTGCGTCTGGTCATCGGGCTTGGGGTGGTCTCGTTACCGCTGGCGGCTTTGGCGGCGCTTTTGTGGCATCCGCCCGCATTATGGCTTTTGGCGCTGGTCTGGATATGGCTGGCGGCAATGACGGTGGAATTCGCTGTGCCCGCATGGCTCAAGGCGCGCCCCTTGCTCTATCTGCTCAGCCATATGGCGATCATGCCGTTGATTGATCTTTTGCTGACAGGGCTGGAATGGATGCCTTTTGGCAGCGCGGCAAGCGGTCTGTGGATGTTTCTGGCGCTGTCTTTTGTGAACGGCTGCGTATTGGAGGTCGGTCGAAAACTCTGGGCCCCTGAAAGTGAGATTGACGGGGTAGAGAGCTATTCCCGCATGTGGGGGCCACGGCGCGCGGCGCTTGTCTGGGGGATGAGTGTCTTGCTGTCATTCGCGCTATTGCTGGGCGTGTCGGCTGCGGTGGGAGCATTTGCGATCAGCTTGGTTTTGGGCGGTTTTGGCGTTCTGAGCTGCCTTTTGGCGGCGCGGCGCTATGCGCAAGCCCCGACACAGCTGAATGAAAAGCGCATGGATAAGATCGCGGGTCTTTGGGTTTTTGCCTGCTACGCGATTGCGGGCTTTGTGCCAGTTTTGATGGGGGCAACATGACGTCGGTTTTAATCAGCCAAGAGCGCGCAAGCGATGTCGCCGAGGTTGGCGGCAAGGCCGCGGCCCTGTCGCGACTGGCGGCTTTGGGGTTCAACCCGCCGGCGTTTTTTGTGATCCGCGCCGAAGCCTTTGAGGCGGGCACAAAGCCAAAGGATCTGGAGGCTGCCCTGACGGCCTTGGGCGCTGGGCCCTTTGCGGTGCGCAGTTCGGGCCGGGCCGAGGATGGCGCGCAACACAGCCATGCCGGACAGTTCGACACCCGTTTGAACGTGGCCGGGGGCGAGGTTTGGCAAGCGGCGGTGGAGGTCTGGCAATCGGGGTTTTCCGATACTGTCGCAACCTACCGCGCGGTGAAATCGGGCGGTGAGGCCGAGGGGCCTGCCGTGATCGTGCAGCGGATGATTGAGGCTGTCTCCGCAGGGGTTGCCTTTTCTGCCGATCCGGTCAGCGGGCTGCGCAACAAGGTTGTAATCTCGGCCATTGCAGGGCTGGGCGAACGTCTGGTCTCGGGCGAGGAAGACGGCGAGGGGTGGACCGTGGACAGCAGCGTGCATGGACCCGCCACGCCAAAGGTCCTGACCCCGGATCAGGCGGCACAGGTGGCCGACCTTGCCCGTCGCGCCGAGGCGGCTTTTGGCTCGCCGCAAGATATCGAATGGGCCTTTGATGCCGAGGGGCTGCATATCTTGCAATCGCGGCCCATCACCACGGCGCTGTTTCCGCCACCGCAGCCGGACACGGCCCTGACGATCTTTGACAACTCCAATATCGTCGAGAGCTATCCCAGCATGGTCAGCCCGCTAACCTATTCTTTTGCGGTGCATATCTATGCGCGGGTTTATCGGGCCTTTGTCACGCTTTTGGGGGTGCCTGAGGCAAAAATTGACGCCAATGCGGCGGTCTTTGGCAATATGCTGGGGCGCGTTGACGGGCGGGTCTATTACAACCTTGTCAACTGGTATCAGGCGCTGGCGCTACTGCCGGGGTTTTCGCTGAACCGGGCCTATATGGAAACCATGATGGGGGTTGCAACGCCGATGCCCGCAGAGGTGACCGATGCGATCGGCCCGCCACCGGCGCAAGGGGCCGCCCGCCTGTTGGAGTATCTGAAGCTGGTCAAGGTCGGCGGCGGTCTGATCTGGCAGGCCGTCCGGTTGCCGCGCACGCGGGCACGGTTTTACGCGCGTTTGAATGCGGCGCTTGACAGCGGCTTTGATCCCGGCACGGCGGGGCCAACGGCGCTTGCCGCCGAATACCGCCGGATCGAGAGCAGCCTGCTGGACCGTTGGGACGCGCCTTTGGTCAATGATTTTCTATGCATGATCGCCTTTGGCGCCTCACGCAATCTGTTGGAGAAATGGCTGGGGCCAGAGGGCTTGCGCCTGCATAATGACGTGATGATCGGGCAGGGCGATATCATTTCCGCCGAGCCTGCACAGCGCATCGCCAAATTGGGGCAAATGGTCGGGGCGGCGGGCCTTGCGGATGCGCTGCGCGAACAGGGGCTGGCGGCCCTTGAGGGGCACCCCCAGATTGCTGCCGAGGTGCAGGCCTATCTGGAGAAATTCGGCGACCGTTGCACCGAAGAGCTGAAGCTGGAGAGCATCCCCCTGAGTGATGATCCAACCAGCCTGTTGCAGGCAATTGCCGCCAGTGCCGCGCGGGACCCCAAGGCCCAGCACATCACGCCAGAGCCGGACTGGAAGGCGCTGTTTCCGAAAAATCCGGTCAAACGGCGGGTTGCGAAATGGCTGATCGGCTGGACCAAGAACCGTGTGCGGGACCGTGAGAACCTGCGGTTCGAAAGAACGCGCATCTTTGGCTATACCCGCCGCGTTTTCCTTGCCCTTGGGCGGGAGTTTGCAGCGCGTGACCTGTTGGCCGCCCCGCGCGATGTGTTCTTTTTGACCAAGGATGAACTGCTCGGCGCGGTGGAGGGGTACGGGCTGTCGCCGGACCTCAAGGCGCATGTGGCGTTGCGAAAGGCCGAGGATCTGGCCGCCGCCAAACGGCCGGACCCGCCGGAACGGATAGAGCTGCGCGGACCGGCCATCGCGCCGCAGTGGAACGACGTCCCGTCCGCGCAGGACAATGCTGCCGCGCGCAGTGGTACGGGCTGTTCGGCGGGGCAGGTGACGGCACGGGCAAGGGTGATCCGCGACCCGCGGACCGAATCCCTGACCCCCGGTGATATCTTGGTCGCCCGCCATACCGATCCGGGCTGGATTGCCGTGTTTTCCAATGCCGCCGCGATTGTGGTGCGGGAGTTGGGCATTCCTTGTGTGGTCGGCCTTAAGGGGGCGACGCAATGGATCAGGGACGGTGAGACCCTTACCGTTGATGGGGCAACCGGGCAGGTGGAGCGCTGCGATGCAGAGATGTGAGATCGAATCCAAAGCCGCCTTTGACCACATCCGCTATGCCCAGCTTTGGGAAGATGCCGATGTGCTCACCGAAGCCTTGGGCGATTGCGCGGGCGGGACTTTGGTCTCGATCTGCTCTGCGGGTGATAATGCGCTGGCGATGCTGACGCTGGACCCTGAAAAGGTCGTGGTGGTGGACCTGTCTCCGGCCCAGATTGCCTGCCTTCAGTTGCGGATTGGTATGTTTCGCAATCTGGATCACGCGGAATTTCTGGCGCTGATGGGGGCGCGTCCCTCAACCAAACGCAAGGCGCTTTTGGCCAAGGCGTTGGCGGGGGCCGCCCCTGAGGTGCAGGCGTTCTGGAACGCTCTGGGCGATGAGGTCGCCCAGCACGGCGCGGGCGGTGTCGGCAAGTTTGAGCGTTACTTCCGCATCTTTCGAACCCGGCTTTTGCCCTTGGTCCATTCCCGCAAGACGATTGATGCGATCTTTGTGCCGCGCCCCAAGGCAGCGCGTCAGGCGTTCCTTGACAGGCGGTTCAACACTTGGCGCTGGCGGTTGTTGCTGAACGTCTTTTTCTCGCGCTTTGTTATGGGGCGGATGGGGCGGGACAAGGCCTTTTTCGACCATGTCGAGGGCAGTCCCGCACAGCATGTCGCGCGCCGTATCCATCATGCGGCTGTTATTGGCGAACCGGCGCAAAACCCCTATCTCCACTGGATCATGAAGGGCACCCATGGGGCGGCCCTGCCGATGACATGGCGGGCCGAGCATTTCGAGGTGATCAAATCCCGTCTGGACCGGCTCGACATCCGCCCCGGATCGTTGGAGGCCTTTATTTCAACCGGCGAGAAGGCGGACGGGTTCAACCTGTCCGATATTTTCGAGTATATGTCGCCCGGGGTCTTTGCGCAGGTTTACGGCAGTATTCTGCGCGCCTCGGCCCCCGGTGCGCGGTTGGTCTATTGGAACATGATGGCCCCGCGCCGTGTGCCGCAGGCTTTTGCGGATAGGGTGACAACCCGCAGCGATATCGAGGATCGGCTGAAACCACGCGACAAGGCGTTCTTTTATTCCGATCTGGTTGTGGAAGAGGTCAAAGGGTGAGCGCGTTTTGGCAACTCATGCTGGCGCTGGCCTCGGTCGCGGTTTTGCTGGGGCTGATGGGCGTGGTGCGCCAGCTTGCGGCAAAGTGGCAGATCGGCGCCGAGGTGCAGCGCAAGCTGATCCATATCGGCACCGGGCTTTATGCGCTGATGCTGCCGTGGCTGTTTCCCGAACGTTGGCCGGTCTATGTGCTGGTGGGGGTGACGCTTGGCGTGCTGCTGGTTCTGCGCTTGCCGAATTCACGTCTGGGCAAGACCCTGCACGGTGTCGCGCGGAGTTCTTACGGCGATCTTCTCTTAGCGATTTCGGTGGGTCTGTGCCTGTTTCTGGCACAGGAGCAGCTCTATCTTTATGTCTTGCCGATCGCGGTTCTGACCCTTGCCGATGCCGCCGCCGCCTTGGCGGGCAGCACCTATGGCACCCGGTTTTTCAAAATCGAGGACGGGACCAAGAGCATCGAGGGCAGCGTGGTCTTTTTCACCGTCACACTGTTGATTTCCATGCTTTGCCTTATGCTGATGACGGGGTTTGCGCCGCTGAATATCATCGCGCTTTCTGTCATGGTCGCGGGCTTTGGCACCTTGGTTGAGGCAACCAGCTGGCGCGGGTTTGACAATTTCTTCCTGCCGCTTGGCCTGCTGGTGTTCTTGTCGGTCCATGCGACCAGCGCCTTACCGGAATTGATGACCCTTGCGGGGATTTTTGCCATCAGCATCTTTGCCTTTCGGGGCGTTGCGCCAAGGATCGGGCTGAATGATCACACAGCACATGTCTATGTTATCACGGTGTTTTTGCTGCTTGCGGTGACGATGGTGCAAAATGCGCTTTTGCCCATTCTGGTGCTGGCGGCCCATGTCTGGGCGCGCAGTACCACCCCTTGCAAGGCGAGATTTCCCGATATTGATATCGTCGCTGCGCTGGCGCTTGTCAGCTTTGGCTGGCTGACCTTGGGGACGGCAAGTGGTTGGAATGCCGTCAGCTTTTACGGGATGACGGCGATGGGCATGACGCTGGGGTTAAGCGCGCTTGACCTGACGCCCCAAAGGCCCGCGCGGCGCATCGCGGTGCTTATGGCCGAGGCGGGCGCGCTTTGCCTGCTTTATGCGGGGGTGATCAGCCTGAACCCGGATGCGTCGAACTGGAACGGGGCGATGTGGCCGGTGGTGCTGGGTTGTCTTTTTCTGGCGGCTGCTGTTCCTTCCTTATTTCCGCAGTGGTTTTTTCGGGCGCGTGTGGGCAAGCTGACGCTGCTGGCGCTTGTGATCCCGCTTTCTACTTATTTGATCTCGATTGGTATTTCCGCATGACACAACAGGTTTTCCGTGCCGATGGCGCAAAGATCACCGCCTATCTGGACGCGCCGGAATGGGACGGCATGCCCGCCGCGGCGTTGGGGGCATTCACGTGCAAGACGGCGGCGGCGGGGGCGGATGTATTGGCCCAGGCCCTTGCCTTTATCCGTGAGGCGGGGCTGCGCCGTGTTATCGGCCCGATGGAGGGCGACACTTGGCACAGCTACCGTTTCGTGACCCAAAGCGACGGCAGCCCGGAGTTCTTGATGGAGCCTGCGGATAATCCCCTTGCACTGAAGGTCATGCAAGACGCGGGCTTTGCCCAGATCAGCCGCTATTTCTCGGCCCGTGTGCCGCTTGCACAGGTGGCGCGGACGGCCCCGCCCGCCACTGCGGCATTTGAGGTTAGCCCGTGGGACGGGACCAACCCCGAGGTGCTGTTCGATCAGGTCTTTACCCTGTCGAGCGCGGCCTTTTCGCGCAATGCCTTTTACAAACCGATCAGCCGTGACGCATTTCTGGCGATGTATATGCCCATGGTGCCATTGCTGCGGCAAGAGTTGATCTTTTTCGCCCGCCGCCCGGATCAGAGCCTTGCGGGTTTTTTGTTCGGCACCCCGAATTATGCCGAAGGGCCAAAGCCGCGCAGCGCCATCTTGAAAACCTATGCCAGTCTGGAAAAAGGGGCGGGGCAGCATCTGGCCCATGCCTTTCACACTGCGGCATTGGCGGGGGGCTATGATACGGCCATCCATGCGTTGATCCATGAGGATAACCTTTCTGCATTGCGCAGCGCGGCCGAAGGGGCCGAGGTCTTTCGCCGTTACGGGTTGTTCGGGCTGGTTCTGGATGACTAACCTGCTGTCGGATTTCGCCGCCGCCGTTGCACGCCATCCCGACAGGGTTGCGATTGTCGATGGCAAAGGGCGTGAGACCCGTTTTGCGCAACTGATGACCCGCACCGAGGCCTTGGCGCGCGCGTGGCACATGCGGGGTATCCGCAAGGGCGACCGTGTCTTGCTGGCCATGCGGTGGGATGCCGACCTCTATGCCGCATTGGCAGCACTTTGGTCGCTGGGGGCCACGGTGGTCTTGCCCGAGCCGGCCATGGGGCTTGCGGGGCTGCGTCATGCCGCGAAATTGGAAGGGGTCTCGGCGTTTTGCAGTTCCGGCGCCTTTGGGGTGTTGAAATTTGCCTTGCCTGAACTGTGGCCCCTGCGTCATCTGCGGCCCACAGCATCGCGCGGTCCAAGGCCCGATCTGCCCGCCCCGCAGGCAGAGGATATCGCGTTGATCTCCTTTACCTCGGGGACCAGCGGCCTGCCCAAGGCGATCCCGCGCAGCCATGGCTTTCTTGACGCACAACACCACGCCATCGCCCCCATGCTGCACAGCGATACGCCAGAGCGGGATCTGGTCTGCTTTCCGGTGTTCGTTTTGATCAATATCGCCAGCGGCCGGACATCGGTTTTGCCCGATTGGAAGATGTCGCGCCTGTCGCGGGTCAAACCCGCCGCGCTGGCCGGTTGGATGGCCCGTCAATCGGTGACGCGGGCCCTTATGCCACCGTCACTCTGCGAGAAACTGGCTGAGGTGACGCTTCCGACCACGTTGCATAGCCTCTTTACCGGCGGGGGGCCGGTGTTTCCCGATCTGATGCGGCGACTGACGGCGGGCAATAAGGAGCTGCGCCTTGTTTGCGTCTATGGCTCGACCGAGGCAGAGCCGATTGCCCATCTGGATGCGATCGATATCAGCGCCGAGGACCAGCGCTGGATGACAGAGGGGAAGGGCCTCTTGGTTGGTCATCCCGTGGCGGGGCTTGCGCTGCGCGTGGTTGAGGATGAGATCCAGGTCGCGGGGGCGCATGTCAACTCCGGCTATCTCGATCCGGCGCATGACGTTGAAAACAAGGTCCATGAGGGCGGGGTGATCTGGCACCGGACGGGCGATGCGGGCCATGTCGATGCGCAGGGCAGGCTGTGGCTGCTGGGGCGCAGCGGCACAGAGGTGGACCTGCCGCAAGGGCCGCGCTTTCCCTTTCCGATCGAGGTCGCCGCGCGGGGGTGGAAAGGCGTCACCGGATGCGCGTTGATCGAAACCGGGGCGGGCGCCTGTCTGGTGGTGGAGGGCGACGCGCGGTGCCTTGCCGATTGGCAGGCACAGGCCGCGCGTCTGGGGATCGCCAAGGTGAAACAGCTTGCCAATATCCCGATGGACAAACGGCATGCCTCGAAAATCGACCGCGCCGCCCTTGCCAGATTAGTTGTCTAGCGGCACCGGCCCCCATTCGGGATAATGGTCGCAGGGCGATGGGTTCTCGGGGTGAAAGCCGCCGCCCAGATGCCGGATAATCCCCGCCACCGCATTGAGGGATGTCTGCACCGCGCCCTCTACCCAGGCAGGCGTCCAGCTGATGCCATCACCGGCCAGGAAAATCCCGCGTTCCTGCGGGGGCAGATCGTCTTGCATGAAATGCCCGAACATCCGCAGGTTATAGCGGTAATGCCCCGGCAGCGCCCCCTTGAAGGCCCCCAGAAAATTCGGATCATTTTCCCAGCTGACGGTGATCGGGTCGCCCAGAATATGTGACCTGATGTCCAGATCGGGATAGATATGTGCCAGCGAGGACAAGGCCAGATCAACCCGCTTTTCCACCGGCAGCGGCAGAACCTTCAGCGCGTCGGTCATCCATGAATAGCTCAGGCAGATGACCGAAGGCTTGTCCGGCCCGTTGTCGAACAGATAGGTGCCGCGTGTCATCCGGTCGGTCAGGGTCATCGACATCACGTCGCGTCCGGTTTCGGGGTCTTTGTCCTTCCAGAAGGGACGGTCCACCATGACGAATGTCTTGGCCGATTGCATATAGCGGGTGCGGTCCAGCGCCATCCACAGGTCTTGGGCAAAGAGGCTTTCCTCGGTGTCGATGGCGATCGACAAAAGATGGCTCTGGCAGGTGACAAGCACCGCGTCGAATGCCTCGGCGCGTTGCCATTGGTCGGTGATCTGGATTTTACCGTTCTCCTGCCGCCTGATGCGCACGGCACCGGCCCGTGTGGCACCATTGTTCAGCTTGGCCAGCGTCGTGCCTTTGGGCCAATGGGTGATCGCCTCGGGGGCATGTTCCCAAAGCTTGCGCGGCACCTGACCGACGCCGCCGACCATATAGCGTTGATGGTCATCACATTCGGTCACATTGACCCGCAATATCTCCAGCATCGAGTTCGGGAAATCGGAATCCCAGCCGCCGGTGCCGAAACCGACCTGACCGAAAACCTCACGGTGATGGAAGGACAGCGCCTTGAATGCATCAGAAGAGGCGACGAAATCGTAAAAGGTACGCTCATCCCATTGTTTGACGATGGGGTTCCAGATCTCTTTGATGCGGGCGTTGTCGCGGTCACGGATGGCCTGTTTCAGCGCGGTGAAATTGGCACCATCCTCCAGCGCCTTATCATAGGCGCGGGCCACCTCCTGAAACAGCACGGGCAGGTCATCAAGGGTTTGTGCGTAATGCGATTTGCCCAGCAGGTCGATCACGGTGGAGCCCGCCGCCTCGGTCAACGGGTTGGGAAAAGGCCTGCTTTCGGTGCCCAGCATTTCGACATAGTGGTAAAACCCGGTGGAAGAGACCGGAAACCGCATCCCGCCCAGCTCGGCAATAACACCATCCGCCCCCTCAAAGGATTGAGAGCGCAGCCTGCCGCCGAACTGTCCCGCCTCAAACACAATGGGCCGCGCACCAAGTTTCATCAGCTCATAGCCCGCGATAATCCCCGCAGCCCCCGATCCGATGATCGCCACTTTGGCCCCATGGGCCGTCGCGGGCAGATGCCCCAACCCCTTTGGATGTTTGATCCAGTCATCATAGGCAAAGGGGAAATCCGGTCCGAAGACAGAGACTTTATTCACCATGTGTTCGTTCCTTTCAGGGGCGGTACAATTCGGGACGGCGATCCCTGAGGTGGGTCATCACGGCGCGGCAGTCGGCCAAAGCGGCATGCGAGAGATCGGCGATCAGCACATCACTATCCGATGCTTTGCTGCGCGCAAGGTCATTGCCATCGGGACCGCAGACACAAGACAGCCCGCAATAGTCAAAGTCGCCCTCGTGGCCGGTGTAATTGCAATAGGCCACGACAACAGCGTTTTCCTCGGCCCGTGCGGGAACAAGCCTTGTGGCAACGCTGGTGAAGGGGGCCATATTGGCCGTCGGGACCAAGATCAACTCTGCGCCTTGCAGGGCCAGCGATCTTGTGACCTCGGGGAATTCCACGTCATAGCAAATCGCCAAGCCGATGCGCCACCCGTGCAGGTCAAAGAGGCCAGATAGGGCCTTGCCCGCCGTAAACTGCGCGCGGTCGACATCGCCGTAAAGATGGGTCTTGTGATAGCAGCAAAGCTCGCGGCCATGCCCGTCCACCGCGATCGCACCATTGAAGGGACGCCCCTCGCCGGGCAGGGCAAGCCCTGCAACAAGGGCGATGTCATGCGCTGTGGCAATCTGCTTGAGGGCGGCAATCAGCCCATCTGCCTGCTGTGCCAGTTCGGCGCATTTCTCGGGACCTATGTTATAGCCGCCCAATGCCATTTCCGGCGTGACCATCACCACTGCGCCCGCCGCCCTGGCCTGCTTTGCCGCGCTGTCAATCTGTTCCAGCGCGGTTTGCACATCATGATGCGGGGGTGTCTGCCACAATGCGATCTTCATCGACAACTCCTTGGCGGGTTGCTTTGGGGGGCGGGGTCCATGCAGGCCGAGCCTCGCCCTTTTCAGGCCGTTGTGCAAGGGGGTGTCAGGCTTTGGTCTTGCGGTAATGGTTCAGCACAAAAACCCGGATGGCAGAGGCCAGGCCGATATCGGTCTGGCGGGCCTCATCCACTTCAATCGCAAGGGCATTGATGGTCAGCCCGCGTTCATCGGCAATATCACGAAAGGCCTGCCAGAACTCTGCTTCCAGCGAGACCGAGGTCCGGTGGCCGCGTAATGTCAGCGACCGTTTGGCCGGGCGTTCCGAAGCGCGGCTCATGACCCGTCTTCGGGATCGCGCGCATGGCCGTCCAAGGCGCGATCTGATTTCTGTTTGGCGGCCGCATCGGCCTGTTTTTCGGCCTTGGTACGGCCGAATTTGACGGCATTGGCATCAGCCTGCGCGGCGCGCGCCTTGCGGTCGCGCTGTTTGCGCGCCCGCGCGAGGCTGAGGATATCTGCCGCCATGCTTAGCCCTTTGGACCGATCATATCTTCGGGGCGCACCACACGGTCAAAGGTTTCGCCGTCGACAAGGCCAAGACCGATTGCCTCTTCGCGCAGGGTCGTGCCGTTTTTATGCGCGGTTTTGGCAACCTTGGTCGCATTGTCATAGCCGATGGTCGGGGCCAGCGCCGTGACCAGCATCAGCGATTCCTTCATCAGCTTGTCGATGCGGGTGGTGTTGGCCTGCGTTCCCACAACCATGTTATCGGTGAACGAACCCGCCGCGTCACCCAAAAGCTGCATGCTTTGCAACAGGTTATAAGACATCATCGGGTTGTAGACGTTCAGCTCGAAATGCCCTTGGGAACCGGCAAAGCCGATGGCCGCATCATTGCCCATGACATGGGCACAGACCATGGTCAGCGCCTCGGCCTGGGTCGGGTTCACCTTGCCCGGCATGATCGAAGAGCCCGGCTCATTTTCCGGCAGGATCAATTCGCCAAGGCCCGAGCGCGGGCCGGAGCCAAGCAAACGCAGGTCATTGGCGATTTTGAACAGACTTCCCGCAACGGTTTTCAGCGCGCCAGACATCATCACCATGGCGTCATGGGCGGCCAATGCCTCGAACTTGTTCGGGGCGGTGACAAAGGGCAGGCCGGTGATATTGGCCATTTCGGCGGCCACACGGGCATCCCAGCCAACGCGGGTGTTCAATCCGGTGCCAACCGCGGTGCCACCCTGTGCCAGCTCATAGATATCGGGCAGGCAGGATTTGACCCGCTCGATCCCCTTGGCAACCTGATGCGCATAGCCGGAGAATTCCTGACCCAGCGTCAGAGGGGTTGCGTCCTGAGTATGGGTGCGGCCGATCTTGATGATGTCCTTGAACTCTTCGGATTTCGCGACCAAGGCAGTGTGCAGCTTTTCCAGCCCCGGCAACAGCACATCACGCGCCATCATCCCCGTTGCGACATGCATCGCGGTGGGGAAGGTGTCATTCGACGATTGCCCCATATTGCAATGGTCATTCGGGTGGACGGGTTTCTTGGACCCTTTTTCGCCGCCCAGCATTTCAATCGCGCGGTTAGAGATCACCTCATTCGCGTTCATGTTGCTTTGCGTACCCGAACCCGTTTGCCAGACAACCAGCGGAAAGTTGTCGTCAAACTTGCCGTCGATCACCTCTTGGGCCGCCGCCGCAATGGTATCGGCCAAATCGGCGGGCATATCGCCTTGGGCTTTGTTCACCAAAGCACAGGCTTTCTTGATCACGCCAAGCGCGCGGATGATGGCGACGGGCTGACGTTCCCAGCCGATGGGGAAGTTCTGGATCGAGCGTTGGGTCTGTGCG
Organism: Pseudorhodobacter aquimaris; assembly: GCF_001202025.1. Lineage (GTDB taxonomy): Bacteria > Pseudomonadota > Alphaproteobacteria > Rhodobacterales > Rhodobacteraceae > Pseudorhodobacter > Pseudorhodobacter aquimaris. The sequence continues at coordinate 225,484 of NZ_LGHS01000076.1, forward strand.
CCCCAATACTTGTCCGCGGGGACTTCAAGGGGGCCAAAGCTGTCGGTTTCGGTACGCGTTGCGGACATCATGCTCTCCTGCAAAATTTGCGCCTTATTAGGCCGCTGCGGCGCAGAAATCAATTGGCACCGCGCGGCAAAGCCCTAGATATCGGCGCGGCGCAGCAAATAAACCTGTGCCGGCGGGAAGTTGCGCCAGACCTTTTGCGCTTTTGTGGCGTGCAGGTCCAAAGCGGTCAGCCCCTCGGCCGACAGCGGCATCTTCTGGCCATAGGTGAACTGGATGAAAACGCCGTCCGGTCGCATGATCTCAAAGGCGGCGGCAACAATGTCGCGGCGCAACCCGCTTGGCATCGACAAAAGCGGCAATCCCGATACGACGGCCCCCACGGTTGCGGGCATCAGGTTTGGCGCTTCTTGCGCGCCGGTGACATGGATTTTGACGCCCGCAAAACGGGTCCGCAGGTTCGCCGCAAAGCTGGGGTTCATCTCAAAGAGGGTCAAGTTTTCGGGGGGCACGCCTCGCGCAAGGATCGCCTTGGTGATGATCCCTGTGCCGGGGCCGAATTCCACCACCGGCCCCGTATCGGGCCCCACATGTGATGCCATTGCCGCCGCCAGCGCCCGCGAAGAGGGCACCAGAGAGGACGTCTGCTTTGGCTGCATGACCGCCTGTTTCAGAAAGAACGCGAGGTCGGCGAGCATATGGCGCGAAACTTTCTGGGGGTTATTTGCGGAATTTGTCGAGTGACACAACTTCGGCGTTATGAGCTGTGTTGTCTTCTGCTTCCGCGTCCTCTTCCAGATCGGCCTCGTCCTCGTCGCTGTCATCGGAGGTTTCAAACCGCAGGCCGAATTCAACCGAAGGGTCAACAAATGTGCGCAGGGCATCAAAAGGGATGATCAGCGGCTCGGGGTTGTTGCCAAAGTTGAGGGTGATGGAAAACCCTTTGTCGGTCACCTCGAAGTTGTCAAACCAGTTCTGGATGACGATTGTCATCTCTTCGGGGTAGCGGGCGCGCAGCCAATCGGCGATTTCAACCTCCGGATGGGTGGTGTCAAAGGTGATGAAGAAATGGTGATCCCCGGGCAAGCCGTTCTTGGAAACATCCGTCAGAACGGTCTGTATAAGTCCGCGCATGGCGTTATGCATCAGGTTGCCGTATTCGATTGTGCGAGCCATGCGGTGTCCTTTCCAAGGTTTGGAGCAGCATAAGGGATTTCTGGCCTAAAGGAAGGGCGCGCAACCCCAAAAAACTGATCGACCTGAAAAGAAGGGCGAGTGTTGCGTCTGTCAACGGTCATAAGGCGGGCTGGTTTGCCCTAAACGGATTGGTCAGCCAAAGGCAGCAAATCGGTCAGGCGGGTCAATATGGCATGGGGCGGGGCTGCCGGATCGGGTTCCCGTCCGCCCAGATCGTCAAACAGAATCGCCCCCATGCCAAGACGGCGCGGCATCGCCACATCCCAGATCGGGTCATCCCCGATCATCCATGTGTCATCCGCGCTCATCCCCAGCGCATCAAGGGCGCCGTGATAGGCGGCCGGTTCGGGCTTGCCGGTGCCCACTTCCTCTTCGATACGGATCAGCTGGAAATGGGGGGCCAGATCGAATTGTGCGATCTTGCGGCGCTGTGTCTTGCTGGACCCGTTGGTCAGCAGGGCCAGCGCAAGTCCGCGCGCAGCCAGGGCATCCAATGTCTCGATCGCCATGGGCTTCAGGCGCATAGTCTCGTTCAGATAGGTCTCAAACCGGTCGGCAATCCGGTCGGCATCGACCCCGTGCAGCGGCTCCGACCCTGTGGGTCGCGCCAGATTGAGCTTGTGGAATGCTTGGCGGATCACAAGGCGGCGCGTGGTATCGGCCTCCAGCCGCCAAAGGCGCCGCGCCTCATGGTCAGACAGAAAATCAACGATGCGAAAGACCACGCCCCGCGTGACCCAGCCCGCGTCCTGCTCCCCCAGGGCCTCGGGGTGTTCGGCGATGATGCCGCGCCATGTCTCAACCGGATTGCGGTAGGCGCTAATGAGCGTGTCATCGAGATCAAAGAGGATGGCCTTGGGCCGATGTGAGAGCCGCTCTGCCGTCATCTATGCACCCTCAAAAACAGATGCCGCCGCGGCAAGCCCCGCGCCGCAATCAACCGTTTCCCCCAGACGCGCCAATGCGCCCGCATAGGCGGCCAGTTCGGACAGCACAACGGCCGGGCAGGCGCGCGGGCCGGTATGGTTCAACCGGACCAAGCGCTCTCCGGCGGGGCCAACACCGGGGGCGATCATGGTTGCTCCTTGGGGCAGGGCGCGGGTCAGGTCGTCGGCGCTATACCCCTCGGGCACCGGCCCCGCAGTCACAAGGTTGGAGGCATGTTCCGGCGCAACCCATGGCATCACCCCAAGTGCCGCCACCCCTGCGCGCATCGCCTGTGCCGCCACCCCGTGGCGGGTCAGCATTGCCGTCAGCCCCTCGGCCTCTATCCGGTCCAGCGTGGCGGCCAGCGCATGAAATTCGATGGGGGAGGGCGTTCCGGGCAATGCGCCGCGCCCTGCGTCGATCCAGCCCGCCTTGAGATCGGCCAGTGACAGGATCGAGGGGGCCTCTCCGGCGGGGTTCATCACATCCCACGCGCGGGGGCTGATGGAAATCGCGGAACAGCCCGCTTGGCCGCCCATGGTCTTTTGCGGCCCGATGACCGCCACATCAATCCCCAGCGCGTCCACCGGCACCGGATGCCCGCCAAAAGAGGCCACCGCATCCACCACCGTCATCACGCCCGCCTTTTGCGCCAGTGCCATGATCTCGGGCAAAGGGTTCAGGATGCCGGTTGCCGATTCCGCATGGACCATCGCCAAAAGCCCGATGTCGTGGGTTTCCAGCGCCTCGGCCACGACTTGGGCGGTGATCGGGCGGCCCGGTTCGGCGGTCAGGTCAATCACCGTGGCCCCCGCATGGCGCAGCCAGCCACCGAACCACGCGCCATAGAGGCTTGTCACCACATTCAGCGCGACCAAGCCGGGGCGTCCCAGACTGCTGGCCGCGGCCTCTAGTGCCACCACAGCTTCGGCCTGAACCAGCACGACATCATTGCGCGTGCCCAATAGGTCCGCGATCCGGTCAGCCAGTTGGGCAAAGCCGCTGGCAGGAAAGTCGGGCGCGTCGGGCAGGGGGGACCAAGGGATCATGGGGCGGGCTCCTTTGCGGGCGGGTTGGTGATCAGGCGTGGAACGGCGGCGACCAATGCGCGACCGGTGGCCGAGGCGGGGGCGGCGATGACATTTTGGATCGGGCCGGTTTCGACGATGCGTCCGGCCTCCATGATCGCGGTGCGGTGCGACACCGCGCGCACCACCGCCAGATCATGCGAGACAAACAGATAGGCGATGCCCTCTTGTTGTTGCAGATTGACCAGTAGATCGAGGATATGCGCGCGCACGGTGACATCCAGCGCCGAGACCGCCTCATCCAGCACGATCAGCGCGGGCGCGGTGGCCAAGGCGCGGGCGATGGCAACGCGCTGACGCTGACCGCCCGAAATCTGGGTGATGGGGCGGCGGGCGTGATCGGCGCTCAGGCCGACCCGTTCCAGCAGAACCGCGACCCGATCGGCGCGGTCATGGCGCGCACCAATATTGTGGATGCGCAGTGCATCCCCAATCGCCCCGCCCACCGAGGCGCGCGGATTGAATGTCCCGAGCGGGTCTTGGAACACCATCTGTAAGCGTGCCCGCGCCTGCCGCAAGGCACGTCCACGCAGGGCCAGCCAGTCGCCATCCTCAAAGCGGATGCTGCCCGTGTCGGGTTCCACCAGCCGCATAATGGCACGTGCGAGGGTGGATTTCCCGCTGCCCGATGGGCCAACCAGACCCAGTGTTTCCCCGCGCTTTAAGGTGATTGAAACATCATCCAGCGCCATGACCCGCCGTTTTCCGGGGTAGGTTTTGCACAGGTTGCTCACCTCCAACAGGCTCATGGGACGTCCCCGATCAGCACGGGCGTTGTCAGATCCAGATGGGCCGCGACAAGGCCACGGGTATAGGACCGGCGCGGGGCGGTGATGATTTCATTGGCTGTGCCGATCTCTACCAGCCGCGCGTTACGGAACACCGCGATCCGGTCGGCCAGACCAGAGGCCAGAGCGATATCATGGGTGATGAACAAAAGTGTCATCGCGTCACTTTCGACCAACTCTTGCAGAAGGGCCACAATCTCAGCCTGCACCACGGTATCAAGCGCACTTGTCGGCTCATCCGCGATCAGAAGTTTGGGGCCGGTCGCGATGGCTATAGCAATGGCGATCCGTTGTTTCTGACCGCCGGAAAACTGATGCGGATAAGCATCCAGCGCCAGTTCGGGCGCGGGGATTTGCACCCGTGCCAGCAATGCGGCGGCCCGCACCCGCGCGTCATGGCGGGTCAGCGGGAAATGGGTTTGCAAGACCTCAACCATCTGCGCGCCGATGCTCAGGATGGGGTCAAAACTGGACCCCGGATCCTGAAAGACATAGCCGTAGTCGCGCCCCGGCGCAGGTGAACCGCCCTGCCAGGTGATGGTGCCGTCACACCGGCTACCCCTTGGCAACAGATCGACCAGCGCACGGGCCAGCGTGGATTTCCCCGAACCGCTTTCCCCGATAATGGCCAGCTTTTCACCCTGCGCGACCGACATCGTCACCGCCTCCAGTGCCGGAGTGGTGCTGCGCGGATAGCGGACGCTGAGGCCCTCAAGGGAAACCAACGCGCTCATCCCTGACCCTCACGGCGGGCGAGGGCCTCTACCAGACCTTCGCCGAAAAGATAGACCCCGAGAACCAATGCCACCAGCCCGAGGCCCGGCACAATCGACAGATAGGCGGCGGATCGCAACACGTTGCGCCCCTCGGCGATCATCGACCCCCAAGTGACGATATTGGGATCGCCCAGCCCAAGGAAAGACAGCGCCGCCTCGGTCAGCACGGCACCCGCGACAATCACCGATGTTAGCGCCATTACCGGTGGCAGGGCGAGGGGCAAGACCTCTTTGACCGCGATTTCCAAAGGGTGCATCCCGATGACACGCGCCGCGGCAACGAAATCCCGCTCGCGGATCGACAGAACCTCGGCGCGGGCAAGGCGGGCGGGGCCGGTCCATGACCCCAGTGCGATGGCGATCACAACCACCGTCAGCGAGGGGCCGACCACACTGACAAAGGCTAGCGCCAGCAAGAATCCGGGCACAATCTGGAACGCTTCGACAACCCGCATCAGGGCCTCGTCGATCAGCCCGCCCCCAAAGCCCGCCAATGTGCCGACCAAAGCGCCGACCAAGATCGCCACTGCCGCCGCCGAAATGCCCACGATCATTGACGCCCGCGCGCCATGAAAAAGTTCGGCCATCACATCGCGGCCCAGCCGGTCGGTGCCCAAGGGCAGGCCTGGGTGCTCAAAGGGGCGCAGCAAGGGTCTGCCTTCGATTGCCAACGGATCGCCGGGAAAAAACACAGGCGCCAGCAGGGCCGCCGCCGCCAGCAGGCTCAACAAAACCAACCCTGCAATCCCTTCGGGGGAGCGTATGAAACGGGCGACAAAATTCATGCCGGATCCGAGGCCCCGACACGCGGATCAAGCAGTGCATAAACCATATCCACCGCCAGATTGACCAGAATAACCAGAATGGAGCTGGTCAGGATCACTCCCATCAGCAAGGGTGCATCGCGGCCCGATACCGCCTCGGCGGCCAGCCTGCCAAAGCCGGGAATACCAAAGACGCCCTCGATCACAACCGAGCCGCCCAGCATCCCCGCCGCTTGCAGCCCCAGCATGGTGATGAGCGGTAATAATGCATTGCGCGCAATATGTTGCAAGATGATCTTGTGATGTTTTATACCCCGCGCCCTTGCCGCCAGCACGAAATCCTGCCGCCAGACCTCGGCCATGCCGGCGCGCATCAACCGCAAAAACAGCGCCAGATAGAGCATCGCCAAAGAGGCCACCGGCAACACCAGATGGAGGGCAATATCCCCCGCCCGCGCAAGCCCCGTCTTACCCGAGGCGATGGTCTCTATGCCCGACACCGGAAACCAGCGCAGCTGCACCGCAAACACCACCGACAGCACCAGTCCCAGCCAGAAACTCGGCACCGAATAAAGCGCCAAGGAGCCGATAGAGAGCGTGCGATCGGTGGCACTTCCAGGCCGCGCTCCGGCAAGGACGCCCAGCAAGCTGCCGAACACAAATGACAGCGCCACCGCCGACCCCATCAGCCAAAGCGTGACAGGAAGCCGTTCAAGGATCACATCCAGAATGGGCCGGTTCAGCGCCACCGACTGTCCCAGATCAAGCTGTGCCAGATTGCTTATGTAAAACCACAGCCGCACCCAGACCGAACGGTCCAGCCCGTATTCTGCGCGCAGATCCGCGACATAGCCCGCATCCCCGCCGCCAATGGCCACAAGATAGGCGTCGGCCGCATCGCCCGAGGCGTTCTCCAACAACAGAAATGTGCCGGTGATGACCAGCATCAGCACGGGGATGCTGGTCAGCGACCGGCGCAAAAGCAGCCGCCAAGCCCGTTTCATCCTGCGCGCCTCATCTCTCGACCGTCAGATCGGACCAGTTTGAAACCGGCCAGCGCGGATTGTTGGCGACATTCCCAAGGCTGGTCGCGGCGACGCTGGTAAAGGACCAATCGGCGACATTGATCAGCGGCAGATCGGCCGCGACCAACTGCTGGAACTCTTTGTAAAGCGCGGTTCTTTTGTCGGTGTCCAGTGTCACTGCGGCCTTGTCGATCAGCGCATCGGCCTGCGGATTGGCATAGCCGCCCTGATTGGAAAAGGACACCCCCGCAGGTAGCCCCGAACGCACCAGAACGGTCGTTGAGATCGCCGGATCGCCACGGAAAACCGTAGGCGCAATCGCAAGATCAAAATCATGATCGGTATAGACCGCCTTTTGATGCCCTGCGGAATCATTGGCCACAATCCGCGCCTCAATCCCGATTTTTATCAAGGCTTGGCGCAGGTAATCGCCAAATTGCTTGGTTTCGGAAAAATAGGGCGCGGGCAGCAGATCCAGCGAGAATCGAACCCCCGAGGCATCCTTGGGATAGCCCGCCTCATCCAGCAGGGCATTGGCCTTATCGAGGTCGAAATCATATTGCGTCACCTTGGGGGTATAAAACTCTGGCGCATTGGCGGGCACGGGGCCGGTCGCTGCGGCGGCATAGCCGAGGAAGATCGCATCGATAACGAATTGCTTGTCGATGGCATGGGCGATGGCCTGACGGACCTTGAGGTTGGCCATATGTTCACGGCGGTGGTTGATCTCGACGATCAGCTGATAGGTCAGCGCCTCATAGCCCTTGGTGATCACCTCCAGCCCATCGATCTGGCCGATCCGGTCCAGTTCCACCAGCGGCACCATGGAGAATGCGGCTAGGCCGATTTCGCCCGCCTCTAGCGAATTTGCCGCCGCCGCGCGGTCGGGCAGGACGCGGTAGATCAGCTCGTCGATATTGGGTTCGCCCGCGTTCCAATAGGCATCGTTCTTGGTCAGCCGGTAATATTGACCGGGCCGGTGCTCGGCGAATTTGAACGGGCCGGTGCCGACGGGGGCAAGGTTGAGCGGATTTTCCTTGATGTCGCTGCCCTCATAGAGATGTTTGGGCAAAACCGAGGTGACCACGGGCAAGGCATTCTGGATCAGCTGCACCGGTGTCGGCTGTGAAAAGCGGAAAATGGCGGTATGATCATCAGGGGTCTCAACCGCCTCAAGGTTGACAAAAATCGCGCGGCCAAGGTTTTGCAGCGGCTTCCAGACCTCCATCGCCGAAAAAGCGACATCGGCGGCGGTAAAGGGCTGGCCGTCATGCCATGTCACCCCCTCGCGCAGCTTGAAGGTGAGGGTCTTGCCATCATCCGACCCGTGCCATGAGGTCGCAAGCAGGGGCTTCATCCCGTCATACCCAAGCTCGGCCAGAGGTTCCACGATCTTGGAAGCGATAAAGAACACGCCGTTGGAGGCCACCATCGCAGGGTTCAGGTTGCGCGGTTCTGAATCCGAGGCGATGACCAGCCGCCCGCCCGCTGCCGCAAGGGCAAAGGATGGCAGCGCCGTGGTGCCCAGCAAGATGGCGGCACCTCGTATCAGATTTCTGCGTGTGATCTGGATAGACATCATGTTCTCCATTCCAAAGGGTCGTGGTGCAACAGATATTTCGTTTAGGAGGCTGTCACCGGGGGTGGGGATTGTCAATAAAGCCCCGGACACGGGCCGGAAATTTGCCCAAGTGGTCACGAGGCTGTCAATGCAAATTGTAAAACTTTTCAAATGATGTAAATTTGGGCAGATCAGAGAGGGTTAGCCTATGGCACTTACAGGTTTGACAGGCAGCCGCGTGCGTGAACGCCGCTTGGCTGCGGGAATCGGACAGGCCGATCTGGCGCGGGCTGTGGGCATATCGGCATCTTATCTGAACTTGATCGAACATAACCGGCGCCGGATATCTGATGCTGTTCTGGCCAAGCTGGCCAAGGTCTTGGGGGTGGATGCGGCGCATCTGGCCGAAGGTGCCGAAGGTGGCCTTTCGTCCGATTTGCGCGCGGCGGCCACCGCGGCCCAAGGGCCAAAGCCCGAGGTGGAACGGCTGGATGAATTTCTGGGACGTTTTCCGGGCTGGGCCGATCTGCTGGCGGGGCAATACCGGCGCATCGGACATCTGGAGCGGATGGTCGCGGCGCTGAACGACCGGATCGGCCATGACCCGCATCTGTCCCAAGCTTTGCATGAGATGCTCTCGGCGGTCAGTTCGGTGCGGTCCACCGCTGCTATTCTGGCGGAAACCGAGGATATCGACCCCGACTGGCGCGCCCGGTTTCACGCCAACCTTCATGCCGACAGCGGGCGTCTGGCGGCCGGGGCCGAGGCGCTGGTCGCCTATCTCGATGGGTCCGAGCAGGAGGCCGACACCGGTGTCGCCGCCCCGCAAGAAGAATTCGAAAGCTGGCTTGCCGAAGAGGGCTGGCATTTCCCCGAGTTGGAAACGGGGGGCGCGGGGCCGGATGCATTGAAGGCGCGGATTTCGGGCCTTGCTTCGGGGGTTGCGCGGTCTTTGGCCCGTGCATGGGTGGCGCAGGCAGCCGAGGATGCCCGCCACCTGCCGCTGGCGCAATTTGAGTCGGCCCTGACCGAAGAGAGCGACCCCTTGCTGCTTGCGCAACGTTTTGGCTGTGATGTGCTGCGGGTGTTCCGGCGGTTGGCCTTGCGTCCTGGTGCGACCGAAGGGCTGGCGCTTTGCGATGGGGCGGGCACGTTGATCATGCGCAAGCCGGTCGATGGGTTCATCCTGCCGCGCCAAGGGGCGGCTTGTCCGCTTTGGCCGCTTTATGCCGCCTTGTCCTGCCCTGCGCATCCTGTGGCGGCCATAGCCGAGATGCCGGGGCTGACCCCGCAGCGGTTTGAGTTGCGGGCCTATTGCGCGATCACTTATCCTAAGGGATTTTCGGGGCCGCAGGTGCGCGATGCCGCCATGCTCATCGCGCCCTCGATGGCCGAGCGCGCAGGACCGGCGCTGGAGGTCGGCAGCTCTTGCCGGATTTGCCCGCGCGCGAATTGTGCAGCGCGCCGCGAACCGTCGATTATTGCCGAAATTGCCTAGACGCGTTTTGACAGGCCGCGCCGAACCCGCGATAGTCGGAAAAAGGGGATGGGGGAGGTGATGAATAAACCACTTTATGTTGCACCGCAAAGTTACCGCCAGCGCCGGTTGCGCGATGCGGCACGGCTGTTGCCGATCCTGGCGGTGTTCCTGATCATTTTGCCGATGCTTTGGGGTGAGGCGGGCAGCGATCTGCGCAGCTCGGGGCAGGATGCGATCTATCTGTTCGTGGTCTGGCTGTGCGTTATCATTGCCGCGGCGGTTCTGGCGCGGCGCTTGACGCCGGGTGACACCCCCGCGGATGAGGACAAAGGGTAAGATGCCGTTCAATCTGCTGGTTTTCGCCTCTGTGGCCTATGTTGTCATGCTGTTTTGCGTGGCGTTTCTGGCAGAGCGTCGCGCCGCACGCGGGGCGGTGAAGTGGCTGCGCTCGCCTCTGGTCTATACGTTGTCGTTGTCGGTTTATTGCACGGCATGGACGTTTTACGGTGCTGTGGGATATGCCGCGCGCTCGGGGCTGGAATATATGACCATCTATCTGGGGCCGACGGTTGTCTTTGTCGGCTGGTGGTGGGTGCTGCGCAAGCTGGTGCGGATCGGGCGGCAGTACCGGGTTACCTCTATTGCGGATCTGATCTCCAGCCGATTTGGGAAATCGAACCTTCTGGGGGTGATCGTAACCTTGATGTGCGTCACGGCCTCGACGCCTTATATCGCGCTGCAACTTCAATCTGTAACGCTTTCGTTCGGGGTGTTCGCCAGTGCCACGGCGGATGGTTGGGCCAAGCCGGACGGCAATGTGACCTCTCTTTGGGTGACAATCGGCCTTGCGATTTTCACCATTTTGTTCGGCACCCGCAACCTTGATGCCAATGAGCAGCACACCGGCATTGTCACCGCCATCGCCGTCGAGGCGGTGGTCAAGCTGGTCGCGCTGATTGCAGTGGGGATCTTTGTGATCTGGGGGCTTGCCAGCGGGCCTGCGGATATTCTGGCGCGGATCGATGCCAGCCCGATGGCCGAGTGGCATATGAAGCCCTCGCGCTGGACGGGGTTGATATTCCTTTCGGCGGCGGCGGTGATCTGCTTGCCGCGGATGTTTCAGGTGCTGGTGGTGGAAAACAGCGACGAGCGGCATCTGGCCACCGCAAGCTGGGCCTTTCCGCTTTATGTGATGCTCATGAGCCTCTTTGTCATCCCGATTGCCGTTGTCGGGCTGGAGCTGATGCCAGAGGGGTCCAACCCCGATCTGTTCGTGCTGACGCTGCCGCTCAGCCAGGGGCAGGGCGGGCTTGCCATGCTGGCGTTTCTGGGCGGGTTTTCAAGTGCGACCTCGATGGTGATCGTGGCCTCGATCGCGCTGGCGACGATGGTGTCGAACCATATCGCGATGCCGCTCTGGCTGTCGCTGCGCCCGGCCAAGCCGGTGGCGGGGGATGTGCGGCGGTTGATGCTCTTGTCGCGGCGGCTGTCGATTCTGGCGATCCTTGGTCTGGGGTTTGCCTATTACCAAAGCTCGGGCGGGGCCGAGGCGCTTGCCTCTATCGGGTTGATTTCCTTTGTGGGGGTGGCGCAGATCTTGCCTGCCATGCTGGGGGGTGTCTTTTGGCGCGGGGCCACGCGCACGGGGGCGATCTGGGGGCTGTGCCTTGGGTTTGCGATCTGGGCCTATACGCTGTTCCTGCCCTCTTTCGGGGCGGATGGGGTTTTGTCGGAACAAATTCTGGCGCAGGGGCCGCTTGGCCTTGGCTGGTTGCGTCCACAAGCGCTGTTTGGTGTGGCGGGTATGGACCCGTTGATCCACGCGTTGTTCTGGTCCATCGCACTGAATGCATTTACCTTTTGTGTCGGCTCCTTGCTGACCTTTCCCGGTCCTGTCGAACGGTTTCAGGGCGCGGCTTTTGTCAATGTGTTCGAAGTGGACAGCGGCAATGCGCATGGCTGGGCCTCTCATGGCCGGGCGGAGGCCGAGGACCTTCTGGTCATGGCACAGCGTATTCTGGGCGATGAAGAGGCGCTTGCCTTTTTTGAGGCCGAGGCCCGCGCCCAAGGGCGTGCAGGCTATTTGCCCGATCCGACTTCGGGGTTCATCGATCTGTTGGAGCGCAGGCTTGCGGGGTCGGTCGGGGCGGCGACGGCCCATGCGATGATCTCGCAGATTGCGGGGCGGGCGATTGTCTCGGTCGAGGATCTGATGGCCGTGGCCAATGAGGCCGCCCAGATCAAGGAATACTCGTCAAAGTTGGAAGAACAGCGCGAAGAGATGACCCGCACCGCGCGCCAGCTGCGTGATGCCAATGACAAGCTGACCACGCTTTCGGTGCAAAAAGACGCCTTCCTGAGCCAGATCAGCCATGAGCTGCGCACGCCGATGACCTCTATCCGCGCGTTTTCCGAGATTTTGACCGAGGGTGATTTACCGGGAGAGCTGGTCACGAAATACGGCCATGTGATCCATGATGAAACCAAACGGCTGACGCGGCTTTTGGATGATCTGCTGGATCTGAGCGTGCTGGAAAGCGGCACCGTGCAGCTTAATCTGGACCTGAGCAACCTGCGCGGGATGATTGACCGTGCGATGGCGGCGGCCTGTCATACCCGCCCCGAGCGGGAGTTTATCATCCACCGCGATTTGCCAACCGAAGAGATTTTTCTGCGCACCGACAGTGACCGGCTGACGCAGGTGTTTATCAACCTCATCTCCAATGCGCGCAAATATTGCGATGCGACCAACCCGGAACTGCGCATCGCCGTGCGGCAAAAGGGCGGCCGCGTGACGGTTGATTTCATCGATAACGGGTCAGGTATCCCCAAGGATAAACAGGCGCTTATATTCGAGAAATTCGCACGGCTAACCGATCAGACCAAGGCGGGCGGGGCCGGGCTTGGCCTTGCGATTTGCCGTGAGGTGATGGCCAATCTGGGCGGCACCATCAGCTATTTGCCGGGGCAATGGGGCGGGGCATTTCGCGTTACCGTGCCTTTGCGGCTGGAGGTTGCCCAGAAATAGCCCCCAAGGCGCGCATCAGCGCCGACTGCTGCGCGCGTTACTGGCGCCCTGCACCGTGATCTGGCGGATGCCTGCCAGCTTGGTGTCCGACAGATAGCTGGCGACCGTCACCTCACGCGATTGCGGGGTGGAAGCGGCCTTTGGCGTTACCGGCGGGAAGACATGGAAATCATAGACGATCGTGCCGTCTTTGACCGGACGGGCCACCAGCTCGGCATCCCAGAACCCCTGGCTTGGCGGCAGGCCGGTGGCGCGGATAATCACACCGCCGGGCATGCGCTCCAGCTTCAGATCGGTGATCTGCGAGATCAGCGGGCGCGGATCGACGGGCTTGCCCTCGACCACGGTCACCACGGGGGTTTCCTCTGAGCCACCGAACCAGTTCATCGGATTCAGGCGGGATTTCCCAACGGTAGAGCAGGCCCCGAGGGCCAAAGTTGCGCAAAGGGCGGCGACCAGCGGTCTGTTCATAGCGGCTTTCCCTATCATCTGTTGCCCCTTGCGTAGCCCATAGCGCGGCATTTGGAAAGCATTTGCTGCGCGCAAAGCTGGACCTTTGGCGCGCAGGGCGCTACCTCTGCGTGGAAATGGAAACGGAGCAACACTATGGCCACCGCCGCCTTTGAAGAGATCGCCGAGACCTTTGAATTTCTGGACGATTGGGAAGACCGCTATCGTCATGTGATCGATCTGGGCAAGGAGATGCCCGCGCTGGATGAGGCCTTTAAGGTGCCAAGCCTGAAGGTTGACGGCTGTGCCAGTCAGGTCTGGTTGCACCCGCAGATCGAGGGGCAGGGGCCGGATGCAATTTTCCGTTTTGACGGCGAAAGCGACGCGATGATCGTGCGCGGGCTAATCGCGGTTCTGCATGCGCTTTATGCAGGGTTGACGGTTGCCGATGTGCTGCGTGTCGATGCGGCGGCCGAACTGGCGCGGCTGGGGCTGGACGAACATCTGTCGGCTCAGCGGTCAAACGGCGTGCGCGCCATGGTGGAACGTATCCGGCAAACCGCCGCCGCCGCTGCGGCCTAAAGCGGCGCGCAGGCGCGGGCCAGCCATTCCGCCGCAGGGGCCGAGACGAGCGGCGCGATCTTGGATGCGACCTCGGCGTGATAGGCGTTCAGCCAGTCACGCTCTCCGGGGGCAAGCATGGTCAAATCAACCAGACGGCGATCAAAGGGCACAAAGGTCAGCGTCTCAAAGCAAAGCTGGTCGCGGTCATCTAGCAGCTTGGCGGCAGGTGTCACCACGATCAGGTTTTCGAGCCGGATACCAAAGGCCCCCTCGCGGTAATACCCCGGCTCGTTCGACACGATCATACCGGGCCGCAAGGCCACCTCTGACATTCTGGAAATCCGCTGCGGCCCCTCATGGACCGAGAGGAACGCGCCAACACCGTGGCCGGTGCCATGGTTGAAATCCATCCCCGCCAGCCAGAGCGGATAGCGCGCAATCGGGTCCAGATCGCGGCCCGAAAGGCCATTGGGCCAGCGCGCCCGTGACAGGGCAATCATCCCTTGCAGCACGCGGGTAAAGGCCTCTGCGCCGCCCGCCGGTATTGGCCCGATGGCCATCGTGCGGGTGATGTCGGTTGTGCCATCGACATATTGCGCGCCGCTGTCGACCAAGAGCAGCGCACCGGGGGTGACGGGGCGGTTGCTCTCGTCGGTCACGCGGTAATGCATGATCGCGCCGTGTTCGCCCGCACCGCAAATGGTGTCAAAGCTCAGATCATGCAGCTGGTTTGTGGCGCGGCGACAGGATTCGAGCTTTTGGACAACGTCAATCTCGGTCAACTGACCCTTGGGGGCCTCATCCTCTAGCCAGCAGAGGAATTCAACCATCGCCGCCCCGTCGCGCAGATGGGCCGCGCGGGCGCCTGCGATTTCGGCATCGGTCTTGCAGGCCTTGGGCAGACGGCAAGGGTCATCACCCCAGGCCGGCTCGTTCAGTTCCAGTGATACCGCCAAGGGGGCTGTTGCACGGTCCACCCGCACCGGACCTTGCAGGCTGCGCAGGGCGGGGACAAAGGCCGCCGCAGGGCGGATGGTAACCTGATCGCCAAGATGGGCGCGGGTGGCCTCATCCAGCTTTTCGGGGGCGGTAAACAGGCTGACGCGGCCATCGGCAAAGAGGATGGAAAAGCCGTGCAAGACCGGCGTGCGCGGCACATCCCGGCCGCGAATATTGAGCAACCAGCACAGGCTGTCGGGCAAGGTGATGATGGCGGCGCCTTGGCCTGCCTCTTGCAGTTGCGCACCCAGATCGGTCCGTTTTTGCGCGCTGGTCTTGCCCGCCAAAGCATCGGGATGCACAAAGGCGCGGCCCATGGGCGGGGCGGGCTGATCGGGCCAGATGGCATCCACCATATTGGCCGTAGGGCAAAGGGTGATCGCCAGCCCCTCCAATGCCCTCTCTATCGCGGCGATCTCGTCAGGGGTATGGAGCCACGGGTCAAAGCCGATGCGCCCCTGTTCCAGATGATCCGCAATCCACGGGCCGGGCTTGATGTCGGGCCAGGGGACAGGGGTGAAATGCGCCAGATCCACCTGGGTTTTCACCTGCGTACGGTAACGCCCGTCGATGAACACCCCCGCCACATCGGGCAGAACGATGCAAAACCCCGCCGAGCCGGTAAACCCCGTCAGCCATTGCAAACGGTCATCGCGGGGCGCGACATTTTCACCCTGATGCGCATCGGCACGGGGGATGATGAACCCGTCCAGACCTTCCGCAGCCAGCCTTTTGCGCAAAGCCTGCAGGCGGGTGGGACCTTGCGACGGATCGGCACTGGCGGAAAAATTCTGAAAGCTCATTTGACGTTCCGCATCCCCAAAACCCGCGCGCGTTTGCGTGGGTCGGTGTCAAACAAGCTGGCAAGCTGTTCTGTCATTGCACCGGCAAGCTGTTCCACATCGGTGATCGTCACCGCGCGGTCGTAATAGCGGGTGACGTCATGGCCGATACCGATGGCGATCAACTCTATGGCTTTGCGCTTTTCAACCATGCCGATCACATCGCGCAGATGCTTTTCAAGGTAGTTGGCTGGATTGACCGAAAGGGTGGAATCATCCACCGGCGCACCGTCGGAAATCACCATCAGGATCTTGCGCGCCTCGGGGCGGGCCAGCATACGGCGGTGCGCCCATTCAAGCGCCTCACCGTCGATATTTTCCTTGAGCAACCCCTCTTTCATCATCAGCCCCAGATTGGGCCGTGCCCGCCGCCAAGGTGCATCGGCGGATTTATAGATGATGTGGCGCAGATCGTTCAGGCGGCCGGGCTGTTGTTCGCGCCCCGCGCTTAACCAGCGTTCACGGCTTTGCCCGCCCTTCCATGCGCGGGTGGTAAAGCCGAGGATTTCAACCTTGACCGAGCAGCGTTCCAGCGTGCGGGCCAGAACATCGGCGCAAATCGCGGCAATAGAGATCGGCCGCCCGCGCATTGACCCCGAGTTGTCCAGCAAAAGGGTCACACAGGTATCGCGGAACTCGGTGTCTTTTTCCTGTTTGAACGACAGCGGCGTGGTCGGATTGGCCACAACCCGCGCCAGACGGCCCGCGTCCAGCGTGCCCTCCTCCAGATCAAACAGCCAGCTGCGGTTCTGCTGTGCCTGCAGACGGCGTTGCAGCTTGTTGGCAAGGCGCGATACGGCGCCCTTCAAGGGCTCCAGCTGTTGGTCGAGATAGGCGCGCAACCGTTCCAATTCGGCAATCTCGGCCAGATCTTCGGCGCGGATTTCCTCGTCAAAATCCGTGGTGTAGACAACATAATTCGGATCGGCGTCGGAATGGGGCGCAGGGGGCGGCGGCTCCATCGGGGCCTCGCCCTCGGGCATCTCAGCCTCTTCGCCCTGCTCCATATCCGAGGATTCGTCCTCGGAAACCTGCGCTTGGGAGGCGTCTTGCTGCTCTTCTTGTGATTGTTCGGCCGAGGCGTCGTTCTCATCGTCCTGACTGTCGTCGTCAGAGCCGCTTTCTTCTTGCTGCTCCTGCTCGGCCTCATTGCCGCTGTCTTGATCTTCGTCCTCGGTATCGGGATCGTCGCCAAGCTGGTCGCCATAGCCCAGATCCGCGATCACCTTCCGCGCAAGGCGGGCGAAACCGGCCTGATCGTCAAGGACCTCATCAAGGTGATCAAGGGTTCCAGAGGCGCTTTCCTCGATAAAACCGCGCCACAGTTCCATGACGTTATCGGCGCCCGGCGGCAGGGCGCGCCCCGTGGCCAGATGCCGCACCAGATAGCCCGCCGCCGTCGACAGGGGCGCATCGGCGGATTGGGTAATATCGGCATAGCCCTTGCGCTTGGCCTCATAGCCGATCTTGGCGTCGATATTGCCTGCGGTGCCGGGCATTTCACGCGCGCCGACGGCCTCACAGCGGGCGGTTTCCATGGCCTCGTAAATCTCGCGGGCAAGGCCGCCGCTGGGGGCATATTTCGCTGCCGTGGCCTCATTGTGGTATTTGCGGCGCATGGCAAAAGCATCGGCGGTGCCGCGGGCCAGCAAGACCTCGTCACGCGTCATCCGGCGGCTGACCTGCGGCAGGCGGATGCCCTCTTTGGTCATGCCGGCGGGATCCACCGAATAGGTGACGTTCATCTCCGGATCATTGGCTATGACCTTAGTCGCCTCGGCCAAGGCTTTCTTGAACGGATCGGCG
The DNA here is from genome assembly GCF_001202025.1 of Pseudorhodobacter aquimaris. Taxonomy (GTDB): domain Bacteria; phylum Pseudomonadota; class Alphaproteobacteria; order Rhodobacterales; family Rhodobacteraceae; genus Pseudorhodobacter; species Pseudorhodobacter aquimaris. Next base: position 242,785 of record NZ_LGHS01000076.1, read on the forward strand.
GGGTTATCTGATGGTTTGCTCATATACTCGGCCCCTCTGGGGCGGGGCTGACCCCGCCGTTCCGGTGACGCTGGGGCGAACCCCGAAAGGACGTTACTTCATCGCCTGCGATGCGGCCGATTCCGGCAGCTCTTCGTCAAAGCAACGCTGATAGAATTCGGCAACCGTCTGGCGCTCTAGCTCGTCACATTTGTTGAGGAAGGTCAGCCGGAAGGCATAGCCGATGTTCTGAAAGATCCGCGCATTTTCGGCCCATGTGATCACGGTGCGCGGGCTCATGACGGTGGAAAGATCGCCGTTCATAAAGGCTATGCGCGTCAGATCGGCAACGGTGACCATCTGGCCGATGGTCTTGCGGCCTTTTTCGGTGTTGTAATGCGGGTTTTTCGACAGGACGATATTGGTTTCGGCGTCATGTGACAGATAGTTGAGCGTGGCGACCAGCGACCAACGGTCCATCTGCGCCTGGTTGATCTGCTGGGTGCCGTGGTAAAGGCCGGTGGTATCGCCCAGACCAACGGTGTTGGCGGTTGCGAACAGACGGAAGGACGGATGCGGGGTGATGATCTCGTTCTGGTCAAGCAGCGTCAGCTTGCCGTCATGTTCCAGCACACGCTGGATCACAAACATCACATCGGCGCGGCCTGCGTCATATTCATCAAAGACAATCGCCACAGGGTTGCGCAGCGCCCAAGGCAGGATGCCTTCGTGGAATTCGGTGACCTGCTTGCCGTCGCGCAGCTTGATCGCATCCTTGCCGATCAGGTCGATCCGGCTGATGTGGCTGTCGAGGTTGACGCGCACGGTGGGCCAGTTCAGCCGCGCGCCGACCTGTTCGATATGCGTGGATTTGCCGGTGCCGTGATAGCCTTGCACCATGACGCGGCGGTTATAGCCGTAGCCCGCAAGGATCGCCAAAGTCGTATCGGGATCGAATTTATAGGTCGGGTCAATCGTTGGCACGCGGTCGGTCGGCTCTGCAAAGCCCTTGACCTTCATGTCGGTATCAATGCCGAAAACCTCTCGAACAGAGATTTCTTCGGTGGGTTTCATTGTTGCATCAACCATTGGCGTACCCGCTTCCTCAAGAATTCGGGCGTCCGGCCCGTGGTGTCAGATTGGTATGAGTGATGGAACATAACGCAAAAGGGTGCAAGGGAAAGAGGTCAATATTTTCTTATGGTCGCTGATGGCTTGTGTTATGGTCTGGCCCGATATGGGCGGGGGCGACCGATACGGATTTGACAATCGCAAAACAGGCCATGCCGATGCAAAGCCCAAGTGCCGATGCCGATCGTCGGGTGATGCGGGCAAGGATAAGGTCGTCGCCCGCGCGCAATTGCACCATGACGGCGGGTCCGTCATCGCCGCTGATCTGGCTGATCTCGGCAGGCAGGATGTTCAGTGCCGAAAGGCCGGCCGGGGCCTCGCGCGCGATAATCACATCCTGAGCCAGAATTCGGATGCGCAGACGGCTGCCAAGCGGGGCTTCGATATGCGGCAGGAACAGCGGCGCGGTGGTGGTTTGCAGGCGCGCCAGCCCGTCTGGCTCATGGGCGGTCAGCGTGGCGGTGATCACGGCGCCGGCCTCTTGCGGGCCAAGGGCGGGGGCGGCGGCCGGATCGGCAAGCAGCGCGGACAGCGGGCCGGAATGGGTGATGCGCCCCGCGTCGATCAGCATCAGATGGTTGGCCAACCGTGTGACCTCGGCCATGTTGTGGCTGACGTAAAGGATGGGCGTGCCGATCCGGTCACGAAGCCGTTCCAGATAGGGCAGGATTTCCGCCTTGCGGTTGGCATCAAGGGCGGCGAGGGGCTCATCCATCAGCAGCATGCGCGGACGCGTCAGCAACGCGCGGCCAATGGCGCAACGGGATTGTTCCCCGCCTGAAAGCGTGGCGGGGTGGCGGGCCATTAGGGGGCCAAGGTCAAGCGCGTCGACAATCTCATCAAGGTTGGCACCGGGCAGGTCGCGCGCCCGTTTATCGGCATAGGCGAGGTTCCCCGCCACCGTCAGATGCGCGAACAACCGGCTGTCCTGAAAGACGAAACCAAGGCCGCGTTTGTGCGGCGGGGTGAAGTGGCTGTCGTCCTGCCAAACCTCATCGCCCCAAACCACGCGGCCCTTGGCGCAACCTTCCAGCCCCGCGATCACCCGCAGCAGGGTGGATTTTCCCGATCCCGACCTCCCAAAAAGGGCGGTAACACCGGAAGCTAAGATCGTGTGGCAGGTTTGCAGTGTAAAATTTTGATATTTAATATTTATATCAATTAAAAGCATCACCCATGCCCCCCGCTTGGGAATCGTCGGTTGAGGGTATAGACCATCAGCAGGGTCGCAAATGAGAACACCAAAAGAATGGCCGCAAGTACATGGGCATCGGCGTAGTTGATCATCTCCACATGCTCATAGATCGCGATAGAGATAACCTTGGTCTTGCCCGGAATATTGCCGCCCACCATCAAGACCACGCCAAATTCGCCCAAGGTATGGGTAAAGGATAACACCAGCGCCGTCAGAAACCCGCGTTTCGCCAGAGGCACGGCCACCGTGAAGAAACGGTCCAGCGGGGTGGCGCGCAGCATCATCGCGGCCTCTAGCGGGGCGCGGCCGACGGCCTCAAAGGCCGATTGCAGGGGCTGCACCATGAAGGGAAGGGAATAGATCATTGAGGCGATGACAAGGCCGGTGAAGGAAAAGGTCAGCGTTTCCCCCGTAACCTGTACCCAGAACCCGCCAAAGGTGGAATTGGGACTGAACAGCACCAGAAGATAGAACCCCAGAACCGTCGGCGGCAGGACCAAAGGCAGGGCCGTCAGCGCCTCGACCACCGGCTTGAAGCGCGAGCGCGTGCGCGCCAGCCACCACGCCAAAGGGCGCCAAGGATCAAAAGGAATACTGTGGTGATGGCCGCCAGCCGGAGCGTAAGCCAGAGCGGGCCAAGATCGGGTAGGCTCATGGCAGACCGTAACCATAGCGCGCAATCACATCGCGGGCGGCATCGCTAGTGAGGTATTCCAGAAACCCTTGGGCGGCGGCATTCTCCTTGCCGTGCGCCAGCAAGATCGCATCCTGACGGATGGCGGTGTAGAGGTCGGGTGAGACATCCCAGATATAGCCAGTCACCTCACCCGCCAAGGCGGATCGCGCGACAAAGCCCGCATCGGCCGCGCCCGATTGCACAAGGGCAAAACTCTGTCCAATATTCTGGCCCATCACGATTTTATCATTGACCGCCTCAAACAGCCCCATCGCCTCTAGCGCAGATTTCGCCGCCGCCCCATAGGGGGCAAGATCGGGGTTGGCGATGGCGATATGGCGGATGTTTTGATCCACCAGTAAATCCTCGGCTGTCATATCGGCGAGCATTTCTGGTGCCCAAAGGGTCAGCACGCCAAAGGCATAGGGGGCGGCTGTACCGTGGCCCTCAGCGGCCAATCGCGCGGGGGTGGCCGCATCGGCCGAAAGCAACAGATCAAAGGGCGCACCTTGGGATATCTGCGCATAAAGCTTGCCGGTAGAGCCGGTGGTGATCTGTACCTCATGCCCCGATTGCGCGTTGAAACCATCCGCCAGCTCGGCCGCGGCCTCGGCAAAATTGGCAGCGACAGCGGCAAGGGCGGTATCGGCCTGGGCGGGTGCGGCAAGCAAAAGCAGGGCGAGGGTGGGGCGGTACATTGCTGATTTCCTGTTACGACATGTTCGGGCGAACATATCGATAGGCGGGTTTGTCTTGCAAGCGTTATTTCCCGTCATGCATATCGACCGCCAAGGATTGCAATGCCTCGATGTCTTGGGCGCCCGCCTTGGCCAAAATGGCCTCCAGATTGCGGAAATGTGCCAAAACGGCAATGCCGGTTTCGGTCAGCCGTGCGCCACCGCCCGCCGAACCACCCCGGCTGCTGTCGACCAGGGGGGTCTTGAATCCGCTGTTCAGCGCCTCGACCAAAGACCACGCGCGCCGATAGCTCATACCCGTCTTGCGACCTGCGGCAGAAATGGAGCCATGCTCGGCAATCGCCTCCAACAGATCGGCGCGACCGGGGCCGAACATGGAGGCGGGACCGAAATGCAGGCGAAGGCGAAGACGGGTTTCGGGCATGGCGCGGCCTTTTGTTGGAGCTGCACCCAACATCGGCAAAGCGGAGCGCGGTTGCAAGGCTTGGCTTTTGGCGCGCGGCACGGCAAAAGGGGCCAGAGCAACAGGGGCGGCGGATGACACAACGGTTCAGCTTTGAGGTAGAGGCCCGCGACGGGCGCGCGCGAAAAGGGGTTATTTCCACCCCGCGCGGAGAAATTCGCACGCCGGCCTTTATGCCCGTGGGCACGGCGGCCACGGTCAAGGCGATGATGCCGGAATCGGTGCGCGCCACCGGGGCCGATATCTTGCTGGGTAACACCTATCATTTGATGCTGCGCCCGACGGCGGAACGGATCGCGGCTTTGGGCGGGCTGCATAAATTCATGAATTGGGACAGGCCGATCCTGACCGATTCCGGCGGCTTTCAGGTGATGAGCCTTGCCAGCCTGCGCAAGCTGACCGAGGAAGGCGTGCGCTTTGCCAGCCATATCGACGGCTCCAAACATATGCTCAGCCCTGAGCGCAGCATGGAGATCCAGAAGCTGCTCGGGTCGGATATCGTGATGTGTTTCGATGAATGTCCGGCGCTGCCTGCGACGGATGCCGAGGTGGCGAAATCCATGGCGCTCTCTATGCGGTGGGCACAGCGGTCGCGCGATGCCTTTGGCGACCGGCCGGGGCATGCGCTTTTCGGGATTCAGCAAGGCGGTGTGACACGCGATTTGCGCGCCGAGAGCGCCGAGGCCTTGCGCGCCATTGAATTTGACGGCTATGCGGTGGGCGGTCTGGCCGTGGGCGAGGGGCAGGAGGCGATGTTTGGTGTGCTTGACTATGCGCCCGATATGCTGCCCGAGGATAAACCGCGTTACCTGATGGGCGTGGGCAAGCCCGATGATATCGTCGGCGCCGTAGAGCGCGGGATCGACATGATGGATTGCGTTTTGCCCTCACGCTCGGGGCGCACGGGACAGGGCTGGACGCGTCACGGTCAGGTGAATATGCGCAATGCCCGCCACAAGGATGACCCGCGCCCCTTGGATGAGGCCTGTGGCTGTCCGGCTTGCCGCAACTATTCGCGGGCCTATTTGCATCATGTGATCAAAGCCGACGAGATTATCGGATCGATGCTTTTGACATGGCATAACCTACATTACTATCAAGATCTTATGGCGGGTATGCGAGACGCCATCTCAACTGGCACATTGGCCGCTTTTGTCGCGGAGTTTCATGCAAAACGGGCGGAGGGTGACATTGAACAACTCTGACACCGGGGGGATGGAATGGACCTGCATGTAACCGATCTGGCCGTTGCCCGAGGCGGGCTGACGGTGCTGGAGGGGGTCGGGTTTTCCCTTTTGCCGGGGCGGGCCTTGGTGCTGCGTGGACCCAATGGGATTGGCAAGACCACCCTGCTGCGCACGATTGCGGGGCTGCAACCGGCGGTGGCGGGTAGTATTTCGGCGGGTGCCGAGGCCATCGCCTATGCCGCCCATGCCGACGGGTTGAAAGCCACGCTGACAGTCACCGAAAACCTTGCCTTTTGGGCCGCGATCTATGGCACCGATCAGGTCGGGCCTGCCTTGGAACAGATGAACCTTGTAGAGCTGCGCGACCGTCAGGCCGCGAACCTTTCGGCGGGACAGAAACGGCGGCTGGGGTTGGCGCGGCTTTTGGTGACGGGGCGGCCGGTCTGGGTGTTGGATGAGCCGACGGTCTCGCTTGATCTGGCATCGGTGGCGCTGTTTGGCGATGTGATGCGCGGGCATCTGGCGCGGGGCGGATCGGCGCTGATCGCCACCCATATCGATCTGGGGCTAGAGGCCGATGTGCTGGAGCTTGGCCCCTACCGTGCCCAAATCGGCGCGGGCAACGGCGGTGCTTTTGATGCTGCCTTTGGTGAGGATTTCGCATGATTGCGCTGTTGATCCGGGATATGCGGCTGGCGATGCGGGCGGGGGGCGGCTTTGGCCTTGGTCTTGCGTTTTTCCTGTTGGTGGCGGTGCTGGTGCCGCTGGGTGTCGGGCCGGAAAGCGCCACTTTGGCCAAGATCGCGCCGGGGATCCTTTGGGTCGGCGCGCTTCTGGCCTGTCTGCTCAGCCTTGACCGGCTGTTCGCGCTGGATTTCGAGGATGGCTCTTTGGACCTTCTGGTCACGGCGCCGATCCCGCTGGAGGGTGTGGTGGCGATCAAGGCGCTGGCGCATTGGGCGGTGACGGGCCTGCCGTTGACGCTTGTGGCGCCGGTCTTGGGGATCTTGCTGAACCTGCCTGATGCGGGGTTCTACTGGCTTGTGGTGTCGCTGTTGTTGGGGACGCCGGCCCTGTCGATGATCGGGGCCTTTGGGGCTGCGTTGACCGTGGGATTGAAACGTGGCGGGCTTTTGCTGTCGCTTTTGGTGCTGCCGCTTTATGTGCCCACCCTGATTTTCGGGGCCGAGGTCGTTAAACGCGGAGCCGAGGGGATGGCAACCTCCACCCCGCTTGCCCTTTTGGCGGCCATTACGGCGGGGGCATCGGCGCTGTTGCCATTTGCCGCAGCCGCTGCAATTCGTATCAACCTTCGGTGAAGACTGTGATAAGCCTTGTCGTCGAAATTATGAAAGTCTAGCTAATCGCCATGTCACTTTGGGAATATGCAAATCCGCAGAAATTCATGCAGCTGTCGCGCAGGGTCTTGCCCTTTGTTGCGGCGGCCTCGGTTTTATGCCTGCTCGGGGGGCTGGCTTGGGGGTTTTTCGGCACGCCGGATGACTACAAGCAAGGGTCGACGGTCAAGATCATCTACCTGCATGTGCCCGCCGCGATGATGGCGATCAATGCCTGGGTGATGATGCTGGCGGCCTCGCTGGTCTGGCTGATCCGGCGGCACCATGTGTCGGCGCTGGCGGCCAAGGCGGCGGCGCCCGTGGGGCTTACCTTTACGCTGATCGCACTGGCGACGGGCGCGCTTTGGGGTCAGCCGATGTGGGGCACATGGTGGGCGTGGGACCCGCGGCTGACCAGCTTTTTGATCCTCGCGCTGTTCTACCTTGGATATATGGCACTTTGGCAGGCGGTGGATGATCCCGATACGGCGGCCGATCTGACGGGGGTTTTATGCATCGTGGGATCGGTCTTTGCGCTGTTGTCCCGCTATGCGGTGAATTTCTGGAACCAGGGGCTGCATCAGGGTGCGTCCCTGTCACTGGATAAGGAAGAGAATGTGGCCGATGTGTTCTGGTTCCCGCTATTGGTTTGCATTGCGGGATTTGTCTTGCTGTTTCTGACACTGGTTTTGCTGCGCACACGGACCGAAATCCGGTCGCGGCGGTTAAATGCGCTTTTGGCGCGGGAGCGGATGGGATGATACCAGATCTTGGAAAATACGCCGATGCTGTGCTTGGCTCTTATGCCGCATCGCTGGGTTTGATTACGGCTTTGGTCGCATGGAGCCTGTGGCGAGGGGCCCGCATCCGGCGCACCCTTGCTGAGGTGGAGGCACGTGCCGCAAAAGCCAAGGAGGCAAAGCGCAATGTCTAAGCTGTTGATGTTCCTGCCGCCGGTCTTGTTTGTTGGGCTGACGGCATTGTTTGTGGTGGGGATGAACCGCGACGATCCCGACAGCCTACCCTCGGCGTTCACTGGCAAAATCGCGCCAGCGGTTACGGTTGTGGCATTGGCCGATCACCCGCTTTTCACCGAAGAGGATCTGCGTGCGCCGGGGGTGAAGCTGGTGAACTTCTGGGCGAGCTGGTGCGCGCCTTGTCGGGCCGAACATCCGATGCTGGAACAGCTTGCCGATGAGGGGGTTGCCATTTACGGTGTGAACTACAAGGATAACGCACCGGCAGCCGAGGGGTTTCTGGCCGAGATGGGCAACCCTTACCGCGCGATCGGCACGGATGAGCGGCGCATGTCCATCGACTGGGGAATCACCGGCGTTCCCGAAACCTTTGTGATTAACGGTGAGGGGCGGATCATCCTGCGCTTTGCCGGGCCGATCACCGAGGCCGAGCTTGAACGCAGCATCCGTCCAGCAATTGCCGAGGCGGCGAACTGATTGCGCGGGGGGCCACTGTTGAGGTCAAAACAGCCCTTGCATCAGGACCAGAAGTGACAGTCCGATAATCGCAGGACCCCAAGGTAATGGCGGGTCGCCCGCGCTACGCGATGGGGCCTTGCGCAGGAATTGATCGATTTCACTCTGCGGGGCGGGGGTTGTAAAACGCATCTGCATGCCTTTCATAGTAAACGGTGCATTTACCATGCCTGAGACTGGTTAAGGCCACCCTAACGCCTGTGCCTTTATCATCGTGTTGATGTTTATACGGACGGTAGGGGAAGAATGCCGTAATTGAGTGTTGCGCGCAGCTAGGCCAATGAATAGGGCTGGTTTATGAAAAACGTCCTTGTATTTGACCTTGGCGGCAGCAGCTTGCGGGTTGCGATTGTGTCGGAAGATCGCGAAGTGCTGGATCTGGTTCAGATCCCCATGAGCATCGAAAAGTGTCCCGATAACGCATATGAGGTCAACCCGGAGCTATGGTGGGATGGGTTTTGTGAAGCCTGTTCACAATTGCTGCGCAGCGGTGCCGATTTCGGGGATATAGCGGCGATTGCGGGTTGCGGCCTTACGCGCAGCCAAGTGGCGATGGATGCCAAAGGGCAGGCGGTGCATCCCGCCATCACCTTTCAGGATGCGCGTGCGTCGGATGTTCTGGCGCAATGCGGTGCGGCGGCGACACCTACGCTCGCACGTCATCTGGCAAGGCTTAGCCCCTTTGATCCCCTTGCGCGGATGATCTGGTTGCAACTAGCGCGGCCGGATCTTTGGGCGCAGGTCGAAACCGTCATTGAGCCGAAAGATTTCCTCAACTTCAAGCTCACGGGGGTCTATGCCTCTGACCGGATTTCGCAGAATGCGACAACGGCTTTCATGGACAGCCTTGATCAGGATGCCGCCTCGGAGCTGGGGATAGAGAGATCCGTCTTGCCGCGTCTTCTGGGACCATTTGACAGGGTCGGGACGGTGACGGCGCAACCGGACGACCCGCTTATGGGGCTGCAAGGGGTGCCCGTGTTTTGCGGCTCACACGATACTTGGACCTGCGTTTTGGGCAGTGGCGGGCTGCGGCATGGGGCGGCATATAACATTTCGGGGACAAGCGATGTGTTCGGCGTCATCACCGACAGCCCTTACCGTCGTGAGGGGCTGATGACGGTGCAATGGGGGGATGAGCATTGGCAACTCGGCGGGCCAAGTCAGGGGGCCGCATCGCGGTTGCAATGGGCGGTAGATCGTTTCATGCCTCAAAGGACGATTAAAGACGCCCTTACGCAAAGCCACGCGAAACATGGCAAAACGCCCCTCTTTATCCCGTTTCTGGAAGGGGAGCGGGCCCCCTATTGGGACCATGATTTGCGGGGGGCCTTTCTGGGGCTTGATCCCGATACCACGCCGCAGGATTTTATCTGGGCGGTTGCAGAGGGGATTACCTATCTAAGCCGGGTCATTCTGGAACGTGCAGAGGCGGAAACCCGTGAGACATGCTCACATATCTGTTTTTCGGGCGGATTGTCGAATAGCGCGGTTTTATGCCAGCTAAAGGCGGATATTCTGGGCAGGCCGGTTTTTGTGGCTGATGTGCCTGAGTCGGGGCTGATTGGTGCAGCAAGCGTGGCCCTTGCGACATCTGACGATATAGAGGCGATCACCACGGACCTTTTGGCCAATGGCCGCTGGTATCATCCCGACCCCATCGCTTGCGCGGCCCATAACGCGCGCTATGCCATTTTTGAGGCCGCCTGCACCGCGCTGACGCCGGTGTCACACCGCATTGCACAGCTTGCAAAGGCACAAGATCGCGGCAAAGGGCTGGAAACACCCTTTGCGGTCCAATAAGGTCCGGGGCGATGCTGTGGCGCGCCTTTGGCCGTGTCTTTTCAAACGGCACACCATAAAAACAGGTATGCGTTAGATGATCGAAAAATATGGCACGTTCTTTGCGGGTATCGCCCTGTTTGTCTTTCTGCTGATATTCGCTGATAACTTCGCATCGGTCGCAAATCTGCTCAATATTCTAAAGCAGGCCAGCTTTCTGTCCATTCTGGCAATCGGCTTTACCTTTGCGCTGATCACATCCGAGTTGGATCTGTCCTTTGCCAATATTTGCAGCCTGTCGGGTGTGATTGTCGGGATGATGATCTTTAACGGGCTGCCTTGGCCCTTGGCGGTGGTTGCAGGGATTGGCTTGGGGACCCTTGCGGGGGTGCTTAACGGATTTCTGGTCACGGTGCTGAAGGTGCCGTCCCTGATCGCGACGCTTGGCACCTCTTCGGTCGCGAATGGATTGGCCTTCATGCTGACGGGGGGCGTTGCCTTTGTGGGGCGGTGGGACCCGAATTTCCTGTTTCTTGCGCGGGGCAAGCTGGGGCCTGTTCCGTTGATTGTCATCGTTCTGGTGGTTGTTGTCGGGATCGCCTTGGTGTTTTCGACCCAAACGCGGGCGGGTGTGCATTTACAAGCCACCGGCGAGAATGAAGAGGCGGCGCGGCGCGCGGGCATCAATACCCGCCGGAACAAGGTCATTGGGCTGGCGCTCTCGGGGGCGGCGGCCGGTTTTACCGCCGTGCTGCTGGTGGCGAACCTGTCCTCGGCGGCGCCGCAAATGGGCGGTGATTTCATGCTTTTGGGGATCGCGGCCACGCTTTTGGGTATGACCATGTTCACCCCCGCTAAGCCGAATATTCTGGGCACTGTTGTCGGGGCCTTGATCATCGTGATGCTTGGCAATGGTTTGATCCTGCTGGGCGCGCAATATTACGTGCAAGATATCATGCTGGGTATCATCATCATCGCCTCGGTCGCCGTATCTGCATCGACATTGAAACAGGCGGCATTCAGCCTTTAATCAGCCAATAGGGAAAAAATATGAAGTTTTTGAAATCAACCGCCGGGCTTTGTGCGCTTATGACATCGGCCTTGTTTGCCGGTCAGGCGCTGGCCTTTGATCTGGGTGTTGTGGCGTTCCAGATGTCGTCCGAAACCCATGCCCGTTGCGCCAATGCCGCCGAGGCCCATGCCAAAGGTCTGGGCTGGGATGTTCAGGTGCTGAATTCTAACGGCAGCTTGCAAACCCATTCCGAGCAGATCGAGAACCTCATCCTCTCTGCCCCCGATGCGATCCTCGTCTGCATGTCGAAACCGATTGAGGCAGACGCCCAATTTGCCGCCGCCAAAGAGGCGGGGATTCCGGTGATTTCCGTCGTCAGCGGCTCCAGCCCGCATACGTTGTTTGATGTTCAGGTCAATGAATACGGGGTGGGGGCGGAATCTGCGCTGTACCTTTTGGGCACCATCGATTTTGAGGGCGGTATCCTTGTGCAGCGCTTTGAGGCAAATGCAGGGACGCGGATCAGGGGGGCGGTGCTCTCGGCTGTTCTGGCCGAAAACCCTGCGGTTACGGTTGTGGGCGAACATTCCATGGCGCGGACCAAAAGCTGGCGCGATGATGTGCGCAACGGGATGCAGGCGCTGATTTTGCAGCAGGCTGGCAAGTTCAAAGGCGTTTGGGCGTCCTTTGACGGGCAGGCGTTCATCATTGATGACCTGCTCAAGGAGGCGGGGCTGAACAAGGGGGATGTGTCGCTGGTGTCCATTGATGGCGGCCAAGAGGTGTTCCAACGCATTCTGGACCCGCAATCCATGATGACGGCCACGGTCTCTATTCCGTTTGAGGAAATGGCCATTGCCGCCGTGGATGCGATGAAGGCGATCGTGGTGGACGGCAAGGCCAAAGAAGAGATCGTCAAAGGCCCCTATATGTTCATGCCGGCAATTCTGGTGGATGCAAATAACGCCGCTGACTATATCGACTAACCTGTTCTCTGACGCCCCGGCCATAAGGAAAGAAACCATGTCTTCAAAGATCGTGATGAAGAATATCTTCAAGAATTATGGCGCGGTCCAAGCCCTGCGGGGCGTCAGTATTGATATTAAAGAGGGCGATGTTCACGCGATCTGCGGTGACAATGGCGCGGGGAAATCGACCCTCATCAAGATCCTCTCGGGGGTTGAGACCCCCGAGAGTGGCGAGCTATGGGTGAGCAATAGCGCGCGCAAATTCACCAGCCCGACGGATGCGCTGACATCGGGGATTGCGACGATCCATCAGGATCTGGCGGTTGCGCCGCGTATGACCATTGCCCAAAATATCTTTATGGGTGCAGAGCTTACCAAGAAAGTTCTGGGCGTGACCTTGCTGGATAAACCGGCCATGCGGCGCGATGCTTTGGGCTATATGTCCCAGCTTAACAAGTCGATCACCGATATGGACACCAAGGTAGAGGCCCTGTCCGGCGGGCAAAGCCAAGCGGTCGCGATTTGCAGGGCGCTGCGCTGGAACGCCGATATCGTCATTCTGGATGAACCCACGGCCGCCCTTGGTGTGCGCGAAACCGAACAGGTGCTTGAATTAATCCGCGCGCTTAAACATGCGGGCAAGACCGTTATCCTGATCAGCCACGCCATGAAGGATGTTGTGGCCGTCGCGGATCGGGTCAGTATCCTGCGGCGTGGTGAGAACCAGATTGATCTGGATGCCGCCAATCTGACGGCAGATGCCTTGTCACATTACATTCTGAGCGGTGACAGAGACAGCCGGGCGGCCTGATTTAGCCAATGTGATTCTGGCCGCAGCGCGGCAAAACCGGTACAGGTGATCTGTTGCAGGTGGGGGCGTCCTGATCCCGGCGGCTTGTAAAAGCTGCTGCGCATTGCGCATCTCTTTTCGCATTATCAATGACCTAGACAGCAAGGGCTGGTCGAGCGGGTCTTTGACCACGGCGAGATGGAATAATTATATTTTCATTTTTTCTTTACTCGCAAAAATATTTGCATATCAATGTCGGAGGACAAAAGATCCGTTCAATCAGGGTGTATATATGAATACCTTCAAAAAAACTGGCTGCCGTTGCGGCCCTTGCGATCTCTGCGACCAGTGCCTCGGCCCAAGATTTGATCGTCGCAACAGATACGGCCTTCGTTCCGTTCGAGTTCAAACAAGACGGCAAATACGTCGGCTTTGACATTGATCTGTGGGATGCCATCGCCACCGATATGGGCGTCAGCTATGAACTGCGTCCGATGGATTTCGGCGGGATTATTCCTGCGTTGCAAACGGGGCAGGTCGATGTGGCGCTGGCCGGCATCACGATCAAAGATGAGCGCAAAGAGGTTATCGACTTTTCCGACGGCTATTACGACAGCGGTTTTCTGTTGATGGTGCCAAGCGATAGCGACATCACCGGCGAGGCCGATCTGGCAGGCAAGGCTGTTGCGCTGAAAACGGGGACTTCTGCTGCGGATTACGCAAATAGCAACTTCAAGGAAAGCGAGCTGCGTCTGTTCCCCAATATTGACAACGCCTATCTGGAACTGCGGACGGGGCGCGTGGATGCCGCCATGCATGACACGCCTAACGTGCTGTATTACATCGCAAATGCTGGTGACGGCGCGGTCAAGGCCGTGGGCTCACAGATGTTGGCACATGAATATGGCATCGGCTTTCCAAAGGGCAGCGAATGGGTTGAGCGTGTGAATGCCTCGCTGGCCGCAATGAAAAAAGACGGCCGCTATGATGCGATCTTCTCCAAGTGGTTCGGTCAGGCACCGGCGAAGTAAATCACGAAAAATGCCTGCGTCATCTGTGGCGCAGGCGATTTGAGGGGAAGATATCATGCAGGTCGACTGGTCTATCATGTTCGACTTTATCCCGCAGCTTATTGCCGGGGCAAAAGTCACAATCTACATTACCGTGCTTGGCCTGATCGGGGGCATTGTTCTGGGCTCTATCGCCGGGTTGATGCGCGCCTATGGCGGCAAGATACTGAACGCCATCGCCTTTACCTATATCGAGCTGATCCGCGGCACGCCCATCGTTGTTCAGGTCATGTTCCTGTATTTCGCGCTGCCGGTGCTGGCCGATATCCGTATTGATCCGATGTCTGCGGCCGTTCTGGCGATTGTCGTCAATGCCGGCGCCTATATCGCGGAAATCGTGCGGGGCGCGTTTTTGTCGATCAACAAGGGGCTGACCGAGGCGGGGCTGGCCATCGGCATGCCGCATTGGAAGGTCTTGCTCTATATCATCGGGCCGCTGGCCTTTCGCCGCCTGATTCCGCCGCTTGGCAACCAGTTTATCGTGAGCCTCAAGGACACTTCGTTGTTCATCGTCATCGGTGTCGGTGAATTGACCCGCACCGGACAGGAGATTATGGCCGCCAATTTCCGCGCGGTTGAGATCTGGACCGCCGTGGCGATCTGCTACCTCATCATGACGGGTACAATGACGTTTGCCTTGCGCAGCGTGGAAAAGCGGATGAAAATTCTATGAGCTTTATCGAGTTTAAAAACACCTCCAAGGCCTTTGGCCCGCTGCAAGTGCTGAAGGATGTCGATCTGTCCACTGAAAAGGGCGAAGTGGTTGTTCTGATCGGTCCTTCGGGTTCGGGGAAATCCACATTGTTGCGTTGCATCAATGGTTTGGAAACCATCACCGGCGGCGATCTGATCGTGGATGGTCTGTCGGTCACGGGCGGTAAAAAGGTGCTGTGTGAGATACGGCAAGAGGCCGGAATGGTCTTTCAGCAGTTCAACCTCTTTCCGCAGATGACAGCCCTGCAAAACGTGGCCCTTGGCCCGCGCAAGGTCCGTGGCCTGTCCAAGGATGAGGCCGAAATACAGGCGCAAGCGTTGCTCGATAAGGTTGGCCTGTCCGACAAAGGCGGCCATTACCCTGCCGAGCTGTCAGGCGGGCAGCAACAGCGTGTCGCCATCGCGCGCGCCTTGGCCGTAAAGCCCAAAGTCATGCTCTTTGACGAGCCGACCTCGGCGCTGGACCCCGAGCTGAAGCATGAAGTTCTGAACGTGATGTTGCAACTGGCCAAAGAGGGGATGACCATGGTCGTGGTCACCCATGAGATGGCTTTTGCCAAACAGGTCGGCACGCGGCTGATCTTTATGGAACACGGCAAGATTGCGGTGGATGATGACCCGCGCACCGTGATCGATACCCCCCCAAATCCGCGGATGAAGGATTTCCTGAGCCATGTCGAGTAACAAGAACCCGATCGAATGGCTTGCTGTGTCTGGCACGCCGTTTGACGTCGGGCAAGCAATGGGCGCGCAAGGGCGGGCAGCAGTTCATGCCCATCTGATCCGGTCAGATATCTGGTCCAAAATCACCGGCGCAGATCATGCCGGAACTGTTTCGCGGCTGATGGAAAGCACGAAAAACCGTTTCCCCGAATTCTATGAGGAGTTGCGCGGTTTGGCGCAGGGGTTGGATGTGCCGTTTCAGGATGTTTTCGCCTGGAATTGCCGGGGGGATATCCTTGCATCGGTGCCGGATGGCTGTACCACAATCCAGTCGCCGGGCAATGTCATCCGTGTCAGCCATAATGAGGACGGGCTGCCGTTCTTTCGCGGGGATTGCTTTATTCTGGATGCCAAGCCGCAGGCCTCAATGGGGTTTCGCGCCTTTTGCTATCCGGGATCTGTGGCCGGTCATACCTTTGGCTGGAATGATGCGGGGCTGGTGCAGGCGGTGAACAATTTGCGGCTGAGGGATCTGACCCCGACGATTCCGCGTATGGTTCTGGGGCGGGCGGTTCTGGCGTCGGCGACGTTGCAAGGGGCGGTCAAGACCCTGACCGATGATCCGCAGAGCGGCGGGTTCCATATGACATTGGCCCAGGCCGGAAATCCGCAATTGCTGAGTGTGGAATACGGTGGCGGCAAGGCCTCGGTACGCGGAATTGAGGTGCGCAGCGGCCACGCCAATCACGCGCTCCATCTGGGAGCCGAGGGGCAGATCATCACGCAATCATCGGCGGATCGTCAAACGACCGTGGAGCGGCTGGTGAAGCAGGATAAACTGATCGACCTCGATATTCTGCGCGATACGTCGGGCCCCGGTTTGCCGATACGCCGCGATGCGCCTGATGATCCCGACCATGAGAACACGCTTGCAACATGTCAGTTTAGCGTTTCTAAAACGGGCGTGGAGTGGGGGATTTACGGTGAAAAAGACGGACCAGCAGCCTATCACAGCGAACAGGAACCCGCCTGACTCGCCGCCTGCGAATATCGAAGAGTTGCGCGCCCTTTTGATCGAGATCACAAAGGGCGCGGCCCCTCACAGTCTGGGCGCCAAGTCACGCGATGCATTTGGCCGGATATTGGATCTTCAGGACAGCACTGACCTGTTGTCCATTACAACGTTATCGGAACGGGTCAAGACCAACCCCTCGACCATCACCCGTCTGGCCAAAAGCCTCGGCTATCCTGGGTTCGGGGCGTTTCAAAAAGCCTTGCTGGCAACCCGCCTGCAACAGCCCGGTTCTTTCTATCTCAATCAGGCGCAATCGGCCCTGTCGAATGCCGATCAGCCGATCAAACAACGTGCGGCCCAGCTTTGTCATGAAAATCAGGCGAATATCGACCGTTTTGTGGAAAACCTTGACCCGAACAGCTTTGAAACAGCCATCAGGATGATCGCCGAGGCGCGGCGTGTCACCATTTACGGCATCTGCCAGTTTCACTCCCTCGCGGCCTTTCTGGCTTACGGGCTTCGGTTGATCCGCGCGGATGTAAGTGTTCTGGATGCAAACGGTCTGGGTGTCGCCGAAGAGATCGCCGCCATGGGGTCCGGTGACGTCTGTATCGTGATCAGCGTTGCACCTTATTCACGTCAGGTCGTTGCCGCATCGCAAGTGGCGCATGAACAGGGGCTTGATGTGATCGCGATCACCGATCTTGGCAGTTCGCCGCTTGTATCGCATTCGAAGGCCGCGATTTTTGCGCCGCATCAAAGCAGCTTTATCTCAAACTCGATCACCAGTTTCTTTGCGGTGGCCGAATGTGTGATCAATGCTGTGGCCGCCTTTGATTTCCAACAAACTGAACAGGCGCTTATCGCCCGTCAGAACCTTATAAAGCGTCTGAATATTGAGGATCGCTGACCGTGTTAGTCATGCGTTTTGGCCTCAGCCAAGCCGATCTGGCTGCATATGCCCGACACCACCTGAACCTTGCGCGTTAGGTTGCGGGCTTTGGTGCCGCCGGTGAAGGGGTTCCCCCCGCCTCGGGAAAGAAGCAAGCCGTCCGATGTGTCGCACCTTCCAATAGCGGGCGTTCTGCATGGCAGCGGTCTTGGGCCTTCCAGCAGCGAGGCGCAAAGGCACAGCCGGGCGGAACATTCATCGGGGATGGCAGTTCGCCTGCCAGTTTGATGCGTTGTTTCTCCAGGCCCGGTTCGGCCACGGGGGTCGCGGACAAAAGCGCCTTGGTATATGGGTGGCGCGGACCGGCAAAGATTTCCTCTTTGGAGCCGGTTTCTACGGGGCGGCCCAGATACATCACGATGACATCATCGGCCATATGTTTGACGACCGAAAGGTCATGGCTGATGAACAGATATGCAAGGCCCATCCGCTCTTGCAATTCGGTCAGCAGGTTGAGGATCTGGCTTTGGATCGACAGGTCCAGCGCGGAAACGGGTTCATCCAGCACCAGCACCTTGGGGTCCAGCATCAGCGCGCGGGCAACCGCGATCCGCTGGCGCTGACCGCCCGAGAACATATGCGGATACCGTTCAAAATGCTCGGGGCGCAGGCCCACGAGGCGCAGCATATCGCGCGCTTTGGCGGTGCGCTCGGCGGCGCTCATCTCGGGGCGGTTGATCTTGAGCGGTTCTTCCAGAATGGCCCCGATCTTTTGGCGCGGGTTGAGCGAGCCGTAAGGGTCCTGGAACACGATCTGCACATCGGTGCGCAGGCTGGCCCAGTTTTCCCTTGTGGCGCCCCGTCCGTTCAGTTGAAACTGCCCGCCCGTCGGTTCCTCGATCAGGGTGATCAGCCGCGCGAGGGTGGATTTGCCACAGCCGCTTTCGCCGACCACGGCAAGGGTCTTGCCCAGATGCAGGGTAAAGCTGGCCTCGGACAGCGCGCGCACCACTTGCGGTTTGCGGAACATACCGCCGCCGACCTCGTAATGGCGGCTCAGGTTTTCGGCGATGACTACGGGGGTGTCGCTCATGCCTTGACCTCCTCGGTTGCGTTCAGGGGGTAGTGGCAGCGCGCAAGACCCAGTTCGGACCCGCAAGGTATGGGCGGCGTGCTGCGGCAACGGTCATCGGCATAGGCGCAGCGGGGCGAGAAGAGACAGCCCTTGGGGCGGTCGAATTGCCCCGGTACCACGCCCGGAATGGTCGGCAACAGTTTGGAGGTCGCGCGCTCGGGCAGGGCGGCCAGCAGGGCGGCGGTATAGGGGTGATGCGGGCGCGCAAAGAGGTCATAGACCGGTTGGTCCTCAACCTTTTGCCCCGCATATTGCACCGAGACGCGTTCCGCATTCTCGGCAACCACGCCCATATCATGGGTGATCAGGATCAGCCCCATGCCGGTATCGCGCTGCAACCCCGTCAGCAGATCGAGGATCTGCGCCTGAATGGTCACGTCCAGCGCCGTTGTCGGCTCATCCGCGATCAGGAGTTTGGGGTTACAGGCAATCGACATCGCGATCATCACACGTTGGTTCATCCCGCCCGACATCTGGTGCGGAAAGGTATTGAGCCTGCTTTCGGGGGCAGGGATGCCCACCATATCCATCAGCTCGATCGCGCGCTTGTGGCGGGTGGCGCGGTCCATATTCATATGCAGGCGCAGGGCTTCCTTGATCTGGAAACCAACCGTGAAACAGGGGTTGAGCGAGGACATCGGCTCTTGAAAGATCATGGCGATGTCTTTGCCCACGATCTTGCGCCGCGCCTTGGGGGTAAGGGCGCGCAGGTCGCGGCCCTCAAACTCCATCACATCGGCGGTGATGGTCGCGGTCCAGGGCAAAAGCCCCATCAGTGCCAGCATCGACACCGATTTGCCCGACCCACTTTCGCCGACAATGGCCAGAACCTCACCCTTGTCGACCGAGACATCCACCGCATCCACGGCCCGGAATGCCCCCGATGCGGTGGTGAAATCGACGCTGAGGTTGCGAATTTCCAAAAGGGCCATGGCTCAGCTCCGCTTCAGCTTGGGGTCAAGGGCATCACGCAAACCGTCGCCCATCAGATTGATCGCCAGCACTGTGATCAGGATGGCAAGACCGGGGAAGGTCACAACCCACCACGCCCGCAAGATAAACTCACGCGCCTCGGCCAGCATGGTGCCCCATTCCGGCGTTGGTGGCTGTGCGCCCATACCAAGAAAGCCCAAAGCCGCCGCATCCAGTATCGCGGTGGAAAAGGACAAGGCGCCCTGAACGATGATCGGCGACATGCAGTTGGGCAGCACGGTGATGAACATCAACCGCGCAAGACCCGCGCCGGTGGTGCGCGAGGCGGTGACGTAATCCTTGGACAGCTCCGACATTACGCTGGCCCGTGTCAGGCGCACGTAATGGGGCTGCAAGACGATGGCGATGGCGATCATCGCATTGGTCAGGCTTGGCCCCAGAATGGCGACCAGCACAAGCGCCAGCAGCAAGGACGGAAAGGCCAGAATGATATCCATCACCCGCATGATGATCGTATCGACCCATTTGGGCGCAAAGCCCGCGATCAGCCCGATCAAAATCCCGCCCGAGGCGGCAACAGCCACAACGACAATCCCCACATAAAAGGAATAGCGCGCCCCGTGCAAAAGCCGCGACAGCATATCGCGCCCCACCGCATCGGTGCCCAACAAAAAGGCCGTCGTCCCGCCCTCTTGCCAGAAGGGCGGTTGCAGCAGGTGCTGGCGAAACTGTTCCGTCGGATCGTGAGGGGCGATCACATCGGCCAGAATGGCCACCGCCACGAATATGGCAAAGACCCAAAGCCCGAAAACAGCGCCCCGGTTTTCGCGGAAGTAATGCCAGAATTCGGTCAGCCTGCCGGGACGTGCCTGCATATCCGGCTCTTGTTGCACTGTATCGGCCATCAGCGTTTCCTGATCTTGGGGTTGATGAAACCGTAAAGCATATCCACGGTCAGGTTGACGATCATCACCATCACGGCGATCAGCAAAAGCCCGCCCTGCACCACGGGGTAATCGCGGCGGAAGATGCTGTCGACCATCCATTTGCCGATGCCCGGCCAGCTAAAGATCGTCTCGGTCAGGATTGCGCCGGCCAGCAAGGTGCCGACCGAAAGCCCGATGACGGTGATGACGGGAATAAGCGCATTGCGCAGCGCATGGATGCCGTTGATCCCATAAGGCGAAAGCCCTTTGGCGCGGGCGGTGCGGATGTAATCTTCGGACAGAACCTCCAGCATCGCAGAGCGGGTTTGCCGCGCGATCACCGCCAGCGGGATGGTCCCCAACACGATTGTTGGCAAGATCAGATGGCTCAGGGCCGATGAAAACGCGCCCTTTTGCCCCGAAAGCAGGCTGTCGATCAGCATGAACCCTGTGGTGTCGGGGAAATAGAACATCAGGCTGATGCGGCCCGAAACCGGCGTCAGCCCCAACCAGCCCGAGACCACGATGATCAACAAAAGCGCCCACCAAAAGATCGGCATCGAATAGCCGACAAGGGCGGTGGACATCAACGCGCGGTCAAAGAACTTGCCGCGGTTTACGGCGGCAATCACCCCCGCAGGCAGTCCAAGCCCGACGGCAAAGATCATCGCGCAGAGCGACAGCTCCAGCGTGGCGGGGAAGAGGGCGAAAAACTCGTCCCAGACCGGCTTCTTGGTGACAAAGGACATGCCCAGATCACCCTGCACGATCCCTTTGAGGTATTCGAAATATTGCACGTAAACCGGCTGGTCAAAACCCAGCTGCACCATCAATTCCTGATAGCGCTCGGGCGATACGCCGCGCTCGCCCGCCATGACGGTGATCGGATCACCCGGCAACATGCGGATAAAGGCAAAAGAGATCAATGTGACCCCGATAAAGGTCGGCACAAAGGTCAGCAGCCGCGAAGCAAGATATTTCAGCATCAGCCTATCACCGTCAGGTCTTTGGGGAATTCAGTCAGGCTGATATAGCCACCATCGGTGACCAGGACATCATCCTCTATCCGAACGCCGATTTCATTCGGGATATAAAGCCCCGGCTCATTGGTAAACACGGTTGCGGCGGCCAGAACCTCATAATTGCCACGCATGATATAGGGTGCCTCATGCACATCGCGGCCCAGCCCATGACCTGTCTTGGTGCGGATGTATTCCGCAAAGGGCGAGGCCTCAAGCACTGACGTTACGGCATCATCGATCTGATGGGCGGTCACACCGGCGCGTGTTACCGCATGTCCCGCCATATTGGCACGCAAGACAGTGTCATAGACCTGATGCGCGCGGTCATCAGCATGGCCGACAAAGAAGGTGCGGGTGATATCGGCGGTAAACCCGTCCTTGCGCCCGCCGAAATCGATCAGCAGCGCATCACCGGGCGCAATCGCCACATCGCGCGCATGGGCATGGGGCTTGGCGGCATTGCCACCTGCGGCCACAATCGGCCCGAAGGAAAGCCCCTCGGCCCCGTTGCGAAAGAGGGCTGCCACCAGCAGGCTCTCGACCTGCCGTTCGGTCATGCCGGGCTTCACCTCGGCGATGGTTTCGGCAAGTGCGGCCTCGGACAGACGGATTGCGCCGGTCAGCGCAGAAATCTCATCAGGGGTTTTGCGCAAACGCAGGCCCGAGATCTGTTTCTCGGCATCCAGAATACGCAGATCGGGATAGGCCGCAGCCAGCGCGTGGTGGACAAACACCCGCATCACCTGACCCTCAACCGCAAGCGAGGTCAGCGGCAGATGTGCGGCCATCGCGGCAAAAGCATCGCGGTATCCGGTCTGGTCGCGCCAATCAAAAACAGCGCCCTCAAATCCAAGCGCCTCAAAAGACAGCAGCTCAAGGTTTGGGACCAAGGCCACCGGCGCGCCGGTTACGGGGATGATGATAACCATGGGCCGTTCATGGCTGCCGAAGCTGGCATTGAACAGACGTTCAAAGTTACTGCCGGGCACGAGGGCAATAGCATCAACGCCCAAGTCCCGCGCAATCGCACGGTGTTCGGCATAGCGGTCGGTCATAGTGTTTCTTACCTTGGCAAATGGCTCAGGGGGGGAGGGGGCCGTCTGGCCCCCTCCCGTATCAATAGATCACTCGGCGAGGTCAACGCCATAGAAACGGACAGAGCCGAGCGGGCTCATCTCATAGCCCTGAACCTCTTTGCGCATTGGCGTGAAGGTCACCGAATGGGCGATCGTGCTCCAAGGCGCTTGATCCTTGAAGATCAGCTGCGCTTCTTCATAAAGCTTGGTGCGCTCTGCCTGATCGGCCGTCACCTTGGCTTTTTGGACCAGCGCGTCGAAGTCTTCGTTGCACCACTGCGCGCGGTTGGCGTTGCCCACGGCATCACAGCCCAGCAAAACGGCAAGGAAGTTGTCCGGGTCACCATTGTCGCCGGTCCAGCCCAGCAGAACCGCACCGTCACGATCTTCGGCCTTGGCGCGCTCCAGATACTCGCCCCACTCATAGGATACGATTTCCACCGAGACGCCGATCTTGCCGAGGTCTTCTTGCATCAGCTCGGCCATACGGCGGGCATTGGGGTTATACGGGCGCTGCACAGGCATTGCCCAGATCTTCATCGACAGATCCGAGACACCCGCATCAGCCAGCATCTGCTTGGCCGCTTCGGGGTCATAGGCGTCATCCTCTACCGCGTCGTTATAGGACCACATCGCAGGCGGGATCGGGTTCTTGGCAATGCTGCCGGCGCCTTGGAAGACCACATCCAGAATCGCCTGCTTGTCGACCGCCATATTCAGCGCGCGACGCACGTTGACGTTATCAAAAGGCGCAACCTTGGTGTTATAGGCCAGATAACCGACGTTCAGGCCCTCTTGTTCCTGAACCACCAGATCGGCGTCTTCTTGCATCGCTGCCACATCGGCAGGGTTGGGATAGGACATCAGGTGGCACTCGCCAGCCTTCATCTTTTGATAGCGAACCGAGGCGTCGGTTGTGATCGCAAAGACCAGATTGTCCAGCGGTGACGCGCCTGCCCAGTAATCAGGGTTGGCGGCATAGCGGATAACCGCATCCTTTTGATAGGCCACAAAAGAGAACGGCCCGGTGCCAATCGGCGCCTGGTTCAGCATCTCAGGCGTGCCTGCCTCAAGCATGGCATCGGCATATTCCTTGGACACGATCGAGGCGAAATCCATCGCGAGGTTGGCGATCATCGGCGCTTCGGGACGGCTCAGCACGAATTTCACGGTATAATCGTCGACCTTGACGATTTCCGTGATCAGATCGGACATCGACATGGAGTTGAAATACTCCCAGCTGCCGCCCTCATAGGTGAAATAGGGATTGGCCTCATCGCGCTGACGGTCAAAGGTAAAGATCACATCGTCGGCGTTGAAATCGCGGGACGGGGTGAAGGCGTCATTGGACTGGAATTTCACGCCTTCGCGCAGTTTAAAGGTATATTCCAACCCGTCTTCGGACACTTCCCAGCTTTCGGCCAATGCGGGTTTGGTTGCTGTGGTGGCACCGTCGAATTCGACCAGACGGTTGTACACCGCCTGAGAGGAGGCGTTAAATGTGGTGCCTGTGGTAAACAGCGCCGGATCAAAGCCCTCGGGCGACCCTTCGGAGCAATAGACCATTGTCTTGGCAAAGGCCGCAGGGGCCAAGAGCGCGGTCATCACCAGACCAGTCGCAAGCGTAGTTTTAAGAGACATCTTGTCTTCCCTCGTTGTAAGGCCGCGATTCGGATGCGGCGTTTTAATGGTGGATGCCCAGCAAGCAAAGCCGGAAAACCGGAGACAGCCAAGGCATCGACAAGGACATCATGGCGATGATGCAGCTTTTTGCAAGGGCGAGAAAGCACGCCGTGACGTAAGCCGCGACGCGCCACGACTTGCACCCACAAAGGCCAGACAGCGGGTCTCTTGGTGTCCTCGCTGTTGCTGTCGCGTGAAGGTGAAATGTAGATATAGGCAATAAGAACCCTTTTCCTGTGTTTGGCCGCATTGACAGAGGCACGTTTGCACGATCCGTTGGCGGGCAGGTGATTGTTGTTTCGTCATCGGGTTCGTCGGGAATTTATTCCGGCTGGGCATCGGTTTTGGGTGCTGATGTTCCTTGCACCCGCAATGACTTTGCGAAAATGGAGGTAAAACATCTCATTTCGAAAAGGTTTCATTATGCAACGGATCATGCTGTCTTCCTTGACCGGCCTTGCCGCGATTTGCGCAACCACCGCTTTGGCGAGCGATTTCGGCCCGTTGATCATGCCTGCCGAACTGGCATCGGGTGCGGCCCATGAGGCGGTTATTCTGGATATTCGTCCCAAGGGTTTCGAGGCAGGCCATATCGCAGGAGCGGTCTCTGGTCCCTACGGCTTGTTTCGCGGGCCGGAATCCAACCCCGGTGCGGTGCCCGCAGTAACGGATCTTGAGCTGACCTATGAGGCGCTGGGGCTTGAGGTGGACCGTCCGGTGGTCATTGTGTCGCAGGGCGATACCGATAGCGACTTCGGCGCGGCGGCGCGGGTGTACTGGACGTTGAAAAGCTCGGGCTTTACCGATCTGGCGGTGCTGAACGGGGGGGCAACGGCCTGGGTCAATGCGGGGCTGCCGCTGTCAACGCAGGCCAACGCGCCGGTGCCGACCGAGCTGGATATCACATGGAATAATGCATGGACCGCCGATACCGCCGAGGTCTCGGCTGTGGTTGCGGGCACCGAGCAGGCCACTTTGGTCGATTCGCGCCCCGGTTCGTTTTTCAACGGCAAAAAGATGCATGACGCGGCCGATCGCCCCGGCACGCTGCCGGGTGCCGTGAACCTGCCGCATACCGATTTCTTTCGTCCCGGTGCGACGGCGATCAATGCCGACCCCGATCTGGAGGCGCTTCGGGCCAAGCTGGGCGGCACATCGAACCAGCCCGTGGTCGCATTTTGCAATACCGGACATTGGGCCGCGACCGATTGGTTTGCCATGTCCGAGGTCGCGGGTATCGAGAATGTAAAGCTCTATGCCGGCTCGATGGTCGAGTATTCCCAGACCGATGGTGAGATGGCCAACCAGCCGGGTCTGATCGCGCATCTGTTCAACCAGCTTTTGGGTGGCTGACCGATGTCTGATATTTCTTATGCACAGGCGCGGACGTCCAATTTGGTATTTGGACGCAGCGCGCTGATCGGGGCTGCGGCCGTTCTGGTGGTTTTGGTGGCGCTGTTTGCGGGCGCGCGGTTCGGGCTGATGCTTGCGCTTGGGCTCGGGTTTGGCGTGGCGCTGGAGGGATTGCGATTTGGCTTTGCGGGGCCTTGGCGCGCGATGATCCTGCGCCGTGAGCCTGCGGGTGTGTTCGCTCAGCTTCTGGCGATTGGTTTGGTGGCCTGCGTGGCGATCCCGCTGCTGGCCGCCCACCCCGAAGAGCTTAGCGGGGCACAGGCCCCGATTGGCTGGGCGATGATCGGCGGGGCCTTTGTGTTCGGCGCGGCGATGCAGGTGGTTTTGGGCTGCGGCTCGGGCACTTTGGTCAATGCGGGGTCGGGCAATCCGATTGGCCTGCTGGCACTGCCGTTCTTTGCGATTGGCAGTTTTGCGGGGGCCTATCATCTGGTCTGGTGGACGGATCTGGGGGCCTTGCCGATCCTGACATTGCGTGGTGGTTTGGGGCTTGTGATCACCCTTGCGGGCCTGGGGCTAACGGCAGGGCTGTTCTGGATTTTGGGCAAGCCCGGCACGCGCAAGCTGCCTGCGCGCTATGTCGTGGCGGCCTGCGTTCTGGCAGCGCTGGCGGTCGGTAACCTTGTGGTGGCGGGCCAGCCTTGGGGCGTGGTCTACGGGCTGGGGCTGTGGGCTGCCAAAGGGGCCGTGGCGCTTGGGGCTGATCTGTCGGGCTCCGCGTTCTGGGCGGCGTCGGGGTCGGTGCAACGGCTGAATACAAGCCTGCTGACGGATTACACATCACTGACCGATATCGGGCTGATTGCGGGGGCCTTCGGGGTGGCGGCCTGGCGGCGTGGCGGGCTTTCACAGGCGTTACCGTCCTATCCGGCGCGGGCCTGGGTGGCGACGGTCGTCGTGGGCTTGGTGCTTGGCTATTCGTCGCGGCTGGCTTTTGGCTGTAATGTAGGCGCGTTCTTTTCTGGTATCGCAACCGGCAGCTTGCATGGTTGGGTCTGGTTCATTGCCGCCTTTGCCGGAGCCTTTGTCGGTATCCGTCTGCGGCCTCTTCTAGGATTGGAGGCACGCGCATGACCCGCCGTTTTACCGCGTCACTGGCGATTTTCGGTTTGGTGGCACTGATCGGGCTGGATGTTATTGCCAGCCCGCCAAACCCCTATCGCGCGCCGCCGATGCTTGCCTTTGGATCGGGGCTGGCGGCCAGCGGCGGCTTTTGTGGGGCGCTGCCCGAGTGACAAGAAAGAGTCGCGGGTTTTGCGGCTTGCCGTCTTGGTTAACGCTGTCTAAGCTTCCCTTACGTGAACAACGGGAGTGACAGTTTGATGAAGCGAACATTCGCAGTTGCCGTAAGCGGCGCATTGGTACTCGCGCCGATGGCGGGCATGGCACAAGAGGCCGCAATTTATAGCGGAATGGACCGGATTCACCCAGCTTGGGCCCAGAACGGCATGGTCGTGGCCCAAGAGGAAATTGCCGCAGAAGTCGGGCGTGATATCCTGAAAGCAGGCGGAAATGCGGCGGATGCCGGTGTTGCCGTGGCCTTTGCGCTGGCCGTGACCCTGCCGCGTGCGGGCAATCTTGGCGGCGGTGGGTTTATGATGGTTCATGACGCCGAAACCGGCGAAACCAAGGCCATCGATTACCGCGAAATGGCGCCCATGAGTGCCGATCGTGATATGTTCCTTGATGATGCAGGCGATGCCGACAGCGAGAAATCGCGCTTTACCGGCCTTGCGACCGGCGTGCCCGGAACCGTTGCGGGTATGCAGATGGTGCTTGAACAATACGGCACCATGAGCCTGTCTGATGTGTTGCAACCGGCCATCGGTCTTGCGCGCGACGGGATTGTTGTCACCGCCGATCTGGCCGACAGCCTGATCGGGCTGGAAAGCCGGCTCAAGAAATGGCCGTCCTCTGAGACGATCTTCTATAAGGAAGGCGGTGCCTTCTTTGAACCGGGCGACCGGTTGATCCAATCCGATCTGGCCGCAACGCTTCAGCGGATTGCCGACGAGGGCCCCGACGGGTTTTATAAGGGTGAAACCGCGCAGCATATCGTCGATGCGGTCCAGGCCTCGGGCGGGCGCATCACGATGGAAGATATGGCAGGCTATAAGGCGCTGAGCCGCGATCCGGTCAGCGGCACCTACCGCGGCTATGAGATTGTGTCGATGCCGCCACCCTCATCCGGCGGGATCCATATCGTGCAGATCCTCAACACGCTTGAGGAATATCCCATCGGCTGGCTGGGGCATAATTCTTCGGATACGATACACCTGATGGCCGAGGCGATGAAGCGCGCCTATGCCGACCGTTCCGAATATCTGGGCGATCCGGATTTCTATGATGTTCCGCAGGCAGAGTTGATGTCCAAGGACTATGCCGCCGATATCCGCAAGGGCATTTCCCTAAGCCGTGCGACACCTTCGGAGGATATCAAACCCGCCGATCTGGCACCCTATGAGAGCGATCAGACCACGCATTTCTCGATTGTGGATAAGGACGGGAATGCGGTGTCCAACACCTATACGATCAACTTCTCTTACGGGTCGGGTATGGTTGCCGATGGCACCGGCGTCTTGATGAACAACGAGATGGACGACTTTGCCGCCAAGCCGGGCGTGATGAACGCCTATGGTTTGATCGGCGGCGATGCCAATGCGGTTGAGCCGGGCAAACGCCCCCTGTCCTCGATGAGCCCGACCTTGGTGATGAAGGACGGCAAGGTGTTCATGGTGACCGGCAGCCCGGGTGGGTCGCGCATCATCACGACGGTGATCCAGATGATCATGAACGTGATCGATCACGGCATGAACGTGGCCGAGGCAACTGTGGCCCCGCGCATCCACCACCAGTGGCTGCCCGAGGTTCTGCGTGTCGAGGAAGGCCTAAGCGCCGATACTATTGCCGCCCTTGAGGCCAAGGGCCATGTCGTTCAGGTGATGGAGACCATGGGTTCTGCCCAATCCATCGTGGTGGATGAAGAGGACGGCCTCTTGCTGGGTGGGGCCGATACACGACAGACGAGTTCAGCCGCACGCGGTTACTGATATGGTTGGCGGGCGGGCAATGGCCCCGCCCGCCAATCTCCTAGTCGGCTTTGATCAGGGCATCGATTGCCTTGAGGCTGCTCAAAAGCCCCGCAAGCTGATCCAGCGGCACCATATTCGGCCCGTCCGAGGGCGCGTTATCGGGGTCGCCGTGCGTTTCAATAAACACCCCCGCAACACCGACCGCCACCGCCGCCCGCGCCAGCACCGGCACAAATTCACGCTGCCCGCCCGACGACCCGCCAAGCCCGCCGGGCTGTTGCACAGAATGGGTCGCGTCAAAGATCACAGGCGCGCCGGTCCCGGCCATAATCGGAAGGCTGCGGAAATCGCTGACCAAAGTGTTATAGCCAAAGCTGGCGCCGCGTTCGGTCAACATCACATTATCATTGCCCGATCCGGTGATCTTGGCCACCACATTGACCATATCCCAAGGGGCCAGAAACTGTCCCTTTTTCACATTGATGATCCGGCCTGTTTTGGCGGCGGCAATCAACAGATCGGTCTGACGACACAAGAAGGCGGGGATTTGCAAGATATCGCAAACCTCGGCGGCGGGGGCGCAATGGGCGGCCTCATGCACATCGGTCAGAACCGGCATGCCAAAGCGTTCCTTGACCTCGGCGAAAACCTCCATCGCGCGGGCCATGCCGATGCCACGTGTGCCTGACAGGCTGGTACGGTTGGCCTTGTCATACGACGCCTTGAACACCGCCTTGACGCCAACGGCGCGGGTGATTTCATCAATCGCGGCGGCCATTTCCAGCGCATGATCGCGGCTTTCCATCTGGCAGGGACCAAGGATAAAGGCCACGGGGCCTGCGTTGCTGAACTCTATATTTCCGGCGGTCACTTTGGTTCTGGTTTGCATGATCGGCCCCTTTCTCGTTGCCAATTAGCGGTGGCCCATGGTCCCAGTCGTGTCAACCCAAAGCCGCCACAGACAGTTTTTCTTGACACGAATCGCGCCTGCACGCATTAAATGAACATGTGTTCAGTTCACGGGAGAGGATACGACATGTTCATGGGCTCTATGCGGTTCGATCTGGGAGAAGATATTTCGGCGCTGCAAGATATGGTGCATCGCTGGGCGCAGGAACGGGTAAAGCCGATGGCCACCGCAGTTGATGCCGACAATATCTTTCCGGCCGAACTTTGGACCGAGATGGGGGAGCTGGGCCTCTTGGGCATCACCGTCCCCGAAGAGGATGGCGGCGCTGGCATGAGCTACCTCGCCCATGTGATCGCCACCGAGGAAATCGCGCGGGCCTCGGCCTCGGTCAGCCTGTCATATGGCGCGCATTCCAACCTTTGTGTGAACCAGATCAAGCTGAACGGCACGGCGGCGCAAAAGGCGAAATACCTGCCGGGGCTGATCGCGGGCACCCATGTCGGCGCGCTTGCGATGTCTGAGGCGGGGGCGGGGTCGGATGTGGTCTCGATGAAGCTGCGGGCCGAGAAAAAGGACGGCTATTACGTTCTGAACGGTCATAAATACTGGATCACCAACGGGCCGGATGCCGATACACTGGTGGTTTATGCCAAGACCGACCTCGAGGCGGGCAGCCGTGGCATGACGGCCTTTATCGTGGAAAAGACGATGAAGGGTTTCTCCACCAGCCCGCATTTCGACAAGCTGGGGATGCGCGGCTCCAACACCGCCGAGCTGATCTTTGACAACGTCGAAGTGCCGTTTGAAAACGTGCTGGGGACCGAGGGCAAGGGCGTGCGTGTCCTGATGTCGGGGCTTGATTATGAACGAGTGGTGCTTTCGGGGATCGGGACGGGGATTATGGCGGCCTGTCTGGATGAGGTGATCCCTTACTTGCAAACACGTGAACAATTCGGCCAGCCGATCGGGAATTTCCAGCTGATGCAGGGCAAGGTTGCCGATATGTATACGGCGATGAATTCGGCGCGTGCCTATACCTATGAAGTGGCGCGCGCCTGTGATCGCGGTCAGGTCACCCGTCAGGATGCCGCCGCCTGCGTGCTTTATGCATCCGAGCAGGCGATGGTGCAAGCGCATCAGGCCGTACAGGCGCTTGGCGGGGCAGGGTACCTTGGTGATAGCGTTGTCAGCCGCTTGTTCCGCGACGCCAAGCTGATGGAGATCGGGGCAGGCACCTCGGAAATTCGTCGCATGTTGATCGGGCGTGAGTTGCTGGGCAAATGAGCCCGCGCCAGAAATGCGTCATGAAAAAAGGCTGCGGACCATGCCCGCAGCCTCTCGCACCTATCCAACCGAGGGAGCGGTCAGAATTTCATGACGTAAGAGACACCGAAGACAACGGGGTCGACCTCAACCTCACCGATTTTGGCACCGTCAAGATAGACGTCGCTGTCAATATCGATATAGCGCAGATCCATCCGCAGGGCGGCTTTCTCGCTGATCGCGTAATCGACGCCGACATGGGCGGCAAGGCCCCAGCTGTCGTCGATCTTGAGCTCGCCACCACCCAGATCGGTGCGGTCCTCAAAGAAGGTGGTGTAGTTGATGCCGACACCGGCAAAGGGTTTGAACGCGCCACCTGTGGGGAAGTGGTAATTCAAGGAAACGGTTGGCGGCAGATGTTTGGTCGTGCCGATCTTGCTGCCACCGATGTTGATGTCATGTTTGAAGGGCAGGGCGGCCAGAACCTCGATGCCGAGGTTGTCACGGACGAAATATTCAAATGTGACCGTGGGGCGCACATTGCCGTCAATCGTGGTCGCCCCGCCCGCAAGCGTGCCATTGTCGGATTTCGGCTCCACATAGCCGATACCAAGCCCCAAGGTCATATCGCCCTGGGATTGGGCAAAGGCAGGGGCCGCAAGGGCCGCGGTGGTCATCAGGGCTATAGCGAGGGTTTTCATAGGTGTTCTCTCTTTTTTAATGCGCGGCCAGTTTTTCATATCGGGTCGAGTCCTAGCCATGATCTGGATCAATCTAATTTCATCGCGACCCGCGACATTATGGCGCATAAGGCCTTGAGCCAGAACATAAACTGCCCCTCCCGTTTCGCCGCCTAGATAAAGTTTGACAGGATTGACAAGATGAAACTGAACTCTACTTTTCTTCCCAATACCGATGCGGCCAAAAGCAACCGTGCGGCGCATCTTGAGATGTTGGAAACCGTTGCACAGGCCGCGCAATTGGCCGCGGCGGGGGGCGGTGAAAAATCCATGGCCCGCCATATCGGGCGCGGAAAAATGCCGCCGCGTGAACGGGTGGCCAACCTGCTGGATCCCGGCTCGCCGTTTCTGGAAATAGGGGCCACGGCGGCGCATGGGCTTTATGGCGGTGCGGCACCGGGCGCGGGGGTGATTGCGGGCATTGGCCGGGTGATGGGCCGCGATGTGATGGTGGTCTGCAATGATGCAACGGTAAAGGGCGGCACCTATTATCCGATGACGGTGAAAAAGCACCTGCGCGCCCAAGAGATCGCCGAGGAAAACCATCTACCTTGCGTCTATCTTGTGGATTCGGGCGGGGCCAACCTGCCCAATCAGGATGAGGTGTTCCCCGACCGCGATCACTTTGGTCGTATCTTTTACAATCAGGCGCGCATGTCGGCCAAGGGGATTGCCCAGATCGCCGTGGTCATGGGCTCTTGTACGGCGGGGGGGGCCTATGTGCCGGCCATGTCGGATGTGACGATCATCGTGCGCGAACAGGGCACGATCTTTTTGGCCGGTCCCCCCTTGGTCAAGGCCGCCACCGGCGAGGTCGTCAGCGCCGAGGATCTGGGCGGCGGCGATGTCCATACGCGTCTGTCCGGCGTGGCCGATTATCTGGCCGAGGATGACGCCCATGCGCTGGCCCTTGCGCGGCGGGCGGTTGGCAACCTGAATGCGGTTCTGCCCACTTCGGTGCAGTGGCAACCCGCCGAGGAACCGGCCTATGACCCCGAGGAAATCCTCGGCCTTGTCCCGGCCGACCTGCGCACCCCCTATGACATCCGGGAGTTGATCGCCCGTGTGGTGGATGGTTCGCGCTTTGACGAATTCAAGGCACGCTTTGGCGAAACGCTGGTCACGGGCTTTGCCCATATCAACGGCTGTCCCGTCGGGATTATCGCCAATAACGGCGTGCTGTTTTCCGAGGCCGCCGTCAAAGGCGCGCATTTCGTAGAGCTGTGCAGTCAGCGCAATATCCCGCTGGTGTTCTTGCAAAATATCACCGGCTTTATGGTGGGCCGCAAATATGAGAATGAGGGCATCGCCCGCCACGGCGCCAAGCTGGTGACGGCGGTGGCCACGACCAATGTGCCCAAGGTGACCATGCTGGTCGGCGGCTCTTTTGGCGCGGGCAACTACGGCATGGCCGGTCGCGCCTATTCGCCGCGTTTCTTGTGGACATGGCCGAATTCGCGCATCTCGGTGATGGGTGGCCCGCAGGCCGCGGGCGTCTTGGCAACCGTCAAGCGTGACGGGATCGAACGCGCAGGCGGCACTTGGTCCGAGGCCGAGGAGGCCGCCTTCAAACAGCCCACGATCGATATGTTCGAGGAACAATCCCACCCGCTTTACGCCGCGGCGCGGCTTTGGGATGACGGGATCATCGACCCGCGCAAGACGCGTCAGATTCTGTCGCTGTCACTGACCGCCGCGCTGAATGCCCCGATAGAGCCGACCAAATTCGGCATCTTCCGCATGTAGGTCGGGCCTTGTGCCAATTTAATCTCGGGGGCCAAGGGCTGGCCCCCGGCGCTCTCCCAAGAAATGGACGTAGAGATGTTTGATAAAATTCTGATTGCCAATCGCGGCGAAATCGCCTGCCGCATCATGGAAACCGCGCAAAAGCTGGGCGTGTCCACGGTTGCGGTTTATTCCGACGCGGACCGGCTCGCTAAACATGTGGCCCAAGCAGATGAGGCCGTGCATATCGGCGGTCCTGCCCCGCGCGACAGCTATTTGCGCGGCGATGCGATTATTGCGGCCGCCTTGGCCACGGGCGCGCAGGCGATCCATCCGGGCTATGGCTTTCTGTCGGAAAACCCCGATTTCGTTGATGCGGTTGAGGGGGCTGGCCTGACCTTTATCGGTCCCTCGGCCAAGGCGATCCGCGCGATGGGGCTGAAAGATGCCGCCAAAAAGCTGATGGAGGCAGCGGGCGTTCCCGTGGTGCCCGGCTATTTGGGTGAAAATCAGGACCCTGCCGTTCTGGCGTCCGAGGCCGATAAGATCACCTATCCGGTGCTGATCAAGGCCGTGGCGGGCGGCGGTGGCAAGGGCATGCGCAAGGTCGCCACCCCTGCGGATTTCGCCGATGCGCTTGCCAGCGCCAAGGGAGAGGCGGCAACCGCCTTTGGCAATGATGCGGTGCTGATTGAAAAATATGTTGAAAAGCCGCGCCATATCGAGGTGCAGGTCTTTGGCGATGGCTCCGATGCGGTGCATCTCTTTGAACGCGATTGCTCGCTCCAACGCCGCCACCAGAAGGTGATCGAAGAGGCGCCGGCCCCCGATATGCCCGAGGATATGCGTCAGGCGATGGGCGATGCGGCGGTCAAGGCAGCGCGGGCGATCGGCTATAAAGGTGCGGGCACGATCGAATTTATCGTGGACGCCAGCGAGGGTCTGCGCGCGGACCGGTTCTGGTTCATGGAGATGAACACACGTCTGCAGGTTGAGCATCCCGTGACCGAGGCCATCACCGGCGTCGATCTGGTCGAATGGCAGCTGCGCGTGGCCAGCGGCGAGAGCCTGCCCCTGCGCCAAGAGGATCTGACCATCAACGGCCACGCCTTTGAGGCCCGCCTTTATGCCGAGGATGTGCCCGCAGGGTTCTTGCCCGCGACAGGCAGGCTCGATCATCTGGCCTTTCCTCCCAATGCCCGCAGCGACAGCGGCGTGCGTCAGGGCGATAGCATCAGCCCGTGGTATGACCCGATGATCGCCAAGATCATCGTCCATGGCCCGACCCGCGCGGTGGCTTTGTCACAGCTGTCACGGGCCTTGGGGCAAACGCAGGTGGCGGGCTCTGTTACCAACCTTGCCTTTCTAGGGGCCTTGTCGCGCCATGCGGGCTTTGCCAAGGGCGATGTGGATACCGGCCTGATTGAGCGTGATCTGGAGGCGCTGGTTGCTGCCCCCGCCGCAAGCGGCCCGATCAAGGCATTGGCGGCTTTGGTCGCGGCCGATCTGACGGATGATGCGCTTTCGGGCTTTACCCAATGGGCACCTTTGTGTCACGCGGTCGCCCTGATGCATGAGGGCGCACAGATTGATGCCACGGTGGAACCGCTTGGCCCCGATGCGGCC
The DNA here is from genome assembly GCF_001202025.1 of Pseudorhodobacter aquimaris. Classification (GTDB taxonomy): domain Bacteria; phylum Pseudomonadota; class Alphaproteobacteria; order Rhodobacterales; family Rhodobacteraceae; genus Pseudorhodobacter; species Pseudorhodobacter aquimaris. The sequence continues at coordinate 277,334 of NZ_LGHS01000076.1, forward strand.
CGTGTCACGCTAGGGGATGCTGCCCATCTGGCCACGCGCCGCGCGGGGCTTTGGCGGATCGACGGCGCGCCGATGATCCCCGCACAGAAAACAGGGGCGACGGTAACGGTCTTTGCCCCCGAGGGTGCCTTTATCTTTACGCCGGTTGACCTTTTGGCGCGGGCCGCGGCGGGGGCGGGTTCGGGCAATGCGACCTTGTCTCCGATGCCGGGCTTGGTGAAAGCGGTGTTTGTGGGGGCAGGTCAGACGGTGACGGCCGGCGACCGGCTGTGTATCCTCGAAGCAATGAAGATGGAGCACACCCTGACCGCCGCCCGCGATGGCATCGTGGCTGAGGTCCTCGCCGTTGAGGGCGCGCAGGTTGAGGCCGGCGCTGCGTTGATCTTGCTGGAGGAGGAGGCATGAGCTTTGTCGAGATCTATGAGGTCGGCCCGCGCGACGGGTTGCAAAACGAGGCACGGCTGATCCCGACCGCGGAAAAGGTCGCGCTGATTGATCTGTTGTCGCGTGCAGGCTTTCGCCGGATAGAGGTGGCAAGTTTTGTCTCGCCCAAATGGGTGCCGCAAATGGCCGGTAGCGCCGAGGTGATGGCGCAGATCACCCGCGCGTCGGGGGTGATCTATGGCGCGCTGACCCCCAACATGAAGGGCTATGAGGCCGCCCGCGCCGCTCGCGCGGATGAGGTGGCGATTTTCGCCTCTGCCTCGGAGGGGTTCTCCAAGGCCAACCTGAATGCGACCATCGCCGAAAGCCTTGAACGCTTTGCGCCCGTGGCCGAGGCTGCGAAACGGGACGGGATCGCCCTGCGCGGTTATGTTTCCTGTGTCACGGATTGCCCCTTTGACGGGCCGGTTGCCCCCGCTGCGGTGGCGCGGGTGGTGGCGGCCCTGCGCGATATGGGCTGTCATGAGGTCAGCCTCGGCGATACCATCGGCCAAGGCACGCCCGACACAATCGACGCCATGCTGGCGGCGGTGCTGGACGCTTTGCCCGCCGAAAGGCTGGCAGGGCATTACCATGACACCAACGGGCGGGCGCTGGAGAACATTGGTGCCTCGCTGGCGCGCGGCTTACGGGTGTTTGATGCGGCCGTGGGCGGGCTTGGCGGGTGCCCCTATGCGCCCGGTGCCGCAGGTAACGTCGCGACCGAGGCGGTGGCCGCCTATCTGGCCGAAAATGGCTATGATTGCGCTTTGGACACCGGGCTATTGGCGCAAGCCGCAACAATGGCGCGCGCGATGCGCGGGCAGGGGGAACAGGCATGACATATCAAACCATTCGTATTGAAACCGACACGCGCGGTGTGGCCAGGCTGACACTGGCGCGCCCTGAAAAGCGCAATGCCCTTTCGGCCCTGATGATCGCCGAGCTGACCGAGGCTGCGGGCGTTCTGGCGGCAGACAGCGCCGTGCGCGTGGTGGTGCTTGCCGCCGAGGGTGACAGCTTTTGCGCCGGTGGCGATCTGGCGTGGATGCAGGAACAGATGGGTGCCGACGGTCCGACTCGCGCCGCCGAGGCACGCAAGCTGGCGATGATGCTGGCCGCCCTTGATACATTGCCCAAACCCCTGATCGGGCGTGTTCACGGACAGGCTTATGGCGGCGGTGTGGGAATGATGTCGGTCTGTGATGTGGCCATCGGCGCGGCGGGGGCGCGCTTTGGACTGACCGAAACCCGTCTGGGCCTGATCCCTGCGACCATCGGCCCCTATGTGGTGGCCAGAATGGGTGCGGCCAAGGCGCGCAGGGTCTTTGCCTCGGCCCGCCTGTTTGACGCGCAAGAAGCGGTGGCGCTTGATCTCTTGGCGCGGGCTGTTGCCCCCGATGATCTGGACGCCGCGATTGAAGCTGAAGTAAGGCCTTATTTGTCTTGCGCCCCTGGTGCCGTGGCTGAGGCAAAGGCCCTTATTGCCACGCTTTCATCCACCAGCGGCCCCGCACAAATAGAGGCTAGCATCGCCGCCCTTGTCACCCGTTGGGAAAGCCCCGAAAGCGCTGAGGGGGTCGCGGCCTTCTTTGCCAAGGAGAAGCCGGGATGGGCCCGCTAAACCCTGAATTACACATATAACTTACTATTTTTGTCGGGTGTATTTGCCCGCATTTTCACCTGTTTTCCCTTCGCCTTCGGTTGACCCCGTCAAGGGGGCGGAGTACATGATGAATAGAGAGTCCTCTGCCCCTTGGTGGCAGAAGCCTGCGTGCAGCCAGCGATAGGAGCATCTTCGTGGACCACCTTCTTCGGGAATATCTGCCCATCATCATTTTATTGGCAATTGCCGTTGGCTTGGGATTGGTGTTGCTTTTGGCGGCCGTCATTCTTGCGGTGCGCAATCCGGACCCGGAAAAAGTGTCGGCCTATGAGTGCGGATTCAACGCTTTTGACGATGCGCGGATGAAGTTTGATGTCCGGTTCTATCTTGTGTCGATCCTGTTCATCATTTTTGACCTTGAGGTGGCGTTCTTGTTCCCTTGGGCCGTGGCGTTTGGTGAAATCTCGATGACGGCCTTCTGGTCGATGATGGTTTTCTTGGCCGTCCTGACGGTTGGTTTTGCTTATGAATGGAAGAAGGGGGCGCTCGAATGGGAGTGATGGCCGGTGCAAATACCGCAGGGGCAGACCTTGACGTGTCCACCCAGGCGCTGAACGCAGAGTTGCAGGACAAGGGTTTCCTGCTGACCTCGACCGAGGATATCATCAACTGGGCGCGGACAGGGTCCTTGCACTGGATGACATTCGGTCTGGCGTGCTGCGCGGTTGAGATGATGCACACCGCGATGCCGCGCTATGACGCCGAGCGTTTCGGTTTCGCGCCCCGCGCCTCACCCCGCCAGTCGGATGTGATGATCGTTGCCGGTACGCTGACCAACAAGATGGCGCCCGCGCTGCGCAAGGTCTATGACCAGATGCCCGAGCCGCGCTATGTGATCTCCATGGGGTCTTGTGCCAATGGCGGCGGCTATTACCACTACAGCTATTCGGTGGTGCGCGGGTGTGACCGTATCGTTCCGGTGGATATCTACGTTCCCGGCTGCCCGCCCTCGGCTGAGGCCTTGCTTTATGGCATCTTGCAGTTGCAGCGCAAAATTCGCCGCACCGGCACGCTGGTTCGTTAAGGAGTGACAGAGATGATCGAAGCCCTGACAGAACTGGCCGCCCGTCTGGAGTTGCGCCACGCGGATGACATCGTATCGACCGAGCTGTTGCATGATGAGTTGACGGTTACCATTCAGCCCTCGGCGTTGCTGGCCTTTGTGGATTACCTGAAAACGGACGCGAGCTGCCGTTTCTCGACATTGGTTGATATCACTGCGGTGGATTACCCTACACGGGGCGTTGCGCGGTTTGACGTGGTCTATCACTTCTTGTCGATGTATCAAAACCAGCGTATCCGCGTAAAAATGTCGGTGCGTGAGGATGAGATGGTGCCTTCTATCACCTCGCTTTACCCTTCGGCCAATTGGTTTGAGCGTGAAGTTTTCGACATGTTCGGCATCTTGTTTTCGGGCCATCCCGACCTGCGCCGCATTTTGACCGACTACGGTTTCCGCGGCCACCCGCTGCGCAAGGATTTCCCGACCACGGGTTATACCGAGGTACGCTATGACGAGGCGCAAAAGCGCGTGATTTATGAGCCTGTCAAGCTGGTGCAGGAATACCGCCAGTTTGATTTCATGTCGCCATGGGAAGGTGCGCAATATGTGCTTCCGGGTGATGAGAAGAAAGAAGGGGCGAAGTGATGGACGGCGACATTCACACCTATGATGACGGCTCTCATGATGCGCTGACGGGCGAGCAGAAGATCCGTAATTTCAACCTGAACTTCGGCCCGCAGCACCCTGCGGCCCACGGCGTTTTGCGTCTGGTGCTTGAACTGGATGGCGAGATTGTAGAGCGTTGCGATCCGCATATCGGCCTGCTTCACCGTGGCACCGAAAAACTGATGGAAAGCCGGACCTACCTACAGAATCTGCCCTATTTCGACCGGCTCGACTATGTGGCGCCGATGAATCAGGAGCATGCCTGGTGCTTGGCCATCGAAAAGCTGACGGGCGTCGAGGTTCCGCGTCGTGCCCAGCTTATCCGCGTCTTGTTTTCTGAAATCGGCCGTGTGTTGAACCACCTTTTGAACGTGACCACGCAGGCAATGGACGTCGGCGCGCTGACCCCGCCGCTTTGGGGTTTTGAGGAACGTGAAAAGCTGATGGTATTCTATGAGCGGGCGTGCGGTGCGCGTCTGCACGCCGCCTATTTCCGCCCCGGCGGTGTTCATCAGGATCTACCGCCCGCGTTGATCGAGGATATCGACACTTGGGCACAGGACTTCCCGCGTGTTCTGGATGATATCGACGGGTTGCTGTCGGAAAACCGGATTTTCAAACAGCGCAACGCCGATATTGGCGTGGTATCGGAGCAAGAGATCCTCGATTGGGGTTTCTCGGGCGTCATGGTGCGCGGTTCCGGCCTTGCATGGGATTTGCGTCGCGCGCAGCCCTATGAATGCTATGATGAATTCGACTTCAAAATTCCGGTTGGCAAGAATGGCGATTGCTATGACCGCTATTTGTGCCGGATGCAGGAAATGCGCGAAAGCACCTCGATCATCCGTCAGGCCGTCGAAAAGCTGCGCAATGAGCCGGGTGACGTGCTGGCGCGTGGTAAGATCACGCCACCAAAGCGCAGTGAGATGAAAACCTCGATGGAGGCGCTTATCCACCACTTCAAACTTTATACCGAAGGCTTCCATGTGCCCGCGGGTGAGGTTTACGCTGCTGTTGAGGCCCCCAAGGGTGAATTTGGCGTCTATCTGGTGGCGGATGGCACCAATAAACCCTACCGCGCCAAGATCCGTGCGCCGGGCTTTTTGCACCTTCAGGCGATGGATCACATGTGCAAAGGCCACCAATTGGCCGATGTCGCCGCGATTATCGGAACTATGGATGTCGTGTTCGGGGAGATTGACCGTTGATGCTGTTCTATCTGGCCTCCCTTGGGTTTGCCTTGGCTGCCGGATCGGCGGCTTGGGCGTGCCAAAGATCTAGCGTTGCCCTCAGTCCTAAATATTCTGTTGCCATGATTTCGAACGGAGCCGCCTGATGCTACGCCGTCTGCACAAAGAACAACCCAGCCATTTCGCGTTTACACCGGCGAACCAGACCTGGGCCGAGGCACAGATCTCAAAATACCCGGAAGGGCGCCAGGCATCTGCCATCATCCCGCTTTTCTGGCGTGCGCATGAGCAGGAAGGCTGGTTGACTCGGCCTGCGATCGAATATGTTTGCGATATGCTGGATATGCCCTTCATTCGCGGTCTTGAGGTTGCGACGTTTTACTTCATGTTCAAGCTGGAGCCGCGCGGCACCATTGCGAACATCCAGATTTGCGGCACCACGTCCTGCATGATTTGCGGGGCAGAGGATTTGGTTGCGGTCTGTAAAGAGCTGATCGCGGAAAAACCGCATACGGTTTCAGCGGATGGCAAGTTCAGCTGGGAAGAGGTCGAATGTCTTGGCGCGTGCAGCAATGCGCCTATGGCGCAGATCGGCAAAGATTATTATGAGGATCTGACCGCTGACAGCCTGCGTGATCTGATCGCCCGCTTCTCCAAGGGCGAAGTGCCAGTACCCGGCCCGCAAAACGGTCGCTATGCCGCAGAGCCGTTGGGTGGGCTAACCAGCCTCAAGGAATATGAGGCCGGGCGCAAACCCTATAATGCAAGCGCGCAGGCCGCCGTTGATATCGGCGATACTGTCAAGCGGATCGACGGGGCCGAGGTTCCGATCCTGACCCCTTGGCTGGGAAAATCAAGCGCGGATCAGCCCGCCGAGGTTACGGATAAGCCGATGACCGAGGCGCAAGAGGCGGCCTCGGATAAGGCTGCCAATACGGATGCGGTCAAAAAAGCGCGTCCACCACAGGCAGATGAGAAGCCTGTTGTCGCGGTCAAGCCCGAGGGGCTGACTGCAGCGCGGGATGGCAAGGCCGATGACCTTAAGCTGATCAAGGGGATCGGGCCAAAGCTGGAAACCTTGTGTAACAGTCTTGGGTTTTATCACTTTGACCAGATTGCGAATTGGACCGCGGAACAGGTCGCTTGGGTCGATGAGAACCTGGAGGGTTTCAAGGGACGGGTGACGCGGGATACTTGGGTCGCACAAGCGAAGATTTTGGCCAAAGGCGGAGAGACAGAGTTTTCGCGTCGGGCTGATAAAGGGAGTGACGGTTAACGGCTGTAGGGTCTAAGGAAGGTTGGAATGCAAAAGAAACCACACATCTATACCTGTACCGGCATGTGCTGGGCTATGGGGACAGGCTTTGGCCTGTTGGTGGCGTTTCTTTTTCGCACCTTTATGCTTGGTTTGATTTGCGCTGTTGCGGCCTGTTTGTTCTTGGCTCGGGCGTTTCGGATTGGGCAAAGGGTGGTGTCGCAACATATGCCACCGTTGGCAGCGACGCCTCTTATCGCCGCCGATGATCTTAGGCAGATGATCGGCTCAGGCCGCAAATTGGCTGTTTTGCAGCGTGGCCTTCATCGCTTGGCTGCGGCAGGGGTGGTTTTGGTACAAGGTTTGGCAACGGGTATAAGCACAGGGTTTTCGAAACCTGTCGGCATGGGCGGGGGGGGCGTGAGATGACCAAAACCCAACCCAGAAAAGCTGATATCCAGAACGCACGCGACTCACGGATGGTGGCGGTTGTTTTGGTTGCCACGATGGCGTGTTGGCTTGGCGCGCAATGGATCGGGGGTCACTTCGGCTGGGAGGCACGCTTTGTCTTTCTGTTCGACTTGGCCGCATTGGCCGCGTTCTTTTGGACGATGGTTGTAACTTATCGGATCTGGCGGCGGAACAAATCCTCCTCCGGGAATAATTGAGGGCATGACATGCTGAAAGATCAGGATCGGATCTTTACCAATCTTTACGGGATGCATGACCGCTCCCTTGCTGGTGCGAAGAAGCGCGGCCATTGGGATGGAACTGCGGGTTTTATCCAACAGGGGCGCGGCTGGCTGGTGGATCAGGTCAAGGCTTCGGGGCTTCGCGGTCGTGGTGGCGCGGGCTTTCCCACCGGGTTGAAGTGGTCCTTCATGCCCAAGGAAAGCGACGGACGCCCGTCCTATCTGGTGATCAATGCCGACGAATCCGAGCCAGGCACCTGTAAAGACCGCGAGATCATGCGTCATGATCCGCACACCCTGATCGAAGGGGCGCTGATTGCCTCTTTTGCGATGGGGGCACATGCCTGCTATATCTATCTGCGCGGTGAATACATCCGTGAGCGTGAGGCGCTTCAGGCCGCGATCGACGAATGCTATGATGCGGGGCTTTTGGGTAAGAATGCCGCCAAATCTGGTTGGGATTTCGACCTCTATCTGCACCACGGGGCAGGGGCCTATATCTGTGGTGAGGAAACCGCGCTGTTGGAAAGCCTTGAGGGCAAAAAGGGCATGCCGCGGATGAAGCCGCCATTCCCTGCGGGGGCCGGTCTTTATGGTTGCCCGACCACGGTGAACAACGTCGAATCCATCGCGGTTGTTCCCACGATCCTTCGGCGCGGGCCGGAGTGGTTTACCTCCTTCGGGCGGCCTAACAATGCGGGGACCAAGCTGTTCGGGATTTCCGGCCATGTGGTAAATCCTTGTGTGGTTGAGGAATCCATGTCGATCCCGCTGCGTGAGTTGCTGGACCGTCACTGTGGCGGCGTGCGCGGCGGCTGGAAAAACATCAAGGCGGTTATTCCGGGCGGTTCTTCGGTGCCGCTGTTGAACGCGGATCAATGCGGGGATGCGATCATGGATTTCGACTGGCTGCGAGAGCAGAAGTCGGGCCTTGGCACGGCGGCAGTGATCGTCATGGATCAGTCTACCGATGTGATCAAGGCGATCTGGCGCTTGTCGGCGTTTTACAAACACGAATCCTGTGGCCAGTGTACGCCCTGCCGCGAAGGCACAGGCTGGATGATGCGGGTCATGGACCGGCTTGTGCGTGGTGAGGCAGAGGTCGAGGAAATCGACATGCTGCTTGATGTGACCAAACAGGTCGAAGGCCACACTATTTGTGCACTTGGCGATGCGGCGGCTTGGCCTATCCAGGGTCTCGTGCGGCATTTCCGCGAAGAGATCGAGGACCGGATCAAGGCGCAAAAGACTGGCCGCATGGGGGCGATGGCAGCAGAATGATGCACCCCGGCTTTCCCCTGACAGTTTGCGCGCTTGTGCTTTCGGCCTGTGCGACATCCGTGCCCCCCTTGCCGCGGGCGCCGATTGTGCTGGACGGGGTCAGCTATGACGTGGCCAAACGGCCGACGGGGGCGGTTGAAGTTTCCCGTATCGGGCGTCCGTTCGAGAATTGGGAAGGCCAGGAGGCGCGGCGCGCGGCGGACCGTTTTTGTGTCACCCGCGCCAAGACCTCTATCAAGGACCGCTTTCAGGGCAGTACTTGGTTGATTGTGGAGGGCTGCGCGTGATGGCGAAGAGCAGAAATGATACTGGCCAAAGGCCGGAAATGAACAGCGCTGACCGGGGACTTCCGGCACCAGCACAGCGGATGGCGGAGTAAAGGCATGTCCAACCTCAAGAAAATCATCATTGACGGCATCGAGGTCGAGGTTGATCCGGCCATGACCCTTATCCAGGCAGCTGATTTGGCTGGGATTGAGATCCCGCGCTTTTGCTACCATGAGCGGCTGACGATTGCGGGCAATTGCCGCATGTGTCTGGTCGAGGTTGTTGGCGGTCCGCCCAAGCCTACGGCCTCTTGTGCGATGCAGGTCAAGGATTTGCGCCCCGGACCTGAGGGCCAGCCCCCTGTGGTCAAGACCAACAGCCCGATGGTCAAAAAGGCGCGCGAAGGCGTGATGGAGTTCTTGCTGATCAACCACCCGCTTGATTGCCCGATCTGCGATCAGGGTGGCGAATGCGACTTGCAAGATCAGGCGATGGCCTACGGTGTCGACTTCAGCCGTTTCCGCGAACCAAAGCGCGCGAGCGAGAACCTTGATCTTGGGCCGCTGGTGTCCACCACCATGACGCGTTGTATTTCCTGCACACGTTGTGTGCGCTTCACCTCTGAGGTGGCCGGGATCCTGACCATGGGCCAAACCGGCCGCGGTGAGGATGCCGAGATCACCACCTATCTGGGTGCCACGCTCGACAGCAACCTGCAGGGCAATATCATCGACCTTTGCCCGGTTGGTGCGCTGACCTCCAAGCCCTATGCCTTTACCGCGCGGCCTTGGGAATTGACCAAGACAGAGACCATCGACGTGATGGATGCGCTTGGGGCCAATATCCGCGTGGATACCAAGGGCCGCGAAGTGATGCGCATTTTGCCGCGCAACCATGACGGCGTGAATGAGGAATGGATTTCCGATAAGACCCGTTTCGTTTGGGACGGTCTGCGCCGTCAGCGTCTTGATACGCCTTATATCCGTGAAAACGGTCGCTTGCGCAAAGCGGGCTGGGATGAGGCACTCAAGGCTGCATCTGCCGCGATGAAGGGCAAGAAGGTCGCCGGTCTGGTCGGTGATCTGGTGCCGGTTGAGGCTGCGTTTTCTCTGAAAACCCTGATCGAAGGGATGGGCGGCAAGGTCGAATGCCGCACCGATAAGGCCAAGCTGCCCGCAGGCAACCGCTCTGCCTATGTCGGGACGGCAAGCATCGAGGATATCGACGAGGCCAAATATGTCTTGTTGATCGGCAGCAACCCACGTGTCGAAAGCCCGGTTTTGAATGCCCGCATCCGCAAGGCCTGGACCAATGGTTGCGATGTTGATCTGGTCGGCCCGGCCGTTGATCTGACCTATGACTATGCGCATAAGGGCAATGGCCGCGCGGCTTTGATGGAGCTGGCGAAAACCAAATGCTCCGATAAGGTCAAGGAAAACCCATCGATTATCATCCTCGGCATGGGCGCGTTGAACGAGGCAGACGGTGAGGCCATCCTGTCGCAAGCGATGGCGATGGCAGAAGCCTCGGACAGCAAGCTGATGATCTTGCACACGGCGGCGGGCCGCGTTGGCGCGATGGATGTCGGTGCGGTGAACGAGCATGGGATGACCGATGCTCTGGACGGGGCTGATGTTGTCTATAACCTTGGCGCGGATGAGGTCGAAATCGCTCCCGGTGCCTTTGTGATCTATCAGGGCAGCCATGGCGATCGGGGCGCGCATCGTGCGGATCTGATCTTGCCCGGCGCTGCCTATACCGAGGAATCGGGGCTTTTCGTCAATACCGAAGGCCGTCCACAGCTTTCCGCCCGCGCAGGGTTTGCGCCCGGCGAGGCCAAGGAAAACTGGGCTATCTTGCGAGCATTGTCGGGTGAGATGGGCAACGCCCTGCCATGGGATAGCCTTGCCACCCTTCGCAAGGCGATCGTGACTGCGGTTCCGCATCTGGGCAACATCGACGAGGTGGCCGAGAACGAATGGCAGCGTATTCCATTGCGCGACCCGGCCAATGCCGATTTCCGCTATGCGGTCACGGATTTCTATCTGACCAATCCCATCGCACGGGCTTCCAGCCTGATGGGGGAGCTTTCGGCGATTGCCAAGGCGCGGTCCACAAAGCCCTTGGCGGCGGAGTAAGATATGAGCCTGCGCGCGTCCCTTTCCCCCTGCGTTCTGGCAATTGCCAGCCTGTCGGCCTGTGTGCCGTCAGGGGGGGATGATGTGGCGCGCGCAGAGTTTAAGCCGGTTTATGGCGGCATTCAAACGGTGCTGCTGGACGGTGACTTGGTGAATTTCCACGTGTCGATGAAGGGTGCGCGGGACCGGTCGGATGTGGATACCTATGCACGTTGTGCTGCGGCGCAATATGCATTGATCCGCGGTGCGTCATTTACGCGGCACGTCCGCACATCCATTGCACAAACGGGTGGTAATTGGCGCGGCGATGCGGTTTACACCATCTCAAAAGAGCTTCCTCGTGGGTCGGCAACAATCGATGCCGAAGTCACCGTCCGCGATTGCGGCGAACAGGGGATACCGACGATATGACGAAGACGAACTCGAATAAGGCCGAAGGATAAAAGGCGTCATGGATCAATTTCTGCAAACGGGCTTGGGGATCACATTGCTGATCGTTGCACAATGCCTTCTTGTCATCGCCTTTGTGATGATTTCGCTGCTGTTTCTGGTGTATGGCGACCGTAAGGTTTGGGCCGCCGTTCAGATGCGGCGGGGCCCGAACGTGGTGGGCGCTTGGGGCATTCTGCAATCTGTTGCGGATGCGCTGAAATATGTGGTGAAGGAAATCGTGGTGCCCGCGGGTGCGGACCGCGCGGTGTTCTTTCTCGCACCGATGTTGTCTTTCGTACTTGCCATTTTGATGTGGGCCGTGATCCCCTTCAGTGACGGTTGGGTTCTGTCGAATATCAACGTGGCCATCCTCTTTGTCTTCGCGATCTCTTCGTTGGAAGTTTACGGCGTGATCATGGGGGGCTGGGCGTCCAACTCCAAATATCCTTTCCTTGGCTCGCTCCGCTCTGCCGCGCAGATGATCTCCTATGAGGTCTCCTTGGGGTTGATCATCATCGGGATCATCATTTCCACCGGTTCGATGAACTTCAGCGCGATCGTTGAGGCACAGCGCGGTGATTTCGGGTTGTTCAACTGGTACTGGTTGCCGCACTTCCCGATGGTCTTCCTGTTCTTTATCAGCGCCTTGGCTGAGACCAACCGCCCGCCCTTCGATCTGCCAGAGGCTGAATCGGAACTGGTTGCAGGCTTTATGGTTGAATATTCCTCTACGCCCTATCTGTTGTTCATGGCGGGTGAATATATTGCCATCTTCCTGATGTGCGCGCTGATGTCCTTGCTGTTCTTTGGCGGCTGGCTGTCTCCGATCCCCGGTTTGCCGGATGGTGTGCTGTGGATGGTGGGCAAGATGACGTTCTTCTTCATCATGTTCGCTATGGTGAAGGCCATCGTGCCGCGCTACCGCTATGACCAGCTGATGCGCATTGGCTGGAAAGTGTTCCTGCCGCTGTCTTTGGGTTGGGTTGTGCTGGTGGCTTTCCTTGCGAAATTTGAAATTCTTGGCGGCTTTTGGGCACGCTGGGTTATTGGGGGCTGATCATGGGTGAGAACCGTCCGGTAGATTGGGGCCGCGCCGCGAAATATTTCCTTTTGATGGATTTCGTCAAAGGGTTCGGCTTGGGCTTCAAATATTTCTTCGCGCCGAAAAGCACGTTGAACTATCCGCATGAAAAAGGGCCGCTTAGTCCGCGTTTTCGTGGTGAACACGCGCTGCGCCGCTATGCAAATGGTGAAGAACGTTGCATCGCCTGTAAGCTGTGCGAGGCCGTTTGCCCCGCGCAGGCGATCACAATCGATGCCGAGCCGCGCGATGACGGCAGCCGTCGTACCACGCGCTATGACATCGATATGACCAAATGCATCTATTGCGGGTTCTGCCAAGAGGCGTGCCCGGTGGATGCCATCGTTGAGGGGCCGAACTTCGAGTATGCCACCGAGACGCGGGAAGAATTGTTCTACAACAAGGAAAAGCTGCTTTCCAACGGTGACCGTTGGGAAGGGGAAATCGCCCGCAACCTCGAATTGGATGCACCCTACAGATGACTGATGAATTTGCAAAAATGGTCAAATCCATGATGGAGCAGGGGCAGGAAATGGCCAAAGCCTTTGCACCTGCGCTTGAGGGGGCGAATGTGAAGGGCTTTGAGAAGCTCTTTCCGTCGATGCCGCCCGAGATGCTGGAGCTGTGGTTTGGCAAGACGATGAACCCGGACGGGCTTGATGCCCGTACCCGTTTGCTGGTGACGATTGCCGCGCTGACGGTGCTTGGCGCGCAGGCCGATGCGCAGTTGCGGCTGACGATCCGGCAGGCCATCACGGCAGGGGCCACAAAGCGCGAGATCGCCGAGGTGATCTGGCAGATGAGCATGTTCGGCGGCTTGCCCGCCATGCAAAAGGCGTTGGAAATTGCCCAGACCGTCTTTGCGGAGACTGAGGAGACAGAGAAATGACCATCGCTGATCTGGCTTTTTACGCCTTTGCCCTAACGGCTGTAGCTGCCGGGGTGTTGGTGACTGTGTCGCGCAACCCGGTGCATTCGGTGCTGTGGTTGATCTTGGCTTTTCTCTCCTCTGCGGGGCTGTTTGTTCTGCTCGGTGCTGAATTCGTCGCGATGCTTTTGATCATCGTCTATGTTGGCGCGGTGGCGGTTCTGTTCGTCTTTGTTGTGATGATGCTTGATGTCGATTTCTCTGAGCTCAAGGGCGAGATGTCGCGCTATATGCCTATCGGCTTGTTGATCGGCGTTGTGCTTTTGATGCAACTTATGATTGGGGTTGGCGCTTGGGTTCAGGCGGATGGTGCCATGGGACTGCGCAAGGCCGTGACGCCTGATATGGCGCAGGTGGAAAACACCCGTGCAATCGGATTGCTGCTTTATGACAAGTACCTGATGCTGTTCCAACTTGCGGGGATGGTGTTGCTGGTTGCCATGATCGGTGCGATTGCCCTGACGCTGCGCCACCGCAAGGACGTGAAACGTCAAAACGTCTTACACCAGATGTGGCGTGATCCGGCCAAGGCGATGGAGTTGAAAGATGTGAAACCGGGGCAGGGGCTTTAATACTCGATCCGGTCGCCGGGGGGCGGTATCCGCCCTCCAAACAATACGAAGAAATCGGGCAATGACCCGGAGGGACGTAAGATGGTAGGACTAGAGCATTATCTGGCAGTGGCTGCGGCCCTGTTTGTGGTTGGGATTTTTGGCATCTTCCTGAACCGGAAGAACGTGATCGTCATCTTGATGTCGATCGAATTGATGCTGTTGTCGGTGAACATCAATCTTGTGGCTTTCTCTTCCTTTCACGGTGACCTCGTCGGGCAAATCTTTACGATGTTTGTGCTGACGGTTGCCGCGGCAGAGGCGGCGATTGGTCTTGCGATCCTTGTCACCTTCTTCCGCTCCCGTGGTTCTATCGACGTCGAAGATGTCAACGTGATGAAAGGCTAAGCTGATGGCAACGATCATCCTTTTTGCGCCCCTGGTTGGCGCCCTGATCTGCGGCTTTGGCTGGCGTTTGATCGGAGAGTTCGCAGGCCAGGTGATCACCACCGGCCTAGTGTTCCTAGCGGCCTTTTTTTCGTGGATCCTCTTTCTTGGCCACTTTGACGAGACTCAGCACATCGTGGTTATGCGCTGGATTGAAAGCGGCTCGCTCTCTACCGAATGGGGTATCCGGCTGGACCGTCTGACGGCTATTATGCTGGTCGTGGTCAACTCTGTCTCTGCGCTGGTGCACCTTTATAGCTTTGGCTATATGGCGCATGACCACAACTGGACAGATCGTGAGCATTACAAGGCTCGCTTCTTTGCTTACCTGTCCTTCTTTACCTTTGCGATGTTGATGCTGGTCACGGCTGACAACCTTGTGCAGATGTTCTTTGGTTGGGAAGGGGTGGGCGTTGCCTCTTATCTTCTGATCGGATTTTACTATCGCAAACCGACAGCCAATGCCGCCGCGATCAAGGCCTTTGTGGTCAACCGGGTCGGTGATTTCGGCTTTGTTCTGGGGATTGTGGCGCTGTACTTCCTGACGGATAGCATTCGACTGGATGATATCTTTGCGGCAGGGGCGACTCTTGCACAGACCGATCTGCATTTCCTGTGGACGGATTGGAACGCGGCCAACCTAATTGCGATGTTGCTATTTATCGGCGCGATGGGGAAATCGGCACAGCTGTTCTTGCACACATGGTTGCCGGACGCGATGGAAGGTCCGACGCCTGTTTCGGCCCTGATCCACGCGGCAACCATGGTGACCGCCGGTGTGTTTCTTGTCGTGCGGATGTCGCCGATCTTTGAATATGCGCCCGATACATTGGCCTTTATCACCATCCTTGGTGCAACGACGGCCTTTGTCGCCGCGACCATCGGTCTGGTTCAGAACGATATTAAGCGCGTGATCGCCTATTCGACCATGTCGCAGCTTGGCTATATGTTCGTGGCCGCCGGTGTTGGTGCCTATCCGGTGGCGATGTTCCACCTCTTTACCCACGCCTTCTTTAAGGCGATGCTGTTTCTGGGCGCGGGCTCGGTGATCTATTCGATGCACCATGAGCAGGACATGCGGAACTATGGCGGGCTGCGTAAGAAGATCCCGATGACCTTCTGGGCAATGATGATCGGCACGCTGGCCATAACCGGGGTCGGTATCCCATTGACCCATATCGGTTTCGCGGGTTTTCTATCCAAGGATGCCGTGATTGAGAGCGCCTTTGTCGGCTCCAGCTATGCTTTCTGGATGTTGGTTATTGCCGCGCTTATGACCAGCTTCTACAGCTGGCGTCTGATGTTCCTGACCTTCTTTGGTAAGGCGCGCGGCGACAAGCACACACATGATCATGCGCATGAGGCGCCAAAGGTTATGCTGATCCCGCTTGGAGTTCTGGCGCTTGGGGCCGTGTTCTCGGGGATGGTGTGGTATAACTCCTTCTTCGGCGATCTTGATAAGATCCACAGCTGGTTTGGCATGGAAGTTGCCCAGCATGAGGTCGCTGAGGGCGAAGCGCAGAGCGAGGTTGCCCACGCGGTGGCCCCCCAAGGCGCGATATTCTTTGGGCCCGAAAACCATACGATCCATGAAGCACATGACGTGCCTGCCTGGGTAAAGGTTTCGCCTTTCGTGGCGATGATTCTTGGCTTTGTCGTGGCTTGGGTTTTCTATATCGCCAAGCCGAGCTTGCCGGCCACATTGGCCAAGCAACAGCGTCCGCTCTACCTGTTCTTGCTCAACAAGTGGTATTTCGACGAGCTTTATGACCTGATCTTTGTCCGTCCGGCCAAATGGTTTGGCGCCTTCCTCTGGAAGAAGGGCGACGGGAAGGTTATTGACGGAACCATAAACGGGCTTGCCTTGGGGATTATCCCGATGCTGACCCGCCTCGCAGGCCGCGCACAGTCCGGTTACATCTTTCACTATGCATTCGCCATGGTCCTGGGCATCGTTGCCCTTGTCACCTGGATGACGCTCTCGGGGGGCGCGCACTAATGGAAAATCTCCTTTCCATCATCACATTCATCCCGGCGGTTGCCGCCGCCATACTTGCGCTTTTCCTGCGGGGCGATGATGCTGCGGCGCGCAAAAATGCAAAATGGGTGGCCTTGGTTGCGACTTCGGCGACTTTCCTGATCTCGCTCTTTGTCCTGTCGAGCTTCAACTCCGGTGACACTGGTTTCCAGATGGTCGAAGAGTATGAGTGGATCTTGGGCCTGAAGTATAAGATGGGCGTCGACGGGATTTCGGTTCTGTTCGTGATGTTGACCACCTTCCTGATGCCGATAACCATTGCGTCCTGCTGGACGGTAGAGACCCGCGTCAAGGAATATATGATCGCCTTCCTGCTTTTGGAAACATTGATGCTTGGCGTGTTCTGTGCGCTGGATCTGGTGCTTTTCTATCTGTTCTTCGAAGCGGGCCTTATTCCGATGTTCCTGATTATCGGGATCTGGGGCGGCAAAGAGCGGATCTATGCCGCGTTCAAGTTCTTCCTCTATACCTTCCTCGGGTCGGTTTTGATGTTGGTGGCGATGATCGCGATGTATGCGGATGCTGGGACCACTGATATCCCGACATTGCTGACCCATAGCTTCGGTTCTGACACGATGTCGATTGCCGGGTTCCAGATCGTGGGTGGTTTGCAGACACTGCTGTTCCTTGCGTTTTTTGCCAGCTTTGCGGTCAAAATGCCGATGTGGCCAGTGCACACCTGGTTGCCCGATGCGCACGTTCAGGCGCCGACGGCGGGTTCGGTCGTTCTGGCTGCGATTTTGCTGAAGATGGGGGGCTACGGGTTCTTGCGGTTCAGCTTGCCGATGTTCCCGGTCGGGGCGGATTTGTTTAGCCCATTGGTGCTCTGGATGTCGGCGATCGCGATTGTTTACACCTCGCTGGTGGCCTTGGCACAAAGCGATATGAAAAAGCTGATCGCCTATTCTTCGGTGGCGCATATGGGTTATGTCACGATGGGGATTTTCTCGGCCAACCAGCAGGGTGTGGACGGTGCGATCTTCCAGATGATCAGCCACGGATTTATCTCGGGTGCGCTGTTCATGTGCGTTGGGGTGATATACGACCGGATGCACACCCGTGAGATTGACGCCTATGGCGGCTTGGTAAACCGGATGCCGCATTACGCGCTGATCTTCATGTTCTTTTCCATGGCCAACGTCGGTCTTCCGGGCACTTCGGGCTTTGTCGGGGAATTCCTGACCTTGGTCGGTGTTTTCCAGGTGAACACATGGGTTGCGGTTGTGGCGGCTTCGGGCGTGATCTTGTCGGCCTCTTACGGCTTGTGGCTCTATCGTCGGGTGGTTTTCGGCGATCTGATCAAGGAAAGCCTGAAATCCATTACCGATATGACCACGCGCGAGCGCCTTATCTTTGCTCCGTTGGTCGTAATGACCTTGCTCTTGGGCGTGTATCCTAGCCTTGTGACCGATATCATCGGTCCTTCGGTAAATGCGCTTGTGACCGACTACCAGGCGGCCATCCCCGTTACGGGTGATGTGCAGCTGGCAACTCATTGAGGGACGACAGATGACTCCGATAGATTTTTCAACCGTCCTCCCGGAGATCACCTTGGCGCTTGTCGCTATGGCCGCGTTGCTTGGGGTGGTTTATACGGGTAAGGATGCACTTGCTTCATCGCTGAACTGGGGCATGGCCGGGGTTTTTGTAATCCTTGCCTTCTGGATCGGTATCGGTACCAGCGGTGAGCGGGTCGCCTTTGACGGTTTGTTCAACGATGATCCCTTTGCGCGCTTTGCCAAGGTAACGATACTGCTGTCAGCTGCGGCGGTTCTGGCCATCAGCCATGATTATATGGTCAAACGCGGGCTGATGCGGTTTGAATATCCGATTTTGATCGCGCTTTCGGTGCTTGGCATGATGTTCATGGTCTCGGCTGGCGATCTTATCGCGCTTTATATGGGGTTGGAGCTGCAATCCTTGGCGCTTTACGTGGTGGCAAGTTTGCGGCGTGACAGCGTGAAGTCCTCCGAGGCCGGTCTCAAGTATTTTGTGCTTGGATCGCTTTCATCAGGGATTTTGCTTTACGGTGCGGCGCTCACCTATGGCTATGCGGGCACGACTGAATTTGCAGGCATCTTGTCCACCTTGGGGCAGGGTGATGTGCCGCTTGGGCTGATCTTTGGCTTGGTCTTTTTGATCACCGGTCTGGCGTTCAAGGTTTCTGCGGTGCCGTTTCATATGTGGACACCTGATGTTTATGAAGGCTCGCCAACGCCGGTCACAGCCTTTTTCGCGACCGCCCCAAAGGTTGCGGCAATGGCGCTTTTGGCCCGTCTGATGTATGACGCATTTGGCGCGATCCCCGGTCAATGGGGGCAGGTTATCGCAGTGCTTTCCATCCTGTCGATGTTTGTTGGCGCGATTGCCGCGATCGGTCAGCGTGATATCAAGCGTCTGATGGCGTATTCCTCTATTTCACATATGGGGTTCGCGATGATCGGGCTTGCATCCGGTACGGTGTTTGGCGTGCAGGCAATGCTGATCTATGTGGTGATCTATGTCAGCATGAACATCGGCACATTTGCCTTTATCCTGTCGATGGAACGTGACGGGGTGCCAGTGACGACGATTGACGGTCTGAACATGCTGTCGAAAAAGGCTCCTTTGCAGGCGCTGGCCATGTTGGTACTGCTCTTTAGCCTTGCGGGTGTGCCGCCGATGCTGGGCTTCTTTGGCAAGTTCTATGTGCTGCAGGCGGCGGTCAATGCAGATATGACATGGCTTGCGGTGTCGGGTGCTGTTGCCTCGGTGATCGGTGCGTTTTATTATCTTCGTGTCGTATACTTCATGTATTTTGGCAATGAGGGCGACGGTATCGATGCCCAAATTGGCCGGGTACAGTGGATCGCGCTTATGGGCTCTGCAGCGGTGATGGTGTTTGGCGTCGTCAACCTCTTTGGCGTTGAGGGCGTGGCACAGATCGCGGCGGAAGCGCTTGTCCGGTAATGAGGTCGCTCCGGGCTGGCCGCATGGGGTGGCCCGGATTTCGCTCGATAGTGTGGACAGCACCAATGCATATGCGGCACAGCTTGCCCCCGCTGGTCCGACATGGATCACGGCGGCCGAACAAACAGGCGGCCGTGGTCGTCGCGGGCGCCCATGGCAAAGCCCTCGTGGAAATTTTTATGGCACGCTTGTGCTTCAGCCCACAGAAGATGCGGCGCAGGTTGCACTGCGGTCCTTTGGTGCGGCGCTCGCATTGCGTGATGCCTGTGTCGCGTTGACAGGGCTTGAGGTTGGGCTATCGCTGAAATGGCCAAATGATGTTTTGCTTAACGGAGGCAAGCTTGCGGGCATCTTGCTTGAAAGCAACGGGGCTGGACCTAAAATATCCCAACTGTGTATCGGCATCGGCGTAAACCTGATCGCCGCCCCGCCGCGCGATCTGGTAGAGCAGGGCGCAACCCCGCCGGTCTCCCTGCTGGCCGAGACCGGGGTCCGCATTTCCCCGGAGGCCTTTCTGACGGCGCTGGCCAAATCCTATGCGCATTGGGAATCGATCTTTGCCAATCAGGGGTTTTCACCTTTGCGCACGGCTTGGCTTTCACATGCTGCGCGCTTGGGCGAAACCATCACTGCGCGCACGGGCACCAGTTCTGAGACCGGCGTTTTTGAAACCATCGACGCGTCAGGCGCGTTGATCTTGAAAACCACGCGGGGGCGCCGTGCCATTCCAGCGGCAGAGATTTTCTTTTGAGATGGGGGCCTGGCATCATGCTGATGGCAATTGATTGCGGGAACACCAACACCGTGTTTTCTATCTGGGACGGGACAGAATTCATTGCGACTTGGCGCTGTTCCACTGATCACAAGCGGACGGCTGATGAATACTTTGTTTGGCTGACGACATTGATGAACCTTCACAAGATGGAGGTTCACATCACTGAGGTTATCATTTCTTCTACCGTTCCGCGTGTTGTGTTCAATCTGAGGGTTCTTACGGACCGCTATTTCGGCTGTCGCCCTTTGGTTGTGGGTCGGCCGGATTGTCGGTTGCCCGTTGACCCTAGGGTGGATTACGGCACCACCGTGGGGCCGGACCGGCTGGTGAACTCCGTGTCGGGGTTTGATCGACATGGGGGGGATCTGATCCTGGTTGATTTTGGCACGGCCACCACCTTTGACGTTGTGGACCGGGATGGCGCTTATATCGGTGGCGTCATTGCCCCTGGTGTCAACCTTAGCCTTGCCGCGTTATCGGCGGCGACCGCGGCCTTGCCACATGTGGATGTTACGCTTCCCGCCCAAACTATTGGAAAGAATACGGTAGCTTGTATGCAATCGGGGGTGTATTGGGGCTATATCGGTTTGGTTGAGGGCATTTGCCGCCAGATCAGGGTGGAACATATCCGCCCGATGAAAGTGATAGCCACCGGGGGGCTTGCCCCGTTGTTCCAACAGGGAACAGAAATTTTTGACGCAATCGAGGATGATTTGACCATGCATGGTCTTGTCCTCATAAATGAACTGAATAAGGATCGAGACACCGCATGAAAGCGAACCGGTTAATTTATCTCCCCCTCGGCGGCGCGGGAGAGATTGGGATGAACGCATATGTTTATGGTTATGGGCCAGAGGATAAAGAACGCCTGATCCTTGTGGATCTGGGCGTGGCCTTTCCCGATATGGATACGACCCCTGGGGTTGATTTGATCATGCCCGATATTTCGTGGCTTGAGGCGCGCAAGGACCGGCTGGAGGCGATTTTCATCACCCACGCCCATGAAGACCACATCGGTGCGGTTGCTCATTTCTGGTCGCGATTTAAATGCCCGGTCTATGCCCGCCGCTTTACCGCGACCATCGGCAAGCTGAAATTTGATGAACACGGCCACCCCAAAGACGCGATCACAGTGGTTGAACCGCGCCCCGATGTGGTCAAGGCCGGCCCGTTTGATGTGCAGTTCGTACCTGTTGCCCATTCCATTCCCGAAAGCTCGGCTTTGATCATTGATACCGAGGCGGGCCGGATCGTGCATTCGGGTGACTTCAAACTTGACGAAGAGCCTTTGGTCGGTGAGGCTTGGCAGCCGGATGTGTTCAAGGCCATCGCACAGGAACGTCCCGTCAAGGCCTTGATGTGTGACAGTACCAATGTGTTTTCACTGCATGCAGGCCGCTCTGAGGCATCTTTGCGCGACCCTCTGCGCGAGTTGATCAGCGCCCAACGCGGAATGGTCGTGGCCACGACTTTTGCCTCTAACGTTGCGCGTCTGAAAACACTGGCAGAGGCGGCCCAGGCTGCCGGGCGCACGATTTGTCTTTTGGGGCGTGCGATGCGGCGGATGGTTTCTGCGGCCGAGGCGTCGGGCGTTTTGACCGGCTTTCCACGCACTATCAGCCCCGAAGAGGCGCAAGAGGTTCCGCGCGGCGATCTGATGTTGATCGTTACCGGCAGTCAGGGAGAACGGCGGGCGGCTTCAGCGCAACTGTCCCGCGGGAAATATCTGGGCCTGTCTATGAAGGAAGGCGATACCTTCCTGTTCTCGTCCAAAACCATTCCGGGCAATGAACGTGGCGTGATTTCCATCATGAACGCTTTTTCCGAGATGGGCGTGAATATTGTGGATGACAGTGGCGGGCTTTATCATGTCTCCGGGCATGCCAACCGCCCCGATCTTGAGGCTGTCCACCGTGTACTGGACCCCGAAATGGTGATCCCGATGCACGGTGAACACCGTCACCTGCGCGAACATGCGCGGATTGCAATGGCTGCGGGCCGGGTGTCGGATGTTGTAATCAATGGCATGATGATGGATCTTACCGGCAAGAAGCCGGATGTTGCCGAATATATCGAGGCGGGTCGCACCTATCTTGACGGTTCCGTTATGATTGGCGCGCGGGATGGTGTTGTGCGGGACCGGATCCGGATGGTTCTCAACGGTCATGTGATGGTGACGCTTCTGCTCGATGAGGCTGATTCCTTGCTGGGCGACGCCTGGGTAGAGGTCAAAGGTCTGGCAGAGAAGGGGCGCACCGGTGCTGTTTTGGCGGAGACGCTTGAGGCGGATCTGACCGAATATCTCGACGGGGCAGGCAAAAAAGTTTTGAAGGACGATTCCAAGCTGGATGAGGCCGTGCGTCGTGTCGTACGCCAGATCTGTATGGAAGAAATCGGTAAAAAGCCCGAAGTGACCGTGGTTGTCAGCCGCTTGACCGAAGGCTGATTGTAAATGCATCAAGAAAAAGGCGCGCAAGGGAAACCTTGCGCGCCTTTTTTATGGCTGATCAAATGCGGATGCTGCGATTATTCAACTTGCGCTACATCAGTGCTGTCTTCGTCATCGTCAGAGTGTTCCTCAAGCTTGAAACTGCGCAGAATGAAATCAGGCACGTGGTCGCCCATGCCAATAACTCGGTCATTACCATTGCCGTTACCATTGCGCCGGTCGCCCCGTCTGTCATCGCGCCGCGTCTCACGCGGTGCGCGGCGGGACTCCTTGATCGGGGTGTCAGCTGTTGCAGTTTCCTTTGCAGCGATCTCTTTTGCGGGCTGGGGCTCTGGCGGAGCTGCCTCGGCTGCGACAAGTTCTACCTTATCGGTCTTGCGGGTCCGGCTCCGTGTTCGGCTGCGGCCAGATTTCTCGACCTCATCGGGTTTGGCTTCTTTGGCTGCAGGGGCCGGTTTTTCATTCTTATCCCCAGGCAATTCGCCGCGCGGAATGGTTTTGCCGATAAGCTGCTCGATCGCGGCCAGATATTTCGCATCTGTCGGGGAAGACAGCGTAAAGGCCTTCCCTTCGCGCCCGGCGCGGCCAGTACGACCGATACGGTGAACGTAATCCTCGGGATGGCTTGGCACGTCAAAGTTGAAAACATGACTGACGGCGGGCACATCCAGACCGCGTGCTGCCACATCAGAGGCAACAAGCAAGTGAACCGACCCTTCGCGGAAGCCGTCCAGCGTGCGGGTCCGCACCGATTGGTCCAGATCGCCATGGATTGGCGAGGCGTTGAAACCATGCTGTTTCAATGACTTGGAAACAATATCCACGTCCGATTTCCGATTGCAGAAAATGATCGCATTGGTGCAGCTTTCGCCTTCGGCTCGAATCAGGGCGCGCAAAACATCACGTTTTTGCGAGGCGGTGCGGTCCTTACGGGTCGGCACCACTTCAATCAGTTTTTGCGTGATCGTCTCAGAGCTGGAGTTTTGGCGCGCCACCTCGATCTTCACGGCGGCGGACAGGAATGTATTGGTGATCCGTTCAATCTCGGGTGCCATGGTGGCAGAGTAAAAGAAAGTCTGGCGTGTGAACGGCGTCAGGCTGAAGATTTTTTCAATATCAGGAATAAAGCCCATATCGAGCATCCGGTCGGCCTCATCGACCACCATGATCTGCACGCCTTGCAGCAAAAGCTTACCCCGCTCAAAGTGATCGAGCAGGCGGCCGGGGGTCGCAATCAGCACGTCAACGCCGCGGTCGATCAGCTTGTCCTGCTCACCAAATGCGACGCCGCCGATCAAAAGCGCCTTGGTCAGTTTAGTGTGTTTGGCATAAATATCAAAGTTTTCGGCAACCTGTGCGGCCAGTTCCCGTGTTGGGGCCAGCACCAATGAGCGCGGCATCCGGGCGCGGGCGCGGCCCTTGCCCAAAAGGGTGATCATCGGCAGCGTAAAGCTTGCCGTTTTGCCGGTGCCTGTTTGCGCGATACCCAAAACATCCCGCCCTTCAAGCGCATGGGGAATCGCTTGCTCCTGGATCGGGGTTGGGGATTCGTAGCCAGCTTCGGCCACTGCTTTCAACACGCGGGGATCCAGCGCGAGATCAGAGAATTTGGTCATGTGCGTCCTGTATATGCGGTATCGGACCGCAAAAATGGGATGGGACGCAAGATTTCCGGGCGTCCCGGCGTCAATGCCCGAAGGCGTGACAGCAATTAGCCTTTTTAGGGCCAAAGGTCAAGTTGAAGCCGCAAAACCTTGTGTGTCCGTTTGAATATACCCGCGCAGATGGGGCAGATCAGCTGGGTACGACGGCATTAATCCGTTGCTGCTTTGGTATGCGATTTGCACCTGTCACGAAAGGCCCGCATGATAGGAGTTTGCAACAACATATAGTAGCGCGCAAGATGGGTGTAGATGGCGGTTTCGCGCAGCTCTTTCAACTGCCCGCCAGAGGCCGCATTCAAGGCCGCCATTCGGGCGATGATCCGCTCTTGCCATAGTGCCATACAATCGTCGATTTCAATGTTTTTGTTGCGTTTTTTCCAGTGGCGAAAGGCCACGCGGCGGTTGGCGGTGCTGCCGGGGCTGGCCAGAGATTTCAACATGAAGCTGGCCAGATCGCGTGATGCATAGTGGTTGATCTGCGCAAAGGCGCAGCCGCGCGCATCGGTCGACAGAATATTTTTGACACGGTAGTCATCGGGGTGCAAGTCGCTGCCGTTGCGATAGCGAATAGCCTCGGGCGCGATTGCGGGCAGTTCGGGGTGGTGAATGCCGGGCCGTTGAAACACGCTAGGCCGGAACAGGCATTTGTAAGGTGTCGCATTGCCTTTGGGGCCAAGCGGGCGGTCGGCCATGCAAAAACGGTCCGTTACCAGCTCATCTGTCAGCAACTCAAAGCCGGAACTGCCGAAATCGCGCCGATTGATATGCAGGCAATCGCTTTCCGGCACCGCTGCAATCAGGTCGGCTAAGGTGCCATCGCCGGTTTTGACCACCAGAAATTCGTTCATATCCAGCGCCATCGCCCAATCACTTTCCCGGAATTCAGGGAACGCGCTGGCGCGGGTATAGGCTTGCGTTTTGACTTGGGGTTTTTCGGCGCGGTTATAGAAATATTTGATTGCTCCGATCTTGCGCAGGGCAAACAGGGTTTCATGTGTCAAATCATCGCTATCATTCTGAAAAATAACGATATCGGTAAAGCCAAGCTCCTGATGATGGGCGACCCATTCCAAAAAATAGGGCGCCTCATTCGTGGCGGTGGTAACCAGAAAGGCCCTCATCTTGGTCATGTTGCCCCCTGCCTTTACGGCTTGCGTGCAGCGATCCGCGCCTGCTTTTTGACGCGCATTTGAGATATACGCCGAAAAAGGCCGCCCTTGTCATGGTTCAGCCGCTCCAGCAGTGTGCAGCCAAGCGGACCCATCACCGGTTCCGCCAGCGCGCGCTGCCAAAGTGGCGCAAGCAGGTTAATATCCAACCCCCCTGAGCCCAGTGAGAAAGGCGTCATATCCAGCGGCATATCCGCCTTGAGGCGGCGCAGGCCAAAGGCTTCATCAGGGGCTTTGCCGCTGTGGAGCCGTTCAAATTCATAGAGCTTCATGACCGAAAACAGCATCCCCATTTCGCGCCCCAACAGCTTTTCATTCATGGTCGCGCCATGTTCGCCAAAGGTAATAACTGCCGAAATCAGCCAACGTGTGTTCAAAAAGTTCAAAAGATAGGGGGATTGCTCGGCCCAGGTTTTGCGAAACAGCGCAGGGGCGTGATCTGGAAAGCGACGCTTGCGCAGATGGGAAATCACCAGCGCGTGCAGCAAGGCCAGCTCTGACTGGCCGCCAAGCTCACGGCGCAGCTCATGCTCTTTGGTGGCGTGACGGCTGGCCCCCTCGGGCAGATCGGGGGGGGAGGGCGGCAAGGTGATGCGTGCCAATGCGGCCAGATCAACATCCAGCCCCGGCAACCCCTCGCCCCCATGGTGGCGCAGCGGGCCACGCCTTTTGTCCCAATGCGTGATCAGGCTTTGGGGGGCATCGGGATAGGTGGGGTCGGTCATGCTCTGCCTTATCTTGATCGGTCCGGCGCAAAGGTTATGCCATCATCTCCTTTGTCGCGGTCAGCTTCAATTCGGGGTAGTCGCGGGCGATGCGGTCGATATCCCATTGCAAGCGCGTCAGAAACACGGTGTCCCCATCGCTGTCTTGGGCGATATGACCCTTGTTGACGGCCATGAATTTATCCATCTCGGGTTTGGGCCCCTGCACCCAGCGGGCAGAGGTGAATTGAGACGGCTCAAACCGGACGGGCAGCGAATATTCCTGCTCAATCCGGCTGGCGAGCACGTCAAACTGCAACGCGCCCACAACCCCCACGATATAGCCCGACCCGATCATCGGCTTGAACACTTTGGCGGCACCTTCCTCGGCAAACTGCAAAAGTGCCTTCTCCAGATGTTTCGCCTTGAGCGGATCGCCCGCGCGCACCCCTTGCAAGAGTTCCGGCGCAAAGGAGGGGATGCCGGTAAAGCGCAGCGCCTCCCCCTCGGTCAGGGCATCGCCGATGCGCAGCTGACCGTGGTTGGGAATGCCGATGATATCGCCGGCCCAGGCCTCTTCGGCCAACTCGCGGTCGGCGGCAAGAAACAGCACGGGGCTGCTGATCGTCATCACCTTTTTGCTGCGCACATGGTTCAGCTTCATCCCGCGGGTGAAATGGCCCGAGGCAAGCCGGACAAAGGCCACACGGTCGCGGTGCTTGGGATCCATATTGGCCTGCACCTTGAACACCATTCCCGCGACGGTGGTTTCCTCGGGCATCACCTCACGCGTGGCGGTGGGTTGGGGTTGTGGCTCGGGGCCGAATTTGGCGATTCCGTCCATCAATTCCTTGACCCCGAAAGAGTTGATCGCAGAGCCGAACCAGATCGGCGTCATCGACCCGTTCAAAAGCGCCTCACGGTCCAGCGCGGGCAGCAATTCGCGGGCCATCTCCAGCTCGTCACGCAGACGTTCCAGCGCCTCGGCGGGGATATGTTCGGCCAGTTTCGGATCATCGAGGCCGTTGATCGAGATGGTCTCGGCCACGCGGTTACGATCGGCGCGGTCCATCAACTCAAGACGATCATTCAAAATGTCATAGCAGCCCAGAAAATCGCGCCCCGACCCGATAGGCCAACTGGCGGGCGAGACGTCAATCGCCAGATTTTCCTGAATCTCGTCAATGATTTCAAAGGTGTCGCGGGCCTCACGGTCCATCTTGTTACAAAACGTCAGGATCGGCAGGTCGCGCAGACGGCACACCTCGAACAGCTTGCGGGTCTGGCTTTCGACACCCTTTGCGCCGTCGATAACCATCACGGCCGCATCCACCGCCGTCAGCGTGCGGTAGGTATCTTCGGAGAAATCGGAGTGGCCGGGGGTGTCGACCAGATTGAACCGGTACTCACGAAAATCAAAGGACATTGCCGAGGCCGAGACCGAAATCCCGCGGTCCTGCTCCATCTTGATGAAGTCGGATTTGGTGCGCCGTGCCTCACCCTTGGCACGCACTTGGCCCGCCATCTGGATCGCCCCGCCAAACAGCAGGAACTTTTCGGTCAATGTGGTTTTACCGGCGTCCGGATGTGCGATGATCGCAAAGGTCCGGCGGCGGGCGATTTCGGGCGGAAGGGGGGGGCGATTTTGCTGCATAGGCTGGCACATATCCGCTATTTCGATGCTTCGCAACTGGCGTGATATGACCTTTCAGGGTGTGCCGCGCCGACGTTTTGCCACATCGTGTCTGAGGGCGGCCACAACTTGTGGTCC
The DNA here is from genome assembly GCF_001202025.1 of Pseudorhodobacter aquimaris. GTDB lineage: Bacteria > Pseudomonadota > Alphaproteobacteria > Rhodobacterales > Rhodobacteraceae > Pseudorhodobacter > Pseudorhodobacter aquimaris. Next base: position 304,873 of record NZ_LGHS01000076.1, read on the forward strand.
TGCCTCAATTCCAAAATGCTGATTCTGGCTCACTCCGGGGAAGCGCGCCTGTACTTCGGCGGCAAGATCTGAGGGCAGGCGCGAAACGGTCGCCTCTGTCACCAACAGGCTCTCGGCGGGAATACCCTCGGCATAGATGACCTCGTGGCTGTCGAAGACAAGGCTGAAGTAATCCACATAGCCGCCCTCTCGGATAAAGATACGCTCGCCGTCGACCAGATGTTTGGCCTGTACCAGAACCTCGGGTTTTGCGACGTCGCCCCCGCGGTGGCGCAGGTAGCGGAACACGCGGTGATGTTGGCTGATGATCAGATCGCCCGCATTTTCGATCTCGCCCGCCGGTATCACCACGGGCGCATAGGCGCCGACGGCCCGCAAGGTCACCTTGCCCAGCCAGCGCAGCTCTTGTGGGCCGTGATCACGGGTCAGAATCCGGTCACCGACAGAGAGATCCTCAATCGGGCGCTGCGCACCATTTCCCAATGTAATCAATGTCCCCCGCCCAAATGAAATGCATAGCAGATCCAGCAGGCGTTCGGAAGGTTGCGGCGCCTCCATTTTAAGCAAGGTATAGTCGATGCCCATCCCGATCGGGGATAAGGGCAGCACCCAATAGCTACCATCCTGTTCCAGCCGAAGGGCAAGAAGCTCTACCCTCTCACCGTCAGAGGCCATCATGGTATAGCGCGCAATCAGGGTAACGGAAGAGTGGGGCACACCGATACTGCTGCCCTCGGCCACGGTCTGGCTGTTGCCGCTGCGGTTCAGGATCAGTTTTTGCGCTCTGGCGTCCTGCATCAGCTCATAGATATCGCCAAGACAGACGTCCTCTGGCCCAAAGAGCCCGTCATCCATATTCACGCCGATGGTGACAACCATGTCATCGGCCTGAAAAACCTGACAGACCTGATCAGGCAGGGTGACGTTTTTCATCGCGAAGCTCACAAAGTTGTTCAATACAAGGGAGAAGGCTCAGCCAGAGTGTTCGGCATTATCCCTAGCAAATCCTTAAGATCGACGCCAGTTTCTTTGTATTTCCGAAAATACTCGCTGCCAGCGTGAATTGTGTCATGCCACTTTCCCTTTTCGCACCCGGCTGATAGCCAGAGAGCAATGAATTCATGCGCAGGGGAGTGACATTATGGATCTGGGGATCAAGGGCAAAACGGCGTTGGTTTGTGCGGCCTCCAAAGGATTGGGGCGCGGCTGCGCCGAGGCGCTGGCCGAAGCGGGAGTGAACCTTGTGATCAATGCGCGCGGCGCAGAGGCGCTCGAAGGCACCGCCGCCCATATCCGCGCCACCTATGGAGTGAATGTCACCACAGTTGCGGCCGACATCACCACCGACGAAGGCCGCGCCGCCGTTCTGGCCAAGGCCGATGGGGCGGATATTCTGGTTACGAACGCAGGCGGCCCGCCCCCCGGTGTCTGGTCGGATTGGTCGCGCGACGATTTTATCAAGGCGTTGGACGGCAATATGCTGGCGCCGATTGCCTTGATGCAGGCGCTGTTGCCGGGAATGATCGCGCGCAATTGGGGCCGGGTGGTGAATATTACCTCGGGGTCCGTCAAGGCGCCGATCCCCCAGCTTGGCCTGTCGAATGCGGCGCGCACGGGCTTGACCGGCTTTGTTGCGGGCACCGCGCGGCAAGTGGCCCCGCATGGGGTCACGATCAACAACCTGCTGCCCGGCATCCATGACACCGACCGCGCGACCAGCCTTGATACCGGCGTGGCTGAGGCGCAAGGCATCGACATGGACGCCGCCCGCAAACAGCGTGAAGCGACCATCCCGGCCCGCCGCTATGGCACGCCTGCGGAATTTGGCGCGGCCTGTGCGTTTTTGTGTTCGGATAAGGCGGGCTTTATCGTGGGGCAGAACCTCTTGTTGGATGGCGGGGCGATCAATGCCACAATCTGAGGGGGAGTGCGCGCCGGACTGGCAATGCGTCATGTTTCTATGGGGCGACAAATATGATGTCGCCATTGTAAACCGCTTGATCGATGCGATTGCCGATCATGCCAGCAGCCAGCCGCGGTTTGTGCTGCTGTCGGATCGCGCGCGCCCGGACCTCGACCCAAGGGCAGAACTGCGGATGATCCCCGACTTCTGGCTGACGCCTCAATTCCGCGGCGCAGGCTGTCAGACCAAGCTTGCGATGTTTGACAAGGGCGTTCTGGCCGATGATCTGCCCGCGCTTTATATCGATCTCGATACCGTGGTGACGGGGGACCTGAAGCGCATACTGGATCTGCTGCCGCGACCGGATGGCTTGATGTTGCTGCAAAGCGCGATTGTGCCTTTGGGGGCTGTGGGACGGTTTATCTGGCGGCGGACGAAGGGGCGGAAATACGCGCGCGGGAACTCCTCTTTGGTGGCATTCCATCCAAAGCATCACACAAAGATCGCCGCGCAATTTATTGAATTCTGGACTAAAAAGCAGGAATGGTGGTTTCGTCCCATGATCGCCGACGAACGCTTCATGAGTTGGGCCGCGCAAGAAACGGTAGAGGCCATCCCGAACAGTCTGGCGGTAAAATTCCCGACCGAGTTTATGTCGCGGATCAATCTGCTCAGCTATATCTGGGCGGTTCTGCCTTGGGTGCGGTCCCGTCGCCAAGGTCTGATTGCCGTGACCCTGTGCGGGGTGGAGATCAAGCCCGATGAGCTTTTGAAGATGTCCGAGGGCGCGCGCGTGACTGATCCGAAAGGCCGGACTTTGATTTGGTCTGATTTCATTCTGGGCAAGACGCGCGGGGATATCATCCGTTTCTATGGCGGGACAACGAAGTAATGCGGATTTTGTACCTGTCCCACCCCGAGGTGAAGATTGACCCGCAAGTACCTGGTCCTGAATGGGAATTGTCCGATCAGGGGCGTCGTCGCCTGCGCGCAGCGATCAAGCGGGGCTGGCCGGGACGCGGCTGGCGGCTTATCGCCTCACCGGAGGTAAAAGCCCAACAAACCGCAGAGATTTTGTCGCAGGCTTTTGCGCTGCCGCTGCATACCCACCCCGAAATGGGAGGGGTTGACCGGCGCGCCACCGGCTATGTGCCGCAGGACCGGTATGATCTATTGACCTGCGCGCTCTTTGACCGGCCCGCGGTTGGCCCTGAGGGCTGGGAATCCGCCAATGTTGCATCAGCAAGAATTATAAAATGTTTCCAAGAGGTTCTGTCCGAAGTTTCAGACGATATGATCTTTGTCGGCCATGGCGCTGTTGGCAGTTTCCTATGGTCCGCGCTGACCAAGACCCCGATCACGCGCGCTGCGGGTCAGCGCCGTGGTGGCAGCTTTTGGGCGGGTAATTACGACAGTGCGGGTTTTGAGCCCACGCATGGTTGGCAAGCGTTGGAAACCGCTTCAGCCAAGTGAATGGCTTGCCCCTTGTGGTGGGGCCTGCTAATTATTTCCGATTGAATTTATAAGGTAAGGTCCGGCGCCCAGATGCCCCAAACCGCAACACCCCGTCTCCAAGCCAGCAATCTGACCCGGAAGTTTGGGCCTCGTGCAGTTGTCAGCGACCTGTCGCTTACTGTTGCTGCGGGGCAGGTCACATGTCTGCTTGGCCCCTCGGGTTGTGGAAAATCCACCACCTTGCGGATGATCGCTGGCGTGGAGGCGCCCGATAGCGGAACCATAAAGATCGACGGGAAAACGGTTTGCGATGCCAGTCGCCAACTGCCGCCAGAGGCCCGCGGCGTCGGCATGATGTTTCAGGATTTTGCCCTGTTTCCGCATCTGACCATTGCCAAGAATGTGGCCTTCGGACTGCAGGGAGACAGCACGAAAAAGGCGACCCGCGTGGCGGAATTGTTGGACCGGGTGAACCTTTCAGGTTTTGACCGCAAATACCCGCATGAGCTTTCGGGAGGGGAGCAGCAGCGCGTGGCCCTTGCCCGCGCCCTTGCCCCGCGTCCGCGTGTGATGCTGATGGATGAGCCGTTTTCGGGCCTCGATAACCGTCTGCGCGATGGCATCCGCGATACCACACTTGAGGTGTTGAAAGAAGAAGGCGCCGCCGTCCTGTTGGTTACCCATGAACCGGAAGAGGCGCTGCGCATGGCCGATGAGATCGCCTTGATGCGCGATGGAGAGATTGTGCAAAGGGGCTCTCCCTATAATATCTATAACGCCCCCGCCGATAAAGAGGCCGCAGCATTCTTTAGCGATATTAATGTGATCAGGGGGGTTTCCAAAGGGGCGCTGACGCAGACCCCCTTTGGTGCCTTTCTGACGCCGGGGCATCAAGATGGCGGAAGTGTCGACATTGTGATCCGCCCGCAGCACTTGAAGATCGACTTTGATCGTGCCGGTCGCGGCCCTAATCCAACCTCGTTGGAGGGCACACCTGCGCGCGGTGTGGTGTCGCGCGCGCGGTTTTTGGGACATGAAAGCCTTGTGGATTTCAAAATGGATTTTGACGGCTCCAAACTGACAGCCGCCGTTCCGGGGGTGTTTTTGCCCAAGGTCGGCACCCCTTTGTGGTTGATGATCCGCCGCGACCGTTGTTTTGTGTTCAAGGCCTGAAGCCTAGCCCAGATCCTCAGGGTCGGGAATGAAGCCCGCCTGCGGCAGCAGTGTGGTGATCTTGAACCGCAACGCGCGGGCGGCCTTGGCATGCGGGGTGCCACCACTTCCGACGCGTGCAAGCCCGTCCATCAAGGCCGCCAACTCTTCGGTCGTCAGCATCAGGGGGGGCAAGACCAGCGGCGAGCGTAAGATATACCCCAAGCCGCGCTCTCCCTCGACGGGGATGCCGGTTGCAGCCATCATAGCCATGTCACGCCAGATTGTGCGGGTGGAAACGCCCACCGCCTGCGCCAGTTCGGCCGCGGTGTGCAATTTGCCGTCCCGCATCCGCTGGATCAGATCGAATATGCGCTGGTCGCGGCTCATGTGGTCGGGCCTGTCAATTTGCTTCAACTGACAAAATACTGTCAGCAGCATGGCGCGTAAAGCAAAATCCCCCTTTGATCCGCCGCGCAATCGCCCTAAACGAAGAGGGTAACATTGCGGGCCTATTATCAGGGCCCGACATAGGAGAATAGGCATATGCTTAACAATATCGGTATTCCGGGCCTTCTTTTAATTGCCGTTGTCGTCCTTGTGCTGTTTGGCCGGGGCAAGGTTTCGTCTTTGATGGGCGAAGTTGGCAAGGGCATCAATGCGTTCAAAAAGGGCGTGAAGGAAGAAACAGAAGAGCTGAGTAAGGCGTCGGATGATGCGGTGGATGTGACCCCCAAAGACAAGGATAAAGTCTGACAGCCATTGATCGGGGAAACCGCGCATGTTTGATATCGGCTGGACCGAACTTATGGTTATCGGGGTTGTCGCGCTGATCGTGATCGGCCCCAAAGACCTGCCCGAGATGTTCCGCACCCTTGGCCGCTTTACCGCCAAGGCCAAAGGCATGGCGCGAGAGTTTTCGCGCGCAATGGAATCGGCGGCGGATGAGGCGGGCGTCAAGGATGTGGCTGCGGATCTGCGCAAGGCGACTTCGGCCAAGTCGATGGGGCTTGACGCGGTTAAGGATGCGGCAAGCAAGTTTGAGGCATGGGATCCGATGAAATCGACCAAGTCCACCGAGGTCAAGCCCGACCCGTCGGCCCCAACGCCAGAGGTGGCCGCGACGTCGGCAGCTACGGATAAGCCCAAGCCTGCTCCAAAATCCAAAGGCCCGGCCAAAGCCAAGGCCGCACCCAAAGCCGCAGCCAAATCTGCTGCCAAGACAACCGCCACCAAGAAACCCGGCCCGAAAAAGAGTGACGCATGAGCACCGAAAACCTTGATGATAGCTCCGCCCCGCTGATCGAGCATCTGGCAGAGCTGCGCAACCGGCTGATCTATTCGGTGCTGGCCTTTGTGGTCGGCATGGTTTTGTGCTTTTCGGTCTGGAACCCGATCTTCAATTTTCTGACGCAGCCGATCTGCTCGGCACTGGCCGAGAGGAATCAGGATTGCGGGCTTGTGTTGATCAAGCTGCAAGAAGGGTTTTTTGTCGCCATCCGCATCTCGCTTTTTGGCGGTTTTATCCTTTCCTTTCCAATGATTGCCTATCAGATGTGGCGTTTCGTGGCGCCGGGGCTTTACAAGAATGAAAAGGGCGCCTTCCTGCCGTTTCTGATCGCCTCGCCGGTGATGTTCACACTTGGCGCGGCCTTTGCCTATTACGCGATCCTGCCGCTTGCCTTTGATTTCTTTCTCGGGTTCCAGCAAATGACCCCGACGACCGGAGAGGTCGAAAACAGCAGTGCCGGGGTCTTGTTTCAAGGGTCGATGGAGGAATACCTGGCGCTGACGACCAAGTTCATCCTCGCCTTCGGAATCTGTTTTCAGCTTCCGGTTTTGTTGACTTTGATGGGCAAAGCGGGGCTGGTTTCGGCGCGGGGTCTGGGGTCTGTACGCAAATATGCGGTGGTTGCCATTCTGGCGCTTGCCGCTTTGGTCACACCGCCAGATGTGATCACGCAGGTGATCCTTTTTGTTGTGGTTTACGGACTCTATGAGATTTCGATCATTCTGGTGCGCCGTGTTGAAAAGAAACGCGAGGCCGAATTGCGTGCCCAAGGTCTGTGGGTCGATGAGGACGATTATGAAGAGGACGATAGCGGCGAGGAGATGAAATGATGGACAATGCAGCGCTTCTTCGTATCGCCGAGGCATTTGAGCGGATCAGCCCCCGCCCGCTTCCGGCCCCTGATTTCGATGCCGCCAGCGCCTTTATCTGGCATGTGGCTCCTGATCGTCTGGACCCGGTGCCGAATGTGGCGCGGGTGGATTTGTCGCTTTTGGTGGGTATTAACCGCGCGCGCGATATTTTGCACGAAAACACGCGGCTGTTTGCCCAAGGGTTGCCCGCGAATAACGCGCTTCTCTGGGGGGCACGCGGGATGGGCAAATCAAGCCTTGTCAAGGCGATCCATGCCGATGTTAACCTAAAGCACGACCTGAAACTGGTTGAGTTGAGCCGCGAGGATTTGCCGACGGTCGCATCCCTATTGGGTCATCTGCGGGCGGCCAAGGACCATCGTTTCATTCTGTTTTGCGACGACCTCAGCTTTAGCCATGATGATACGCATTACAAATCGCTCAAGGCGGTTCTGGATGGCGGGATTGAGGGGCGGCCCGAAAATGTGATCTTTTACGCCACCTCCAACCGCCGCCATCTGATGCCGCGTGACATGATTGAAAATGAACGGTCCAGCGCCATTAGCCCCTCAGAGGCGGTAGAGGAAAAGGTATCGCTCTCTGATCGTTTCGGGTTGTGGCTGGGGTTCCATCCGTGCAGTCAGGATGAATATCTGGCGATGATCGACGGCTATTGCGTGGCACATGGGCTGACGGTGGACGCGGGTACATTGCGTGCCGAGGCGATCGAATGGCAGGCCACGCGCGGCTCGCGTTCGGGGCGGGTTGCCTGGCAGTTTTTTACCGATCTGGCGGCGCGCCATGGGGTAAAGCTTTCGTAAGGCCCATGCCTGAACCAGTAATCTTTTAGAATTGATCTAAATCAACGCAGCGGGGGCAATCTTCAAAATAATCTACTTCCGCGCGCGGACGTAAATTTTGGAGATAATGATGCAAACCGGACCCCTCTCTCTTTCCACCTTGGCGTTGACTGCGATCGTCGCGGCCAGCGGGGCGCATGCCGATGCCCTGCGCGATGAGGCTTTGGAAATGTTCAAGGCGCTGCCTTCGACAGTGCCCGCGGTGGCCAACAACCCCATTACCCCCGCCAAGATAGAGCTGGGCAAGGCGCTGTTCTTTGACCCACGCATGTCCGCCTCGGGGGTTTTTTCCTGCAACTCTTGCCATAACGTTGGCACGGGCGGGGATGATAATCTTGAAACCTCGATTGGGCATGGCTGGCAGCGGGGCCCGCGCAACTCGCCCACTGTATTCAACTCTGTCTTTAATGAGGCGCAGTTTTGGGATGGCCGCGCGGCCGACCTTGCAGAACAGGCCAAAGGTCCGGTTCAGGCCGGGGTCGAGATGGCCAATACGCCTGATAACGTGGTGGCAACCCTGAACTCCATGCCGCAATATGTGGATTGGTTCAACGCCGCCTTTGAGGGCGAGAGCGATCCCGTCAGCTTTGACAATTTTGCCAAGGCGATCGAGGCGTTCGAGGCCACGTTGATTACACCGGCGCCATTTGATGCATGGCTGAATGGCGATGATGCCGCCCTTTCCGATGACCAAAAGGCCGGTTTGCAGCAATTTGTCGATCTGGGCTGTGTTGCCTGCCATGCGGGGACCAACCTTGGCGGCGAGGGGTATTACCCATTCGGGCTGATCGAAAAGCCGGGCGCGGATATCCTGCCTGTGGGCGACAAGGGCCGCTTTGCCGTGACCGAAACGGTTGATGATGAATATGTGTTCCGCGCGGCCCCCTTGCGCAACGTGGCCATTACCGCGCCCTATTTCCACTCCGGCAAGGTATGGGATCTGAAGGTTGCGGTGCAGATTATGGCGGAATCGCAGCTGGGTGAGGAAATGAGCGATGAGAGCGCCGATCAGATCGTGGCCTTCCTTGGCAGTCTGACAGGCACATTGCCACCTGTTGTCTATCCGGTCATGCCCGCCGAGACAGCGACGACACCGCGCCCCTCGGGTGAGGTGATCGTGGAATAACCTTACAGGCGATCAAATTCTTGCGGGCGGTTCCTGACCGCCCGCAAGAACCGCGCGCTATTGCAGCAACGTCATTGGGTCCAGCGCCTCGACCCCCTTGCGCAATTCAAAGTGCAAAAAGGCGGGGTTGGCATTGCGGACCACGGCGATGGCCTGACCCTTGGCCACTTTGTCGCCCTTGCTGACCTTTACATTATCAATTCCGGCATAGACCGAAAGCAGGTTATCCGCGTGACGCATAACCAGGATCGGCACCTGTCCTGTGTCTTTGGTAATGGCGACCACCTCGCCTGCTGCGGTCGCACGCACGGGGGATCCGGCGGTGGCGCCAATGTCGATGCCCTCACTTTTACCCTTTACGAAGGGGCGGATGATCTTGCCATCGGCGGGCATCACGAATTTGCTGTCAGAGGCGGCGGTGCGGGTTTTGCCCAGATCGGGTGAGGTCGGCGTGCCTTGGGGTTTGGCCGCCGCAGGCTGCGTTTTCTCGGCAGGGAGGGGTTGTGTGGCGGACGGTGGGACCGGCGTGGGGGACGCGGTCCCCGGGGGGTTGGTCGTCGCGGCCGCAGGGGCAGTGCTGCTGACCACGGGGATCAACAGGTACTGGCCCTCGCGCAGCCCAAGGTCCGTGCCGAGACCGTTCCAATCGGCCAGCGCCTTGACGCTGACGCCATAGGTGCGGGCAATGGAATAGGCAGTCTCTCCGCGCTGTACGCGGTGGCGGCCGGGTTGCGCGGTGGTGGCCGCTTGCGTGGTCGGGGTGCTGGTGCTGCCAACACGGTCAAGCGCGCCCGAGGCGATCGAGGTGACCTCGATCGGGGCAGGCGCGATCGTGCCGCCGACAATAGCGCCTGCCTGTGGGGCACTGCCGATGACAGAGGCCGATTCAATGCGGCGGGGCAGGCGATCACCTCACCGTCGCGCAACAGATCGTCGGGCTTGAGGGCGTTATAGCCGCCAAGCTCATTCGCGTTGATATTCAGGCGGCTGGCAACGCTGGCCACAGTATCGCCGCGCCGCGCAAGTGCGACCTGATACCCGGGATAGGAGATCACCCCGCGCGCATCCGGGCTGGGCCGGTTTGCAGTCGCGTTGCGGACGGCTTCGCTGGTATCAAGCGCGCCGCCGGTCATTCCACGCAGATCCCAATCCAGCGCATTGCCATCCGGCCCGCAGGCCGAGAGCGCACCAAGGGCCACACCAAGGGTAAGAAAGCGGGAAAAACGGGTCATCATGCAAGGCCTCATTGGGTTCGTCCGGGTTGGTCCCGGTTACGGGTTGAAACAGGGGTTAGTCTAGTCCTAGCCCTTCGAGCAGCGGCACAAAACGCACTGGCCGAAGCTCTTCGTAATCAAAGCCTTTTTCAAGGCGGGTCACTTTGATCAGGGTTTGCACGGCATCTGACTGGCCGACGGGCACCACCATGATACCCCCGATCTTCAATTGCGCCAAGAGTGGCCCTGGCGGATCTTCGGCGGCGGCGGTTACCAATATCTTGTCAAAGGGGCCTTGGTCGGGCAGGCCAAAGCTGCCATCGGCGACAAAGGCGGTGATATTGCTCAGGCTAAGCCGCAGGAAAACCTCGTTTGCCTCACGCACAAGGCGGCGGTGGCGGTCGACCGTATAGACGCGGCGCGCCAGCTGGGCGAGAATTGCCGCCTGATAGCCGGAGCCGGTGCCTACCTCCAGCACGGTATCGCGCGGTTGCAGGTTCAGCGCCTGTGTCATCAGCCCCACAACCGAAGGCTGGCTGATGGTCTGGCCACAGGCGATGGGCAGAGGCATATCCTCATAGGTGCGGTCCGCGAACAGCCCCTTGATAAAATTGCCACGGTCCACCCGCTCCATCGCGGTCAGCACGCGGGTATCGGTGACGCCTTTTGAGCGCAGCGCAAAGAGAAAGCGCATCTTGCGCTCGGCAAGGGCTTCCTCTTCTTCTGATGCGCTGAAACTCATGCGAGGCGGGCCTGTAAATCGGTCATGCGGTCATGGGCGGTCAGATCGGCGCGCATTGGCGTGACGGAAATGAAATCAGCCAGATTGGCATGGACATCGGTGCCGGGGCCGCTATCCACATGTTGCTCTCCGCCCTTGATCCACAGGAAACGGCGGCCGTTGGGGGCGTGATGCGGTTGCACCCCGAAATAGGTGTCGGGGCGCCAGCCTTGGGTCACGACCTGTTTGCCCTTTACATCGGCGGCCGCGCAGGGCGGGAAGTTGACGTTGTAGAAAAGCTGGTAGTCGTCATCCTTGTCCCAGAGCCCTTTTTCCAACAAGGTGCGTACCACGTCGACACCGTGCGCGCGCGCGGCCTCAAAGGGGTCGGGAAGGGTCTGGGTGCGGTGGCCCATGAACTGCGACATCGCAATCGCGGGGATGCCCTGTAGCGCGGCCTCCATCGCGCCGCCGATTGTGCCGGAATAAAGCGCGTTCTGCCCCGCATTATTGCCCCGGTTCACACCGGAAAGCACCAGATCGGGGCGGGCATGGGTCATCACATCATAGATGCCCGCCATCACGCAATCGGCCGGGCTGCCCTCGGCGGCAAAGGCGCGCGGGGCCAGTTCCGAGATCATCATCGGATGGGTGTAACTGATACAATGGCCGACGCCGGATTGCTCAAACGCGGGGGCCACGGTCCAGACCTCGCCGTCCGGCCCTGCGATTTCTGTGGCGATTTCATGCAAAGCCTTGAGGCCCGGCGCGTTTATGCCGTCGTCATTTGTAATCAAAATGCGCATTGATGCCTCCTGTGTCTTGCCTGTCTGATTAAACGACCCCTGCGCTCCGGTAAAGTGCGCGCGGCCCGATTGATGCCGATACTGTGTCAATTGCTGCGAATTTCACGCATTACCCGTTTCGCGTGTAAACACCCTGCGCGGTTTCACGCCGTTAATTTTGTTTGAACTTGGCCTTGAGGAAAAGCTGTGGTCTGAGGCGCGCAAGACCAAGCAAACCGGAGACCTTGCATGACCGAGCTTACCTGCTTCAAAGCCTATGATGTCCGCGGGCGATTGGGCGCAGAGCTGAACGAGGGGATTGCCGAACGGATTGGGCGCGCCTTTGCACAGGTGTTGGGGGCAGAGCGGGTGGTGGTCGGCCATGATCCGCGGGCCTCATCGGGCGCGCTGGTGGCGGCGGTCAAGGCGGGGCTGGTCAAATCCGGCGTTGAGGTTCTGGACCTTGGCCTCTGCGGCACCGAAGAGATGTATCACGCCACCGATTATTTCGAGGCCGATGGCGGGATCGAGGTCACGGCCTCGCATAATCCGATGGATTACAACGGGTTGAAGCTGGTCGGCAAAGGGTCGCGCCCGCTGGATCCGGCGACGGATATGCTGGCGATCAAGGCGCTGGCCGAAAGCGGCGATTTTGGCCCCGACAAAGCGGGCGGCGAGGTGCGCCCGGCCAAGGCCGCGCGTACCGCCTATGTGCGGCGGGTGCTGTCTTTTGTGGATGTGGCGGCGCTGCGCCCGTTGAAGATTTTGGTGAATGGGGGCAATGGCGCGGCAGGTCCGACCTTTGATGCGATTGCCGAGGCGCTCTCGAAACGGGGGGCGCCGATCTCCTTTATCTGTCTGAACCATGATCCCGACGGCAGCTTTCCCAACGGTATCCCCAATCCGCTTTTGCCCGAGAACCAGCCGATGACGGCCAATGCGGTTGTGGCGGCCAAGGCCGATATGGGCATCGCATGGGATGGCGACTTCGATCGGTGCTTTTTCTTCGACCATCTGGGCCGTTTTGTTCCGGGCGAATATATCGTGGGCCTTTTGGCCGAGATTTTTCTGGCCAAAGAGCCGGGTGCGAAGATCGTCCATGACCCGCGCGTTCAATGGAACACGCGCGAAATCGTCACCCGTCTGGGCGGTGCGCCGGTCATGGCGCGCACGGGCCATGCCTATCTGAAGCGGGCGCTGCGCGATACTGGTGCGGTCTATGGTGGCGAGATGTCGGCGCATCACTATTTCCGTGATTTCTCCTGTTGTGACAGCGGCATGATCCCGTGGCTGCTTTTGATCGAGCTGATGTCGCGGCGCAATGTCTGCCTTGCCGATCTGGTCAGCGCGCGGATGGCGGCGTTCCCCTCCTCGGGCGAGATCAATTTCCGCAGCGAGGACCCGGCAGCGGCGCGTGACCGCGTGCTGGCCGATCTGGGGGATGAGGTGATCGCGCGTGACGACACCGACGGGATGTCGCTGGATATGGGGGCATGGCGGTTGAACTTGCGGTCCTCGAATACCGAGCCCTTGCTGCGTCTGAATGTGGAAACGCGCGGCGATACGGATTTGCTGGCGCGATGCGTTGCCCGCCTGCGCGGGTTGATCGAGAATACCAGCATCTGACCGCGCGGCTCTTGGCCTCCATCCGGAGCGATGCTAAGGGATGGCAAGCTAAGGAGAGGGCCGCAGATGACCGAGATGCTGGAGCAAGAACGCCAGACCGCCGCCGCGTGGTTTGAAACCCTGCGCAACGAGATTGTGGCAAGCTTTGAAGCGCTGGAAGATCGCCAGACCAGTGGCCCGACCGCAGCCCTGCCCGCAGGCCGGTTTGAGGTGACCAAGACCGCGCGCACGTCCGAGGATGGCTCTGACGCGGGTGGCGGTTTGATGTCGGTCATGCGTGGCGGGCGGGTGTTTGAAAAGGTCGGGGTCAATATCTCGACCGTGTACGGCCAGTTGGGCGCGGCGGCGCAAAAGGCGATGGCCGCGCGCGGTGTGCCGGGCATGGACAGCGATCCGCGATTCTGGGCCAGCGGCATCAGCCTTGTCGCTCATATGCAAAACCCCCATGCGCCTGCGGTTCATATGAACACGCGGATGTTCTGGACGCCCGGGGCGTGGTGGTTCGGGGGCGGATCGGACCTGAACCCCTGCATCGAATATGCCGAGGATACCGCGCATTTCCATGATGTGCAGCGCGACCATCTGGCCCCGCATGGCGATGATCTTTACCCCAAGCTCAAGGCCTGGGCGGATGAGTATTTCTATATCCCGCACCGCAACCGTGCGCGCGGGGTGGGCGGGATTTTTATGGATGATCGCAACAGCGGCGATTGGGCGGCGGATTTCGCATTGACGCAGGATATCGGCCGCGCCTTTTTGCCTGCCTTTGTGCCATTGGTGGACAGGCGCCGCGACACCCCTTGGACCGAGGCCGATAAGGATGCGCAGCTGGTCCACCGCGGGCTTTATGCCGAATATAACCTTGTCTATGATCGCGGAACCAAATTCGGGCTTGCCACCGGCCATGATGCCAATGCGGTCTTGATGAGCCTGCCTCCGATGGCGAAATGGATCTGATCCCGGCATGGATTGACGGGGTTTTGGAGCCCGTCGAAAAGCTGTCCGTGCATCAGCGCGGGCTGCGGCATAAGGCGGTTTCGGTCTTTGTGCTGGACGGGACAAGGGTGCTGATCCAGCAGCGCGCGGCGGGCAAATATCATACGCCGAACCTCTGGGCCAATACCTGCTGTACCCATCCGCATTGGGGCGAGGCCGATCTGGCCTGTGCCAACCGCCGCTTGGCCGAGGAGCTGGGTGTCAAAGGGCTGGACCTTACCCATCAGGGGGAGGTCAGCTACCGTGCCGATGTGGGCGGAGGCTTGATCGAGGATGAGGTGGTGCAGGTGTTTACCGCGCAGGCGCCTGCGGATTTGCCCCTGGCCTTGAACGCCCAAGAGGTGCAGGCCGCCCGTTGGATTGCCCTATCCGATCTTTTGGCCGAGATTGCAGCCAATGAGGCGGCTTTTACGCCGTGGCTGCGCATTTATCTGGCCGAGCATTCTGCGCAAATTTTTGGCCATGCGGCATGATGCCGGTTTTTGACGTCTCCAATGGAAAGGGTCCGAAATGAAGCTCTATCTGGCGAAAGGCACAATCTCTGTCGCGGCGGCAATCGTGGCAGAGGAGGCGGGGCTGGCCTATACGCCGATGGTCGTGGATTTCGCCGCAGGGGTGCAGAACCAGCCGGAATATCTGGCGATCAACCCCAAGGGACGCGTGCCTGCACTAGAGGTTCCGGGCGGTATCCTGACCGAGACGGGGGCGATTTTGGATTACCTAGCGGATTTGGCTCCCTCGGCGGGGGTGGTGCCGCAAGATCCGGTGCAAGCGGGGCGGATGCGTGAGGTGATGTATTACCTCGCTTCGACCATGCATGTAAATCACGCCCACAAGCTGCGCGGTCATCGCTGGGCGACACAAACCGCAAGCCACGAGGATATGCGGGCCAAAGTGACAGAAAACATGGCGGATTGTTGTGCCTATATTGAGAGAAACGCGATCAAGGGCCCCTATGTGCTGGGCGATCAGTTCTGTGTCGCAGACGCCTATCTTTATGTCGTGAGCACATGGCTGGCGGGTGACGGGGTAACGATTTTTGATTACCCAAAGCTGGCAGCCCATCACGCGGCCATGGGTGAGCGGCCTAGCGTCAAAGCGGTGCGCGCGGCGGGATATTTGTAAATACCTTCGCCCGGATCATGCATGTGCTGTAGATTTTTGCGGTTGCCAAAGGGATGGATGGTTAAAATTTGATTTAGGCCGCGCGGATTTATCGGTGCGATAACTATGCAATACTATGCATTATTCCGTGCCAGACCCGCGTGGCGATGTTGCCCATTTGGCGGTTCTGTGTCATCAGATCGAGAACAGCAATTTAATCAATAGGTTCATCAATGATCGATTTTGCCGCTCGTCGGACCATGATGGTCGATACGCAGGTTCGTCCTTCTGACGTCACAAAATTTCCGATCATCGAGTCGATACTGACCGTCCCGCGTGAGGTCTATGTGGGCGCCGATCAGCAAGAGGCAGCCTATGTCGGCGGCAATCTGACCATCGCACCCGGCCGTGTCATCCTTGAACCGCGCAGCTTTGCCAAGCTATTGGATGCTGTGGATATTCAACCTGACGAGGCCGTTCTCGACCTTGGTTGCGGTTTTGGCTATTCCACCGCCGTTATCGCCAATCTCGCTGATGCCGTGGTTGCCGTAGAGGACTCGGCCGAAATGGCCGATGACGCACAAGGGCGCCTGTCGGCGCAGGGCGTGGATAATGCAGCCGTGATCACTGGCGCCTTGGCCGAAGGGGCGGCAAAACACGGCCCCTATGACGTGATCGTGGTTGAGGGTGCCGTACAAGAGGTTCCGCAAGCTTTGCTTGACCAGCTAAAGGACGGGGGCCGTATTGGTGCGCTGTTCATGGAAGGCAGTCTTGGCGTGGCCCGTATCGGACATAAGGGCGAAGACGGGGTGACGTGGCGTTATGCGTTCAATGCCTCGGCCCCGGTGCTGCAAGGATTTGAAAAAACAGCCACTTTTGCGCTGTAATAGACGGTTTGGCCGGCATGTGGCCCGGAATTTGGAAATGCGGAGATAGGTAAATGACATCACTTGGCAAATGGCTGCGTGTCGGAATTCTGGGCGCGGCACTGGCGCTTCCGCAGGCGGCTTGGGCGGACAGCCTTGCCGATGCGTTGATCGCCGCCTATCGGAATTCCAATATTCTGGAACAGAACCGTGCGGTTCTGCGCGCCGCCGATGAGGATGTCGCAATTGCCGTTGCCAGCCTGCGCCCGGTTCTGGCCTTTCGTGTTGGTGGCGTCTACAGCCACACAAAATATACCGAAGGGTTGACCAACACCGTCAGCCTGCTGGCCGAGATGACACTATATGATTTCGGTCGCAACAAGGCGACGATTGCCGCGCGTAAATCGGCCGTTCTGGCGGCGCGCCAATCGCTTGTCAGCTATGAGCAGGATGTCCTATTGGCTGCCGTGACGGCCTATGTAGGTCTGCAACAGGCACAAGATACGGTGGCGCTGCGTCAGTCCAATCTGCGATTGATCTCGCAGGAATTGCAGGCCGCGCGTGACCGCTTTGAGGTGGGGGAAATCACACGCACTGATGTTGCAATCGCGGATTCGCGCCTTGCTGCGTCTCAGTCCGAATTGGCCGCGGCGCAGGGTGATTTGACCGTCGCACGTGAGAATTACAAGCTGGCGATTGGCAAGCTTCCCGGAAGATTGCAGCGTTTGCCCGCAATGCCGCGCACAGCAAGCAGTCTGGACGAGGCGAAATCAGTCGCTATTCGCATGCACCCCCTTGTGCGTCAGCTGCAACATGAAGTGGCCACTGCCGAGGCGGGGATCGTCTTGGCAAAGGCGAATATGGGCCCGACACTGAGCGGCAATATCGCCGCCTCCGACAATAATGTGGACACTGACAGCTTCAGTGCATCTGTGACATTGAACCAGACCATCTATGCCGGGGGCAGCTTTTCCGCGCTCTATCGGCAGTCTTTGGCTCGGCGCGATACGGCGCGTGCGCAACTGCACCAAAGTACCGCACAGGTTGTTCAGGCCGTTGCCGCAGCCTGGTCCAATATCGAAGTGGCGCGCGCAAGTATTGCCGCCAGCGAACGTCAGATCCGCTCTGCCCAGACTGCCTATGAGGGCGTCAAGGAGGAGGCGCGGCTTGGTTCGCGGACCACGCTTGATGTATTGGATGCCGAGCAAGAGCTCTTGAGCGCGCGTACATCCCGGCTTACGGCGCAGTCGAATTATTCGATCGGGGTTTATACCTTGTTGTCGCGCATGGGCCTTTTGACGGTTGATCACCTGAAGCTCGGCATCCCGACCTATGATCCTGAGGCCTATTACAACGCTGTCAAAAGCGCGCCCGCGACATCCAGTCAGGGCAAGCGTTTGGACCGAATCCTGAAATCAATCGGCAACTAAACCCCGCATAAATCCCCAGAATTCGACCTCATTTTGAAGAATAACCCGTTGCTGCGGCCGCCAATTCCTTGTTTTACCCTTGGCGGCTTGATAACCTTCGCTGAGTATTGTAGGGCAGCAGGCCGTTCTCGTCTTTTGGGCGGTTAAAAAGAAATACGGCGTCAAGCTGTATCGCGCTGGGGTGGTTTGGATAATGAAGCAGGGTCACATGTCAGAACCGATGAGTTCGGGTGAGATTGAAGACGTTTTGTCTTCGATTCGCCGTTTGGTAACCGATGATTTGCGCCCTGCAGCGCCCCCTGTCAGTGATGAGCCGGTCGGAAAACTGCTTTTGACACCTGCACTGCGGGTGGTGTCCGGCGCGCCTTCGCGCCAAGATAGCCAAGCCAGACCATCAGGCGGTGCCGTGCCGACCAATCCTGAACCACAGACGCAGGCACAGGCGGATATGGCCCGGGTGCTTAGCGAGATCCGTGCGGCAGTGGCCGGCAACCAGCAAGAATGGGAACCAGAAAGCGGCGACGGGCCTATGGTGCCGATGTCTTGGCAAGCGCCTGAATGGGTGCCGGAGGCAGAGGTGGTATCACCCCAAGCTGCGGGCGATGCGGCAAGCGAAAAAGAAATTGCAGATGCTGCCGAGGCCGCTGCGGTTGCCGAAATTACGGCCCGTATGGCGGCGGATGCGACAACTGAAAACGCTGGCCGTGCCTCTACGCGGGCTCAGGGTATTGATGAGGCGGTGCTGCGCGATCTGGTCCGCGATCTTATCCGTGAGGAGTTGAGCGGATCATTGGGCGAACGTATCACGCGCAATGTGCGCAAGTTGGTACGTGCAGAGATTAACAGGGCAATTACGGCGCGCAACCTCGATTGATTTTATTTTGAGATATTCTGTAAAACAAAACGCGCCCATTTAAGGCGCGCTTTGTTTGTGAAATGCAGAGACCGGTCGTTCCCCGATCTGAATTAATTCAGGCTGCTTCGGCCTGTTCCAATGCGTTGCGGCGTTCGGATTCTTCGCGCGACAGCGCGACCGATGTGCGGATACCTTTGGATACGAATTCCATCAGGCCCTTTACGACGCGTTCATTTGGGTCGATCCCGGCACAAGACAGTACCTCACGCCCATCACGAGAGCGTGCCCAACGCGCGATTTGATCGGGACCGTTCCCGTATTTCTTGTCGTCTGCAATAGCGTCATCCAATGCGGCGAGAACCACCGCGGCAAAAAGCTTGCGCGCCCGTTGCCCCTGTTCAAAGTTGAACGCAGTTCCATCCACGAAGTCCAGCATAGTGTCGTCCTACTCTTGCTCTTGCTCTTTTTGACGTTCGGCCAATATGACGATTTCTCAGTGATTCGGCATACCCCGTTTGGCATAGCACATATGCATCCAGCGCATAGCTTTCTTTTTGAAACACTGTATCTTGTTATCTTGCCGCCCAGCACAGTGGTATATATAGGGATGGCTTGCGATCTTTCAACGTTTTGTCAAGGTTTTGTCATAATGCCCAAAATAAACGGCACGAAATTAAACCCGGCTATGTGCTGGAGCATGATAAGGGCCTATGGGCAGCAGTTAAGGTTAACATCGTCAAGCCCGGCAAGGGTGGCGCCTTTGCGCAGGTAGAGCTGAAGAACCTGCGCGATGGCCGCAAGCTGAACGAACGCTTCCGGTCCGAGGATAGGGTTGAGCGGGTTTCATTGGAAACCAAAGACCAGCAATTCCTGTATGAAACCGATGGTATGCTGGTTTTTATGGACAATGAAACCTTTGAGCAGATCGAACTGCCTGCGGATCTTTTGGGGGAGCGTCGCCCGTTCTTGCAAGACGGGATGATGGCCGCGGTGGAATATTACGGCGAAGAGGCGCTCTCGATGCGTTTACCACAAAAGGTACGCTGCAAGATTGTGGAGACAGAGCCTGTGCAAAAAGGCCAGACGGCCGCCAATAGTTTCAAGCCTGCGATTCTGGACAATGGCGTGCGGATCATGGTGCCGCCCTTTGTCGGCGTGGACGAGGATGTCATCGTTCACACCGAATTGATGGAATACTCCGAGCGCGCTTAATCCGCGTCGAGCATGTGCAAAACCGCCTCACCGGCCTGCAACGGGCCGGTGGCGCGATCAAACCGCAGATAGGCCAGCGCATAGCCGCCGCTTTGGGTGAAAAGCGTGCCTGCAGGCTTGCCGCCTTGGGTGGTGATCTCGGTGCCGATGGGGGCCGTCCCCTCAATCCGCACCCGGCGCAGCCCTTTACGCAGCTCGGTCTTATGCTTCATACGGGCGGTGACCTCTTGCCCGACATAGCAGCCTTTGCGGAAATCCACACCGTGCAGACGCTCGAACCCCATTTCCAGCAAATAGCTGTCGTCGGGGATTAGCTCTATCCCGCTTTGGGGGATGGCATGTTCAACGCGGATCGCATCCCAATCAATCGTGGGCGCCGCGCCCTGTTCGGTGCCGTAAAGCCGCCAGCCAAGCGCCGGGTGGCGCGGGTCGGCCATTGCGCCGTCAGGAAGCGTGCCCAAACCGCGGTTGACCTGTAAGGCGCTTGGCGCAAGCTGCACAGCGGCGCGCAGTTTATACATTGTCAGCCGTTTGAGCGTCGCATCAGCCAGCGCCTCGGGCAGGTCCAGCAGCAGGGCATCTCCGGTGTTGACCACAAAGAAATCGGCCAGATATTTGCCTTGCGGCGTCAGGAACGCAGCCCAGACAATGCCCGGCGCGTCGCGCAGGCACAAAATATCATTGCTGACCAACCCTTGCAGAAAATCCAGCGCATCCTTGCCGGTCACAGAAATCAGGCGGCGGTCGGTTGTCATCTCACCTTGCATGGAAATACCCCCTCAGGATTGGAATTGCAGCTTGCACAGATCGGCATAAAGGCCGGAACGGGCAAGCAGTTCATCATGTGTGCCACTGTCGACCGCGCGGCCTGCATCCATTACCACAATGCGGTCGGCGTTGCGGATCGTGGCAAGCCGGTGGGCGATGACCAGCGTGGTGCGCCCCTTGGCGGCATGGGACAGTGCTTCGGCCACCAGTGCCTCGGATTGGGCGTCCAGCGCGCTTGTCGCCTCATCCAGTAGCAGGACAGGGGCGTCGCGCAGCAGGGCGCGCGCAATCGCCACGCGCTGACGCTGCCCGCCTGACAGGGCCGACCCACGCGGGCCTGCGGGGCTGTCGAGGCCAAGTGGCAAGCCCGCCACGAATTCGGTGACATGGGCGGCATCCATCGCGGCGCGCAGCTGGGCCTCGGTCGGGTTGCCGCCAAGGGCGATATTCTCGCGGATGGTCTCATCAAAGAGCGCGGCATCCTGAGTGACCACGGCAAACTGGCTGCGCAGCGCGGGCAGGGGCAGGGTGGCGATATCGGTGCCGTCCAGCGTGATCTGCCCTGCTTGGGGGGTGGCCATCGCCGTCAACAGGTTAAAGACCGTGCTTTTCCCCGCCCCCGATGCGCCAACAAGGGCCGTCATCTTGCCCGCCTCGGCCACCAGTGACAGCCCGTGCAGCACCGGCACATCGCCATAGCCGAAGACGACATCGCGAACCTCGATACGCGGCGCCTGACCCGCATTGGGCAGGGTGGCGGTGGCATCGGGGCGCGGCGCAGGTTGCGTGTCAAACAGCCGGAAAAGCCGTTCCAGGCTGGCCGCGGCCACTTGCCAGAACCCCGCCATATCGCCCAACCGCCGCAGGGGTTGGAACGTCAGCGCCATGGCCGAGAAGAAGGCCATGAAATCCCCGATCGTGCGGGTGCCATCGGCAATCTGCGCGCCCCCCAGCATCAGCACGGTGAAAAAGCCGATGCCCGTGATCACATCAATCAGCGCGGGCAGGGTGGAACGGCCGATCATCATCTTGATCTCGGCGCGGACAATCATGTTGACGATGGTTCGGAACCGGCCGGTTTGGTACTCTTCCATCCGGTTCAGCTTGACCGCCTGAATGCCGTGGAACACCTCATCCAGCCGTGTGGCGCGCTGACCTGCATCAATGCGCATGGCGGCGGTTTTGCGGCGGATATAGCGCTGGATCACCACGGCGGGCAGGATCAGCAAAGGCGCGCCGATCAGCGCGGCAAGGGTCCATGTCGGATCAACCGCCAGCGCCACCGCAAACAGCCCGATCAAGGATATGATATCGCGCCCGACGCCGGTGATCAGCGTGGACCAGACCCCTTGCACCGCTAGGGTATCGCCCTGCACCCGCTCGATCAGCGCGCCGGGCGGATTGGATTGGAAAAATCCGGCGTCCAGCGTCAGGATATGACGCAACAGATCCACCTGCATCGCCGATGAGGACCGCTGTGCAATCGTGGTCAGCAAGGACTTAGAGGTGATGGAGGTGATCGCCCGTAGCACAAACAGCCCCAAAATTGCAAAGCCGACCCAGATCAACGCATCCTGCCCACCTTCTGAGAACACCTTATCAAACAACGGCTTTAGCAAATAGGAGAGCGCGCCAAGCGTGCTGCCCTCAACCACCATCACGCCAAAGGCCAAGGCCATCAACCCTTTGAATGGGCGAAGATACCCCGCCCAAAGCCGCCCGAAAAGGCGAGAGGAACGGTAAGGGTTCACGGGTTTTCTTTGGGTCACGGGAAGGGGGCCGCCATCATTGGATCAGGTTTGCCCTGATGTAACGCGATATGATCGCAGGCCGCAAGCGCAGGCGGCTGGATCGGTATTGACCCGACGCCTGCACGCGCCTAGCACTTGATGCAGAATAGAACCCAGAAAGTCTGCTGATGTCTGATACGCCTCGCGCTGCCTCGCTTGCCTTCGGGCGCCCCTATCTGGCCATTCCCGGCCCATCGGTTATGCCGGACCGGGTGTTGCAGGCCATGCACCGCGCCGCGCCCAATATCTATGGGGGGGAGGTCTATGACGTGGTCGATGCCATCTGGCCACGGCTGAAGGCGGTTGCGCGTACCAAGCAGCATTGCGCGGTCTATATTGGCAACGGTCATGCGGCATGGGAGGCGGCGAATGCCAACCTCTTTAGCCGTGGAGACAAGGCGCTGGTGGTGGCTGTCGGCCATTTCGGGCTGAATTGGGCGCAGTCCGCGCGGGCGCTTGGGGTCGATGTTGAGGTGCTCGATTTTGGGATATCCACCCCGGTTGATCTGTCGCAGGTTGAGGACGCCTTGCGCGCCGATACTGGTCATAAGATCAAGGCGTTGCTGGCCACCCATGTCGATACGTCAAGCTCTATCAAGACCGATATCACGGGGCTGCGTGGGGTGCTGGACGCGACCGGGCATCCGGCGCTTTTGGCGGTGGATTGCATCGCCTCCTTGGGTTGCGATGAATATCACATGGATGATTGGGGTGTCGATGTGACCGTCGCCGCCAGCCAAAAGGGGTTGATGACGCCGCCCGGTCTGGGGTTCTTGTGGTTTTCCGAAAAGGCACGGGCGCGCTGCGCGGACAGCGATATTCGCACGCCCTATTGGGATTGGGAGCCACGCGCCTGTGGTAGCCAGTTCTGGCAGAAATTCTGTGGTACCGCCCCCACGCATCATATCTATGGGCTGTCTGAAGCCTTGAAGATGATCGAGGACGAGGGATTGGCAAATGTTTGGGCGCGTCACCGCACCTTGGCGGGGGCGGTCTGGTCGGCCTTTGAGGTTTGGGGAGGGGGGAACCCCGCAATTGCGCTCAATGTTGTGCAGGCCGTGAACCGGGGCTGTGCCGTGACAGCGGCACGGCTGGGCGGCAGGGATGCGACGCGTCTGCGTGAATGGTGCGAACAGCAGGGAGGGGTCACGCTGGGCATTGGCCTTGGCATGGCCCCGCCAGATGATCCGGCATGGCACGGGTTTTTGCGGGTGGCCCATATGGGGCATGTAAATGCGCATATGACGCTTGGCGTGCTGGCGGTCATGGAGGCGGGGATGCAAAGCCTGAACATCGCACATGGCGAGGGCGGGGTCCTTGCGGCGACCAAGGTGGTCTCAGCGCATTTCGGGTGATATATCTTTAGTTCAATATGTTATGGCGCAAAGTTAAAGCCATTTCTTGTATTTGAAATAGAGATAGGGCAGCACCGCAAAGATCACCATCAACCCCAATGCAAAGGGATAGCCGTAGGTCCACTCCAGCTCTGGCATATTCACAAAGTTCATCCCGTAAAGCGAGGCGATCACCGTCGGCGGCAGAAAAATCACTGCAGCCACCGAGAATATCTTGATGATGCCGTTTTGCTCAATATTGATCAGGCCGAGTGTGGCATCCAACAGAAAAGTGATCTTGTCTGACAAGAAATCGGCATGATCGGCCAGTGACTTCAGGTCGCTGCCAAGGGTTTTTCCACGGGCGCGCAGGCTGGCCTCTACCTGGTTCTTGTCCAGAATCTGCATCAGAAATGCCGTGAGCCGGTCCATCGTCAGCAGGCTGTCGCGGATGTTGGAGTTCAGGATCCCCATTTGCCCCACCTTTTCCAGAACCGCCTGGAAATCACGGGTTTTTCCTTTTTGAACGGGGCGAAAAATATCGCGTGACAATCGGTCAATATCGCGCGCGCTGCGTTCCAAAATATCGGCCTGGCGGTCGATGATCGCCTCTAGAATGCCGACGAGCATATCCTGTGGGCCATCCATTTCGGCATGCGTTGTCTGGGCACGTGCCGGAAAATTGGTGAATACGCGCGGATCGTGAAAGCGGATGGTGACCAGATGCGTCCGGGTCAGCACAAAGGCCACCGGCCCCATCGCCGGGTCGCCGCTGTCTGAATTTGCGGGCAGAACGGCCGTCATATAGGCTGTGTTCTTATAGGAATACAGCCGCGAAGAGACCTCGATCTCATGCATCTCCTCATGGGTCGGGAGTTCAAAGTTCAGCGCGGCCTCGACTGCGCGCTCTTCCTCGGGTGTTGGGGATTGAAGGTCGACCCAGACAGCCTGTGCAAGGTCGCCGTCATGCGGGGTCAGGAGCTTGTCCTGAAGGGTATAGCTTTTGATCATCGTGATCTCCATTCAGGAATAATTTGGTTCATCTGGCCCAATTACGCCCATTTGTCACGCTTTTTGACCGTATCACAGAGCGTTGATAGCAGCCGCGCGTTCATTCCGCTTCACCCCGGGCCAAAATCGCCCTATCTTTGAGCGATGATGTATTATGTCCGGACCTATTCATGACCCGTAGCACCGCGCGCCGACCCGTCGTCGGAATTATTGGCAATATGAGCATGCTGAACGACAGCTATCCCGTGCATGCGGGCGGCACCATGAACACCGAGGCTGTTGCGCAGGTGTCGGGCTGTTTGCCGCTGATCATTCCACCGGACCCCAATTTCGTCAGTGTTGAGGAACTGCTCTCGCTTTGTGACGGTTTTTTGCTGACGGGCGGGCGGCCCAACGTGCATCCCAGCGAATACGGCGAGGACCCAACCCCTGCGCATGGCGATTTCGACCAGTGCCGCGATGCAATTACCTTACCCTTGGTGCGTGCTTGTGTTGAACGCGGCCAGCCCTTCTTTGGCATTTGCCGCGGGTTTCAAGAGGTGAATGTGGCGATGGGCGGCAGCCTTTATCCCGAGATCCGGGATTTGCCGGGGCGGATGAACCACCGCATGCCGCCCGATGGCACGATTGAGGAAAAATTTGCCCTGCGCCATCCGGTTACCTTTACCGCTGGCGGTGTTTTTGCACGATTGCTTGGGGCGGATCATGTGATGACCAATACGTTGCACGGTCAGGGTATTTGTCGTGCAGGTGCGCGGGTCGTTGTGGATGGTCATGCCCCCGATGGCACGCCAGAGGCAATCTATATCAATGGTGCCCCCGGTTTCACGCTCTCGGTGCAATGGCATCCAGAGTGGAACGCGGCGGCGGATCCGGTGTCACGCCCGCTTTTTACAGCCTTTGGCAAGGCCGCCGCGGCATGGGCTGCCGATCACAGCCCGATGCGAATATCAGCCGAGGTGGCCTGACGGGCGGGGCGCTTACTCGGCGCGCTCCGCTGCTGCCGTATCAGCGGGCACCGAGGGGCGCGGGACCTCAGGGATCGTTGGCACGATAGTATCCGCCACCGGCGGCTTGGGCGCAGTACCCGCTGCTGAGTCGACCTCTTCTGCCTCAGGTTGATAAGAGACAGTTTTGATTTCCGGCTCTTCCACTTTGGGGATAGGAGTCATTTTGGGCTTGGCAACCTTTTTGGGTTTTGGCGGCGTCGGGATTTTCAACCCCTTGGGCATAGAGCCATCCGCGTTCAACACCAGCACATTCGCGCCTTTGCTGACCCTTTGGTTCAGGTCGATAATATCCTGCTGTACCATACGGATACAGCCCGAAGAGGCATTGCGCCCGATTGACCACCAATCCGGTGTGCCGTGAATACGGTAGCCGTAATCACGCCCGTTTGACAAAAGATAGATCGCGCGTGCGCCAAGCGGGTTGGTTGGGCCGCCGGGTTGGCCGTCTTTCCATTTTTCCAGCTTGGGGCTGCGGGCGATCATTTCTTTTGGGGGTGTCCAGGTCGGCCAGTTTTTGGTTTGGGAGACAACAGCCTCACCAGCCCATTCAAAACCGGATTTCCCCACCGAGATACCATAGCGGATCGCGCGGTTTTTGCCGGTCACGAAATACAGGTACTTTTGTCCGGGATGGATGATGATAGAGCCGGGGGGCTGATCAGTTGTATAATCCACCTCTTGGCGGCGGTATTGCTCTGGGAATTTTTCCAGCGGTACGGCGGGGATCGCAATATCACCGTCCATTTTTGCAACATAGGCCACCTCGGCCGGTTCCACGGGGGCGTTCCGCTTGGCCGTTGCCGGATCTGTTGGCGCGGTGCCGACAGGGGCCACGCAGCCCGACAAAAGCAGGGCGACAGCCAAGGGAACGGCAGCCATACGAAGGGAGAAACCGGGTCGGCGCATAAAGACAGACTTCCACAATGCCACCCGAAGGCAGCGATATTCATTTAGGATGTGGTAAATCAATCCCGCCCCGGGGTCAAAGACCAAGGCTTTAAAATCTGACGTAAATCCGCCTATTTCCAAGGTCACAGGCCCTGTTCACATAGTTGTGTGTATCGGCCGCCCGCCGGATGTGCCGTCCGCAAAGGATATTCCCGCACAACCTTTGCCCGTATGCAAGTATACGTCAGGTCACGCGGGCGCGGGTTTTATACGCGGGCTGATCCCATAGGTCATTGTCCATTACGTCCCCGATGATCGCGATTGCCTTGTCGACATCATCCTCATTGATGAACAGCGGGGTAAAGCCGAATCGCAAGATGTCTGGTGCGCGAAAATCGCCGATCACATCCTGCGCAATCAAAGCCTGCATGATCGCATAGCCCTCGGGGTGGCGGAAAGATGCTTGTGATCCACGCTGCGTGCCATCGCGCGGAGAGGCAAACACGAGGTCGGGGCAACGCGCCTCAACGCCTGCGATGAAACGGTCGATAAGGGCGATCGACCTGGCGCGCACATCGGCCATATCCACCTGATCCCAGATATCAAGCGACGCCTCCAACGCGGCAAGTTGCAACACCGGCGGTGTGCCGACGCGCATTCGTTCCACCCCGGCGCCGGGTCGGTAATCAAGGTCAAAGGCAAAGGGGGCCTCATGGCCCAGCCATCCCGAAAGGGCAGGTCGGGCGGTATCATGGTGACGGGGCGCGACATAGATAAACGCGGGCCCGCCGGGACCGGAATTGAGGTATTTATAGGTACAGCCCACCGCAAAATCGGCCTGACACTTAGCCAGTGCCACCGGCAGCGCCCCTGCGGAATGGGCCAGATCCCAGACCGTCAAGGCCCCCGCCTTATGGGCAAGTGCCGTCAAGGCGGCCATGTCATGCTTGCGCCCCGTACGGTAGTCGACCTCGGTGATCATCAAGACCGCGACACTGTCATCAATGGCGTCTGCTACATCCTCGGGCGCCACAGTTTTAAGGGTGTAATCGGGGCCAAGCGTGCGGCAAAGCCCCTCGGCCATATAAAGATCGGACGGGAAATTGCCGGTATCCGACAGGATCACACGCCGCTTTGGGTTCATCTCAAGGGCTGCGGCCAAGGCCTGATAGACCTTGATCGAGAGCGTATCGCCCATCACCACCGATCCCGCCTCCGCCCCGATCAACCGTGCGATACGGTCGCCGATCGCTGTCGGTTGCGCCATCCAGCCGGCCTTGTTCCAGCCGGTGATCAGCATTTTTCCCCATTCTTGCGTAATTGCCTGCCCCACACGTGCCGCCGTTGCCCGCGGCAGCGGACCAAGAGAGTTGCCGTCGAGATAGATCACCCCCTCGGGCACATCAAACTGGGCGCGCAGGCTGGGAAAATCGGTTGTCATCGGGCATCCTTGTGTGACTTGCGGTATTGAACCGCGTCACCGGGCCGGTTTCAAGTTGAATGATAGCAGCCGTGACAAAGCGCAGCGGTGCGGATATCACGTTTTTAGCTGCGGATTGGTATATATTATTGTTCCTTGGTGTCTTGTGAAATAATGTTACGCAGTGTTTAAGGGTTTTCCTAAGGGCATGCAGCCCGATGTTGGGCCATTTTTACGGGGGAAGAAGCTGTTGAAGATTGGGGCACCCAAAGAGATTTTTGAGGGCGAAGCGCGCGTAGCGATGACGCCGGACTCGGCCAAGCTGCTGCAAAAGCTGGGCCATACATGTTTGATAGAGACCGGCGCCGGGGTGCGTGCGGGCTTTTCCGATACGGCCTATGCGGATGCGGGCGTCGAAGTGGTGAAAACCGCTGCAGCACTGTTTGAGGCTGCGGATGTGATCGTGAAGGTTCGCGGGCCGGAGGCTGAGGAGGCCAAACGGCTGGTTGCGGGCAAGACGTTGATTTCCTTCTTCTGGCCGGCACAGAACGCCGAACTTTTGGAACAGATGAAGGCGCAAGGCTCGTCTGTCATTGCGATGGATATGGTGCCGCGCATCAGCCGCGCACAGAAAATGGACGCGCTGTCGTCGATGGCCAATATTGCGGGCTACCGTGCGGTGATCGAGGCGGGCAACAACTTTGGCCGCTTCTTTACCGGACAGGTGACGGCTGCGGGCAAGGTGCCGCCGGCCAAAGTGCTGGTGGTTGGTGCCGGTGTGGCCGGTCTGGCTGCGATTGGTACGGCGACCTCGCTTGGTGCGATCACCTATGCCTTTGACGTGCGTCCCGAAGTGGCCGAGCAGATTGAATCGATGGGCGCGGAGTTCGTCTTTCTGGAATTTGACGCCTCGGAACTGCCGGATGTGCGGAGACGGGTGGCTATGCGGCCCCCTCGACACCGGAATTCCAGGCCAAGCAATTGGCAAAATTCCGTGAGTTGGCACCCGATATCGACATCGTCATCACCACCGCCCTGATCCCCGGTCGGCCCGCGCCAAAGCTGTGGACCAAGGATATGGTCGAGATGATGAAGCCCGGCTCAGTCGTGATTGACCTTGCGGCTGAGCGTGGCGGCAACTGTGACCTGACGGTTATGGATGAGAAAATCGTGTCGGATAATGGTGTGACCATCATCGGATATACCGATTTCCCAAGCCGGATGGCGGCACAGGCATCGACGCTTTATTCCAACAATATCAGACATATGCTGGCCGATCTTACACCGGATAAGGACGGCGTTATCAACCATAACATGGAAGATGACGTGATCCGCGGTGCTACGGTCGCCCATCAGGGGGAAATCACCTTTCCACCGCCACCGCCAAAGGTTGCGGCGATTGCTGTGCAAAAGCCCAAACCCAAGGCCAAAGAGCTGACACCCGAAGAAATCCGCGCCAATGAGGTCGCGGCCTTCAAGACCCAGACCCGCAATCAGGTCGGGCTTCTGGCGGTCGGGGGCGGGCTGTTGCTGCTGGCGGGGATGTTCACGCCTGCAAGCTTCATGTCGCATTTCATTGTTTTCGTGCTCGCATGCTATGTCGGATTCCAGGTGATCTGGAATGTGGCCCATAGCCTGCACACGCCGCTGATGGCGGTCACCAACGCGATTTCCTCGATCATCATCTTGGGGGCCTTGCTCCAGATCGGGTCAAGCAGCGTGCTGGTGGTTATTCTGGCGGGATTGTCGGTTTTGATGGCCGGGATCAATATTTTCGGCGGTTTCATGGTGACACGGCGCATGCTCGCCATGTTCCAAAAGTCGTAAAGAGGGGCGATTATTATGGAATATGGTTTTACAACAGCGGCTTACGTCGTATCGGCGGTTCTGTTTATTCAATCGCTCGGCGGGCTTTCGGGTCAAGAAAGCGCGAAACGGGCGGTCTGGTACGGCATTTTCGGCATGGCTTTGGCCGTCTTGGCAACGATCATGGAGCCGGGGGCCGGCAATTGGGTGATCTCTATCCTGATGCTGATCATCGGTGGCAGCATCGGTTGGGTCGTGGCCCAGCGGGTGCAGATGACCGAGATGCCACAGCTTGTGGCGGCGATGCACTCGCTCGTTGGTCTGGCCGCGGTATTCATCGGCTACAACGCGCATATTGAGGCGGCTTTGGTTGCGGGCACACCCGAGGATCAACGCGCAGCCCTCGAAGGTTTCGCAGCCTTGCTGGCGCATAAAGCGCCGGTAGAGCTG
This sequence comes from Pseudorhodobacter aquimaris, assembly GCF_001202025.1. Classification (GTDB taxonomy): domain Bacteria; phylum Pseudomonadota; class Alphaproteobacteria; order Rhodobacterales; family Rhodobacteraceae; genus Pseudorhodobacter; species Pseudorhodobacter aquimaris. The sequence goes on from NZ_LGHS01000076.1 coordinate 334,798, forward strand.
ACGATCCTGCGGGTTGAGGTTTTCCTCGGTGTGTTCATCGGTGCGGTGACATTTACCGGTTCGGTCATTGCCTATGGCAAGCTGGCGGGCAAGGTGGACGGCAAGGCCAACAAGCTGCCGGGCGGGCATCTGTTGAATGCAGGGGCGGCGCTTGGATCTGTGTTGATGCTGGTGCTTTATCTGCAAACGGCTTCGGCACTGCCGCTGATCGTGATGACCTTGCTGGCCTTCTTTATCGGTTACCATTTGATCATGGGCATCGGTGGTGCGGATATGCCGGTGGTGGTTTCCATGCTCAACAGCTACTCGGGCTGGGCGGCGGCGGCGATCGGTTTCTCGCTCTCCAACGACCTGCTGATCGTGGTCGGCGCACTTGTTGGTTCCTCGGGTGCGATCTTGTCCTACATCATGTGTAAGGCGATGAACCGCAGCTTTATCTCGGTGATCCTTGGCGGCTTTGGTGGCACCACCGGCCCTGCAATGGAAATCTCGGGTGAGCAAATCGCGATCGATACCGAAGGTGTAGCCGCGGCCTTGAATGAGGCCGATAGCGTGATCATCATTCCGGGTTACGGCATGGCGGTAGCGCAGGCGCAATCGGCGGTTGCGGAACTGACCCGCAAGCTGCGCGCCAAGGGTAAAAATGTGCGCTTTGCGATCCACCCTGTTGCGGGGCGTTTGCCGGGCCATATGAACGTGCTCTTGGCCGAGGCAAAGGTGCCTTATGACATCGTGATGGAGATGGATGAGATCAACGAGGACTTCGCGACAACAGATGTGGCCATCGTTATCGGCTCCAACGACATCGTGAACCCTGCGGCCCAAGAAGACCCCAACAGCCCCATCGCCGGCATGCCGGTTCTGGAATGCTGGAAGGCGAAACAGGTGTTTGTCTCCAAGCGGGGGCAGGGGACCGGCTATTCCGGGATCGAGAACCCATTGTTCTTTAAGGATAACACCCGGATGTTTTACGGTGATGCAAAGAAGTCTTTGGACGCATTGCTGCCATTGATCGACTGACGCAGGTCTTGCCGAATATTCAAACGCCCCGCTGGAAACGGCGGGGCGTTTTGCATGTCGAGCGTGGCGGAAATACCAGTGTACCATTGCGCACCGCGCAGGTTGCCCCTGCGGAATTTACAATGCGGCTGTCGCGTCCTTAAGTGTCATATCTGACTGAGGACCCTATGCCAAAGATCGAAGACCACCCGCAACGCTACGCCCTTGTGAATGAATTGCACGCCCGCCCGTTTCCCGCGTTGGCTGTGCCCAGCCATGCCGTCTATGTGGCAATCAAGGAGCCCGAGCGCGCCGTCAGCCGCGACCGCGCGGCCGATATTGCGCATCTTCTGGCCTTGTTGGACCGGCACGGTTGCGCCCATCCTCAACCCGGTGCCACGCATTATTCGACCGCCATCGGACGGCACAGCCTGAAATGGGAAAGCCATACCGAATTCGTGACTTATTCAGCCTTTGGAACAGGGCTTTCGGCCCGTGCTTTTGACCCGGATGAGGCTGATGTCTTTCCCGAAGACTGGCTTGCCAACGCCCCCGGTTCGCGGCTTGTCTCCGCCCTGATCCGGGTTGAGGAAATGCCCGCGGATGAGGCCGATATGCTGGCCAAGCTTGAGGAATGGTTCGTGCCCGAAAGTATTGCCATTTCGCGTGTGGTGGACGGTGCGGCAGTGATCGCAGGCGATTTCCATATCGATCCGGCGGGCCATATGCGTTTTGCTGTGTTCATCCGCAAAGGGGCCGAGGGGCGGCGTGTGGGCCGCATTGTGCAGCGCCTGTGTGAGGTGGAAACCTACCGCGCCATGTCGATGTTGGGCCTGATGCGCGCGCGCGATTTGGGGGTGGAAATCAACCGGCTGGACGCGCAGCTCTCGACCCTGATTGCGGGGATGACGGCGACGGACCGACCGCCCGAGGTCGCATTGCAAACCCTTTTGCAAATTGCGGCAGAACTGGAAAACCTTTCGGTACAATCGGGGTTTCGCTTTGCGGCGACTGGGGCCTATGAGGCGATCGTCAACCAGCGGATCGCGGTTATGCGGGAAGAACGCGTGAATGGCCGCCAGACCTTTGGCGAGTTTATGATGCGCCGGTATGATCCTGCGATGCGCACGGTGAAATCGGTAGAGGCGCGCTTGCAGGCGATGGCCGCCCGTGCCACCCGAGCGGCGGAATTGCTGCGCACAAGGGTGGATGTGGAACGCTCGGCACAGAACCAGCATTTGCTGGAAAGCATGGATGCGCGGGCCGATTTGCAACTGCGGCTGCAAACCACGGTAGAGGGGCTCTCGGTCGTGGCGATCAGCTATTACGCGGTGAACCTGCTGGCCTATATTGTCTATCCGCTGACCGAAAGTGCGGGGCTGTCCAAAGGGATGACGCTGGCCCTGCTGGCCCCTTTGGTGATTTTAGGGGTCTGGGGCATGGTGCGGCGGATCCGCAAGAAGTTTCATTAGCAATAGGCGGGCTGGGCGTCGCGCCCTTGCAAAGCACGGTCTGTCATCCGTGCGCCAAGCGCAATCGCGGCCAGCGCCAGAAGGGCCGCCACCGACAAGGTCGGCACACCGGCCAGCCCGGCCCCAAGGGTGCAGCCGCCAGCCAAGACGCCGCCAACCCCCATCAAGGCCCCGCCCAAAATATAGCGGCCCGTTTCTGCAGGGGCAGAAAAGCTCTGCCATTTAAAGCGGCGCGTGGCCAGTGACGACAGCGCCGCCCCCGCAACCGATCCGCCAAAAAGCCCGATGCCAAAGCTTGCCGCAACCGAGGATGAGGCAATCGCCCAGAATAGCGTCTCGGACAGGGGCAGGGTAAAGGACAGGCTCTCCATGCCGATGGGATCGAATTCGTCAAACAGCACCAGCCCCGTGCCAACCCAGGCCAGCGGCACCAAGGCACCGATTGCCACACCGGCGATAATTTGCATGATGCCAAGCCGCGCCGAGAGGGCATAGGCAAGGGCCACCGCCGCCAAAAGCCCCGTCACCAAAAGCGGGCCACCGGGCAACAGGCCAAGGCTGATCGCATCGCCCATCGGCAGGGTCAGGCTACCAAGCGTGGTGCGCAGGGGCGCCAACAGCCCCTTCATTGTGGCGTGGGCGGCAATGGCAAAGACCACCAGAACCGTCAGCGCCCGCAGGTTTCCCGTGCCCGTCAGCACCGTCAGCCGCGATGCACAGCCGCGCGTCAGTACCATCCCCGCGCCAAAGGCCAGCCCACCCAAGAGGATCGCCGCCCAAGGCAGATCCGGTGTCATCAGGCGGTGGCCCTCGAAGGAAATCCACTCCAATGACACGGCGGCTTGGGTGCCGATCAGCGCAGTTGCCAGCGCCACCGCCCAAAGGGCAAGGGCAGGGGTGCGCTCTGCCTTGGGGCCAACCAACCCGCGGCGTAGACAAAAGCGGGTCGCCTCGGCCATGATACCAAAGGCAAGACCGATCAGCAGGCCAAGGATCACCGAGGCACCGCGTGGTGTCAGGTTTTCGAAACCAAGGGACTCAAACATATATGCTCCTGCGCGCTGCGGAATTCGGTTTCCTTTGCGGTAAGCGGTCTTGAAAGACAATAGCGCGACCGGTCTGGCGGTGCCGAGGGGTTGGAAGGATGTCCCGCATTGGAATGTCACGCGGAATGTCGACCCTAAGCACGGGGCCAAAAGGCGATACCTGTCTGCCGCAGGCCCTTGTGCCGGAGGATTTGTTTTATTCTGGTCGCATGGCGGTTTACTGCTTGATGTGGCCGGGAATGGCGCTGGCCCCCCTTGCGCGCCCTTGCAGTTTGGCCCAGCTTGCCCCTTATGTTTTCCAAATGAGGCCCCTATGCCCGTCAAGAACCGTTTTGCTGAAATGCTGCCTGAACTGACAGCGATCCGCCGTGATTTCCATGAAAACCCGGAGCTGCTCTATGAGGTGCATCGAACGGCTGGTAAAATTGCCCAGATGCTTCGGCTTTGGGGCTGTGACGAGGTGGTGGAGGGCGTGGGCCGTACCGGCGTGGTCGGTGTGATCCACGGCAAAACCGACAGCGCGGGCAGGGTTATCGGTCTGCGGGCGGATATGGATGCGCTGCCGATCATGGAGGCGACGGGGCTTGACTATGCCTCCAAGGTGCCGGGCAAGATGCATGCCTGCGGCCATGACGGGCACAGTACCATGTTGCTTGGTGCGGCAAGATATCTGTGCGAAACGCGGAACTTTGACGGCAAGGCCGTGATGATCTTTCAGCCCGCCGAAGAGGGCGGCGCGGGCGCCGATGCGATGTGCAAAGACGGGCTGATGGACCGCTGGAACATCCAGGAGGTCTACGGGCTGCACAATATGCCCGGCTATCCGGTCGGTGATTTTGAGATCCGTCCGGGCCCGATCATGGCCGCTGCTGACCATTTTGAGATCACCGTGACCGGCAAGGGGGGCCATGCCGCCAAACCTGATGACTGCGTGGATGCGCTGCTGGTTGCCAGCCATATCATTGTCGGGCTGCAATCCATCGTGGCGCGCAATCTCGACCCGCTCAAACAGGCGGTGGTTTCTACTTGCACCCTTTCCACCGATAGCAACGCCCATAACGTCATCCCGCAAACCGTTGTTATGAAGGGCACAGTGCGCACATTTGATGCCGAGGTTCAGGATATGGTCGAGGCGCGGGTCAGGGATCTGCCGGTGCAAATGGCCCTTGCTTACGGCGCGCGTGCCGAGGTGGCCTATCAGCGCGGCTATCCCGCCACGGTCAATGCGGCTGATAACACCGGATATGCGGCCGAGGTGGCGCATTCGGTTTCGGGCAGGATAAATACGGCCACCCCGCCGATGATGGGGGCCGAGGATTTCAGCTTCATGCTGAATGAACGCCCCGGCGCCTATATCTTTCTTGGCAACGGGGATTCCGCGATGATCCACCACCCCGCCTATGACTTTGATGACGGCGCGATCCCCTTTGGCGCCAGCTGGTATGTCGGCATGGTTGAGGCGCGTCTGCCGCTCTGAAAAGGCACGGCTACAGGCTGCGCAATTCCCGTCGCATCACCTTGCCGGTTGCGGTCATCGGCAGGCTGTCGACAAAGATCACATCGCGCGGGGCGACATGGGGGCTGATGCGGGCGCGGACACGGGCGATCAGCCGCGCCTCGACGCCCTCTTGGGCAGCCCCCTCGCGCAGCACGACATAGGCGCGCACGGCCTCGGTGCGGATCGGGTCGGGGATGCCAACGGCGGCGGCCATGACCACATCATGGTCCCCCATCAGGCAGTTTTCAATCTCGCCCGGCCCGATGCGGTATCCGGCCGAGGTGATCACGTCATCATCGCGCGCGGCAAAGGTCAGATAGCCATCTGCATCGACGCTGGCCAGATCGCCGGTGCGCAGCCAGTCACCGCGAAACTTCTGGGCGGTCTGCTCGGGCTGGTTCCAATAGCGCAGGAACATGCTGGCCGCCCCCTTGCGCACGCAAATCTCGCCCATCACGCCGGGCGGGCATGGGGTGCCATCCTCATCCATCACCACCACATCGAAACCGGGCAGGGGTTGTCCCATGCTGCCGGTCTTGACCGCCATCATCCCTGCCACCTGCGTGACGCAAAGGTTGCATTCGGTCTGGCCATAAAGCTCGTTGATCGGCGCGCCCAGTGTCTCCTTGCCCCAGGTCAGCATCTCTGCCCCAAGGCTTTCGCCGCCCGACGAGATGGAACGGATATTCACCCCCGCAGGCACATCGACCCCGCGCATCAGTTTCAACGCTGTGGGCGGCATAAACAGGTTGCGGATGTTGTGTTCGGCAATCATCGCATAGGCCGCGGCCGCATCGAATTTGCGCATCCGGTGGGCGACCAGCGGCACGCCGTAATAAAGGCAAGGCATTGCCATATCCATCAGCCCGCCGATCCAGGCCCAATCCGCAGGGGTCCAGCCCTTGTCACCAGCTTGGGGAAAGCCCTCATGCGTCAGCTCCATACAGGGCAAATGGCCAAAGAGAACGCGGTGCGCATGCAGAACGCCCTTTGGTGATCCCGTGGTGCCCGAGGTATAGATCATCAGGGCCGGGTCCTCGGCCAATGTGGTCACAGGATTGGCCAAGGGCGGATGTGCTGCGATCTCATCCCATAGGGTGGGCGTGTGCTGATTGGTGTCAGTGCATAGAACAAGTTTCAGATCAGGCAGTTGGTCGGAAATATTCAGAACCTTTGGCAGGCTTTCGCCATCCGTCACCACGACCGCAGCCCCTGAATCGGACAAGCGGAACAAGAGCGCATCCTCTCCAAACAGGGTGAACAGCGGTAGGGCGACTGCGCCCAGCTTCATCGCGGCGAAATGCACGACGGGAACGGCGGCCGATTGCGCCAGCAGCACGGCCACCCGATCGCCGCGCTGCACACCTGCCTCGGCAAAGGCGCTTGCCAGCCGGTCAGATGCCTCTTTCAGCGCGCCATAGGTCCAATCGGTATTGCTATGGTCGGAAACCTCGGTCAGGGCGATGCGGTCGGGATCGGCTGCGGCCCAATCATCACAACATGCATTGGCGATATTGAACGCCTCGGGCCACTGCCATTTAAAAGCGGCTCGTTTTGCGGCCCAATCGCCGGTCAGCGGGATCAACCTATTGCGCATAAATCGTAACCTCGGGTAAATCGGTCAGGGAAAGGTTGAGGGCACGAAAGGCCGCCAATGACAGTTGGGCCGCACCTTCGCCGGGGATCAGGTCCACCGCGATTTCTGCGCCTTTTGCTGTGACGACGCGCCCCGCGCCGGGCGATTTCACCAGCGCCGAGCGCAGCCAAAACCCCGGCTCTGTGACATTGCCCAAGGCAACGGCGGTCTTGCCCAAGGCCTGCTCGCTGCCGGCTTTTACGGGGCCAAGCGCCGCGGCTTTTTGTGCGGCGGTTGTGGTGTCAAATGCAGCTGCCGTGCGCGCGCCTTGTGGCGGGGCGATAACCCCGTCTGACATGGGGCGGGTTTGTATTGTGCTGATGGATTGCATGCCGCGATCTGTCTTGCTAAAGGGCAGATCGGCGCAGGCGGACAGCAAAAGAACGGCGGGGATCAACCCGATGGATATATGTTTCATGACGCAAAGGATAGCTTCTGGCGCTGCGGCATTCAATGCTCTTGCGCAGGGGCAAATGGGCCCATAGAATGCATGTATGAATATGCCCCTGATCGACCCATTTGCCCGTCCCATCGACTATCTGCGCGTCTCGGTTACGGACCGTTGCGATTTTCGCTGCGTATATTGCATGGCCGAAAACATGAGTTTTCTGCCAAAAGCAGAGCTTTTGACACTCGAAGAACTGGACCGCATGTGCAGCACCTTCATCGGCATGGGCGTTAAAAAATTGCGCATCACCGGGGGCGAACCTTTGGTGCGCAAAGGGATCATGACGTTTTTTGAAGGCATGACAAGGCACCTGCACAGCGGTGCGCTGAACGAATTGACGCTGACAACCAACGGCAGCCAGCTGCGCAAATTCGCAGAGGATCTGGTGGCTTGCGGGGTCAAGCGGGTCAACGTCTCGCTTGATACATTGGACGCCGATAAATTTGCGCAGATCACACGCTGGGGGCGTCTAGCGCAGGTGCTCGACGGGATAGAGGCGGCCAAGCAAGCGGGTTTGCACATAAAAATCAACGTCGTCGCCCTCAAAGGTTTCAATGAGGATGAACTCTTTAGCATAACGGATTGGTGTGCCGCCCAAGGCCATGACCTGACCTTTATCGAGGTAATGCCGATGGGGGATCTGGGGAATGAGGACCGGATCGATCAATATTGGCCGCTTAGCGACCTTCGGGCACGTCTGCGGGAACGTTTTACCGTCACCGAACTGGATGAGCGGAGCGGGGGGCCCGCGCGTTATGTCAGGCTTGAGGAAACCGGCCAGAAACTGGGCTTCATTACGCCGCTTACACATAACTTCTGTGAAAGCTGTAATCGCGTGCGCCTGACCTGTACAGGTGAGCTTTATATGTGCCTCGGCCAAGAGGATATGGCCGATCTACGTGCCCCCCTGCGGGCAAGCCCGGATAACACCGCGCTGGAAACGGCCATTCGTGCTGCGATTGCCCGCAAGCCCAAGGGCCATGATTTCGACTATTCGCGTCAAAAGGTAGACGGGCAAATGACCCGCCATATGAGCCACACCGGGGGATAAGCAACGCCCGTAGCCTCGCGCCATGGCAATGCGTTTCGCAGGCGGCTCAATGCCGCCAAGAAACGCGGCCCCTTCAGCCGAGGTACTGACCCGCCTCCTTGCGCGTCCATGATTTCATCAAATCCCCGAATTCGGCCAGAAATGCCTCGGTCCGGGCCGGATCATGTTTGGACAGGTCACGCAGCCAGCCTGCAACGGCTTTGCGGATAAACCAATCCTTGTCCCCCAAATAGGAGGCCGCCCAAGACAAAACCCGCTCACGCGCCTGCTCCTCTACGGGTTTGAGGTTGTTGAGCCGGGCAAAGGGCAGCGTGGCCACAAGGGCCGCACGGCGTTGCCACATCAGCGGGCTTTGCGTCCATGCCTCGACCTCATCCAGCCGTGCGGGATCGGCGGTAATGCGCTTGGCGGCCGCAGTGCTGACCGCATCGGCAATCGCCCAGGCATCCAGTTGCGGCATCCAGGAACACAGCAGCGCCCAGGCCGCGGAATCATCCGGCCGGATCCGCGCTTGGGTCAAGAGCTTGGCCGCGGCGATGCGCGCCTCATGGATATTGCTGTCCCACAGACCCGCGCAAAGCGTCAGCCGATCCTCCAACGTCAGCTCGGCGCGCCAAGCTTTGCACAGCGCGTCGATTTCCGGCGTGGCGGTGCCCAGATAGGGGCGCTCGACCTTGTGATAAGCAGCCATTTCAGCGGCTTTTTCAGGAATGGCACAGGCGGTTATCTGTTCAATCGCGGTTTCGGGGGTCATTCTACTGTCACCGATTTTGCGAGGTTGCGCGGCTGGTCCACATCGGTGCCTTTGGCAATCGCGGTGTGATAGGCCAATAGCTGCGCGGGCAGCGCATAAAGGATCGGCGCCAGAAAATCAGGCACTGAAGGCATGGTGATCGTGCGCCAGCAGCCCACGCCAGCCTCTTCCAGCCCCGCCGCATCCGAGATCAGCAGTACCTTGCCATGGCGGGCCATCACCTCTTGCATGTTTGAGACGGTCTTTTCAAATAGCGCATCACGCGGGGCCAGAACGACCACAGGCACATGCGCATCGATCAAGGCAATCGGCCCGTGTTTCAACTCACCGCTGGCATAACCTTCGGCGTGTATGTAGCTGATTTCCTTGAGTTTCAGCGCGCCCTCCATCGCTAGCGGAAACAAGGGTCCGCGTCCGAGGAACAAGATATCCTGCGCCTCGGCCAGCTCTTTGGCGATCCGCGACACGTCGGGCGCGATCAGCAAGGCTTGGTTCACCAACCCCGGCAGTGCCGAGAGATCGGCGATATGCTGTGCCAGTTCGTCAGGCGTCAGCCGCCCCCGATCCTGCGCCGCCTTCAGCGCCATCAGCGCAAGCGCCGTCAACTGACAGGTAAAGGCCTTGGTCGATGCCACGCCCACCTCAACCCCCGCGCGGATCGGTAGGGCAATATCGGATTCCCGCGCAATAGAGGAGGTCGGCACATTGACCACGCCCACGACCTTGGCGGCCTTGCCCTGGCAAAAGCGCAGCGCGGCCAGCGTGTCGGCGGTCTCACCCGACTGGCTGACGAAAACCGCCCAAGTGTTGGGGGTGATCGGCGGCTCGCGGTAGCGGAATTCAGAGGCGACATCGACCTCGACCGGCAGGCCCGCAACTTTTTCGAACCAGTATTTGGCCACGACACAGGCGTAATAGGCGGTGCCACAAGCCACCATCGTCAAACGCTCAACCCCTGAGAAATCCATATCTTCGGGCAGGTTCAGCTTGCCATCCGCAACACCGCGCTGGATCGCTTCGGCCAGCACGACGGGCTGTTCGGCGATCTCCTTGGCCATGAAATGCTTGAAGCCGCCCTTTTCAACACGCGCCTGTTCCAGTGCGATTTGTGTGGGTTTGCGGGGGGCGGGCTGGTTTGCCTCGTCAAAGATCTCGGCACCGGCGCGGGTAATAACCGCCCAATCGCCCTCTTCCAGATAGGTGACACGGTCGGTCATCGGGGCCAGCGCAATCGCATCCGATCCGACGAACATTTCGCCATCGCCATGGCCGATCGCAAGGGGGGAACCTTTGCGCGCCGCGATCATCAGGTCCTCTTGGCCGTCAAACAAGAAGCAGAGCGCAAACGCCCCGCGCAGACGGGCCAGCGTTTCGCGCGCCGCCACCCGTGGCTCCATCCCAGCATCAAGATGCGATTGCGTCAGAATGGCGACGGTTTCGGTGTCGGTCTCGGATTCAAAGGCATAGCCCTTGTCGGTCAGCTCGCTCCGCAACTCACGAAAATTCTCGATAATGCCATTGTGGACAACGGCAACCTTGCGGGTCTGATGCGGGTGGGCATTGGCAACGGTGGCAGCACCATGGGTGGCCCAACGTGTATGACCAATACCAGCCTTGCCGGCCAGCGGCTCATGCACCAACAGATCCGACAGGTTCACCAGCTTGCCAATCGCACGGCGGCGGCCCAAAGCGCCATTGTTGACCGTGGCGATCCCTGCACTGTCATAGCCGCGATATTCCAGCCGTTTAAGTGCCTCAACCAAGAGGGGGGCAACTTCATGCTTTCCCAAAACACCAATAATTCCACACATTTACTGTTTTTCCTTTTGGCGTTCCGCTTTGATTTTCTCAAACCTGTCCATCAGCCGCGCGGCCAGTCCGGGCTTGTTTTCCTGACGCGCACGGGCCACGGCAAGCGCCTCGGCAGGGACATTGCTGGTGATGACCGACCCCGAGGCCGTCATTGCGTCGCGCCCTACCGTCACCGGTGCCACCAACATGGTGTTGGAGCCGATGAAGCTGCGCGGGCCGATTTCAGTGTGATGTTTATTGGCACCGTCATAATTGCAGGTGATGGTGCCCGCGCCGATATTTGTACGCTCGCCGATATGGGCATCGCCCAGATAGGTCAGATGGCCGACCTTGACGCCTTCATCCAGCACGGCGTTCTTGATCTCGACGAAATTGCCGACATGGACATCCTCGGCCAGCTCGGCCCCGGGACGCAGTCGGGCAAAGGGGCCGACGGTGGCGCCGCGGCTGATATGGCAGCCCTCAAGATGGCAAAAGGCAGCGATCTCGGCACCCGATTCCACCGTGACCCGCGGGCCAAAGACCACATTCGGGCCGATAGTCGTATCGCGGCCGATGACGGTATCAAGTGCGAAATAGGTTGTTGCGGGATCATAAAGCGTGACACCGTTTTCCATCGCCTGATCGCGCATGCGGGCCTGAAAGGCGGCCTCGGCCTGTGACAGCTCGGCACGGGTATTGATGCCAAGGGTTTCGGCCTCATCACATTGCACCACACCGGCCGAAAGCCCCTTGGCGCGGGCCAGCGCCACGATGTCGGTCAGATAGTATTCCCCCGATGCATTCTCATTGCCAACTTGGGCCACTAGGTCAAAAAGGACCGACGCCTCTGCGCAGATAACACCGGAATTGCAAAGGGTTATGGCGCGTTCTTCATCTGTTGCATCCTTGTATTCAACGATGCGTTCAAGGTCTTCGCCCTGCGTCACGAGGCGGCCATAACGGCCCGGATCATCGGCCTCGAACCCCAATACCACAACGGCATGGCGGGCGCGGGCATCGAGCATGGCCTGTAGGGTTTCGGCCCGCACAAAAGGTGTGTCGCCATAAAGCACAATCGCATCGCCGGCGGCATCCGCCAGCAATGGGGCGGCCTGGGCGACGGCATGGCCTGTGCCAAGCTGTTCGGCCTGAAGCACCACCTTGACCCCGTCGTCATAGGCGCGGGCGGATTTCTCGACCTGACTTGCGCCATGGCCGGTGACGACAACAACCTGTGCCGGATCAAGGGCAAGACCGGCCTGAAGCGCATGATGCAACAAGGGTGCGGCCCCGATACGGTGCAGCACCTTTGGCTGGTCCGAATTCATCCGCGTGCCTTTGCCTGCGGCCAGAACAATCAATGAAACCGACATGAAACCCTTTCCTTCAACGTGCCAACCCTTTTACACGGGGGGGCGCGAGTCGCAAGGTGGCGGGGGTAACGCGCTGTTGCAGTGCTGACATATGGGGGATTTATGCGCACGGTGGTTTTTGATCTGGATGGAACGTTGGCGGATACCAGCGCCGATTTGATCGCGGCGGCCAATGCCTGTTTTGAGGGCATCGGGCAGGGTCGGCCTTTGGGTGTGGCACAGGATGCGCTGACGGCCTTTGGCGGCGGGCGGGCGATGTTGCGGCTTGGGGCCGAACGTTTGGGGCTGGGCTGGGACGAGGTGCAGATAGATGCGCAATATCCCGTGTTGCTAGAGGCCTATGCCGGTGCGATTGCGGTTCATACCACGCTTTACCCCGGTGCGGTGCAGGCGGTGAATGCCTTGCGCGCGGCAGGGTTTGCCACCGCGATCTGCACCAATAAGCCCGAAGGTCTTGCCGTGTCGCTTTGTGACCAGCTTGGGATCTCGGGCCTGTTCGGCGCGCTTTTGGGGGCCGATACCCTGCCCGTACGCAAGCCCGACCCGCAGCATTATTTTGAAACCGTGGCCCGTGTTGGGGGCAGCGCGGCGCGGTCCTTGCTGATTGGCGATACGATTACTGACCGCGACACGGCGCGGGCGGCGGGCGTCCCGATTGTGCTGGTAGGCTTTGGCCCCGAAGGCGCGGGTGTTTCGCGGTTGGAACCCGATGCCCTGCTGGGCCATTATGACGATTTGCCCGCCCTGATCGACCGGCTGTTACCGGCCTGAGGGTTAGCGCGGCGAGATATGGGTGATGCCAACCGCCGCCGCCCGCGCCAATTCGGGGTCAAGCGACATCGGAATATATTCACCGCGCCGCCACAACACCCCCAGATCATCATAATGGCGTGAGAGCGGATGGCCCGATTGTCCCGTGGACAGGATAAACACCGAGCTGTCGGGATCGGCAAAATCATAGACCCCGCGATAGCCCGCCCCATGCACATTCTGGAACGGCTCGGGATCCTTGCCCGAGGTCAGCCCGCGCATCAAGGTGCTGTCCCCGCCGCTGGTGGATTGGCGCAGGTTCACGAAATAGCGCAGCATCGGCACATTGCCCAGAACCGGATGATCATGCGTGGCCTCATGGGCATCGCCCCAGCGCCATGTCTCGATATTGTTTCCGTAACGCTCCGACAGGGTCAAAAGCGCCTCATCCAATGATATCCGCGCAATATCGGCACAGGTTTCAATGGCCGCCGATTGCAGGATGTCACACCATTTCTCGGCGCCGTCGGTATTGCGGAACACACGCTCGATAAACACCGGATCGGGATGGGTATATTCATTTGCCAAGGGACCAAGCTCATCGCGGATCAGGCGTTCCTGGAGAGCGCGCAGCCATGCGGCATAGATCAGCGGCTCGGGCAGATGTTCGTTCATCTCGCCGTTCCACTCGGCCAGCAGATGCAGCGCACGCTCGCGCATCCGTTCGGGCGTGCCCTCGGGCGAAGGGGTGCCGGTGAACCAAAGCTCTGCGCCGATCAGCGGCAAGATGGCTCGCGCGATGGGCGAAACCGTATCAAGCTGCGCCTCGATAAAGCTTTCGCGGGTGTGGACCTCACGGGTTTTCATCAGGGTCAGCCAGCGCTGTATGCGGTGGGTATCGCCCCAATGAAAGCTGATGTTATCGGGAAAGGCGGCGTCGGTGGTCTTGTTGTTTGTATTGCCAAGCAACCCCGAGGCGGGTTTGAGCACGCGCAGGTTTGCATCGTAATCCTGCATCCCGTTCCAGCGGTTGTCCGGATCGTCGCCAAGGCTGGGCATCCGGCCTTGGGTTGCATGGTCGGGGCTGCGGTCGGGCACGGCCCCGATCAACTGAAAGGCGATGCCGTCACGGTCGGCCAGCATCAGGTTCTGGGCCGGCGCGATATAAAGCCGCCCCGCCTCAAGCGCCTCGGGGATTGAGCGCGCCTGCATCAATTGCATTGCCGCCGTTATCGAGGTGTCCTGCGCCGAAAGCGCGGTCCACGCCAGGGCCGCGACATGGCCAGGGGGGGTGACGGTGGCAAGGTTGTAATGGCTGCCGGGCAGGACCGGCCCCGCCTCGGACCAGCGCAGGGTGATGGTGACCGGATCGCGGTCCTTTACCCTGATGATAGAACGGCGGGTTTCAAAATCGCGCCAGCCGTCAGCAGTGGCATATTGCTGGGTATTCTCAGGGTTGATGCGTTCCATCACCACATCCTGATCGTCCAGATAGGCTGAAGTCAGCCCCCAGCCAAGCGCGTCCGAGCGCCCGATAAGAACGGCCGGAATGCCCGGAATCGTCGCCCCGATCACGCCGCCGGATTGCAGTTCCAGCCGGGCCAGATACCACAGGGTCGGTGCGGTAAAGCCCAGATGCGGATCATTGGCCAAAAGCGCCCCCCCCGCCGCAGAACGTTCAGGCGCCGCGGCCCATGCGTTGGAGGCACCGGCAAAGGCGCGCTCGGGAAAGGGAGAGAGCGGGTCTTGGGCCAGACGTGCCGGAAAGCCGCCCGGCGGCGGGCTTGGCATCAGGCGTGCATAATCGGGCAGGGCCGTCAGCCCGGCCCCCGGCGCATCGGGCAGAATATCCTGCAGCCGTGCCTCGGGTAAAAGCATGGAGGTGCGGGCGCGCAAGACCTCTGCCTCCAGTTGACCCGAAAGCTGAAGGGCCATGAGCTTGATCAAGGCGATGCTGTCACTGGGTTGCCATGCAGCGATCTGGTTGGAAAAAAAGAAAAATTCCGGCGCGCCGCGGCCTCTCGCCTTTTGGTTGACCTCACCGATCCAGGCATTCACCCCGCTGGAATAGGCGGCCAGTGCATCCTTGGTTGCATCATTTTGCACCGCAACCGATTGCGAGGCGAGGGAATAAAGATCATAGCGGCGCATCAGCTCGTCAACCTTCAGGGTGCGTTCGCCAAAAACCTCGGACAGCCGCCCCTGAACCGTGCGGCGCAGCATCGTCATCTGCCACAAGCGGTCCTGCGCATGGGCAAAGCCAAGCGCGAAATAGACATCCCTGTCGGACTGCCCGAAAATATGCGGCACATTGGCGTTGTTGCGCACAATCTCCACCTCGCCGCTGACCCCGCCCGACACAAAGTTTTCCGAATAATCAGGCAGGGACCGGGACAAGAAGAAATAGGCGATCAGCAGCGTCAAAGCCGCAAGGCCCAAAAGCACAAGAAGGGTACGGCTGAGCCAACGAAAGGCAGTAATCATATACGGTCTTTTCTTGATGTCTTGGATTGTCTGCCTACCTATGCGATCTTGCCGACCGAGGCAATTGGAAGGGAAGAGGCAATGGCAAAACTGGCATTTTTGGGCTTGGGCGTGATGGGGGCTCCGATGGCGGCGCATCTGTTGGCCAAAGGGCATGAGGTAACGGTCTATAACCGTACGGCGGCCAAGGCCGAGGCGTGGGTGGCCAAACACGGCGGGCGCATGGCCGCGACCCCGCGTGAGGCAGCCGAGGGGCAGGATTTCGTGATGGCTTGCGTTGGCAATGATGATGATCTGCGCGGTGTTTGCCTTGGCGAGGACGGCGCGTTTTCGGGCATGTTCAAGGGGTCGATCTTTGTCGATCATACCACCGTATCGGCACAGGTCACCCGCGAGATGTATGCCGCAGCGGCGGAACTGGGGATCGGCTTTGTCGATGCACCGGTTTCCGGCGGGCAGGCGGGCGCGGAAAATGGCGTGCTCTCGGTGATGTGCGGCGGTGACGAGGGGCATTATGCGGCGGCAGAGCTTGTGATCTCGGCCTATGCCAAGATCTGCAAACGGCTGGGCGATAGCGGCGCGGGGCAGATCGCCAAGATGATGAACCAGATCTGCATCGCCGGTCTGGTGCAGGGATTGTCAGAGGCGCTGGCCTTTGGTCAAAAGGCGGGGATGGATAATGAGGCCGTGGTCGAGGTGATCTCGGGCGGGGCCGCAGGATCATGGCAGATGGTCAACCGTCACAGACCATGCTGGAGGATCACTTTGCCCACGGTTTTGCGGTCGATTGGATGCGCAAGGATTTAGGCATCTGTCTTGCCACCGCCAATGAGATCGGCGCAAGCCTGCCGGTGACGGCGCTGGTCGATCAGTTCTATAAGGATGTGCAAAATATGGGTGGCGGGCGTTGGGATACGTCCAGCTTGATAAAGCGCCTTAAGTAATGCCTGCAACGCCCCGCTTTTAAAGTAAAAAACCGGGGCGTTTGATTTACGGAATAATACGTGTGTACTTGGAGCCGGCAAGGGTTGCCCCAAGGATAAGGCCGGACTGGCCAAAGACAAAGGCGATGACCGGCGCATATTCGGTGGTCTCTTTGCCGATGCTTGCGCCCTCATTCGGGGTGGCATAGCGGATATCGGCGCTTGCGGCCCAACCGGAAGCACGGCGGAAATCACCCAAGGCGGCCTCGGTCATAAAGAACAGCGCGTGGGCATATTGCTGCGCGCCGATCTGCAGGCCGATGGTGGCGCGGGTGGCCGAGTAATAATCCACCGTCACATCATTGATGCGCAACGCACCTTTGCCATAAGCCGCCCCGATGCCAAAGCCCGCCTCGGTCATCAATGGCATGTAAAGCACGCCGTAGGCTTTTTGCGCCAGATCGCGCGTGCCGGGATAGCGTGAGAACAAAAAGTCGCGCGTGGCATCAACGCGGCTGTCCATCCGCGGGCCGCCCGTTCCGCCAACGCCATTCGCACAGCCACCAAGCGCAAGCGCAGAGGCAGAGGCCCCAAGGAAAACCCGTCTGTTCAAAATTGTCATGCTTATCGCCTCATGTATTGCGCCGAGGTGGCCCCCCGGTCGCCAATTGATTATAACTGGCCGAAAGGATAGCGCGTTTTTGCACCCCTGTCATCTCTTTGCCGAATTTTATTGCGCGGGTCAGGCCTTGTCTTGCAAGATGCGGGCCACGCGCGGGGCGAAATAGGTCAAAACTCCGTCACATCCGGCACGGCGGAATGCCATCAAACTTTCCAGCATGATCTTTTCGCCATCAATCCAGCCGTTTTCGGCGGCGGCCATGATCATCGCATATTCGCCCGACACCTGATAGGCATAGGTCGGCGCGCCAAAGGTATCCTTGGCACGGCGGCAGATGTCGAGATAGGGCAATCCGGGTTTGACCATAACCATATCCGCGCCCTCGGTCAGGTCGCGCTCAATCAGGCGCATTGCCTCATCGGCATTTGCGGGATTCATCTGATAGGTTTTCTTATCGCCGACCAAACGGCTGCCCGCACCCACCGCATCGCGGAACGGGCCATAAAACGCCGATGCATATTTCGCAGCATAGGACAGGATCGCCACATCCTTATGTCCCGACATTTCCAGCGCCAACCGCATTGCGCCGATCCGCCCGTCCATCATATCCGAGGGACCGATGATATCTGCACCCGCATCGGCCTGTGCCAGCGTCATTTTCACCAACGCCTCGACAGTTTCATCATTGACGATGATCCCGTCTTGCACAAAGCCGTCGTGCCCATTGGCGTTATAGGGATCAAGGGCCACATCCGTCATGATCGCCATTTCCGGCACAGCGGCCTTGACGGCACGGATCGCGCGGTTGGCGATGTTGTCTGGGTTCCAGGCTTCGGCGCAATCCTCGGTGCGCTTGTCGGGATCGGTGTAGGGGAAAATGCAGATTGCGGGGATGCCCAGTTCGGCGGCCTCTTCGGCGGCTTTGACAACCAGATTAACCGAGAGCCGCGAGACACCGGGCATCGAGGACACAGGTTCCGATATATTTTCACCCTCCCGCACGAAAATCGGCCAGATCAGATCATTCACCGAAAGCGCGTTTTCCTGGGACAGGCGCCGCAGGGCGTCGGATTTGCGCAAGCGCCGGAAACGGGTTGCGGGATATTGACCGATT
This sequence comes from Pseudorhodobacter aquimaris, assembly GCF_001202025.1. Lineage (GTDB taxonomy): Bacteria > Pseudomonadota > Alphaproteobacteria > Rhodobacterales > Rhodobacteraceae > Pseudorhodobacter > Pseudorhodobacter aquimaris. The sequence goes on from NZ_LGHS01000076.1 coordinate 352,762, forward strand.
GTCGGGCGCATGGGCTGGCTCCTGCTTGCTGTGATGCGATTGCAAGGGGTTGCGGGTTTTTTCTCTGACTGTCATGGAAAAGGACCTACCTCAAGGGTAGGAATGACGCAGCCCCTTTGCAACCGCAATTGCAAGCAGGGTATCGGGACAAAGAAGGTTGGTACAGTGGATTGGTATAAAACGGTTTTTGGACTGATCGACCTGCGGTCATTCTCGAATCTCTGGTTCTGGATCACTTTGGCAGTGCTTTGGTCGACGACCAGCCATTGGGTTTTGGGCGTGCCGTTCGATATGGTTACGCGTGCCAGAAAACATGGTGGGCAGGTCGCGCAGGATTTGCATGATCTTGTCGGCATCAATACACGGCGGCTTTTGTTTATCGCACAGGTATCAGGAATGTGGTTGATTGCGATCATCACATTTTGCCTGACAACGCTTGCGGTGTTGGGGTTTGTCTATAGCGTCCAATTTGCGCAGGCAGTGTTTTTGCTATTGGCCCCGATGACGATCGTGGGTGCGCTCAGCCTTTCTGCCGCGCGCCATATCACCACCGTACAGCCCGAGGGCGAGGATCTGTACCGTCGGTTAAGCCACCTCAGGATTGTCGTGCAAGCTATTGGAATGGTGTCTATTTTCATTACATCGCTTTGGGGTATGTGGCAAAATATGCAAGTTTTCAACGGTTGGGCAAACTGAACCCCATGACAGATCATATCACATTGGGCGGTGCGCCCGAAGGTTTCGATGCAAAGCTGGTGGCAAAGGAATTGGCGCGCGGTGCGTCGGTTATCCATGTTGCCCGCGATGACAAACGGCTTGAGGCGATGCGCAACGCGCTGGCGGTCATGGCCCCAGATGTGGTGGTGTTGGAGCTGCCCGCATGGGATTGCCTGCCCTACGATCGGGTCTCTCCCAATCCTGATATTATCTCCCGGCGGATGGCGACTTTGGCGGCACTGGCGCAAGGCGTGCCGGGGGCATTTGTCCTGCTGACCACGCTGAGCGCCGCGATGCAGCGCCTGCCCGCGCGTGAGGTTTTGCGCGAGGCATCCTTTGCCGCCACGGTCGGTCATCGACTGAATGAGGAACAGCTGCGTAATTTTCTGACGCGCATGGGCTTCACGCCCAGCCCGACGGTGGCCGAGCCGGGCGATTATGCGATTCGCGGCGGTATCATCGATATTTATCCACCGGGGCCCGGCGGGCCGGTGCGGCTTGATCTGTTTGGCGACGTGCTCGATGGGGCGCGGCGGTTTGATCCGCAGACCCAGCGCACCACGGAAAAGCTGACATCGGTGGAATTCGCGCCCGTCTCCGAGGTGATCCTTGACGAGGCGGCGATTGCACGTTTTCGTCAGAATTACCGCGTAGAGTTCGGCGCAGGCGGTTCCGACGATCCGCTCTATGAGGCGGTGAGCGCGGGGCGCAAACATCAGGGGATGGAGCATTGGCTGCCGTTTTTCCATGCGGCGATGGAAACGGTATTCGACTATCTGCCCGGGGCATCGGTGATGCTGGACGATCAAGTGCCCGCGGTGCGGCAGTCGCGTTGGGAGGGGATCGACGATCAATATGATGCGCGGATGGAGGCGATGCGCGCCAAGGGGCGGCTTGATACGGTCTATAAACCCGTAGCACCTGGGTTGCTCTATCTGGATGAGGCGGCTTGGGCGCAGGCGGTTGACGGGCGGCGGGTGATCCAGCTGTCGCCTTTGGCACAATCGCCGGGGCCGGGTGTGCTGGATGCGGGCGGACGCATCGGGCGCAGTTTCGCACCTGAGCGTCAACAGGAAAACATAAGCCTTTTCAGTGCATTTGCGGATCATGTTAAGACATTACGCAAAGACGGAAATGTCGTGATCGCCAGCTGGTCCGAGGGTGCGCGGGAACGGCTGCGAGGCTTGATCGCCGATCAGGGGATTGAAGGCGCGGTCGAGGTTTCCGATTTTCGCGCAGTCACCGGACAGACCGGTCTTTATCTGATGGTCTGGCCGCTGGAGGCAGGATTTACCGCGCCGGGGCTGGCCGTGATTTCGGAACAGGACGTCTTGGGGGACCGGCTTGTCGGCAAGCCCAAACGCAAGCGCAAGGCCGATAACTTCTTGCGCAATGTCGAAACATTGTCACCGGGGGATCTGGTGGTGCATGTGGAGCATGGCGTCGGGCGCTATCACGGGCTGGAGATGATCACGGCCCTTGGTGCGCCGCATGAATGCCTGAGCATTGAATATGCCGAGAATGCCAAGCTTTATTTGCCTGTTGAAAACATCGAATTGCTTAGCCGTTATGGCCATGACGAGGGGCTTTTGGACCGGCTTGGCGGCGGTGCCTGGCAGGCCAAAAAGGCTAAGCTCAAGGCGCGCATCCGTGAGATCGCCGAACGGTTGATGCGGATTGCCGCCGAACGGCACCTGCGCAAAGCCCCGGTTCTGGAGGCGCCGCACAGCATGTGGGAGGCCTTTGCCGCACGCTTTCCCTATACCGAGACCGAGGATCAGCTGGCGGCCATTGCCGATGTGATCTCGGATCTTGAGGCAGGCAGCCCGATGGACCGTCTGGTCGTGGGCGATGTCGGCTTTGGCAAAACCGAGGTTGCGATGCGGGGGGCCTTTGTTGCGGCCATGTCGGGGATGCAGGTGGCGGTGATCGCGCCGACAACGCTTTTGGCGCGCCAACATTACCGCAGCTTTGCCGAACGTTTTCGCGGTTTTCCGATCAATGTCAAACCTTTGTCGCGCTTTGTTAGCGCAAAAGAGGCCAGCGGCACGCGGGCAGGGATTTCGGATGGCTCGGTCGATATTGTCGTTGGCACCCATGCGGTTCTGGCCAAGGCGATCAAATTCAAGAACCTCGGTCTGTTGGTGATTGATGAGGAACAACATTTCGGCGTCAGCCATAAGGAGCGCCTGAAAGAGATGCGATCAGACGTACATGTGCTGACGCTGACGGCCACGCCGATCCCGCGGACCTTGCAGCTGTCCCTGACGGGGGTGCGCGACCTTTCCATTATCGCCACGCCGCCGGTGGACCGCTTGGCCATCCGCACCTATGTGAGCGAATTTGATACGGTCACCATCCGTGAGGCGCTTTTGCGCGAACGGTATCGCGGGGGGCAGTCATTCTTTGTGGTGCCGCGGATTTCGGATTTGCCTTTCGTTGAGGATTTCCTGAAAAACCATGTGCCCGAAGTGAATTATCTGGTGGCGCATGGGCAGTTGGCCGCGGGTGACCTCGATCAGCGGATGAATGATTTTTACGATGGAAAACATGATGTTCTGGTCGCCACCTCAATCGTGGAGTCAGGTCTGGATATCCCAACCGCGAATACGATGATCATCCACCGCGCCGATATGTTTGGCCTAAGCCAGCTTTACCAAATCCGCGGCCGTGTGGGGCGTGCGAAAACACGGGCCTATTGCTATTTGACGACCAAGCCACGCGTGCCTTTGACCCCGCAGGCGATGAAGCGGTTGCGGTTGTTGGGCAGCCTTGACAGCCTTGGCGCCGGTTTCAACTTGGCCAGCCATGACCTTGACTTGCGCGGCGCAGGTAATCTTTTGGGTGAGGAACAATCCGGCCATATCAAAGAGGTCGGCTATGAGCTTTACCAATCCATGCTAGAGGAAACCATTGCCAAGCTGCGCTCGGGTGAAATCTCGGGGTTGGCCGAGGTGGATGATCAGTGGGCGCCGAATATCAATCTTGGGGTTCCTGTCTTGATACCAGAGGCTTATGTGCCTGACCTCGACCTGCGTCTTGGGCTTTATCGTCGGCTGTCTGGATTGACCACCAAGGTAGAGCTTGAGGGTTTCGCCGCCGAGTTGATCGACCGTTTCGGGCCTTTGCCAAAGGAGGTGAACACCCTGATGCTGGTGGTGCGGATCAAGGCGATGTGCAAACGCGCAGGGATCGGGCGGCTGGATGCGGGGCCCAAAGGGGCCACGGTGCAGTTTCACAACGATAAATTTGCCAATCCGGCGGGGCTGGTGGATTTCATCAAAACCCAAGCGGGCGCGCGGGTTTCTGGGAACAAGCTGGTGCTGGTGCAGGATTGGAAAACCGAAGGCGACCGGATCAAGGGCGCCTTCGGAATTGCCAAAGCTTTGGCCGAGAAGTTGTTGGACCTAAAGAAGAAAACCTGATCAGGATTTATCTTGCGGCATCATGAGCATCAGCGCCAGCGCCACTACGGCCATGACGCCCACACCGCTGACCAAGGGCAAATATGTGCCGTTGAAGGCAAGCCCGACAGGAACCGCCAAAATCACGGCCATGATGGTTGCAATCGCACCGCTGACCGAGGCGGCCATGCCTGCGATATGGCCCACGGATTCCATGGCCAGCGCGTTCAAGTTGCCCAAGGTCAGCCCCGCCATGGCAAAGACGCCGATCATCCAGATGACGAATGCCGGAAAGGCCAGACCCTGTGACAATACCCCGGCGATTGTCAGCAAAAGCATACTGCCCGACATGACTATCTGCAGGATCAGTGTGCGTGTGATCATGTAGCGCATGCCCAGCCGTTCGACCAACATTGCGTTGGTCGGGCTGGCACAACCGGCACAAACAGCAACCAGCGCGAACCACACAGGAAAGCTCGCCCCGCGATCAAAGGTCGTCTCAAAAATGGATTGCGCCGAAGAGAGCGTGCCGAAAAGTGCACCAATAATCAGGGCCTGTGCAGCGATGGAAATCAGGATCGTACGATAAGAGAGCACCTCGCGCAGCGCAGCCATGATCGGTTTTACGCGGAACGGGCGGCGGCTTTCGACCGGCAGGGTCTCGGGCTGACGGATCAGCAGCCAGGACATTGAGGCCAGCGAAAACAGGATGAATGTCGCAAAGATCGCGCGCCAGCCAAAGACCGAGATAATCCCGCTTGCGGCCAGTGGCGCCACGGCGGGAACCAGTGAAAACACCATCATTGCATAGCTGACGACCCGTGCCATCTGGCGCCCTTTGTAAAGGTCGCGGACAAGCGCGAGCGAAACCACACGCGGCCCCGCAGCGCCCAGGCCCTGCAACACACGCGCCAGCAGCATCATCTCTAGCGTCGGGGCGAAATAGGCCGCCACCGCGCCGACACAATAAAGCAATGTGCCCAAAACGATGATCTGGCGGCGCCCGTAGCTATCTGACAAGGGGCCAACGAAAAAGGTGCCCAAACCCATCCCGAGCAGAAAGCTGGTCAGGATAAGCTGCGCGTTATTGGGGGAATTGGGCGAAAGCTCTGCCGCGATGGTGGGCAGGGCGGGCAGCATGCTGTCGATAGCAAAGGCGACAGTCGCCGTGAGCATTGCGATCATCGCAATAAATTCGGGTTGCCCAATGGGTTTGGTCGATGGATTCATGAGGTGGGCCTTTGCTCTTGAATATTCCGTTCACACCCTGCCGTAATGCAGGCAAGGACGGAAAGGCAAGCCCTGCGTCTAGCCTTCTTGTGTCAGCTGGGCGGCCAGCTCATCAATTACCTGTTGCCAGGTTTCAACGGGCTGTGCGCCTGACATCACGTATTGTTGTGCGACCAGAAAAGCAGGCACACCGGTCAGCCCTTTTTGGCGGGCGTCCATATCGCGGGCCATCAGGTCATCGCGGTCTGCATCACTTTCCAAAAGCCGCATGGTCCCTTCGGCATTCATCCCGATCGAAGTGGCAATCTCAACCAGCACGTTGCGGTCGCCAATATCGCGCCCCTCTTTGAAATAAGCGCGAAAGAGGCTGGCCACGGCCGCGGCCTGACGTCCTTCCAACCCCGCCCAATGGATCAGGCGGTGGGCGTCCATCGTGTTGGGGGTGCGCATGATGGCGGCAAAATCAATCGCGATGCCTGCGTCTTCGGCGGCCTCGGCGATGCGGGCATAAACCTCAACCGCTTGTTGTTTGCCGCCGAATTTGGTTTCCAGATAGTCCCGCCGGTCCATCCCGCCCGCGGGCATTTCGGGATTTAACTGAAAGGGGTGCCATTCGATGATGAAGGGATGGTTGGGGCGGCTTTCCAATGCCTTGTCGAGATAGGATTTGCCGATCAGGCACCAAGGGCAGATCGGGTCGGAAAAGATATCAAGGCGGATCATTGCGGGTCCAATGCACTGGGGATGGTTCTACAGACCAATACCCGCAGCGGGCGGGTCTTGGCCAAAGGGATATGCGAAAAAGGGAACAGTTTGCCCCTAAAGCATATCCGACACGCGGTTGGATGCACCCGAAATATCGCGTCCGATTCCGTCAATCGTGCCACATGCCGCAAGGGTTGCAAGCAGTGCCATCAAAACAAGGGGGCGTAGCTGGATCATCATGTGCTTCATCTGCTCTCACTCAATTTGGCCGCTTATGCGGGCTTTATTCCTCATACCACCAAACATCGGGCTGAAAACCCGGCCAGTCGCCATAAACTGGCAATCTTTCGGGAAATTTCAATTCCTTGATATGGGCCAGACGTGAAATTTCCGAATACCAGAAAGGGATGACATAGCGCCCGGCGGTTAACACCCTGTCAAGCGCTCTTGTTGCTGCGATAAATTCTTCTTGGCTGGTCGCGTTGAGCAGGGTTGTGATCATAGCCTCGGCCGCAGGGGAATGCATGCCCATCAGGTTGCGGCTGCCCGGTACGGTCACCCCGGCCGAGCCCCAATAATAGGTCTGCTCATTCCCCGGTGACAGCGACATATTGCGGATCATATGGGTCATATCAAAGTCATAAGCGCTGGTGCGCTCTGTCATTTGGGCGCTGTCGACGGTTGTCAGCGTGGCGTTGATCCCCAGCGGCTTGAGCGCTTCGATATACATATTGGCGATGGTGATCTTTTCTGCGGCCCCATTGGTCAGCAAGATATCAAAGGTGAAGGGCGATCCTTGGGAATTCACCAAAACACCTGCTTCATTTGCGCGCCAGCCGGCCTCCTCCAGAAGCTTTTTTGCTGCGCGGATGTTCTTGCGGTTGGTGCCGCCGTCCGAGACGGGCAGGGCATAGCCTTCGATCGTGCCGGGGGGCAGGTTGGCGGCATAGGGCCCCAGCAGCGCCAACACCGGACCGCTGGCGGGCGCGCCAGGTTCCATTCCCAGAACCGAATTGTGGAAATAGGATTGAATACGCGGGGCGGTGCCGCCGGTGATGGTGGTGTTGATCTGTTCAAAGTTGAAGGCAAGGATCAAGGCCTCGCGCACACGCCAGTCGGTGAACTGCGGGCGGCGGGTGTTCATCACAAACCCGTCAATGCCTGAGGGGCGCGCGTGGGGGATCTCGGATTTGACGATCTCTCCCGCGGTCACGGCCGGAAAGTCATATTGCTGCGCCCATTTTGCGGCATTGGTCTCGCGGTAGCTGGTGATCTCCCCTGCCTTGAAGGCCTCAAACACCACGCCGCCATCACCAAAGAAATCATAGCGAACCTCGTCAAGGTTATGGCGCCCCTTGTTGAAATTCAGGTCCTTGCCCCACCAATCCGGATTTTTGACAAAAGAGATAAAACGACCCGTTTCATATCCCCCAACCGTATAGGGACCAGAGCCAATCGGTGCCTCCAGCGTAGAGGCTGCGAAATCCTTTTCCGCCCATTGGACCTTTTGCAAGATCGGGCGCAGGCCAAGGATCAGCGGCAATTCGCGATCCGCCTCATTAAAGGTAAAACGGATGCTGCGCGGGCCGGTGATCTCGACGGTTTCGATCTTTTGCCAAGCGTTGATATAGCGGGGGTGGCCGATGGTCCCCAAGGTTTCAAATGACCAGAGGACATCTGCAACCGTGACCGGGCTGCCATCGCTGAACCGCGCCTGCGCGCGCAGGGTGAATTCGACGAAACTGCGGGCCTCATCGGTGTCGACTGATTCGGCCAAAAGCCCATAAAGCGTGAAGGGTTCATCATAGGAACGGCCCAACAGGGTTTCGACCGTCAGGCCTGCCTGCCCCCAAGGGGCGCGGCCCTTTAGGATGAAGGGGTTGAGGGAATCAAAGCTGCCCGATTCGCCAAAAACAATGCGTCCGCCTGCCGGTGCATCCGGGTTCGCATAGGGGAGGGACACAAAATCAGGTGGAAGGGCAGGGGTGCCATACATAGCTATGCCATGTTCGGGTGCTGCAAGGGCGGGAATCGCTGCTGTGCAAAGGCAAAAGGCTGCGGTTGCATTGCGCAGTTTCTTGAAAATCTGATATTTCATTCCGGCAACAATCCCGTTTCCCTTTGGTTTACTGGCTCAGACACTACGGGTGGTTGTCGGGGTTTTCAAACTTTTTGCTTGGCCCCCGATAAGTTAACGCGTATAAAGTAGGCACTGCTCGATAGGTTTCTTGCCTGTATGAAACCTGCCTCAATAACTTAACGCCAGCCTTGTGCTGGCGTTTTTTTTGTTTTGATCGCAATGAAGTGAGCTTATCCTTTGCGCAAGGGCGTTCCTTTTGGCGGCCGAGGGTGTATTGATTGTGCAAACGCAGCAATCAGGAGGCTTGGATGACGCTCAAAGGCAAAACCGCAATCGTGACCGGATCAAATTCAGGGATCGGGCTTGGCGTCGCACATGAGCTGGCGCGCGCTGGGGCCAGTGTGGTCATCAACTCTTTTACCGACCGGGATGAGGATCATGCTCTGGCTGCCGAAATGGCAGCCGAGCATGGCGTCGATGTGCGCTATATCAAGGCCGACATGTCCAAGGGCGATGAATGCCGCGCGCTGGTCGAGGCTGCGGGGGCCTGCGATATTCTGGTGAATAATGCCGGTATCCAGTTTGTCGCGGGGATTGAGGAATTCCCGACCGAGAAATGGGATGCGATTATCGCGATCAACATGTCGTCGGCCTTTCACACCACCGCGGCGGCGCTACCGTTGATGCGTGCCAAAGGCTGGGGCCGGGTGGTCAATATCGCCTCGGCACATGGGCTGACGGCGAGCCCGTTTAAATCGGCCTATGTTGCGGCCAAGCACGGGGTTGTCGGGCTGACGAAGGTGACGGCGCTGGAATGTGCAGGTCAAGGGATTACCAGCAATGCGGTTTGCCCCGGCTATGTGCTGACCCCTTTGGTTGAGGCACAGATCCCCGACCAGATGAAAACTCACAACATGGACCGTGAGACCGTGATCAAAGAGGTGATGTTGGAACGTCAACCTTCGCGCCAGTTCGCGACAACCGAGCAGATCGGCGGCACGGTGACATTCCTGTGCTCCCCCGCGGCGGATCAGATCACCGGCACCACAATCTCGGTTGATGGCGGCTGGACCGCCCTATGACCGATGGCATCGGGCCGTTGGAGTTTAAGGACCGGAGCCTGCTCGGGTCCTCTTTTCTCCGTGTAGACCTTTCAAAAGCCAGCTTTCGAGAGTCCATTTTGACAGATGCGCAGTTTGACGATGCCAATATGGCGCGGGCGACGTTTACAAATGTTAACCTTGAGGGTGTTAGGGTGCAGGACGTGAACCTGTCGGGCGCGGAATTTGGCAATGCAAACATGCGGGATGTGAAGATGGAGAATATTGATATGGCCGGAATGACGATTGACGGGGTTCTGGTCTCAGAGATGATCGCGCATGGGAACGCCAAATGAAGTCGGTTCCGATCAATCTGGCGCTGCAAGGTGGCGGCGCGCATGGGGCTTTTACCTGGGGCGTATTGGACCGGTTGTTAGAAGAGGAACGGCTGGAGATCGCCGCGATCTCGGGCACTTCGGCAGGGGCGCTGAATGGTGCGGCGCTGAAGTCGGGGCTGGTGCGCGGCGGGCGCGACGGGGCCAAGGCGGCGCTGGATGCGTTGTGGGGGGCGGTCGGGCAGGTGGGGGATATGCGCATGAGTGCGTGGATGCAGCCCGCTTTGCCCTTTGCCGCGGCGCTGACTGACGTATGGGAATCGGCCTTCAAGACATCCCCCCAAGGGATCGCCGCGCAGTTGTTTTCACCCTATGCAATGGGGGGTGCCTGGAAAAACCCTTTGGCCCCTGTTGTTGCCAGCTTCGACTATGGTTCGGTGTGTTGTGATGAAGGCCCGCGTTTGTTCGTCAATGCAACCAATGTGCGGGACGGGAAAATCGGGCTGTTCTCCGGGCCAAAGATCACCCCCGAGGCGCTTATGGCCTCGGCCTGTTTGCCCACAGCATTTCAAGCGGTTGAAGCCCCCGATCCGATTACCGGTGAACTGGAGGCATGGTGGGATGGTGGGTATTCGGGCAACCCCGCACTTTTTCCATTGTACGACAAGGCATTGCCAAAAGACCTTATCATCGTGGCGATCAATCCGCTTTACCGTGTCGCCATTCCCGAAACGCCGTTGGAAATACAAAACCGGATCAATGAGATCAGCTTTAACGCGCCCTTGTTACGGGACTTGCGCGCGATTGCCTTTGTCAAACGCCTGCTGACAACGGGTGCGGTCAAGCCCGGTGATATGAAGGATGTTGCCTTGCATCTGATTGCGGATGACGCCTTGATGAACACCCTTAGCGCAAGCAGCAAGCTGCTGCCGACCCCCTCGGTTCTGGCACGGTTAAAAGCCGCCGGGCGCGTGGCTGCGGATGCGTTTCTGGTCAAGGACGGCGCCGATATCGGCAAGCGCGGAACGGTGGACCCGACTGCATTGCTCGATTAGCGTTCAGGGGGCGGGTTGCGTGACGGGCACCCCGTCCTTGTCTTTGCCGTTCGGGTACACCAGCCCGGCTGAGATGATCAGTTTGGCCGCATCCTCTATCTTCATGTCCAGCATGCGCACGTCGGTGCTGGGCACAAAGAGCAAGAATCCGGATGTCGGGTTGGGGGTGGTTGGCAGAAACACCGAGAGCATCTCTTCATGCTCGGGGAACCGCGCGGCGATCTCTCCCTTGGCTTTGGTTGAGATGAAGCCGATCGCCCAGATTCCCTCTTTGGGGTATTCGACAAGGCAGGCCTTTTCGAAATTCTGGTCGGTCTGGGCAAAAACGGTTTCGGCGATCTGTTTGATCCCGCTATAGATGCTGCGCACAACCGGGGTGCGATCAACCAGACGTTCAGCCCAGTGCAGGAAAGAGCGCCCGATCAACCCGCGCGCGATCCAACCCATCAAGATCGTGAAAATCAGGAAGATAATGACGCCGGTCCCGCGCAGGTTGATCCCGTTGTCCTTGCAAAAGAATGGCGGTTTCTCGGGGTCGGATGCCCAGAACCAGCGAACACCACCCGCAGACTCGTTCGGCGAGGGGCAGAACCAATAGCCGAACCATTCGGAGGGCTGGAACCTCTCGGGAATGAAAGGCAGCACAAAGCCGTCGATCCAGCCCGTCACCGTCCAGATCAGATAGAGTGTCAGACCAATCGGCAGGACCACAACCAGACCGGTCAGGAAGCTGGCACGCAAGCCGCCGATCAACCCGCGTTTCTTTGGTGGTGTGCTGTTTTGCTCGTTCATTCTCTACCCTCTGGACGGGCGCAACTTAGGGGCGGGCAGGGCGGGTTACAATGGGCAAGCGTGTCAAGCTATGCCTTTGTCTGTGCTTTGGAAATTTCCACCGCGATTTCGGCGCCAAGACGCGCGTTATTGCGCACCAGCGCGATGTTTGCGGTCAGAGAGCGCCCCCCCGTCAGCGTAAAGATCCGGTCGAGCAAAAACGGCGTGACGGATTTTGCGGCCACGCCTTGGGCGGCGGCTTCGGTCAGCGCCTGTTCGATGACGGGCATGATCTCGGGCAGGGGGATCTCATCGGCTGCGGGGATCGGGTTGGCGACAAGCTGCCCGCCCATCAGCCCAAGGTGCGCGCGCATCAGATGGGCGGCGGCGATTTCAGCGGCGCTGTCAAAGCGCAGGGGGGCGACAATCCCCGAGTGCTGCGCCCAAAAGGCCGGAAATTCGGATTGACCATATGCGATGACCGGCACGCCGTTGGTTTCCAGCACCTCAAGCGTTTTGGGAATATCCAGGATGGCCTTGGCGCCCGCCGCGACGACCGTCACTGCGGTTTGCGACAATTCCGCCAGATCGGCCGAAATATCGAAAGAGGTTTCCGCCCCGCGGTGCACGCCCCCGATGCCGCCGGTGGCAAAGACGGCGATCCCCGCCAGCTCTGCCGCGATCATGGTGGCGGCCACTGTGGTTGCCCCCGTATCGCCCGACACAATGCAGGCCGCGATATCAGCGCGTGAGAGTTTGCGCGCGTTTGGGGTTTGCGCCAGCTCGGTCAGCGTCTCGGGTGAGAGGCCGATATGGATGCGCCCGCCCATCACCGCGATGGTGGCCGGAACCGCACCACCGTCGCGGATGTCCTGTTCGACCGTTTGCGCCATTTCCATGTTTTGGGGCCAAGGCATGCCATGGGTGATGATGGTGCTTTCAAGCGCCACGACGGGCTTGCCTGCTGCCAGCGCATCGGCAACTTCGGGAAGGAAAGTAAGGGGGGCGTTTTTCATGATCCGATTTCTCCTGAGACATAGTCGGCTGCGGCTTTGATGGCGCGGTCAAGCGCGTCTTGCCTTGGGATGGATTTGCGGCTGGCGACGATATGTGCTGCCATAAAGGTGTCGCCTGCGCCGGTGATGCGGGTGACCATGACCTGCGGCGGTTGTGCGGTTATTACGCCGGCGCCGTTGGTTCCTTCGGCACAGGGGTTGCCGCCGTCGGTGACAAGCACCCGTGCGGCCCCGCGCGCGATTAACCCTTCGGCTGCATCGGCGGCGCTGGCGAAGCTGTCTTTGGCCAAAATCCCGGCTTCTTCTAGGTTAACATAGAGGGTGGCGCGAGGGTGGTTCAGCAGGGGCAAAAGGCGTTCGGCCTTGCCGGGGCTGGCAGCGGCCACGCGCAGATCGGCGGCGGCGAACAGTGGCGAGGCGGCGATTTGCGACAACAGGGATTCGGTCAGATTGCCATCCAGCGCGATCATACCGGCATAGGGGGTGTCTGCATCCCCCAGCCGACCATTGGCCAGCGGGCGCAGGATCTTGTCGCCGGCGGCCTCAAGGGAATGGGCATCGGCGATGGCGGCGATCAGCCCGTTTGCCCCCTCAACCGCCATATAGACATCGGTCGGCAAATCGGCAGAGCGGTAGATATGATTGGTGACAAGCCCCAGTCGGGTGCAGCGCGCGATCAGCTCCTCTCCCTCGGGGTCGCGGCCAACCGATGATAAAAGCGCAGGCACCACACCAAAGCGGCGCAATGTCATGGCGATGTTAAGCGCCACGCCACCGGGCAGCCGCGTGATGCGACCGGGCACGTCAGAGCCAAGCCGCATCGCGGCGGCCGAGCGGCCGATCACATCCCATAGGACGGAGCCGATACAAAGGATTTCAGGTCTTGCCATGGTAACAGTATTCGCCCAGGCACGGCATCGGCGCAAGCCCAATTGGTCACGGCGCGCTGCGTCGATCCACCGGAAAATGCGGGATATCTGGATGCAGCCCTTGCAATCACCTTTGGGGCAGGGTATGGGCTGCACACTTCACAAGTGGGGCTTGGGCCGATCGGGGAGAAATCCCGAGACGTCCGCCGGTTGGAACATCCGTTCTAAAGACGGCCCTGCTGAGGATTAAACCGGAAAAGGATAACGGCATGGCTCTTCCTGAGTTCACCATGCGTCAGCTGTTGGAAGCTGGCGTTCACTACGGTCACCAGACCGCACGTTGGAACCCGAAGATGGGTGAATACATCTACGGCGACCGTAACGGCATTCACATTCTCGACCTGACGCAAACTGTTCCGATGCTGGATCAGGCGTTGAAAGCTGTGCGTGACACAGTTGCAAAAGGCGGTCGCGTTCTGTTCGTCGGCACCAAGCGTCAGGCCCAAAAAGCCGTGGCAGAAGCTGCCGAGAAATCCGCGCAGTTCTACATGAACCACCGCTGGCTTGGTGGCACGCTGACCAACTGGAAAACCGTTTCCCAGTCGATCCAGCGCCTCAAGCAATATGACGAGCTGATGGCCAATGGCGCCGAAGGGCTGACCAAGAAAGAGCGCCTCAACATGGAGCGCGAGCAGACCAAATTGCAGGCATCGCTTGGCGGTATCCGTGAAATGGGCGGCATTCCCGATCTGATCTTCATCATCGATGTTGGCAAAGAAGACCTTGCCATTCTGGAAGCCAACAAATTGGGTATTCCGGTTGTGGCCGTGGTTGATACCAACTGCTCGCCCAAGGGTGTTGACTATGTGATCCCGGGCAATGACGACGCTGCCCGCGCAATCTCGCTTTATTGCGATCTGGTGTCGCGCGCGGCTCTTGACGGCATGTCCGCACAGATGGGCGCTGCTGGTATCGACCTTGGTGCTTTGGAAGAAGCCCCTGAGGAAGAAGCCTTGGCAGAGGCACCTTCCGAGGCTTAAGGCCTGTCGTCTTATTGTTACCCGGCGGGGATAAGTCTCGCCGGGATATTCGCATGATATGAGGAGAGCCACGATGGCGATCACCGCACAAATGGTGAAAGAACTGCGCGAACAGTCCGGCGCAGGCATGATGGACGCGAAAAAAGCGTTGACCGAAAACGACGGCAATATGGAAGCAGCGATCGACTGGCTGCGAACCAAAGGTTTGGCCAAGGCCGCCAAGAAAGCTGATCGTATCGCGGCTGAAGGCCTTGTTGGCGTGGCTGTTGAAGGTGGCAAAGGTGTTGCTGTAGAAGTAAACTCCGAAACCGACTTCGTTGCTAAAAATGCCGATTTCCAAAAGCTGGTGTCAAACATCACTGCGACAGCACTCAAAACCTCCAATGTGACAGAGCTGGCTGCTGCTGACATGGGCGGAAAAACGGTTGATGACAGCATCACCTCGGCTGTGGCCGTGATCGGTGAAAAGCTGTCTTTGCGCCGGATGGAAGTTGTTGAAGGTGATACGGTTGCCTCATATGTCCATAACGCTGCTGCTGATGGCATGGGCAAAATCGGTGTTCTGGTTGCCGTGAAAGGCACCGACAACGGGATCGCCAAGCAATTTGCGATGCATATTGCCGCCACCGCACCGCTGGCTTTGTCCGAGGCTGATCTTGACGCCGAATTGGTAGAGCGCGAGCGCACTGTCCAGACGCAAAAAGCCCTGGAAGAGAATGAAGCCGCGGCCAAACCAAAGCCTGCCGCCGTGATCGAGAATAACATCATCCCCGGCCGGATGAAGAAATTTCTGGAAGAAAACACACTGCTGGGTCAGAAGTTTGTCATGAACCCTGACATCACAGTTGGCCAAGCCGCCAAGGACGCCGGTGTTGAGATCACCGCGTTCAAACGCGTTGCCGTTGGCGAAGGCATTGAGAAAAAAGAAGAAGATTTCGCAGCTGAGGTTGCCAAAACTCTGGCAAACTAAGGTCTTGTGACTGATTTGAGGGGCGGTCCGGTTTGTTCCGGGCCGCCTTTTTTATGTCAGCATCCGTTGCGGCTTGTCTCACGACGCGGGGCGGCAAGCGTTTGGGCCGTGAGGGCAGGGGCCAGATGTAGCATCGCGTCATATTGGGTCAGGAACACTTGCCCCGTCAGCGCATCAAGGAAGTGGCTCCGGCGGAGGCGGTCCATCACGGGGCCTTTCACCTCTGACAGATGGAGGGATACCCCCGAATCTTTCAGCATTTCCAGAATCGCCTCTAGGCTTTCCAAGGCTGAGCTATCCACCGCATTCACCGCAGGAAACATCAGGACAAGATGGCGTATGGCCTTGTTTTCGGCAATCCGGTCCTGAACGAAATCCTCAAGAAAGCGCGCATTGGGGAAATAGAGGCTTTCATCCACCCGTATGGTCAGGACATCAGGGGTGGTGATCACATCATGCCGCTCGACATTGCGGAAATGTTCGGTGCCCGGCACTTGGCCGACAATGGCGACATGGGGGCGCGAGGTGCGATAAAGGTGCAAGAATAGCGATAGCGCCACCCCCGCCAGAATACCGGATTCGACCCCCATTCCCAAGGTGACAAGGATGGTTGCCCCCATCGCGACCCCATCGGCGCGGCTATAGACAAAGGTGCGGCGAATGGCCCCCAGATCGACCAATGTCAAAACCGCAAGAATGATGGTTGCCGCCAGCGTGGCCTTGGGCAGAAAGAACAGCGCTGGCGTCAGGAAGACGGTTGCCAGCGCCATCCCCACGGCCGTATAGGCCCCTGCCGCGGGCGTTTGCGCCCCCGCATCAAAGTTCACAACCGATCGTGAAAAGCCACCCGTGACGGGAAACCCGCCGGCAAAGGCCGATCCGATGTTACAGGCGCCCAGGGCGACAAGCTCTTGGTCAGGGTCAATACGCTGGCGTCGTTTCGCGGCAAGGGTCTGCGCGACGGATATCGTCTCAACATAACCCACAATAGCGATGAGCAGGGCGGGAACAGCTATCTGGGTCCAAAGCGCTAGGTCCAGCGGTGGCATGCTGGGCGTGGGCAGGCCTTTCGGCACAGTGCCGACAATGGCAACGCCGCGGGCCTCTAGTGCGAAAAATGCGGTGACCAATGTGGTTACCGCCACCGCTGCCACGGGGGCTGCCCGCGTCAGTACTGTGGCAAGGCCAGCGGGTACGTTGCGCGACAGCAAAAAGCCCTTGAGCCGCGTCCGTGACCAGAACAGAAATGCAACGGCAGAGCCGCCAAGAACCATCGTAAAGACATTGATATCGCCCAGATTTTTCCAGATCGCGTGCAGAAGTTCCGGCAAGGTCTCTCCCTTGGCCGAGATGCCCAAAAGATGCGGGATCTGACCGGCAGCAATGATAATCCCCGATGCCGTCACAAAACCTGAAATCACCGGATGGCTCAGGAAATTTGCGATGAATCCCAGCCGCAGCAGTCCCATTCCTAAAAGCATCAGCCCAGAGATGAACGCCAGCGCGATTGCAGCACCGTAATATTCCGGCGTGCCTTGCGCGGCCAGTTTGCCCACAGCGGCCGCGGTCATCAGGGACGCCACGGCCACCGGTCCAACCGCCAAAGTCCGCGATGTGCCAAAGGCGGCATAGACCACGAGCGGCAAGATAGAGGCATAAAGCCCGACCTCAGGCGGCAAACCCGCAAGCAACGCGTAGGCCAAAGATTGCGGGATCAGCATGATCGTAACAATGACAGCCGCGACAAGATCGCTGGTCAGGGTTTCTCGTGAGTAGGTTTTGATCCAGTCAAGGATAGGAAAGTAACGTTGCACTATACGGCCTTTTGCTACAGAAATCGTATTGCTTCTTTACAGTATAGGAAACGTATTTCAAGTTTTGAATATATTCCCCGTCACAAGGTTGCTCTTTGGATATTTATTACATAACATAGATTATGCGGTTAGACTATGTACGCACGAAGCGATAACGTCACCCATGAGCACATCACAAGTGTCACTCTCCTCGCAAAACGAAATGCGGCGAACATGTTGGATCTGACGCGTCGGCAGATATTGCGACTGTTAAAGCGGTATCGCCAGGATGGCGCGGCAGCGGTCCGGCACAAGTCACGCGGTCGCACGCCGAACAACCAAATCCACTTAGCCAAGCGTGACTATGCGCTGAACCTCATCAAGGAACAGTATCCGGATTTTGGCCCGACATTGCCCGCTGAGATGTTGGTCGAACATCACGGCTCCAAGGTTTGCCCGCGAGACGCTGCGCAAATGGATGGCCGAGGATGGTATCTGGCTTTCTCGTACGCAGCGCCGCCAGTTTCCCCAGCCCGGATTGCGCCGGGAATGTATTGGTGGGCTGATCCAGATTGATGGCTCAGATCATCGATGATTTGAAGATCGCGGCCCACCCGGCACCCTGCTCGTCTTTATCGATGGAGCTGAGGTTCGTCAAATCCGAGAGCACGTTCAGCCATTTCGAGGCTCTGGAAAGTTATCTGCGCCAACAAGGTCGTCCCGTCGCCTTCTATTCCGACAAACACACGGTGTTCCGTGTGGCGAAGGAAGATGCCGAAGGCGGTGCGCGCATGACCCGATTTGGGCGCGCTCTGAACGCGTTGAACGTTGAGATTTTATGCGCAAGCCTTATCAACCTGAAGCCTGCGGGCTGCTAAGCCTTGCCCATGTCGCGCCCCTTGGTGACATTCCTGCCTTGCAAACCCAGTGACGTTCCTGAATGGTATTTACAAGGGGGGCTCGGTAGACTTGTCGACTTATACCCTTACTTCTTTGTTGTTGTACGATTCCACGGGGGGTCTTCAACCAACAGCAGTACGCCCTATCCCGAAGGTCTCGCGGGGCTTCATCTGAGGCGATGGCCGCGCAAGCGGCAGATATCGCTTATGTTTGCGGTATTCGTGGTTACCGGAGGCCCAAAATCCGTTTGGCCAGGCGATGCGGTCGCACAACGAAATTGGGCGAACGTGCCCTTGCTTAACACCTGCGGAATCCGCCAGGGCGAGGCGCGGCAGTTGAAGCCGGAAGACAGAGATTTGGCTGCATGTGAATGTCGCATCGAACGGCGTCACGATGACCCTGACGACGGGCGTATGTATGAACCAAACGCCAAGAAGTTTGATAGGGTTACCGTCAGTTCCGCCACTGCGAGGCTACTCGAAGACGATCTTCTGGGTCAGGGAAGTGATGTGGCCGAGAGGCATGGATCCCCATGAGAGGCACGTGAGTGTCATAGTCGCTATGTCATTATGCCAAAGATGGCCTCGCCAATACACCTTTTGCGGCGAGTGTTATACATGATCCGCTTCGCCACAGGATTATAAAGCTTGTCCTGCGGCCCAGCCAGAAGACCAGGCCCATTGAAAATTATACCCGCCCAACCAACCGGTTACATCCACAACCTCGCCAATGAAGTATAGTCCTGGAACCGACTTGGCCTCCATGGTTCGTGCATTCAGCGCGTCGGTATCCACACCGCCAAGGGTAACCTCTGCCGTGCGGTAGCCTTCTGTGCCCACAGGTCGCAGCTGCCAGTCCTGCACAAGGTTGGAAACTTTTTCCAAAGTTGCGTTGGACTGATCAGCCAAATTGCCGGTAACGCCGCTCATGTCCTCGATATGGCGTGCAAGGCGTTCGGGCAGGAATTGTTTGAGCGCGGTACGAAGCGCGATCCGACCGGCCTGCCCGCGCATCTTTTGCAATTGGGCTGCCAGATCACTCTGCCCGGTCAGATTGATGGAAATCATCTGACCTTCACGCCAATAGCTTGATATCTGAAGGATCGCTGGCCCGGAGAGCCCGCGATGGGTGAACAGAAGCGCTTCGTCAAAATGGGTTTGCCCGGTGGCTGCAGAGCCGTCAACCGCAACCCCGGCCAAAGATTTAAGAGCAGCCAGATCCTGCTCGGCAAAGGTAAGCGGCACCAGACCGGGCCGGGTTTCCACAATCGGCAGGCCGAATTGCTCTGCGATTTTATAGCCGAACCCGCTTGCCCCCATTTTGGGAATAGACTTGCCGCCACAGGCCACGACGAGGTTTTCAGCCGCGATCGGTCCGCGTGAACTGGTCAGGGCAAATCCATTTCCGGTTTTGGTGACTTCATGGATTTGTGTTTTAAGCCAGAGCTCTACGCCGTTATCTTCAAGGTCTTTGGTCAGCATGGTAATGATCTGCGTCGCCGGCCCGTCGCAAAACAGCTGCCCCAGAGTTTTCTCATGCCAGGCAATTCCAGCGGCATCGACGCGCGCAATAAAATCCCATTGGGTAAACCGCTTCAGCGCCGAAAGCGCAAAACGCGGATTTTGCGATAGGTAACGGTCCTGAGCAATGCCGAGATTCGTAAAGTTACAGCGTCCACCGCCAGAGATCCTGATTTTTTCGCCGGGGGATGCGCTGCCCTCAATCAACACGACGCGCTTCCCACGCCGCGCCGCCTCGGCTGCGCAAAACATGCCTGCCGCCCCTGCCCCGATGATTGCGATATCAAACTTCATGGGGTCTGTTATGCCGTGCACTTCACCTCTGCAACCTTTCAATTTTACCCTAAACAACGACATTGAAAAAGAAGCGCATTTTTTGGCAAATGCCTCTTGCGGCTTGTGAAATGCTTCGCTAAATACGCTGCACAGTTGGGGCGTGGCCAAGTGGTAAGGCATCGGTTTTTGGTACCGTGTACCGTAGGTTCGAATCCTACCGCCCCAGCCAAATTTCTGTTTGTGATGTTCGGTCAAAATTGGAACTTAACCGGTCCAACTTGGACCCTTGACCGGGCAAGACTGGGTCTGGGGCCAGAATGGACATTCTCTTTTATTAATTGTTGAGTTTCTGCCGTATTGACGTGAAATGCTAAAATTTACACGTTCTGAATTCAAGCTACCGCGCGCTCAGCGTAAATTGCGCAGCCTTACGACAATCACACAGACCTCTATCGCCCTGAGCCATTCAGGTAACCAATTGAGCCTGCAGGGCAGTTTCCACACCACATAGATCGCTAAGTTTCTCTTCAGTGCGTCACTCACGGCCCAAAGCCGCCACTCGACAGGTAATCCCCCCTAAAATAGTGGTGTTCAAAAGTAGAATTTTCTCGGCAAGATATCTGAGGAGATTTACGATGAAGAATGGACGATACAGCGACGCGCAGATCATGGCGGTGTTGAAGCAAGCGGAGGGCGGTGTTCCGGTTTCTGAGCTTTGCCGGGAGCATGGAATGAGCAGCGCAAGTTTTTATAAATGGCGGGCGAAGTTCGGCGGCATGGATGCGTCATTGATTTCAGAGATGAAGGATATGGCGGAGGAGAACCGCCGCCTGAAGCGCATGTATGCCGAAATGAGCATGCAAAACGACTTGCTGAAGGAAGCCCTTGGAAAAAAGCGCTGAAGCCATCTCGAAGGCGGGAGATGGCCATGAATGCGGTCGCGCAGAACGGGGTCAGCATTGCGTTGGCTTGCCGTGCGTTTGAGATCAGCGAGACGTGCTACCGGTACGCCCAATCCTGAGCGACGAGAACGAGGAGATCGCCGCTTGGCTGGAACGGTTGACCGAGAATAAGCGAACCTGGGCTTTGGCCTATGTTTTTTGTATCTGCGCAACGTCCAAGGCTATGGCTGGAACCACAAACGCGTTTACCGGATCTACTGTGAACTGGAGCTGAACCTGCGGATCAAGCCAAAGAAGCGTCTGAAGCGTGATAAACCCGAGCCATTGGCTGTGCCTGACAGACCCAATGAGACATGGTCGATGGATTTCATGGCTGATCAGCTCGCAGATGGGCGTTCGATCAGGACATTGAA
>NZ_LGHS01000077.1 GCF_001202025.1 Pseudorhodobacter aquimaris
CAGCTTATTGCGTTCCTGAGTAAGCTTCCAAGGTGCGTTGTTGCTATGGAGGCTTGCGCTACGTCCCATTATTGGGGGCGTGAGATTGGCAAGCTCGGTCACGAGGCTCGTGACGTTGCCCCCTCCGCCTAATCCATTTTGAGATAGCCTCTGGCCCAACCGAAAGGACCAGAGATGAAGCGCAGCAGGTTTACCGAAGAACAGATCATCGGCATTCTGAAGGAGCATGAGGCCGGTGTTTCCGTCGCCGATCTGTGCCGCAAGCACGGCGTCAGCGATGCAACCGTCTACAAGTGGAAAGCCAAGTATGGCGGTATGGATGTTAGCGAAGCCAAACGGCTGAAGGCGCTCGAGGATGAGAACGGCAGGCTGAAGAAGCTGCTCGCCGATGCCATGCTCGACAATTCGGCCTTGAAGGATCTTCTCGGAAAAAAATGGTAGCGCCCGCCGCGAAGCGGCAAGCGGTCGCGCATCTTGTGGAAGACCACGGGATGAGCGAGCGGCGGGCGTGCCGGGTGATCGGCTGTTGTCGGATGACCATGCGCTACGAGGCGGTCCGGCAGGGCGACCCCGTGCTGCGCGAGCGGCTGAAGGAGCTGGCCAAGGTGCGCCGTCGATTCGGCGACAGGCGGCTGCATGTCTTCCTGAGACGCGAAGGCCATGAGGTGAACCACAAGCGCCTGTTCCGCATCTACTGCGAGGAACGGCTGCATGTCCGCCGCCGGGGCGGGCGCAAACGGGCCATGGGCACACGGGCTCCGATGGTGCTGCCAATGATGCCGAACCAGCGCTGGTCCCTCGACTTCGTGTCAGACCAACTCACGGACGGCCGCCGGTTCCGCATCATGACCGTCGTCGATGATTGCACGCGGGAATGCCTGGCTCTGATCGCCGACACCTCACTGTCGGGTGCCCGTGTGGCGCGAGAACTGGCGACCTTGTTTGGCGCCCGCGGCAAGCCCCAGACGATGGTCAGCGATAACGGGACCGAGTTCACCTCGAACGCAATCCTGACCTTCGCCGATGACTGCAAGATCGACTGGCACTACATCGCGCCGGGAAAACCGACCCAGAATGCGTTCATCGAGAGCTTCAACGGCCGACTGCGTGACGAGCTGTTGAATGAAACACTGTTCCCGTCTTTGCACCACGCGCGCGTCACGCTGGCCGCATGGCGCACGGACTATAACTCTGAACGACCTCACTCACGCCTTGGATGGCAAACGCCCGCCGAGTTCGCCCAGACCTTCGCCCCGCAACGGGGCCTGACGCTGCGCAATCAGCAAAGCTCCGCGCCAGCCCCCGTTGCTCAACCCGCCCAAATGGGCAAAACTCAACCCCGGAGTCTCGCTCACACTGGATAAAAATTGGGGGCAACGTCAGCCGGTATGGTGATCCGCAGATTGGGTCCATACCGGTGTACCGAGATATTCTTGCTCCAGAAGTTCGCCTGGTTTTCGCAATCCATATCTATTCGATCATTTCGTCCATTTAGGTCATCGGCTTCCCACACCCCCATTTGCCGATCTCTGCGCTTTTGATACTGTGCCATTTTTTAACCTGCAGCGGCTTTTGCAGAGGTCGGATCTCGGCATCTCTCGTTTTTCGTCAGCATGGCCCACACTGCGTGCGCCATCTTGTAGGCCAATGCGATCGCGACCAGCATTCGTGGCTTTCTTGATAGCAGTTGCGCGAGCCAGGAACCCTCCGGGATCGACTTGCGCCCATCCAGTTCAGCCGAGGCATTGCACCAATAATCAGCAGGCGTCGAATGTCGGCCTGACCTGTCTTTGATATACGCCCCAACCGCCCTTTGCCGCCCGAAGAGTGCTGGCGCGGCACAAGACCCAACCAAGCGCCAAAGTCCCGTCTGCGTCGGAAGCTCTTCATTTCCGGAGCAAAAGCCTCGATCGCAAGCGCGGTCATGGGTCCGACACCAGGCATAGTTTGCAACTGAAGCGCCGTGTTGCTCTGCTCCGCCCACCTCTTTACTTTCTTCGTCTTGGCTTCGATCCGCGCGGTCTTCTCGGTAATCTGCGCCATCAGGTCTCGGCATTCTTCGCGGAGCGGCACGGGCGGACTGCTAATATTCTCGTTGAGGATTGCCTCTATGCGCTTTAGATGCCCGATCCTCTGTGGGACGGTGGAGCCGTACTCATAAAGCGCCCCGCGCAGCGCGTGTGTGAGCTCAGCATGTTGGCGGACAAGGCGTTCTCGGGTACGAAACAGCACGGCGCGAGCTTGTTGGTCCTCAGACTTCGGCCCGACGAAGCGCATCTCAGGGCGCTGCGCCGCGATGACTATTGCCTCGGCATCGGCCGTGTCGTTTTTCTGCTTCTTCACGAACGGCCGCACGTATTGAGGTGCAATCAGCCGCACCTCATGACCACGCTGGATCCTTTCACAGGCTCAATAGCTCGCACTACCGCAGGCCTCCATCACGACGAATGCAGACGGTTGGTCCGACGTGAACTGCCGGAACTACGGCCGTGTCAACTTCTTGCAGAATTTCAATTGCCCCGTCATCGTGGCGCCGCGCAGCTGGAAAACATTTTTTGCCAGATCAACACCGATCATTGTATCTTGCAACTTGTCGTCCTTTCGGTTTCGTGTTTCTCAACACCACAACCTCGGGACATTGCGATGCCGTCTGGGGAGGGCGGCAACCACCCCATCTGTATAACTGCGGTTTGGTCCATGCTTGCTGAGATGAGCAC
Organism: Pseudorhodobacter aquimaris; assembly: GCF_001202025.1. Classification (GTDB taxonomy): domain Bacteria; phylum Pseudomonadota; class Alphaproteobacteria; order Rhodobacterales; family Rhodobacteraceae; genus Pseudorhodobacter; species Pseudorhodobacter aquimaris. Next base: position 2,718 of record NZ_LGHS01000077.1, read on the forward strand.
GGACAATGACAATTTCCAAGGAACTGCTGGACGAACTTCTAAAGGACTGCGGGCGGCCTGAGGATCTGCTTGGTATCAGGAGGGTCAGAAAATGATCCGGGGGATCATTTTCCCGATGATTGGCCGGGTTGATCAAAGAACTCAAGATCAAGCTGATGTAACGGATGCTGAATGCCGGGCTGACAGCGCATCTGGGGTATGAATACGGCAAGCATGCGCCGGCGGACCAAGCCAATCGGCACAAGGGACCATCCGCGAAGATGCTCAAGGGCCAGGATGGAGCGCCGCCGATTTCCATTCCGCGCAACCGGGACGGCAGTTTCGAGCTCGAACTGGTCAAGCAGGTGCAGACGCGGATTAATGGGGTGGATGACAAGATCATCGGTCTCTATGCCGCAGATCGCGCCAGACCCGATCAGCCGTGTCACTGATGCGGTGCTGGATGAAATCCACGAAAGGCAAACACGGGCGCTGGAGCGGATGTATCCCATCGTGATTTTCGACGCACTGCGAGCCAAAATCCCGGATGCTGACGGCCGGATGGTAAAGAACAAGGCTGTTTGCGTGGCGCTCGGCGTCAACCGTGACGGGGTTCGTGAGGTGCTTTGCCTGTGGGTTGCCGACAATGAAGGTGCCAAATTCTGGCTGTCGGTGATGAATGAGCTGAAGAACCGAGGGCTTCAGGACGTGCTGATCGCCGTTGTGCCCTCTCATGGTTTGCAAGCAAATCACTGTCGGTAACAGATGGGCTGAAAGGCTTTCACCAATGCCATCACCGCCGCCTTCCCAGAAGCCACGGTCCAGCCATGTATCGTGCATCTGGTGCGCCATTCGCTTAACTTTTACGCGTGGAAGGACCGTAAGGTCGTGACCGCAGATCTGCGCCGGATTTACAGTGCCCCGACCGCTGATCTGGCTGCGGCTGAGAAATACGCCTCAATTGCCCCGGCTTGGCGGCGGGCATGGCAGGAGGTGACCCTGTTCTCTGCCTTTGATCCGGCCATCCGCAAATCGATCAAGACCCGTGGCTCGTTCCCGACCGAGGAGGCCGCCACAAAACCGGTCTTTCTGGCGATCCGCAACTTTGAGAAAGGTGGCGGAAATGTCCGGGATTGGTTTGCCACCGGAAATCAATTCGCTCTTATATTCGAAGAGCGCATCAAGGACGGCAAACCTTATATCCACAGCCGTATCGCCCACGACGACATCTCTGTCAGCGCGAACTGGCAGACCAAGATCGACCCCAAAATTACGCAGCTGAACTGCTCGGTGAGCGCGGCCATCCGATCGGGCTATGTCGTCCGCTGCGACGTGGTTTTCGATCCGACCATCGACCCGCGGGAGTTCATCGAGGATGCCGATTTCGGCGTCGCTCGGGGCTCGACTCTTCGCAAGCAGTATCGGAACTCGAAAGGCAACTTCACCGCGCCGTTGCTGTACTTCCAGCGGCCGACAGCACGTTTCGATGAACTGGCACCCTTCTCCGCAGCAGAGAAGCGCCTGCGCCCGGACCGACGAGATTGAGCACCTACGCGATCACAGGTTCAACTTCGCAAAGCGAGCGCGCGACAGCCGGAACGCCTTCGATGGCATTATGACCCACGATACCTACACGAAAGCGGCGACCCTTGCGTGCCTCAAGTGGATAATCCCCCGCGGTAAGCTCGCCCTCATTGGCGAGAAAGAAGGACAAATGGCCCGCGTTGTGCCACACATCTGCCGCGAAGAGATCCTCGCGGACAGTTTCGAACGGGCGGTCATCGGGTTTAATAAAAACGCACTAATCGACCGTATACCGCAGAATCAGGCGGAGTTTTCGAAAAGCCTCACCAGTTGGCGCGATATGCATCCCCACCTGACGCCTTGGGAAGCGCTACAGAGCTGGACTTCCGCGAACCTGAAGCCTATCGACCACACCAACCAAACGACCAGTCGAGAAGCTCGTGGCTGGGTCCATTGCCCAATCCAGCCGACCTCCATCTTCATGAATGCCATCCGCGCGTCAGTAACATCCAGCGCGCAGATGGCCGTAGCTCTCGCGTGGGCGTCACGTACATCAACGGCCTCGCCTAAAATCCGCGCGTCCTGATCACTCTGAAGGACATATGGCGCGTGCACTACAACTTGTTCGACTGGACGCTCTACAAAACGCCTCTTAAGGCGGATGCATCGTCTCCAGAAGGCGCGGGGGATGCTCCCATGTCAGATGAGAAGGGCCCACAGATCTGGCGCATCGCGGTGCCGGGGACAGACAGGGCGAGCCTCGTGTCGTAGAGGCGCACCCATAAGGTCACCAGGACCACGCCGGCGATGCGGTTGGGTGTCCAGCAGCCATCGCAACCAAAGGGCTCGGGTCAGGAAGCAGATGCCCCCGAAGAGGCGGAAGCCTCAAGCGGAGTTACCAAGAAGAAGAGACACCGCCGACGAGGCAATCCTCCCCACCTGCCCGACCTCACCAGGATTCTCTATCAACCTTGGCTGTTCCAAGGCACGCCGATGTGGGAAAAACTTCAGGGTCGATGGCGGACTGATAAAGAAAACGGGCGACAGTTTCCTGCCGCCCGTGTCCTACAACTCTGAATGACTCCGAAAAATCGGGGCCTTCTTAAATATGTCACCGGATCAATGCGAAGCGTGCTGGCGCAGAGCCATCATATCTTGCACCAATTTCTCAGCATCATCTTTGTCTTCCGGCAGCGCCACTGCCGCAAGCTCCCGTGCTTGATCAATCATGCCATCCAGAACGGTACCGGACAGATCCTCAACCGGCACGGCCTGTTCGGCCAGAACCGAAATACCAGCAGCATTGATCTCGGCAAAGCCGCCAGTGACGGCAAATGCCAAGGTCTTATCAGTTCCAACTGCTTTCAAGATGCCGGGGCGGAGTGTGGTGATGGTGGCGGCATGCCCTTCCATCGCCGTCATATCGCCATTGGCACCCGGAATTTGAACTTCAACGGCCTGAAACGAGGCAAGCCGCTTTTCCGGTGACACCAAGTCGAATTGCAAAGTCGCGGCCATGTTGCCCCCTTAAGCCGCAGCTTCAGCAAGACGCTGCGCTTTGGCGATTACTTCGTCAATGCCACCAACCATGTAGAAAGCAGCTTCTGGCAGGTGATCGTATTCACCCGCAACAACAGCCTTGAACGAGGCGATGGTATCTTCCAATGGAACCTGCTTACCGTCAGCGCCGGTAAAGACTTTGGCCACGTCAAATGGCTGGCTCAGGAAGCGCTCGATCTTACGCGCACGGGCGACGGCAATTTTGTCGTCTTCGGACAATTCATCCATCCCGAGGATCGCGATGATATCCTGAAGCGACTTGTAGCGCTGCAGAACCTGCTGAACCGAGGTAGCCACACCGTAATGCTCTTCGCCGATGATCAACGGGTCAAGCAGGCGCGAGGTGGAACCAAGCGGATCCACAGCCGGATAAATCCCTTTTTCCGAGATCGAACGGTCCAAAACGGTTGTCGCGTCGAGGTGGGCAAAGGATGTCGCAGGCGCAGGGTCGGTAAGGTCATCGGCCGGAACGTAAACGGCCTGCACGGATGTGATCGAACCGTTTTTGGTGGATGTAATGCGTTCCTGCATCGCACCCATGTCGGTCGCCAGTGTTGGCTGATAGCCCACAGCGGAAGGGATACGGCCCAAGAGCGCGGACACTTCCGAACCGGCTTGGGTAAAGCGGAAGATGTTGTCCACAAAGAACAAAACGTCCGAACCGGTCTCGTCGCGGAACTGCTCGGCCAATGTCAGACCGGACAGGGCAACCCGCATACGCGCACCTGGAGGCTCGTTCATCTGGCCGTATACCAGCGCAATTTTCGACTGTTCCAGATCATCGGGAACGATAACGCCGGACTCGATCATCTCGTGGTAAAGGTCGTTGCCTTCGCGCGTACGCTCACCCACACCCGCAAATACGGACACGCCCGAGTGTACTTTGGCGATGTTGTTGATCAATTCCATGATCAGAACGGTTTTACCAACGCCGGCACCACCGAAGAGCCCGATTTTACCGCCTTTGGTATAGGGGGCCAGCAGGTCGATAACCTTGATGCCGGTCACCAGAATTTCGGTCTCGGTCGACTGCTCGGCAAAGGTCGGTGCCTCACCGTGGATCGAACGGGTTTGCGTAACCTTGACCGGGCCTTTTTCATCAACCGGGTCGCCGGTGACGTTCATGATGCGGCCAAGTGTCCCCATGCCAACCGGAACCGAAATCGGTGCGCCGGTGTCGGTTACGCCTTCGCCGCGAACCAGACCTTCGGTCGCATCCATCGCGATGGTCCGCACGGTGCTTTCGCCAAGGTGCTGGGCCACTTCGAGGATCAGCTTCTTGCCGTTATTGTTTGTTTCCAATGCGTTCAGGATGGCCGGAAGCTCACCCTCGAACTGCACGTCCACGACAGCGCCGATTACTTGCGTAATCTTGCCGGCTGCTTTTGGTGCTTTCGCCATGTCAATTCTCCGTTAGCGGGTCAAAGCGCCTCAGCGCCCGAGATGATTTCAATGAGTTCTTTGGTGATCGCAGCCTGACGCGAACGGTTGTAGATCGTCGTATATTTGTCGATCATATCGCCCGCGTTGCGTGTTGCGTTGTCCATCGCACTCATCCGGGCACCCTGTTCCGAGGCCCCGTTTTCAAGCAAAGCGGTGAAGACTTGGGTCGCCACACCGCGCGGCAAAAGATCGGCCAGAATGCCTTCCTCTGACGGCTCGTAATCGTACAGCGCCACCGAGTCACCAGCATCTTCCGCATCAAATTGCGCGGGAATAACCTGCTGCGCCGTTGGCACCTGACTAATAACCGACTGGAAGCGATTGAAGAACAAAGTCGCCACGTCGAATTCGCCCGCGTCGAAACGCGCCAGAATATCGCGGGAAATCCCCTGTGCCTGCGCATAGCCCACGCGCTTCACTTCAGACAGATCCACATGGCCGATGAAATGCGACGCAAAATCACGCTTCAACTGCTCCCGGCCTTTTTTGCCGACAGTCAGAATTTTCACGGTCTTGCCCTCGGCCAACAGCTTGTTCGCCTGCAACCTTGCCATCCGCACGATCGAGGAGTTGAAGCCGCCGCAAAGCCCACGCTCCGCCGTCATCACGACGAGAAGATGCACCTTGTCCTCACCCGTCCCGGCCAGAAGCCGGGGCGCGCTGGAGGAGGTTCCGACCGAGGCCGAAAGCCCCGCCATCACCGCATTCATCCGTTCGGCATAGGGCCGACCGGCCTCAGCAGCTTCTTGCGCGCGGCGAAGCTTCGCCGCGGCAACCATCTGCATGGCCTTTGTGATCTTACGAGTGTTTTTAATACTCGTGATCTTGTTTTTTAAGTCCTTTAGGCTCGGCATCTACCTACCCCTTTAGGCGAAATCTTTTGCATATGCGTTCAACGCGGCTTTGATCTTGTCTTCAAGCTCGCCCTTCACCTTACGATCGTTGTTGGTGATATCTGCCAACAGGTCCGCATGATTGGAACGAAGATGCTTGAGCAAGCCTGCCTCGTAGCGACCGACGTCTTTGACAGCAATCTTGTCAAGGTAGCCCTTGGTGCCCGCAAAGATGACGCAAACGATTTCTGCGTTGGTCAAAGGCGAATACTGCGGCTGCTTCATCAGCTCTGTCAGACGCGCACCGCGGTTCAGCAGCGCTTGGGTCGAGGCATCAAGGTCAGAGCCGAACTGCGCAAAGGCAGCCATCTCGCGGTACTGCGCCAGTTCCAGCTTGACCGGACCCGCAACCGATTTCATCGCATCCGTTTGCGCCGAAGAGCCAACCCGCGAAACCGAAAGACCGGTGTTCACAGCCGGACGGATACCCTGATAGAAAAGCTCGGTTTCCAAGAATATCTGACCGTCGGTGATCGAGATCACGTTGGTTGGAATAAAGGCGGAAACGTCACCACCTTGGGTTTCAATGATCGGCAGCGCCGTCAAAGAGCCCGAACCGTGATCGGCGTTCAGTTTCGCAGAACGCTCCAGCAAACGGGAGTGCAGATAGAACACGTCGCCCGGATAGGCTTCGCGCCCCGGAGGACGGCGCAGCAACAGCGACATCTGACGATAAGACACGGCCTGTTTGGAAAGGTCATCATAGATGATCAGCGCGTGACGGCCATTGTCGCGGAAATGTTCCGCAATCGAGGTCGCGGCATAGGGCGCCAGGAACTGCATCGGTGCCGGATCAGAGGCGGTCGCAGCCACAACAGTGGTATAGGCAATCGCACCGGTTTCTTCGAGCTTCTTGACCAGCTGCGCAACAGTAGAACGCTTCTGGCCGATCGCGACATAAACGCAATACAGCTTCTTGGATTCATCGTCGCCAGCAGCTTTGTTATAGACGCCTGGTTCAGAATGGTATCCAGCGCAATCGCGGTTTTACCTGTCTGGCGGTCACCGATGATCAATTCGCGCTGGCCACGGCCAACCGGGATCATCGCGTCAACCGATTTCATGCCAGTTGCCATTGGCTCATGCACCGATTGGCGCGGAATAATGCCGGGGGCCTTCACGTCGGCAATCGCGCGCTTGGACGTACCGAGCGCACCCTTACCGTCGATCGGATTGCCCAGACCGTCAACAACACGGCCCAACAGCTCATCACCAACAGGCACGTCCACGATGGACTTGGTACGCTTGACGGTGTCGCCTTCCTTGATGCTGCGGTCATCCCCGAAGATAACGACACCGACGTTATCAACTTCAAGGTTCAGCGCCATGCCGCGGATCCCGCCGGGGAACTCGACCATTTCGCCGGCCTGAACATTGTCCAAACCATGTACGCGGGCGATACCATCCCCGACACTCAGAACCCGGCCGACTTCGGCAACTTCAGCATCTTGGCCGAAGTTTTTGATCTGGTCCTTGAGGATCGCAGAGATTTCAGCTGCTTGGATACCCATTTATCCGACCTCTTTCATTGCATTCTGGAGAGCCGCGAGCTTTGCCTTGACCGAAGTATCGATCATGGTGGAGCCGAGCTTGACGATAAGACCACCGATGAGGGATTCATCGACAGCGGTTTTCAGTTTCACGTCCTTGCCAACACGCGCCTTCAGCGTCTCGGCAAGATCTTTGGCCTGTGCAGCCGAAAGCTTGGTGGCCGAGGTCACCTCAGCCGTCACCTCACCTTTTTCCGCGCTGATCATATCGCGCACGACTGTTATCAACTGCGGCAGTACGAACAAGCGACGCTTGGAAGCCATCAGGGCCAGTGTATTTGCGGTCAGGGCCGATAGCCCCATTTTCTTGGCTATCGCGGCAATTGCATTTGCCTGATCGTCACGACTGTAAACCGGCGAGGCAATCAACGCTTCAAGGTCAGCGCTGGTGGTCAGGGCCGCGTCAAGGGCATCAATATCACCCTCCAGCGCCTTAATACCGTTACTTTCCTTCGCCAGCTCAAACAAAGCGGTGGCGTAGCGAGCAGCAATGCCGGAGGAGATCGAAGCTGGTTCTGACACGTCATCCCTTCCGAAATAAAGCCCTTAGACGTATAACACGACATAAGGGCATCCCTTGGCGCATACGGGCGCGTATGCGTCTGAATTTTTCAGTTGTTTAGCAGAGCAGGTTTTCTGCTGCAACCTCCCGTATAACGCAATTTAACCTTTGTTACGCCCCAGATGGAGAGGTTTTGCGCTACCATACCCCTTAGCCGCGCCAATCGACAATTTTACCGTACTGTCACACAGAATCGCCACACCGAATCCACCGGGTGCATGCGCCTCATAGTTACGCCTGCACAAGCAAGCGTATCACCACGCCACGGCCTTTTTGCGCCGCAGCACCAACCAGCCCAACACACCCAGCCCCAACAAAGACCCCGCAGGCGGAAGCGGAACCAAAGGAATGCCCGCCCCGATGACACTAATCCGAAGCGCGCCACTGTATAAATATAAATACGCCTCGTCGGCGTCGTCACCCTGTATCTCTGCAAAATCAATGAGCGCCGCTATTTCATATTCGTCGGAAAAACCACCCAATGCTTTGGGCGTGAAATAGGCTTTGCCCCCACATTATACACCGATTCCAATGGCATTGCACGGACCCAGATCAAACGAAAACACGTCAGGCGCGCCCGAATGCAGGCTGATATCTGGCCCGATCGCACCGTGCATGATTTCATCTCGGAGGCGTATCACCGAGGCCGAAAAAGAAATACATCTCAGACGAAGAGCCAAGGTCAATAAAATGGAAATCAGGGTTCGCCTTATAGAAAGACCAAAACGGCGCGGGTGAAACAACTGCAGCGCCAGCACCTGTTGCAAAGGTCAGTAAAGCTGATGTTGCCGCAAGAGCAATCTGTTTACGCATTCAAACACCCCCCTTGTTTCACCGATAAATCGACCGCCCCGTGGGCAACCGCAAGCATGATTACTCGTTTCCATTCGCTTTGCCAGCGGAAGAGGAATCGCGCAGCGCTGGTTCCGGCGCGCCTTGGCCCATCCCCTCCAGCACACGCAGCGGGCGGCGCACCACGGCACCAAGCCCACCCCGCGGCGCTACGCGCGCCTGTTTGGAGACCTCTACCATCAGCACCCCGCCCGAAATGAACGGTGAAAACAGCCGCCCGTTGCGCTCAAAGAACTCGGATGTCCTGCGCCAAAACGGATGCCCCGATGGGGGCGCATAAAGCGCCGAGACGCTGCGCTCGACGGTAAAATCATGGCGTTTCAACTGTGCCTCCAGCTGCCCCAGCGAATAGGGGCGACCAAAGCCAAAGGGGGTCACGTCCCTCCGCGCCCAAAGGCCCGACCGTGACGGCACCACAAACAGCGCCCGCCCGCCGGGGCCCAGCACCCGAGAAGCCTCCTCCAGCACGGCTGAGGGTTGCTCCGATGTCTCCAACCCATGCATCAGGATCAGCTTGTCCACGATCCCCGTCGTCAAAGGCCAAGCGGCCTCCTCACATAAAACCGAAACATTTTCCATGCCTGCGGGCCATGGCATAACACCTTGGGGTGCGGGCATCATCGCGATCACACGCCGCGCATCCGCCAGATAGGGGCGCATCAAAGGCGCGGCAAAACCAAAGCCCGCCATCGTCTGCCCTTTGGCATGGGGCCACATTCGCACCACCGTATCGCGAATCGCGCGTTGTGCTACGCGGCCCAATTTGGTCCGGTAATAAAAGTTGCGAAGATCGAGTACATCAAGATGCATTGCACAAAGAGCCTTTTTCGGGCGAAGTTGTGGTACAATACCCTAAGAGAGGCAAAAGACCATGGCACTTGAACTTATCACCATCCCCTGTCTGTCCAACAATTACGCCTTTCTGGTCCACGACCCCGTCACCAAGGACACCGCCCTGATAGATGTGCCCGAGGCCGCTCCCATTCTTGAGGCACTGGCAGCGCGCGGCTGGACCCTGACGGATGTGCTGCTGACGCACCATCATTGGGACCATATTGACGGGTTGCCCGATCTTTTGGCAGGGCTGCCCGCAAAGCCGCGCGTCTGGGGGGCTGCGGCGGATGCGCACCGCCTGCCGCCGCTGGACCATACCCTGACCGACACCGACACCCCGCAAATTTGCGGTGAAGCGGTCGAGATCCTCGATATGCCCGGCCATACCGTCGGCCATATCGCCTTTTATTTTCCCGCCTCGGGGATGCTCTTTTCCGGCGACAGCCTGATGGTCATGGGCTGTGGCCGCCTGTTTGAGGGGACGCCTGCACAGATGTGGAACAGCCTGTGCAAAACCGCCAGCCTGCCGGATGAAACCCTGCTTTTGTCAGGTCATGAATACACTGCCGACAACATCGCCTTCGCGCTTTCCCTTGAACCTGACAATCCGCACCTTATCTCATTAGCAAGCCGGGTGGCCGATCTGCGCGCAGCAGGCACCCCGACGGTTCCGACAACATTGGCGCAAGAACGCAAGACCAACCCGTTCCTCCGCGCCCCTGACCCATCACTGAAGGCAGCACTTGGCATGGCCACGGCACCTGACGTCGATGCTTTCACTGAAATCCGGGCAAGGAAGGATGCATTCTGACCCAGCCCCCTTATCCCATCACTTTTTCCGGTTTCTGCGTCACAAATCACGATTAATCATAAATAACACTTGAAGCCGCCGAAATAAAACCGAACCTTAAGACTATGAGGCCATGGTCAACGGGCAACCGCCCCTTCGACCCGCAGAACACGAGGAGCACTATACCGTGCCATCATTTTCTACAACGCTTGAACAGGCAATCCACGGCGCGCTGGCCCTTGCCAATGCACGACGCCACGAACTCGCCACGCTGGAACATTTGCTTCTGGCCCTGATCGATGAGCCGGACGCCGTTCGGGTCATGAAGGCATGCTCGGTCGATACTGATGAGCTGCGCAAAACCCTGAACGATTTCATCGAGGATGATCTGTCCACCCTGATCACCGATGTCGATGGTTCCGAGGCAGTACCAACAGCCGCCTTCCAGCGCGTGATCCAGCGCGCGGCGATCCATGTGCAATCCTCGGGCCGCAATGAGGTGACGGGCGCCAATGTACTGGTCGCCATCTTTGCCGAACGCGAATCCAACGCGGCCTATTTCCTGCAAGAGCAGGATATGACCCGCTATGATGCGGTGAACTATATCGCCCATGGTGTCGCCAAAGACCCCGCCTTTGGTGAGGCGCGCCCCGTCACAGGTGCCGAAGACCACGAAACCCCCAAGGGCGAAGCCGGTGAGGCCAAGGATTCCGCGATCTCCAAATATTGTGTGGATCTGAACGTCAAGGCGATCAACGGCGATGTCGACCCCCTGATCGGGCGTGAGGCAGAGGTAGAGCGGTGCATCCAGGTTCTCTGCCGTCGCCGCAAGAACAACCCGCTGTTGGTGGGTGATCCCGGTGTGGGCAAAACCGCGATCGCGGAAGGTCTGGCCTGGAAGATCATCAACGGCCAGACGCCCGATATTCTGGCCAAAACCACCATTTATAGCCTTGATATGGGTGCCCTTCTGGCCGGAACCCGCTATCGCGGTGATTTTGAGGAACGCCTGAAAGCTGTGGTGAAGGAGATGGAAGAGCATCCCGACGCGGTGCTGTTCATCGACGAAATCCACACCATCATTGGTGCCGGTGCCACTTCGGGCGGGGCAATGGATGCCTCCAACCTGCTCAAACCCGCGCTTCAGGGTGGCAAGCTGCGCACCATGGGCTCCACCACCTATAAGGAGTTCCGCCAGCATTTCGAAAAAGACCGCGCCCTTGCACGCCGGTTCCAGAAGATCGATGTGAATGAGCCTTCTGTGCCGGATACGATCAAGATCCTGACCGGCCTGAAGCCGCATTTTGAGGAACACCACGATCTGCGCTATACCGCCGATGCGATTAAAACGGCTGTGGAACTGGCCGCACGCTACATCAATGACCGCAAGCTGCCCGACAGCGCGATTGATGTCATTGATGAGGCCGGTGCCGCACAGCACCTCGTCGCGGAGTCCAAGCGCCGTAAAACCATCGGTGTCAAAGAGATTGAGGCTGTGGTTGCAAAAATCGCGCGAATTCCGGCAAAGAGCGTCTCCAAGGATGATGCAGAAGTGCTGCGTGATCTGGAAAAAACGCTCAAGCGGGTGGTCTTCGGGCAGGACAAGGCGATTGAAGCACTGTCCTCGGCGATCAAACTGGCACGGGCGGGGCTGCGCGAGCCTGAGAAACCGATCGGCAACTACCTCTTTGCCGGGCCAACAGGTGTCGGCAAAACCGAAGTGGCCAACCAGCTCGCCAACACCTTGGGGGTGGAGCTGTTGCGGTTTGACATGTCGGAATACATGGAAAAACACGCCGTATCGCGTCTGATCGGGGCCCCTCCGGGCTATGTCGGATTTGATCAGGGTGGCATGTTGACCGATGGCGTAGATCAGCATCCGCATTGCGTCTTGCTGCTGGACGAAATGGAAAAGGCGCATCCCGACGTCTATAACATCTTGTTGCAGGTCATGGATCACGGCAAGCTGACCGACCACAACGGCCGGACAGTGGATTTCCGCAATGTTATCCTGATCATGACATCCAACGCCGGTGCGCAGGAAATGTCCAAATCCGCAATTGGCTTTGGTCGTGACCGGCGGACGGGTGAAGATACTGCGGCGATCGAACGGACATTCACGCCCGAATTCCGCAACCGCCTTGACGCCGTGATCAGCTTTGCCCCCTTGGGCCGCGATATCATCCGCCAGGTTGTGGAGAAATTCGTATTGCAGCTTGAGGCACAGCTGCTGGATCGCAACGTCCATATCGAGTTGACCGAAGAGGCCGCGGACTGGCTCGGCGAAAAGGGCTATGATGATAAAATGGGGGCACGTCCACTTGGCCGTGTCATTCAGGAAAGCATCAAGAAACCACTGGCCGAAGAACTTTTGTTCGGCAAGCTGATTAAAGGTGGTGTTGTCAAAGTCGGCGTGAAAGATGGCGCGATCGACCTGACCTTTGAAGAGCCGGGCAAAGCCCGCATCACGGGGCGCAAAACCCGCTTGTTAACGGCAGAATAATCAAAACACTATTGCCATATGGCCCCTGCCAATAGCGGGGGCCATATTCTTTGGCGCGGCTTGTAATCAACTTGCTCACCAGCATAAGGCCGTCGCCCATGCGTGCAACATGAAGCACGTCATCATCAAAGCCCGGACGAACAACCGCACGCCTGCTCCTAATGAATTATTGGGAATGGCCAGATCGTCGGCAGACAACCGTAAATGGACGCAAAGGCACTTTTGGTTGCCTTCATATCCCGAAGAACTGGCAAATCGAGGTATAGAAACACAGACAATATCTGCGGAGCCCACCGGCTTATGAAGGGTTTCAAGTCGATTATTGCGGAGGTCTCGGCGTGATCAGGTGTCGCGGCAAAAACCCCAACTCATGCCGACCACGGATATCCGAGCAAAGCACAGCGCTCCGCCAGACGGCAGCTTTTGCTGAAATTTTCTAGTGGCCAACCGGCCTGGATTGGCGTCTTCCGGACTTCAGCGCCATCTGCCGTCAACAGAAAACACCCGCGGGCAACATCGTATATCACCAATATCGCTGTCGCCAAAACGTGAAGAATTGAATATTTGAAGCTACTTAAAAAAGTGGCCTGTTGGACGACCGTACAGGCATCACTGAGGGAAACAGTTCCGACGCCGCCTACAGGCACTACTTCATGCCATATAATTGTCCGTACATCCGACAAGCAGCCAACCTAGCGTTCGGTCAATTTCAACTCAATCCGCCGATTTTGCGCGCGGGCTGCTTCCGAGTCGCCTTGCGCAACGGGCTGCCACTCCCCGAATCCGGTCGCCGCCATTCTGCCCGGTGGAAAGCCAAGATCATTTTGCATAAAACGTACCACCGAAAGCGCGCGGGCCTGGCTCAACTCCCAGTTATCCGCAAACTCACCCAGCCCAGAAAGCGGCACATCATCCGTATGCCCGTCCACACGGATGACCCAGTCAATACCCGCCGGGATCTGGTCCGAGATCTCACGCAGGATGGCCACTACCCCGGCAATTTGCTGGCGCCCCTCGGCTGCCAGATCCGCTGATCCCTGCTCAAACAACACTTCGGAAGAAAATACAAACCTGTCCCCTACAATACGCACCCCATCGCGGCCGGCCAGAACCTCGCGCATTTGACCAAAGAACTCCGAACGAAAACTCTCCAACTTTTTGGTTTCCGCCTCCAGCCGGATGCGCTCTGCCTCTTCCAATTCAGCGCGTTTTTTCTGTTCTTCGGCAACGCGGGCCAACGCCGTGTTCAACTGCGCCCCCATTTCATCCAGCCGAATATCCGCCGCCTCACCCCGCGCAGAAGACGCATCCAGCAAGCCCTGAAGATTTGCCAGTTGGCTCCGCAGATCTGCGATCTGTTCGTTCAAAAGCGCCATGCGCCGTGCGTTTTCGGCCGATTTTTCCTGCTCTTGCGTCAAGGCGGCCTGCGCTGTGGCAAGCAAGCTCTCTTTTTCGGTCAATGCGCCCGCCGCCGTCGTCTGCGCAGCGGCCAGCAAGGTCAGGGTTTCCTCTGCGCGTTTGCGCTGTTCTTCCAGTGCCAATGTCATCGCGGTCAGTTCCGTTTCCGACGCGGCAAGACGCGCGCGCAGCCCCTCGGCGGCGGCAATATCGGCAAGGCGGGCTGTTTCTTCCTCGCTCAACTCGGTTTGCACATCGGCAAGACGGACACGCAAAGCCTCGGCGGCGGCCCGTTCCGCAAGCAAGGCGCGCTCGGCCTCTGTCAGTTCTTCCTCCAGCCCCGAAATTTGCGCCGTGGCCGTCGAAAGACCTGCGGCCTGCGCCTCAGCCTGTGTTAACCGGGCCAGTGCATCGGCAAGCGTTGCCTCCCCCGCTGTCAGCTTTGATCGCAAATCGGCGACCAAGGCGTCCAGCGCGTCACTGCGCGCGGCGGCAAGCCGTGCCGCCTCTGCTTGGGCATCCACCTCATCGCGCGCTTTTGCAATGGCCAGATTCAAGGCTTCCTGCTCGGTCAACAGGCGGGTTTGCGCAGCCTCAAGATCACTGACGGTCGCGGCCAGATCATCCGCCCGCCCCAAGGCCGCGTCACGATCGGCCAAGAGGCTGGCGACCTGGGATTCGAAACTGGCAATCCGCGCGCTCGCAACCTCCAGATCGTTTTCCCGCGCCGAAAGCTGTCCCGACAGCGTTGCAATCAGTGCCGCCTGTGCCGTACCTTCGGCCTGCGCCTCTGACAGGGTTGCGCGCAAACGCCCGACGTCTTGTTCAAGATCCTCGGCCCGTCCCCGCGCAAGCCCCAGCGCATCGGTCAGCCCGGCAACCTGCGCGGCCAGGCTGTCCAGCTCATGGTCCTGACTGTCGATGGTTTCGCGCAACACCGATTGCACAATCATGAAAATCGACAGCACGAACATCAAAACCAGAAGCAGCGCCGTCATCGCATCGACAAAGCCCGGCCAGATCGCGCCGTTCATCCGCTGCGATGACCTCCGGCTCAGCGCCATGGCCTAGCCCCGCCCCGCAGGATTGCGCGAGAGCTGCCGCACCGCATTGGTCAGACCGGCAATATCCGCCCGCAGATCGGACATGCTTTCCTGACGTCCCGCCGCGATCTCTTCCAATATCCGCAAAAGCTGCACATCAATTGACCGCAGCCGCATCCGGTTTTCCGCATCCGGCCCCTCTTCGTTCGATTTGGCAAGCACGGTGGCATAGCTGTCCTGCCCATCGGCAATCCGCGTCAAAAGTGCGCTTTGCGTGGCGGCAATCTGGGCCAGCGTATCCTGCGCCTCGGCGCCCCTTTGCACCTTGGCCGACAGATCCTGGACCGCAGCCGACAGGTTTCCAAGCTGTTCATCCGCCAAACCGCGCGAAACATCTGCCTGCACAAACACATCCTGAAGCTGGCCTAACTGGCGCGCCATCTGGTCCATGACGCCCCCGAGACCGACCTCAGCCTCCGTGGCCTCCCCCGAAGAGAACCCCAGCCGCGTGATGGTCGACAGCCATTCCTCAAGCTCGCGGTAAAAACGGTTTTGCCCGTGGCTGGCGAACAGCTCCAACAGGCCCACAACCAGCGATCCGGCAAGCCCCAAAAGCGATGAGGAAAACGCCGTGCCCATACCGCCAAGCTGCGCCTCAAGGCCGCCCATCAGCTTGTCAAACACCTGCATCCCCGTCTCGCCCTCTTGCGGGGCGAGGTTGCGGATGGTCTCAACCACGGCGGGAACGGTGGTGGCCAGCCCGTAGAAGGTTCCCAAAAGGCCTAGGAAGATCAACAGGTTGACCAAATACCGCGTTATATCGCGCGCCTCATCAATGCGCGTCGCCACACTATCAAGGATAGAGCGCGAGGAAGAGGCAGAGATCTGCATCCGCGCACCCCGACCGCGCAGCAAGGCCGCCAATGGTGCCAATAGGCGCGGCACATGCACCCTATCGCGCTGTGAGTCGCGACCGGCAGACCCAAGGATCCAGCGCACCGACTGCATCAGCTGGAACACCTGCCAGAAACAGGCAAAAACCCCAAAGACAAAGACCAGCCCGATAAAGCCGTTCAACCAGACATTGGCCAGAAACACGCCCGACAGCTGCCCCCACGCCACAAAGGCCCCGGCCGAGACAAGGGCAATCACAATCAGCATCAGAACAATCTGACGGATCGGATGGGTGAATGACAGTTCTGCCTCGGTTACGGTCTTGTCCATTCGGCGCGCATGACCTTTTTTGGGTTAATAATGACCAGCTTAGGCTGCTGTGCGCGCTATGCCAACCATCATTTATGACCCGCGTCCCGCAAAGCCTGAACGCGGGTAAAAAGCCACTGCATATCCGGATCGGCAATGCCCAGTTCCACCAGATGAGAGGCGGTATTGAACAGATAGTCACAATTCGGGCCACGCCCACCCGCTGCGGTGGCGATAATGTCCGCCTGCTCTTCCAAGGACAGGCCGCCGCAATATTGGTTGGTGTCGGGGTTGATCACATAGCACAGCGCCGTAACCTCACGCCCGCAATCCAATGTCAGGGGCAGCCATTCCTCCAGATAGGCCCCCGAGATCAATTCGCGTTCGCGCAAAGCGGCAAGGGTTTCAGGCTCTGCCCCGTCCGTCACGCGAAAGCCAACCCCGGTACAACATGCCGCCGCTGCTCGGTCCAGCGCCAGCACAAGCCCGGGCGCGGCCTCGGTTCCGCGGTAATGGATGGAACGCATGCAAAAGCTGCGATGCCATCCCGACAACCGCGCCACGCGCTGCTCTGCCACCGGAAATTCGGGGTTCCAGATCAGCGATCCATAGCCAAAGATCCAAAGTGGTTTGTGCATCGACGTGGCCTCTTTTCATTTCGCCCTATAAATCGCAAAACGGTCGAAATTAAAAGAGGGGCGGCGGCAATGCGGTGGTTGACAGGGTTGGTACTGGTACTTGTGGCCCTCTGGTCGGGCTATTGGTTCATCGGCGCGCGCGGGTTTGAGGGGGCGGCAAACAGTTGGATCACCAGCCTACAGGACAACGGCAAAACCGCGGATCATGACGGCTTGGCCGTGCGCGGCTTTCCCAACCGTTTCGATCTGACCGTGACCCGGCCGCAGTTTGCAGATCCCGCAACCGGCATCGGCTGGCAGTCCGCTTTTGTGCAGCTTTTCAGCCTGAGTTATAAGCCCTGGCATCTGATTGCCGCCTTTGCGCCGGAACAACGGCTGACCTTGCCCTATGAGGGCATCACCCTTCGGACCGAGAAAATGCAGGCAAGTCTTGTGGCCAGCCCCCTTCCCACTCTGCCGCTGGACCGGATTACTCTGATCGGCGATATGCTGACGGCAGAAGGCGACAGTGGCTGGTCCCTGCGCGCCGATGCTCTGCGCTTTGCCTCTCGCAAGCTCAAAGGGGACGCGCATGAGGTTGCCCTGACCCTCACCGAGTTTGCGCCCGACCCGCAGTTGATGACACATTTTGGCGGCATCTTGCCCGACCGCATTGGCCTGATCCGGCTGGATACCACTTTGGGATTTACCGCCCCGATTGATCGCCTGATCCTTGAGACCCGCCCGCGTCTGGCCACCCTGGACCTTGCCGAGGCGCGGGTGGATTGGGGGAATATGCATGTCTCGGCCAAGGGACGGTTGATCGCCGATAGTGCGGGCTTTGCCGAGGGCGATATTATGCTGAAGCTGACGAACTGGCCTCTGGCGTTGGATGTGGCACAACAAATGGGGCTGATTGCGCCGGATGCCCGGCAGCTCTGGGAACAGGCGGCGGGGTTCTTGGCGCAAGAAAACGGCGATACTTTGGAGATCCCGGTAAGCCTGCGCAACGGGCGCGCGATGGTCGGTGCTATTCCGGTCGGCCCCGCGCCGCGCCTGCGCTAACCGTCATTTGCAATATGGCCCGCCACGATAGGAGGCCGTATCAAAGTGCAAATGATCCATATGATGCCCGTCAGAGCCCGGCCCCAGGGTTGTCCCGAAAATCCCGCAGGCCCCCTTATGCGCCTTTCGGATCGGCGCGCCCTGCCGTTTCCGGAAATGTTGCAGCACCGAAACCTCAGTCCCGTCTTTTAGCTGAAACCCCGCAATATCAATCGCCTTTCCGCGCCCATGCTCGCTGATACGTGCGCCTTTTTTGTGGTTGCGGGTGCGGCAACTATAATGGGCGGCCACACGCAACCCTACTAGGCCCTTAACCGCAAAGGCAGGCTTTGCTTCTTTGGTGACCCAGCGGCTCAGGGCCTGCGCCGTATCGCAATCAAGCGTCACAGGCGCGCTGAGCGCAACACCGCCAACCGATGTCACACGCACCGGATCCTCAATACCACATCCTTCGACCTTGCCTTTGATCTTGGGAATTTTCACGCCCTGCACAGAGCGGTCATTGCAAACGAACCCGGTCTGACGACCAGCGTTCACAAAATTCGAAAAGACGGCGGCATCCGGTCTTGGCTTGGGCCGCTGGGACGGATCATCAGCGCAACCGGGTGCTGCAAAACCAAACGCCGCCAGAAGCAGGGGAAATACGATCCTCATCCTGCGGCACCATCTGCCTTGGCGGCACTGCCACGGCCAAAGTCGGGCGCGTTGGTATCCTGCCCCGCCTCGATGATGCTACGCCGGATCGCACGGGTGCGGGTGAAGTAATCGTGCAAATGCGCGCCGTCACCGATGCGGATGGCCCGTTGAAGGGCGAAAAGCTCTTCGGTGAAACGGCCAAGGATTTCCAGTGTGGCGTCCTTATTGGTCAAGAACACATCGCGCCACATCGTCGGGTCCGAGGCCGCAATACGGGTGAAATCCCGAAAACCGGCGGCAGAGTATTTGATTACTTCGCTATCGGTCACGCGGCGCAGATCATCGGCCACCCCGACCATCGTATAGGCGATCAGATGCGGCGTGTGGCTGGTCACGGCCAGCACAAGATCGTGATGCGCCGGTTCCATTTCATCGACATTGGCCCCCATACCTTCGCAAAGCGCGCGAAGGCGGGCCACGGCATCGGGGGCGGTGCCCTCTGGCGGGGTCAAGAGCCACCAGCGGTTTTCAAACAAGGTCGCAAAGCCCGATCTGGGGCCGGAATGTTCCGTCCCCGCAATCGGGTGCCCCGGAATAAAGTGAACGTTTTCCGGTAGATGCTGTCCAACGGCCTCAATCACCGCCTGTTTGACCGAGCCGACATCCGTCACCACCGCGCCCGGCTTCAGATGCGGGCCAATCTCGGCGGCGACATCGCCCATCACCCCGACAGGCACGGCAAGAACGACCAGATCCGCGCCCTCTACCGCCGCGGCGGCGGTGTCAAACACCGCGTCACACAGGCGCAATTCCAGTGCCGCGGCACGGCTTTCGGCCGATTTGGCGTGGCCGGTGATGGTTTCCACCAGCCCCCGTTGCCGCATGGCATGGGCCATCGATGACGCAATCAGCCCCAAGCCGATCAGCGCGACTTTCTTGTAAACAGCGGCCATCAATCCTTGCCCTTGAATTGGGCAATCGCATGGACAACGCGCCGACACGCGCTTTCATCGCCCACGGTGATCCGCAGGCAATGCGGCAGCTTATAGCTTGCCACCCGCCGCACGATCAGCCCCTCACCACGCAAGTGCATATCGCAGGCCTCGGCCTCCTCACTGCTGGCGAAACGGGCAAGGATGAAATTGCCAAGCGACGTATCGGACGGGATGCCAAGGGTGGCCAACGCCTCGGCCAGCCAGACCCGCAGGCGGGCATTCTCGGCACGGCAACGGGCGACATAATCCTGATCGCGCGCGGCGGCCTCGGCGGTTTCAAGCTGCGTATTCGACAGGTTGAACGGCCCGCGAATACGGTTGAGCACGTCGATGATCGCCTTGGGCCCATAGCCCCAACCGATGCGCAGCCCGCCCAGACCGTAAATCTTGGAAAATGTGCGCGTCATCACCACGTTTTCGCGTGCCTCGATCAGGGCCAGCCCGCCGTCATAACCGTCGACATATTCGGCATAGGCCCCGTCAAGCACCAAGATCGCCTGTGGCGGCAAGCCATCGGCAAGCTGCGCGATCTCGGCCTCTGAAATCATCGTGCCGGTGGGGTTGTTCGGGTTGGCGATAAAGACCAGCTTGGTGCGATCTGTGCAAGCGGCCAGCAGCGCCGCGACATCGGTGGTGCGCTCGCGCTCTACCACCTCGACGGGGGTGGCGCCGGCGGCCATGGCTGAAATGCGGTACATCAGGAACCCGTGTTCGGTGAACAGCACCTCATCCCCCGGTCCGGCATAGGCCTGACAGAGAAAATGGATGATCTCGTCGCTGCCCACACCGCAAACCACCCGCTCAGGCTCAAGCCCGTGGGTCTGCCCGATCGCCAGACGCAACGCGGCATGATCGGTACTGGGATAGCGGTGCAACTGATGGGCCGACCGCGCAAAGGCCTCTTTGGCCTTATCCGACGGGCCGGCCGGATTTTCGTTCGAGGATAGTTTGGTAATATTGGACTTGCCCGCAACCGTGGCGGCACCGCCCTCATACAAGGCGATATCCATGATGCCGGGCTGCGGCTGAATTTGCGACGTCATAACCGTGTTCCCCTGAAGTTAGGGTTTAGTTACCGCCTTGAAGGCGGCATGACCAGTGCCCACAAACACGAAAACGCCGCCCGATACAGGGCGGCGCTTCCAGATAGCCCATAAATACGGGCCGCGATTAGTTTTTCGCGTAATATTCGACCACGAGGTTTGGTTCCATCTGTACCGGATATGGCACATCGCCCAAAGTCGGGGTGCGAATGAAGGTCGCTGTCATCTTGGAGTGGTCGGCCTCGACATAGTCAGGCACGTCACGTTCAGCCAAGGTAACGGCTTCAAGCAGGATCGCCAATTGCTTGGAACGGTCACGCACAGCGATCACATCGCCTTCTTTGCAACGGTAAGACGCGATGTTCACGCGCTGGCCGTTCACAGTGACGTGGCCATGGTTCACGAACTGACGGGCCGCAAATACGGTCGGCACGAATTTCGCGCGGTAAACGATCGCATCCAGGCGACGCTCCAGCAGACCGATCAGGTTTTCACCGGTGTCGCCTTTGACGCGCTCGGCCTCACCATAGATCTTGCGGAACTGCTTCTCGGTCAAATCGCCGTAGTAACCCTTAAGCTTTTGCTTGGCGCGCAACTGGGTACCGAAATCCGACAGTTTGTTCTTGCGGCGCTGACCGTGCTGGCCGGGGCCGTATTCGCGGCGGTTTACTGGGGATTTAGGACGGCCCCAGATGTTTTCGCCCATACGGCGGTCAATTTTATACTTGGCAGAGGTCCGTTTGGTCATCTCTGATCTCCTTCGTTCGATATATGAAGGGCGTTGTCCTTCCCCGCCGCGCAGGCCCGCAAAGGCCTTAGCTTTGGGTGACAGGTTTCCCGTTGCCGGGTCCACCAACACCAATGAAAAGCCCCCGGAAAAATCCGAGGACTTGCGGGCTTATATAGGCGCGTCAGGCAGAGTCAACCAGCTAAGAGCCAAGGTTGCCCGTAAGCAGGCCGCAAACACAATTTCGCCAGCACGGGTGCATTTCGCTGTTTTGGGTGTTACCTCAGACGAAACCATAATGGGGAACATACCATGACACAAAACGCCCAAACCAACCGCCGTATCGTTCTGGCCGAGCGTCCGAAAGCGGCCCCTGATGCCAATACCCTGCGGCTGGAAGAAACACCTATCCCCACCCCCGGCCCCGGCGAGATGCTGCTACGCTCGGTCTTTTTGTCGCTGGACCCTTACATGCGCGGCCGGATGAATGACAGCAAATCCTATGCCACGCCGGTGTCTATTGGCGGGGTGATGACCGGACAAGTGGTGGCCGAGGTCATGGTCTCCAACCTCGACGGCTTTGCCCCCGGCGATTACGTTCTGGCGGGCAGCGGCTGGCAGGATTATGCGGTCTCGGACGGGACCGAGGTGCTGAACCTCGGGGCGAAACCGGCCAACCCTTCGTGGTCTTTGGGGATCATGGGAATGCCCGGCTATACCGCCTATGCGGGCCTGCTGAAGATCGGAGAGCCGAAACCCGGCGAAACCGTCGTCGTCGCCGCGGCCTCCGGCCCGGTGGGTGCCACCGTGGGACAGATTGCCAAGCTCAAGGGCTGCCGCGTTGTCGGGATTGCCGGCGGGGCCGAGAAATGCGCGCATGTGGTGGATGTCTTGGGCTTTGACGCCTGTATCGACCATAAGTCGCCCGATTTCACCGCACAGCTGAGCGCGGCCTGCCCGGATGGTATCGATGTCTATTTCGAGAATGTTGGCGGCAAGGTGCTTTACGCGGTCCTGCCCCTGCTCAACCCCTTTGCGCGGATGCCGGTATGCGGTGTTGTCTCATGGTACAATATCCCCGGCCTGCCCGAGGGGCCCGATATGGGACCTGTCATCATGGGCACAATCTTGCGGATGAAGGTAAAGGTAGAAGGCTTCATCATATTCGACAGCTTCCCCCGCAGCCTCTATGCCGAGTTTGTACGCGACATGACCGGCTGGCTGAAGGAAGGCAAGATGCACTATACCGAAGAAGTCATTGACGGGCTTGAAAACGCGCCGGAGGGGCTTTATGGCCTGCTCGAGGGGCGCAGCTTTGGCAAAAGGGTGGTGCGGCTGTAACGGCCCCTCCCCTAAATATAGGCCTTGCGGTGCGTGACGGGGAGACCCGTTTACGCCCGCCCGTACGCTTCGGCAATCGCGACCTTCATCGCGGCCTCTGGTGTATGGTCAGCCCATGTAACCATTTGAAAGGCTGGATAAAACCGCTCTGCCGCCATCACCGCGCCCGAGATAAGCCGATCAATCTGTTCAGGGCCGGCAACCTGCCCGCCCGCAAGGCACAACCCATAGCGCCATACCATCAGCTTTTGATCACCCCACCACGTAAATGCGCCATTCCAGACCATATCATTGCAACGGTTCAACACATCATAGAGCGCCGAGACCCGGCCCTCTGGCGGCTCCATCTCAAAGGTGCAAATCAGGCGCAGGGTCTCGTCGTGATCCGACCATGCCAGCGTAAGCGAATACGTCCGCCATTGACCTTCTACCGACATCGCGATCTGGTTGTCGGTCACGCGATCAAATTCCCATGCGTGGTCATTGGCCAGCGTTTCCACGATGTCGATCGGATGGATTTCCTCCGCGAAATAATCTTCAGAAAGTGACATAGCCCCGCCTCGCATTTCCGTTCCCTGCGATGATGCCCGATACCCCGAACATGCACACAAGAAGTTGAGTCTTTGGCAAGAACAAGCGTCCCACCCTTATGCAACTTACTAGATATTGTGTGCGAGGAGCGAAACCCTGTAAAGAGATTTTTGGAAAATCTTCTGTGGACAAGTCCGAAAATCAGGCAAAATCACCATCAATTACAGCGCGATCATGGCCGGCCTGTCACTATCCGCACGGCACGGGCGGGAATCGTTACAAATGTGACAGCTATTTTATGCCCTAAAGCCCGTCAATCCACGCGCCCAAAGATCCGATATCGGGCAAGACCACATCAGCAAGTGGTGCCAGCTCTGCCTTATCGGCGATACCTGTCAGAACCCCGACGCAGCGCATCCCCGCCGCACGCCCGGCGACCAGATCATGCAGGCTGTCACCAACCATAATCGCGCGGGCGGGATCAATTCCTGTTTCACGGGCAAAGGCAAGGCACATCCCCGGCCCGGGCTTTGCCCCGTGGCCCGAATCATAGCCCGCGATAAAATCAAACAGATCAAGCACGCCATGGGCATCAAGATGGGCACGGGCCGGACGCTCGGTGTCATTGGTCGCAAGCCCTAACTTCAACCCCCGGTCCCGCAGCCCCGCCAGAACCGCGCGCAGTGGCACCGCGGGCGCCATCTGCGCATCTTGTGCCTGAGCGTTCAACCTGTCCACCAACCCCTGCAGGCTCTGCCCCGGCAATAGCGGCAAAAGCACATTGGCGATTTCGACGGCCGTGGCAGCGATCACCGGGCTGTCGGGCCGAAAGTCCCGTGCGACCCGGTCATATCCGATGGCGGTCGCCAACATGCTGGCGTGGGCCTCATCAACCGCGATTTGCAACAAAAGCCGATCTGTCCACACACCCCAGCTTTGGCGGAAATCAAATAGCGTTCCGTCCTTGTCAAACACCACCCCGTCAATCATCACACGCCCCTTTTAATTTCGGCGCCAACATGAATGGCGAGGCGTCAAAAGGCAATCGCGGCAAAACCAAGGTCAGGTCCAATGGATCTGCGCGCCCCCCGGCAATGCGGCCCGCGCGTGCATCGGCACCTCATAGGCCAGGTTTTCCGCCTCGCAAAACCCCATAACCCAAGCGTCGTCCATTAACAGAAAATCAAGGATTGAACCAAGAAACTCGGGCTGCTGGGCGTTCGTTGCCAGATCATCAACCGACGCGCCGGTTGCGCCAAGGAAGGTTCCCAACAATTCCTCATCCGCTGCAAGCCAGCCCAAAGCCTTGACAGCAATCATTTCGGCGGTTTCTTGCTTCATCATCGGCGGATTCCCTCTCATATATGGCCAATCCCGGTGGAGGGCGGCCGATTGTTTCAATTGCCGCCAAATTGGAAAGGGTTTCTTAACCACTTGGTCACAAAGATAACTGTATCCTTACTTGAGCGGATCAGGAATACTTAGATGGCAGGAAAAATTCTCATTGTGGACGATGTTGCGACAAACCGCATCGTTTACAAGGTAAAGCTTGGCGCCGCATGCTATGCGCCGGTTCTCGCCTCTGACGGTGCATCTTGTCTTGCGCTTGCCCGAAGTGAAAAGCCCGACCTGATCTTGCTGGATCTGGTTCTGCCCGACATGTCGGGAACCGAGGTTTTGCGCCATTTGCGCGCGGACCCCGAGCTGGCAAGTATTCCCGTTGTGGTCTTTTCCGCTGAGGCCGATATGAAGGCACGACTGGCCGCCCTCTATGCCGGTGCTGACGATTTTCTGACGAAATCTGTCGATGATCAAACGCTGATGGCGCGGCTGCGTAATCTTTTGCGCGGGCGTGAGGCGATGGCAGAACTGGAAAGCGGAGCCGCACCGATCCGGGCCTTGGGCTTTGCAGAGATGTCCTCGGCGTTTCACCTTCCCGGCTCCATCGCGCTTGTGTCCCATCGCCCCGAAACTGCGCTGCGCTGGCGGCGTGATCTGGGCGCACATCTGCCCGACCAAATGACGATGATGTCGCGCGAAGGGGCCTTGTCCGACGTACAGCTGACACCGGTGCCCGATGTCTTTATCATCGAATCTGATCTGGCCGACCCGATGGCCGGTCTGCGCCTTATGTCAGAGTTGCGCAGTCGGCCCCAGACCCGCCATGCCGCGATCTGCATTGTCAAAAGCGGCCCCACCGGTTCAGACACCGCGATGGCCTTTGATCTTGGAGCCGATGATGTCGTCGGCGATGAGGTGGATCCGCGCGAATTCGGCCAACGCATCGCGCGGCTGTTGCAACGCAAAACCGCCGCTGACAAACTACGCGCCTCGGTAAGGGACGGCTTGCGCATGGCGGTAATCGATCCGCTGACAGGGCTGCACAACCGTCGCTATGCCATCAGCCAACTGGCCGAGATCGCCAGCCATGCGCGAAGTTCAAAGCGACCTTTCGCCCTGATGGTTATCGATCTGGACCGTTTCAAGCAGGTTAACGACACCTTTGGCCATCCCGCCGGTGATGCCGTGCTGACAGAGGTTGCGCGCAGGCTGGCCGCCAATATTCGCGGCGGTGATCTGCTTGCACGTATCGGCGGGGAAGAGTTTCTGATCGCCCTGCCCGATACCGATCTTCCGCATGCCAAAGCCATCGCCCAACGCCTGCGCGGCGCTATTCAGGAGGTTCCTTTTGATATACCCAGCTATGCGCCGCTTGATCTGACAGCCTCTATCGGTTTGGCGATTTGCGAAGGCGGCCAGACATGGGCAGAAGAGCCTGTCGCCGCCGTGATCGAACGCGCCGATCAGGCGCTCTTGATGGCGAAGTCGGGTGGGCGCAACCAGGTTACGATCAGCCATACAGCCGCATAGGGATTGCGTTAAATCAATCCCCTGCGGGGCGCGGACGATCCCGTTTCGATTTTCGCGCCACCGTATCTTCCAGACGGTCGGCCAGCGCAGCACGCTCAGCTGCGGTCATGGCATCGATCCGCTCAAGCAAAAGAGTTTGTCCAAGGGCCTGCCGCTCGGCAATCCGCGCGGAACCGGTGTCAAGCATCTGCTGAAGCGCCGCCACCTCAAAGGGCTCGGCGCGCAGGGCAACAAGCATGGCCGCAAAATCATCACGCATTTGCTGACGGTCACGCAGAACATTCTTTTTTGCCTGACCGTAGGCACGCCGAAGGGCGATTTGATCCTCCTTGGTCAGGGCCTCGCCAAAGATCCCAAAGCCAATGTCACGGGCCACAAATTCGGCGCGCTTGTGGCCGAACCCGCCCAAGGCGGCTCCCCCGATCACACCGGCAACCGCCAGATTCAGCGCCAGCGAGGTAAATAAAACAAGCCGCCCCCACCGGAATGGTGGCTTGGGCGGGGTGGGGGCATGATTCTTGGTCATATTCTATCCTTCAAACAGGAAATCGTCATAGGCGGGCATGACATCAAGGGTTTCGGTCACCTCGCCGCTGGCCAGGATCATATCGGTCACGACATTGACCCCCGTCGGATCGGCAAAACCGATCCACAGCCCGGCCAAAGTTGCCGTCGACAGGCCAGCCAGCGCCGGGAGCCCACCAATCGCCGCCAAAAGCGCGGCCCACCAGCCCGGTTTGGCCACGGCTGTTGGCGCGGCCATCCGGGGTTGATGGGCCTCGGCATCCGCAAGCACCCGTGCCATAAGATCGGGCGAGGCACCGACCGAATGACGGCGTGCTGTGGAAAACAGATCGTCCAGATCACTGTCTTGCATCTTATGTCCCTTCCTCATAGCCCAGTTCGGCGCGTCGTCCGGCCATCGCTGTGGCCAAAGCACGCTTGCCGCGGGCAGTTAAACTCTCAACGGCCTCTACGCCGATATCCATTACCTGCGCGATCTCGGGGTTTGAAAGCCCCTCGATATGGCGCAATACAACCGCCTGGCGTTGACGTTCCGGCAGGCTTGCCAGCCCCTCGTTAAGCGCATCCATCCGGTCGCGATCCATCAGCGAGGCTTCTACGCCTTGCACATCATCGGCAATATCGGGTGCCTCATCCAGACCCACAGCCCGCCGCCGGGTCCGGCCCCGCAGACGATCCGTGCAAAGATTGCTGACCACGCGGTAAAGCCAGGTCGAAATCTTTGCCTCGCCCTGGCGCCAGTCAGGGGCAATACGCCACAGCCGCAACATCGCCTCTTGGGCCACATCTTCCGCCTCGGCACGGTCACCAGACAGCATCCGTGTGGCAAACCCCATAACAAGTGGCAGATACCGCGCCGCAAGTTCGCGCGCAGCCAGCGGATCCCCGTTTGCATAAAGCACCAAAAGGGCCTCATCCGGGGTTTCTGAGATGACGTCGAAGGGCATTTTCATCCTATCGGCAGTATCGGTCTAGGCACATAACTGCAATCCTTGGGTTATGCCCCCCGACCAGGCCGGGGGGCACGCCACCTTAGTTGTGGTCTTTTTTGCCTTTGCGGCCGTCTTTGCCTTTGCGACCGTCCTTACCTCTACGATCGGACATTTTTTCCATCGCGGCATCTGCCTCGGCTTTGGAAATGGCGCCATCGCCATCGGTATCGATCCGGTCAAACATTTTGTCACCACGATCGGCCGGTGGAGCCATTTCATCCACGCTCACAACACCGTCGTTATTGGCATCCATCCGCTCCATCATGCGCTTGACCTTGCGCGTTTCACGCTCGGCCTTGCGCTGTTGTTGGGCGGCTGTCATCTCAGCCTCAGAGATCGTGCCATCCTTGTCGGTATCGATTGCCGCGACCCTTGCGCTGTGAAAGGCTGCGATTTCATCCTTGGTCACCTTGCCGTCAGCATTGGCATCCACTTGGGCGAAATCAAACATCGCGGATGGGCCTTGACGGTCCCCGCGCTGATCGGCGACAGCCGCGGTAGAGAACCCGCCGACAATCAATGCGGCCACTGTTACTGCGCTCAGAACTGTTTTGGATTTGTTAAACATTACACTCTCCGTTTTTTGCATCGACGGGCGACCTTGCCCTTGCTTCATGTCAATACAAACGTGGCAGCGCGGGATTTCCGTCGGAAATGCGCAAAGTTTTTCGCAAGAAACACGCCAGCCATGTCACGTAGGCAATTATTCCATAGCGTTCTCAAGTATATTCAAACGCTTGGTGGCGCGTCACTCATCGCGATTTTATCGGAATGGGTAGGGCCGGACCACCTCCAGACACATTGCATAAGGTGCCACACAATTCCTGCACTTTGCTTATTGAGTACGCGGTGCCATCAAACCAAATTCTTGTTTCTTGCAAGGTGGGGGGCGAATGCACGACGACTGCTCTCTAATGGCACAAAAGGCCCACGATTGCCGTCTTTTGTGGGCTTTCAGGCTGCACACCACAAGAGACGGGCCCGCGACTTCTAAGGGTTTGCGAAGGCCCGCTCCAACTGCGTCGAGGCTTCGCCCTCGTGTTCGGCCGTGCTCATCATCACCCGCCGCGACAAGTCCAGCACAGCCAATATTTTTAGGGGGTGTCCGCATATCGTGTTGGGATCTCCTCACTCTGAAAGCCCACATATCAAAATAATCTTCTTCCGTATTATTCCAGAAAGCCCCAAGTTCTCTCAAAGGAACGTAAAGGAGACGAAGGTCCATAGAATGGAAACAAATAAACATCCGGGATGTTGGCCGAGATGATCTGCGGGAGTCAAGATCCGGGCTCTTACTTTCACTATCGTTCCAGCACATATCTCACGGAGTTCTTTGAGGATTGCGATCTTAGCTTTACGCATGACGGTAGCTGGAGGCGGCAATGGGTAATGAGCCGACTTGAGGAAGTTTTGGCGCTTCCTCAGCAAAGAGCTGACGTTGCCCCCAATTTTTATCCAGTGTGAGCGAGACTCCGGGGTTGAGTTTTGCCCATTTGGGCGGGTTGAGCAACGGGGGCTGGCGCGGAGCTTTGCTGATTGCGCAGCGTCAGGCCCCGTTGCGGGGCGAAGGTCTGGGCGAACTCGGCGGGCGTTTGCCATCCAAGGCGTGAGTGAGGTCGTTCAGAGTTATAGTCCGTGCGCCATGCGGCCAGCGTGACGCGCGCGTGGTGCAAAGACGGGAACAGTGTTTCATTCAACAGCTCGTCACGCAGTCGGCCGTTGAAGCTCTCGATGAACGCATTCTGGGTCGGTTTTCCCGGCGCGATGTAGTGCCAGTCGATCTTGCAGTCATCGGCGAAGGTCAGGATTGCGTTCGAGGTGAACTCGGTCCCGTTATCGCTGACCATCGTCTGGGGCTTGCCGCGGGCGCCAAACAAGGTCGCCAGTTCTCGCGCCACACGGGCACCCGACAGTGAGGTGTCGGCGATCAGAGCCAGGCATTCCCGCGTGCAATCATCGACGACGGTCATGATGCGGAACCGGCGGCCGTCCGTGAGTTGGTCTGACACGAAGTCGAGGGACCAGCGCTGGTTCGGCATCATTGGCAGCACCATCGGAGCCCGTGTGCCCATGGCCCGTTTGCGCCCGCCCCGGCGGCGGACATGCAGCCGTTCCTCGCAGTAGATGCGGAACAGGCGCTTGTGGTTCACCTCATGGCCTTCGCGTCTCAGGAAGACATGCAGCCGCCTGTCGCCGAATCGACGGCGCACCTTGGCCAGCTCCTTCAGCCGCTCGCGCAGCACGGGGTCGCCCTGCCGGACCGCCTCGTAGCGCATGGTCATCCGACAACAGCCGATCACCCGGCACGCCCGCCGCTCGCTCATCCCGTGGTCTTCCACAAGATGCGCGACCGCTTGCCGCTTCGCGGCGGGCGCTACCATTTTTTTCCGAGAAGATCCTTCAAGGCCGAATTGTCGAGCATGGCATCGGCGAGCAGCTTCTTCAGCCTGCCGTTCTCATCCTCGAGCGCCTTCAGCCGTTTGGCTTCGCTAACATCCATACCGCCATACTTGGCTTTCCACTTGTAGACGGTTGCATCGCTGACGCCGTGCTTGCGGCACAGATCGGCGACGGAAACACCGGCCTCATGCTCCTTCAGAATGCCGATGATCTGTTCTTCGGTAAACCTGCTGCGCTTCATCTCTGGTCCTTTCGGTTGGGCCAGAGGCTATCTCAAAATGGATTAGGCGGAGGGGGCAACGTCACGAGCCTCGTGACCGAGCTTGCCAATCTCACGCCCCCAATAATGGGACGTAGCGCAAGCCTCCATAGCAACAACGCACCTTGGAAGCTTACTCAGGAACGCAATAAGCTG